>JACQFQ010000020.1 GCA_016199985.1 Verrucomicrobiota bacterium | reverse complement strand
CAGGTCAAAGTGCGCTCAAACTTTTCGCTCGTGAGAGTGTCGAGTGCTCAGTACTCTTTCACGAACACATGAACTTTCGGATGATCCTTGTCTTGTTGTCCACGAGGTGGGCCGCCCCGGTTCTGGGATGGGCTCACGTCCCTCGCATTCTGATGAGGCGACAAGCCTATATAGAAGAGATAAGAGATCTGACCCCGAAGGCCCCCCGAAGGAGCCGGAGGCGTCGGTGGGCTTTTGCAAGTAAGCAGGCCACCCATCATAACGCATCGATTTTGCCCTCAACGACCAAATCCCATTCGTATGGCCTCATCCCTGGCGAACGTTCCGCCCATACGGGCGCGCTACGCTGCCCGCTTGGGGACAGGCTCTAGTGTAGTGTATCACAAGTAGCTAGACATATAGGTTATTGCAGCCAAACTCGCGAGTGATGCCAAGAGTCGCACGCACCGTCGTCCTATCCGAACACGATCGAGAACAGTTGGAGAACTGGATTCGAGCGCAATTCACTCCGCAGCAGGTCGTCCTGCGCTCGCGGATTCTGCTGATGGCAGGTGAGGGTAAAGAGGACTTGGAGATTGCCTCGGAGTTGGAGATCAACCGGCACACGTCTTCCCTGTGGCGCAAGCGGTTCCTCGCCGATGGCCTCGACGGTGTATGGGAAACAATGTCTGGGCGGGGCCGAAAACCCTCCTACAGTCAGAACAAAGTGGCCGCCATGATCGAGGCGACATTGCAGACCAAGCCAAAGGGTTCGACTCATTGGAGCTGCCGCACGATGGCGCGAATGCAGAAGGTCAGCCCGAGCACGATCAACCGCCTGTGGCAGGATCACAATCTCAAGCCCCATCGAACGCGGAATTTCAAACTCTCTCGCGACCTCAAGTTCTTGGAGAAGCTGACGGACGTGGTGGGTCTCTATCTCAATCCTCCGGAGAAGAGCCTGGTCTTATGTATCGATGAAAAGAGCCAGATTCAGGCCCTGGACCGCACTCAGCCGGGGCTGCCACTCAAGAAGGGTCGCTGTGGCACATTCACGCATGATTATGTCAGGCACGGAACGACGACGCTGTTCGCAGCTCTGGAAATACTGGAAGGAAAAGTCATCGGTCAGTGCTTTCCAAGGCATCGTCACCAGGAGTTTCTCACGTTCTTGCGCCGACTCGATAACGAGTTCCCGGAACCATTGAAGCTCCACCTGGTTTTAGATAACTACGGCACTCACAAACATCCCAAGGTGGGACTCTGGCTGCAACGCCATCCTCGATTCAATCTGCACTTTATTCCGACCAGCTCCAGTTGGCTCAATCAGGTGGAACGTTGGTTCGGGGAGTTAACGCAGAAAGCTGTCCGGCGTGGAGCCTTTGTAAGTGTGGCAGAGTTGAAGCAGACCATCGAAGAATTCCTGGCAGCGTGGAACGAAGCGCCGCGGCCTTTTGTCTGGACGGCGACGGTGGAAAAAATCATGGCGAAGCTCGAGCGAGCGCGACAGACGATGGATGAACTCAAGCCGGGCTGGTTTGAGAGGAAGAAGCGAAGAAAGCGCCGATAATATGTATAGCCATTTGTGAGACACTACACTAGGTTGTGCGGCGAACGATGCAAACACGATCTACGAAGGGCGCGCTCCTCCCCGCGGCTTGCGACGCTCTTGACGACTTGGCGGAACAGCTCAACAGCTGGCGAAGCACGCGTCGCCCCGGTGACCTCACCTCCGATCCGATGAGCGGCGCTCTCTTTGTCTTCACTCTCACCTCAAGGTCTTCCTCGCCACGGACCCCTGCGACCTGCGAGCCAGCTTCAAGGGTCTCTGGGCCGCCGCTCAGAACAAGCTCGCCGAAGATCCGAAAAGCGGCGCTCTCTTCCTCTTCACCGCTTGCCTCCTACAATCAAGATGCGGCACTCGACCGGTTGAAAGCTTTACAGCGAATTCGGGCGGCTTTGGACGCTGAGTTGTCATCGCCAACGGATCATCCTACTGGCCATTGATCGGAAATCGAACCGTGGCTAGGTGTGCCGCTTGGCAAGTTGCCCCTCGGGGGCCCTGTTATTCCATGTTCTGTTCCAAGGTCCGCATTCATGGCGGGGGCGCGGGTCGGAGCCGGAGAGCAACGGCTCAGGCTGCGCGTTGGGCCGATGGCGTCTTTCGTGACGGTTTCAGGGGGCGCGTTGAGTGACTTCGACATCCTTGAATCCGAGCGAGCCGAGCAGCCACCTGAGTTGATCGCGGGCCCGCTGGAGCGCCTCTTTCTGGATGCCCTGATCCCCCGCCGCGGCGCGGACTTGGTCGAGGGCTTGACGCCGCGCGTTTTGCTCGAGGTCTTTGTCGAGCGGCCGCCAAAACCGCGTGGAGTGCTCCCAGACCTGGGTTCGTTTGTCGTCGATGTAGCAGTCCGTGATGCGCGCGGCGGGGAGCCTGAGCGTCAGACGACCGCCCTTCACCTCGATGTCCTCAGCGCGAAGGGAATGGAGATCGACGCCCGCCTTCACCACGGCGTGGACGAGGAGGACGATCCGATCTTCTCCCAGGAGGGACGGCTCCGACTCGAGTTTCACGACTTTTTCGACCACGTATTTCACCATGACGAGGTCGTTCAGGGCCTGCACTTGTGTGACGAGGGTCGTGGTGGGGGCAATCGTGGTCGGTCGCCTGGGGGCGAAGCCGAAAAAGAGCAGGGCTGCGATCAAGCCGATCAGGAGAACGACGCCCGCGGCGACGCCCGCGATCGTCGCCAGGATCCAGCGCGATGGAGTCATGCGGCAAAACCTGCGCGTCCGCCTCTCAATTGGCAATCCGAACGTGCCGGCGGGCGGGACCCCGCGGCCCCGCGTCTCCCAAGATTTCTCTCGCGCTGTCGCCCGGAGATTGTATGGTCCGGCAGCTCACTTGTTTTCACTGCATCACATGGAACCAAAAGGCGATATCGCGTTGATCGGCTTGGCTGTCATGGGCCAAAACCTGATCCTGAACATGAACGACCACGGCTACACAGTTGTGGCCTACAACCGCACCGTCTCGAAGGTGGACGACTTCCTTGCCAAGGAAGCCAAGGGCACGAACGTGGTTGGCGCCCGTTCGATCGAGGATATGGTGCGACAGCTCAAGCGGCCCCGCCGCGTGATGATGCTCGTGAAGGCCGGCGCGGCCGTCGACGAGTTCATCGAACAGCTTCTCCCGCATCTCGAGCCCGGCGACATCATCATCGACGGCGGCAATTCGCTCTTCGACGACACCAATCGCCGGGTGAAATATGTCGAGTCCAAGGGGCTGTACTACGTCGGCACCGGCGTTTCCGGGGGCGAAGAGGGCGCGCGCCGAGGCCCTTCGATCATGCCCGGCGGCTCTCCCAAGGCCTGGCCTCACGTCAAAGACATCTTCCAGGCGATCAGCGCCAAGGTGGAAGGCGACGTCCCCTGTTGCGACTGGGTGGGCGAACAGGGCGCGGGCCATTATGTGAAGATGGTTCACAACGGGATCGAGTACGGGGACATGCAGCTCATCTGCGAGGCGTACAATCTTCTGAAGACCGGACTCGGGATGACGCCGGATGAGATGCACAAGGTGTTCGCCGATTGGAACCAAGGCGACCTCGACAGCTTCCTGGTCGAGATCACGCGCGACATCCTCGCGTTCAAGGACGCCGACGGCCAGCCGCTCGTGGAGCGTATTCTCGACACCGCGGGACAGAAGGGCACGGGCAAGTGGACCGTGGTCAACTCCCAGGATCTGGGCATCCCGATCACCTTGATTGCGGAGGCGGTTTACAGCCGCTGCGTCTCGGCCTTGAAGGAGGAGCGCGTGAAAGCGGCGCGGAAGCTCAAGGGGCCCAGGCCCAAGCTCAGCGGCGATCGCGTCAAGCTCATCAACGATATTCGAGACGCCCTGTACGCGTCGAAGATCGTCAGCTACGCCCAGGGCTACATGCTCATGCGCGCGGCCGCGACGGAGTACAAGTGGAACCTCAACTACGGCGGCATCGCCCTCATGTGGCGCGGCGGCTGCATCATCCGTTCCCGCTTCCTCGGCAAGATCAAGGAGGCCTACGACAAGAATCCGAAACTCACGAACCTGATGCTCGACGATTACTTCCGTGGCGAGATCAAGCGCTGCCAGAAAGGCTGGCGCAACATCGTCGCGGCGGCCGCGAAGAAGGGCATTCCCGTTCCCGCTTTCAGCACGGCGCTCTCCTTCTACGACCAGTACCGCTCGGCGGTGCTCCCGGCCAACCTGCTCCAGGCGCAGCGCGATTATTTTGGCGCCCACACGTATGAGCGCGTTGATCGGAAGCGCGGAGAGTTCTTCCACACGAACTGGACCGGCCGCGGCGGCGCGGTGTCGTCCTCGACCTATAACGTCTGAGCCCAGCTCGAAGCGATTCCTCCTCAACGCCGCACGCAACCCCTGCGGCGTTTTTCTTTGCCCGCCGAATGGGGCTCAGGGAGCTCGTTTGAGCGATCTGCTTCCTGGGGGATCCGGAGAGCGAACCGCGATGGACGCAGCGGACGCGAAGGCTTGCGTTGGAAGACCAAGAAACTCAGCGAGGCCCCCATTGATGCGAGAGATCAGAAACTCAGGCTAGCGCGTCTTCATCTCCACCGTCGCGGCTTGGACTTGGACAAACCGGCCGCGTTGCCAGGGGACGATCAGGTCCAGTTTGACGGTCTTGCCGCGCTCCTTGGCGTGGATGATTTTCGCGGCGCGACCGACGCGGGATGTCTTCTGTCCATCCATGGCCGTGATGATCATGCCTCGCTGGATCTCGGCGGCCGAGGCGGGGCTGTTCGCCTCGACGCTGTTCACCAGCAGCCCGCCCGCGACATCCAGTCCCAGCCTCGCCGCCGCCGCGGCGCTGAGTTCATCCACGCGCACGCCGAGACGCGAACGGATCAGGTCGGCGTTGAAATAGGATTGTTCCTTCACCAGGTGGATTCGCGTGGTGAACCGCTCCGATCCTCGCTGAATCCCGAGCTCCACGTCGCGCTTGTCTCCGACCTTCACGAGCTCATCCACCAGATGGAAAAGGCTGCGTGTCAGCTGGCCGTCGACGGCGGTGATCCAGTCGGCCTCGCGGATCCCAGCGATCGCCGCGGGCGAGCCCGACTCCAGCTCCGCGACGCGGGGAGGGCGTTGCTGGGGACGCATCCGCGCTCCGAACCAGAAGCCGCCGAGGGTCTCGGGGGTGTACATCTCGGAGATGGTGGCGCTGATGCGCTTGATGGGGATGGCAAAGCCAATGCCCTGGCCCTGGCGCGACACGGCGACATTGATTCCGATCAGGTCGCCTCGCAGGTTCACCAGAGGCCCGCCGCTGTTTCCCGGATTGATGCTGGCGTCGATCTGAAGCCAGTCGGGAATATCGAGGGCCTCCTCCTTGTTGGGAGGGCGTCGCGCCTTGCTGCTGAGGATCCCGCGCGACACCGAGCCGCCGAGTCCGAAAGGGTTGCCCAGCGCGATGACCGTTTCGCCGAGAAGGAGGTCGTCGTCGCCGCCGAACTTGACCGACGCAAACTTCTCACCGGGCTTCGCGATGATCTTGAGGAGGGCGATGTCGGTGAACGCGGTGCTGGTCAGGGGCCGGGCTTCAAACTCGCGTCCGTCCATCAGCTTCACTGTGACGCGATGGGCGCGGCTGACGACATGATGGTTGGTGAGGACGTGGCCTTCCTCGTCGATGATGACGCCCGATCCGATGCTGTAGGTGGTGTCCTGTTCCCGTCCGCGGTTGTAGGGGTCGAAAAACTCGCGAAAGAGATCATCGATCGGCGTGCGCGATTGCTCCACGACCGTCTCGGTTCCCACATTGACGACCGCGGGCATGACGCGCTCGACGGCGGAGACGGTGGCATCCTTGCGGATATCGGGCTCAGGAGCGGCCGCTCCGAGGGCCCCACAGGCCCAGGATCCCAACGTGGCGCCCAGGGCCAGCTGTGCGAAAAGCAATTGCCTCATAATCAAGCCGAGTGATTCGCGCGTCGCGCGACACCGCGGATCACTCTAAGGCACGCCCTGAAATCGACAAGGAGTAGGATGAGGATGTGAGTCTCGGCTTTCAACCGACCGAGAAGAGACGCAAATGGGGCGGCGGCTCATAGCTCAGCCGACGGTTGCGCAGGTGGCGCGGCGGTTCTACCGGATCGCGCGCATCTTTTTGGGACGACTACACCACCGTTTGCGCCCGGTCGTCCGAGCGGAATTGCATGGCGGCCAGCCGACGGTAGACGCCGTCTTCGATCGCCTCCAACTCCGCGTGCGTTCCCGATTCCGCCACGCGCCCCCCGCTCAGCACGATGATGCGATCGGCGTGCCGGACGGTGGCGAGGCGATGGGCGATGATGAACGACGTCCGTCCCTCCATCAGCGTCTCCAAGGCTTCCTGGATGAGTTGCTCGCTGTGCGAGTCCAGCGAGCTTGTCGCCTCGTCCAGAATCAGGATCGCGGGGTTCTTCAACAGCGCTCTCGCAATGGCGATGCGCTGTCGTTGTCCGCCCGACAGCCGGATGCCGCGGTCGCCCACCAGCGTGTCGTAGCCCTGTGGAAAGGATTGAACAAACTCATCCGCGTTCGCCTGCCGCGCGGCCCGCTTGATTTCATCGAGGCTCGCGCCCGGCTTTCCGTAGGCGATGTTCTCCGCGATGCTTCCGCCGAAGAGCAGCACCTCCTGGGGCACCATGGACATCTGGCTTCGCAACATCGCCAGCGGATAGTCCCGGGCGTCGCGGCCATCGATAAGGATCCTTCCGGACGAGGGATCGTAGAGTCGGAGAAGCAATGAGATCAACGTGGACTTGCCCGCCCCGCTCGGGCCGACAATCGCGATCTTCCGGCCCGGCGCCGCGGACAGGGAGACGCCGTGAAGCACCTCCACTCCCTCGCGGGCGGGATAGGTGAAATGAACGTTCTCGAACGCGACCTCGCCTCGCGACCGCTGGCCGGCGTCGACGCTCACCGCCGCCGTCGTCGCGTCGACCTCGCCGGTTTCTCGCAGCAGCTCCCTGACGCGCTGCGTGGCGCCGACGGCTTTTTGGAGCTGGCTATACAGCTCGGCGAACTGGCCCATGGCGCCCGCGACAAAGACGGTGTAGAGGATGAATCGTGTGAGATCGCCGAACCTGATTTCGCCGCGCTGCAGCAGCCGGGCTCCCGACCACAGCACCAAGACGATCGATCCGAAAAGCGCGAAGATGATGAAGGCGATGAACGCCGCGCGGAGACGCGATCCCCGGAGCGTGGCGGTCAGAAACCGACGCAGTCCTTCGTGGTAGCGGTTGAGCTCGTAATGCTCATTGCCGAAGGCTTTCACGTTGACGATGCCTTGCAGCGTCTCCTCAACGACGGTCGCGGTGTCGGCGAGACGATCCTGGGCCTCGCGCGAGATCCGACGCGTCCGACGCCCGAACACCACCGCCACCACGACAAGAACCGGGAGGCTGCTGAGCATGATGGCGGTGAGCTTCAAGGACGTGACGGCGATCAACGCAATGCCTCCGATGAGCAGCGTGGATTGACGGAGGAACTGCGGCAGAATCGTGATCAGGGTGTCTTCGATCTGGATCAAGTCCGAGGACAGCCGGCTCGCGAGCTCTCCGACGCGGCGCTGCGCGAAGAACGTCATGGGCAGGGAAATCAGGCGCGCGTACGTCTCCCGTCGCAGATCCACCAGGCCGCGCTGTCCCACGCTGGCGAACGACAGGACGTGGAAGAACGCGAGGCCGGATTGGATGGCCAGAACCGCGATGAGCAACAGCGCGGCGCGATCCACCCCGCCCGCCGCCCCGCCGCCCTGGAGCTGCGTGGACGCCGCGTCAACGATGCTGCCCGCGAGATAGGGGAAAGCCAGGCTCAGAAGGCTCGCCAGGAACAGCGCCGCGAGGGCGGCCAAGAACCGGGCGCGATACGGACGCAGGTAGCGGAACAACTCCATCGCCTGCCGGAGCGATTCGCGATCGAGCTTGGCCTTGGGGAGATCGATCCCCGCCTGGTCGTTGCGAGAGAAGCGCGACATGGATGCTAGGCTCGGCTGGACCGCTGCGGCTTGTCGATCAGCTGCACGCCGCCGTTTTGAAAGCGGATGCGCCGCGCTTTGAAGAGGGCGCCCAGGGCCTGCTTGAACGCTTTCTTGCTGACGTCGAAACGCGCGCGGATCGCCGCCGGAGGGCTGTTGTCATCGAACGGAATCTGGCCGCCGCCTTGTTCGAGCGCCTTCAGAATCTCGTCCGTGAGCGACACGACCCTTTTGTAACCCGAGGCGTCCAGGCTGAGATCGATCTTCCCGTTGGCGCGCACGTCCCGGATGAACCCGCGGACTTCCTGGCCGATCTGGAGCGGCGCGGCGTCCGCGTTCTGAAACAAGAAGCCCAGGTGCGCGCCATCGACGATGGCCTCGTAGCCTTGGGGCGTCCGACGAACGATCGTGAGCCCGACGGGCTGGTCGGTCCAGTAGGCGGGCGGCGTGAGATTGAGATGTCGCTTGAGTCGCGAGGTCGCGACGATGCGTCCCGATTGCTTGTCGAGGCACAGGCAGACCACCACACGTTGTCCCGCCCGGACGGGGACTTCCTGCTCTCGAAAGGGAAGCAGAAGGTCCTTGCTCAGGCCCCAATCCAGGAACGCGCCGATGGGCGGCTTGACGCTGAGGACTTTCAGGCACGCGAAGTCCCCGACCATCGCGCGCGGCGTTTCGGTGGTGGCGACCAGGCGGTCTTCGGAGTCGCGATAGACGAACACCTGAAGCGCGTCGCCGGGGCCCATGTTGGTCTTGATGTAACGACGCGGCATGAGGATCTCGCCGAGGTCGCCTCCGTCGAGGTAGAGACCGGGAGGCGCCATGCGCACGACGGTGAGACGATTGAGCTTTCCGATGTCAGCCATTGAGTCGGGAGCGTAGACCCGCGGTCGCGCCGTCGGGAGGAAAATCGACAATGGGAGACCGACGCGAGGCCCTCAGGGAAGCGCCCGGATGGCGGTCCGCGTGACCTCGACGTTCGTAGCTCCTGTGGGCCACGTCCATGTTTGGGGCATACCGTGGGGCCAGGCGACCTCGACGCCGAGCGGGCCTGTCAGGGCGGGAAAGACCAGCGTGGTGGAGTTCTGCGACCAATAGCCGGAGCCCGCCTGCGCCTCCCGGACCGCCCCGGGCCCGGAGCTGTAACGAACACGGACGCGAGTCCCGATCCCATCGGGGTTTCCGACGTCGCCTTTCAGGCGGATCCGAACACCGGGGCTTCCGCCCGTGTTGTGAAGAAGCTGTGTGGGGCCGCGGTTCTGCGCGACCGCCAAATCCGGCCGTCCGTCGCCGTCGAAGTCGCCCACCGCGCTGCCCCGTTGCTCGCCCAGGATCACAACTCCTGATTCGCGCGCGCTCAAGGCCCTGAACCCCCCCTTGCCGTCTCCCAACAGGATCAGCCCTGCCCCGCCGTCGCAGCGCGAGCTATCCGGGTCGGTTCCAAAGAAGTTCTGCGCGAGAAAAAGATCCTCGCGCCCGTCGCCGTCGAAATCGGCGACGTTGACGCCGAAGGCGGGGGCGAACTGGGCTTCGATGGGCAGCGCGCGGATCTCGAATCGGCCGGCGCGCCACAGAAAGATCGCCGAGTCGAACGCGTTCGCGTCGCGGATCTGGGCCTTGGCGACATCGTCGCCGAGAAGTTGTTCCATCGACGCGCTTCCGTAGGCCCGATGGGTGGCGACGCGTTCGCGCACAGCCGGGATGATGGAAGCCAGCGCCTCCAGATCGCGCCAGGGCTTCCAGGCGCCGTCCCGCGGGTCCACCGACGCGACGATGGTTTGGACGAGTCCGTTCCCCGCGAAATCGCCCGAGTACAATCGCACGGGAGCGCCTGGATCTTGAGGCGTGTCGTTCCGCCAGTTGCGTCCCCAGTTCGACACCGCGAGATCCAGATGTCCGTCCCCGTCGAAATCGCCAACGGCAATTCCATTCCACAGACCGCGGTGTGGAGCCAAGCCCATCTCCTGAGTTCTTTCCTTCAGAACTCCATCCTCGTTGATGAAGACCCGCACAGACTCCCACTGACAGGCCAGGGCGAGGTCAGGTCGACCATCGTTGTTCAGGTCGGCGAACACGGCGCCGCTCACCATCCCCAGGCTTTCGAAGATCTGCCTCGTGCGCCACTCTCCGCCTCGATACTCGAGAATCCTTGAATTGACCGACTGGCCGGGGCGGAGCGTCGACGCGCGAGCGCCCACGAAGACCTCGAGCTGTCCGTCGCCATCGATGTCCGCGAGAGCCAGCGGTCCCGTTGAACTGTCTCCAGCGCTGGGAGGCGGAGGAATGGGCGGCGCAGGCTTGGATGAAGCAAGGGGATAGGGACGCATCATGGGCAACACTGTGGCGCCGGACTCCCATTGGCTTTCGCCGACCAGCGCCACGTGTCGGGATCCCGCGAACGAGCCCACCACGATCCCGGTTTGATCCACCGCGTTGGTCGCGGGGAAAGGCGACGAAAGCCATGGCTTGAACTGGAAGTTCCCCAAGTTCTCCAGGACGACTCCGCGTCCGCTCGCGCCGCCTCCCACAATCAGGTCGTCATCGCCATCGTCATCCACGTCCGCCCAAGCGAGGCCAGGTCCGTCGTCGCTGAGTTTCCGGAAGAGCAGGGGATGTCTCGCGAAGTCTGGAAACAATGAGTCCACATGGCGGTGATCCAACTGTTTGCTGAGATCCTGAAACAGCGGCGGAGGGCTGGGCTTGGACCCAGGATCGGGAGCGGCTGGCGCGCTGGCCTCGTCGACTTCGATCACTGAGTTGGGCGGAACGCGATCGATTCGCGTGGTTCGACCGCTCCGCCATCGGACTTCCACGCGCAGCGGCGCGGACCCTTCCGCGGCGAAGACTCGCATGGGGTCGTCACTCGAGAGGTAGCGGCCCCCGGCGATGATCTCCTGGCTTTGCGCGACAGGCCCTCCCGTCACCGTGATGCGCGCCCCGATGCCTTGCGAGTTGGGTCCCGCGCCCCGGAGGCGCACAGCGAGCCTGGGTTTCGCGCAGCGGTTCTTGAGAAGGCGCGGCGGCCCGTTGAGGCAATTGATCACGACATCCAGGTCGCCATCGTTGTCCATGTCCGCGAAGGCCATGCCGTTGGCGGACCCAACGAGGTCGAAGCCCCATGCGCGACTCTGATCCTCGAAGGTGAGATCGCGGCGGTTGCGAAACGCCATGCTCGGGGTGAGTCGATGCGGGACGCGGGACAGGTTGCGCAGGCGTTCGGCGGGCGTCGTTGTGGCGCCGCCCCGGGAGATCTCGCCCATGGCGTCGGAGTCTTGCACATCGTGGAGCGCGCCGGTGGCCAGCAGCAGGTCCTCCCATCCATCCAGGTCCACATCCAGGAACGCGGCCGACCAAGTCCAGTCCGTCGCCGCGAGGCCGGCGAGCTGCGCGATTTCCGTGAAGGATCCGTCGCCCCGTGCCAGGTGCAGGGTGTTTCGCGGGATCTCGGGGCGGAAGCGCGGATTCTCCTTGGGCCATCGAACCGTGTTGGCGAGCGTGTCGGGCCGCTGCCGGGCCCGGTCGGCGCGATGTGGACTGAGCATGTCGGCGACGAACAGATCATCCCTTCCGTCGCGGTTGATGTCCGCCGAGTCCATGGTCATGGACGCGAGGCTGGTGTTGCGCATCGCCATGCGCGCGAGGCCTCGAAAGCGCTTGCCGCCTTCGTTGATCCACACGCGGTCGGGAAACCCGACGAAGTCGTTGCAAACATACAGATCGGGCAGCCCGTCCCCGTCGAGATCGCGGAACATCACGGCCAAGCCCCAGTCTTGGAAGGCCGCCTGAAGAGGCTGTCCGTCCTCGTTCAGAAAGGTCCCGCCTTCCCAGCTCGTCAAAGAAAACCTTCCGCCGCCCAAGTTGAGATAAAACGCGTCCACCTCCCCGCGCTCGAACACTTCCGTCCCGCCGTTTGGCGTGGTGATGGTGAACAGCCTATCCGCGGGCTCCGCCACCGTTCGTCCATCGGGGAGCTTATGGGTCGTGACGTTTAGCCCGGGCGGATGATCATGCATGGTGTCGGCCCGGTAATGCGCGACGTAAAGATCCAGGTCTCCATCGCCGTCAAAATCAGCCAGCGCCATGGAGGTGGCCCCGGAAGTGCGCGACAATCCGGCGTCCGTTCGCTCGGTGAACCGGCCGCGGCCATCATTGAGGAAAACGCGCGTTCCTCCACCCAGGCTGTTCACAAGAAGGTCGAGGTCGCCATCGCCGTCCAGATCCGCCAGGGCGGCGCCCGTCGATCGTTGGCCGGGGCAGGCTACGCCCGCGATCTGGGTGATGTCCTCGAAGCGCCAGTCGCCAAGGTTTCTGTAGAGAGCGTTGGGGCCGTCGATGCGGCAAAGGTAGATGTCGATCCGTCCGTCGCCGTCCACGTCGCCCAGCGCGACGCCCGAGCCGATTTCGAGGAGACGATTCGTGGCGACGAGGGCATCGGGGAGAGTGTTCGAGAACAGGACGCCGGCCCGATCAGGAGGGATTCGAGTGAATCCAGGCTCGGCCCCGCCTTCGACCGTCAGCGGACGCCACCGGTAGCCCTCCGCCTGACGCCACGGCGCGATCTCCCCGCAGGACCCTGGTCCGTTGGGGAGAATCAGCGCGGCGAAAAGGCAACATTGGAATGCGAGTCGAGTTGTTCGGCGCATGTCACAAGCGAGGATCGGCGGCTAAATGAACACAGAACGAATCGCAGGGACAGCAGTTTGTGGCGCATCGAGTTCAAGGCCCGTAGCTGGCGCCGGGAAGCAACGACTCCACTTTGTAGTATCGATGGCGCGCCGCGGCTTCGATCACCGTCGCGCTTGTTGTTGGTCCTTCCGATGGCGCGATCAATCCTGGACTCGCAACATCCAGCCAGCCTCCCGAGAACAGGTTGTCGCGTTCCTGGATTTGATAGCAGCGCGAGGGGTTGCTGTTCCACGTGATCTGGACGGAGTCCCCGGCGTTCGCGGCGGCAATGTTCACCACCAGGAAGCGATCGCTGGCCTTCGTGGGGTCCGTGCCGGCGAGGTACTCGTCGTAGTCCGACACGCCGTCCCCATCGAGATCCCCTGTCTGGGTCAGCTTCACGAGGCCTCCGGTGTATTTCCGCTCCCAGCTATCTGGGATTCCGTCGCCGTCGGTGTCGACGCCCGGGTCGAGCTGCGTGAGCTTCACGAAGCCGAAGGGCGCCGTCGTGTCGAGATCGATCCACCCGCAGTTGGCGCTATAGCAGTAGCCGTGGAGCCGGCCTGTTTTCAGGTCCAGGCGCGGCCGATCTTTGGCCGCGATCGGACCCTCGATTGAAGAGTCGGTGAAGCTGATCCAACCGATATTTGCTCCGTAGGCCTTGCCCGCGAGGCCGCCGTCCGGGGCGAGGTTCACGCCGCAATCCGTCGCGGCGTCGTTTTGGTACGCGAATCCATTGACGGGTTTTCCATCCCCTAGGCTGACCCAGCCGCAGTTGGAAAACCACACGTTGCCGGACAGGAAGAGAGCGTTCACTTGGACGCCGTCGACGGACGAGGGATGCCAGTCGCACCATCCGAGGTTGGCCCCGTAGGCGAAGTGATTGATCGCGCTGATGTTCGAGTCCGCAAGCAGGGGGAGACAAACCCCCAGGGTGGCCGCCGCTGTGGCGATACGTTTGTAATTCATGATGACGTCTCCAGGTTCGGAGGGCCCGAGGCCTACTGTTGGAAGTTCGCCCAGGGGTTGGAGCTGGCGATGAGGCCTTTGCCGGTGATAATCGGGCCGAATGTGTCGTTGCCGCCGAGCGCATAGTCCGAGGCCCCTCCGTTGTTTCCGACGGCGTGGTTCCGGATGATCAAGTTGCCTGCGGTGTGAGTGCGGATCGCCGGGCCGCCGTTGAACCCGATTGTGTTGCCATCGATCTTGTTGCCGCCGCTCAGCACATCGATTCCGCCGCCGGTGTTCGAGTCGATCTCGTTCTCCAGGACCACACATCCGCCGCCATCGCTGGAACCGAGTATTTCAATGCCCACGAGGTTGAATGAGATCACGCAATGTTTCACGGTGCCCGTAAAGTGGAGAAGAATGCCGCCGGACACGCCGTTCTGATCGGGGTGCCCCGAGGAATCGACGACGCAATCGGAAATCGTGGGGCGCTGGGTCGTCTTGATCCCCCACCCGTAGGCGTTGTAGACCGTGCAGTGATCCACGGAGCAGAAGCTGTCAGCGATGATGCCGTCCCCCGACGTGGCGTCGCCCACGGCGCAGCGCGAGATAATCGATCTCGTGGAGGCGCTGATGCCCACCTTCGGATTCGATCGCGCCTGACAATCGACGATGGAGCAGAAGCTGCCAACAACGATGCCGTTGGTGCCGTTGCTGACCGCCCTGCAGTTGCGGACAACGCACTCGTCGCCGGCGGACAGCCCGGTGTCGTCGTTGCTGTCGAGGCAGAGATCCTGGAACGAGGAGCATTTGACGCCCGCCGCCTTGATGCCATGGGCTCCCCATCCGGCGATTGTGCCGTTCTTCACCGTCACGTTTTTGTAGGTCGAGCTAACGCTGATGCCGCTCAGGCTCTGGGCCACTCCGGATCCCGATATGCGGAATCCGTTGAGATCAATCGTCACCTGGCTGGCGGCCACCTCAATGCCCACCTGTTTGGTGACAGCGCCCAGGCG
This sequence comes from Verrucomicrobiota bacterium, assembly GCA_016199985.1. Lineage (GTDB taxonomy): Bacteria > Verrucomicrobiota > Verrucomicrobiia > Limisphaerales > UBA11320 > UBA11320. The sequence continues at coordinate 269,448 of JACQFQ010000020.1, read as the reverse complement.
GGTGCTCAGAACAATGTTTCCGGTGAGATAATAGGATCCCGGGGCGGTGATCTTGAACAGCGAATCGGCGTCCCCTGGCGTGTGGGTGGAATCGATCGGAGTCCGCGGCTCGATTTGGAGCAGCGTGCGCATGGTGGGCGCCGGGGCGCCGGGCGGGGTCAGGTCGCCTTGGGCCAAGGCGCGGCTGCTCGTGAGCGTGAGAGCGATGCTGAGGAGGGCGAGGGTTTGAAGGCGGAGTGTTTTCATTGGATTGATTGTTGTTCTGAGTGTTTATCACGTGCTGAGGTCAACGACCATAAGCCAGTTGGCGTATCTCCTCCTTGGATATGCCTCAGCGTTCCGCGAATCCTTCCTACACTACCCCGCCGTCCTCGCAAATGGGAAGCGCATATCAGAAACCCATCCCGGGATGCTTGTTCCCGCCGCTCCGTCTCGCAGAATCAGCGCAGTCGGACCTTGTTGTTCATTCGAAACCAATCCACCGCGTCGGACAACGCCTGCCGCGGAGGCGTTTGAGGAAGCCCGAGCTCCTGAATCGCTTTCGCGGGGTTAAAAAACATCTTATAGCGCGCCATCCGCACCCCGGCGAGGGGCGCTTTGGGCGGTTTGCCTGTGATCCGCGAGAGCCCTTCGTCCACGACGGCGGCGGCATAGGCCACCGCATAAGGAACGCGAAACCGCGGGGCAGGGATGCCGGTGATCTCATGCAGGACGTCCAGGGCCTCCTTCATCGTCCAGTTGCCTTCCGCGTTGCCCAGGATGTAGCGCTCTCCGATCCGTCCTTTCTCCGCCGCGAGAATGTGTCCGACGGCGACGTCCCGCACATGCGCCCAGTTGAGGCCGGTGTCGAGATACGCGGGCAGGGCGCGGTTCAGGAAATCCAGGATCACGCGCCCGGTCGGCGTGGGTTTCACGTCGCGCGGACCCACGGGGGCGCTCGGGTTCACGATCACCACCGGCGCGCCTTTGGCGGCCAGCTCGCGCGCGACCCCCTCCGCCCTCCACTTGGACAGCTTGTAGTGATTGCTCATCTGTCGTTCCGAGACCGGCGCGGTTTCATCGGTGGGAATCCAGCGTCCATTTTCGGGACGGGGCAGGCCGATGCATCCGACGGTGCTGGTGTAGATGATCCGGGAGCATCCTGCGGCGACCGCCGCTTCAATCACGTTGCGCGTGCCATCGACGTTGGCGGCGTACATGGGCCGGTAATCCGGGAGCCATAAGTGGTAGCTGGCGGCCACGTGGAAGCACCAGTCGACTCCCCGGAGAGCGGCTCGCAGAAGCGCCGGGTCGCCTAGATCGCCCGGGATGCGCTGGAAATCGGCGCCGTCCAAGCCGCGGGCGTCGCTACCGTTGCGCAGCAAGGCCTTGACCTGGTGGCCTCGGGCCGCGAGTTCGTGAACGAGGTTGGCGCCGATGAATCCGGATGCGCCGGTGACCAGGCAGTGCATGTGGTTTGGTTTCGCTTAAAGAGCCATCCTCGGGCCGCCGATGGATGAAAGTGGCGACGGGTTTATCGGATTTGCCCCGTTGCCGGAACAAAAATGTTCCATGGCGGGCGGTTGGATGCGCCGCCATGGGAGTCGGAAACCTCGAGCCGCTGAGAGCGCAAGGAAGCACATGGCCAAGAGAAGTCGCACCAGGAAGAGGCTAACCCGTCAGCAGACGCAGGATCTGGACATCGAGATCTATTTTCTCGAAGGAGTCGTCCAACGCGATCCCTACTATGTGGAGGCGATGAAGATCCTCAGCGACGACTACCTCCAGCGCGGGCATTTCGATCTGGGGCTCGATCTGGACGAAAAGCTCATCGAGCTCGAGCCTGGCTGCCCGCAGGCGTTCTTCAATCTCGCCTGCAGCTACTCGCTCAACGGACAGATGGAAGCCGCGGCGGACGCGCTCTCGCTCGCGATCGACTACGGCTACAAGGACTGGAAGTGGATCGCCCGTGAGCAGAGCCTCGAGAAGCTGCGCGAGGCGGCCTGCTATCAGCCGATCCTCGGCAAGATCCAGGCCATCCTCACGCCCTAGCCCCGGGTCGCGGTCCCGTCAGCGCTCCGCCGTCCACGGCGCCACCCTCCCTTCTTCTTTCGTTGCGCGGAAGGTTCCGGCCGTATCACTTTTCCCGGATGCATATTCGCTTGCGCGGACGCAGGGTTCCTTGCCGGACGGTGACCTATGATCTTCAAAGCAACTCCGTTCGTCTCATCGAGCAACGGCTGTTGCCGCACACGTTCAAGATCGCGGGTTTCGGTGATTATCAGGCGACGGCTCGGGCGATCCAGGACATGGTGGTCCGCGGCGCCGGGGCCATCGGGGCGACGGCCGCCTACGGGCTGGCGCAGGGAGCGCAGGCCTTTCGAGGTTCGAATCTCGACCGGTTTTGCGCGCACGTCGATCGCGTCCAGCGAACCCTCGGGGACGCGCGCCCCACCGCGGTGGATCCCGTGAACGCGATGATCACCGTGCGCCGGAAGATGAAGCGAGGCGGGACGGTGGCCGATCAAAAAAGGATCGCAGTCGCCGCGGCCCACGACTTCGCCGACGAGGACGTCGCCCATTGCGCCGCCATCGGCGGTCACGGATCGTCCCTGATTCGGGAGGGCATGAACGTGCTAACGCATTGCAACGCCGGGTGGCTGGCCTTTGTCGATGTGGGCAGCGCCACCGCCCCGATCTACGCCGCGCATCGGCAGGGCCGTCGCTTCCATGTGTTTTGCGATGAAACCCGCCCGCGTTGCCAGGGCGCCTCGCTCACCGCCTGGGAGTTGGCGCAGGAGGGCGTCTCGCATCAGGTGATAGCGGACAACGCCGCGGGCTTCCTCTTCTCGCGCGATGAGATTGACCTGGTGATCGTGGGCAGCGACCGAGTCCTGGGACGAACGGGCGAAGTGGCCAACAAGATCGGCACTTACACCAAGGCGGTGCTGGCGCATCGACACGGCGTTCCCTTCTATGTGGCGATCCCTCTCTCCACCATCGATTGGGATTTGGAGTCCGGCCGCGATATTCCGATTGAGCAGCGATCGCCCGACGAGGTGCTTGGCGCCTGGGGCGCCGGGGCCGACGGCAAACGCCAATATGTCCGGATCGCGAACCCTGGCAGCGGAGCGCTGAACCCTGGGTTCGATGTCACGCCGGCCGAGTTGATCACGGGCATCATCACTCCCGAAGGCGTTTTCGATCCTCGCGACCTGTGGCGTCATCGCGATCGCCTGGCGGGCCCCAAGCCGGGGCGGGCGCCCGCGAAATCAAAATGAAAAACCTGTGAGAAAGGACTCAAGGTTTTCAGGGGAGCGTCGATCAATGCATCGGTCTGGATGACCCGGTCGTCGGCGACCTGAAAAGAAAACGCCGACAGGGGAAGATGGTGGATGCCCCCGACAATATCCGCCCGCGACAGGATGTCGCGTTCAACGCTCCTCTCCGGAGCAACACGGAAGTATATGGTTATCAATACAAACGTCTCCGCGCTCAGCGGAGCCCGCCTCTTGGCGGAATCCTCCATGCGTCTGGCCAAATCGCTGGCTCGACTCTCCTCAGGTTCCAAGATCACCTCGCCCGAAGATGATGCCGCCGGTTTGGCGGTGTCGATGCGCTTCGACGCTCAGATCAACCGCACGCAAGCGGCTAACAGCAATGTGGCGAACGCCATCTCCTTCAGTCAGACACAGGATGGATTCATGGGCAAGGTGGCCAAGGCGCTGGACCGCATGAGCGAACTGGCCATTCTGTCCCAGGACGTCACGAAGGGTAATAACGATCGTGTCTTGTACGACAACGAGTTCTCGACCTTGGCGGCTTATATTACGAACGTAGCGACCAAGGACTTCAACGGAGTGAGCCTTTTCAGCGCGAGCGCTCTGAACGTCACGATCGACAGCGAAGGCGCGACGTTCGCCATGTCCGGCGTCAATATCGGAACGGCCACCTACACAACGCTGAGCACATCGAGCGTCGCGACAACGGGCGGCGCGGCGACCGCGCTGACGAACGTCAAGAACGCGATCACTCAGCTGGCTTCCGATCGGGCGACCGCAGGCGCCAGCATGGCGCGCCTCCAGGTCACGTCCGAACAGCTGTCTGTGCTGCGGGACAACCTCTCCGCCGCCAACAGCCGGATCAAGGACGTGGATGTGGCGGAAGAGAGCACGGCTTACGCTCGATCCAATATCCTCGTGCAGTCCGGCACGGCCATGCTCGCCCAGGCGAACGCGATACCGCAATCGGTGCTTCGCCTCATTCAATAGATCCTTCCGTGGATCCTCGGGGCGCCGGATGAGGAATGGATGTTCTTCGGCGCCCTTCGTCCCGGTCGCATGTCGCCCCTGGCGGCGTGCGGCCGGGAGCAGTTTTATGATTATCGCCTTTCCTGCGGCCGGGCGCTTCTCCTATAAACCGCGCCGTGTCGGTCATGTCTCACGATCTCCTCTCTGCCACCACTCGCTACTGCGCGGTGCTGGGGCAACCGATCCGGCACTCGGCTTCGCCGGCGATGCACAACCCCGCCATGGCCGCGCTGGGCCTGAACTGGCGTTACCTCGCGTTCGAGGTGAATCCGCGCCGCCTTCCGCAGGCCCTGGAGGGATGCCGGGCGATGCGGTTCTTGGGCGTCAACCTGACCGTCCCCCACAAGCTGCTCGCGCTTCCGCTGATGGACGAGTTGGACGAAACGGCGGCCCAATGGGGCGCCGTGAACACCGTGGCGTTCGAGGCGCGCGACGCGGCGGGGCGCTGGCGACCGCTCCGGGAGTTCGAGGGAACCGCGCCGGACGAGATCCGCACCCGCGGCTACAACACGGACGCCGACGCGATTCTGCGGGCGCTGGAGGAGGATCTGGCTTTTCAAGCGGCGGGATCCCGGGTCCTGGTCCTCGGCGCCGGCGGCGCGGGTCGGGTGGCCGCGTTGAAGCTGGCCAGCGCCGGCGCGTCCGAGGTGTTTCTCGTCAATCGCACCACTTCCAAATCCGCGGGAGTAGGCGATGAAATCGTCCGTCGATTTCCAGCGACTCGCGCGATCGCGGATTATCCCGAAGGCCGGATCGATCTGGTGGTCAACGCGACGTCGCTCGGCCTGAATCCCGGCGATGCCTTGCCGCTGGACATCAACCGCTGGTCGCCCGGCATGGCTTCCAAGGCTTACGATATGATCTATAGGCCAGCGCAAACCCCTTTCCTCGCTCTTGCGAAGAACGCCGGATGCCAGACCGCGAACGGGCTGGGCATGCTGCTTTATCAAGGGGCCAAGGCTTTGGAAATCTGGAGCGGAAAGGCGGCGCCCGTGGAGGTCATGCGCGAAGCCCTGAGGAGACAGGTCTACGGATGAACGACAGCCTGAATCCATTGTTTCTGGCCCTGGGCGCGAATATCTTCGACGCCGAACTGTGGGCCGAGGTGCCGTTCAGCTTCTGGGCTTTCGTGTTTTTCATCTTCGGATGCATTGTGGGCAGCTTCCTGAACGTGTGCATCCATCGGATGCCCCTGAACGAAAGCCTGGTCTCGCCTCCTTCGCATTGTCCCCGATGCCGCTACAGCATCCCCTGGTACCTGAATGTGCCTTTGGTCACCTGGCTGTGGCTGCGCGGCCGGTGCGCGAACTGCAAGGCGCCCATCTCCGCGCGGTACTTCCTCGTGGAACTGCTGACCGGACTGCTTTTCCTGCTGTGCTGGCTTCGATACGGAGGCGAGTCCGCGGGCGTCGCGCTGATTCTGTCGATCTTCTTCGCCGGCTTGGTCGTCGCCACGTTCATCGACATCGAGCATTACATCATCCCGGATGAGATCACCCTCGGAGGGTGGGGAGTCGGCGTCGCTCTTTCCGCGCTCGTCCCGTCGCTGCACATCCAGGGGCCCTGGCTCCGTGCCGTTATGCTGAGCTTGCTGGGCTCCGCTGTGGGGGCGGGGTTGACCTACGCCATACTCCGGCTGGGGAAGCTGCTCTTCGGGCGGCAGAAGCTCCGGTTCGACGAGCCGACGCGCGTTGAGTTCACCGAGACCGGGGTCTTGATCGAAGGAGAGGAGACGCCCTTTGATGAGATTTTCTACCGACGGAGCGATCGCATCCTGTTTCGGGCTTCGAAGCTTGAAGCCCTGGGCCGGACATGGAGCGACGCGCCTGTTCGCCTCTCGGTGGAGCGATTGGAGATCGGTGACGAGTCTTTCAACCCGGAAGAAGTCCCTCTGATGATCGCGACCACTCAGGAGATTACAATCCCGCGCGAGGCCATGGGTTTCGGGGACGTGAAGTTCATGGGCGCCATCGGGGCGTTCCTCGGCTGGCCGGGCGCGATTTTCTCCTTGATGGCGAGCGCTCTCATCGGCGCTGTCTTCAACCTCGCCTTGATCGCCTGCGGCCGGCGCGAATGGTCCAGCAAGCTCCCTTACGGCCCCTACATCGCCATCGCGGCGGGTATCTGGGTGTTCGCGGGCCGCTGGATGCTGGATTGGTATCTCGCCCGGGTGGGGTAGGTTCGACCCACGCCACGCGGATGTCCTCATTCCGACGGCCTCTATTTCGGGGGACTTCCACTCTTCTCGGCGTCCGTCTCCGTCATGAAACGAAGACGCACAGTCACGAGCGTCCCCTTTTTGGCAGCCCGCTCGGGGTCGGCATAGTGGATGTCGTCATCGTCGCGATCCACGCCTGGGTTGTTGATCAACGCGCCGGGGTCTCGGATCAATGAGATGATGGAGCCCTCCTCCTGGGCGATGAAATGGCCTTGAACGACCGTCGAGCCCGTGTAGATCCAATCCATCCTCTTCAGCCGATTGGTGAGCGTCTGGGAGATCTTCGTCCCGAGCCCCATCCAGTCTTCCAGGCGATTGGTTCTCTGCGCTCCGTCCGACCGCCACTCAATATCCACAGTCACCCGGCTTCGCGCCGGAGGTCGAACGGTCTTGTTGGTGTCGCCCAACTCGGCCGATGCGATCGCTCCGAGCAGCAACGCCGCGACATGGACGTCCTTCGGATCGACGGCAGTCCGAAGCAGGCTCTCGTGCGTCTTGCCTTGATGGGTCACGAGCGCGTACTCCAGGACTCGATCGGTCAGGTTGACCTCGGCCGGAAAGCCGAGGCTCCGCGTCGAGCGGTCCAGGCGAACATCGCCCACCAGGAACTCATCAGGGCCCACCTGCCTCACTCGCGGCGGCGGGGCGGGTTCGGGCGGCGTCGCCGCAAGGCAGAAGCCGGCGCCCGCCAGGGCGGCCACGCGCAAGATTTTCGTTTTCAAATCCAAAGAGTTTGCCATGGTTTCCCGCCCATCCGACCATGAGCGAGAATCTATTGATCTTCGCGGACTCTGAGCACGACGCGAACATGCTTTACGCCGTGCGCATGTTTGTTCCCGATCCCTTCGTCTTTCTTCGGCTGAACGGCAAATCGATCGTCGTGATGAGCGATCTGGAGCTGGACCGGGCTCGCCGCGAGGCGTCCTCGTGCCGCGTGGTCTCCGCGAGCAGCCTGATCCGACGTCTGACGCGGGAAGGCGTCAGGAACCCCGACACAGCGACGCTGATCCGCTACCTGCTGGGCCAGCATGGCGCGCGCAAGGTTCTTGTTCCAGAAAACTTTCCCCTGGGATTGGCGAAGCGACTCCAGAAGCTGGGCGTGAAGGTGAAAACGCGAGAGGGATCCTTCTTTCCTGAACGCGAGCGGAAGCATGCCGACGAGGTGAAGAAGATCAGCGCGGCGCTCACGATGGCGGAAGTCGGATTGGCGGAGGCCATCCAGGCGCTGCGCAATTCTCGCGCCGGCCGAAACCGGAGGCTCATCTATCGCAACGCGCCCCTCACGTCCGAGCGTTTGCAAGGCATCGTGGCCATCGCGGTGTTCCAGGCCGGCGGCGTCGCGGCCAACACCATCGTCGCCGGCGGCGCGCAGGCCTGCGATCCTCACGAGCGCGGGCACGGGGTGCTCCGTGCCGGCGAGCCGATCATTGTGGATGTCTTTCCTCGTTCCCAAAAAACAGGTTACTTCGGAGACATCACGCGCACGATCGTGAAGGGCCGCGCCGACGAATCCGTGCGCCAGATCTACCGCGCCGTGGAGGAGGCCCAGGCCCTGGCGTTTGGCCTCCTGCGGTCCGGGGCGCGCGCCAACACGGTGCATAGCCGGGTGCACGAGCACTTCGAAGCCCTCGGCTATAAAACGCGAAAGCATCGCGGTCGGATGCAGGGCTTCTTTCATGGCACGGGGCACGGCCTCGGCCTGGAGGTTCATGAGCGTCTTCGCATCGGCTGGAACTCTTCAGACACTCTCCAGGAGGGCCATGTCGTGACCGTCGAGCCCGGCCTCTACTATCCCGGTGTGGGAGGGGTCCGCCTGGAGGATGTGGCGCTCGTCACCAAGACCGGCGCGCGAAACCTCACCCGCTTCGAGAAGCTCCTCGAGCTCTAGAGCCCTGGCAGCCTGCGGCTTCGCATACGAAGGGCTGATTCCACCCTGACGTCGTGCTGGGCTTCCCGTTCGACGGACCCTAAAAGGCCTGAAGGAGAACTGGCGTTGGGCCATTCGACTTTTTCTCCGGAAGTGAAAGAACCCCCCCTGGCGCTTCGTATTCATCCCTAGCCGCGTGAGGAATGTTCCACAATCGCGGCAACAAAAACCAAAAATATGAAGAGCCTGAAGACACTTTTCACAACCGAGTGGGCAAAGCGCGCCGCGTGTGCGGCGCTCATGATCGGCGCCGCCGCCGGCGCGGTCACAACCGCTCAAGCCGATGTTCCCATCATGCGCCGCTGGGCGGCGTCCTCGCCCACCATCGATGGCGTGGTCAGCCCCGGCGAATGGGCATACGCCCAGTCCACCCCGCTGGCGAAGGGGCGCTTGATGACGATGAACGACGCCCACTTCCTTTACGTGCTCATTGATGTGACGGCCGACACCGTGAATAACCCGGGCTCCGCCGGCGGCCCCAACACCGGCGACTGGTATCGCCTGTCGTTCGACATCGATTTGAACCACGCGGTGACCCCTCATGTGGATCTCGACTACAGCAGCTGCAACGACGGCCAGGAGTTCGTGAAATCCTATCGCCTCGGCGCCAACTCCAGCACGGGCTGCACGGCCACCGATCCCGATTCCAAGGGCAAGGCCGGCTTTGGTCCCACGCTGAACTCCCGCGTTCCTCACCGTTTCTGGGAGCTGCGCCTGGACCTGGGCGAGCTCGGAATGCATCCCACGCTTTGGCATCTGTTCCCGCGCATCAACCCCCAGGTTCGATTCAATGTCACCACCCGGTCGGAGGTTCCCGCGTTTGATGTTCACGAGCCGGACAACCACCTCCTCCCCGACATGTCCAACCTGTTCAATCTCGCGCTCGCGACCACTCCGGTGTTCCACGGCGGAACCGGTCCTGTGTTCATGGGCGTGGGCTTGATCCCCTCCACCTTCATCGGCGGCGACGGATACGCGAACATCAACCAGTCGGGCTACTACTACGCCACGAACGCCCCGTTCGGCGGCGACCTGCGCGTGTTTGGCCACTGGAACACGCTCCGCTACGGCCTGGGCGCGTCGAAGTATCGCATCCTCTACTCCAAGGATGGCGGCCCTTACGCCCGGCTCCATCAGCAGTCCTGGTATAACTACAAGTGGGACGGCCTGGCCTGGTCGGTCCGCGTGATTGCTCCGGACGTCACCGACGCCTACGATATTCCCAGCGCCTTCGAGCTGTGGTACAACCCGAACCAGATCCTCGGCTGGGACACCACCAAGTTCGGCGACGGCACCTACAGCCTAAAGCTTGAGCTGCTCAACGGCGTCGGAGTCCCCCTCCCGAGCCCCGCGGGCAATCTGCTCACCCTCCGCGTGTTGAACACAGCGCCGACGGTCCACATCAACAACATCAAGTACAACGGCGCCGACATCTGCGAGTGCGGCATCGTGACGCAGGGCTCCGCGCCCCGCAGCTTCAGCTTCGACCTGACGGTGGACGATCCGAACGGCGCGCTCTCCGGCTACTGGTTCTACGGCACCTACGGACACGGCCACAGCACCGGCACGATCTACAGCGACACCTACGAAAGCGGTGGATCCAATCTGGGAGTTCCCTTCTCCGTGAACCACATCAACGCCGACGGGCCCAAGCGCTGGAACGGCGTGAACAACCTCGTGGTGTCCAACTGGCGCGCCTCCAAGTCCTGCGCCTACAGCTTCATTCTGAGCGCGAATAGCCGCATCCAGAACGGATATGGACAGATCTACAACGGCGTCCAGGACTTCGACAACCTGACCATCCTGCTCGGCTCCGGCGACGGCAACACCGAATGCCCGAAGGATCTCGTGATCATTCCTCCGATCATCAAGCCCATCGGCCCGATCCTCATCGACCCGATCGATCCGATCATCAAGCCCGGCGCCACGCTCCCGATCGACATCAACGCGCCGATCCTCAAGCCCTGAGATCCTGAACAAGCACCGCAACGAAACCTCTAACGCTCAAACAATATGAAATCCGCTCAAATCTCCCTGAAACTGATCACTGTCCTCGCTGTGTCCGTCGCCGTGGTGGTGGGTGTGAGTCAACGCGGCGTCCGCTCCCCGGCCGCCTCCGCGAATCCCGAACCCGCGGCCTCTGTCAGCAGCACGGAGACAGTCGAGACACCGAAGACAATCGTCGCTTCTCCAGCCGCGCCGAAAATTCAGGCTCCGGCGCCGGTCGTGGACGAAGCCGCGAAGTCCGCGGGGGAGATGGCGGACGCCGTGTTGGCGGCGCGTGGCGATGAGGTGGAGCTGGCTTATCAGCTGGGCATGGACATCTCCCAGCTCAGCCCCGAGGCCCGCGTCCGGCTCAAAGCCGATTGGGAGGCCCAGATGAAGCTGGCCCGGTCGGAGGCTGAGGCCGTTCAGTAACCAGTCCGCGGTTCTATAAACGAAAACAGGGCAGGCGAAAGCCTGCCCTGTTTTGCTTTCGGGATGAAAGCAGAGCGTGAATCAGGATCTGGGCGCGTTGATCTTCGCGATCAACGCGTCGCGCTGGGCGGTGTCGGCGCCGGCGTCGGAGCCTGTGTGGTCGTGGTGGCCGTTGCGCTGGAACACGGATTTGGGCGTCGACGCGAATTCCTTGCTGACCGCGGCCTTCGCCTCGGCCAGATGGCCCTTGCCGATCGATTGGCCGTTGAAGGCGAGCACCTGCTGCCCCGCGGGATGCGGCTTGGGCTTGGACGCGAAGTTGTATTTGAAGTTCTTCCAGTTGTCGCCGCTTTGATAGTTGGTGCCGAGCGCGCCGCTGGGATCGTAGCCGCAATGCACCATGCAGTTCTCGCACCGGGGATCGCGTGCCACGCCGTCGACGACGCCATACTTTTCCCAGTCCACCTTTGTGAGCATCTCCTGATACCCGTTGTAGTGGCCGTCGGTCATCAGGTAGCACGGGGCCTTCCATCCGCGGACGTTGAAGGTCGGGATCGCCCACGCGGTGCAGGTCAGCTCGCGCTTGCCGGCGTGAAACTCCTGATACACGGGGGTCCCGAAGATCGTGAACATCTTGCCCCAGTCCTCAATCTTCTTGAATTTCTGCCGAGTAACATCACGGGTCAGGAAGAACGCCTGGGGATCCCGGCCCAGACGCTTCACCATGTCCTTCTTGGCCGCGTCGTAGTCGTATCCGGGCGAAATGGTATGGCCATCCACTCCCAGCCAGCTCAAATACTTGAACATGTCCTCAAGTTCCTGGACATCGGTCTCTTTGTAGACCGTGGTGTTGGTGGCGACCTGATAGCCGAGGATCTTCGCCATTTTCATGGCGGCGACGCACTCCTTGAAAACGCCTTCGCGCTCCACGATGAGATCGTGGGTGTACTCCAGCCCGTCGACGTGCACGTTCCAATACATCCACCGGGAAGGCGCGATGACTACCTTCTCCCGCGCGGCGGCGTCCGCCTTGCGGATGACCTCGGCGTCCTTCTCGGTGACGAGCTCCTGGGACACGAGCTCCTTGAGCCTGGCCTCCATGTCGGCGTCGTAGCGCGAGGCCATGTAGTCCCGCATCTTCTTCCGCATGAACATGGCGTTCGTGCAAATGTAGATAATCCGGCCCTGCTCGCGGAGGCCCGCGACGAGCTCCTCGATCTTGGGGTAGATCAGGGGCTCGCCGCCGCAGATCGACACCATCGGCGCATCGCATTCTTCCGCCGCGGCGAGGCACCGCTCGAGCGGGACCATGTCCTTGAGGCTGGTGGAGTATTCCCTGATGCGGCCGCAGCCGGTGCAGGTGAGATTGCAGGTGTGGAGGGGCTCAAGCTGGAGGACCATGGCGAACTTGGGAGTTCGCTTCGCCTTGTGCTTGATAATGTGTCGGGCAATCTTGAGCGTCAGCGCGAGAGGAAATCTCATAGATTAAGGGGCGGCAACAATGCCAGGAGTAACGGGGCCGATGAAATCGGCGGAAGCGAAAGAAGACGCCGCGGACTGGGAGAGGGGACTAGTCTGTCCCAGGCCCGGCAAAAGAAATGTGGCTGGAGACACGCTGGGTCTGGCATCAATGCCCGTACAGCCGCTAAGAATGGCCACAGCAGCGCAGCCTAGCAGTCCGCCCAGTAACTGTTGGGTCCATTTCACCGGCGCAATATAGGTTCCAAACATGTCATGGCAACACCGAACTCGAGCCTGAGGTTTCGCGGAATCGCCCTCAAGCGGAAGGCCTGCGCGGCGATCCTCTGCTGCCTCCTTGTGTCCATCGTCGGCTTTTGCGGGCCGATGGAGGATGCGGAGACCCAGCTGAAGACCGCCCGCAAAGCATGGGAGCGAGCGGGCGCCAGCACGACGGACGGGTGGAAGTTCGCCCGGGCCTGCTTCGACCGCGCGGAGTTCGCGTCGACGAAAACCGAGCGCTCCGGCCTGGCGGAGATGGGGATATCCGCCGCCCAGGAAGTCCTGCGCCGCGAATCCAACAACGCGCCCGGCCACTTCTACCTCGCCCTGAATCTGGGTCAGCTCGCCCGGACCCGCGCCCTCAGCGCGCTGGGTCTGGTCTCCGACATGGAGAAACATTTCCTTCGCGCCATAGCGCTTCAGCCCGGATTCGACCACGCCGGCCCCGAGAGGTCGCTGGGAATGCTCTACCGGGACGCTCCCGGTTGGCCCGCCAGCATCGGGAGCCGGACCAAGGCCCGCAAGCACCTCGAGCGAGCGGTCGAGTTGGATGCGGCGTTCCCCGAAAACATCCTCACGCTCATCGAGACCGAAGCGGGCTGGGAGGAGTTCAAAAAGGCGCAGGCCCGCATGCCCACCCTGGAGGCTCGCCTCAAGGCCGCCGAGGCTGAGCTGCGCGGCCCCGCCTGGGCGGCTACCTGGCAGGACTGGAAGCAGCGCGTGGAAATCGCAAGGAAACGCCTCGCTCAACCACTCCCTGAGGCGAAACCGGTGGGCAAAGCACACTGAGTCCAACAGAATCCTCGTAACCACCGGAACCTCCCCGTGTCTTAGTCACCGTATGCGCGAACCAAACCCTCGCAGTGCCCCTGGGAGAACCGCCTTTCCTGACAGCGCCGTCACCGCGCCGGCTGTCGCCTTCACGCTCATCGAGTTGCTCGTGGTGATCGCGATCATAGGCATCCTGGCGGCCATGGTGCTCCCCAGCCTGGGCAGCGCCAAGGAGTACGGCAGACGGATCGGCTGCCTCAATAACCACAAACAGCTCGGCCTTTCTGTAATCCTGTACCTGGATGACTCGGAGGGTCTCTACCCCCCGAGGGTTAAGCCGACATGGGTGGAGCGGCTCTACCCCTTCTACCAGACCACCAAGCTTCTCAAATGTCCCAGCGACTTGGTGTATCCGACAGGCCCAGAGGGCCTCACCCCCGAACTCTCGGTCAACGCGGCCAGGAGCTATATCATCAACGGGTGGGACGACTACTTTAAGACGACGCTCAAGCCCGACGACTGGGCCTTGTTCCTGGATCATAAGTATCCAATTGGAATGCCGGAGACCTATGTGAAATACCCGTCCGACACCCTCATGTTCGGGGAGAAGTTGGCGGAGTCGCATCATTTCAACGTGGACATCTACCAAGGTCTTGGGAACGACATCACCGAGGTGGACCATGGGAAGCACAGCAGCCGGGGTCGGCAGGGAACGGGCGGGGGAAGCAACTACACCTTCACGGATGGCCATGCCGCATACATTCCCTACGGGCGCTCGATCAACCCGGTGAACATGTGGGCCGTGACGTCCACTTGGCGAACCAACGCGGTGATCCTGGGACCTTAGTGAAGGCCGGCTCTCGCTCCCGGGTGGGTCGCTCACGAACCCTCGTCCCGTGGAACGGGCCTTCAGCCCTATGATTGTGACACGAGGCGCGGGATGCCGGGGCTTGGTCCTTCGCTGCCATGGGGTTGGGGCTTTTCTCGACGGGTCTCCCGTCGTTTTTGCTCCGCTGCGCGTTTGACACACGGGGCTCAGCTGATACGCTCGCCGCCCACCCGGGTTCTGGGCGTTTTTTTCGCTGAGATCTGCACTTTCCGGGGGGAGAGCAACAGCATCTTGATTCATCATGAGTGATACGGTTCTCGCCACCCAGGCAGCCAGTGGCCATCCCGAGGCTTCGCGAATCGCCGAGGCGGTCATCCGCATCGCCGGCAACTCCCAGGACGGTATCCAGGCGATCGGAGGATTCCTCGCCCGCCTCGCGGGCCGCAGCGAACAGGAGGTCATGACCTTCATGACCATCCCCTCGACCATTTCGGGGGGGCCTTCGATCTTCCAGGTTCGAATCGGATCGGGCGAGGTGCTGAGCTCCGGCGACGAAGCCGATGTGCTTCTCGCTTTCTACCAACACTCTTACGACGAGCACACCGGATCCCTGAAGAAGGGCGGAATCGTCATCTACGACAGCGATCACGTGGAACCCAACCCGGAGCTGCAGCCCGCGTACCGGCACCTGGGGATTCCTATTTCCAGCCGGACGGTTGAAGCCATCGGCGGCACAGGCAAGGACAAGGGGAAGAACATTTTCGTGCTCGGTCTCGTGGCCAAAATGTTCGACCTCAACGTCCCGAAGCTCGAGAAGTTGGTGAGCGAGCGCTTCACCGGCAAGGACGCCAGCATCACCCAGAACGCGCTCAACGCGTTCCATGCCGGCTACAGCTTTCAGCTCGACTCCGCCTGGCAGACTTTCCGTTTTGTTGAAGGACAGAAGCGGGGCGCCCAGCAGGTGGTGATGAACGGCAACGAAGCCCTGGGCTTCGGCCTCATCGCGGCGGGGGTCCGCTTTGGCGCGGGATACCCGATCACGCCCTGGTCGGACATCATGGAGCTGCTTCGGCGCGAGCTGCCGAAATACGGCGGCGCCTTCATTCAATGCGAGGACGAGATCGCCTCGATCTCCATGGCGATCGGCGCGAGCTATGCCGGACGCGTGGCGGTGACGGGGTCCAGCGGCCCGGGCATTTCGCTCAAGACCGAGGCGCTTGGCTGGGCGGTCATGGCGGAGATGCCGCTTGTCATCATCGATGTCCAGCGCGGCGGGCCGTCAACCGGCATGCCGACGAATGTCGAGCAGAGCGATCTGAACATCGCTTGTTTTGGCGGTCACGGGGACTCCCCGCGCGTTGTCGTCGCGCCCGCCAATGTTGAAGATTGCTTCTACACGGCGATCGACGCTGTAAACATCGCGCGCAAGTACAGCGTTCCCGTTGTCGTTCTCACCGACCAGGCCATCGCCACGCGCATCGAGGCCTTCGAGCAGCCGGACCTTGAGAAGGTCGCCCAGGATATCTCGCCGGACTTCACTCCTGTTTCCGATTTCAAGCCCTACGATCTGCAGGCTCCGGATGGCGTCACGCGTCATCTGCCTCCGGGCACGAGAATCGCCAGCGGCAAGTATCCGGTCGTCACGGGGCTTGAGCATGATGAGCTGGGGCATCCCACCGGATCGCCGAAGATGCACATGCAGATGACCGCCAAGCGACGCATGAAGCTCCAGGCGTTGAGCAACGAGCTCCCGCTGCCCAAGGTGTTCGGCCCTTCCGAGGGCCAGATCCTGCTCGTGGGCTGGGGCTCAACCCAGGGTCCGATCCGGGAAGCGGTCGAGAAGGCGCGGGCTCAACGCCTGGCGATCTCGGCGCTGCACTTGAAACACATTCACCCTCTGCCCAACGGGCTGGACAAGGTGTTCTCGGGATTTCGGCATGTGTTCGTCGTTGAGATGAACGACGGCGGCCTCTACGGACACGGCCAGCTCGCCATGATTCTGCGCGCTCGTTTCGCGGATTCCAAGATTCATGGAGTCAACAAGACCGACGGCCTGACCTGGAAAGTTCGCGAGATTCTGGATCAATCGCAGGCCCTGGCCGCTCGGCTCGCCAAGGGCGGAGCCTAACACCTTCCTTCATTCTCCTTGTTCCACTCGTCACATTCGATCGCACCTGCCACCTCATGAGCACAACGCTGTTTCAGATTCCCCCGAGACAAAACACCATCGCTATCACCCCTTCGATACCCGAGGCTGAGCGAAAGGGGCTCACGAAGAAGGAAATCGCCGCGGATCACCCCACGTGGTGCCCGGGTTGCGGCGACTTCTCGGTGCTTGCGCTCTACTTCAAGCTCATCGAGAAGCGTAAGATCCTCCATGAGAAGATCACAACGATCGCCGGGATTGGCTGCTCCAGCCGCTTTCCTTATTTCGTCCAGGCGCACGGCGCCCATTTCATCCATGGACGCGCCCTATCCTTCGCCAGCGGCGTGAGCCTGAGCCGGCCGGATCTCCATGTCTTCGCCTTCAGCGGCGACGGCGACGCCTTCTCCATCGGCGGAAACCACTTCAATCACACCGCGCGCAAGAACGTGAAGATGACGCTGGTGGTGATGGACAACTGGGTCTACGGGCTGACGAAGAAGCAGACTTCCCCGACTTCGCCGCAGGGTTTCAAGAGCAAGACGGATCAGTGGGGCGCGAAGGACCGTCCCATCAACCCGATGAAGCAGGCGATCAGCGCCGGCGCCACGTTCGTCGCGCGCACGACCCACACCAATCCCAACCATGTTCTCCAAATGATGGAGGCGGCGATGGATCACGATGGATTCAGCTTCATTGAATGCCTGAGCGAGTGCGTGGAGTTTTACGAAGGCTCCTTCGACGCCTCGAATCCCCGCAAGGGCGGGAAGTTCGAGCTCGTTCCCGAGGCCCATGATGTCTCCAACGAACTCGCGGCCTACGCGCTCGCTGGCGAGGATTTTCCGGGAAAGTTCGGCATTTTCTACAAATCCAACCGGCCGACCAAGAACGCGCAGGAGGCGGAGATCATCAACGATATCCGCTCGAAGAACCAGGGCTTGAAGGACTGGCAGATCCTGCAGAAGAGCTTCGATCGGATGAAGTGACGCCAGCCCGGATTCCCGGAGGATCAACGCGGGGTCCCGTCGTTACCCTCGGGGTTCTCCGGTGGTGATAGAGGGGGTGGACGCGAAATCCCGCCCAAGCCCGCTGCGTGCGCCGGCTTCGGACTCGCGGCGTTTTCTGAACCACGGCGTGCGGGACTCGAGAGAGGGACCGAGGGCTAAATGAGCTGGTCCTCGAGGCCTTTGACTTCCTCGCGCAGTTTTTTTCCGACTCGCAGCTTGGCCAGATAGGCCTGTGTGGCGCTCACCCCGAGGGTTTTGGTGACCTTCTCGATCGGCCAATCCTTCAGGACGTAGCACTCAAATATCTGGTACTGGAGCGGCCGGACCTGCTCCCGCACTTTTGCCATCGCGCGATCGAGCAGGGTGCGATGCCATTCAGCTTCCCAGATTTCGTCCAGGCTGTTGCCCGCAGGATCCTCGAGGCGCTCCATCGTGCCGGTCCTTCGCGTGTCGTCGGAGTAGGCGGTGGGTTTTTTGGGATCTTTCTTCTGGACGCGGAGCAGTTCCAGGATTCGCCATCTCGTGTTTTGGAGAAGCCAGGCCTTAAACGAGCCTACCTTCGGGTCGTATTTGAATTCGCCCAGCTTGGCGCTGACCGACTTCATCGTCTCCTGGATGATGTCCTGGGCGTCGGCGTCCGAGAGTCCGTATTTCATGGCCACCCCGTAGATCAGATTGCGGTAGAGATCGTAGAATTCCTGGTGGCTCCGCTGGTCGTCGGGGTTCTTGAGACGCTCCAGCAGTGAGGCCCGGGTCGGCATCGGATCGGTTCCGGATCGCTTCATACGCGAGTGGCATGTTTGTGAGCCCGGGAAACGGAAGCAAGCATTTGTTGAAATTGACTCGAGGGTTCGACATGGTTGGTCGTCATGGATCAACTCGATGAAGTGTTGACGTGCCGGCTGGATCTAGGAAAGAGACTGGTCGAGCCGTGCTCGATCGTGATCTTCGGAGCCAGCGGCGATCTCACCGCCCGCAAACTTATCCCCGCGCTGTACCACCTGTTCGTGGAGAAGCGACTGCCATTGCCCTTTCGCATCATCGGATTTGCGCGCCGCGAAAAAACCGACGCCGGATGGCGCGAGGAGCTGAAGGCCGCGCTGCAGCAGTTCTCCCGCACGAAGAAAGTCGACGAGGCCGCGTGGACCGAGTTCGCCAGGAACCTGAGCTATTGCCAGGGCGATCTCGAGGATCCCAAGGCGTACGTCCACCTCAAGCACCTCCTCGAGAGCTTCGGCGTTCCGGAGCTGCGGAATAATCTTCTCTTCTACCTGTCGATTTCGCCGACCCAGTTCGGCGACGTGGTGGGGCGCTTGAGCGAGGCTCGATTGCTCCTTCGCCAGCAGCAGCCCGGCGGCTGGCAGCGCGTCGTGGTGGAGAAGCCCTTCGGACAGGACCTCGCCTCCGCCCAGCGGCTGAATTCCGAGCTCACCCAGTTTGCGCTGGAGAAGCAGATCTACCGCATCGATCACTATCTGGGGAAGGAAACGGTCCAGAATATCCTGATGTTCCGCTTCTCGAACTCCATCTTCGAGCAGCTGTGGAATCGACAGTCCGTCGACCATGTGCAGATCACGGTCGGCGAGAAGCTCGGGGTCGGCGCGCGCGGCGGCTATTACGAGGAGGCCGGCGCGATCCGGGATATGCTCCAGAACCACCTTCTTCAGGTGCTCGCCCTGGTTGCCATGGAGCCGCCGGTGTCGCTCGAGGCCGAGTCGGTGCGCGATGAGAAGGTGAAGCTCTTGAACGCGGTTCGACGCTGGCAGCCGGAGCAGGTGGCCAAGAATGTCGTCAGGGGCCAGTACGTGGCCGGAACCATTGGCGGCCAGCCCTGCCCCGCCTACCGGAGGGAACCGAAGGTCAATCCGGAATCCAACACGGAAACCTTTGTCGCGATGCGCCTGCTCGTCGACAACTGGCGCTGGGCCGGCGTTCCTTTTTTTCTGCGCACCGGCAAGTATCTGCCCTTGAGCGCGAGCGAGGTGCGCATCCAGTTTCGTCCGCCGCCCAACGTCCTGTTCGCCGCCCAGTGCGGCCCCAAGCTCGACGCCAACGCGATCACTCTCCGGTTGCAGCCCAACGAGGGCATCACGCTTCGCTTCAACGGAAAGGTGCCCGGGAACAACATCCAGATCCGGCCCGTGCGCATGCATTTCGGCTACGACACCGAGTTTGGCGCCTACACGCCGGAGGCTTATGAGCGCTTGCTGCTGGAGGCGATCGCGGGCGACGCCACGCTCTTCATTCGCCGCGACGAGGTCGAGGCGGCTTGGGGCATCGTCGATCCGATCCGCGCGGGTTGGGCCAACACTCCACTGACGGAGCGGGAGTTTTATCCCGCGGGAACGTGGGGCCCCGCCGCCGCCGCCGAGCTGCTCGCCTCCTCGGACCGCGCCTGGCGAGATCCGCAGCCCGCGACTTGACGCGTTCCTCCCTGTCATCGTCCGTCGCCGTTCATCATGCCCCGCGTTGATCTTATCCAGTTCGAGAGCGACACAGCCCTGGCCGCCGCCGCCGCCGACCAGTGGCTGGAGCATGCGCGGGAGGCGAGGCGCGCCGGCGATCGATGCCGCGTGGCTTTGTCAGGCGGCCGGATCGCCAAGGTGTTTTTCAGCGCGATCGCCGCCGCCGCGCGACGTTCGAACGTTGATCTCGATCACGTCGATTTCTTCTGGGCGGACGAGCGTTGCGTTCCGCCCGACCATTCCGAAAGCAATTTCGCCGCGGCTCGAGAGGCCCTCTTGGCGCCCTTGAAAACACAGTCGGAGCGCATTCACAGGATCCAAGGCGAGCTCCCTCCAGCCCAGGCGGCCGCTGAAGCGAACGCGGAGCTTGCCCGCGTTCTGGCGTCCGACGCCTCCCGGCCCGCCGTCCTGGATCTGGTGATCCTGGGCATGGGCGAGGACGGCCATGTCGCGTCCCTTTTTCCGGAGGGCCCCGGCGATCCCTCGCCGAATCCCGCTCCCTATCGCGCCGTGGTGGCCAGCAAGCCACCGCCCCACCGCGTCACGCTCAGCTACGCGATGATCGCCTCCGCCCGCTCCGTGTGGGTGCTCGCGTCCGGCGCCGGAAAGTCCGAGGCTTTGTCCCGGTCGTTGATCTCGACACAGACGCCCCTGGGCAAGGTGCGAGTCTCCCGCGCCGAGCTTCGGATTTTCTCCGACATCTCCTGAGCGGCCCAAAGACGGGCCGCTCAGGAGTGGATGACTTCGCGCCAATCCCTGGGGTCAGGCTTGCGCGGGTTTCTTTCTTGGGGCCTCGCCCCCGTTGGATTCGCTGAGATGGCGGTTGACGGCATTCAAGTAGGCGCGCGCGCTGGCTTCGACGATGTCCGTGCTGGCGCCTTTGCCCGTGACCAAATCGCCGCCGCCGAAATCGGCCTTCATCGTGACTTCCCCCATCGCGTCCTTGCCCTGCGACACGGCGCGCAACGCATAGTCGATGAGGATGCCCTTGGTCTTTGTGATGCGGTCGACGGCCTTCAAGGTCGCGTCCTCGGGGCCATCGCCGGTTCCGGCGTCGGTGACGGCTTCCTTGGCGCCCGCTTTGCGCAACCGCACGGTGGCCGTGGGGACCGCCCTGTTCCCGCTGGTGACGTTGAAGTACTCCAGGGTCCAGGTCTCAGGAACCTCAGTGATCTGACCCTCCACCAAGGCGGTGAGGTCGTCGTCGTAGACGAACTTCTTCTTGTCCCCAATTTCCTTGAATCGCGCGAAGATCGCCTGCACGTCGCCGTCGGTCATTTTGAACCCGAGGTGTTTCAATCGGGCGGCGACCGCCGCTCTTCCGCTGTGCTTGGTGAGCGGCAACTCGGTGCCGCCCCAGCCCACATCCCGCGGATCCATGATCTCATACGTCTCGCGCTTCTTAAGGATGCCGTCCTGGTGGATGCCGCTGGAGTGCGCGAACGCGTTTTCGCCGACGATGGCCTTGCTGCGCTGCACGACGAGTCCGCTCATGCGGGAGACCAACCGCGAGGATTTCACGATCTCCCTGGTGTTCACGCCGCAGTGCAATCCGCCGTAGAAGTCGCCGCGCGTCTTGAGGGTCATCACCAACTCCTCCAAGGAGGCGTTGCCCGCGCGCTCGCCGATGCCGTTGACGGTGCACTCGACCTGGCGCGCTCCGTTGCGAACCGCGGCGAGCGAGTTGGCCACGGCCAATCCGAGATCGTTGTGGCAATGCACGCTGATGACCGCCCTTCCGCTCTTGAACTCGGCGACGGATTCATGGAGCTGGCGGATCAAGGCGCCGAACTGATCGGGCACTGCCCAGCCCACGGTGTCCGGGATGTTCACGGTGGTGGCCCCTGCGGCGACCACCGCCTGGCAGACGTCGATGAGGAAATCGGGCTCGGTGCGGGAGCCGTCCTCGGGGGAGAACTCCACGTCGTCGACATGCGTTTTTGCGCGCTTCACGCCCTCGACCGCCAACCGGATGATCTCATCGCGCGCCTTGCCGAGCTTGAACTCGCGGTGGATTCTGGAAGTGGCGAGGAAGACATGGATGCGTCCGCGTTTTCCCGCGGGCTTCACGGCCGCGCCGGCGGCGTCGATGTCCTTGGCCACGCACCGCGCCAATCCGGCGATCCGCGGGCCCTTGATCTCCCTGGCGATCGCCTGCACCGAGGCAAAATCGCCGTCGCTGATGACCGGAAACCCGGCCTCGATCACGTCCACCTTCAACCGAGCGAGCTGGCGGGCCACCTCAAGCTTCTCCCGCAAGTTCATCGAGGCGCCGGGGCATTGCTCCCCGTCGCGGAGCGTGGTGTCGAATATGGTGATGCTTTGATTCTTCATGACTTTTTTATGTTGCGGCGGTGTTGTTCCCGCGATCCGACACAGTCCAGTCCATCTGTCCGTGGTAGAAAGCAAAAGACCCCACCGCCAGGTTTGGCAGTGGGGTCTTGAAATCGTTTGACCAACTCAGTGCCCAACCGCCGCCCTGCTCAGAAGCAGGCCGGTGTTTAGCAGCAGGTTAGTGTTCAAGATCCTACTCACGTCGGGCTCTCATACGGCATCCCATGCCGCGGGTCAAATGTTTTCCAGGCTTTTTGCTCGACCTAAGTCGCCGCGCCCGCGCTTGAAGTCTTCCCGCCTTGCTGGGGAGCCGCGGCTGTTTGCCGACGACGATGGACATGAACTCCAATCAGTCCGGCGCATGCCAGCACGACGCCCACCCCCAGCGCCGGCGCGAGGAGCGACAGAAGCGTGGAGAGGAGCGATCCGCCAAGCTCCAGGGTGGCCACGAGGGGATTTCCGAGTCCGCCTGTGGTGAGGGTGGAGCCGGCTCGCGCCAGCACAGTTGTGGTTTGGACCAGCCCGGCCAATCCCCCGCCCGCGATCACGGCGAGGCTCCAGCGCATCATGGGGCTCATGTCGGTGATCAGCGAGGCCGATACCATGGCGCCCGCGACCACCGCCGCCGGAGTGGCCAGAGCGTCCAGGAAGTGATCGAGCCACGGAATGTAGTATCCGCCGATCTCCAGCGCCGTGGCGAAGCTGAGCGCGATGATCGCGGGGATGGATCCCAGCCAGGCGAAGTCCGCGGCCAGGGCGACGTGTCCGGCATGCGCCGCGATGCTGAGCCCGAGAAGGGGAACGAACACGCGGAATCCGCAGGCCGCGCTCAAGCCGAGTCCAATGCAGAGGGCAAGAAGAGTTTCCATATCGAGACGACGGCGATAAAGCGCCAGCGTCGGAACCTACAACACAAGCGCCGGGAGTAAAGTTTCAAGGCTTTGGCAGGCCTCGGTCGAGGCCCGGAGGGGGCGGCGGTCGCGCGGGGCATTGGAACCGCTTTGTGGTCGTTCCCCCTGTGTGGATTCCGACGGCGAGACCTTACTCATCGCATGCCGCGTCCGCCCATGAAACTCACTCGCGCCAGTTGCTGGCTTCCTGCCTTGGCGCGTCTGTTCGCTATTGCGCTGGGCTTCGACGACAGGGAGCGCGATTCTCGTCGATGCCGGCGTTCCACGCTGGATTTCATCTCCGACGGACCGCTAGCCGGCCAGTTGAGCGGCGGGATGGGGCTGACCGAAGATCTCCAGCATCCTCGCGCGTCGGAAATCGAAGATTCTCTCGACATCGCGGCGGACGAACAGCCGGTGGATGAACTCGCCTCCAGGGACCGCGTAGCGGACGAGGTCCCGCATCAGCGTCCCGTCCGCGTGTTGTTCGAACAAGTGCTCGTGCACCCACATCCGATAGGGGCCGCGACGCTGCTCGTCCACGAAGCGATGTCCCGGCTCCCACTCCGTGATCTCCGTCCGCCAGCGGATCGGAAGCCCATGGATTCGGAGGCGATAGTCGATCAAGGCGCCCGCCCTCATCGGGATGGGAACCGGCGTCAGAATCTGGAACTCCACCCAGGGCGGGGTCAGGGCTCCCAGGTTGCCCGCGTTCGAGAAAAACTCGAACACCTCGTCCACAGGGCGGGGCAGCCAGACTTCTGAATGGTGCTGATGAACTTTCACAACGACTTGCGAAGACACGATAGGCCCAAGCGCGCCAAACGCTCGTTCGCCCAGGACCTTTTTGCCAGCTCCTTTTCCATCGGTCGTTCCCCGCCGTAAATCCAGCGCTTCCCGGGAACGAGCGCGCGCGGAGCGCGCTTTTTCCGAAAAAGCTTTTGACGAGACAGCGGTTGTCACGTATTGCTGCAATAACAGAAATGACAGATGAAAAAGCTAGGATCGATTGAACAAAAGTTTGTGCTGCATTGGGGAGAGATGGGGATCCGGTGGGGGATCAACCGGACGGTCGCGCAGATTCACGCGCTGCTTTTCCTGTCGAAGCGCCCGCTGCCCGCGGAGGACATCGCGGACACGCTGGACGTGGCGCGCTCGAATGTGAGCAACAGCCTGAAGGAGCTGCAGGGCTGGGGCATTGTCCGGCGCGTGCATGTGCTGGGCGACAAGCGGGATCATTTCGAGTCGCTCAAGGATGTTTGGGATTTGTTTCGGACTGTTTTGGATGAGCGGAAGAAGCGGGAGATCGATCCCACGCTCGCCCTCCTGCGGGAGTGCGTGGCGGAAGGGGCGAAGGATCGCGACGCAGACGGCTACGCCGGTCAGAAGATGCGCGAGCTGATGGAGTTCTTCGAGGCCACCACGCGGTGGTATGCCCAGATCCGCGCCTGGCCGGCGCCGGTTGTCACCAAGCTCTTCCGACTCGGCGACAAAGCCGGGAAGGTGCTGGGGCTGGGAGGGTGATTGTGCCTCCGGCCCCGCCCGTCCGGGGAATGATTTATGAATGTGTTGGCGACACGCAACAAGGTCTGCGCTCAACTCGGCATGTTACTGGGGTGGTCGACGCCGAGCCCGCGCGAGACAGGGTTGGCGCCGAGCTTGACTCCGGGGGAGGGAGGGGCGGGCTGGCGGCGTTCGCTGGCGGCCGCGTTCATCGCGTTGACGGACCGGGGCCGCCGAGCGGGAGCGCGCCGAAAGGTTCGTCGCGTTCGCGCCTTTTTGGAAATGCCGTGATCCGGGGCGCGGGAGGTCCTATGAATCAAGAAGCGGGATGGGGCCACCGTGTCGCTCCAGGCGAGCTGAAAGAGCCGGCCTTGTTCATGGCCGATTGAAGTCGGGTCCTGTTCGTTCATTTCACCCTTCATCCCTCGGCGCTCCAGCCTCATGTGCCGTATGACTTGGATCTGTGGAGGGGGCGGGCGATGGTGTCTTGCGTGATGTTCACCATGGAAGGCCTGCGACTGGCGCGCGCCTGGCCTTGCGTCAACTGGCTCTTTCGTCCTTTCCGCGCTCAACGGTTCCTGAACGTTCGCACCTACGTCCGGCACGAAGAGGGACGGGGCATCCACTTCATCGCGGAGTGGATTTCGGATCGTCTCTGCGTGTCCATGGGGCCCGCTCTCTATTCGCTGCCCTATCGCTGGGGACGGTTCGAGCGCGGGCTTGAACGCGGGGGCGTGTCGCTTGCCGAGCCTGAAACCTGGACGGAGCGGGTGACCGGGGTGAACGAGGCGGCGGCGATCGAGCTCGAGGTCCGCTGTTCGAAGGGCGATGCGCCGCGGGTCTGCGAGCCGGGCTCGCAGTCCGAGTTTCTTTTGGAGCGCTACGCCGCGTTCAACGGCTGCGGAAGGCGTCGGAAACGCATGTTCGCAATCGCGCACGCGCCTTGGCGGCGCAGACAGGCGGACGTCGCCTGGTCTTGTGTCGATCTGCTCTCGCGCGAGTTCCCTTGGTTCAGGGATTGTCGGCCCGCTGGGGCGGAGTACTCCATCCGGCTGAAGGATGTGCGGATGGGGGCGCCGCGCGCCGTGTGAGGCGGGCGGCGCCGCTCGGTTTACATTTCCCGCGCCGCTTGTTAGAAGTCGCGCGTGCCTGACAACTCCGCTTCGTTGTGGCGCGCGCTCAGCCAGCCGAGACGGCTGTTCCTGATCGCGGGCCCGTGCGTCATCGAGAGCCCTGAACTCTGCCTTCGCGTCGCGGACAGCCTGCGGCGCGTCTGCTCCCGGTTGGGCGTCAACTACGTGTTCAAGTCCAGCTATGACAAGGCGAACCGGACCTCGTCGCGGTCCTTTCGCGGTCCGGGCTTGGAGGCCGGCCTGAAGACGCTGGCCCGGGTGAGGGCCGAAGTGGGGGTTCCGGTCCTCACCGATATTCATACGGAGGCGGAGTGCGCCGCCGCCGCCCAGGTGGTGGATATTCTGCAAATCCCCGCGTTTCTCTGTCGGCAAACGGACTTGATCGAAGCCGCGGTTCGAACGGGCGCGGTCGTGAATCTGAAGAAGGGACAGTTCCTGTCTCCGTCCGAGATGGGGCGCGTCGTGGACAAGGCCCGCGAAGCGGGAACGCGGCGCATTCTGGTGACCGAGCGCGGGAGCTGCTTCGGTTACAACAACCTGGTGGTGGACATGCGCTCCATCGCCCTGATGCGATCGTTCGGGGCGCCTGTGGTTTTTGACGCGACGCACTCGGTTCAACTGCCCGGCGCCGGAGGCGATCGATCTTCGGGGCAGCGCGAGTTCGCCCCCGTGCTGGCGCGGGCCGCGATCGCCGCGGGGGCGGACGGACTCTTCATCGAAACGCACCCCAATCCCGACAAGGCGCGCAGCGACGGGCCCAACATGATTCCGCTGAGCGACATGCCGAAGTTGCTCTCGACATTGGCGAAGCTCCACGCTTTGGTGGGCCGAGGCTGAATGCGAATTCCTGCAACCTGGATCGATCACCCGTGTTGTTGCGCTGTGTGGCTCAGAAGCATGACAGCGCGCCTGGGCTTCGCGCGGATCGGCGTTTGTCTCGTGGCGCTGGCGGCGGGATGGCTGCGCGCGGAGCCACCGGCCGCGCGGCCGGTCGTTCAGAAGGATTTTCGAGTCTTCGACTACTACCGCGGATCGCAGAAGCCGAAGGCCCTCCTGCGCGGGGGCGAAGCCGAGTATCTGCTCAACCCGATTCCGATGCGCCGCGTCACAATCGAGACCTACACCGAGACCGGCCTCACGAACCTGATCGCGAAATGCGACACCTCCTTTTGCAACCGGAGCAATCGAACCGCTTATTCCGCCGGCCCTCTGGAGTTCCGACTTTCGGAGGGGCGGTTCCGCCTGTCCGGCTGGGGTTATTTCTGGAGTCAGACGAATACCCATCTGATCGTGTCCAACCAGGTGCGATCGGTGCTGAAAGGAGAGCTGCTTTCCCATCCGATGGACCGACCATGATCCGCGCCCTTCTACGTCTCTGCTGCACCGGGATTCTAGGCTGGAGCCTCCTCTCAGGTTCGGGAGGCGGGTTTTCCCCGGGATTCGCCGCCGGCCTCGACTCGCTCCGCCCGCCGCCAAAGGCGGCGTTGCCGCCTCCCCCGATCGCTCCGCTTCCCGGAGCCAGCTCCGCCGCGGGCGGCCGGCCGTCCCCTCCCGTGGCCGACCCCGCCGCGCCCCTGCCGCCACCGTCGATGGTGGTTCCGCGCGGGGACGTCGAAATCACAAGCGAGGGCGGGTTCGACTACGAGGGGGACACAGGCCGCGTGCTCTATCGAAAGAAGGTGAAGGTGCTCGACCCTGTGGATGATCCCAGGACCATCATCACTGCGGAATGGCTTACCACGATCGTGCCGCCTCCCGGCGGGAAGGTGGGGGAGATCATCGCGTTGACGAACGTGGTCATCAAGATCCTCGATCCGAAGGGCGCGCAGACCGCCAGCGGAAACAAGGCTGTTTACAACGCGACGAACGATGTGGTGACGATCTACGGGGATCCCCCGATTCTCGAAATGCCGTCCGGCACGCTCTACGGCGACGGGTTCGTGGTCTTCAACCGGATCACGAGCCAGTTCCAGGCGCCGGGACGAATCCGAATGGTGGCTCGTCAAGGCGTTCCGATTCTGGGAATCGGCGGCACAAACGCGCAACCTCGACCCGTCGCGCCGCCGCCCAAGACCGATCCCAAACCCTAGGTCTCCGTCGCAATGAAACTGTTTCCATCGGTCCTGCTGCATCCGGGCGCCGCGACGCTCGATTCGGGCGCCGCCGTCGCCCACACCTCGACCAAGCCGCTGCTTCAGACCCGCGATCTGGTGAAGTCGTATCGCGGGAAGGCGGTTGTCAACGGCGTGTCGATTCGGGTTCGCGCCGGGGAGATCGTGGGGTTGCTCGGTCCGAACGGGGCGGGGAAGACAACCACATTCAATATGGTGGTCGGAGTCGTGGCGCCGGACGCGGGAGAGGTGATCTATGACAACCATGCCATCACCCGGGAGCCCATGCATATTCGCGCGCGTCGCGGCATTGGCTACCTGACCCAGGAGCCGTCGGTGTTCCGGAAGCTCACGGTGGAGGAGAACCTCGTCGCGATCCTCGAAACGCTGCGGCTCACCCGTCAAGAGCAGGCTGTCCGGCTCCGGAGCCTCCTCGAGGAGCTGGATCTCGCGCGCCTCGCGTCCAGCAAGGCCTACCAGCTGAGCGGCGGGGAGAAGCGGCGACTCGAAATCACCCGGGCCCTCGTCACCCATCCTCGCCTGCTGTTGCTCGATGAGCCGTTTAGCGGAATCGACCCCATTGCGGTGTACGAGGTGCAGAAGATTGTTCGGCGGCTCCGGGATCGCGGGCTCGCGATCCTGATCACCGACCACAACGTCCGCGAAACACTGAAGCTCGTCGACCGAGCCTACCTGATTCACCACGGCCAAGTGGTCTACGAGGGCGGCGGCGCCGAGATGCTTCAGGACCCCAGGGCCCGCGAGATCTACCTGGGACCCGAGTTCAACATGTGAACCCCAGAGCCCGCGCATGAAGAAGCAAACCCTGACGGTCGAACAGTTTTACAAGGACAACAGCCGCGTCCTCGGACTTCGGCTCATCGCCGGCGAGTCCGGGTTGAAGCGGATCATCCGCGAGCCCACGGTGAACCGCCCAGGGCTGGTCCTGGCCGGGTTCACGAAGTATTTCGCCCGGCATCGCATCCAGGTCATCGGCGCCGCCGAGGCCACATTCCTCAAGACGCTGACGCCCCAGGAGCGCGAGAAGCGATACCGCCTTGTGTTGTCGTTCAAGGTTCCCTGCCTGGTGTTCGGTCGCAGCATCCAGCCGGACAGGCTTTTTCTCCAGATGGCCGAGGACGCCGACATCGCGGTGTTCTCCTGCCCCCTCATCACGATGAAGTTCATCAACCTCGCGACCATCGCGCTCGAGAACCTTTTCGCCCTCCGCGGCACGGAGATGGGCAGCATGGTGGACATCCTGGGGGTGGGCGTGATCATCAAGGGCGAGAGCGGCATCGGAAAGAGCGAATGCGTGCTTGCCCTGATTGAGAGGGGATACAGCCTGGTCTCCGATGACATCACGCGCGTGGCGCTCCAGGACGGAAAGGATGTGATGGGGACGTCGGCCGAACTCACCCGCAACCTTATGGAGGTCCGCGGCATTGGCATCATCAATGTCGCGATGATGTTCGGGGTGAAGAGCATTCGGGCCGAGAAGCGCGTGGACCTGGTGGTTTCGCTCCGCGGGTGGAGCGAGGTGCCGGACGTGGATCGACTGGGCTTGGAGGACGAGTACGTTCTCATTCTTGGGACAAAAGTGCCGCACATTACGATTCCGGTGCGTCCCGGCCGGGATATCGCGCGCCTGGTTGAGGTGGCCGCGTTTCAGACCAAGCTGAAGGCCTCGGGCCACAATCCCGCGCGCGAACTGAACGACCGCCTCATCGCCCAGATGAACGACAATCGGCCCGCTTGAGCTCGCCGCAACGGGGCGGGGGTTTCCCAGCGGAGGCCCATGGGGCGCCCTTTTCGCAAGCTTGACGGTCATCCGAGACCTGAATACTTTCTCCCGCTCGCTGTGGCCAGGCCGGACGGAGTCCGGCCCTGATGCCGCATGGGATCCAACTGTCCGAATTGAAAAATCTGTGAACGTTACGCTAGAAACCCTGGGCGCCTGCAAGAAGCAGATGCGCGTCGAGATTGAGGCCGGCGAGGTCAAGAAGGCCTTTGAGGACACGACCGCTGAGTTCGGGAAGCACGCGAAGATTCCGGGGTTCCGGCCGGGCAAGGCGCCCGCCGAGTTGGTCATGCAGCGGTTCGCCAGCGACATCGAGGCCGAGAGCAAGAAGCGTCTCTACACGGAGGCGTTCCAAAAAGCGGTGAAGGACAATGGCCTGGAGGTCATCACGGACCCTGATGTGGAGGAGCTTCAGTTTTCCCGCGACGGGGAGTGCAAGGTCATGTTCACCGTGGAGGTCGCGCCGCAGTTCAGCCTGCCCGAGTACCGCGGGCTTCCCGCTCAGCGCCAGAACACCAAGGTCAGCGACGCCGATGTCGACGACGCATTGAAGGCGCTCGCGGCAAAGAAGGCGTCTTACTCCGCCGTCGCGCGCGCGGCGGCGCTCGGGGACTTCCTGGTCGTCAACTACGAGGGCTCCTGCGAAGGCAAGCCCATCACCGATTTCAATCCCACCGCCCGCGGCCTCACTTCGCAGAAGGATTTCTGGCTCGAACTGGGCAAGGACAAGTTCATCCCGGGTTTCGCGGAGCAGCTTATCGGCGTTGAAGCGGGCGGGCGCCGGACCGTCAACATCGACTTCCCCGCGGACTTTGTGCTCAGCGAGGTTCAGAACAAGAAGGGCGCTTTCGAAATCGAGGTTCTTGAGGTGAAGGAACGCGTCCTGCCTCCGATGGATGACGAGTTCGCCAAGTCATTCAAGGCCGACAGCCTCCATCAGCTGCGCGAGGGCGTCCGGGGCGATCTGCAAAACGAGCGCAATCTTTCCGTGAATCGCAATGTGCGCGCTCAGGTTGTTCAGGCCCTCATGGACCTCGTCCAGTTCGACCTCCCCGAGTCCGCCGTGACCGCGGAGACCCGCAGCGTGGTCTACAGCATCGTCTCCGAGAACCAGCAGCGCGGCGTCGCGCGCGAGTTGATCGACCAGCAGAAGGACGAGATCTTCGCCGCCGCGAAAAAGACCGCGTTGGATCGAGTGAAGGCTTCCTTCCTTTTTTCCACCATCGCGACGAAGGAGGGAATCAAGGTTTCCAACGAGGAGCTCAACGGCCGCATCATGTCCATGGCCCGCCACTACAAGATGACGCCCGACAAGCTCGTGAAGGAGCTGAAGAAGAATTCGGGTGTTCGCGAGGTCGTCGGCCAGATCCTCCACGAGAAGGTGGTCGATTTCCTCCAGCAGCACGCGAAGATCGACGACGCCTCCGCCTAGCAGGGCGTCGGACTGGGTCGTTCTCCGAGCCCGCGGGCTGAGAGTGTCGGCGCCCCAGGTGCGGACACAGACTACGTATTGGGATCCTGGTTGCGGCGTCGGAGTTCCGCCCGGGTCTTGCTCTCGGCGCTTTCCAGGACTTCGATTGCGGTGTCCTGCGCTTCCAGCATGCTGCCCAGGGTTCTGATGATCTCACGGCAACCCAGGCTGCTCGCAAGCAGTCCCAGGAACGCGCATACCAGCCAGTAGATTCTCCCCCAGAAGTTGACGCCCGTAACCCCGAAGACCAGCACGCCCCAATACAGCATTCCCGCCGAAAGGCAGAGAAACATCATCATGAGCTGTCGACGCGCGACTCTGTCAGGGGTGAACACCCCGGAAGATACCTTTAGTTCCCCTGCCTTGCAACTGGACGAGAGGGGCTTCGCCGTTTTTTCGGAAAAGGTCTTGATACCCCAGGACCCCCTCCCTACATTGCGCCCGCTCAACGGATCGCGGGGTGGAGCAGCCTGGTAGCTCGTCAGGCTCATAACCTGAAGGTCCTGGGTTCAAATCCCAGCCCCGCAACCAATTGTCAAAACCTCGTGGAACGTAAGATCCACGAGGTTTTGTTTTTGAGGCAGTGGAAATGTTGTTTCCTACCTGTGCGCGCTTCGCGTGGACTTGGAATCAATCAATGATGCGGCCCGGGGGAGGGGTGCTCGGGCTGATGCTCCTCGGCCGGGTGTTCCGGTTGGGGGCTGCGCGCTTTCACTTCACGGATGGGCAGCAGGCTACGGAGAAGGTCGGGCTCGTGCTGCGTTCCCTGGGCCGGGGTTTGGCTCGCATCGCCGTGGCCATGGGCGTCTGTCCCTCCGTCAGCGCCCCCGGCGGAGCGCGCCGGGCTTTCGGCGCGAGCCTTCAGCGCCGCCGAGAGCGCCGATTCCCTCTCGGCCGCATCCGCCTGCGAGAGCAACGCCTCCTGATTCGGATGGGCCCCGAGCCAGTTCACTGTGCCTTTTTCCAAATCATAGACGCCGCCAACGATCTGAAGAGCGCCCTCCCTGACCTTCTCCCGAACGATGCTGCTCTGGAAATAGATCTCCTCGATCTGCTGCCACACGTTCGCTTGGATGGCGGTGGGGATGACGCGATCAGGCGTTGCCGCGGCGGCTCGCGCCTTGGCGACGGCCGGCTGAATCCGGCTGATCAAAGCGGGGAGATGCCCGTGAAGCTCCCCTCCTTTGCACGCGGCGCTCACGGCGCCGCATCCCGAGTGTCCCAGGACGACGAGGAGCGGAGTGCCAAGATGCTCGACGCCGTACTCAATCGTCGCCACCTGGGTTTCATCCGCGACATTCCCCGCGACGCGAACGACAAACAGCTCGCCCACGCCGCGATCGAACAGCGTTTCCACCGGGCTGCGGGAGTCGGAACAGGCAAGAATGGTGGCGAATGGCTTTTGCCCCTCGGACACCGTGAGGCTCCTGCGGCTCGCGTCCTGGTTGGGGTGCCTCGGCTGTCCGGCCACGAAACGCCCGTTGCCCTCCTTGAGCAAGGCGAGCGAGGCTTCGCGAATCAGGGCCTGGATCTGGTCCACGGCCTTGGGCGCATGAACGGCGGCGGAATCCGGGGGCGACCCGGCGGGGGGCGTCGCGTGGTCGGCGCGGAGCGGCGAGTGCGAAGTGATGAGCAGCAAGGAGCCCAGCCAGGCTCCCGTCCATTGAGCTTTGCAGACCGTTTTCATGACAATTCTTTGGAGCGTTCAACCAGACAGAATCCATGCGTCAGTCCTCTCTCCTGAGGAACGCCCTTCTTCCATCGGTAACCTTGCGCAAAAAAGTGAGGCCCTTCTGGATCAGGAGCGGAGGTCCCGCCCTGGGGGGAATAGCCCGCTCCTCCGACATTCCTCCGGGATGCTCGGTTGCCATCCGTGAGGCCGCGTGGTATTGAAACAACGCAACGCCACGCTCTCGATGCTCGTCGTAATGCCGTACCTGAACACTATCCTCTCTCCGATCCTGGTCGTGCTTTTGGCCTTCCTCTGCTTGCGCCCGCCGTCGTTGAAAGCGCAATCCGTGGTCCTCAATGAGGTCGTCTCATCCAACAGCCGGGGCTTGTTGGATGAATCGGGGAACACTGTGGACTGGATTGAGCTTTTCAACCCCGGCGCCCAGGAGATCAGCCTTGCCGGCTACGGCCTTTCCGACGATCCCGCCGCTCCATTCAAGTGCGTGATCACGAACGCCACTCTGCGGCCGAAGTCGTTCCTGGTGGTTTACGCGGATTCCCAGAACCGCCAGGCCGCCTCGTTTCCTCCCCTGGCGCCGGACCAAATCCCCGGCTTGTTCGGATGGTTCAAGGCTTCGGAGGTGGCCACGAATGACGCGGCGTCGGTGCGAAAGTCGGGAACGCTCATGTATATGAGGCGATGGAATGACTGGCGCAACAACGGCGTCGCCCTCAGCCAGGCCGCCGGCGGCCTCCAGCCCCTGTTCACCCCGGCCTCCGCGAACGGCGTCGTGCCCGCGCTTCTTCGATTTGACGGCGTGGATGACGCCCTCGTTCTTCCGGCGTCTCCGGCAACGAACAACTTTACGCTCGTGATGGTCGCCCGAAGTCGAGCCCCCCATGAGGTGGATCAGGTCTCCATCGCGGGCGCGGGCGGCACGTCGGGCCAGCGCTACTTTTTTGGCGCCGATCACGGCGGAAACGTGAACTCCGGAATGGGGATTTCGCTCGGGACGAACGGCCTTTCGGTCTATGAGCACGGCGATAGCTACATGCCGACGCTTGCCGTTCTTACGGCGCCCTTCGCCTCCGCGATGCAGGTTCTCGGGGTGCGCTACCTCGACAAAACTCCGGACATCTACTGGCAGGGCTTGGCCGCGTCCCACGGGCTGCGCTCCCCGCGCGCTTTGGTCACGGCGCCCACATCGCTTGGGGCCGGGGCTTACGGCGCCTGGAACGGCGATCTCGCGGAGCTGCTCATTTTCACGCGCGCGCTCAGCGAGGCGGAGATGGTCGGACTCCAGCGGTTCCTGGTCCTGGGCTACCATTTGCCCGAGCGCCAGTCGATTCACGCGAGCTTCTCGCTCAACGCGCGGGGCGAAACCGTCCTGCTCACCCGTCCGGACGGAAGCCTTGCGGACGAGATCGCGTATCCGGGCAATCTGCCCTCCGACGTTTCCTATGGCCGCCAGCCGGACGGCGGTGGACCGTGGTTCTACTTCCAAAACCCGACGCCCGGCGCCTCCAATCTCACCGCCGCCGCGGTGGAACTGCTGGAGTCCCCGCGCTTCTCCCATCCCAGCGGCGCGTACTCCAACTCCTTCTTCCTCACGCTCAGCGTGAGCAACTCGGGCGCGTCGATTCGCTACACCCTCGACGGCTCCGAGCCGACGGACAAGTCGCCCCAATACACGGCGCCCCTGTCGATCACCAACCGCGCCTCGCTCCCGAACATTCTTTCATTGATCCCGACCGTGCCCGGCGGGATCGCGCCGCCAACAGGCTTGGTCAACAAGCTCACGGCGATTCGAGCCCGCGCTTTCAAGCCGGGGGGATTATCCGCTCCGTCCATCACGCGCTCCTTTCTGGTGAACCCGAAAGGAGCGTCGCGCTACACGCTGCCCGTGGTGTCATTGGTCAGCGATCGCGCCAACTTCTTCGACGACACCCTTGGCATCTATGTTCCCGGCAACGCGGCCGGCGGCAACTACGCTCAGGCGGGCGATGCCTGGGAGCGTCCGGGTCATGTCGACTTCATTGAAACCAACGGCGTCGCCGCGTTCTCCCAGGAGACGGGCATAAGGATTCACGGGAACACCTCGTTCTACGCGCCGATCAAGGGCCTTAGGCTTCACCCATTGAACTATCCTGGAACGGGACCGTTCCAGTATCAGATCTTTCCTGATCTTGGCGTCAGGAGCTTCAACCGGGTGATCCTTCGGCCGTCCGGACAGGACTACAATCTCACCTTGTTCCGTGATGTGTTCATGCAAAGCCTCGGGGCGGACCTGGGGCTGGATGTCCAGGCGTCGCGCTCGGCGGTGGTGTTCATTGATGGCGAATACTGGGGCGTGCACCATATCCAGGAGGCCTTCGAGGAGGGGTATTTCAAGTCGCACTATCCGCAGCAGGTGGACGCCGCCGGGGTCGATTATCTCGAAGGCTACGTGTCCGGGGTCGAGGGGGACACGGCCCGCTGGGACGCGATGATGTCTTTCGTTCAGTCGCACAACATCGCGGATCCGCAATCTTTCGCGTCCTTGCGGGATTACATGGATCCCGAGAACTACGCCGACTTCAAGATCTGCGAGATCTTCTACTACCGCTGGGACATTGGGAATCATCGCCCGTGGCGTCCGCATACGGCCCAGGGTCGGTTCCGTTGGATCCTGTTTGACTGCGACGTGGGCTGGGGCGGCTTCTGGGCTGTGCCGCCCGCGGCGGCGTTCCGGATGCTCGACTACGATCTCGAGCCCAACGGGCCCTGGACTCAGTACGAGGCCAACCCCGGCGGGAACGACCACAATGCGCCGATCACGACCTACCTGCTGCGAACGCTCCTCATCAACCCGACCTACCGCCAGTATTTCATCAATCGGTTCGCCGATGTGATGAACACCACTCTGCATTCCAACTCTGCGACCGCCCGGATCGACTCGTTTGCGCAACGCCTGGCGCCGGAGATGAAGGATCACACGGATCGCTGGCACGCTCCGGGTTCGATGACGGAATGGAGCAACAACGTGAGTTTTCTGCGCCAGTTCGCGGCGCAGCGGCCCGGGTTCATGCGGCAGCAAATCCAGGGCAAGTTCGGCCTGGCGGGAACGGTGACGGCGCGGCTGCGGGTGACCGACACAAACGCCGGCGTCATCCATTGGAGCACCCTCGACATTGCGGCGCCCACCAACGCGCCTTGGACGGGCGTCTATTTCAAAGGCCATCCGATCGCCGCCACCGCGGTCGCGAACGCTGGCTACCGGTTTGTGGGTTGGGTGGAACAGCCGCAAGCCCCTCAAACACTCGAGTTGAATCCGGCGGGCGATGTGTCGCTCACAGCGCAATTCGTCGCCGACCCCACCACAGCCACCCTCGATCCGAAACCCTGGCCACTGGGCGCGCAGCCCTACGTGTGGGACCATTGGGACTTGTCGTCGCCCGCCGGGAGTTATCCGCCGAGCATGGCGTTCCAACAAAGCTCCACGCTGGATCCCACGCTCGCGGATGGATTCACCAATCGTTGGAAGCTGGCGTACAACCTCGCGTCGCGCTCCCGGTTGATCGGCCTGGGCGACGAGGGTTTGGGGTTCATCAACACAAGCGAGGCGCAAACCGATGGCGGTGGTTACGTTGGGGCCGCTGTTCTTGCCTTGAACACGCTCGGCGTGAATCAGGCGCAGGTTCAGTTCACCGCGGGGACCGTGCTGACGAACACACGCGAGTGCGCGATCAGTCTCCAGTATCGCGCGGGCAACTCGGGCGCCTTCGCCAATCTTGTCGACGGCGCGGGAAAGCCTGTTTCCTACCAGCGCAACCGGACGGACGGCCACTCCGCGGTGCTCGGCCCCGTGGCTCTGCCTGGAATACTGCTCAACCGTCCTTATGTTCAGTTGCGTTGGGTCTACCACTACATCTCGGGCAACTCCGGGCCCCGCGCGGAGCTGCGGCTGGATGACATCCTGGTCGCGCCATTGATTCCGACACCCCCTCCGCGTTTCTCATCCATCACCTCGATACCGGGCGGCGGCGCGCGGTTCGAGATCACGGGGCAACCTTTCCAACGCTACCTCCTCCAGGCGTCTGAGGATCTGGCGAGTTGGGTGTTCGTCTCGCGATGGACCTGCTCCGGCGACGGAAAACTGCGCGCGGACGTTCCTCTCCTGCCGCGGTCAGCGCATCAGTTCTATCGCCTCGTGCTCGACGCTCAGCAGGGACCGATCGACCCGAAAGCCTCCGGGTCTCCGCCAGTTCATGGAGCGCGCCAGTCCTGCGGCGTTTGACCCGGGACGTCCGAGCAACGGCGGGCGAAACTCAATCACTGGCGCTTCTGGATGGTCCGCGGGGAAAGGCGGTAGATGACCGCCACAGTCCAGGACGCCTCGCGATCACCCCCGGCCGCGCTTGAACCGGTTTCGCTCCTGGAGATTCCGTCCCGCTATCCGGCCGCGGAGCTCGTTATGCGCCTGGTTAATCGCTCGGATAAAATTCTCGCAGTTGCTCGTCATCGCTCCCACCGACGTTGCGGTGTCCCTCTCCGCGTGATCCTCCGTCACCACCAGGACCTCTCCATAGGATGAAAGGCGATGCGCCGCGCGCTCTATCAGCTGATCCGCTGTCTGGCCCGCCTTGGAGTACAGGATCTCCACATCGCGCGTCGATTTCTCGGGCTTGCCTCCGCCCATCGGACGATTTCCATCGAAGACCACAGTGATCGGCGTGCCCACGGCGTCCTGGTACAGCGTCAGCTCGCGGATGAGCTCCTCCCGCGCCGCGGCGCTGTGGCGCGCCTTCCCCGGCGCCAAGTCCTCCCAATGATGCAGGAGGCTGTAGCCATCGACCAGTATCCGAACGAGCGCCATGCGCCCCATCCAGCCATGTTCTCCCCCGTCGCGCAGGCGAAAATCGCAACGAAATCTTCCGCTCCTCAAAACCGCGTGGTAAACGCCTTCGCGATCCTGAGCTTGAAACAGCATGCGAACTCCATCTGGAACCGGCGGCGATCGGCCTCGTCTGAGGCGGATTCTCAACGCGGTTATCCTCGCGCTCCTGGCCTTGGCGTCGAAGGCGAGCGCGGCCGATAGCCCGGCGCCCGTCCAGATGGCGCCCGGATTCACCGCCCGGCTGTGGGCATCCGATCCGATGCTCGAAAACCCTGTGTCCTTTTCCTTTGATGATCGCGGACGCTGCTACGTCGCCGAGACGCACCGCTGGTCGCAATCGATCTTCGATATCACCAAGAAGCCGGCCTGGCTCCTCGAGGATCTTTCGTTTCGAACCGTTCAAGATCGCGGCAATTTTCTCGCGCGAACTTTCGCCACGAATTTTCACTTCCTTGTTAAGGATTCCGAGCGCATTCGCTGGCTGGAGGACCGGACGGGGCGAGGGAAGGCGGATGTTGGCGGAGTATTCGCGACGGGCTTTCGGAGCGCGACCGCGGGCACGGCCGCCGGCGTGCTGGCGCTCGGCAAGGATGTATGGTTCGCGTGCGTCCCCGACCTCTGGCGCTTGCGATCGGGATCCGCGAGTGGCGAGGCGGATCAGCGACAGGCGCTCCACTCCGGCTTCGGCGTTCATATCGGCGTGAGCGGACACGATCTTCATGGGTTGAAGATGGGGCCCGATGGGCGGCTGTATTTTTCCATCGGCGACCGGGGGTTCAACATCGAGGCCGCGTCCGCGGCCCGCGCCGCCTCTCCGGTTCGCCAGGGCTGGCAATTCCCGCTGAATCAGCCCGACACCGGCGCGGTGTTTCGTTGCGATCCCGATGGCTCGCGTCTGGAGGTGTTCGCGATCGGCCTTCGCAACCCGCAGGAGCTCGCCTTCGACGATGAGGGCAATCTGTGGACCGGCGACAATGACACCGCCGGCGCGGATGAGTCCCGATTGATTTATGTGGTCGAAGGCGGCGACTACGGATGGCGATGCGGCTATCAACATCAGCCGGGATTCGGCCCCTGGGTTCAGGAGAATCTCTGGCGAGGCGACCTTGACGACGCCCTGCCGCACGCCGGCATGGTCGCGCAAGGGCCTTCCGGTCTCGATCACTATCCCGGCACAGGCCTGGGTCCGGAGATGATCGGCCATTTTCTGATGTGCGATTTTCCCGGAGGCATCTGGGACTTCACAGTCACCAATCGCGGCGCGGGATTCTACTTGTCCACGCGACAGAAGTTCGCCTGGGGCTTGTGGCCCACCGATGTGGAGTTTGGTCCCGACGGCGCCGCGTACGCTTCCGATTGGGTCGCGGGCTGGGACAAACCCGGCAAGGGCAGGATCTATCGGATCACGCGTTCGGCGCAGCCCGCCGACCCCTTGGCCGCGGAAACCAGCGACATCCTGAAGCGCGGCGTTGAGGCCGAGAGCGACGCCAGGCTGGAGGCCTTGCTGGCGCACGCCGATCAGCGCGTCCGGCTTCGCGCTCAATGGACGCTTGCGGCGAAAGGCCCTCCGGGCCTCGCCGTCTTCGTGGGCGCCTTGAAACGACAAACCTCGTCCGTCGCGCGAGCCCATGCTCTCTGGGGCTTGGGGCAGATCGGGCGAACCTCCCTGTCGCAGGATCAGCAAGTCTCTCTGCGCGCGGCGGTCATCGAGTCGTTGTCGGACCCGTCGCCCTCGGCGCGCGCTCAGGCGGCGCGGGTTCTGGGGGATCTGGGATCGTCCGCCGCCGCAAAGCCCCTGGCGATCGCGCTGCGGGACCGCGATCCACGCGTGAGGTTCTTCGCGGGCGTCGGCTTGGGTCGTCTTGGCCCTGCCAGCGATCTCTCCCCGGCGCTGCGACTCCTTCGGGAGAACGCGGACGCCGATCCCTATCTTCGGCACGCGGGGATGATGGCTCTGTTGGGAATGTGCGACGCGGAAACCCTGCTCGCGCTCCGACGCGACCCTTCGCCTGCGGTCCGCCTGGCCGCGGTCTTGGCTCTTCGGCGGTTGGCGCATCCGCAGATCGCCCGCTTTCTCACCGATGAGTCTCCGCGTGTTGTGACGGCCGCGGCGCGGGCGATCAACGATGTTCCCATCGACCCCGCGATGCCGCAGCTCGCCGCGTTTCTGGGGAAGGTCGATTGCCCGGACGCGATCCGGAGTCGCGCGATCAACGCCAACCTCCGCGTGGGCGAAGCGAGGAACGCGAGCGCGCTGGCCGGCTATGGGAATCGGAGGGATGTTACGGAGTCCTCGCGAGTGTCCGCTCTCGAGGCGTTGGCGAGCTGGGCTCAGCCCGAGCCGTTGGATCGCGTGATGGGGCTCTGGCGGCCGATGCCGTCGCGAAATCCGGAGAACGCGCGTCGCGCGCTGCGGACCGCCGCCCAAGGCTTGCTCTCGACGCGCTCGGAGGCGGTTTCGACCGCCTTTTTGCGCGCCGCCGCCTCGCTCCGCGTGAAGGAGATCGGGCACGCGGCTTTCGAGTTCATGAGCGGTTCCAACGCAACGCCCGCTCTACGCGGCGAGGTCCTGAAGACGCTGGCATCGTTGAAGCATAGCCGCTGGGCGGAGGCGCTGACGATGGGTTTGGAAGACTCCGCCCCGGAAGTGCGCGCCGAGGCGCTCCGCCTGGCCGCGGATGATCCCCAGGGCGACATCTTCCCCCAGGTTCAAGATCTGCTCGCGCCGAAGAATCCATTGTTCGTCCGACAAACCGCCCTGAGCGTTCTCGGCAAGCTTCCCGATCCTCGCGCCGCCGCCTTGATTCTCGATTGGCTGAGATCCCTGTCTTCCGCGAAGCCCCAGGCTGACGCCGTTCTCCTCCTGGACCTGCTCGAGGCCGCCGGCATGAGCCAGGACAAGGATGTGCGAGCGGCGCTTGCCGCCCTTCCCGCGGGCCGCGGACCGCTGATGGCCGGCGGCGATCGTCGCGCGGGGGAGCGTGTCTTTCAGGAGAAGGCGGACGTTTCCTGCGCGCGGTGCCATCGCGTCGGCGGGGTCGGGGGCGTCGTCGGGCCCGCGCTGGACGGAGTCGGGAAACGGCTGAGGAGGGTGGAGATTCTTGAATCGATTCTGCGTCCCAACGCGAAGATCGCGCCCGGCTTCGAACAGGCGCAGATCACCCTGAAGGATGGAACAACGCGGATCGGCACGGTGCGGGGCGAGACGGATTCAGAGCTGACAATCGAGAGCCTCGACGACGGGACGACGAGGGTGATGAAGGCCGACATCTTGAAACGGGAGCGGGGGTTGAGCGCAATGCCCGAAGGGTTGGAGGCGTTGCTGAGTCGGCGCGAGTTCAGGGATCTCTTGGAATACCTGAGCGCGCTCAGGTGATGGCGGCGACGGGCTCTCCCGCCTCGTTCGGACGC
The DNA here is from genome assembly GCA_016199985.1 of Verrucomicrobiota bacterium. GTDB lineage: Bacteria > Verrucomicrobiota > Verrucomicrobiia > Limisphaerales > UBA11320 > UBA11320. Next base: position 228,439 of record JACQFQ010000020.1, on the reverse strand, counting down.
GCGCTTGCCTTGCCGCCCGGGTTTGTTGATATTCAGGTTTCCCGGGCCCCGCGGCCCGGGGGATTGCGCGATGAAAGTCACCCTGAATTGGCTCAAGCAGTACGTCGATTTCAACTGGTCCGCCGAAGAGCTCTCGGAGCGCCTCACCATGCTCGGTCTTGAGGTGGAGGGCGTCCACAAGCTTGGCGGCGAGTTTGAGAACATCGTCGTGGGCGAGGTGGTGACGCGGGATCCGCATCCCAACGCCGATCGTCTCTCCTTGTGCCGCGTTCGCGATGGCGCGGGGGAAAGGCAGATCGTTTGTGGCGCGCAGAATTTTAAGGCCGGCGACAAGGTCGCCCTCGCGCTCCCTGGCGCCGCGATGCCCACCGCCCCGGGCGAACCACCCTTCGTCATCAAGGTGGGGAAGATCCGCGGCGCGGAATCGCAGGGCATGATGTGCTCCGCGAAGGAGCTTGGCCTGGCCGAGGACGCCGAAGGCCTGCTCCTTCTGCCCCCCGGCGCCAAGGTCGGCCAGCCATTCGCCGAGCACCTGGGACGCTCTGGCAGCGACGTCGTCTATGATCTCGAGATCACTCCCAATCGGCCCGACTGGAACAGCGTCATCGGAATCGCCCGCGAGATCAGCGCGCTCACCGGAAACCCGCTTCGCCTTCCGGACACGTCATTCCCCGCCGGAGAGTCCGCGGATCCTGTCGCGGACACTGTCGTCGTCGAGTTGGCCGATCCTGAGCTCTGCCCTCGTTACACCGCTCGCCTCGTTCTTGGGATTGAGGTTCGCCCCAGCCCGGATTGGCTGCGACAGGCGCTCCAGAAAGTCGGCCTGCGCAGCATCAACAACGTGGTGGATGTCACCAACTACGTGATGTTAGAGACCGGCCAGCCGCTTCACGCTTTCGATTTGCGCCACATGAGCCGAGACGCCGCCGGCAAGGCCCGGGTGGTTGTGCGTCGCGCGGCGGCCGGGGAATCCTTCACCACGCTGGATGGGCAGAAGCGCGCGCTGACATCCGAGATGCTCCTCATCGCCGATTCCTCCAGCGGCGTTGCCCTGGCCGGAGTCATGGGCGGGGAGAACAGCGAGATTCAGCCGACAACACGCGACGTGCTGCTCGAGAGCGCCTACTTCAAGCCGCAGAATATCCGCGCCACATCCAAGGCGCTCGCGCTGAAAACCGACGCCTCGTACCGATTCGAACGGGGCGCGGACATTGAGATCTGCGATTGGGCCAGCCGCCGGGCGGCCCAGCTCATCGTGCAAACAGCGGGCGGACGTCCCGCGGCGGGCGTGGTCGACGCTTATCCCGCGCCGCCCTCGTCGCGCGAGATCGCCCTCCGCTTTTCGAAGACCCGCGAGGTGCTCGGCGTCGACATTCCTCCCGCCGCCCAGAGCGCCTTCCTCGACGCCCTGGGGATTCAGGCCGTTCAGTCCACAGCCACGGGCGCGACGTTCCGCGCTCCTTCCTTCCGCGTTGATTTGAAGCGGGAGCACGATCTGATCGAGGAAGTAGGACGGCTCTTCGGCATCGACAAGATTCCATCCGCCTCGCCGCGCGGCGAAGTGGGCTCGCATCCCTACGACGCCGTCCACGATTCATTGGCCGAGGCCCGCGAACTCGCGGTCGGCCTGGGCTTGGTCGAGGCGCAGGGACAGACGCTCATCTCCGAGAAGGCCGCCGTGCGCGTGGCTTCGGCCGACCGGCTCGTTCCGCTGGCGTACCCGCTGAGCGCGGACATGAATGTCCTGCGTCCGAGTCTGCTTCCAGGCCTGCTGGATTCGCTGCGGCACAACCTCAGCCGCCAGAACCAGGATGTTGCGCTGTTCGAAGTCGGGCGCGTTTTCTCGCTCGTTCAAGGCCAGGTTCGAGAGGAGCGGAACATCGCCTTCGCCATGACGGGCGCTCGATTCCCCGCGTTCTGGTCGGGCGAGGACCGCGAGGCGCGCTGCGATATCCACGACTTGAAGGGCGCGCTGGAGGACTGGCTGGAGCGCTTCGGCCTCAAAGGCGTCGGCTACTTGCGTCAGGAGGCGGGCGGCGAATTTTACATCGAGCGGGCGGCGGTGCTCCTGGGCAAGCAAACCCTGGGGGCGATGGGACAGCTGTCGCCAATTCTCGCCAAGCAATATGATTTGCGCGACGCGGTGTATGTGGCGGAGCTGAATCTCGATCTGTGCCTGGCGCGCAGGAATCCGACGCGTTCATTCAAGCCTCTGGCGGCTTTCCCGAGCGTCCGGCGCGATGTGGCGATGCTGGTCGAGGAGTCGATCACGCACGACGCCGTGCTCGCGGCCGTTCGCGAGGCCAAGCCTTCAAATCTCGAGAACGTGCGGCTCTTTGACGTCTTTCGAGGCAAGAATGTTCCTGACGGACAGAAGAGCCTCGCCTATGCGTTGACTTATCGCGCCGCGGACCGGACGTTGACGGATGCCGAGGTCAACGCCGCGCATGAGAGCGTAGTCGCGCAGTTCCAGTCCCGGCTCCGCGCGACGCTGCGCGTTTGACCGATCCCGCTTCACGGGTCGGGAACGCGGCCTGTCGGCTGCGGGCGCGCGCGGCGGCGTGGACGTCGATGATGAATTTCTATGAGCCATCGTCCTGACCTGAGGGTCCGCTCGCGGATCCCGTCCCACTCGACAATGCCCGCCTGGGCGCTGCGGTTGTTTCTGGGGGCGGCGCTGCTGCCCCTGCTCGCGACCGCGAAGCTAAAGCCCGAGCAGGCGGCATCCTTGCCTCCTCCCGCGGCGAAGACGGTGCGCTTCCAGGAGGACATACGCCCCATCCTCGAGTCCGCCTGCGTCAAGTGCCACGGACGCGGCAAGGCCAAGGGCGGATTCAGCATCGAAACGCGCGAGTTGTTGCTGAAGGGAGGCGATTCAGGCGCCGCTGTCACGACGGGCCAGAGCGTCGACAGCCTGCTCATCGAGTTGGTGTCCGGCATCGATCCCGCCAATGCCATGCCTCGAAAGGGCTCGAAGCTCACGCCGGCGCAGGTGGGCCTGCTGCGGGCGTGGATTGATCAAGGACTGCCTTGGGACGATGGGATCTCCTTCGCGAAGCAGCCGGCGCGCAACCTCTCGCCGCGCGCGGCCGAACTGCCTCCGATCAGGACCTCGGAGCATCCGGTCGACCGTTTCATCGACGCCTATGACGCCGCGCATTCGATCGCCAGGGTGGAAGGCGCCGGGGATCGAGTCTTCGCGCGGCGGGTGTCGTTCGATCTGCTGGGTGTGCCGATGCCGCGCGCGCGGATGGACGAGTTCCTGAAGGACGCCGCGCCGGACAAGCGAACGCGCCTGGTGGACCAGCTCCTCAAGGATCAACAGGGCTACGCCGCCCACTGGTTCTCGTTCTGGAACGATCTGCTTCGGAATGATTACAAGGGCACTGGCTACATCGACAGCGGCCGGAAGCAGATCTCCACATGGCTCCACTCGGCGCTGGTCACCAACATGCCCTACGACCAATTCGTGCGGGAGCTGATTCATCCGAGCCCCGCGACGGAGGGATACACGAAGGGCATCGTCTGGCGCGGGGTCGTGAACGCAAGCGTTACGCCTCCGATGCAGGCCGCGCAGAACATCTCCCAGGTGTTCATGGGCGTGAACCTGAAGTGCGCCTCCTGCCACGACAGCTTCATCAATGACTGGAGCCTCGCGGATTCCTATGGCCTGGCCTCCGTGTACGCGGACGAACCGCTGGAGCTCGTGGAGTGCGACAAGCCGACGGGCAAGAAGGCGGTCGCGCGGTTCTTGTATCCTCAGCTGGGCGTCTTGCCGAGCGACGCGCCCAGGACGAATCGAACCGAGCGCCTCGCCGAGATCCTGACCAGCCGCGGGAACGGCCGGCTGACCCGGACCGTGGTGAACCGTTTGTGGGGACGGCTCATGGGAAGGGCCCTGGTCGAGCCCGTGGACGACATGGATCAGGACGCCTGGTATCCCGAGCTGCTGGACTGGCTCGCGGAGGACCTGGCGTCGCATGGCTATGATCTCAAGCGCACGCTCCGGTGGATCGTGACATCGCGCGCGTATCAGCGGCCGGCGGTCGATCTGGGCGAGCGCCGGGCGGCGGACTTTGTGTTTCGCGGTCCGGGGATTCGCAGCCTGAGCGCCGAGCAGTTCAGAGACGCCCTGGGCGCGCTCACCGGGGTGTGGCACTCCGACGCGGCGGCGGATTTCGATCTCGCGACCGGCGGCGACCCGGTCGTCGAGAAATATGCGTCCATCCCATCGGGCGCGCGTTGGATCTGGTCGACGCCAGGCGCCCAGGAGTCCGCGCCGCCAGGCGAGGCGTTTTTCCGGAAGACCTTCACTCTCGAATCGATTCCGGATCGCGCGACCGTTGTCGCGCTGGCCGACGACGCCTACACGCTCTTCATCAACGGCGCCCAGCTTATCACGGGAAAGGATCTCGAACGGGCGTCCTTCGGGGATCTGCGCCCGCACTTGAAAAAGGGACAGAACCTATTCGCGGTCCAGGCGTCCAACGCGGCCCCGAAGGAGAAGGACAAATCCAAGGACAAGGAGTCCGCGAAGGCCGCGGACGCGCCGAAGAATCGCGCCGGCCTGTTCGTGTTCGCGCGGCTTGAATCCGGGGAGGGTTCGATGGAGATCTTCACCGACGCGAGCTGGCAGTGCGTGACAAACAATCCCGCGGATTGGAAGCAGCCGGACTTCGGCGCGTCGCGATGGGTCCCGGCTGCCGAAGTGGCGCCCTGGAACGAGAGCCCGTGGCCAGGGAAGGTTCTCGCAACGCGGGCGCTGAGTCTCGCGGCGATGCACGGGCAGATCCGGGAAAGCCTCGTGGCCTCCGACACGCTCACCTCCGCGCTGGGGCGGCCGCCGCGGGAGCAGGTGGTCACGGTTCGCGCCTCCACGATCACCACGTTGCAGGCGCTCGAATTGGCGAATGGAGAGACGCTCGCGCGATTGCTCAAGGAGGGCGCCCAGAAGTGGATCGCCTCGAAGCCGGCGAACCCGGAGGCGCTGGCGCGGGATCTTTACGTCAAGGCGTTCAGCCGGACGCCGAACGACGCGGAGCTGGGCGTCGCGAAGGAGATGCTGGGGACCGTGATGGATGAGCCGCGCGTGGAGGACTTCCTCTGGGCGATCGCCATGCAGCCTGAATTTCAACTGATCTACTGACCGAACCAAACGCACGATTATGAAGACTCAACCGTTGATGCCGCGGCGGGATTTCCTGAAAACCGCGAGCGCGGCCACTCTGTCGGCGCTGGCCGCCGGCTATCCCCGCGCTTTGCTCGCCGAGTCGGAGGCGGAGAGGCCGATTGCGCCGACCGCCGACACGATCATCGTCTTGTGGATGGGCGGGGGGATGGCTCACACCGAAACCTTCGATCCGAAGCGCTACACTCCGTTCGAGAAGGGCCTGTCGCCGGACAAGGTGCTCAGCACATTTCCGAAGATCGACACCGCGGTCGACACCATCAAGTTCTCCAAAGGGCTTGAGAACATCGCGTCGGTAATGGATCGCGGCTCCTTGATCCGGACGTACACCGCGGGCGATCTTGGGTTCATTCTGCATTCGCGTCACCAGTTTCATTGGCACACTGGCTACGCTCCGCCCCAGTCCGTGGCCGCTCCGCATATCGGAGCCGTGATCGCCCGAACCCTCGGACCGCGCGACCCCGCCGTTCCAGCCTTCATCAACATCGGACAACGATTCGACGTCGGCGAGTCCGAGGAGCTGAAGGCTTTCACCACCGCCGGCTTCCTCGGCAGCGAGCACGGGCCTTTCAACATCCCGTTTCCCGATCAAGCCGCGGATTCGGTGCGTCCGCCCGGCGGCATGAGCCCGGATCGATTCGCCAACCGCGACCGCTTTTTCAGGAGGCTGCTCGACGCCAATCCGGTTTACCAAAACGGCGCCGGATATCAGCGGGACTCCCTTCTTCGATCGCTCGACAACGCTCATCGGCTGCTGAGCTCGCCCGCGGCGAAAGCCTTCGACATCTCGCTGGAGCCGCTGGAGAACATTCGCAAGTACGCTCCCAGCTACGAGCCGGGGAAGCGCTTCCTCGCGGCGCGCGAGCGGTTCGGGACCTACGAGCAACAGAACGTGGGACGGTTTGGCCTCGGCTGTTTGCTGGCAAGGCGCCTGGCCGAGGCGGGCGCCCGCTACATCGAGGTCACCACGGAGTACATTCCCTTCCTCAACTGGGACACTCATGAGAACGGTCACACGAAAGCGAAGGCGATGAAGGAGCAGATCGACGCGCCGGTGGCTCAGCTGATTCGAGACCTGGAGGAGCGCGGCTTGTTGAATCGAACGCTCGTCGTTCTCGCCAGCGAGTTCAGCCGCGACGCGATGCTCGAGGGCAGGCCTGGGAAGCTCATCAAGAATCAGGTGGATGTGCCGGACAAAATGGAGGAGCTGAAGCATTACGGGATGCATCGGCATTTCACGGACGCCGGATGCGTGCTGCTTTTCGGCGGCGGCATGAAGCGCGGATATCTTCACGGCACGACCGCGGAGGAGAGGCCGTGCAAGCACCTGGAAAAGCGGGTCGTGATCGAGGACCTCCACGCCACCCTTTATCGCGCGATGGGCATCTCGCCCCGCCTTGCGTACGAGACCGAGAAGCGGCCCTTCTACGTCACGCGGGACGGCTTGGGCAAGCCGATCACCGATCTTTTCGCCTAGCTCACACTGGCCCGGGGTTGAGAGCGCTTCGGACACCGCGAGGACGCCCGAAAGCATTCCGATGACTAGTTGGCGATGATCTTCCTCTCCCGGAGCCAGAACTCGAGGTCCTTGGACCAGGGATGCGCTTGGGCGAACGGCGGCTTGTCGTTGAGTCCTATGCCGTGCCTGCCGTTCTGGTAGATGTGCAGATCAAATGGGACTCCGTTTCGCCGCAGTGCGGCGGCGAACTCCAGAGCGTTCTCCACCTTCACAGCCTTGTCCTCAACGGTGTGCCAGAGAAACGTGGGCGGCGTCTGCGGCGTGACTTGGAGCTCGTTCGATAGAAGCTTCACAAGGTCGGGGGAGGGATCATTTCCAAGGAGATTGTTCTTGGAACCCTGGTGCGTGAGCGGTCCCATGCTGATCACCGCATAGCACAGGATGCCGAAGTCGGGCCGGCTGCTCTTCTGGTCAATCGGATCCGCCGCGGCGGGATTCCCCGCGTCGAAGTGAGTGAGGAGGGTGGAGGTCAGATGTCCGCCGGCGGAGGACCCCATGATCCCGATGCGTGAAGGATCCACGCCCCACGCGGAGGCGTTGGCCCTCGTCATCCGCACGGCGCGCGCGGCGTCCTCCAACATGCGGGGATGGCGGTATCCGTGGGATCCGAGGCGGTACTTCAGAACATAAGCGGCCATCCCGCGCGCGTTGAGCCAGAGCGCGTAGTCCTTGCCTTCATGGGGGGCCAATCCGCCATAGCCACCGCCGGGACAGACCACAACCGCGGCCAGCGGGGATCCGGTCTTGTTGGGCAGAAAGGGCGTGAGCGTGGGGATGTCGTTGTCCGTGGTCCCCAGCGCGCCAGGCGCTCCCTCGGGCCAGAGCTTCACCGCGGGCGGATCGGATTGCGCTGAGGCTGGCAGGGCGAGGAGCGCGGTTGAAAGGCAGAGGGAGATGATCAGGCGGTGCATCCGCGAACACTAGAGGCGCTTCGCGTGTCCGCTCAATTCAAAACAGGGGCGCAAAATGAATCTCATCGAGCGCGCGGCAAACGCGATCTAGCCCTTCAGCATGGACCACACGCCCACAGCCGCGTTCATCGCGAGCAGGATTCCCAGCCACTTTCCAAATGATCTTGCGACCTGGGCCTTTGGCAGGTGATGGAAGCGTCCGTGCCTCTGGATCCAGTGGAGGCACAACGCGCAAAAAACGAGCAGTCCGAAGGCCAGCGCCGCCGCCTGGATGAGGCTTTCCCGCGAGGAGAAGGGCGTGCGCCCAAACAACCAGCCGGAGGAGGAGAGGAACCCGATATTCATTCTCCGAGGGCCGAGGTGGGAGGCGATCCACGGCGTGACCCATCCGTGAACTTGCGCCAGCGCGCCGATCACCAGCGCGGGAAGCGCCGCGGCGAGGAGCATCGCGCGCCGCGGATCCGATCCGACAACAGACCCAAACCAAGCGAGACAAAAGAAAAGGCAAGTCGTGGCGGACATCAGGATCAGGTCGCCGTTCCACGAATGGGACGCGTAGCTCTGTGTCAGCGAGCTCAACGCAAACGGCAGAAGGACGCCCAGGAGCAAACAGAGGCCGCTGCCCACGGCTAGCCTTGTCCTGAAGAGTTGATTCGCTGTGATGGGCTGGGTTGCGGACAGAAAGTCCGTGCCCGTGTTGCGTTCGACTCCCAGGGTGACGCCGGCGAGCAGAGGAACGACCGCGCTCGGGAGAAGCAGGAGCGCCGGAAAGAGCGCTTCAGGGACTTCTCCCATGGGCAATTGTCGCATGAGGAATTGATCCACCGCGGCCAGCAGACAGAGCGCCACGCCAATGAGGATCGTCCGGGGTTGAAGGAGAAGCTCCCGCCGCCACAGCTGAGCCCGGGAGCTTGCGCCATGCGTGGGGAATACTCGGCGAAACAGGCTCGCCCCCATCGCGCTTTGGTTTCGCGGCAGAGCGAAGGAGGAATCGGATTTCAGCTCCCAACGGCTCCAGCGAAACCGTCCGACCCCCAGGCAGAGGACGCCGTAGCCGCCGCCGATGGCGGTGAAGACGCTCATGTCGAAGTCCGGCTCGCCCGCATAGCCGGTGTGCCAGTAGCTGAAGTAGAGAGCGGTGGCGAGCAGGCAGAGCATTTGTCCCAGAACGCAGAGAGCGGCGCTTGTGGCGGTGTTGCGAGTGATGAGGGCGCAAAGCGGTCCGGAGAGCAGGGCCGTGACGGGAAAGAACGTCATGAACCAAACGGACTCCGTCGTGTCGATAATCTTGGCCCAACCACAGATCCCCAGCGTGCCGAGCTGGAAAACCAGCAGCCAGGCGAAAGCCGTCGCCACTTTTCCCCACCAAACGCTTCTCCGGCTGCGGGGTTCGAGCAGGCGAGCGGTAAGCGTCTGATGATCGAACTCGTGCGAGAAGAACAGGACGCCCAGATAGGCCGCGGTGATCCACAGGATGAAAGGGATCAGCATCTCGCTTCCAGAGAACGTGCCTGCCCTCACGGACGTCGAGGGCTTCGATCTCTCCAGAAGGACCAACGCGGCCTGCGCGATCCATGACGCGAGAATCGGCGTTCGCGCCAAATGAAAATCCTTCTTGAAACGCGCGTTCATCGCTTCTCCTTCGGCAACCGGTTCGCGGTCACCATGAAAACCTCCTCCAGGGTGAGGCCTTCGACCTCAAGGCTCTCGGGGCTCTGGGCGCGCAGACGTTCGATGATCCGCTCGCCGTCCCCGTTGGCGATGACCTCAACCTCTCGGCCGTGCCGCCGGGTCTGCAGCCCGCCGGGGACATCCACGGCGTCCACTGATCCCGGAAACCGGGCTCGGATCCGTCGATACCGCTCGCGCGCCTTGTCGGCGTCGAGGCTCAAGATCGCCTTGCCCTGGTCCAGGAGCGTGAACTCGTCGATCAACCCCTCGAACTCCCCGATCAGATGCGTGGAAACGAAGATCGTCCGGCGGGAGGCGTCGCCCTCCTGAAACGCGCCGATCACCGTTTGGATGAACTCGCGTCGCACGATGGGATCCAGCCCCGATGTGGGCTCATCGAGGATGAGAAGGTCGGGCTCCGGGGCGAGCGCTCCGATCAGCGCAAGCTGTGTGCGCTGGCCCTTGGAGAGCGACGTGACTTTCATGCCCGGATCCAGGCTGAAGCGGTCGAGCAACTCGGATTGCCTGGACAGGTTCCAGCGGGCTCGAAACGAGGCCAGATACTCGAGCGTTTCGCGCACGCTCATCCAGGGATAGAAACTCGGCGCGTCCGGCACATAGGAGAGCCGCGAGCGCACGGCGACCTCGTCCTTCGCCGGATCGAGTCCGAAGAGACGGACGGTCCCCGCCTGCGGACGCAGCAAGTGCAGGAGGCACTTCATGGTGGTGGTCTTTCCGGCGCCATTGCGTCCGAGGAGGGCGTGGCAGCGTCCGGGCGCGACCTGAAGGTTCAAGCCGCAGACCGCCTCTTGGCCGTCGTAGGTGTAGTGAAGGTTTGAGATGTCGATCACGGGAGGGTTCATGGCTGGGGGTCCTTGATTTACGAGGCGGCGGCCTTGTTGTCCGACGCGACGCGTCGCTTTTCAAACGCGTCGAAGCGATCGCGCGAAAGATCCAGAAAGGCGTCGCGGGGGATTTGCAGGTGATGGGCCGCGACCACGGACTCGTCGATCTCCCGGGTCAGCATCTCCACGCGCACCTGTCGCCGCAGGGGCGACTTCGGCCGGCAGATGAAGCATCCTTTCCCGGCGAGCGTTTCAATGATCCCTTCGCGCTCCAGCTCCCCGTACGCCTTCGCGACCGTATTGCGATTCACGCGCAGTTCCTCCGCCAGGGGGCGAATGGCCGGAAGGGAATCTCCTTCCTTCAACGCGCCCGAGGCGAGGGCCGACTTCACCTGATCCACCATCTGGAGATACACAGGCTTGCCCGACCGGTAATTGAGCTCGAAGGTCATTGTCGTTAACTGTCCTAGGACAATAGGACAGTCACTGAGGAAGTCAAGTGGTGTTTTTTTGGTGGGACAAACGAGGGTTCACCGGCAAAGGCATCGCGCGATTCCCCACTCGGCTCCTCGTCGCAATCCCAGTCCAGATTGCGATGAGGAGGGGGAAGAGGACGGGGCGACGCGATGAGTCAGGTCGTCAGCCCTGAGGCATAAACAGGCGCGGCCACCGGGGCGTTGCCCTCGTGGACGCGCGCTTCCTATCGCGTCGTCGCCAACTCCGCGGCGATGAGCTCGCGGGCTTTGGCTCTGGCGTCCGGGAGGGGGATCTCGCCCTTGTCGATTTTGGCGAGCAGGGCCTTTTGCGCGATGTAGTCTTTGTTGGTCACGCCCGCCTTGCTCTGGAGCATGCGCCATGACTTCCTCCGCTCCACGGCGAAGAGCACCATCTGTCGCGACACCGCGAAGTATTTCATCTTGCCGTCGATCTCAGCCTGGATGTAGCAGCCGAAGTTAGGAACGAAGCTGCGGTGGTTCGGGTCGAACACCCGTCGATAGATGACGTCGTCCTGCGTGATGAACAGGAGCATGTCGTCGAGCAGCGTGAGGGCCTTGGCGTCGTCGGCGGTGATCGCCTTCACATGCTTCCGGAAGCGGCCTTCCGACAGGGCCCAATGCGCGACGGTGAAGCTGTATTCCTCGCCCGTCGCGGCGTATTTCGTGCGCCACCAATCGCGATCCACGCTCGGATTGCCCTTCAGGTCGAAGGCCTCCTGCGCGGTTTCGCCCTTCCGCGGATTGAACACAAATTCCGGCATTCCGCGTCCATCGCGGATCAGCTTGGCCTGCTCGGCGCTCATATTGTCGCCGACGCCGTGCTCCGGCTGGCATGTGGTGTAGCTCTGGTAAAACGCGGTGCCGCGATACTCCAGCCCGTCAAGCATCGCCTTGTAGAGCTTGGCTGAATTCGCGATCGAGACCTGCGCGACGAAGGGGGATCCGTGGCCGCTGGTGAACGCCTCCGCCACATTCTTCTTCTCGATGAGCTTTCCCTGCGACGCCACGCCAAACTGGTTCATGTCGTAGCCCCCGAGCATCGTGGAGCTGTCCGAATTCTGGCCGCCTGTGTTCGAGTACACCTGGGTGTCGAGCATCAGCATCTTGATGTTGGGCCGGTTTTGCAAAATGACCTTGGACACGTTCTGGAATCCGATATCCCCCAGCGCGCCGTCGCCGCCGATGACCCACATCTTTGGCAGCTCGCGAACCTCCTGGTCCGTCATGAGCGTGTCGTCGAGGTGGGTGAGCGTGAAGTAGTCGGCCTCGGAGGAGACCTGCTCGGCGCGATCCAGCAACGCGTCGGCCAGGCGCTCTGGGACCACCGAGCGTCGGGCGTGGTTCAGGATGATCGATTCCGCGAGGAGCCACGAGATCGTCGCGCCGTCCTGGAAGAGCGAGTTCATCCACGGATACGGATGCGGGTTCGACGGCGGCGTTGAGCCGTAGACCGTGTTGCAGCCCGTGCTCGCGCCCATCATCATCACCGACATTCCGTTGGCGCGGCGCCCGTCCGTGGCCTGGAGGTCGTGGTGGTTGAAAGCGTCCTGCCTCAGCACCGCCGCGAGGCCCGCGACGGTCTGGTCGTCCGTGATCGGGCCCTGCCTCGACTCATAATCCGCGATGCGCCGGGCCGTGTCCTCGTCGTTCTCGCCTCCGAGCCCCATGATCGCATGAATGAAGGTTTTTCTGAACAGAGCGTATTCCGCCTCGCTGCGAGCCTTGAGGGCGGACAGCTTCTCGCCGGCCTCCTTCTCGAGGCGATCCGCCTTCGCGCGAAGGCGATCGGCCTTCCGATGGTAGATCGGCCGCATGTAGGCTTCGGTGACGCTGGCGCACGCGCGCAGAATCGACTTTTCGCCGCATCCCGCGCACGCGCCGTCGCCCGAGACCAGCGCCTCGTAGTTGCGTCGGACCATGAGGTGGTTGCGAAGCGCGGCCTCGCGGGAGCTCGCCGCGTCGTTGTCGTTGTAAAGCCCGAGGAATTTTTGCGGCGTGTCGGGCAACAGGCGGGAGAACACCTGCGCCGTGGTCAGTTGCGCGTTCAGGTCCTCCGTTTCCGTGGTCATCCGCAGCGCGTCGTGGTCGCCGCAGACCTGCACGCATTCGCCGCAGCCTTTGCACAGATCGCTGACAAAGATGGAGAACAGCCCGCCTCCGCCCGGGGTTTTTTGCTCCAGCGAACGGAAGATCGCGGGGACGTTCGAGTAGGCGATCGGAAGCTGGTCGAGGATGCCCGTAAACTCGGCTTTGGAGGAATCCGAGATGTCAGGAAGGGCTTGCGCCTCCTCGCGGACTATGTCCGAGAACGCGACCTTTGCCTTGGTCTTGACCGCCTCGTTCATACGGGCGCGGGCGCGCTTCTCCAGCTCCGGGAGCGCGTTGAGGAGCTTCTTTCGCTCGACGGTGTTGGTGATGTAGTGGATCGCGGCGGTTTTGAGGACCGTCGCGACGTCCTGCGCCGTGTTCGGGAGCGCTGTGTCGGGGCACGCGGTGATGCACTCCATGCACTGCGTGCAGTTCTCGGCGATGTAGACCGGTGTTTCGCGACGCGCCACATACTTCGACTGCGTGGCTCCTGTGCCCGCGCCCATCACGCCCAGCGACGCCAGGGCGCCGGCGGGCTGGTGATAGCCCAGGCCCTTGCGGTACTCGGAGTCGAATTTGGCGAGGGTCTGGAAAGGCGCGCGGCTCGCCTGGAGAGCGGGCATGCTGACGCCTCCGCACACCGACCCGCATCCCGCGGTCGGCATCAGCTCCTCGCCGTTGAGCAGCGGCGCGACCGGGGGGTTGCGCATGGAGGAGCGATCGGCGTCCTCGGCGCGGCCGTACTGGATCTCCACGACTCGCGCAAAGCCCTGCACCATCACCTCCATGTTGGAGTGGACGACCGCCTCGCCGAATCGGCCGAATTTCTTCTCATACTGCTTCCGGACGCTCGACTGGAACTTCTCCTCGCTGATGCCGTAGTCCTTCAGGAAGGAGGAGACGCGAAAGAACGCTCCCAGAAACGCGTTGCCTTGCATGCGAAGCTGCAGCTCCGGGCGGGTTGTGGCTTTGCGCGCGACGTCGAATCCAGGGAGGATGAAGATGCGGATATTGTTCTCCTGAACAAACTGTCGGTGGTGCGCCGGGATGCGCTGCCACGCTGTTTCGGGGGTGTCGCTGGATTCCCACACCAGGGAGCCGCCCTTGTTCAGGCCCTCGAGGGGATTGGTGTGGGTGAACGCCTTCGGATCGCAGCACAGCACCACGTCCACATGGTTGAGCTCGCAGTTCACCTTGATCTGCTCGGGCGCGACGGTGAGGTAGTAGTTGGTGGGCGCGCCCTTCTTCTCCGATCCGTACTTGGGATTCGCCATCACGTACAGCTTCTCGACCAGGAATCCGTCGCTGTCGCGCTCGGCGGCCTGCTCCGAGATGTGCTTGCCGAATTCGCCGACCAGCTCGCCGAGGTTCTTGCCGGTGGTGATCATTCCCCAACCGCCGATGGAGTGGAATCGCACGGCGATCGCGCCGGGCGGGAGCAGCGAGGGGGTGTCCTTGCTGATCACCGAGTAGGGATGATCGACGCCGAGGACAAAGAAGCCCTCGCCGTCATTCGCGCTGCGGCCATCCTTGCGACGGGTCTGTCCGACGGCGAACTCGTAGGCGCCCAGCGTGTGCTCGGGCCGGAAGTCGCGGGAGCCGATGCCGTAGCTGCCGCGGAAGAGCCTCGGGGTCTCCTGGGGCGTCAACGCGGGCAGGGGACCTCCGTACCGGGTCGCTTCATTGGCCTTGCCCAACGCGACGCGGATGTCGCGGGCGAGCGGATTGTCGCCCGCCAAGCCTTCGTCGGTGCGCTCGAGGATGATGACGTTCTTCTTTCCCCGCAGAGCCTGGATGACGGCGGCCTCGGGGAAGGGGCGGATCACGTTGATGTGGATGGATCCCACTTTCGCGTTCCGCTGCTCGCGCAGGTAGTCGCAGGCGGCCTCGATGTTGTCGGCGGCGCAGCCTAGCGACACGAACACGGTGTCCGCGTCCTCGGTTCGGTATTCTGTGGTGAGCCCGTAGTGGCGTCCGGTCAGGCGTCCAAATTCGGCGTAAGCCTGGTCAAGGAATCCGAGGATCGGCTCGTTGAAGTTGTCGCGGCGAGCGACCACGCCGTTCATGTGGTGCTCCTGGTTCTGGACGGGGCCGAGCAGGATGGGGTTCTTGAGATCCATCATCTCGGGAACGCGCCGGCGTTTGGGCCCGAAGAGCTCGCGCTGCGCGGGGGTGGGGCAGTCGATGCGGTCGTCGACGGCGCCGAGGAACTCGCGAAGCAGCTCCGCCTCGGGCGCGAGATACATCCGCTCCGAGTGCGTGGTGAGCATGCCATCCTGTATGTTCATGCCCGGGTTGAGCGAGAGCTCGCAGACGCGGCGGAGGATGATGCCCTGATCCGCGGCCTGCTGGGCGTCCTTGGCGACAAGCATCGTCCAGCCGGTGTCGAGCGCCGCGTAGAAATCATCATGGCCGCAGTGGACGTTCAGGGCGTGCTTGGTGAGCGCGCGCGCGCCGATCTCAAGCACCATGGTGGAGAACTTGCCGGGCGCGTGATAGTACTGCTCCATCGCATAAACGATGCCCTGTCCGGAGGTGAAGTTGACGGTGCGCCGGCCCGAGACGGCGAACGCGGTCGCGCCCCCCTGCGCCGCGTGCTCGCCTTCCGTCTCTATCGCGATCTTTTGCTGCCCCCAGACCGTCAGCTCCCCCTGCGCATAGGAACCTTGGTAGATCTCGCCCCCCTCGGTGGACGGCGTGATAGGATAGAAAACGCCGCCCTCGGTGATCCGCGTCTCCACGTATTGAGCCACCAATTGGTTTCCATTGCAGGTCACACGGAGGCCCGGGTATTTGGGCTTGTGACGAGACGACGATTCCTTGGTGGGCGACTTCCCCTGAGTTCCCATAGCGGCAACGTTCATAAGCAAACGATTCGACTACGCGATGAGCCCTGGGCGGGGGGTTCGACATGAACCGCATGTCCCGTCCGGGGTCCAGCGCTAGCTAAGCAGCCCGGCTCGTGGAAACAAGGCAAATACGTGGCGGGATCGGGGTTATCGCTCGCCTTGCAGGCCTCTTCTGTAGACGCGCTGGGTCTTGTTCTCGATATACCCCAGAGCCGCATAGAAGGCGTGGCTTTCGGCTCTTGCGACGTTGCTCCGCACGACGATCCGAGGGGCGCCCCGCTCGCGGCCCCAGCCCTCGGCCGCCTGAACGAGCTCACGACCGACGCCCAGGCGCCGACAATCCGCCGCGACGATCATGCCCATGATTTCGACTCGAAAACCCGACTCGAGCACGTGCGACGCATGGGCCTGGATCCAACCCGCGATCCGGCCGTCTTCCAGGACGGCGACGCCTAGGAAGTCCGCGTCGGAGGCGCGAATGGCTTCGATGCGTCCGGCGATCTCATCGACCGTTCCCGGATAGCCCAGCTCCGCGCACAGCGCCGCGATGGGCGCCGCGTGCATGACGCTTGCCTTGTGAATGGACGGGGACATGGGCTTTGAGAATGACCAGGGAATCGTCCGCCGAAATCCCCGGGCAACGAACGATTTGCTAGTGACCCGCGCCGTCCAAGTCGAGGGTGAAACTTCTCCGCGCTCAATGATGGACAAAGAGGATCTTGCTGCCTTGGGGTTCGAATCGGAAGGGGATGGGCCGGAGCTCCGCGAGCGCGGCGGCGATGGCTTCGTGCCGGTCGCGCGGGGCGTAGAACATCAGGAAGCCTCCGCTGCCCGCGCCGAGAAGTTTGCCGCCCGCGGCTCCCGCGGCTCGCGCTCTGGAGTACCAGTCATCAATCCGTGGACTGCTGATCCCCTCCGCCAGGCCGCGCTTCAGCAGCCAGTTCTCGTGGATGATTTCGCCGAAGGACTCCGGGCGGTTTCGCTGCAGCTCCCGCTTCAAGTCGCCCGCGAGGGCGACCATCTTTTTCAGCGAGTCCTGCTTCTTCCGCCCTCCTCGAACCGACGCCTGCTGACGGCGGAGGATGGTCGACGCGCTGCGCGTCAGGCCCGTGTAGAGGACGATGAGGCTCTCCTCCAGCCGGGCGATGGTCTCGCGCCTGCAAATGATGGGCTCCACGACAACGGAGTCGTTGGGCAGAAACTGGATGTAGTTGAGTCCGCCATAGGCCGAGGCGTATTGATCCTGCTTCCCGATCGGCTCGCCGCAGCGCTCGATTTCGATTTCGCAGCTTTCCCGCGCCAGCTGCTCGGCCGCGGCGTGTCGCTCGGCGTGGGCGTGCAGCGCGTTGAGAAGCCCGACGGTGAAGGCGCTCGAGGATCCGAGCCCCGTTCCTTTCGCCGGAATGTCCGCCACGGACGTGATTTCGACCCCGCCTTCGATCCCGACGCTTTTCATCGCCTCGCGGACCAGCGGATGCCGGATTCTCTCGACGCTTTTCACGTCTTCCGTGCGCGAATAGCTCACGCGGATGCGTTGGTCGAACTTCGCGTTCACCGTGATGTAGACGTAGCGATTGATCGTGGTCGACACCACCGCGCCGCCATACTTGCGCGAAAACACGGGGAGGTCGCTGCCTCCTCCAACAAAGCTCATCCGAAGCGGGGTGCGGCTGATGATCATGGCGCAGGGGCGGGAAGGGAGGACTGTTGAAGGATGTATCGAACCGCCTCGGGCAATCCTGGGAAGGAGCGCTCCGGGCTGGCGGAAAAACGTCCGTCGCGTCCGGCGTGGCCGGTCTCGACCAGCAGGGGACGCACTCCCGCGTTGCGCGCGCATTGCATGTCCACCGTGGTATCGCCCACCATCCATGACCTCTTGAGATCCAGATTCAGCTCCCGCGCGGCGCGCAGCAGCATCCCGGGGGCCGGCTTCCGACATTCGCAGGCGATCTTGAGCTCGGGTCGCTCGCCGGGAAAGCCGCCGTCGGGATGGTGCGGACAATAGTAGACGCGATCGACGTAGGCGTGCTCGAGTCCCAGCAGGCTTTCGAGCTTGTTGTGAATCTCGCGGAGCTGCTTCTCGGACACGAATCCCTTGGCGACCACGGGCTGGTTCGTGACGACGACAACGCGGAAGCCGCCCCGATTCAGCTCCTGCACAGCCTCGCTCACGCCCGGCAACAGCCGCAGTTGGTCGATGGATCTCAGCCCGTCGGCCTCGTGGTTGAGCGTGCCGTCGCGGTCGAGAAACACCGCCGGCGCCGGATGCGTGAACGAGCTGCGCTCCACCACGCCGCGCGCCACCTCGTCGCAGACCTTGTCGTAGCGCTCAGGCGTTCCGATGTCCTTGATGTATTCCGGCGTGTTGTATCCCATGAGCTTCTTCCCCTGCCGGAGCATGGCGGGGAAGATGTCGCGGCCAAAGTCGAGGGCGCGCGGCGGTTTCTCCGCGATGAACGCGTCGTGGAAGCCGGCGAGAGCCGGGCGTCGGATCACATAGAGCCCGGCGTTCACGAGATTCTGAAACCAGCGGCCCGGCGGGTGCGGTCGGTTGTGGAAGGCGAGGATACGGTCGTTGTCGTCGCATTCCACAAGGTCGGAGTCGAAGGGGTGGTTGTTGGGATGCAATACCAGCGTGGCGTCGGCTCCGGACTGTCGATGCGTCGCGCAAAGCCTCGTCAGGTCGAGGTTCACCATCGTGTCGCCGTACATCACCACGAACTCCTCTTCCAGATCGTCCCAGCCCGCGAGCACAGCGCCGGCGGTGCCCAGCGGCGCGGTCTCGGCGACGTAATCCAGTTGGATGTCCCACCGCCGTCCGTCGCCGAGCTCCCTCTCGATGAGGTCGGGGCGGTGGCAAACGAACAGGGTGACGCGATGAAATCCGTGGCGGCGCGCCAGCTCGATCTGGCGGGCGAGAAGCGGCTGTCCCGCGATGGGGATCATGGGCTTCGGCAGATCGCCCAGGCGCGCGCGCAGCCTCGTTCCCAGGCCTCCCGCAAGGATCGCCACTTGATTCATCGGCGTTGCCACGGCGTTCACGCGGGGTTTTCCGTCGCGATTTCCTGAAGCGCTCGTTCCACGGCCTCGTTGGAGGTCATGCGCGGCGACCATCCGGCGCGCTCGATCTTCTGAATCGAGTAGGCAAACTTTGGAACATCGCCGACCCATCCACGATCCCCGCCTGTGTAGCGGATCCTTGCGCCCGGGGCCGCCAGGCGGACCGCGGACTCCGCCATGTGGCGCACGGTGGTGACGGTGTCGCGGGGCGCGATGTTGTGGTAGTTCAGCCGATCCTGGGCCCGCTCCCGGAGGTGCATCATCGCGTCGATCAGTTCGCTCACGTGCAGGTAGGGCTTCTCCTGCGTTCCGTCGCCCAGCACCTCGAGCTCCGACGGGTTCTTGCGCAGCTTGCGGATGAAGTCATAGAGCGCGCCATGGGTGGCGCGGCTGCCGACCACGTTGGGGAAACGAAAAATCCAGGCGCGACGCAGATGCCGCTCCAGCGACGCGGTGATCGTGGCCTCCGACGCGAGCTTCATCGCGCCGTATGTGGAAATGGGGAACCACGGCCCGCCGTCCTCGGTGAGGAGTCCTTTTTGCACGCCGTAAACCGCGGATGTGGACGCGAACGCGAAGTGAGGGATCTGGAGATCGTGGGCGAGCTTCAGCGCGTGGAACGTGGTGAGGAAGGTGGACCGGAGATCGACTTCGGGCCGCGCGGCTCCGGCTTGGATATCGGAGTTCGCCGCGAGATGCCAGAGGGTGTCGATGGGGTGGCGCGCATGCGATTCGCGCGCCGTGGCGAGGAGCTTGTCGTAGTCGTTGACATCCAACTCCCGAAACTCGAAGCTCGCCATCCGCATGGCCTGGGCGAGATGCGAGCGACGTCCGAGCGAGAGGTTGTCGACGCCGACCACCCGTTGCCCCGAGGCCAGCAAGCGATCCACAAGATGACTGCCGATAAACCCCGCGGCGCCGGTGACGATGCAGGCGCCGCTCATAGCATGTGTGCGCAAACCACTCGCGAAGCCAACGCAAGGCGCATTGGTTTGTCAATGGCGCGGTGCTTGCGGCGGCTTGGGGCCGGGATCGTTCGCTGCCGCAGCCTTCTGATTTCCTTCTCCATCCCTTCTCCCGCATGACTCTCCGAGGCGTCCCCTGGGTTCTGGGCCTGATCGCCCGAGGACAGTTCAAGGTGCTATGGACGGAGACGCGCTTCCGCCTCTATCGCAGTCGATGGAACGCGCGGTTGGAGTCCGACATTCGGGCGCGTCCGAGGCCCTCGATCCCGGCGTCCACGCGGATCCGCCTCGAGACGGAGCACCCCGTCGCGTACAAATCCCCCGACCACCTCGTTCCCTGGGGCACGAAGTACGACAACAGCACGCACGGAAAGTTCATCCTGTTCATGGAGGAGCGGATTGGATCGACCTCCGCGCCCGCGCAGCGGCGCATGATGGATCTCGGATGCAGCGGCGGGGGGTTGGTCCACGACTTTCTGCGGCTGGGGTGGGTCGCCGTCGGCTTGGAGGGCTCGGATTTCTCGCTCAAGCACCAGCGCGCTCACTGGCCCGCGCTCGCGAACAGGCATTTGTTCACTTGCGACATCGGAAAGCCCTTTCGGGTCCTGGACCAGGAGCAGCCTCACCAGTGCGATCTGATCACGATGTGGGAGGTGCTGGAGCATATCCGATCGGAGGAGCTCGCGACGGTGTTTGGAAACATCCTTCAACACCTGAAGCCGGGAGGATTCTTCATCGCGTCGACCACGTCGGAGCCCGACGTCCACGACGGCGTGGATCTGCATCAGACGAAGATGACCAACGCCCAGTGGCGCGAGTGGGTCTCGAAGAACCGCCCGGAACTCGAGTGGGTGGACCTGGGCTTGGAGTATTACCAATTCGTCCGATACAACCAGGAGCGATCTGTGCTCACGTATCGGCGCAAGTCGGACAGCCAATAATCCGAGTCGAATCCCCGGGCATCGCGAAACGGAATGTGACCACGACAGGCTCACCGCCGGACATCAGCGTCGTTATTCTCAACTACAACGGGAAGCGCTGGCTGCCTCGCTGCCTCGCCTCGCTGCGCGAGCAAACGTGCTGGGATCGGATGGAGGTGATCGTCGCGGACAACGCGTCGCAGGACGGATCGGATCTTCTCTCCCAGGAGTTGCTTGCCGGATGGCCTCGGGCCCGCTTCGCGCAAAACGGAGGAAACCTCGGTTATTGCGAGGGCAACAATCGAGGGGCCAAGCTGGCCTCCGGGCGCTATCTTTTTTTCCTTAACAACGACACCTGGCTGGCTCCGAACTGCCTGGCGCTGCTCGTGCGGGAGATGGACGCGCGCGGCGCCGGCGCCGGCAGCCCGCAGGTTCTCAATTATCAGGATGGCGCGTTGCAGGGATACGGAAGGTCGGGGTTTGATTCCTTCGGTTACTACAGCCCGGAGACGGGCGAGAGCGGGCCGCCGCGCCGCCTCTTCATCTCCCCCGGCTGCGCGTACTGCATTCGCGCCGACCTGTTCGATCGCCTCGGCGGATTCGACGCTGAGTTTTTCATGTACGCCGACGAGACCGATCTATCCTGGCGAGTCTGGGTGGCCGGCGAGTCGGTGATCTGTGTGCCGGAGGCGAAGCTCTATCACTGGGGCGCCGGGGCATCCGCCCCCGTGAACTCCAATGAGCCGCCCCGCTTTCGAACGAGCGTGTTCTCGCGCTTTCATTCCAATCGAAACACGCTGCTCGTCCTTCTGAAGAGCGCCGAGAATCTGCTGCTGATCCTCGTCGTGACGCAGCTCTTCTCGCTGGCCGCGGAGATGGTGTTCATGACGCTCGCGACACGAAACCTCGCCCTGGCTCGAAAGGCCTACTTCGGGGCGGTGGCGGATGTCTGGCGTCTCCGGGGGCATGTCGCGCGCGAGCGATCCAGGCTGCGGGCGCTGCGGCGCAGGAGCGACTTCTGGATGCTCCGATTCTGGCGGCCGTTTCCCGAGCGCGCGCTGGAGCTGATCCGCGTCCTCCGTCAGGGCCTACCGAGGGTTTGAAGCGGAGAGGAGCGCGAGTTGCGACTCGGTCCATGCGGCGCCGGAGCAGGGCGGTCCGTCGCAGTAGGCGAAACGGACGGTCTCATCGTTCACCGTGATCTCGCTGCAGCTGACGGTCGCGGCGTCGGCCCGATGCATGCACACGGAGTACGCGCCGGCCTCGGGAATGTGGGACGCGTGAAGCTGGCGCAGCCAATCGCCCTGGCTGGGGTCTTGCTCGATCCGGCGCCTGAGGAATGTCGCTCCGCGAGCCTGTTGAGCGCCTGGCTCATCGAACCCCGACGAGATCCAAATGCCCAAGGCCCACGGATGTTCGACCACTTCCAGGCGCCTGCCATTCCACTGCCATTCCACGACCGCCTTCTCGCGGGCGAAGACGCCGATGAGTCGAAATGGGTTTTTGGAGGAGAGGGGGGCTGGCTTCAGCCGTTCACGGACGCTCTGAGCGTCCGGAGCGTCCAGGAGCGAGGGGATGACGCCTCCCCGGCTGCTGAGGGCCTGGCGGGGTTGGCTGGGGACGGAATACCAGTTGATCAACGCCAGACAGACCGCGTGTTCGTTGACGCCGATCCATGTGCCGCCCCCGCTCTCGGAGGGAAGAAGGGCGTTGGTGTTCCCGAAGGTTCGTGGCGCCGGCGGCGCGCCTCGAGCGCGGGCGCGTTTTTCGTCGCGATTCATCGCCAGCGCGAACCCGCGGTCCCGGGGGTTGAAGGTCAAGGTGCACATGTCAGCGAGTTGTTGGGAAGTGGTCCTCGCGTTCCGTGGCGTCGCATTGCGATTCGGGCGTGGGGAGGAAGAGGAATCCGAGAACCGGGATTTGCGCGCGTCGGATCCAAAGCACGCCGGCGCCGCACAGCCATACCGCCCAGGCGAGGGCGAAGAGGAGCCCACCGTCGTTGAGCACGACAATTCCGAGTCGCGTCCAGTGGCTGACGATGGCGCCGGTCATGATCCCCATGCTGATCAGCGCGCCGGTGGCGGCGGTTCGGGGCATCAGGAGCAGGACGCTCGCGATGAGTTCGGCCATCCCCGACGCCAGCCGGCCCCAGGGCTCCGCGCCAAGCTTCGCAAAGATGTATCGGGACTCCTCCGCCCCGGTGAACTTGAAGAACAGGGTTTGAGCCAGGATCGCGGCGGCAACCGCCTGCAGGACGCCGCTCAGGACGCGTTGGTTCTTGGGCTGGGACATGCGCGAACAAAGACAGGGGTTATTCACCGGCGATCCTTTTCCAATGGGCGTCAGCCTTGGCGGTCTGCGCGGGCTCGTCCTTCACCCAATCCTTGAGCGCGTTGTCGTAAAACGCCTTGAAGAACAGAAAGAGCCTTCCTTGTGTGATCTTGAAATTCGCCGGATCGACCTCCACCTTCTCGCCCTTCGCCATCGCGGTGGCGCACCAGCCTCCGTAGGCGGGCATGTACTTCGCGGGCTCCTTCTCAAACAACGCTTGATCCTCGGCCGTTGCGAATTGGTAAGTGATGCCGTTGCGTTGAAGAGCCAGATCCCTCCGGCCTTTGCTCGCCTTCCCCAACGTGAAGTAGGCGACCGGATCGTGGCCGGCGAGAGCCAGGCGCGATTTGTCCAGGTTGTATTGGGAGGCGGCGTCGGTCGACCCGGCCGCCTTCGTATCGGTTGCGTTGAGGAGCGCGACTGCCAGCAGGCCGACCCAGGCGGACTTTTGAAACAGGGGGCGCAATGCGATGTTCTTGCTCATACGCGGTGTGAGTCGGGGATCTCGCGAAGACCTTACACGCCCATTTCGCGCCTCGGCCGCAAGCCGGCGAACGTGGGGGCGGGCGTCCACGCCGCGCGGAATGCGGCCAGCCTGCCGTGGAGTGAGGCGGTTCGCCCGACGGTTGGCCAGGCGACATCTATTCCGCACGCGCGGTCGGAGCCCCCGACCTGCTAGGGCTTGCGCAAATGATAAAAGGTGTTCGTTGGGGGCAGCGCGATCAGGTCAATGACGCGGAAACGGCCGTTGCTGATCGAGGGCGCGCCCGGCGTCGGAACCCAGAGCGGTTGGGGAGGATCGCTCAAGGCATGAGTTTGCTCCAAACCGTATCCCACCGCCGCCGTGCTCCAGTCCAGCGCGACCTTGTTTCCGGCGATCGGGCTGACGAAAAGCCGCGGGCGGCAGCTGCCGCCGTTCACGCGCAAAGTGTAGCCGCATCCATCTCCCGCGTCGACGGCGTGCGCTACGATGACAAACCGCGCGCCCGGACCGGCTTGAAACGAATACGCGCGGGTGCCGCCGCTTCCCGTGCTCGATCCGGCGTCGGCCAGGTAGTTCAGGCAAAGGTCGGAGGGATCGTAGCTGTTGGTATAGGCGGCGCTAAAGACGTTGCACTCGCCTTCCAACGACACCGTGACGCACGCGTTGGACTCGCCATTCTCGAAGGTGTAAGCGTCGTAGAAGCGGTCTCCCGACGCTCCCGTGGCGCCTGGGCAGCTCTTGTTCACGCCGCACACGCTGTTCGTTCCATCACGGATCAAGCGTTTGGTTTGGGTCAGGCTGCCGACACCGAGCATACCACGGATAACCCGGTCCTCAGGGCATGACTCGCACGCGCCGCCGCCGTCGTTGCAGGCCGTGGGCGACAGGAAAAGCGACCAGCATCTCACGCTGCCCACGGCGCCGGGAGTGTCATCCGCAACGCGCAGGCGCCAGGTTCCGTTCACGGCGGCGTCCGACTTTTCGTTGAAAACGGCGAGGGCCTGTTCCGGTCGGAACGATCCGGCAAACGGCGCGCTGCCGCCGGCGATGGACGTGGCGGCGGAGTCGCTGAAGGTGGTGCGGTTGCGATCCCCCGCGCAGTCGGTCCCATAGTCCGAGGCAGTGCCCCCATTGTCGCTGGAAAGATTCACCGTCGTTCCATCCGGCCCGATCAGCGAGATGTCGAGATCGCTGTCCGCGGTGTGCGTGATGTGCAGCGCGACCGTGACTCGCTTGAGCGGCGTGGCGATGCCCGAGACGAGGATTGGGATGTCCACGAAGTTGTTGTCCGGAATGCTCGTCACCACACTGTTGTTGAACCGGACCGCCGGGCCCGCCGCGCCGCTCGGCAGGCTGACCGGGATCGAGAAGGTCCCGTTGGACGGCGTGGTGACGACGAGATCGAAAGTCACGATCGTCCCGCAGACAAACCCAGGGCCGACGCTGAACTGGAAAGGCGCCGTGTTCGCGCCGCGTCCGCCCGCGGGGATCGTCGGATACGCCGAATCGCCGGACGTGACGCTCACGCCGGGGGTCTTCGACACGAGCGAGCCGGTGACGCCGGTGAGCGCGCCGCCGGTGACGTTGGTGATGACGATCTGGATGAAGTCGCACTCGTTGCCATCAATGGCGCCGTCGCCGTTCCCGCCGGAGACGGTCGCGCTGACCAGGCGCGCTGCCGTGTTGGTGAGCGTGAGGACGACATCGTTCTCGAAGATGGCTGAGTAGCGGATGCGGAATTGCAAGCCGTTGGCGGTCACAATGGATCCGTTGGGCTGGCCGGCAAAGGCGCCCACGATGCCTTCGGAACCGTCGTTGTTGAGGATGACGAAGTCTTCGCCTTCATGGGGGGCGAAGCCGGCTCCGACGGCGACATGGAGCGTCGAGCCGCCCATTTGGTTTGTGCCGCGCGCGTTCAGCTGGTCGTAACCGGCGCCGGGCGCCGGGCCGTTCAGCTCGACAAAAAAGTCGCCTTGGGAAGCAAACGCCACGTTGCTGCACGTCAGGATGCCAGGGCTTTCGCCCGGGCGGAGATTGCCGAAGACGAACAGGTCTCCAATCACTCCGCTTCCCTTGAGCGTCGCTGTCCCGTTGACCGTCACCGGGCTGTGCGGCTGCGATCCATTCACGACCAGGGCGCCTGCGCTCACGGTCGTGGGGCCGGAGTAGGTGTTGTTGCCGCTGAGCGTCCAGGCGCCGACGCCGAGTTTGAACAACGAGCCCGTGCCAAGGATCAGGCCGTCATAGGTGTCGGTGCCGTCGTCTGCCCCGGCCCGCAGCACGCCGCTGCCGAGGTCAATCCTGCCGACGCCCTTTATGGTTCCAACGGTGTCGTTCCTGTCATTCAGGTCCAGAAGACCGGAGCTGGCGATTGTGATGGCCGCGCCATCGGCGATCTGGTTGTCCAGTCCGTATCGCACGACATCCGCATTCAGTCCGCCCAAGCCGTCGCCGATGGTTAAGGCGCCGGGAATCGAAACGTTCGCGACGGTTCTCCTCAGAAGCAAGACGCCGGCTTCGACGAAGGTATTCTTATAAGTGTTGGCCTTGCCACCGCTGTAGAGGAGCGTGCCGGCGCCGGTCTTGGCGAGGTCGAAACCGCCGTCGATAGCGCCGCTCAGATTCAGGAAATCCCCTGCATCCACCGCGATGGTGGCATTGGACGATAGCGTGATGTTTCCCGCCCAGGAGTTCGACCCGAAGGAGGAATTCAGCGCGCCAAAGCCGGACTGGCCCGTGCCCGCCAGCGTCAGCGTCTCGCCAGCCGGCACGTCCACCCCGAACCTCAGGGCGAGCACCGCGCCGCTGTTGACCACCGTCCCGCCGGAGGCGCTGCCGAGCGCGAGGGAGTGGTCCACGAGAAGCAGGCCATCGTTCACCGTCGTGAGGCCCGAGTAGCTGTTCGCAGCGCTCAAACCGACCTCTCCCACTCCGTTCTTCGTGATGCCGCCGGCGCCGAAGAGTTGGGCGTTGATCGCCAGATCCGGCGAAAAGAAGTGCCCGGTGACGTTGATGATCGGGCTGCTGAGCACGCTCATGCGCCCGCTGATGATGGCCTGCGAGTTGGTGTTGCGGTTCACTGTGATGTCGCCGATGGGCAGGATGCTGCCCGCGCCCGTGTCAATATCGCCGCCGTTGAAAATCAGGTTCCGGACGTTTTGACCGAACCCGTTCAAATCCACCAACCCTGAAGCGTTGATGGTGATGTCGGTGTCGTCGGGGAGCTGGCAGCATTGCAGCCAACGCACCACGTCCGAGTTCTCCGGCAGCTCGTCTTCGCCGACAACGAGAGGTCCGGACATGGCGCCGTGGATGGCGAGCCCGGAGTCCTTATCGAGGAGCAGCGTGCCGTCCCGGACGGTGGTGACGCCCGTGTAAGTGTTGACGTTGACGCCGGCGAGCGTGAGCGATCCCGCGTGGAGCTTCGTGAATCCTCCCGTGCCGGTAATGGCCCCGCTGAGCAGGAGCGTATTGAAACTGCCGATGGTCGTGTCGACGTTGAGCAGAATAGTCCCCGTCCAGGATGACGCTCCACTCGCGTCGAGCGCGCCGAAAGCCGACGTGGAATTGATCGTGAGCGGTTCATTGGTCACTTTAGCGCCGTCCAAGAAGAGGACGGCTTCCCTATTGAGCACCGTCCCCGCCGCGCCTCCCAGCGGAGTGGTGGTCGCGCCCAGCGCTTTGTCGGAAGAAACAGTGAGTTGCCCGTCATTGACCATCGTTGTTCCGTTGTAGGTGTTGGCGCCTGCCAGCCAGAGCACGCCCGCGCCATTCTTGGTCAGGCCAGCGGTCTGGAACAGGGTCGTCCCAGGGACGATGGTGGCGTTGATGCGCATGTCCGGCCCCGCTGCGCCGTTGCCAATGTCGAAAGTGCGGGTGGCGCCGCCGAGGGAGAGGACGCCGTTGATGAACGCGACGTTCGGGTCGGCCCGCCCCGTGACGTTGCCGCCCAGGGCGAGAGTGCCGGCGCCGGTGTCGACCGTGCCTCCCTGCATGGTGAGCGAGGCAATGCGGTCGTCGTGGCCGTTAAGGTCCATGTGGCCCGAGTTCTTGACCGTCACGTCCGCGGTATCCGCGATCTGATCATCGGCCATCAGCACCAAAACGTCCG
The DNA here is from genome assembly GCA_016199985.1 of Verrucomicrobiota bacterium. Taxonomy (GTDB): domain Bacteria; phylum Verrucomicrobiota; class Verrucomicrobiia; order Limisphaerales; family UBA11320; genus UBA11320. The sequence continues at coordinate 201,000 of JACQFQ010000020.1, read as the reverse complement.
TCAGGAGCAGGCCATTGCCGTCGCCGACTGTCAGGTCGCCGGGGATGGCGATGAAAGTGGCGGGACTGGGAAGGAGAGCGAACTTGTCCAACTCCAGCACTCCGCCGTCAAAGCGGGTGAACCCGCCGTAAGTGTTGTTCCCGGCGCCATCCATCCGCAGCGTGCCGACGTTTGTCTTCACGAGGTTGCCCGCGCCGCTGATGACGCCGCTGAAGAAGAAGTCGCCCGTGTTGGCGCGGACGGTGAGGGTATTGGCGTTGAGGTTGATGTCTCCGTTGAAATCGAGCACCGCCAACGGTCCCGAGGCCTCCCAGGGCTGCGACGCCCGCACGTCCACGTCCGCGTCGATGTGGTTGGGGCCGGCGGGATTGATGGAACTGATGCCGTTGGTCACCAGGAGGGCGTTGCCTCGCACGAAGTAATTGCTGCCCTGGAAAAGCACCGAGTTAAACGCGCGGTTGGGACTAAAATTATTCGTGGCGAACAATTTCGTGATGCCGGTCTGGAAGACCAGATCATCGCCCGCCGCCGGCGCCACGCCTCCGACCCAATTGCCCCCTGTGGCGAAGTTCCCATTTACGGCGCCTGTCCAGAACTTCGACGCCGCGCCTGCGGGGCCTGCCAATCCAAGGGCGGTCGCCAGCAAGGCGGCTCTCAGCACTCCACCTGCGCGCGAACCTGAGAGCGAGCCACTAGAGCGGAATCGGAAGAGGAGGGTTGAAATGAACTTTGACATAACTCCTGAGATGAGGATGGTTGTGGAACTGAGATTGGCCCCATTATTGGCAAAACCAGGGCATGGATTGCAATCCTTTGTTCCAGCCGACGGGACGTATTCCTCAGGCCTTCCCCTCACGACAACGGCCCTTGACTGGAGGGCGCCTTCTTTCCGAGAGTTTCGCCGCCGCGCCCGCGTTCACGTTCACTTTCAACCGGATCGGGACGCCGCCTCTTTTCAATGACGACAACCCTAAAGTCGCTGCGAGCGCTCGCGGATCCCACGCGGCTTCGCATCGTCGCCTTGCTTGAGCGCGAGGAGCTCTCGGTGAATGAGCTGCAACGGATCACGCGGCTCGGACAGTCCCGCATCTCCACCCATCTTGGACTTCTCCAGGACGCGGATCTCTTATGCTCGCGACGCGACGGCAAGCGCGCGTTCTACAAGCTCAATCCCGACGCCGATCCCACGGCCCGGGATTTCATCAGCCTCGCGATTCGCGGGGCGAAGGAGCTTCCCGAATACAGCGCCGATCAGCTGAACTTGAAGCGCGTCCTGAACCTGCGAAACGAGCAGGCGCGCGTGTATTTCAACCAGATCGCCGGACGGTTCGACCGCAGCTATGGTCCCGGCCGTTCCTGGCAGGCTTTCGGCCAGCTGCTCCTGCGCGCGCTGCCGCCGCTCGTGATCGCCGACCTGGGGGCTGGCGAGGGATTGCTGAGCGAGTTGCTGGCGCGACGGGCGAAGAAGGTCATCGCGGTGGACAACTCGGAGCGGATCGTCGAGTTCGGCGTCGAGAAGGCCAGGAAGAACGGGATCCGGAATCTGGAGTTTCGACTGGGGCACATCGACGATCCGCCGATCGAGCCCAACACCGTGGACCTGGTGATCCTGAGCCAGGCGCTGCATCACGCGGAGGATCCTCCGCTGACCCTCAAGGCCGCTCACCGGATTCTTCGAGCCGGCGGCCAGCTCATGGTGCTGGACCTGCAGGCTCACAAGTTCGAGCAGGCCCGCGAGCTCTACGGAGATCGGTGGCTGGGGTTCACCGAGGGCGACCTTCATCTGTGGCTTGAGAACGCCGGATTTAAGAAGCTCGAGGTTTGCGTCGTGGCGACCGAGGACCAGCCCCCTCACTTCCAGACCCTGTTGGGCGTCGGCGAGAAATAGCTCAAGTGGCGGGCCTTCGGGGGAGCGTTGGGCGCCTCCTTGTCTCGCCCGTCCACCGATAATCTCCTGATGGCAGGGGATCGCGGGAAACGAGCCGCCTCCGACGAGGCTCGATCGTTCTAAGGCGCCCGGGTGAGCAGGTAGTAGACAGTGTTGGTTCGCAGAGCGAGCTCAACGCCCCGCGACGAGGGACCCGCAGGATACCCGTTGAAATCAAGGGGCTGAATCTCGACCGATGGCCCTTTGATGAATGTCACCGTGCCTTGCAGACTCTTCACGAGCCAGGGATCGCGACCGATGTTCGTGATCCGCCTCAGCCCGTTCTCGGCGGGCTCGGCGGCGAAGCCTGAGGGCTGCTCCTCGGACATGGCTTGAACCAGCATCCGACGCGACCGCGCTATCGGCTCGCCGTCCAGCGAAACCACGATGATGTGGGCGTTGTCGAGATCGGAGGTCACGCTGATGTCGCTCAGCGAAATCGCGCCTCCCGCCTTGAGGTTTCCGCTGGCCCCCTGCGCGCCGGGCGCGTTGATCGTCAGGAGGCCCTTGCCATAATCCAGCGCGAGCTCGCGCGTGGAGCTACGCACTGTTTGAGCGCCTCGGTCGATGAGCGGCTTCAAGTCCTGCATCGTGGTTTTCCCGGGCTCGCCCGTGAATGTCACAGCGGTCCGACCGGCGTAGTGGATCAGCGGGTCGATCCGTTGGCCGGGCTTCACCTCCGTTCCCTGCGGCACATCCTTCATGCGCAACTCATCGAAGCTGGCGTCCTGCGGCAGCGGAGTGCCTTTCAGATTGAGGAGATCGTTCGTGTTCAAACGGACGCTCGCGAGCAGATCCCCGACCTTCACCAGGCCGCGTCGATAGATCAGCGCCGCAGCGGGGAACTGGGCCGCCTGCGATGGCGCCATGAGCGTCCAGGGCTGCATCCAGAAGCCTGGTTTTACGGACCAATTCGCGCCATCCAGGGCGAAATGAACGATGGCGCCGGTGTCTTGGAGCGCCCCGTAGCAGGCGTAATAAAGCGGGGCTTCGCTTCGATAGCGGTTCGGGCGATTCCAGGTGGTTTCGGAAATCATGGACGGCTTGCCCGCGTAGGCGATCTCCATCGCGGGGTGAACGAACTGCTTGGGCTTGCCGGGCGAGGTCGCGTCGAACCGGAGCGCGCTGCGATCCGAATAGGCGTGCCCGTTCCGGATTGACCACTCGGCGTTGTCGCCCTTGTGCGTCACCGAGAAATATCCATGACGATCGATGAAGTTTCCGGCCTCGTAGGTCCACTTTTCGAGGGGACCGAACACTTCCGGGCTCGCCGTCGCCCAATTGGACGGCGTGATCAGGCCCTTGAAGCCCAGCGAGCGGAGAAAGGCGATCGTGTCGACATAGAATTTGCGCTGCGTCGCGAAAAGGAACTCCGCCGTCTCGCGATCGCGCGCGGACTTCTCGTTGAAAACATTCCACAGCGGACGAAACGCCGCGCGCCCCGCCGCCGCATCGTCGCGCTTGAGCTTTTGCCCCTTCCATTTGCCAAGCGCCGCCTCGATCGATCCGTGTTTCCCCTTCAGCCATTCGCCAAACTGCGACTCGAGGAGCTCCATCTGAGGGGCGGGGATTTGCTCGGGATTGAAGGTCCAGAAGAAGAACGAGTCCTCGTTCTGGATCTCCAGCCCAAAGACCGCGGGTTCGTCAATCAGCTTCCGTCCATCGGGCCCTGGAGTGAGCAGCAGCGCGCGCCACCACGACCGGTAGCGGTCCTGGAAGGCCGGGTTGAACATGAGCGCTGCGAAGGGGTGTTTGCGTCCGTCGTAACCCTTGAGCCAAGGATGCTCGGCTCCCGGGGTCATCCAAAGGGGGAAGTAGATGGAGAAGTGCGAGTAGATGCCTTCCGCTTTGAGAGCCGCGACGACCTCGCGCGCGCGCGAGGCCTTTTTCAGATCGGCTTCGCCCGCTTGATCGAACATCGGGCCATGCATGCGGACGAGATTCACGCCGTACTTGGCGAGCCGGCGGGCGCAAGCTCTCAGGGCGTCTCCCTGAAGCTCGCCCGGAGGACCGTTCACGGCCCAGAAACGAACAGGCTCCCGGCTGGGCGAGCGCGCAAACTCATCGCCCCGGGTCGTGATGAAACCGTGCTCGCCAGCGAAGTTCTCATTCAGGAAGCGTAGGTCGATGGCGCTTTCGCGGAACGGATCGGCGGGCGGATTAAACGCGAAACCCTCGAATGCGTCGGCGGCCCGGAGCGCCTGCCCCAGGCACGGAAGCAAAACCAGCAGGAGCGTCCGGGCGGCGTCGACCAGAAGCCGGGCCGGGGGATTCCCGGCAGGGAGACGGCGGCTTCCGTTCACGCGAGACGGCGGCTTCACTTCTTGCGCTCCCATCGGAATTTGCGTTCCGACTCCTGAATCGGCTGATCGTTGATGCTGGCGTATCGGCGCTTCATGTAGCCCAGATCGTCAAACTCCCAGTTCTCGTTGCCGTGCGAGCGATACCACTGGCCGGAGTCGTCATGCCATTCGTACTCGAAGCGAACCGCGATGCGATTGCCGGCGAAAGCCCAGAGATCCTTCTTCAAGCGATAGTCCAGCTCGCGGTTCCATTTCCGACGCAGGAACTCCACCACTTGCGCCCGGCCATTGATGAACTCGGCGCGATTGCGCCATTCGGTGTCCTCGGTGTAGGCAAGCGCGACGCGCTCCGGATCGCGGGAGTTCCAGGCGTCCTCGGCGGCCTGAATTTTTTGGAGCGCGGTTATCTCGGTGAATGGCGGGAGCGGGGGTCGTGGGTTCATGCGATGCCTTTCTTTCGACGGGATGCGTCGTGACGCTTTTAGCTGGGGTGGAGGGGCCGTTCAAGCGGCGTGTTAGCGGATTCTTCCTTCGCGTCGACGGATGGAATGGAAAAGGTATTGCTGCGCGTAACCGGCGTTCGGGCCGAAATAGGTTCGCGCGAAGGCGTCGATCCGGGCGTCCGTGGGGCGGCGTTTCGGGAAGTAGAGCTCGTGGAGCGCGCGACGGACCCACACGTCGATCGGGAACGCGGTCGGAAAGCCATAGGCGAAGAGCAACACGCAGTTCGCGATCTTCGGGCCCACCCCCCGCAAGCCGAGGAGCGCCTCCCGCGCCTCGTCAACCGTTCGCTCGCGCAATCCCTCCAGCGAAAGCTTTCCGTCGCTGACCGCGCGGGCCGCGCCCAACAAGTTTGGCGCCCGGAATCCCATTTTGCAATCGCGCAGCTCCCTTTCCGAGAGCTTTGCGATCCGGTCGGCGGCGGGGAAGGCGCGTCCTGTCGCGCCAGCCTCCCCGCAAGCCGTCGCGGCGCCGAATCGGTCGCGCAGCAGCGCGCAGATCTGTTGGATCTGCGCGATTTGCTTGGTCGATGACAGGATAAACGAGGCCAGCGCTTCCCACGGGTCCTGCCGCAGCAGCCTGAGCCCTGCGCACTCCCGCACGCTCTCTTGCATTGCGGGATCCTTCGGAAAAGTCTTCAGGATGTCGGCGAGGCGGACATCCGTCTGAAGATAGTGGGTGAGCCATCGCCAGTCGCTCTGTGGGCCGAGGGCGCAGGCTCGGATCCGGCCGGGCGCTGGATTGAGGCGCACCCAGCGATCTCCGATCACCCCCTCCCATCCACGGTCGCCCTTGCGCCATCCGAACGCCTGCCCCGACATCAGGGTGGCCTCAAGATCGTAGTCCAGCGCCGGGATCTCGATCTCGGCAAGAACGGAGGGCGGCGCGGGCGTCGATGTCGAGCGGACGATCACAGCAGATTTCTGCACGCGTAGAGTTGGAGCCAGCGAAGCGTGCGGTCGCGGTGTCGAATGGGAAAGATTCCGATCGGTGTCACGGATTGAAACTCCTGGACGATGACGGGAGGCGGGGCCTCGCCCGCCGGTGTGGCTTCCGGGCCGGCCTCGTCGGGCGGGTCGACTTCCTGGAGAAACACCGCGTTTTGCCCCTTTCGATGTTCGCGGTATCCCGGCCAGAAGTAGAACTGGTTCTCAGGATGGGAGGCGGTCTTGTAATACACGATCGGATCCGACTTCACGGCGGCTCGCGCCTCCGGGATATAGAACGAGGCCTCCGCGGCGAATCCATAGTGCGACGCGATGACGAACGCCGGCTTGCCTTCCGCCTGAAGCTTCCTCCACTCCCCACCGACCACTCGAGCCACCTCGGTCCACCCATACACCCGGCGAAGCGGGTCGAACTGCATGGGCAGCGTCTTGCCTGTGATCTTCGCCACGATATTCGTGTCGTGCATCAGAATGATGATCGGCGATCCGATGACGAAAGCCCCGATCACAATGCGACGCGGCCAGGGCGATCCCGCCTTGAACCGCTCATGCCAATAGAGCGTCGCCAGGAGGAGCAGCGGAAGGATCGCCGGGGCGATCCAATTCGGAAAGACGCGCTTGTAAAACGTGAACGCCAGGTAGCCGAGGAAAACAGGCGCTCCCATGCAAAAAAGGAATCGCGCCAGCGCCGGCGCGGAGCGGATGCGTCGGAAGAAGATCATCGGAGGAAGGATCGCAAGGAATAGGACGGGATTCAGAAGCGCGGCCTCGGCGCCGACAAAATCCCTGAGGTAGCGAATCGTCGGAGTCCAGGGCTCGGATCGCGACGCGTTGAACTTGACGTGGTCCAGCGTTACCCAGTTGTTGCGACTGTTCCAGACGCACACCGGCGCCAAGGAGAGGAGGGCGATCGTCAGGGCGATCCAGGGTCCGGGCTTTCGAAGGTGTTTGCGCGCCGGAGGCCACGCGACGAAGAAGAGCGCCCAGCATACCAGTTGGTAGAGGCCGGCGTATTTGCTGAGCGCGGACAGCCCAATGAACAGGCCGGCCCAGCACCAATCGGGCGTCGCGCCGCGATCCTTTTGCAAAGCGCGCCATCCGGCGAACATCGCGGCGACCCAAAAGAGAACCATGGGAGGATCCACGGTGATGAGCACCGAGCCCACAGCGAGAAGGGGAACCATGTTCAGCAGGAGCGCGAGCCAGAACGCCGATCGGCCTCCGACGGCGCCTCTCATAAACCGCAGGACAATCAGGCTCAGAATCGCCGCTATGCAGGGCGAAGCAAATCGAACCCCGAAGGGGCGATCGCCCCACAAGGTCGTGCCCACGGTGTGCATCCACGCGATCAGCGGGGGCTTGCTGAAGTACGACAGCGCGGGATGCTTTGACCAGAGCCACTGATAGGTTTCATCCTCGCTGAGCTCGATTTTGTCCGACGCGAGATACGCGAGCCGAAAGACCCACAGCGCGCCGATCACCAAATACCCCAGGCGCAGCCAGGTCGTGCCGCTCAGAGGCGCGAGTGGAGGGCGGCGCGGCGTTTTCTCCCGGCGCAACGCCTCGTCCGCCTCTCCGAGGAGGCCGGGCGGCCGCGGCGTGGCGCGCATCCTTTCATTGGGCAGAAGCGAGGGGAGCCGGTCGCCGAGGTCCGGCATCCAGCGTCGCGTCATCCATCGCCAGCCGTGCTCCATCAGCGCGAGGAGCGCCAGGGCGTAGCCCGCCCCCAACACCGCGCCAAGCAGGACATCGCTCGGGTAGTGCGCTCCGACGTAAACGCGCGAGAAGCTCACCAGGCCGGCGAGCATGGCCACCCAGTGCCATCGCGTCGGATAGTAGATCAATGCCAGAATCGTCGCCGCGAACCAGGTGGAGGCGTGGGAGGATGGAAAGCTCCCGCTGCCGCCCTTGCCCACCAGCACTCGCGACTCCGGGAGCGACACAAAGGGGCGGTCCCGAGCGATGAGGTGCTTGATGGGATTGATGAGGGCGTTGTCGCCCACGAAAAGGATTATCGCGAGGAGCGCCAGGAACAGACGACCGCGCGCGCCGCCTTTCCACATCAGGGCGAGGGCGAGGACGCACACCGCCGGAATGAACAAGGGGTTGCCGCTCAGCCAGGGCATCAGCAGGTCGAAGACCGGGTTCTGCGCGTCTCCATTGATCCAATGGAAAACCCGGACATCGATGGACTGCAAGAAGGACATCGCGATGAGATGGGGAGCAAGCCTGGGATCGGATAACTCCCCGTGATCTCGGAAGCCCCGCCTAATAAGTGATCTGCGATATCACCGGGACGTTCGAAAGTCGATCGCGGCCGTTCAGGAAGCGGAGCTCGATCAGGAACCCGACCTGGAGAATCTTTGCGCCGATGCGCTGGAGCAATTGAGTGGCGGCGGCGGCGGTGCCTCCAGTGGCGAGAAGATCGTCGAGCAGGAGAATCCGGCTCCCGGGTTGAACCGCGTCGGTATGAACCGCGATGGTGTTGGATCCGTACTCGAGGGTGTAGCTCTGCTCATGGGTCTTGAACGGGAGCTTCCCCTTTTTGCGGACAGGCACAAATCCGGCGCGGAGCTTGACGGCGGCCGCGGCGGCGAAGATGAAGCCGCGGGCATCGATGCCGACCACGGCGTCGACATCCCCGGGTTGGAACCCGGCGGTCATGAGGTCGATCGCGCCGGACAGAAGCCGGGCGTCCGCCAGGAGGGGGGTGATGTCCTTGAACTGAATGCCGGGCTGCGGGAAGTCCGGCACGTTGCGAATGGCCTGTTCGAGATCGGCCGCTGTCACGGGCGCATGAGTCATGCGCCCGACTCTGCGGTTACTTCTGCGCGGCTTCAAGCTTCTCGATCATGCGACGAAGCTTGTTGAGGGCGAGGTTCTGGATCTGGCGGATCCGCTCGCGCGTGACGCCAAACTTTTCCCCCACCTCCTCGAGCGTGCGCTCGGGTCCGCCGTCGAGCCCGAATCGGTATCGGAGGATGGTCGACTCGCGTTGATCCAGGTTCTTCACCATCTCCTGGAGCATCGCCGTCACCGTCTTGTCCTCGAGCTCCTCGTAGGGGCTCTCGGCGTTCTCGTCCTGCACCACCTCGGCGTAGGTGTTGGAATCATCGTCACCGATGGGGGCGTCGAGCGAGGCCGGGCGGATCGCGGCGGTGCGCATCATGGAGACGCGCGACGTCGAAATGCCCAGTTCCTCGGCGAGTTCCTCATCGGTCGGCTCTCGGCCGAAAATCTCCTGGAGCTTCATCGACACCCGTCGCATCTTGGAAATCTTGTCCACAAGATGCACCGGAAGTCGGATGGTCTTCGACTGGTTGGCCAGCGCTCTCTTGATGGATTGCTTGATCCACCACGCGCCGTAGGTCGAAAGTTTCCCGCCCTTGGACGGGTCGAAGCGCTCCACCGCCTTCATCAAGCCAATGTTGCCTTCGCTGATGAGATCCAGGAGCGGGAGCCCAAAGCCTTCGTAATCGTGGGCGATCTTCACCACGAGGCGGAGGTTGGCCTTGATCATCTGCTCGCGAGCCTTTTTGTCGCCCTTCTTGATCCGGGCGGCGAGCTCGATCTACTCCTGGGGGGTGAGGAGTTTGACCAGGCCGATTTCACGAAGGTAGAGCTTAAACGCGGTGTCCCCGTCGTAGGAACCCCTGTCCTTGTTCAGATCCTTGGTAAAAAAGGCGGTATTGAGTGTTTTCGAGGGCTGAGTGGCCGGATCACGTCGGATCTCGGCTGTGTCGAGGGTGCCGCTGAGGAGAACCTGCTGCGGCTTGTCCAGCCGTGCGGCGCTCTTGGCGCTGGTCTTGTGGACGGCCTGAAACGCCGCCTTGAAGAGGGTTTTTCCCTTCGCTCTCATCCCCGCTTTGCGGGTCTTGTTACGCGCTGCCATACAAATCTTCCTCTTTCTGCCTGCCTTAACATCGGCAAGTTGGGTTTTAATCTACAGCCGGTCCTGCCCATTGACACAACGATCACTCCATTCGACAACCGCCGAGCGGGGATGTCACGAGCTTGCCAAGCGGGATTGAATTGGTGTTGTCTTCTGGCATGTCAGCTCTGCGATTCTACGATTTGCCATCCTCTCTCTTACGAACCGCGGCTATCTTTGGGTGCATTTTTTCCACAGTTTTCGCCACGGATGCCGCCACGCACCGGGTTTATTTCGGCACGTATACGGGCAAAAACAGTCAGGGGATCTATTGCAGCGACTTCGACGCGCTGACCGGACAGCTCCAGCCTGCCGTTCTTGCGGCGGAGTCCGCCCAGCCCTCCTTTTTGGCCGTCCACCCGAACGGACGCTACCTCTACGCCGTCAATGAGCTGAATGACTACCTGGGCAAGTCCGCGGGAGCGGTGAGCGCCTTCAAAATCGACCGCAAATCGACCCAGCTCACACCGATTAACCAGCAGTCTTCCGGCGGTAGCGGCCCGTGCCATGTGGTGGTCGATCCCGCGGGAACCACTGTTCTGATCGCTAACTACGCCGGGGGCAGCGTGGCTTCCTATCGCATTCAGCCCGACGGCGGCCTGGGGCCCGCGGTCTCTTTTGTTCAGCACTCGGGAAAAGGCGCCAATCCCCAGCGCCAGGAAGGGCCGCATGCCCACTCCATTTATGTCGACGCCGCGGGTCGTTACGCGATTGTGGCCGATCTGGGGCTCGACCGGATGCTCGTCTACCGATTCAACCCCGCCGACAGCTCTCTGACCCCTCACAACGCCCCTTTGGCCGCATGGGCGTCGGGGGCAGGGCCGCGGCACTTCGCCTTCCATCCCAACGGGCGATGGGGTTACGCCATCAACGAGATGGCGTCGACGGTCACCGCTCTCGCCTATGACAAGGCCAAGGGCCAGCTCACATCCCTCTCCTCGATTTCCACCCTGCCTCCAGGGCTTACACTCGACACGTCCACCGCCGAAATCTTCGCGCATCCCTCGGGGAAGTTCATTTACGGATCCAATCGAGGGCATGACAGCATTGCTGTCTTTCAAGTGGATCCGAAGAGCGGATCGCTCCGCGTCGTGCAGCATCAGCCAACTGGCGGGAAAGTGCCGCGCGGCTTTGGAATCGATCCCACCGGCAGGTGGCTCCTGGCGGCGAACCAGTCGAGCGGGTCGGTGGTGGTTTTTGAAATCGACCGCAAGAACGGGACGCTGCGGCCCACGGGCGAATCCATCGCGGTGGGCAGTCCCGTTTCGGTGCATTTCCTGAGATTGTAGGTTCGAACCGGTCGCCGGCTGGCGTCTCCGGCCCCGAATCCATCAAGCATGGCGGATTTTCCCACGACTTCCCCTTCGCGATTGCGGGTCTGGTTCTCGAGCCGCTTGGGCTATGTCGCGGCGCAGATGATGCTACTGGTCGCGCTGCATACCCTCCTCCGACTGGGGCTCTCTCTCCGCTTCGGCAAGGAGGCCGGATCGTCGGCCGAGTGGGGCGCGGTGTTTCTTGTCGGCGCGCACCTGGATCTGGTCGTGGCTTTCGTTGTGATGGCGCCGCTTTGGACCTGGGTCCTCCTTGCGCCGGAGCGGTGGGCGCGTCGACCGGCGTCCCGCTGGGCCTTCTACGCCGCCAACGCCCTCTTCTGGGGCGTGATGATCTTCCTCCTGGCCGCGGAGTATTTCTTCTTCGAGGAATTCCGCTCCCGCTTCAACACCGTGGCCATTGATTATCTCCTGTATCCGCACGAGGTGTTCACGAATGTCTGGGAGAGCTATCCCGTGCCCGGCGTTCTGGCGGCGTGCTTGATCGGCGCGTGTTCGATTGTGTGGGGCGCGCGGCGGACGGCCCGACATTTCATCGATATGCCGCTGGGCGCGCGGCTCCGACGTCGCTATTTGATCGGCGGAATGGCGGCCACGGCGTTGCTGGTCGCGTCGGTGTCGCTCCGCGAAACCCGGTTCAGCAAGGAGAGGCTATGGAATGAGCTCGCGAGCAACGGACTGGTGTCGGGGCTGTCCGCCGCGTGGTCGCGCAATCTGGACTACGCGGCCTTCTACGCGACCCTGCCCATGGACCAGGCCGTTTCCCGCGCGCGGCGGCTCCTTTCGGAGAAAGGCAGCGAGTTCGGATCTCTGGATCAGCCCCTCGTCCGTCGCGTCGCCGGCGATCCAGCGCGGCCGCGACGCACTGTGGTGATCCTTCTTGAGGAGAGCCTCGGATCCGAGTTCTGGGGATGCCTGGGAAGGCCGGGCGAAAGCCTCACGCCGGAGATGGACCGGCTCGCCGCGCGCGAAGGCATACTTTTCGAGAACCTGTACGCGACCGGCAATCGCACGGTTCGCGGGTTCGAAGGCGTTCTCTCCAGCTTCGTGCCGCTGCCCGGGGATTCGATCGTCCGACGCGATCGCTCCGAGAACGTGGAGAGCGTCGCGCGGGTCATGAAGCGCGACGGATACCAGACGCTCTTCCTTTACGGCGGGCGCGGTGTGTTCGACGGCATGCGCTCGTACGCGGTTCGCAACGGATACGACCGGTTCGTCGAGCAGAAGGATTTCCTCAAGCCGACTTTCACGACGGTCTGGGGCGTGTGCAACGAGGATCTTTACCAGCGAACCCTTGACGAGCTCCGGGCGCTGCATCAAGCGGGCGCGCCCTACTTTGTCACCGCGTTGTCCGTGTCCAACCACAAGCCATTCACCTATCCCGCGGGGCGGATCGCCGAGGATCCCGAGGCGCGCCGGAGGGAGAACGCGGTGAAATACACCGATTGGGCCCTGGGACGATTCTTTGAGGCGGCGCGCAAGGAGGCGTTTTGGAACGACACAATCTTCGTGGTGGTGGCCGACCACGGCGCCCGGGTTTATGGCAGCCAGACCATCCCGATCCATTCGTATGAGATTCCCATGGTGATCCTGGGCGGCTCCGTCGCGGGGGCGCCGCGGCGCGTGGGCACGCTCGGATGCCAGCTTGACGTCGCGCCCACGTTGCTGGGCATGGTGGGCAGGCCCTATACCTCGATGTTCTTCGGCAAGGATCTTTTCCGGGAGAGCGAGTCGGGGCGGATCGTGCTGCTGAATCACAACCGTTCGGTGGGCGCGTATCGCGACGAGCGGTTGGTGATCCTGGGCTTGAACAAAACCCTGGAGTTTTACCACGGAGATCCCAAGAAAACGCAAATGGTCCGGATCGACCAACCGGAGCCTCAGGACCGCGAGCTGCAACTGGACGCGATCGCGATGTTCCAGATTGCGGACGATTTGTACATGCACCGGCGTTTCGCCCTGGATGTTCCGCCTGGGACGCCCGCCGTCGTTCCGGGCGCCGCGGCGGGCTCAGCAAGGCGGGACCCGCGATAGTCTCGCGGCGATCGCGCGGCCGGGTTCAGGCCGATGAACGGATTCGCCGGCTTCTCAGCCTTCTTCGCGCAGGATTTCCAGCGGCGCGACATCCAGCACGCCGCGGCTGCTCCACCATCCCGTCACCAGCGTGACCCCTGGGATCAAGGCGCCAGCGGCCAGGATGGGCGCGAACGACGGAGCGAATGAGGCATGGAAAAGGAAATGAACCAGCGCCCAGGACGAGAGCAAGGCGAGCCCCGACGCCGCCACCGCCGCGAGCGCGCCGAGGCTCGCGTACTCCATCATCAGGATCGTTCGGATCTGCCCCTTGGAAGCCCCCAGTGTTCGCAGCAGCGCGGTTTCCCGGACCCGCTGCTTGCGGCTCGTCCAGAGCGCGCCCATCAGGACCAGCAGCCCTGTCGCCACAGTGAAGAACGCCATGAATTGGATCCCCAGGCTGATCTTGCTCACGATGGAGTCGAGGGTGCTCAACACGAGGCTGAGATCGATCACGGAGACGTTCGGATACTTTGCGACCAACGAGCGCTGCAGCTCCGCCGATTGCCGGGGCGAGGTTGCGCGTGTGGCGAGAACATGAAACGCGGGCGCGGATTCGAGAACCCCTGGTGGAAACACGACGAAGAAGTTCGGCTGCACCCGCCGCCACTCCACTTTGCGCAGGCTGGCAACGCGGGTGGGGATTGTCACGCCTTGCAGGTCGAACACGATTTCGTCGCCCAATCCCACTCCGAGGTCCTTCGCGATGCCCTCTTCCAAGGACACGGGCGCGGGATCCTTGGCGGCGTCAAAACGCGGATGCCAGGTCCCCGCGGTCAGGGTCTCGGTCCCCGAAAGCTTGTCCCGCCATGTGCAGCGGTACTCGCGTCGGAGAGCCCACTTCGCGATTTGCCGGTTGGTCGACGCCAGAATCTGGTCCGTCGTCCGCCCCTGGATCTTCGCCAGCCGCATCGTGATGATGGGGGCTTCCTCCACGACGCGGACGCCATTGCTTCTCACGAGCGCGAGCACCCCGTCTCGCTGATCGGGTTGGATGTCGAAGAGGACGGTGTTGGGACGATTCTCGCCGCCGTCTTTGGTGAGCTCCCGCAGCAGAACGCCTTGTGTGAGCTCCAGCGTGAGGAGGACGAAGGTTCCCAGCCCGAGGGAAAGCAGGAGGAGGGTGGTTCGGTTGTTGGGGCGGTAGAGATTCGACAAGCCTTGTCGCCAGGGGTAAGGCCAGGCCGCGGGAACTCTCCGGCGGAGGGCGAGCATGAGCGCATGGGCTGTTCCCCAGAGACAGAGGAGGGCGGCCAGCAATCCTCCCATGAAAAAAACGCCGTGGAGCTTCCGCGCTGTGTGCGACATGGCGAAGACGACCGACGCGAAGCAGAGCAGGAAGCCCATGAGCATCTCCGGCCAGCCGATCCTCCGCGGGCTTCCCATGCCGCTCGCTACGCGCAGGGCCCCCATGGGCGAGGCGTGTCGAATCGAGAGGAGAGGCAATGCCGCGAAGAGAAGGCAAAACGCCCACCCGACGCCGAATCCCTCGAGGAGGCGCGCCGGGCGCAACTCGAACGCGACAGTCACCGGAAGGAAGTCGCCGAGCACGAAGGGGAACAGCGACTGGACGACAACTCCGAGCACGACTCCGGCGGTGGAGGCGACGGCTCCCAGGACCAGCGCCTGCGCCAGGTAGATCGCGAATGTCTGAGCCTCGCCCGCGCCGAGGCATCGCAGAACAGCCACATGGGCGAGCTTCTCCTTCACGTGGGTGTGGATCGCGTTGGCCACCCCTACGCCTCCAAGAAACAGAGCGACGAAGCCGACCAGGCTGAGAAAGTTCGACAGCCGTTCCATCGCGTTGCCGAGATCCTCCTGCCGCTTTTCGGCTGTGGTGTGGCCGAGTCGGAGTTGATCCATCTGCTTTCGCACCGGCTTCAGGGCTTTCGCGGCGGTTTGCCCGGGGGGCAGTTGGATATAGCATTTGTAGCGCCCGAGGCTGCCCAATTGAATGAGGTTCGCCTTCTCCAAATCCTGCTGACGCAAATAGACGCGAGGCGCCAGCGTGGCGAAGGCGAGCGTGTCTCCGGGAACACGTCGCAGGCTGCCCACAACGATGGTGCGCAGCTCGCCCACCTTGACCGCGTCACCCGGCTTCGCGCCGAACTGCGCCAGCAGGGATTCATCAACCAGCGCGCCGCCTTGTTCCCGCCATCGTCGCGCCGCGTCGGGAGGATCGGTTTCCAGGGCCCCGTAGTAGGGGAAGTCTCCATCCAGCCCGCGGACCTGGGCGAGCCGGAGCCCGTCGGTCGCGGGGAAGAGCACCATGGAGGAGAGATCTGTCTCGCGGCTTTGCCTTCCTCCGATCGCGCGCAGCACCGCGTCCTCCGCCGCGCCGAATTTCGAGCGGCCGGCGACCACGAGGTCGGCGCCCAGGAGGGACTTGGCCTGCTCCTCCACGGCGCGCGTCAGGCTGACGCGAAAAGAGTCGATGGCGATGAGGGCCGCGATCCCGATGACGATCGAGCTCCCGAATAGAAGCAGTCTGCCGCGTCGGGAGCGGCTCTCGCGCCAGGCCATTCTCCATGTCCAGGGATTGGAGAGGGCGAGAATCCAGCGCATCAGGCAACCTCCACACGCCGCCCGCCTCGAAGACGGATGACTTGATGCGCCTTGGCCGCCAGCTCCAGATTATGGGTGACGAGCACCAAGGCCGTTTGGGAGGACGCGTTCAGCTCGAACAGCATGTCGACGACGCGCTGCGCGGTCTCCTGATCCAGGTTGCCCGTGGGCTCGTCCGCGAAGAGCACCCGGGGCTTGTTGACGAACGCCCGCGCGATGGCGACGCGCTGCTGCTCCCCGCCGGAAAGCTGCGCGGGATAGTGGTCCTGTCGATCGGCGAGGCCGACGGTCCGCAGCAGATCCTCGGCGGGTCCGCGAGGATTCGGCGCGCCGCGGAGCTCGAGAGGGACCATCACGTTCTCGAGCGCGGTGAGCATGGGCAGGAGCTGGAAGCTCTGGAAGATGAACCCGACGCGCTCGCTGCGAAACCGGGCCAGCGCCTCCTCGTCGAGCGAGCCGAGGGAGTCGCCGTCGACGCGAACATCGCCGGAGCTCGGACGATCCAGCCCCGCGCAAAGCCCGAGCAAAGTCGTCTTTCCGCTCCCGGACGGGCCCACGATGGAGCAGGTCTCTCCCGCCGCGAGGGAGAAGCTCACTTCGGAGAGGACCGTGAGCGTCCCGTGCGCTCCGGCGTAGGTTTTCGTGAGGCGATCCACTTCGAGCAACGGCTTCGGCTGCATTCGGGAAGTCTTGCCGCGTTCACGACTTCGGCGACAGCCAAAACCACATTTCCTTTGCCCTGGGTTTCGGACGATCCCTATGCTTCACCCCCATGATTCATCCGACAGCGATCATCCACCCGAAGGCCGTCCTGGACGCGTCCGTTGTGGTCGGTCCGTACGCCGTCATTGATGCGCATGTCCAACTGGGCCCCCGTTGCCGCGTCGGTCCCCACGTTCATCTCACAGGCCACACAACCATCGGCGCCGACAATTCTTTTCACACGGGCTGCGTGATTGGGGACGCGCCGCAGGATTTGAAATACGACGGCGCTCCCACGCGGTTGCGGATGGGGGATCATAACGTGGTTCGCGAGCACGCGACGGTGCATCGGTCGTCGAAGCCGGGCGAGGAGACGGCGATCGGGTCGCGCAACTTCCTCATGGCGGGCTGCCACGTTGGGCACAATGCGACCCTGGGGGATCATGTGATCGTCGCGAACGGAGCATTGCTCGCGGGACATACGACGGTGGAGGACCGCGTTTTCATCTCGGGCAACTGCCTGGTTCACCAGTTTGTGCGCGTGGGAACTCTCGCCCTGATGCAAGGAGGCTCCGCGATCAGCAAGGACCTGCCTCCGTTCACGATCGCCCGGGGCCAGAACGGCATCTGCGGCCTGAACGTCGTGGGGTTGCGCAGGGCGGGGTATTCGGCGGAGCACAGGCGCGCGTTGAAGGAGGCCTACCACCTGCTTTTTAGAAGTCGGAAGCCCTTCCAGGAATCCCTCAACGACGTCGCCCGGATGGACGCCGAACCGGTCCGCGCGCTTGTGGCGTTCATCCGAGGCGGCAAGCGGGGTCTCTGTTCCGACACCGGCTTCCCTCTCGCCGGCGCGCCGGGCGAGTCGGAAGAGAACGATGCCGGAATGGGATAGGGCGCCCGGCTTGGAGCGGGCCTCATGTGAAGGGCGGCGGGAGTCCCGTCCCGCCGGGCGCGGATGGGAGAGCCAAGCCGCGCGCCGGCGCTTCTCGTCGCAAACCCGGCCTTCCGAACGCCGCCCGGAAGGCCCGCGGTCCGCGGGCTCAGGCAAGGAGAGCCTCAGTGAACTTCCTGGTTCGTGATCGCGTTGAAGATTTGGAACTGCTCGGCGTGGAGCGTCGGCTCCGGCTTGAACGAGAGCTTTCCGAAGTATTTCTTCTCCATGTCGATGAACAGCTGCTCGTCCTCGTTGCGCAGACGATCCAGGACGTTCGGATGCACAAGAATCCTGAGCTGGAAATCGGTCTCGTCGCGGTGCCGCTTCTTCAGGATTTCGCCCAGCTTGCGCTGAATCTCAACGCTCATGGTGAGCGCGCTCTTCACCTTTCCGCGGCCCTTGCAGTAAGGGCAGTCGTCGTACACCGAGGCGTGGACGCTCTCCGTGTGCCGCTGCCGCGTCATCTCCATGAGGCCGAGCTGCGAGATCGGAAGAATGTGGGTCTTTGCCCGGTCGCGGCGGAGGCCGTCGCGGACCTTCTGATAGACCTGTCGCTGATCCCGCGGGTGCTTCATGTCGATGAAGTCCAGAACGATCAGCCCGCCGATGTTGCGCAGCCGGAGCTGCCGGCAGATCTCCTCGGCCGCCTCGAGGTTCACTTTGAGGATGGTGGATTCCTGGTCCTTGCCTCCCTTGTGGCGGCCGGTGTTGACATCGATGGCGACCAGCGCCTCGGTTTCGTCGACAACGATGTAGCCGCCGCTCTTCAGGTGGACCTGGCGGGAGAACGTGGCCTCCAGCTGCTTCGTGATTCCGAAACGGTCGAAGATCGGCTGCGGCTCCGCGTACAACTTGATCTTGTCGGCGGAGCGACGGCTGATCTTGTTGATGATGCCGCTGATCGCGGTGAACTGATGCTGGCTGTCGACGACGATGCGCTCGACATCCTCGGTGAGGAAATCGCGGACGGTGCGCTCGATCAGGTCGGGTTCCTGGAAGACGCAGGTGGCGGAGCCCTGGCTCTTGATCCGCTCCTGCACCTGCGCCCACTCCTCGAGCAGCAGCGCGAGATCCCGCACGAAGTAGCGGGCCTGCTGGCCTTCGCCCGCGGTGCGGATAATCACGCCCATGCCGTCGGGGATCGACAGGCCGCGGAGGATTTTCTTCAAGCGCTGCCGCTCCTCGTTGCTCTCGATCTTGCGGGAAATGCCCGATTGATCGGAGTTCGGGAGGAGGACCAGATAGCGTCCGGGCAGCACGAGATTGCCGGTGATGCGGGGGCCTTTGGTGCCGATGGGCCCCTTGGTCACTTGCACGATGATGTCGCTGCCGGGCGGATACAGGCGGGGAATGTCCTTGTGCGTGATCCTGGGCTTGTCGCGTTTGCTGTGCGTGTCGCGCTCGACGACCTCGACGCCGCTGTCGAAGTTGTTCGGCACGATGTCCCAGTAGTGGAGGAACGCGTTCTTCTCGAAACCGATGTCGACGAAGGCGGCCTTGAGGCCGTCTTCGAGATTGCGGACCTTGCCCTTGAAGATGCTTCCGACGAGGCGCTCGGTGGTGGTGCGTTCGATGGTGAACTCATCAAGCTTGCCCTCGATGAGAACGGCGACGCGGGTCTCGAGGGACTCGGAGTTGATGATGATCTCCTTGTGCGAACGTTCCTTCGGGCGGATGAGGCGGGCGACGGCGCTGAACACCTTCGTCGCGGCCACTTTGATGGCGGAGATCAGTCCGTCGGGCCTGGATTCGCTCACCGGGACGGGTTCATAAGCCGGCTCGGGCCCGTGGTGAGGCGGGCCTGGCGGCGGCTCCTGGGCGAGGCGGGGCTGAGGAGCGCCCTCGGGCGGGAGCCCGGCGGCGATGTTCTCCGATCGGTCGATCTCGCGGGCGAATCGGCTCTGGTCGTAGATGCGATCGGTGTCGCCCGACGTCGCGGCGGCCATGCGGATCTCGGGGCCGGTGTTCTTGTCCGGCGGCTTCTGATTCTGCTTCTTCTGCCCCGGGCGGAAATGCATGTGCCGGCGCCTTTTTGAAAAGTTCTTGTCGCTCATGGTTCAGTAGTTTCTTCGGTAGAGGTGAATGTTTTGCAGCAAGCCCGCCGCGATCAAGGAGCAGAGCACTGAGGATCCGCCGGAACTGAGCAGCGGCAGTGGGACTCCGGTCACGGGCATAATGCGAATGTTCATGCCGATATTGATGAAGACCTGGCTAAAGAAGAGGATGACGACCCCAACGGCCAGCAGACGGCCCAATCGATCGCGCGACTGGGCCGCGGTTCGGATTCCGGTAAAAAGCACAACGGAGTAGAGCGAGACGACGATCACGCTCCCCAAAAAGCCCTTCTCCTCGGCAATCACGGAGAAGATGAAGTCGTTGTGCGAGACGGCGCGCGGGAGGTAGCCCAGGGTGATTTGCTGCCCCTGGTTCCACCCCTTTCCGAACCAGCCGCCGGAACCCACAGAGATCAGCGCCTGTTCCACATTGTAAGAATGGGCTCTTTGCTCCCGATGCAGGCGCGCTCGTTCGGAAGAGGGAGCGTTCGCGGCGAAATCGATCCCAAAGTACACCATCAGCCGCCGTCGCTGATAGTCCTTCAGCTTAAACTGCCACTGAGGCGGGGCGAAGAGCACGTCGACAAGCAGGAGCGACACGACCAGCGCGCCCGCGCCCACCAGTCGGAGGATCCACCGCGGCGGCGTCCCCGCCGCCCATAGCATCCCCAACCCGACAGGCAACAACAGCAGCGCGGAGCCGAGGTCGGGCTCCTTGAGAATGAGCAAAAAGGGCAACGCCATCAGCCCCAGGGCCCGCCAGAAAATCGAGGGCTGCCGGAGCTCCTCCAGCGGCCGGCTGAGATAGTGGGCCATCATGAAGATGAACCCGATCTTGGCAAACTCGGAGGGCTGCACCTGGGCGGGGCCGATGCCGATCCAGCGCTTCGCCCCATACACTTCCTTGCCGAACACGAAGACCGCCAGCAGCAGCAGGATGCTGCCCCAGTAGGCGACGATGGCCCATCGCGCGATCTGGCGGTAGTCGATCCAGCAGAGGCATCCGGCGATGACCAATCCGATCGCGCCATAGATCAGGTGCCAGAGCGAAGGCTGACGGAACCACGGACGGTTGGTGAAGATCTCGTTCGACGCGGTGGCGCTATGGATGAACGCGGCGCCGATGACGAGCAACGCCACCACGGCGATGATCTGCGGCCAGTCGAGGCGAGGGCGTGATTCCTGGTCGATGGCGCCGATCATCCTTCAGCCGGGGTTGGGGTGGATGTGAACGTCGGAGCGGGCTTGGCGAGCCCGGCAGGGCGCGCGGCGGTGGCGGCATCGCGCTGTCGGAGCGCCTCGAACACCTGCCGGGCGATCGGAGCGCAGGTGCCTCCGCCTGAGGCGCCGCTCTCCACCATCACGACGACCGCGTACTTCGGATCCTCATAAGGAGCGAACGAGGCGAACCAGACGGTGTGGTCGACTACTTTGCCGCTGGGATCGGTGACCTGGGCGGTGCCGGTCTTGCCGGACACCGTGTAGCCCGGGATGTGGGCGGCTTTCCCGGTTCCGCGTTCCTCGACATCGGCCCGCATCGCCTCTTGGATCAGCTCGAGGGTTCGCTTCGAGACATTCAGGCGATCTCGCACCTGCGCTTTCTTGAAAACCAAGGGTTGAGAGCCATGCAGCGGATCCTGCGGCACAAGGCGATCGATCAATCGCGGCCACAACACCGCTCCTCCGTTTGCTATGGCAGCGGTCATTACAGTCATCTGCAGAGGCGTCACCGAGAGATAGCCCTGCCCGATGCACAGATTGGCCGTGTCGCCGTCGTGCCACGCGATGGGCGCTTCTCCCGGCTTGGGGAGGATCCCCGGTTTCTCCTGGCCAGGAAGCGGGATGCCAGCCAGTTCCCCCAGATGCAGTCGGCGCGAGATTTCGAGAATGCGGTCGACGCCCGCGTTCAATCCGTTCGAAATGAAATAGGTGTTGCTCGAGAAGATGAACGCTTTCTTGAAATCGTAATCGCCTGGAGGCGCGAGGTCGTGAATCGGGCGTCGTCGCCCGACATGGATGAATCCCGGGTTGTATTGGGAGCGATCGGGATCGAGCCCGGACTCCAGGCACGCCATCGCCGTGATGATTTTGAAGATGGATCCCGGCGCGTAGTGTTCCTGGATCGCGCGGTTGATCTGCGGACGCAGCTTCGGATCGCTCAGCGCCTCCCAATCTTCGCGGCTGATGCGGGGAATGAATCGATTGGGATCGAAGGAGGGCGCCGACGCCATGGCCAGGATGTCGCCGTCCCGACAATCCATGACGACCACCGCGCCCCGCGTTTCATTGAGAGCGGCCTGAAGTCCGCGCTCGGCGGCGCGTTGAATCGCGAGATCAATCGTGAGCACAACGTTCGTGCCCGGTTCTGATTCCACCCAGGTGCTCTCCGACTGCCGGTATCCCAGATTGTTCACGAGCACGGACTTCATGCCGGCCCGTCCGCAGAGCGTGGAATCGAAGGCGTGCTCGATCCCCACCTTTCCGCGGTAATCCGGCAGGCGGAAATCATAGTCGGCTTCCTCGCCCTCGCGGGATTGGTTGTCGCGGCGGAGGTAGCCCAGGATGTGGGCCGCGGTGGTTCCGTAGAGGTAGGAGCGCATGGGCTGCACGTCGAGGTCGAGGCCTGGAGGAATCACGGGCTGTTCCTGGAATCGGGCGATCTGAACCGCGTTGAGCTGGTTGGCGAGCGTGAGGGGCAGCGCGGGCTGCGAGTTGTAGTGTTCTGAGAACTCGGCGAGCGAGACGGCGATGGGCTGGCCCACGACCTGTCCGAGCTGCGTGGAGAGATTGCTGACGACGGTGAACCTGGCCATGGACTCGAGGGCGAGGCGCTCCTCCCGAAGGAGGGCGCGCGCGGGCTTGGTTCGGCGCCATTCGTCCTTGAACAGGCGCGGCAGCTCCTCGAGGTACAGATTAATTCTGTAGTTGGGGTAGTTGTCGGCGAAGGGATGTCCGTTCCGATCCAGGATCTTGCCGCGGGCGGCCGGGATGCGGACGGTGCGGTAGGCTTGCGCGCGCTGGTTGTCGACGAAGCGCTTCGAGCTGATCACCTGCACATACCAGAGCCCCGCCAGCAGGGTGAGGACTCCGGCCAGCACGAGCGCGGTGAGCGCTCGCAGCTGCGGGTCGTCTTTCCTCAACTGGTCGAAGATCAGCATGACTCTAGTTGCGCCCCCGTTTGATCTGCCGGTTCGAGGGCGTCGCGGGATCCGGCATCGTTTCGTAGCTGAGCAGGCCCGCGAGCCACCCGAAGAGAAGGAACCAGGCGGGGGTGAAAACGCCGCTGACCAGGGCCACCATCCCCCATTGCCAGAGAGAGCTCCAGCCCACGAGCGGCGTGCGATCCGTGTTCAGCAGCAGCAGGAGCGTGAGGGCGGGCGCCGCGGCGCCCGCCGCGACCCCGGTGATGAACTGCGCGTAGGACTGGTCGCGAAGGATCAGGCCGCGATAGCGCTCGATGACCAGCGCGACCGCAAAAAGGGGGCCAATCGAAATGCCGAGCGGGTTGTGGGAGAGCGCGTCGAAGCAGAGTCCGCCGCAGAGGGCGGTCACGGTGCCCAGGCCGAGTCCTGACGTGAGCGTCGCGTAAACGACGAGGCTGGGGAGCAGATCCGGCTGCGCGCCGACAATATTGCGAAACCCCACGGCGGTGCTTTGCAGGAAGACGACGATGAGAGTCGCGCTCAGAACCAGGCATGCGTTGATCGAGTTCATGGCCAGACCACCATCACTTCCTCGAGCGCGTTGAGACGCGCGGCCAGCTTGATTCTCGCCTCCATGTGGAGCCCGTAGTCCACCGAGCGGCTGTCGACAATCTGTCCCACGAGAATGCCCTTCGGATAGAGCCCGCTCAGGCCGCTGGTCCTGACCCATTGGCCGGGTTGGAGAACGCCATTTGCGGAGAGGTATTTCAGGTCGACGAGCGTGTTGTCGATGGGGCCGCTTTCGGAGGGGGCGATGATCCCGTGCTCGCGCGTGCTCTCGACCAGGACCGAGACGCGGCAAGCCGGATCGCCGAGCAGCACCACTTGCGAGTGGGTATAGCCGACCTCGGCCACTCTCCCGACCAGGAACCCTTGGGGCGTGATGATGGTGAGATTGTTGGTGAGCCCGTCACGGCTTCCGCGGTTGATGCGGACGTTTTTCCACCAGTTGGCGGGGTCGTGGCCCACCACTTGCGCCAGGGTCAGCCTCCAGGGCACGAGCTTCGGCAGGGCGAAGGCTTCCCGCAGACGGGCGTTCTCCTTCTGAGTCTCCTGGGATCGAGCCGCCTCGACCCGCAGTTCCTGGTTCTCCCTCTGAAGGGCCTCCAGCTGTTTTTCCAACTCCGCCCGGGGAGTGAGCGCGGCGAGGCTTCGGTCGGTCACGGTCTGGGCGGAGCGAGCGAGGCCGAAAAGAGGGAGGAACAAGCCGCCGATAGCGACCTTCATGCGCGCGATGGTCCTGTCCGACTGGCTGAACAAGGCCAGGATGAACAGGACGACCAGGACCAGGGCAATATACTGGGACCGTTTTAGCATTCGTTCGCGGGGCGGCGGCCGGTAAGGGCAGTCGCTCGGGTGCGAACGCTACAGCTTGCTGGAGGAGGAGGTGACGCGCTTGAGGAACTGAAGCTCTTGCAGTACACGGCCCGTGCCTTCGGCGACGGCGCTCAGGGGATCATCCGCAATATGCACCGGCAGGCCGGTCTCTTCCGAGATCAGCCGATCGATTCCCCGGAGCAACGCTCCCCCGCCGGCAACCACTATGCCGCGATCCACCAGGTCGGCGGACAGTTCGGGGGGACATCTTTCGAGGGTAATGCGGATGGACTCCAAAATACTTGAAAGCGGCTCTTGCAAGGCCTCGCGAATCTCCTCCGAGCGTATCGTCAACGTCTTTGGCAACCCCGAACTGAGATCACGACCCTTGACATCCAGCGTCAACTCTTGCTCCAGCGGGAAGGCGGATCCTACCCGGATCTTGATCTCCTCCGCTGTGCGTTCGCCAATCATCAAATTGTAGGCTCGCTTCATGTGCGCGACGATCGTCTCATCGAACTCGTCGCCTCCCACCCGCAGGCTGCGACTGAACACAATGCCGGCGAGGGAGATGATGGCAATTTCACAGGTGCCCCCGCCGATATCGACGATCATGTTGCCCGCCGGTTCATGAACCGGAAGGCCGACCCCGATGGCCGAAGCCATCGGCTGTTCGATCAAGTAAACCTCACGCGCTCCAGCATGCGTCGCTGAGTCTTTCACGGCCCGTTTTTCCACCTCGGTGATTCCGGAGGGGACGGCTACCACCACGCGGGGCGCAATCAGCTTGCGATGATGCACTTTCTGAATGAAGTGGCGGAGCATCGCTTCGGTGATCTCGAAATCCGCGATGACTCCGTCTTTCATCGGGCGAATCGCCACGATGTTCCCCGGGGTGCGTCCCAACATCCGTTTGGCTTCCTCACCAACCGCCAGAACGTTGGTGGTGCCCGCTTGAATGGCTACGACGGAAGGTTCTCTCAAAACGATCCCTTGATCGCGAACATACACGAGAGAGTTCGCCGTGCCGAGGTCGATGCCAATGTCGTTGGAAAACAGGCTTTTAACTTGTGCGAACATGAATTGTGCCTAGCACAATTCGCAAGTTAGGGGGGCGGGGAACCGCGGGTCAAGACTATTGGCGAACCGAACGCTCGAGCGGGCAATGAAGGCTGGAGGGCCGCGATCGGGGGCCGATCGTCCGAGGCGTTTCGCGCCAGATCCCCCTCGGAGACGCCGCAAAGGACCTCGCGGTAGGAATTGCCGTCCCGGACAATGAGGTGGAAATCCGCGCGGGGCTGGTCGGTCGCAGGCCGAGGAATTGGACCGTTCCAGCGACTCTAGCCCGTTGAACGGGACAACCCAATAGGACCCGTTGCGGGCGCGCTGAGACGCGGCCCGAAGGCGGTTAGTGGACGGTGTTCTGCGCGCGACCCTGGCAGAACGCCCGCAGATTATCGACGGCGGTTCCGAGCAGCCGACGGCGGGCCGCCGCGCTGGCCCACGCGATGTGCGGTGTGATCCAGCAGTTTCTCGCGGACAGGAGCGGATGATCCGCTGGCGGAGGCTCCACCGACAGCACGTCCAAGGCCGCGGCGCCGAGCCGACCTTCATTGAGCGCCTCGGCGAGCGCCATCTCCTCCACAAGCGGGCCGCGACTCGTGTTGATCAACCACGCGTCCCGTTTCATCCATGAGAGGCTTTCGCGATTAATGAGCTGCCGCGTGGAGTCGGTCAGCGGACAGTGAAGGCTCACCACATCGCTGGATTCCAACAGGGCCCTCAGGTCGGGAGCGGTCGTCGGCCCCGCGGCCGCGGATGGCGCCGACCGCGTGAGCGCGATCACCTTCATTCCGAACGCGGCGCCCAGTTCCGCGACCGCGCGGCCGATCCGCCCAAGACCCACGAGGCCGAGCGTCCGGCCTTCCAGTTCGACGAGAGGCGAGCGCCAGTAACAGAAGTCGGGGCAGCGGCTCCATTCGCCCTGGCGCGTGGATTGCGCGTGATCCCCCACGCGCAATGCGAGCTCGAGGATGAGGGCGAGGGTCATCTGCGCCACGGATCGCGTGCCGTAGGCGGGAACATTGGCGACGACGATCCCGCGCTCTTTCGCGGCCGCGACATCCACGATGTTATACCCCGTCGCGAGCACGCCGATGTAGCGAAGCTTCGGCAGCGCTTCGAGGGCCTGTCGGGATAGGGGAACCTTGTTGGTCAGCACCGCTTCGGCGTCGCGCGCCCGAGCAACGATTTCCGTGGGAGGCGTGCGGTCATGAACCGTCGTCTCGCCGAGAGCCTGGAACCCTTCCCATCCCAGGTCGCCGGGGTTGAGCGTGTAGCCGTCAAGAATCACGATCCTCATATCGCGCCATCTCAATACCTGGCCAGCGGGCCCTTCGTTGTGGACACCCCCGCCTCCTTCACCGTTTCCGAGGCTTTGCTCAGCATCATGCCCACCTCGCTTCCGATCGCGACGAACTGAAACCCTTGAGCCAGTCGCTTGCGAGCGGCGGCCGCGTCGGCGACGTGGATGCCCGGGGCGACGCCATGCTTCTTCGCCAACTTTAGTATTTTCTCCACCGCGGCGACGAAGCGCGGATCCTCTGTTTCGAAAACGGGCGCCAGTCCCATCGATTTGGTCAGGTCATTCGGGCCGATGAAAACCACGTCGATGCCGGGGGTTTGCAGGATCTCCTCCGCGTTCTCGATCGCCTGCACGTGCTCCGCCATCACGACGACCAGGATTTCCTCGTTGGCCTTGTCGTAGTAGGTGGCGGCGTCGGTGTCGAAGTTGGCGGCGTGGAATTGTCCGCCTATCGTTCGGGCGCCCTCGGGCCCGTAGCGGGCCGCCGCGACGACGGCCTCGGCTTCCGCGCGCGTGTTCACCATCGGCACAATCACTCCCCAGGCGCCGAAGTCGAGAACCCTCTTGATGTTCTCGGGCGTGTTGTAGCTGACGCGCACGAGGGGAACGACTCCGTTGCCGGCGAGGATGGAGAAGGAAGCGACGGCGGTTTCGTACGTGGTTGGCGAATGCTCGAGCTCGATGGTGAGCCAGTCAAATCCGACGCGGGACATCAACGACGCGACAGCGGCGTCGGGGAGGTTGAGCCATGTGCCCACGCTGGGCTGGCCTTGTTTCAGTTTGGCGCGAACGAAATTCTTTTTCATGGGAGGCGTCGTGTTCAGGCGCGCGAAAGGGAGGCGCGCATTGCGGAGGATTGCAAAACGGATTCGTTCACGACCCAGCGCGGACGCCGCCCCGCGGCGGCTTCGAGGATCGCGTTGGCGGCGGCGGCGCTGACGAGCGCGCCGGTTTCGTGGGTGTACGACGCCTGATGCGGCGTCAGCAGGAGGCCCGGAGTCTTGAGAAACGGGTGATCGGGCGCCAGCGGCTCGACTTGGAATGTGTCGAGGGCCGCGCCCGCGATGACGCGTTCTCGCAGCACGGTCGTCAGCGCCGCTTCGTCAATCAGGCCGCCGCGCGCGGTGTTGATCAGGTAGGCGGAGGGTTTCATCTGGCGGAGCTGCGCCTCGCCGATCATCCCCCGGGTTTCCGCTGTCAGGGCGGCGTGAAGCGAGAGGAAGTCGGCGTCTCGCAACAGCGCGTCGAGAGAAACGAATTCGACGCCCAGCCGCCGCGCTTCGTCTGTGGGCCGCGGATCATGGGCGATCACCCGCATGCCGAACCCGGCCGCGCGCCGCGCGAGCGCCTGGCCAATGCGGCCGCATCCCAGCAGCGCCAGGGTCTTGCCATGGATGTTGTGTCCCCATGTCGGCGCCCAGCTTCCCTGCGTGAGGTCCTGGTGGCCCGTGTGCACGCGCCGCGCCACGGCGCACAGGAGCGAGAACGCGTAGTCCGCGACCGCCTCGTTGAGAAGTCCGGGAGTGTAGGCGACGACGACCCCCGCCTCGGTCGCGGCCGCGATGTCCACCGAGTCATAGCCCACGCCCCATCGGGAGATGATTTTCAGCGGGCGCAGCGACGGATGATTGAGAACCGAACGGTCGTACCGCTCCACCCCCGCGATGACCGCGTCCACGCCTTCCAGCCACTCGACGACCTCGGGCCCAATGGGCTTTCGCGGCGCGGGGGGCATGACGATTTGGTGGCCGGCTTCCTTCAGGCGGGAGAGGCCGGCCTGGCCCGAGAGGACCATGGCTTGCGCGGTGATCAGAATTCGCCAGGACATGAGGGGGCGCATTTTTGTTTATTGTCGGGCAATTGCCAATGGACAATTTCTTTTTCGTTGAACTCCCTCCGATCGCGACCATTGTTTCTCCCGTGGGATCCATGTCTGAATCGCCCCTTGACCGCGTCTGGAAGGAATATGGCCGCGAATTCGCGTCTTTGGACGATCTTACCCTGGCGCGCTGGATGGCTCAGAGCCTTGGCCAGCTGCAGGGGCGCGTCTGGCGGATGTCGCATCCGCTCATCGGGCTTTACCGCCTGCTCGGCCAGATGGGACACGATCGGGGCGTCTGGCTGAAGCGCCTCGCCGCGATGCCCGCCCAGTACAGCGAGGCGGCCTGCTGTCGCGCTCCCCTGTTGCCGCTGTTCACCCGGGATATCCTGGAGTCGGGGCTTATCTGCCAGCACTGCGGAGAGACCGCCGTGGCGTTCGAAGATCTGCCCGACGAGGTCAAGTCGTCCGCCAAGGCATGGGCCGAGGAGTACGCCCCGATTCATGAGGTGGCGCACTGGGAGGAGTCGCAGCGGAAGCGTTGCGCGAACTACGACGACGAATTTGAGCAGGCGGCCCGCGGCATTGAACGACTCCTCGCTCGAGCCTCGAAGGAGCTGATGCCCCTCTTCATGGAATCCTATCCCACAATGGTCTGGGAGGACCACGACGAGTGTCTGGAGGTCCGGCCCGAGGATATTGAGCTCTAGCCGGCGGCGCTCCGCGCCGGCGCAGGATTCTTTTTGTTTCCGAATACTTCCGCGGCTTTCCCGTCGAACCTCGCGGTTGTCATCATGATCGCCAAAGCATCGTCACTTCGGTTCGTCTTGTCGGGTCGCCCTTCTCGTTTGTGGCTTCCGGCTTGATTCGCCCGCACCCCCCCCCATTTTCATCCCTATGAATCGCTCGCTAACGCTTTCGTTCGCATTGCCCCTCGGATTCTCCGCGCTCCTGCTCGGCTGCTCCTCCGGGGGCGTCCAGAATCCCAAAGGCATCCCGGTCACGCAGATGAACGCCGACGAGAGGGGCTTCGTCGCCGGGACAGGCGTCGAGTCGCAGGATCTTGTCGCAGTGACGGACAAGATGGCGCGCAGCATCCTCGGCGTGCGCCAGATCGCGTCGGCGTCCGTGGCGCCCAAAATCATCCTGGAGCCTGTCGTGAACGAATCGCGCTTCCCCATCAACAAGGACATCTTCCTCACCTCGATTCGCACGAAGCTGAATTCGAAGTCGCAGGGCAAGGTGTCCTTTCTGGCGCGAGAATACATGGCGGCGCTGGAGAAGGAGCGGGCGTTGAAGCAGTCCGGGCAGGTGACGGCGACCAGCGATCCCAAGGCCGTGGAGTTCCGCGGCGCGGACTTCCTCCTCACAGGGAAGCTGCAAGGGTTGACGACGCGGACCAAGGCGGGCACCAGCGACTACATTCTCTATAGTTTCCAGCTCATCGACGCGCGGACCAGCGAGATCGTCTGGGAGGACTCGGCCGAGATCAAGAAGCAGGGGCTTGAGGACGCCGCTTACCGCTGAGCGTCGCCGTCGCCCATCCTATTCTGTTTGTGTTGCGACATCCTTTGTCGATCCTCGTCGTCTCGATCGCGGCCTTCCTGGCCGGATCCGGGTGCGCGTCATCGGATCCGAGAACCCCGATGAAGCTGACCGGAGACCCGGTGATCGACAGTCGCAATGCGATGGACAGAGGTCGGCCGGAGGATCGGCTCCTCTGGGCTTACCGCGGCGGTCTGGCCGCGATGCGGCGCGGGCAATTTGCGGAGGCGAAGCCGTTGTTCGACGAGGCGGTTACGCGGCTCAATGGCTTGCTGGGCCGCGATCGAGGGGCGCGGAAGGCCCGTAGCGCGTTCTACCGCGAGTCGAAAAAGACATTCTTCGGCGAACCGTACGAACGCGTGATGGCCTTCTACTATCGCGGCATTTTGTATTGGATGGACGGAGAGCCCGACAACGCCCGCGCCTGTTTTCGGAGCGCGGCATTGGCCGACAGCGACGTGGAGCACAACGCGTTTGAGAGCGACTACGTGCTCCTCGACTACCTCGATGGCCTGGCGACGTCGAAGCTCGGCGGCGACGGGAAGGACGCGCTGCAGCGCGCGATGCGTTCGCCCCGAATCGCAAGGCCTCCCGCCTACGACACCAACGCGAACGTGCTGGTGTTTCTCGAATTTGGAACCGGGCCGACGAAGCAGGCCGGCGGGGAGTATGGCGAGCAGCTGCAGATTCGTCCGGGCGTGTCGGCCGCGCAGAGCGCCCGGATTCGCGTGGCTCAGTATGACGTGGAGGTCGCTCCTTACGACGATCTGAACTTTCAGGCCACGACGCGCGGCGGTCGTGTGATGGACAAGATCCTGGCCGGGAAGGCGAATTTCAAGCGAGCCACCGACACCATCGGCGACGCGGCGGTGATCAGCGGAGCGGTTGTGGCCGGGACGACGCGCCACAACGACGAGGCGGCGCTGGGGCTGATCGCCGCGGGCCTGCTCAGCAAGATTTTCAGCGCCGTGACCAAGCCCGAGGCCGACACGCGAGCCTGGGACAACCTGCCGCTCTTCCTCACCGTGGCGAGTCTCCAGCTGCCGCCTGGGCAGCACGCCGTGTCCATCACGTTTCTGGACGCCGCTCATCGCCCCGTGCCGGCTTTGGAGAAGGCCTTCCAGATCACCGTGCCGGCGGACCGCCGCGACAAGGTCATTTTCGTCAGCGATCAATCGTCCACTCCACAAACACTATGAAATCCTCCCTTCCTCTCGCTCTCGTGTTTCCCTTCGCTCTGACGGCGGCGCTGCTGTCGGGATGCGGGGGCGGCGGCGCGTACGCTCCGGTGAACGCGACCCAGTACAACCAGGAGACGACCGCCAAGTTCGTTCTGCTCGACGCGGGCGCCCAAAGGTCCGTGACCTCCCCGGGGATCCAGGAGAAGCGGTTGGCGGACGGCCGGCTCGAGGTCGTGGCCAATCTCCGCAACCGCGAGAATCGCCGTATCGAAGTTCAGGTGAACTGCGTGTTCAAGGATGAGCAGCATTTCCCGGTCGATGAGACGCCGTTCCAGGTCGTCATCCTGACCGAGAACGCGACCGAAGGAGTGAAGTTCACCTCGATGAACGACAAGGCCAAGGACTACACCGTGCGGGTCCGCCAGTCCCGATAAGTTTCGTCTTCCCTACCGATCGATCTCCCATAAGATCCACCGCTCCGCGCTCCGGCCGGATCGGAGCGATCGGCGGCGCGGGCTTGCACTGACTCACTCACATGAAGACATACCGGATTGCGGCATTGGCGGGCGATGGGATCGGACCTGAGGTGATGCGCGAGGCGATTCTCGTCCTGCGCGCCGTGGAGAAGACATTCGGCCTCGGCTTCGCCATCACGGAGGCTCCCGTGGGCTGGGCCGGGATCGACGCCGCCGGCAAGGCGCTCCCGGACGACACGCTTTCTCTCTGCAAGAATTCCGACGCCATCCTGTTCGGCTCGGTCGGCCTCCCGGACCGCGACCCCACCCTCCCCAAGGAAGAACGCCCCGAGCGCGCCGCGCTGCTGCGGATCCGCAAGGAGTTCGGGTTGTTCGCCAACCTAAGACCCGTTCAGCTGCCGAAGGCGCTCGCCCACGCGTGTCCGCTCCGGCCCGAGCGACAGGGCGATGGGATCAATGTGCTTGTCGTGCGGGAGCTCACCGGCGGCATGTACTTTGGCCAGCCCAAGAAGACCGAGACCGTGAGCGAAGGCGTCCGGCGCGCGATCGACACGATGGTGTACACAACCCCCGAGATCGAGCGGATCGCGCATGTCGCGTTCAAGGCCGCGAGGCTCCGTCGCAAGAAGGTCACGAGCATCGACAAGGCGAATGTTCTCGAGAATGGCATTCTCTGGCGCGAGGTGGTCGCGCGAGTGGGCAAGGGATATCCCGACGTTTCCTTGGAGCACATGTTCGTCGACAACGGCGCGATGCAATTGGTCCTGAAGCCCACGCAGTTCGACGTGATGCTTTGCGAGAACATGTTCGGCGACATTCTCAGCGACGAGGCGGCCGCTCTTGCGGGATCGCTGGGCATGTTGCCGAGCGCGAGCCTGGGCGCAACGTCGGGCGAACGCACCTTTGGATTCTACGAGCCCGCGGGCGGCACGGCTCCCGACATCGCCGGAAAAAACCTCGCCAATCCGATCGCCCAGATCCTGTCTTCGGCGCTGATGCTGCGTTACAGTTTTGGGGAGACCGACGCGGCCGCCGCGATCGAGAAGGCGGTCGGAGTCGCGATCCGCTCGGGTTTGAGGACCGGCGACATCTACAGCTCGTCCGAGCCCCAGGCGCGCAGGGCCGGCACCCGCGAGATGGGGGCCGCCATTGCCGCCGCGATCGGGTAGCCGCGCGCTTCAGGCGAAGAGGGCTTCGATCACCTGGCCGTGCACGTCCGTGAGCCGGAAGTCGCGGCCGGCGTGACGATAGGTCAGCTTCTCGTGGTCCAGACCCATGAGCGCCAGGATCGTGGCGTGCAGATCGTGGACGTGAACCTTCTGGTCCAGGCAGTAGAAGCCATACTCGTCGGTGATCCCGTAGCTGAACCCTTGTTTCACGCCGCCGCCCGCCATCCACATCGTGAAGGCGTGCGGGTGATGATCGCGTCCGTCGCCGCCCTGCAGCGTTGGAGTGCGCCCAAACTCGCCTCCCCACAACACCAGCGTTTCATCCAGCAATCCGCGCGCTTTCAGGTCCCCCAGCAGCCCCGCGATCGGACGATCGACCTCGTGGGCGAGTCGGGCGTGGTCCTTCATCAGGTTGTCGTGCTGGTCCCAGTAGCCATGAGTGGCCTGAACGAAGCGGACGCCGCGCTCGCTAAACCGCCGAGCGAGCAAGCATTGGCGTCCAAACGACGCCGTCGCGGGATCGTCCAGGCCGTACAGCCGCCGCGTCAGCGCGCTCTCACCCGACAGGGACAGGATCTCCGGCGCCTCGGCCTGCATGCGAAACGCCAGCTCGAAGGATTCAATCCGCGCCTCCAGCGCGGCGTCGGGGCCGGACTGTCGCAGATGCTCGCGGTTCATTTCGCCAAGCAGGTCGAGCTGGAGCCGCTGCAAAGCGGGATGTTCGTCGGAATCGCGGAGAAAGTGGATCGTCGCTTTGTCGATGGGGCCGTTGCCGCCAATCGGCGTGCCTTGATGGACCGCGGGCAGAAAGGCGCTCGACCAATTCCCCACGCCCCCATGCCCGAACGTCGGGTTCATGGTGATGAAGCTCGGGAGGTTCTGATTCTCCGTCCCCAGCCCATACGAGACCCAGGATCCCATGCTCGGGCGAACGAAGGTGTCGGAGCCGGTGTGCAGCTTGAGCAGCGCGCCGCCATGCGCCTCGTTGGTGCCATGCACGGATTTAACGAAGCAGAGATCGTCCACGCATTCGGCCACATGAGGGAAGAGGTCGCTCACCATCGCCCCCGACTGGCCGTGGGGGCGGAACGGCCAGCGAGGAGCCCCGAGATCGCCCGTCTTGGAGAATTGCACGCGCGGTTTGGCGAAGGGCAGGGGCTTGCCCGAGTCGCGCGCGAGCCTCGGCTTGTAGTCGAAGGTGTCCACATGCGACGGGCCGCCGTGCATGAAAAGAAAAATCACCCGCTTGGCTCGCCCGGGAAAGCGAGGCGCCTGCGCGGCCAGAGGCGAGGCGAGCGCGCCGGACGCCGCTCCGCCCAGGAGCGGGAGCAGGGCCAGGTGACCGAAGCCCGCGCCGCAGCGCTTCAACATCCCGCGACGACTGCACTGTGGTGGACTCATGGAACGATTCATCGGGGCGTCAGTTGCGATACACGAATTCGCTGCACGCAAACAAGGCCTGGCACAACGCGGCCCACGCCTGCTCGGCCGTTCCCGCTCCCGACTGCGTCGCGGATTTCAAGAAGCGCTCGGCTCGTTCTGTTTCTTCGCGAAGGGGCTTGCGCCCGAGGATGCGGAGATAGATCTGGCGCACAGGCTCCGCCGGGCTGCCCGCGGCTCCGGGCGCGATGGATCCAGCCAACTGTCGCGCGCAGTCCTTCACCAGCGGGCTGTTCAGGAAGAACAGGGCCTGATGGGCGACGGTGGTGGGTTTGCGCTGCGCGCATCCAAGGCTGGGGTTCGCAAAATCAAAAATCGTGAAAACCTCGTAGACGCGGTCGCGAATCACCGGCAGGTAGATCGATCGTCGGAGGGATCCGAAGGGCGCGAGGTCTCCGGGGACGTATTCCGCGTTCTTCCATTCCGCCAGCGAGCCTCCAGGCGTCGGGTCCAGACGGCCGGAAACGCGAAGCAGCGCGTCGCGCAACATCTCTCCGTCCAGGCGTTGCCGAGGAAAGCGGCTCAACGACCGATTGTCCGGATCGCTCTCCGCGGAGCGCGGGTCGCGGTTCTCAGCGCTTTGTTGATACGCCGCGGAGTTGACGATCGCGCGCTGCATCGACTTCAGGCTCCAGCCTTCGCGCTCGAACTGGAGCGCGAGCCAGTCGAGGAGTTCGGGATGGGTGGGTGGGTCTCCGCGGACGCCGAAGTTGTCGGGGGTTCGGACGAGACCCTCCCCAAAGTGGGCCTGCCAGAGCCGGTTCATGATCACTCGCGCGGTCAGCGGATGGCCGGGGGCCGTGAGCCAGCGCGCCAACTCCAGGCGTCCGCTGTGGTCGCGCGGGATTCGCAGTGGTTCGCCGTTCTGAAGCGCCGCCGGGACTCCGCGCGGCACGGGATCCTTCTCCAGATGCAGATGGCTGCCGCGAATGTGAACGGGCAGGTCTTGGGGGCGGTCGTCCGTCACCGCGAGGGCCATGGGCTTGACCGCCGCCTGAACTTCGTTCGTTTTCCGAGCCGCCGCCTCCGCTCTCCGGAGCTCCTCCCGGGTGGAGAGTGTCCGCTCGTTCCACATCGAGACGAAGGCGAGATCCGCCATGGTTTTCGTGCTCTTGAAAATCCCGGCGAGCGCGTAGTAGTCGCGCGCGGACACGGGATCGAATTTGTGGTCATGGCAGCGCGCGCAGGCCAGGGTCAGCCCTAGAAACGCCCGGCTCATGGTGTCGATCTGCTCGTCCACCACGTCCATCACGAGTTTCGGCTTATCCTGCTCGGCCAGCATCTTCGGCCCCAGCACCAGGAACCCGGTCGCGATGGAACGCTCGAGCGACTCGCGCTCCGTCAACCCTTCGGTCGGCAGCAGATCGCCGGCGATCTGCTGCTGAATGAATTGGTCAAAGGGCAGGTTGTTATTGAGGGAGCGAACCACCCAGTCGCGATACCGCCACGCGTTGGCCATGTACTTATTCTCGTCCTGCCCGTTGCTGTCGGCGTAGCGAGCGATGTCCAGCCACCATCGGCCCCAGCGCTCGCCATAGCTCGGGGATTCCAGCAGGCGATCGACGAGCCGGGCGAAGGCGTCGGGCTGGGCGTCGGAGAGATAGGCGTCGATTTCGGCGGGCGTGGGGGGCAGTCCGGTCAGATCGAGGAAGGCGCGGCGGGCCAGCGCGCGGCGCGGCGCGGGCGGGCTGGGGCGCAGGCCTTGCGATTCCATCCGAGCGAGGAGGAAGCGATCGATCGGGGTCCGGCACCACCGCGCGTCGCGAACCCGCGGCGAAGCATGGTCCTCAGGCGGACGAAAAGCCCAATGCTCCGCGCCACCGTCCGCCTGGACGGCCCGCCCCCCCAGAAGGATGACCCAGGCAACCGTCAGCGCGGAGCGCGCGAGCGCCCGTGGCGTTGGAGCGAACATGTTCATCCAGACGTTGGCGTCATGGGTTCCATTCGGCGCAAGCGCGGTTCACGGGAATCGGAACGGAGCGCTAGGACGCGAGCTGCCGAGCCATGGCGACGAATTGTTCCAGGCTGACTTTCTCCGCCCGGACGTCCGCCCTGAGCCCCACGTTCCGCATCGCTTCCGCGACCGCCGCCTCAGGCCATTCCTCCTTGAGCAGTTTCAGCATCATCTTTCTTCTCTGGCTGAACGCCGTTTTCACCAGCTTTATGAAAAGCGAACGGCTGGATCCGGTGATGAGCGGGGCGGGGCGGCGATCGAGAACCGCGCAGGCTGAAACCACGCCGGGCTCGGGGAAGAAGGAGCCTGACGGGATCTTGAACGCGAGGCGGGGAATATAATCGAGTTGCAGGAGCAGGGTGAGAACGCCGTAGTCATCCGTGTCGGGTTTCGCGGCCAGCCGCTGCGCCACCTCGCACTGGAGCGTCGCCACCATGCGTTGAGGCCCCGCGCCGGCGCGCGCGAGCTCCACGAGGATGGGCGAGGCGACGGAATAGGGCAGGTTGGCCACAAGCTTCCACGACGACCAGTCGCGAGGATGCTCCTGCAGGTAGCCCAGCGCGTCGGCGTGGATGAGGGTGAGATTGCGGACCGCGACGAAGCGTTCCTTGAGGAAGGCGAAGAGGCGCTGGTCGAGCTCGATGGCGGTCACATGGCCGGCGTAAGCCACGAGCCACTCGGTGAGAGGCCCGAGCCCGGGACCGACTTCCAAGACTGAGTCGCCCTCCCTCAGGTCGGCCTCTTCGAGAAGGCGTCGCAGCTGGTTCTCGTCATGGAGAAAGTTCTGTCCCATGGATTTCGTCAGAGCGATCTTGCGCTCCTCGAGGATCCTTCTCATGTCGGAGAGTTTCATCGCGCGAGCCTCCTCAGAGCGGCGGTCGCTCTTTGCAACTGGGCTTCCGAGACGGTCAGCGGGGGAGTGAATCCGATCACGTTCGACCTTTCTCCTTCAGGCAGGACGATGATCCCTTCCTGAAGCAATTGCTTCACAATCCCCAGTGCCGTGTTCGCGTCGGCCGATCCGTCGCGGTTGAGGAATTCCAAGCCCGCCATGAGTCCAACGCCCCGAGCGACCACGTGGCGCCCGGCCTGCGCGAAGTCTCGGGCCGACCCCTGAAGCGCCGCGAGCAGAAACTTTCCGATCCGCGCGCTCCTGGCCACCAGCCGCTCGTTCCTCAGGGCGCTGATCTGCGCCAGGGCCATCGCGCAGCCCACTGGATTCCCAAGAAAAGTGCTGGTGTGGATCGCCTCCCCGTTCGAAGGAGGCCAGGCTTGGTCCATGATGTCCGATCGCCCCACGCACGCTGACAACGGAAAGCCGCCCGTCAAGGCCTTCCCCAGGCAGACCACATCGGGCGTCACGCCTTCATGCTCGCAGGCGAACCATTTTCCCGTGCGGCCGAATCCCGTGTAGATTTCATCAAGAATCAGCAAGGCGCCGTGGCGATCGCACAGGGACCGGAGGAGCCGGAGGAAGCCAGGGGGCGGAATCCGAATGCCTCCCCGAGCTTGAAAGGGCTCCACAAGGATGGCGCCGACCGGGTGTTTGCGAATCAGGGCCTCGAGCTCCCTTTGAACTTGGCGGAGGCTTGGACCGCGGCGCGCTTCCTGGCCGGCTTCAGGGAAAGGAGCGAAGTGTCCGAATCCGCCGAGCTGGCCTTCGAGGCGTTCCCGGAAGTGAGCGCGGTGCGTGGCGTTGAGCGCCCCGTAACCCAGGCCGTGATATCCGCCCTCGAAGGCGATGATGTCCTGTTTTCCCGCCGCGCGGACCGCGGTCTTCAAGGCCGCCTCGACGGCCTCAGATCCTGAGTTGCAGAAGATCGACTTGCCTTCGAGCGGGATCGCCGAGCGGCGGGGGCGGTTCCGGGACCAGCGTTCGAAGGTGAGTTGGCTGAGCTCCCGCGCCAGCCGTCCCTTCAAAGCGTGGGGATGAACATCGCCCATGGCGTGCGGGAGTTCGGCCAACTGCCTTTGGCCGGCGCGAACGACCGCGGGATGGGCATGTCCCGCGGCGGCGACGCCGAACCCGGCGGTGAGGTCGAGAAACCCGCGCCCCTCCTCATCCCAGACGCGGACGCCCCGAGCCCGCTTCCACACGATCGGCCATGATCCATCCGGATCGATGAAAGTCACGTTCCGGGACTCATAACGTTGGAGCTGACGCAGGGCCGAACTGGAAGACATGGACGCGAAGCCTACTGAGGCGGGAGGCGGGTGTGAAGCTTGAGCCATGACTCGGCTGACTCGGAGGTCCGAAGGCGACGGAAAGAGGCGAATACCCCGGCGCGGCTAGGCCTTTACCAGGCCGAGTCTTTTCAAGATCTCCTGCGTCAGCACTTCATACGCGGCCGCTCCCGCGCTGTAAGGATCGTAGTGGATGATGGGCTTGCCGAAGCTCGGCGCTTCGGCGAGGCGGGTGGTGCGGGGGATGACGGTTTCGAAGACCGTGTCGCCGAAATGTTGCCGAACCTCGCTGACGACCTGGTTGGAAAGCTTGGTGCGTCCGTCGAACATCGTCATCACAACCCCCAGGAGCTCCAGCTTGGGATTGACGCCGGTCGTCCGGATGGGCTCCAGAACGCGGTGGATCATGGAGATCCCTTCGAGCGCGTAGTATTCGCACTGCAGGGGCACGAGGATCCCATCGGCCGCGCCGAACGCATTCAGGGTGAGCACTCCGAGAGCGGGCGGACAATCGATGATGATCACCTCGAACTCTCCGCTCCGGACGATGGGCGCCAGGAGCTCCGCCCCCTTCTTCAGGTGGTTTTCGCCCCGGACCAGCTCGATCTCGACGGCGCAGAGGTCGACCTCGCTGGGGATGATGCTGAGCTTCTTGAAGGCGGTGCGCTGGATCCGCTCAATGAGGTTGCCCTCTCCCAGGAAGGGATGGTAGGCGCTTCGGCCCTCCAGCTTCTCGATGCCCAACCCGCTCGTCGCGTTGGCCTGGGGATCCATGTCGAACAGCAGCGTGCTGTGACCCGCGGCGGCGATGCATGCCGCCACGTTGACGGCGGTGGTGGTTTTTCCCACGCCGCCCTTCTGATTGGCCACAGCGATGATCTTCGTCGACACGCGGGAGATTTAGGGGCTGCGGGACCGCTGGAGCAAGCCATTGATCTCCTTTTCCGTTTCGACATTGGGGTTCAACCGGAGAGTCCCGCCCTTTGGCTTCGGTTTGGAACTTTTCCATTTTCGTCCCTTGCGTTTCTTGTTCACTTGTGTAGGGTCGTGTGCGTCCCTCATAACCAAATGTGTTTAGAGTACTCAGTAACTTCCTCCTTGCTGCGATCCTCCATTGGCACCGCTCGGTACCGCGCAGTCTGCGATGGGGAGTAACGAACCAAAACCAACGTATGAATCCACAACCCTCCAAGGCTATCACCGGCCTGCTACTGGCGGTTGGAAATCCCCGATGGCTCGCTGTCGCGGCTGTTTCCTTCGCTCTTTGGGCTCCTGCCGACCAACTCTCGGCGGCCCAAACTGTAACCAAAGACCTAGTCTCCAGCCGTGTTGGCACGCTCAATGGCCCCATCTTCACTTCGAGTGGCGGCGGGCGTACCGGCGGCGCTGGGGATACAGCGATCGACTTCGGCCCCTCTGGCGCGGGCCCGGTGACCGTAAGCGACGGCTCCTTTCTGAACACGGCCGCGGCTGGCGATGAGATGAGCTTCGCGTTTTGGCAGAAGCTTTACAACGTGACCGCGATGTCCGCGTTCTGGGCGGTTTCCCCTTCCAGCAACAATGGCGAGCGCGGCTTCCAGGCGCATAATTCATGGAGCGACAGCACGATCTACTTCGACACGGCTGGCTGCTGCAACGCCGACCAACGCCTCAACGCGAATATTTCGACGTTCCCTGATTACTCGGGCGATCCGACTTGGTGGAACGATTGGCACTATTTCGTGTTTTCCATCAAGCAGGGCCACAAGGAGATTTGGATCGACGGCAAGCTCTTCAAGGCTGGCGACGGCGCTCACGCGCTGCCGACGGATTTCACGCGCTTGAATATCGGGTCTGACAACACGGGCACAAGCCTGTTTCCTCATGGCGTGATCGACGATTTCGCCGTGTTCGCCACCCAGTTGGTCGAAGCGGACATCCAGACTCTCGCGGCGGGCGGTTCGCCTTCCAGCTTGGACGCGTCGACGCGGCTCCTTGCCTATTGGGATTTCAACGATTCGCCGCCGGAAGGCCAGTTCGTGAGCTTCTCTCCGGCTCCGAACTCCCCCGCGGCGGCTCCGAACCTGATCCAGGTGGTGCATCTCGATGGAACCGTGGCATGGGATCAAAACAACGTCACCCTGAAGGTTGACGGCGCCGCTGTTGCTGCGACTGTTGTCAAGGACAACGACAAGGGCACGCTCACCTTCGTGCCGAGTCCGCTATTCGCCATCGCGTCGTCGCACAAGGCCGCGATCACCTATCCGGTTCCCGGCGGCGGCAGCCAGACCTTCGAGTGGAGCTTCGTTGTCGGACCCTACACGGTGGACTCTGTGGCCGCTCGTATCGGCAGCATGTTAGGCGGCTCTTCCTACAGCGGCGACGGCGGTGGCCATTCCGGCTCCGCGGGCGATCGCGCGATCGACTTCGGTCTCGGCACGGGCCCTATGGTCGCCGACGCGAGCTTCCTCAATCAAGCTACCGCCAACGACGAGATGAGCTTCGCCTTCTGGTCCAAGAAATACGATATCGCCAACGGCTCTGTGTTTTGGGCCAATGCCCCCTCGAAGGGCGGCCCCACGGGACGGGGTTGGCAGGCGCACTTGCCCTGGAGCAACAACAATATCTACTTCGATACCTCGGGTTGCTGCGGCGGAAATCAGCGCATCAACAAGGATATCGGAGGGTTTCAGCCCTATGTGGACGCCGGCACCGGCATCGCTTGGTGGAACGACTGGCATTACTACGTCTTCTCCGATAAGGCGGGCCACAAGGAGATCTGGATTGACGGACAGCTCTTCCATTCAGGCGATAACCAGAGCCCCTTGGCTGTAGACTTCACGACTCTGTTCGTCGGATCCGATGGCGGTGGCGGCGGATTGTTCCATGGCTTGATCGACGACTTCGCTGTGTTCTCCACTCAGTTGGTCGAGGCGGACATCCTCAATCTTGCTGGCGGAGCAAAGGCCTCGAGCTTGGATCCGGCGACCGGCCTGATTGGCTACTGGCAGTTCGACGACTTCCCGGCGGAGGGTCTGTTTGTCTCATTCTCACCCGCCCCGGATCAACTGGGCGCAAACCCGAACCTGATCCAGGTTGTCCATCAGCAAGGATCCAAGGGTTGGGATTTGAGCAAGGTCAGCTTGCTCGTCGACGGGGTTAAGGTCGCCGCCACGGCGACGCTTGACCAGGGGAGGGTGACCGTGACTTACGTTCCGAGCCCGCTCTTCGCGGCCAAGTCCACGCACACTGCGGTATTGAACTATCCTGGACCGGGCGCTGATCTCCTGAGCAAGACTTGGAAGTTCACCGTTGGGCAGTACACCCTCGACTCGGTTGCGAGCTATCTTGGCGTTCTGACAGGCGCCGCGAGCTTCACCGATGACGGAGGCGGACGTTCCGGCAGTCCTGGGGATTTCGGCCTGGACTTCGGCAAGAACCAGACCGGGCAATCGGTCTCGATCGCTGATGCGAGCTTCCTCAACGCGGCCGGCGCGAATGACGAGATCGCCATTGGCGGCTGGCAGAAGCTCTATGGCATCCATGACTCCGCCTTCTTCTGGGGTGTTTCTCCCACTTCCAACGGAGGCTCACGAGGATTCGGAACTCACGCTCCCTGGAGCAACAATAACCTCTACTGGGACACCGCGGGTTGCTGCGACGGTTCGCAGCGCACATCGAAGGATATCGGAACCTTCCAGCCCTACATTGACTTTGGCCAGGGCCAGGCTTGGTGGCAGGATTGGCATTACTTCCTGTTCCAGAAGAAGGGCGCGACAAAGGAAATCTGGATTGACGGACAGCTCTTCACGAGCGGCCAGAACTCGAAAGTGCTGCCGGTCGACTTCACCCGGGCCTACATCGGGCTGGATCCTGTGGACGCCAATGCGGCCATGCAGGGTATTCTCGATGACGTCGCGGTGTTCAAGAACGCCTTGGAAGAAGGCGACATCATCGCCCTCGCGGGCGGCACGGCCCCCGGGGATATCTCCGCGGGCGGAAGCCTCATCGCTTATTTCACCTTCAATGATGGTGGCACCGCCGGCATCCGGCTGCACATCAGTGGGGATGACAAGACGGTGAACCTGACCTGGACTGGCGGCACAGGACCCTACACGGTCCAGCATAAGGCCAACCTGTCCGACGCTCAGTGGGACACGGTCACGACCACCGCGGAGCTGAAGGCCACCGTAAATGTGCAGGGGGCGACGGGCTTCTTCCGCATCACGGTTCAGTAACCTCTAGATCTGCATAGGAACACACAGAGGCCACCCAGGTGGGTGGCCTCTGTCATTTTAAACGGGGGTGGGCAGAGCGTGCCTCGGCTCGCAGGGCGCCATGGGATCGCGGCGCGCGCGCTTTTTCCCTTCCAAACCGCGGCTCGGAGCGGCCACTATCCGGGCTCTGATTGAGTCATGAAACGCACGCATCATTGCAACGAGCTTCGGCCTGAACACGCCGGGCACACTGTCACCCTCGCAGGCTGGGTTCATTCGCGCCGGGACTTGGGCGGGGTTCTTTTTATCGACATCCGCGACCGGGAAGGACGCATCCAAACCGTTTTCGATCCTTCCGACCTCTCTCCCGAGATCTGCAATAGCGCCGCGTCCCTGCATAGCGAGAGCGTGATCGAAGTTGTGGGGCGTGTGCGCCAACGTCCGCAAGGCACCGAGAACCCAAAGATCGCGACCGGCCAGGTCGAGGTGCTTGTCCAGGGTTTCACAGTGTTGAACCACGCCGACGTTCTTCCCTTCCCTGTCGACGACCCCGAGGTCGCCAACAAAGTGAACGAGGAGCTCCGCCTCAAGCACCGGTACCTCGATCTGCGAAGGCCGGAGATGGCCCGCAACCTTCGGCTGCGATCCAAGGTGGCCACAGCCACACGTGTCTTCCTCGACGAGCAGGGCTTTCTCGAGGTCGAGACCCCCACGCTTTTCAAGTCGACGCCGGAAGGAGCGCGCGAGTTTCTTGTGCCCAGCCGTGTCCATCCCGGCCAGTTCTACGCCCTGCCGCAGTCGCCGCAGCAGTTCAAGCAGATCCTCATGGTGGCGGGGGTCGAGCGCTATTTCCAACTCGCCCGGTGCTATCGCGACGAGGATCTCCGAGCCGATCGTCAACCCGAGTTCACCCAGGTCGACATCGAGATGAGCTTCATCGAGCGCGAGGACCTCTACAGCTTGATCGAAGGGCTCCTGAAACGCGTATGGAAGACGGCGCTCGGCATCGATTTGCCCACGCCCTTCAAGCGCATCAGCTTTGAGGAGGCATTGAACCGCTATGGCATCGACAAGCCCGATTCGCGGTTCGGCATGGAACTCGTGGATCTGACGGAGAGTTTCCGCGCGAGCTCCTTCAAGGTCTTCAGCGGCGCCATACAGAACGGCGGAGTGGTGAAGGCCATCAACGCCAAAGGGCTGGCTTGCGCGACCCAGGGGCAGATCGAGACGATGACCGAGTACGCAAAAAGCTTTGGCGCCAAAGGACTCGCTTTCATCAAGGTGGA
Source organism: Verrucomicrobiota bacterium (assembly GCA_016199985.1). GTDB lineage: Bacteria > Verrucomicrobiota > Verrucomicrobiia > Limisphaerales > UBA11320 > UBA11320. Next base: position 157,597 of record JACQFQ010000020.1, on the reverse strand, counting down.
AGGCGGCGAATGGAAATCACCCATCGTCAAATTCTTCAGCGATGCCGAGAAAGCCGCCCTCAAGAGCCGCCTGGCCATCGAGGAGGGCGATCTCATCCTGTTCGCCGCCGATCAGTGGCTCAACGCGTGCGAGATCCTGGGTAAGATCCGCCTCTATTGCGCGGACGTGCTAAAGGCGCAGGGCAAGCTGACTCTTGATCCTCAACGCTTCGATTTCATGTGGGTGATTGAATTCCCATTGCTGAGCTTCGACAAGGAGATGAACCGTTGGTACTCCAGCCATCACCCATTCACGGCCCCGGTGGCCGAGGATATCCCGCTGTTGAAGTCCGATCCCAAGAAGGTTCGGGGCCAGCACTACGATGTCGTCGTCAACGGCGTGGAGTTGGGGGGCGGAAGCATCCGCATCCATCAGCCCGCTGTGCAGAAGACCATCTTCGAGGAGATCCTCCAGATCCCCGCCGAGGAGACACAGCTCCGTTTTGGGTACATGCTTGAGGCTTTCCGCTACGGAGCGCCGCCCCACGGCGGCATCGCGCTCGGGTTCGATCGCATGATCGCCATCTTGTGCGGCACGACGAGCATCCGAGACGTCATCGCGTTTCCCAAAACCGCGAAGGGCGCATGCCTCATGACCGATTCCCCTTCCGCGGTTTCCGCCAAGCAGCTCCGCGATCTCCATATCGAGGTCAAGGCGGCGAGGAAGGACTGATGGTTTTCCGACCGACCGCCCAAGGAGACACCCTTCCGAAAGGGTGACCAGGATCGAGCCTTGCCCGTCGCGCAACCTCCTTCGCCCTTGATTCTTCGAATGCCTCAGGGGTCGCATGAGTCGAAATCAATCGGGTGTGTCGGCTTCCTGGCATGGGATCCGCTTCGCTTGGTTTCCCGGTGCGCCCAAACAACTCGAGTCGCGCTATGAGTATCTCCGAGATCCTGCTGGAGAAAGGTCTGCTCTCACAGAGCCAGATTGAGGAAGCGATTGCTCTTCAAAGAGCTGAAGGCCTGCGCTTGGATCATGCGTTGGTCCAGTTGGGGTTGGTCAGCGAGCGACAGCTATTGGAAGTGATGTCCGAGCAGCTTCATCTGCCCTTGGTCAACCTGGAAGAAATTACCATCCCGCAGGAAATCCTGCGGATCCTCCCGCCGAAGATCGTCTATCGAAAGCGCGTTATCCCCATTTCCCAGACAAACGGGACGCTGAGCGTCGCGACGAGCGACGCCTTCGATCCCTACGCTTTCGACGATATCCGGCTGATGACCGGCCTCAATATCCAGCCGGTGCTCGCGCCTCGCGATGATATCGACAAGATCATCAAGTCCCACTACGGGTTGGGCGGCGACACCCTGGATGAAATGGTCGCCGGCGATGATCACGGCGGAAACGGCTCGGCTCTGGAGTCGGGCGAGGATCTTCTCGAGATGGCGCAGGAGGCGAGCGTCATACGGCTCGTGAACGAGATCATCATCGAGGCCGTCAACGAGCGCGCCAGCGACATCCATATCGAGCCGTATGAGCACGAGATGTCGATCCGTTACCGCATCGACGGCGTCCTGCACGAGGCGTCGGTGCCGCAGCAGATGAATCGATTCCAGGCCGCGATCATCAGTCGCGTCAAGATCCTCGCGAACCTCAACATCGCCGAGCGCCGCGTTCCCCAGGACGGGCGCATCAAGTTCAACATCGGGGGGCGTCAGATCGACGTTCGCGTCAGCGTGATCCCGATGCTTTACGGCGAGGGCGTCGTGATGCGTCTCCTCGACAAGAGCAATGTGCTCTTCACCCTCCAGGAGCTCGGCATGGATGAAGACACCTTTGGCGTCTTCCGCGGCTTGATTGACCGTCCGCATGGGATCATCCTCGTGACCGGACCGACCGGCTCCGGCAAAACCACCACCCTTTACGCCGCGCTCAACGCCATCGTCGGACCGGAGATCAAGGTCCTCACCGTTGAGGATCCGGTGGAATACAACCTCCGGGGCGTGAACCAGATTCCCGTCGAGCAAAAGGTGGGAATGACTTTTGAGCGCGGGTTGCGGGCGATTCTTCGTCATGATCCGGACGTGGTCATGATTGGCGAAATACGCGACTTGGAAACCGCGCGCGCGGCGACCCAAGCGGCGCTCACAGGTCACCTGGTGCTCTCCACGCTCCACACGAACGACTCCGCTTCCGCGCCGATGCGGCTGATTGACATGGGCGTCGAGCCGTACCTTGTGAGCAGCACCCTGATTGGCTCCATGGCCCAGCGCTTGGTCAGGAAGATTTGTTCGAAGTGCAAGGAACCCTTCGTTCCGGACCGGGCGAAGCTGCCCAAGGATTTCGAGCTCGATCCATCGGCGACCCTCTATCGCGGCGCGGGGTGCCCGCACTGTCGCAACACGGGCTATCGGGGCCGCGCCGGACTCTACGAGCTGATGGTGATGAATGATGAGATCGCCCATAAGGTGATGGAGCGCGCGCCGTCGCCTGAGATTGTGGCCACGGCGCGCAAGCACGGACTTCGCCTCCTTCGCGAAGACGGGTGGGTGAAAGTCAGGGCGGGCATGACCACGCCGGACGAGGTCACCCTATGCACGGCGCACTAAGGAACCCGCGCCCTGCCGATGAACCAGTTCCACTACACAGCGCTGTCGGAGACGGGCCAGAAAGTGACGGGCGATTTGGAGGCGGAGAGCGAGGCCGCGGTGCTCCGCGTCCTCGGGGATAAGCGCCTGTTCCCGGTTTCCGTGCGGGGAAAGGGCGCGGTGGGCGGAAAACCCAAAACCCAGAGCTATCGCGTGCGCAGCCGCGAGCTCGGGATCATGTACGGGCAGCTGGCCGACTTGATCGGGTCGGGGGTTCCGCTCCTGCGCGCGCTCGATTCGCTGGTGAAGTCGACCGTGCATTCCCGCCTTCAGGAGCTGCTCAAGGAGATCCGGATCAGCGTTGCGGAAGGCAAGTCCCTCACCGATTCATTCCGTCAGTTCCCCGAGGTGTTTCCTGTGCTGCACACCGCCATGGTCCAGGCCGGCGAGCGCGCCGCGTTTCTTGAGGACGTGCTCCGCAGTCTCGCGGGATTCCTTGAGCGGTTGGACGAGCTTCGCAGCAAGGTCCTTGGCGCCTTGATCTACCCTGCTCTCTTGATGGCCCTTGGATCGGCGGTGATGGTGGGCGCCTTGATTTTCTTTGTTCCCAAATTCGAGCCGCTGTTGGCGAACGCGAAGAAGCCCCTGCCGACGGAGCTGTTGTTCTGGGCCAGCCAGGTGGTGCGCAGCTATTGGTACGTCTTGATCGTCGCGTTCGCGGGGCTCGTCGCCCTGGTGTGGGCGAACCTGAGGAGCGAGAAGGCCCGCCGCACGATAGAGGTGTGGCGATTGAAGATTCCCGTGGTCGGCGACGCGCTGCGCCTCGTCGCGATCACGCGCTTCTGCAGAATCCTGGGGACGATGCTCGCCAACGGAGTTCCCATGCTCCAGGCGCTGAAGATCAGCAAGGACGCGACGGGATCGACGCTCCTCGGCGAACGGATCGCCGAGGCCGCGGAGGCGGTTCGCGACGGCAAGCGATTGTCGGAGCCGCTGGGAACGGGAGGTTTTTTTCCGGAGCAGGTGCTCGCCATGATCGCCGTCGCGGAGGAGTCGAACAAGCTGGACAAGGTGCTGGTGCAGATCGCCGACACGGTCGAGCGACGGACCAACCGGCAGGTGGATCAGGCCGTTCGCCTCGTCGAGCCCGCGATCCTGTGCTTGGTCGCGATGGGCATCGGGTTTCTGGCTCTCGGCCTTCTGCTCCCCATCTTCACCATGGCGAGCCAGCTCGGCAGCCGCTAGCCCCCTTCTTCTCCATTGCGTCGCGAGGGCCTCGTTTCCTAATGTCGGCGCGTGCCTGCGCGCTTCACCATTCTGGCCAGCGGCTCGAGCGGCAACTGCGCCTATCTCGAAACCGAGGACACCCGCCTGCTCATCGACGCCGGGCTCAGCGCGCGACAGATCCGACAGCGGCTGCTCGGCCTCGGACGGACCCCCGAGTCGCTGCATGGAATTCTCATCACGCACGAGCACTCCGATCACATCCAGGGCCTCAGCGTGCTCGCGGCGCGCTTGCAGATTCCCGTCTACTGCAACCGGCTCACGCGCGACGCCATCGCTCGCGACCTGGGCGGCCAGATGCGTTTTCAGGTTTTCAGCACCGGCTCCGCCTTCTCCGTCGGCGACATCGATGTCGAGAACTTCAGCATTCCCCATGACGCCCAGGATCCCGTTGGGTTCCTGCTCCGGACGCGGAACGGAAACGTGGGCTTCCTCACCGATCTGGGGCACGCGACGCGCCTAGTCATCGAGCGGGTGAAGCCCGCGCAGATTCTCGTCCTGGAATCGAATCATGATATGCAACTGCTGCAGGAGGATCTGAAGCGTCCGTGGAGCGTGAAACAGAGGATCGCCAGCCGTCATGGGCATCTGTCGAACGGCTCGGCGGCCGAGGCGGCGGCGCAGGTGGTTTCGAGCCATCTCTCCCATCTCTTTCTGGGGCACCTGAGCCGCGATTGCAACCGTCCGGAGCTGGCGGAGAAGACGACGCGACAGAAGCTGCGCGAAATCGGGGCGAGCCACGTGGCGATCGCGGTGGCGTCGCCGGACATGCCATCGGAGACGATCTGCCTGGACCGCGGCGAATCGATAGTGGGCGGAACGCGGATAGCGTCGCCCCTGGGCGAGCCCGCCGCGGCGGGCGTCGACCTTGCGTCAGGCTAGCCTCGCCAGCTCGGAGGCGACGCGTTTCGCGACCAGGTCGGCCGCCTGCCCCGCGGGCAGCATCTCCAGGGCTCCGCCGCGCGGCTTGAACTCAACCTCTCCCTTGGCGAGGGATTTCTCCCCGATTCCAACCCGCAGAGGAATGCCGATGAGATCCGCGTCCTTGAACTTCACGCCGGGCCGGTCGTCGCGATCGTCCAACAACACTTCGATCCCTCGGCCGATAAGATCCGCGTAAAGTTGCTCCGCCAGCTTCATGGTCTCCGACCCCGCGACCCCTAGCGGCGTGATGAGGACCTGGTAGGGGGCGACGCTCATGGGCCAGCGGATGCCGTCTTTGTCGTTCGATTGCTCAATGACCGCCTGCATGGTGTGCGTGACGCCGATCCCGTAGCACCCCATGACGGAGGGACGGCGCTGCCCATCCTCCGCGAGGAATGTGGCGTTGAGCGGCTGGCTGTATTTCTCGCCGAGCTTGAACACATGGCCCACCTCGATGGCGCGCTGAATCTTCAACGGCTCCCCGGTGGCCACGGAGAGCTCGCCCGCCCGGACTGTTCGGATGTCCACCCAGCGGCTGACGCGGATGTCGCGGTCGATGTCCACATGCCTCAGGTGGGCTCCATCCTCGTTTGCGCCCGTGACCAGGCCGGCGCCGCCTCGCAGCGCCTCGTCGGCGTATACGGGGAGCTTTTGGGCCGAGGGACCGAGGCGGACCGCGCCCAGGCTTCCGGGATGCGCGCCGAGCGCGGCGAAGATTTCATCGGCCGTCGCCGCCCGGAAGATCGTGGTTCCGAAGCAGCCGGCCAGCTTGGCCTCATTGGCCTGGTCGTCGCCGCGCACAAGGCACAGCGCGAGGGTTCCATTCACGAGATAGATGAGCGTCTTGATCTGCTGGACGGCCGGGACGTTGTGCGGCGGCGCCGCCAGCGCGTCGATCGTGAAAACCCCGGGGGTCGGAAAGGCTTCGGGCGCGGGGCCTGTGGAGGTCTTGCTTGTGGGGACGATCGGCCCGCGGCTCGAGGCCTTCTCAATGTTTGCGGCATAGCTCGCCGAGTCCACGTAGGCGACCTCGTTCTCGCCTGTTTCGGCGGGCACCATGAATTCATGGCTGTAGTTGCCTCCGATGATCCCGGTGTCGGCCTCGACGGCGAAGGCGCGCAGTCCGCAGCGCGAGAAAATCCGGGCGTACGCGTCGTACATGAGGCGGTAGCTCGCCATCGCGCCCTCGTCGGTCGCGTCGAAGGAGTAGGCGTCCTTCATGATGAATTCCTTCGCGCGCATCAATCCGAACCGCGGTCGGATCTCATCCCGGAACTTCACGCCGATCTGGTAGAAGTTGCGGGGCATCTGCCGATAGGAGTTGATCTCGCCCGCGGCCAGAGTGGTGATGACCTCCTCATGGGTGGGGCCAAGAACCCACTCCTTGCGAGCGCGATCGCGAACTTTGTAGAGCGCGTCCGCCAGGGCGTCGTAGCGTCCGCTCTGCTGCCAGATCTCGGGGGGTTGCAGCGTGGGCATCGACACCTCGAGCGCGCCCGCGCGATCCATCTCCTCGCGCACGATTTGCTCCACCTTCCGCAGAACGCGAAGTCCCAGCGGGAGGAATGTGTAGAGTCCGCCGGTCAGCTTGCGGACAAGGCCGGCGCGGAGCAGGAGTTGATGCGAGAGGATCTCCGCTTCGGCGGGAGTTTCCTTCAGAGTGGGGATGAGAGTGTGCGACCAGCGCATAAATAAATAGGTCGATACTTTGAGAGCAGGCCGGGGACGGGGTCAAGGAATCGGCAAGAGCCGGGAACGCCTCACTTGACCATGTTCACCAGCGGCGCGAGCCCCTGGATTCGGACCTCCAGCCGGTCGCCGCTTCCGATGGGACCGACTCCGCTGGGGGTTCCCGTGAGAATCACGTCCCCGGGCAGCAGCGTCATGTTCGTCGAAATGAAGCTCACCACGCTGAAACAGTTAAAAATCAGCTGGCTGGTGTTGGAGTTCTGGCGCAGTTGGCCGTTCTGGAAGAGCTGAATGGTGAGATCGTGGGGGTCGATCTTTGTTTCAACGTAGGGCCCCAGCGGCGTGAAGGTGTCGAAGGACTTGGCTCGCGCCCATTGGCTTTCCGAGTTTTGGATCGTCCGGTCGCTGATGTCCTGCGAGGAGGTGTAGCCAAAAATGTAGCGCGCGGCCGCCGCGGGAGTGACGTTGCGGACGCGGCGTCCGATCACGACCGCCAACTCCGCCTCAAAGTCGACGCGGTGCGCGGGGAAGGGGATCTCGATCTTCGAGCCGTCGGGAATCAGCGACGTGGGCGCCTTGAGCCAGAACAGGGGCTCTTTGGGAATCGGCTTGCCGGATTCGCGGGCGTGGTCGGCGTAGTTCAGGCCGACCGCGATCACCTTGGAGGGATTGACGGGCGTGAGCGTGCGCAGCCCCTTGAAGGGCGTTGGCTTCTTGTCGAAGGAGGGGGAACCGAAGACATCCCCGTGCAAGCGGAACAGTTCGCCGTCGACAACTTTGGCATAGAAGATTTCGTCGCCTTTTTGGAATCGCCCGATTGCTGCCATAGAATCCAGGCAGGTAGTAACAAATGCGCTTGCCGCATCGCAAGCAAAAGTACGGAAAGAACCAAGGTAAAGGTTCATTGGCCTCGCCTCGCGGTCGCATCGGGAGGTTTCGAGCCCAATTGGGCGTCGCTCCGAAGACGCGGGAATTCGGGCGGAGCTTGTCGCCAGGAGCGCGTTCGCGGAAGGCAACCCGCCGCGGAAGGGGGCGGATCCCGTCGATGGCTGCGCCCCGCTTCCAGTCCGGCTTCCGGCCTGGGTCAGCAGGCCCTCCGAGGATCGCTGACGCCCGCGCCTGCACTCGCCGAAGCCGCGGCCGCTTCGGCCCTGGCGGCTTCCCGGCGGCCCACGGTGAGATAGTACAGGATGCACGCGAATCCCACTCCGCCGGGGATGAACGCGTAAAACGCCTTCGTCTCTTGATTGTTGAAGTACAGCGCCAGCCCCGTCCCAACGCTCACCAACAGGAAGATCAGGCCCCACAGCAGCGTTCGATGCGGCGATGGCGGCCGGTTGGAGCGTCCGTCCTCCATGAAGAACTCCGCGGGCATCGGCGGTAACTCCACTCCCTTGTCGATGGCAGCCATCCGCTGCTGATGATACATGGCGAACATCTCTCGGCGCTTCTTGTAGTTCAGGAACAGAGAGAGCATGCCGGTGCCGATCCCCAGTGTGATCGCCAGGATGGGAACCGAAAGCGCGAGGACGCTATCCAATGTGGAAGCGATGGTGAGGTGCGAGATCATAAGTTGATGAGGCGTCGTTGTTTCGTTTTTGGGTCCGATTCGGCTCGCAAGCCGGCGGACGCTCCTTCCTACTTTGAGCGCGCCCGAAATGTTTCAAGAATGTTTTTGAAACCCACAGAGCCTCCCGGAGGTATGAAGGCGCGTGGTTGTCATGTCACCCAGCAGCCGACCGATGCAAGCAGACCCAGCCAGTCCGCTCGGATCAGAGAGCCCGACCGAGCGCTTCGAGCGGATCGTCGCTGAGTTCAAGGGAAGGATCTTCGGTCTCTCGTTCAGCATGACCCATGACGCCGCTCTCGCCGAAGACCTGACGCAGGATGTCCTGCTGAAGGTCTGGAAGGCCTTGCCGGGCTACAATAGCGGACAAGCGAGCCTCTCGACCTGGATCTATACGATCACCCGCAACACATGCCTCACCGAGCTGAAGCGACGGTCGCGGGGTCCCACAGTATCGCTCGACGCCCCTGAAATGGAGCGCGTCGCCGAAGCCCTCGAATCCTTGACCGCGCCCCCGGCTGAGGCAGGCGTCGAATCGGAGACGCAAGCGCTTCTGAGCCGGCTGCATCCCAGGCACCGCCAGATTCTCGTGCTGTTCTATATGGAGCAAAAGGCTTATGGCGAGATGGCCGCGATGCTCGGCATTCCTCTCGGCACGGTGAAGACGCTCCTGTTCCGAGCCAGACGAGAGCTTGCGCGCCTCTCGTTGCGGCGCGACCGGCCTTCCTCCGCGCCGCTTCCGACGAACCCGACCGCTGAACTCTCCTGAATTATGTGCTGCCCTCCCTTTGAAACTCAAATCCTGGCGATGATCGACGGCGAACTGCCAGAACCTCATCGCGCGATCCTCCGGCGGCATCTCGCGTCCTGCACGAGTTGCCGGGCGTTCGCGGAAGAGGTTGAGCGTTGGGACCTGACCCTGTCGCGCGAGGGGGTCTTCCCTCGCATTTCGGCGGGGTTCGACGCCCGGCTGCGCGCCGCCATGGAGGCGTCGCCGGCGGCCTCCGCGGCGGAGTTGTCGGAGCGGAAGCGCGAGTTGCAGCGGGAGTACGAAGACGGGATGCGTCGGATCGAATCGGGATGGAGGACCCCTTCGCGCCTGCTGGAGCTCTTTGGCATCTCGTTGGTCGTCGGCCTGACGCTGCATCTTCTGTGGGCGCAGGTCGGGGACCTTCTGACAGCCAGCGGCGAGTGGGAGGGAGGCGGCCTCCTAGCCATGGCGATCGCGCTGGGGGCGCTGGTCGCGGCGGGCTGGATCAGCGCGCAGATGCTCGTGTTCTCGACCCGGCGATTCCAGCAAGGCCCGGTGCTGGTGTGATGTGATGAACCGTTAGCAGAGAGCCAGGGTTTCGAGCACCGCCTTCACCTTGGGCACTTCGTGGGTCCGGAAAAGGTCCGTCTTTCCCAGGGCCGCCAGCATGGCGAAGAAGGGCTCCGCGGAGCGCACCTCATCGCCGAAGCGCTCGAACGCGTGGGGAAGGGCGTTGCAGACCGGATGTCCGAGGGAGCGGAGCCTGAACGTGTTCAAAAACACCCGCATCTGGTGGCGGATCCGCTGTGCGCTGTCCTGGAGATTGCGGTAGTAGAACCCCAGCCCGGGGTCGATGAAGATCCGGGTAACGCCGCATCGCTCGGCGAGGGCGGCCTGCCGCGCGAAAAACTCGTGGAGCTCGTCGATAGGATCGCGCTCCCAGGTCAGGTCGGCGACCTCGCGGACATGAGCCCCTTGCACAAAGCAGATGATCACCGCCGCCTCATGCGCCGCCACCCTCCGGAAGATTTCCGCGCTCCCGGCAACGCCGGTCAGGTTTAACACCTTCGCGCCCGCTTCGAGACAACGCTCTGCGACCGCTGGGAGATAGGTTTCCACCGACACCGGGATTCCCTCCGATGCGAGCGCCTGGACGACCGGCAGGAGCCGGCTGGCTTGCAGCGCGTCCTCAGCGCGGGCGGCGTGGGGGAGAGTGGACTCGGCCCCGATGTCGATGATCGCGGCGCCCTGCGCGGCGAGCACGCGGCCTCGCTGGATGGCGGAGTCGGCGCTCAGACAGACACTCTCGCGATACCAGGAGTCGGGCGACAGGTTGATGACGCCCATGATTTCCGGTCGGGTGTTGAAATGGAACGGCCGGGCGCCCAGGGAGAACTCGCGGACGCGGGAGTCGAGGTCTTTGGGATGGCTGGCTTTCAGGGCCGCGAGATCGTCAATGGTGAGCATGGAACATGAATCGGGAACGATGGATGGCGCGCTCGGCGCGATTCGAACGCGCGACCACCTGCTTAGAAGGCAGGTGCTCTATCCACCTGAGCTACGAGCGCAAATCCATCCCTTCGCCGCACGCAACCGCGTCGCGTCCACCGAAGGAACGGAATATGGCCGCGCCGTCTGAAGATTCAAACCAAGAAACAAACGCAATGAACCCCGGGTCCGCCTTCGCGGCGGCCTGTCGCCCAACCCTTCTTGATTCGAATCAAGCTCCATGGTTTGGCAATCGGTCGCGGTGTGCCCATCCATGGGCGCGACCGCATCGAGGTTGCGAATGTCCGACTCTCGCGTCGGCGTCGGGCGAGGGAGGAAGCATCGCCGCGCGCGATCTGGGTTGTCTCTTCGCTCCAAATGTTCCACGGTGCCCAGCGTCATGAAGATCCGTATTCTCGCCGGCGCGCTGCTCTTGTCCTCCGTCCTCGCGCGCGCTGAAACGGTCAAGGATCGGGAGGGAGCGGTTCGGAAGGATCGGGCCGCGATGGAGAACGACGCGCGATGGATCTACAACGACATCGATCGCGGGTTCGCCCAGGCGCGGAAATCCAGAAAGCCTCTCCTCGTCGTGTTGCGATGCGTGCCTTGCAAAGCGTGCATGGGCATTGACTCGGCCGTCCTCGTCGAGTCCTCGCTTCAGCCGCTGCTGGACAAGTTCGTTTGCGTTCGGGTGATCAACGCCAACGCGCTCGACCTCTCGAGGTTCCAGTTCGACTACGATCTCTCCTTCTCGACGCTCTTCTTCAACTCCGACGGCACGCTCTACGGCCGCTATGGTTCCTGGGCTCACCACAAGGAGGAGCAGCGCGCGACAACCGACGGATATCGCAAGGCGCTGGAGAGGGTCCTTGCCTTGCACCGCGACTACCCGCTAACCCGATCCTCCCTCGCGTCCAAGCAGCCGCGACCAACGCCCTTCAAGAGCCCCCTGGAGATACCCGCTCTCGCGGGGAAGTATCAGCGCGAGCTCGATTGGCAAGGGAAGGTGGTGCAGAGCTGCGTTCATTGCCATCAGATCGGCGACGCGCTGCGAGCCGCCCGCCGGGCTGAGCGCGCGCCCATGCCTTTGGACCTGGTTTATCCCATGCCTCCGCCGGAAACCGTCGGCTTGGTTCTCGGCGCCGACGCCATCTCCCATGTGAACGAGGTGACGCCCGGCTCGGCGGCTCAGCGGGCGGGATTTCAGGCGGGCGACGACATCCTGTCGCTGGACGGGGCCCCTTTGGTCTCCATCGCGGACATGGCCTGGGCCCTCCACCGCGCTCCGGACGAGACGACGATTCTGAAGGCGCTCGTGAAACGCGGCCGGCGCGAGATGAGTCTGGAACTCCACTTGGACGCCGGATGGCGGATGAAGTCCGACATCTCGCGACGGGTCGGCACATGGGGAATGCGGGGCATGGCCGCGGGGGGATTGGTGCTGGCGGACGTGACGGACGAGGAGAGGCTGCGTCGGGGGATTCCCTTGGAACAGCTGGCTCTCAAGATCACGATGGTGGGGCAGTACGGCTCGCATGCCGCCGCGAAAAAAGCTGGCTTTCAAAAGGATGATGTCATCGTGGGGTTGGGCGATTTTCGCTCGCGGATGAGCGAAGGAGAGATGCTCGGGCGCGTGCTCCTTCGATGGTTTCCGGGGGATTCGGCCCCGGCGCAGGTTTTACGGGGGACGGAGCGAATCGCGCTGACTCTGCCCATCCAATAAGCTCGCGCGACCCATCGTGCTCCGACTCCTTCGTCTCGAATTGAGACAGTTTCCCGCCTTGACCATCGCCCCGTCAAATGCAAGATTACGCGGTATCCTGATGTTCCCAGGTGGTCCAATTGTGCTGTGCGTGGTTTTTCCATTTTAAGCTGGTCGAAGGCATCGTCGCGTCGCATCCCGTCTCTGGTCTCAAGGACTTTCGCCTTCCTTCTCATTTTCAATTTCATCGTGCAGTGCGCGTTCGCTTTTCGCGCGCCGGATCGGGAACGGGAGCCCGTTCCAGACTCCGATCAACGCAAGCCGCTGCCGCTTGCCGACGGTCGCCAAGCCGCCCACGAGCGCGCCGAAGCTTCCCTGCGCGCGCGACTGCCGAAGCTGAAGGTGCATCGTCACCCGCTGCTCGGCAGCCCCGCGTGGGTGATGGCGGGCGATGAGTGGTTGACCGGAACCAATGGCGTGGGCGGCGCCGTTTCCCGCGCGACACGCGACCGTTTCGCCTCCGACGATCCCCATGCGCCCGCCAAGGCTTTCATCCACGAACACGCTTCGTTGTTTGGACACGACGCTTCGGCTCTGGATCCGGCTCGAGCCCGGGTCCTGCGCGAATACAGGACGGCGCACAACGGGGTCCACACGGTCGTGTGGCAGCAGGAGCACGCCGGCATTTCGGTGTTTGAAGCGCGGATCATCGCCCACAGCACGCCGAAGGGCGAGCTGATCAGCATCGCGAGCCAGTTCCTCGCGGATCTTCCGTCGTCCGAGAAGGCGGGCATGCCGAATCGGCCGGCGCTCGATGCGCTCCCCATCGGAGCGGCGCGAGCGGTGGTTCTTGCATTGGAGTCGTTGGGCGGTGCCGTGAAGGCCGAGGCCGTTGTCGCCCAGGGCGCCGCTTCGGGCCCCGAGCAAAGCCAGCAGTTTGTCGCCCCAGGCGCGATCGGCCTTGTCGATGTTCGACTGGTTTGGTTGCCCCTGCACGCCGAGGCGATGCGCCTGGCCTGGGAGGTGGAGCTGACCAGCCAGGCGCGAGGGGAGATGTTTCAAATGGTCATCGATGTGGAAACCGGGGCCGTCTGGGTGCGGCATTGCCTGACGCACTATCTCAGCAACGCCTCGTTCCGGGTGATCACGGGCGGCGAGAGCCCCACGCCGCGGCTTCCAGGCTATCCGAATCCAGGAAGCAACGCGCAACCCGCGACGGTCGCGCGAACAGTCGTCACGTTCTCCGCTTTGGACACCGTGGCTTCTCCCGACGGATGGATCCATGACGGCAACAACTCCACGCTCGGAAACAATGTCGACGCGCACCTGGATCTCGACGACAACGACATCGCCGACGTTCCCCGACCCCAGGGCTCGCCGAGCCGCGTCTTCGATTTTCCGTTGAACCTTTCCTTTTCCCCCAGCAGCTATCGCAACGCCGCCGTCGTGAACCTCTTCTATTGGTGCAATTGGATGCACGACAAACTGTACGAATTGGGCTTCACCGAAGGGGCGGGGAATTTCCAGGCCGACAACTTTGGCAAGGGAGGCATCGGCAACGATGCGGTGCAGGCCGACGCCCAGGACGGAGGAGGATTCAACAACGCGAACTTCGGCGTCGGGGCCGACGGCAAGACGCCCCGGATGCAGATGTACGTCTACGACGGACCGAGTCCCGATCGAGACGGGGACCTGGATCTCACTGTTGTGCTGCACGAATACACCCACGGCTTGAGCACCCGGTTGGTGGGCGGCGGCGTCGGCATCACGGCTCATCAAACCGGCGCAATGGGGGAGGGATGGTCTGATTTTTATTCGTTGGCGCTCCTGGCGCCAGCCGGAGCGAGCCTGTCGGGGAATTATCCGCACAGCGCGTACGCGATCCAGGGTTTTACCAAGTGGGGTTCGTTCGCCAATCCGGGCGACAACTACTATTTTGGGTCTCGACGCTATCCGTACTGCACGAACATGCAGGTGAATCCGCTGACCTTTCGCGACATTGATCCCAATCAAATCGCCTCTCACCCGAGTATTCCGAAGAGTCCCCTCTTTCCCGGCGTCAGCGCCGGCGAGGTTCACAACGCCGGCGAGGTATGGTGCATGACTCTGTGGGAGGCTCGGGCGAAGCTGATTGGGAAGCTGGGCCACAACGCGGGCAACCAGCTCATCCTGCAAATCGTGACGGATGGGATGAGGCTGTCGCCGCCCAATCCCACGTTCGTTCAGGCGCGCGACGCGATCCTCCAGGCCGATCAGATGGACAGCGGCGGCGCGCACAAGGCGGACCTTTGGGAGGCTTTCGCGAAACGCGGGTTGGGCGAAGACGCGCTCGCGTCCTCCGCGAACACGACGGTTGGAGTCGTGGAAAGCTTCAGCGTGCCGGACACCCTGAAAGTGATTCCGCTGAACTACGTGTCGGTTTTCGGTCCGGCGGGCGGTCCCTTCGGCTTCGTGTTCACGAACTACGTTGTTTCGAACATCACCGCGTCCGCGCTGGCATGGAGCGCCAGCACGGTGTCGCCCTTGAGTCTGTCGCCCTCCGCCGGGACGCTCGCCGCGCATGGCGCCGCCACGGTCAAGGTCTCGTTCAACGCGGCGCAGGTCCCCATTGCGATAACGAACTTCGACACCTTCGTCGCTTTTTCGAATCACGTGAGCCACGTGACGCATACCCGGCGCGTAGCCCTGAGGACAACAGAGCCGCTCTCTCTCGAGACCCCGCTGTCCTTTCCCCCGGGGGACGTCTTCTACGGGCCGCAAGGAGGGCCTTTCGAGAGCTTCATTCCCCAGCCCTACCATCTGAAGAACGCCTCCGCCCTACCCATGAACTGGGCGGTCGTGCCCACGCCTTATTTAAAGGTGGCGCCGAGTTCGGGAACCCTGGCGGCTAATGGGGCCGTGGATCTCATCCCGACCCCGACGCTTCAAACCCAGTCGCTGCCGATTGGGGACTACACCAACGCGCTGACGCTCTCCAACCTCACAACCCACACCGCCCAGGACGCGAGCATCGAGTTCCATGTGAGGAACGACAGCTATCTCACAGAGCTGCTCAACGATGGCGCGCTGGACATCCAGAACACGACGGTGTCCTTCATCCCCGACGGGAGCGCGAGGGGGTATCAGGTGTGCCGGCAGCCGGCGAACTCATTCCCCACGGATCCGGCCGGAGGGACGGAGCTCCACCACGACCAGTATTCCTATGACTCCGCGGCCGAGGTAGTTCTCTCGGGTGGAAAGCACGTGTCGCTTTATGGCCAAACGGCCACCCATGTTTGGGTCAACTTCTCGGGGTCCATCACCTTGGGCGGCGCCGGCAGCGCATCCGCGTATGACGCGCTGAACGAACACTTCGCGCACCGCCAGGTATCGGGGCTCTTTGACGACTACTACGACGGGTACGCCATCAAGGCCGGAGCGACCATCTCTTGGAGGCAATTGCCGGACCGATTCGTGGCCACCTGGCAAAAGCTTGTGAACGGCTATTACGGAGACCACGCGAACAACTTTCAAATCGAGCTGTTCTTCTCGGGCGCCATTCGAATCACGATACTGGACGGGTATGGCGATTTCTCTGTCGTGGGTCTATCGCGGGGAACGGGCACCCCAAAGGATTTCATCAGCACGGACTTCGCCGCGCTACCCACTTGCAGCTCCATCCTTCCTGACCTTCATCTCAGCATGCCGGTGTCGTTCAAGGAATCCCCGTTGGTGCGGCCCGGGGTCGGGCATGTCAGCCTGGATCAACCCGCGGCCGCCAACCTCGTCGTGTCTCTGTCCTCCAGCGACACCACCGAGATCAAGGTCCCCGCATCGGTGGTGATCCTCGCGGGCGCCACGAACGCTGCCTTCAACTTCACTGTGGTGGACGACGCGATTCTCGATGGCACCCAGGGCGTCATCGTCACCGCCAAGGCGTCGTTCTATAACACCGCGTACGCCTTCGCGTTCGTTGACGACAATGAAAGCACGACCCTGCACATCGAGATGCCCGGCCTTCTGGTTGAGAATGGCGGGTACGTTCAGGGAAGGGTCTACACATCGGCGCCCGTCGGCGATGATGTCGACATCAGCTTCGACACGTCGCCCCCCGGCCTCCTGGGCTTCAGCGGATTCTTCTCGTTCGCGTACATTCCAGCGGGACAGACCTCCGGGGTCTTCCATGTGCAGGCCTACGACAACCGTCGGCTCGAAGGCCCCGTGAAAGCCAGCGTGGTCGCGTTTGTTGCCAACTGGACCCCGGCCACCAACAACATCCTGATTCTGGACGATGAGGCCCCCACCCTCACCGTCATCGCCCCGTTCTTCGTGGGGGAGGGCGCGGGTCTGTTGTCCAACGCCTGCGAGGTGCGCCTCACGGGCACTGTGCCGACCAACGTGGTCGTTTCTTTCTCGGCGAACCTGGGCTTCGATTACATCCCCATCGGCCCGGTCACCATCCTCCCGGGTCAAACCAACGCTCATTTCCACCTGTTCGTCGGGGACAACAACGTCATTGATCCCCTGCGTATCGCGACTCTTACGGCCACCGCGCCGGGCTTCACCGCGGGACAAGGCGGATCCTTCTTGTTCGACAACGACGGCCCGCCGGATCCTTCCCACCCCTATCCGCCCGATCTCTCGGACGACATCCCGACGAAGATCGCCCTCTCGTGGGACCGCATCGAGGGGGATCTGCTGGTGAACGGGGATTTTGAGACCGGGGACCTGACGGGATGGTCGCGTTCGGACACGGGCGCCGGGGGATTCCTGGTGGACAACGGGAGCTTTGACCCTCCATCGCCCGAAGGCCCGCAGCCCCCATTCGCCGGCGGGTTCAGCGCGCTATCGTCCCAATTTGGAAACGGGCATCACGAGCTGTGGCAGGACATAGCGATTCCCTCCGGCGCCACGACTGTGATGGTCTCCTGGGCCGATCGCATTCGAAACTATGCTGGGGAGTTCAAGCCTCAGTCCCAGCAGTTCCGCGTCGAAGCGCGCGATCCTGACGACAATCAAGTGCTCTGGACACTTTACGCCTCCCAGCCGGGCGACTCGCTGCTCGCAGACTGGGTTCAGCGCACCAACTACCTGGGCGCCTACAAGGGGAAAACCATCCGCCTCGCGTTTGTGGAGGATGATCAGCTCGGTTATCTGAACGTCCGCCTGGACAGTATTCGCGTCGTGGCGGGGTCCGCGGCGGCGACCACCTTCGATGTCTACCTGGGGACCAACCCTGTGCCCGCGGCGGAGGATTTCCTAGGATCCACCAGCAATGCTTCCTGGCCTCTTCCGTTGCTGGCTGCGGGAACCGATTACTACTGGCGCGTCGACGTGAAGCGCTCAGGGATCACCAACGCGGGACCCGTTTGGAGCTTCCGAACCGCTGGGCTCTCGAGCATCGCGACGTTGGTTCCGTTCGGATCGAACTGGAAATACAACGCTCATGGCGGAGATCTGGGCACGGCATGGCGCGCGTCGGCCTACAATGACGCCGGGTGGTCCTCGGGCCTGGGCATCCTTGGCTTTGGCGGCAAGGAGGACACCACCATCGGCCTGGCGGCCAACGGATACACCACGTTCTATTTTCGGAAGAAGATCGTGGTGGCGAACGCCGACCATATCTCAGACCTCAACGCTCGTCTCATCCGCGACGACGGCGCCGTGGTCTACATCAATGGCCAGCGCGCTTTCAGCAACAACATGCCTCTGCGCGGAACGATCAGCTACCTCACCGAGGCCTCCACGGCCATCAGCGGGCTCGGGGAAACCATTCCCGTCATCGCGAGCCTGAATCCCGGCCTCCTTGTCGAAGGAACGAACGTCATCGCCGTGGAGGTGCATCAGAATCATCCCACAGTGGGGTTCAGCCCCGATCTCCTGTTCGATCTCGAGTTGAAGGCCAGCGTGAACGTTGGCAACGAGGCTCCAACCATCGCGCTGACCGGGCCGGGCGATCCGGTCATTGTGCAGGCGCCTGGCGGCGTCAAGTTCCTCGCGACGGTGACCGACGACGATCCCCAGGGGCTGACGGTGAGTTTCTACGCGAACGGCGCGCTGATCGGCTTCGATTCCGCCCCGCCCTACGGCCTCCTGTGGAGCAATATCGTTCCCGGGGACTACAACGTCGCGGCCACCGCCACGGACTCCGGCGGTCTGACCGGCGCCTCCGCCCCTGTGCGGGTCATCGTTCTTCCGGCTCAAGGATCCGTTTTCACATGGATCCCGGCGGGGTCCGTGTGGAGCTACAATGACGCTGGGGCGGATCTCGGGTCCGATTGGGTCGCGCCCCATTATCGACCGCGATGGAAGAGCGGGCCCGCGCAGTTGGGCTACGGCGACGGCGACGAGGCGACGTTGCTGGACGAAGGCCCGAATCCATTTCAGAACCACATCACCTACTACTTCCGGCGCTCGTTCACAAACTCCATTCAAGCCAGCGGCATTCTGCTCCGCGTGCTGCGCGACGACGGCGTCGTGGTTTATCTGAACGGGGAGGAGATCTGGCGGAACAACATGCCCGCCGGAGCGGTGACCTTTTCCACGTTGGCCCTGACCAACATCACGGGCGCGGCGGAGAACAGCTTCAACTCAGTGCTGCTCCCCACCGGAAAGTTGCTCAAAGGGGTGAACCTGCTGGCGGTGGAAGTGCATCAGGTCGGCATCCACAGCGGCGATCTGAGCTTTGATCTCGAGTTGAGCGGGATCGGCGTCGCGCCGCCCACGGTGGCGTTGACGCAGCCGGACCCGGGCGCTGTTTTCTTCACTCCCACGAACGTTCCTTTGACTGCCGTCGCGAGCTCAGCCTACGCCAGCATCGCCAAGATGGAGTTTTTCTCCGACGGCGCGAGCCTGGGCTCACTGGGCGCCGCCCCGTTTGGAATCCTATGGCCCGACCCTGCCGGAGGAACGCATCTGCTCACCGCGGTGGCCACCGATAGCGACGGCGGGACGAACGCTTCGGCCCCTGTGTCGATCTCCGTGTTCAACCCCGCGTCGTTGCAGATCCAACAGGCCGGACCCCTGACCCAGATCGCGTGGCCCGCCGGGGTGGGTGGCT
Source organism: Verrucomicrobiota bacterium (assembly GCA_016199985.1). GTDB lineage: Bacteria > Verrucomicrobiota > Verrucomicrobiia > Limisphaerales > UBA11320 > UBA11320. The sequence goes on along the minus strand of JACQFQ010000020.1, from coordinate 138,585 downwards.
ACACCTTGGAATGCGCGACAAACCTGCAACCGCCCATTGCTTGGATGACCGTCACGAACGCGGCGCAGCAGGTCAACGGACAGATCATCGTCCCGGTCGACGCCGTGGCTCCGGAGCGCTACTTCCGCCTCCGAGGACCTTAGCGGGGACGCTGGGACGTCCGGGATATTGGAAGGGACGGGTGACGCAGGGCTGGCAGCCCAGGCCCTATTTCTCAGGCTTCGGAGCGCGCTCCAGCGCCAAGCGCCTCTCCGCCTGAGATCGGATCCCGAGTTGCTTGACCGCCGCGTAGAACTTTGGGAGATCGCCGCCGCAGGCGGCGAGGAGTTTTTCAAAGCCGGGCACGAGATCCTGATACGTGGCCACCGTGTTGAGCCGCGCGTTGTTCACGGGCTTTGAAAACCAGGCGTCGTACGGAGAGACGCCTCCCCAGCCGGTTCGCAGCGCCTCGTGGGCCTGTCGCATCTCCTCAATGAGCGCTTCCTTGCGGGAACGGAGGCGGGCGGGTTCCGACCCGGCTCCGGATCGATACAGCGCGTTCAGCTGGGCGCGCGCGTTCAGCACGACGTGGATGAAAGCCCGCTCCTTGCGAAGATCCTCGTCGTAACGATCAATATCGGCGGCGGTCTTGCGGGCGCGCAGCCAGCGCCGCGTTCCTTCCTGCGCCACCGACACGGCGAAAGCCTCGTTGAAGTCGGTGTCGCCGCTGATGAACAACTGCTGATGAGCCAGCTCATGGAACAAGATCTCGGCGAGATCCGCGCTGTCGTGATGGATGAAAGTGTTGAGGATGGGATCCCTGAACCAGCCCAGCGTGGAATAGGCTTCCACGCCCCCCACGTAGACGTCGTCGCCTCGCGCCGCGATCTCGGCGGCGAGCCGGCGAGCCGCGTCCTCGCGGAAGTAACCGCGGTACTTGAGCCGCCCGACCCACGGATACCACCAGGTCCGCGCCTCCAGGGAAAACGCCGGCGCCGCATGAACATTCCAAACGACGAAGCGGCGCCGAACATCGGCGTAATTGCGATACTGGCCATCGACGGGAAGGCGCAGCTCCTTCTCGGCAAATTGCCGGAGATCCAGAGTCTCGAGAAGCTTCTCGCGCAGCGCCGGGCTGATGTCCGTTCGCTCGAGCACGCGCTCAATCCTCTCCTGCCGGCTCAGGAGGGCGACCTGTCCGCTGAGCGCCTGCCAGTAGTACTGCGTCGTGGCGCAGCCGCTCAATCCCGCGGCGAGCGCGAGACAGAGCAGCGTGAAACGGATCCTGCGATGCTTTTTCAGCCAGTTCTTCACAGTCTTTTCCCCAGGTAAAGGCTGGCCCGGTCGCCTTCGCCCACTCGTGTGATTTCGCGGAATCCGAGCTTCGTGTAGAAACGAAAAGCCCGCTCATTGCGCGCCCACATTCCCAGATGAACCCCGGGCGATCCTCTTGTCCGGAGACGCGACTCCAGCTCCTCCACCATGCGGCGCCCCCACCCCTGTCCCTGGGCGCGGGGCAGCAGGTCGATGTGCATGTGCGACGGATAGTCCGCAATGGGCTCCGGATAAAAGAGGTCGGGGTGATGCAGTTCGCGACGCAATCGCTGGGTCGCTGTCCAGGATTTCGGATCTCCCGAAGGCTCCGGATGCAGTTCTTGCAACAGCGGCAGCCACTCGGCGAGCAACCTGCCGAAAAATCGCGGCGTGTCCAACGCGCCCAGGCAATAGCCGCAGACGCCCTCCGTGTCTTCGAGCACCAAGCTGAGCTCGGGCTCCAGGCTCAGGTAGGGCCCCACGTAGATGTCGCCCAAGGCGCGCGGGTCGTCGTAGAGACGCGTGGCGTCCGCGCCGGCATCCCCTGTTTGAAGGCAGACCGCATAGGCGCCGGCCTCGTCTTGCTTTGTGTAGCCGCGGATTCTCATGCGATCAGCTCACGGGCCGCGTCGCGGGGCGAAACCCGCCTGCCGCCGCGAGCTCGAGATGGCGTTGCAAGGACGCGACGAAGCCGCCGCGATACGTCCCGACCTGATGGAAGGGCGATCGAAACGCGGACCGTCGAGCGGTCGCGCTTTCCATCCAATCGAAATATCTCTGGAACAGATCCATTTCCTCTTTCAGCTCCCACACATGACGATAGAGGGTGTAGGACAGCTCCCTGTCCCGCAGCTCCGTGATTCGTGTTTGCCATTGAAGCAGCGCCCGGGCGGTTTTGCGAATGCGAGCCCGGGCCGCGTGGCCGGCCGACGTGGTTGAGGCGAGGGCGGACGGCAGGTCGCGGAGGAGCTTGGCCGCGAGCTTGCCCGAGGCGAACGGCAGGTGCAGACAGTCCGTCAGCGTCCGCAGCTCCTTTCGCGTGGGAAGCGCGCCGCGACAGTCGCGGAACTGAGGACGCCATTGGTCCAGGGCGTCGCGATAGGCTGATTCCTCGCTCCATCCTCCGCCTCCGCGAACAAACGACGCGAAGGTGTGGAACGGAACATCGTTGGCTCGGAATTCGGTGTTGGGGTTGATCAGGATGCCTCGGACCTCCCGGCGGACTCGCGGGTCCCGTTTGGCGTAAGGGCCGAGGTGGAGGCGTCGCAGGTCATAGTCGTTCGCAAACCAATTGTCCCAGATCGTCGGCGGACGGCGCAGAACGCGCGCGACGGCTCGGATCTCCGCGAGGCCGATGGAGGGCGCGATGATATCGCTGCCTGTCCAGAGGATATCCACGGCGTTGGGGAGGTCCTCGCCGATCGTCCGCAAATAAGTGTTCTGCGCCACATCCCCGGCGAAGCTGCCGCAGTAAGGAGTGGGGCAGAAGAGAAAGCGCGCGTCCGGTTGGCGCTTCGAGATTCCCTCGATCACATGCCGGGACCAGGCCACGTGCGCGTTCACCCACGATCCATATCGTCGGAGATACTGAGCGGCGCCCTTGGAAGGGATGTCGTCGAACATCAGCGCGAAGCTCCGGCATCCGAGCCGCCGCACCGATTCCACTTTGCGGAGCAGGAGCGATTCAACCTGCTTGGGCGTCCAGCGCGTTGAAAGCCCGGGCGCGATTCCGTAGATGAAGCGCACCCCGAGGCGATCGCAATGGGCTATCAGCCTTTTCAAGGCCCGGGCTTCGTCGCGCGTGTACGCGGCGTGCCAGAGCGCCCGATGCTTCAGGTCGTCCTTCGGAGCGTAGAGGTAGGCGTTCAGCCCCTGGCCCTTCATCCAAGCGCACAACGACTCCCGTTGGCCCGCGGTCCAGGGACGTCCGTAGAAACCTTCGACCACGCCCCAGAGGGGGGCGTGTTGCGATGGGCTGGCGGTTTCGTCGGTCTTCTGTGTTTGCATGGGAGCGCAGCCTATGATTTTACCGCTCCCGCCACCATCCCGCGCATCACCTGGCGGTTGAAGAGGGCGTAGACCATGAGAGTGGGCACGGAAATCAGCGTGAGGCCCGCAAGCAGCGCGGGGTAGAAGGTGCTATGAGCCGCCTCGAAAGCGATCATTCCAGCGGGCAGCGTCTTCTTCATGGGATCCAGGACAAGAAGCATCGCGAGGAGGAACTCGTTCCATGTGTTGAGGCAGGTGATCACCACGACCGTGGCGATGGCGGGCTTCGCGATCGGGAAGAGGATGGATGTGTAGAAGCGCCAGGCGCTCGCGCCGTCGATGCGCGCGGCCTCCTCGAGATCCCGGGGTATGGATTGGAAGTACGCCGCCAGAAGCCAGATTGCGGGAGGAAGGCTTTGCGCGATGTAAGCCAGGATCAGGGCCCAGAGGCTGTCGTGAAGCCCCAGGGTTTGCAGAATGCGGATGAGCGGGAACAGCGTGGCTTGAACGGGGAGGATGGAGCCGAGGAAAATGACGCCCAGCCAGGTCGCGCGCCATGGAAAGTCGCGCTTGCCGAGCGCATATCCAGACCAAGCTCCGAGCACGACCGTTCCGACCACCGACAGCGCGACCACGAGAAGGGAGTTGACCAGGTAATCGCCCATCCGGCCTTCCCTGACGGCTTGCGCGTAGTTCTCCCAGGCCCAGGATTGAGGCAGCGAAAACGGGTGGTCGTAGAGCTCTTGGTTCGTTTTCTTGACGCTGCCCAGGAACATCCACGCCACGGGGAAGAGGCAGGCCAGGGCGCCGAGAATCCACAGCGGACGCATGAGCCGGTCGCCGAGGGTCGCGCGCGCCGCCGTCGCCGAGGAGCGCGTCATCGCGACCTCCATGATCGATCCAGGCCCCAGCGCAGCGCCTTCATTCCCAGGATTGTTCCCGCCGTCACCACGGCCGCCAGGATCGCGGAGAGAGCGCTGCCGTAGGCGGGATGCCCATACTGGAAGAACTCCCGGACGAGCAAGGTGCCCACGATTGTTCCTTCCTCCTGATTCCGAAAGAGGACCCAAAACAGGTCGAACGCCTTGAACGCCCCGGTGAAGCACACGAGCAAGGCCACATAAACCACCTCGCGCAGCAAGGGCAGCTTGACGAACCAGAAGGTCTGCCAGGCGCTCGCGCCGTCGAGCCGCGCGGCCTCGAGAACGTCCTCTGGAATCCCCGCGAGGCCTCCCAGAAAAATCACCATGAAGAATCCCGCCGAAGCCCAGCCCGAGATCAGCGACACCGTCAGCAGGGCGTTCCCCTCGTTCAACCAACCGGGCAGGAGGCCGACGCCGTCCTTGAACAGAAATCCAAACACCAGTCCCACCACCACCATCGAAAGGACCGCGGGAGCAAAGAAGATCACCCGGAGCCATTGGTTCCATCGCGTGTTTCTTTCAAGGCCGAGGGCGAGCATGAGTCCGGCGACGACCTCGAAGAGCAGGGTCCATAGGAAGTAGACGAGGTTGCTTCCGAGCGCGCGCTGGAAACGTCCGTCCGCGAGGGCCATTTTGTAGAGCCCCAATCCGAGCCACTCCGCGCGTCCTTGTTTCCAGACGACAACCGAGTCCACCCAGGTCTGCGTGGCGGGCAGAAGGACGAAGAGCGCGAACACCAGCATCCCGGGCGCAAAAAATAGGGCCTGTCCGCGTCGGCTCATTTTTCCTTTTGCGCCAGGGAGGGTTGTTGCTCTGTCCAGATCCGCGCGGCCCCGTCGAGGTCGAGCTTCCCCAGAAGCAGCTTCGCGCAGATTTCATAGAACACCGCGGCGCGTTCCGGAGAGTAGCCGGTGTCGGGCGGCGGAATCATCGCCGCCGGCCGCGCCAGGAGCGCGAGCAGTTGTCGGGGGATGGGCTCGGTGGTGAACGCCACGGCGTCCTTGCGCGCCGAGAGATTGCCAAGCGCCGCGAACCGCTCCTGGTATTTCCGCGACAACAGACGCCGGAGGAAGTCCACAGCGAGGTCAGGATGCCGGGTGCGACGATTGACCTGATAGCCCGTGATCACGGCGACGCGCGCCTCCGCCTCCCCGGGGTTCGGCGGGACAGAGAACACTCCGGGCTCGAATCGGAGCTCGCCGTGATCCTTCGCGTCTCGAATGTCCGCCGTGAACCAGGATCCGATGGGGTGCTGCGCCGCTTTGCCCCCAAGAAACAACACTTTCGCGTCCAAGTCGCTCAGGGTTCCTATGCCGCCCGGAGACAGAATACCGGGGGCGTCGAGGCATCCTTCCCGCGCCCAGTCGACCAACAGTCGCAGTCCTTCCAGCCGCTGGGGTGTGGCGGGGATTCGTCCCATGAACAAATCCTGGAGCGACTCGACGCCGACGCTTCGACCCAGAAGCTCGGCGCCCAGATTGCCCATGGGCCAGAACTCGCGGTTGCCTTGAACCAGCGCGAGCAGACCGCGCCTCCGAAGCTCGATCGACACGGCAAGCCACTCCTGGCGCGTGCGGGGTTCGATCAGGCCGTTCGTGCGAAAACAATCGCGGTTCACCCAGATCAGGTTGCTGAGATCCACGGACTGGGGAAGAAACGTCAGCGCTCCCGACGAAGGGCCGAGGGTCGAGGGCAGGAACTGGTCCAGGTCTTCCGCGGATAGGTAGGGCTTCATGTCGAGCGACCAGCCCTCCTGGTCCGCCTGGCGCGTCTTGTACCCGAGCCACGTGAAGAACACATCGGATTGACGATCGCCCTGGAACTGCAGCCGCCACCCGATGTTTTGATAGGTTTCGCTGTTGAAGGCGATCTGGTCCACCGGCAGCTCCGGATGCGCCCGCTGGAACTCCGCGACGGCGTCGTCGATGATGGCCCGCTCCGACGCGGTTGTGAACGAATGCACGAACCGGAGCCGGTCCCGGCTCGCGGAGCTGAGGGAGAGGCGCTCGCGAAACGCGTAGGCCGCGAGCACCACGAGGGCCCACGCAAGGATCCTTCCTCCGCGCCGGGCGCGCGACGGCAGCGATGCGAAGGAGAACTCGGCGGGCACGGCTATCGGGCGAGTTCGACGAAATTTCTCAAGAGCCGCAGCCCGATCTGTTGACTCTTCTCGGGGTGAAATTGCGTGGCGTAGACATTGTCTTTCCACACCGACGACGCGAACGGGGCGCCGTAGTCCGTGGTGGTCGCGACGATCGACGAATCCGCGGGCTTCGGGAAAAAGCTGTGCACAAAATACACATGGCTTCCCGACTGGATGCCCCGATACAGCGGGCACTGGGGCTGGACGATGTCGATGCGATTCCATCCAATCTGCGGCACCTTCAACCCCGCCTGGTCGGCGAACCGCACCACCTTTCCAGGGAAGATCTTCAGCCCCGCGGCGCAGCTGTTGAACTCTTCGCTCCGCTCGAAGAGCGCCTGATATCCGACGCAGATGCCGAGGAAGGGGCGTCCGGACGCGATGAATCCGGCGACTCCCGCGATGAGATCCTGCCTCCGCATCGCCGAGAGGCAATCGTCGAACGCGCCCACTCCGGGCAGAACGATCGCCCGCGCGTCCTTCATTCCCTCGGGACGCGTGATGAGCCGGACCTCCGCGCCGACCATGCGAAGCGCCTTCTCGACGCTTCGGATGTTCCCCGAGCCATAATCCAGCAACGCAATCATCGGATAATCCAATCAGGTTTCGGCGCGGGCCGGGGCCGGCGCGGGCGCCATCACATGCCCATGATCTGGTAGCCGCAATCGACGTAGAGGACCTGGCCGGTGATGGCGGCCGCCCCGTCGCTGGCCAGGAACGCGCCTGTCGCCCCCAGTTCGTCCGGCTGCACGTTGCGCTTCAGGGGGGAGCGCGCCTCGTAGTGCTTCATCATGTCGAGGAATCCGGCGATCCCTCGCGCCGCGAGCGTGTTCATGGGGCCGGCGCTGATGCAGTTCACGCGAATTTTTCGCGAGCCGAGATCATAGGCCAGATAGCGGGCGCTCGCCTCGAGCGACGCCTTGGCCACGCCCATGACATTGTAATGCGGGATCACTTTCTCAGCGCCGTAGTAGCTCATGGCGACGATGCTCCCGCCGTCCTTCATGAGCGGCGCGGCGCCGCGGGCCAGCGCCACCAGGGAATAGGCGCTGACGTCATGGGAGACGCGGAAGGCTTCGCGGCTGGTATTGACGAATTGGCCTTCGAGGGCGTCTTTGGGCGCGAACGCGACGGAGTGCAGCAGCAGGTCGAGCCGGCCGAATTTTTGCCCAAGCTCGGCGAAGACGCGTTCGATGTCCTCGTCGCGCGTGACGTCGCAGGGCATGAGGAGGGTGTCAGGGCCGAAGGCGCCGACGAGCTCCTCGACATTCTCCTTGAGCCGCTCGCCCTGGTAGGTGAAGGCGAGCTGCGCTCCGGCCTTGTGCCAGGCCTGGGCGATGGCCCAGGCGATGGAACGCTTGTTGGCGACACCAAACACCACCCCAATTTTTCCAGCGAGTAATGACATAGGCATTGATTCGAATGACGCCGGAGAATGAAAGGTTGCCCCAAGGCCTGCAAGTCTTAGAACAGGCGCCGCGGGGGATGCCGCGCATCCCAATGTTGTGGACGCCTTTTTGTACAGACGGGGCAGTCTGTATAGCGTTTCCGGTGAACAACACCGTCGCGATGCGAAAGCTCATCACCTTCCTTCTGTCGTTCATTTCCCCCGGGAAATCATTCCCATCAACCCAGGCGCCAGCGCTCGCTACCGCAGGGCCTTCACCCCCTCCGGCGCGAAGGTTCACATCAAGACATCATGACAGAGCCTTTCCCATTGTTGGCTGATCTTGTCCCATGAGTACGTTTGAGCGAAGTCTCTTCCAGCGATAGCATAGGACGCCCGAAGAGCCTGATCTTGGTGGAGCTTTTCCCAACATAGGCATAAGTCGTCGACGTCTACCACGGCTTGCTCGATCAGGTTATTGCCTATAGTAAGGAGCGTCTTCACGCGCGCTAACTCTCCGTGACCGCGAACAAGTTCTGGACATGCGGAGAAATCTGTGGCGACGACTGGCACACCGCAGGCCAAGCTTTCCAGTGTCGTGCAAAAACGGACTCGCGCTGCGATCGGATGGGACGTGGGTTGGCTAGGCTGACCGCGCCGCAGGTTGGGCAACCTGCGATACGGCAGAGTAGGCACTCTGCGCTACACCAGCGAACCCACAACCTCAATCCGACAGCGGCTTCAGCTTGATATTTTTGAACCAGCACGGGGATCCATGATCCTGAAGCCCAATGAATCCTTGGCGCGGATGGTCGCGGAACGCGATGTCGAACTTGTGCTGGGAACCGTCGGGCCTCCGATACGCTTCCACGAATCGTGAAAGATCAATGTCGTTCACCGCCTCGCCGTTCAGCGCCACCTGAATGCGCGGGCCGTGGCAAGTGATTTCAATATGGTTCCACTCGCCGATGGGCCGCATGGCGTTTCGCGTGGGTTTCGATAAATCGTAGAGCGCGCCGGTGTCGTGGAAGCCGGCCGTGAAGGTGTCGTCGAGCGCGATCTCGAGGCCGTTGTATCCAACGTCCTTGCCGGGCCGCGGCGTCAGCGGGCTCGTTCGCACGAAAAGGCCGCTATTGCAGCGCGGGCTCAGCTTGAAGTCGACCTTCCACACGAAGTTCGCCCACTCCTGGGTATGAATGAGCATGTAGTGCCCCGCGCGGTGCGGGTTGAGAGCGGATTCCTCGACCGGAGTGCGCGGAGCGGTTCGATCGCTGTTCATCCAGCCGTTCAGGGAGCGTCCGTCGAAGAGCAACTGCCATCCTTCCCGCCGCTCGGCTTCGGTGAGGGCGTTATCCACCGACGCCTGCAACTTTTGGACGCGGATGTTCCGGTAGCGAACGAACTGTCGCGTGAGATCGCCGCCTCCATGCACCTGAAGCCCGATGTGCCCGGTGTCCGGATGCCGCTTCTCCGTTTCCTGCCAGTCGCTGAACTGGACGCCATTGATCCACGTGGTGATCCTGGGCGGATTCCCCACGATCCGCGCCCTCAGTTCATTCCAGTTTCCATGCCGCCAGAACTGAGGCCAGGCCTCGGGCAGGACAGGGAGCGAGGGCTTCGAGGGACCGGTCTCTTCGCGGATCGTTGTGACACTGTCCAGGAAGACAAAGTTTCGGACGTGCGGCCTGGCCCCGAGCGCTCCTTCTCCGTATATGCCCATGAGGTTGCCTCCGGCATGGTAGTCGATCATGGCCTGGAACGCTGTCCCATCCTCCGTGCTCCGCAAAAAAAGTCCGCTGTCCGGACCAAAGTCGTTCTTCATCTCCAGCGCGACCTCGAAGTCCCCGTAGCTCTCGTCCGTCAGGAGAATCCCGCCATTCCCGGGGATGTCCTGCGATCCTACGATCCCCCCATCCTCCACAACCCACCTGCCGCCGGATTGATTGTTGCTCGCGCGGCTATGTCCGGTCTTGGCGCTGGCGTGCCAACCTCCGAGCGTCGAGCCGTTGAAGAGCGGCGTCCAGTCCGCCGCGGGCAGCGCTGCCGCCCGCGAGAGGATGAAGACGTAGATCAGGATCCGAGTTGTTGAGAGCCGGGAAGCGGTAGGAGGGGTCATGGGTGATGAAGGGATAGGCGGCGGTGTTTTCAGGGGGGAGTATCAGCTGTGGCTCACTTTCTCGGTTTTGGGATTCCATAGGAGCGTTCTGCGCTGGCGGTAGCTTTCCACCGCCATCTTGATGGCGACCATTGTGGCGCAGCCCAGCTCCGCATTGCAGTGCACGGACGCGAGGCCTCGCATGGCGTCGATCCAGTTTCCCTCCAGGTCGCGGCGGCTTTCCAGCGGCACTTTCGCCTCCTCCTTGCCGTCGTTCTTCGCCTTGAACTCTTCCTTGAAATCGCCGTTCCAGCGCAGCGAAGGCTCGCCTCCCAGCTCCATGGTTCCGTGCTTGCCGTAAATCCTGTCGGGAATCCCCGCGTCGTTGGTGAGCGTGCTGACAAGGAACAACGACCATTCCGACGGATAGTCGGCGGTGAGCATGAAGGTGTCGGGGATGTCGCGCCCATCCTTCTCAACGTAGAGGCCGCCGTTCGCGTTCACGCGAATCGGGTACTCGCCGTTGGCGCCGCGGATGGCGATGAGCAGGGGCGCGAGCTTGTGATAGAGGAGGTCGGTGGCGACGCCTCCGTTGTAGGGCCAGTATTTGCGGAATCGGAAGAAGTGCTCAGGGTTCCACGCGATCTTCGGCGCGAGTCCCCACTCGTGACCGAGCCACATGTTCCAGTCGATGTGATCATCGCCCGTCTTGTCGGGGCCGGCGGTCGGATCGATCTTCTGGTGCTCGTTGAAGAGACAGGTTCGCGCGTTCCGATTGTAGCTGCCGTGCGCCCAGGTCACCTTCCCGATCCGGCCCGCCGCGATGGCGTCGCGCGCCTTCCAGTATCCGTCGTTGGCCGTTCCGTTTGGACCGACCTGGAACACCTTGCCCAGGCGGCGCACGGCGTTGCGGACCTGGATCGCCTGCTCGACGGTGTGGGTCATCGGCTTTTCGCAATAGACATGCTTGCCGGACTCCATCGTCTCGATGCTGATCTTCCCGTGCCAGTGGTCCGGGGTGGCGATCAGCACGGCGTCGATGTCCTTCCGGTCGAGCAGGCGTCGGTAGTCGAGATATCCCTCGCCCTTGCAGACTTCCCGGGCGCGGTTCACGCGGCGCTGATACACATCGCTGACGGCCACCACCTCAATGTTCTCCTTCGCCGATTTGCCGACGAGGCTGTGGACATGCCCTGTCCCCATCCCGCCCACGCCGATCACCCCGATCCGGATGCGGTCGTTCGCGCCGGCGGCTCTCGTCTGCTGGAGCGCGGACAAGCCGATGGCCCCGGCCGCGGCCGATGAGGTTTGGATGAAACGACGACGCGAAAGAGGAGCAGAGGTGTTCATGGCCGACATCCTGTACCGACCCTGTTCGTGTGCAAACGAAAACTCGAGTCAGATCGCCTGGCATGGCGTCTCACAAACGACTGGAGTTATCATTGCGAACGATTCCTTCAAAACGCGCAGACGCTTCTGAACACACGGCAAGAAACCTCCTGCCACGCTTCTCTCCATGGCTTCTCCGTTCGACAGGGCGGGGTTTCGCGTGTTTGGCGTCTTTAGCGGGCTTCCTCCCCGGTCCTGTCTTGGCGCGGCGAGCTGCGACCTCTCCCTCATCGGTCGGATCCTTCCCAGATCGATGGGATCAGCGATGCGGGGCCGACGCGGCGATACGATACGCTTCCAGGAATTTGCGGCACATCGTCGCGGGCGACAGGTAATCTCTCAGGCGCCCGAGGGCATCGGAGGGCACATGCCCCTTCCCCAGGGTTTCATGCCCAAGCGCTGAGCGGATCGCTCCACGACAGCCTTCGACGTTGCCCGCGGGAAACAGGAATCCGTTCTCGCCGGGGATCACGTAGTCGACGATGCCGCCAATCGCGCTTGCGACCACAGGCACGCCGGCGGCCACAGCCTCCTTCACGGCGTTCGGGCTGTTGTCCGCGCGGGTGGGATACACCATGAGCGCCGCGGACGAGAGCTCCTCCGCGACCTGGGCCGATGTCAGATGGTTTTTGAACGCGATCCGAGACCACAGCTCCGGCGACACCGACGCCCGATACTGGGCCAGCGTCTCCGCGGACGCTCCTCCCACCAGGACCACTTCGAATCGCTGCTCGTGTCTGAGCGAGTCGAGCGCCTGGAGAAGCACATCCGTTCCCTTCGCTTGGCTCAGGGTTCCGATGCAGATGATTCGCGGCGGATCCAACCGCGGTTGTCGCGGCGCGCGGTGAAAGCCCCAGTCGGGCGCGTGCTCAATCTGGCGGGGATGGAGCCCCGCGTAGCGCGCGGCGAGATAGTCCACCGCAAACCGCGACTCGACGGTCACATGGCGCGCGCGGCGCAGCGTGGTCTTCTCGAGCCGGGCGACGAATCGCTGATAGAGATTCGCCAACCCCAGCTCGATCATCCAGCTCATGATGCCTTGCATTGTGAGCAGATACGGATAGGGGAGCCGGCTGGCCACCAAGCCCGCGGCGTTCTCGGTTCCCCAGGCATGAACCAAATCGGGCTGAACCGATTTCAGCACGCGGGCCACGCTGCGCGTGTCGGTCCAGAAAAACGAAGGCGCCCGCAGCCCGCCGGGCACGCGAACGCAGTGAAAAGTCGTATTGCCCGATTCGAAGCTCATGCTTCGTGGAAACTGCTTTCGGAGCGCGATGACATGCACGCGGAGATCGGGCTCCTTTTGGAGCTCGGCGAGCAGCACCCTTTGCCATGTGGCGGGGTGCATTTTGGGCAGGGACGCCAGCTCGGGCGGCAGGCGGTCCAGCCACTCGATGGGGAAGTAGGTGATCCAGGCGACCGTTAGTGGCGCGCTCATTTCCGGACGCGGAACAATCCCAACACCGAGATGCCGTGATAGGGGAACATTCGCTTGAAGAGCCCGGTCTCCAGCCGGATGGCGGCGTCGTTGCCAAGGAATCGCGCGGCCCATTCGCTGAGCCAGGGGAAAATTGTCGCGTCAAATCCCCATTCCACCAGGTCCAACCCGCAGTAACGCTCCGCCAGGTTGAGAAAATGCCAGTGATCCCAGGCTTGAAGGTGTCCCTCGTTGACGAGGTCGAGGCTGATGTTTCGCACGCCCATCCAGCGAAGCTGGCGGAGATTGGGGACGGCTAGCACGGCGTAGTCCCGCGCGATCGCGGAGATGTCGCCGAGGGTTTTTATGGGGCTGGGCACATGCTCGAGCACGTGAAAGCAGGTGACGACGTCGAAGCTCTTTCTGCCGAATTGCTCCACCGCCGCCTCCGGTTTCAGCCGCAGCGATTTTCCGTAGCGCTCCGCGAGCCGCACGCATTGCTCATCGGTGTCGGTGCCCGTGACGCGGAAGCCCGCGCCGCCGAAGATGTCGAGCGTCTCGCCGCGTCCACATCCATAGTCGAGCACTGTTTTGCCCGCCGGAGCGCAATGCTTCAGAAGAAGATTGAGCGCAACCCGCTTCCAATGGTTCTCATACCAGTGGAAGCGATTGTTCGGATCCAGCTGGTACGGCACATGGGCGGGAGCGCCCGTTTGGGCGAACCCCGGGGCTTCGGTCGAGTTGGCGATCGAGACGGACATGCAATGCGCAGAGACCTTAAACGGGCGCCGACGTTCAATGGCGGCGGCCGTCGAAAATATCGGCGCAATCCAGGCCGGGTTCAATTGTTCATTTTTGCGCCGTCGTCGGGATGGCCGTTGACCTCGCGACCTCCGCTCAAGCAGTGTCCGCCGTTTTCGATGATTGGATACGGATGACTGGCATGCCCCTGATCGCCGCTGCTCAAAGACTCTATGCTTCCCCGGTGGTGTGGTCCTGGGGCTTTCAGTTCCTGCGCCTGGCCTCGGCTCTGGTGCTGATGCCGCTTGTCCTCCGGCCGTCGGTGCTGAGCGGAAAGGATCTGGGGATGTATTGGGCGTTTGCGGATCTGGCGGCGCTGGCGATCCTGTTCGACTTCGGATTCTCCACATCGATCGGTCGCAACGTCGCCTACGCCCTGGCCGGCGCCCACGAGCTCCGCGCCGAGGGCCTTGGCGACTCGCCGCGCTCGCAAGAGCCCAATTCGCGGCTGCTCTGGCAGCTGCTCCGCTCCACCCAGCGGTTGTTTCTTTATCTCTCCGCCGCGGCGGCCCTGGCGCTGGCCGCGCTGGGGAGCATCACCGTGGCCTTTCGCGTCGACGAAACCTCAAACCCGCGACTCACCTGGATCGCCTGGGGATTGGTGCTCGCGTCGGGCGTCCTCGAAATCTACGCGGGATGGTGGAACATGTATCTCCGTTCGATGAACGAGGTGCTCTCGAGCGCGCGCATCGCGGCGCTGGCCTACGCGCTCCGGCTTCTCCTGGCGGCGTCCCTTCTTGTCGCCGGCGCGGGGCTTCTGGCGATGCCCTTGGCGGGCTTGGTCTCGAGCTGCGTTCATCGCGGCCTCTCCCGGCGACGCTGCCTCCGCCACTTGGGCAAGCGTCCCGATGACGTGCCCGCGGCGTCCTTGATTCCGATTCTCTGGCCGAACAGCTGGCGGACCGGCCTTCAGTTCTTCAGCGTCTACCTGGCCACCAAGGCCAACACGCTGCTTTGTCTGCGATTCCTCGGGCTCGAAGCCAACGGCCGATTCGGCCTCACCGCGCAGGTCGTGGGGCTGATCTCGAGCATGTCGCTGGTTTGGACCGCGGTGAAATGGCCCTGGGTGGGGCAGGTGTGCAAACAGCGGGATCTCCACCAGCTTCGCGTCGCGCTCTGGCCGAGGCTCTGGCTGCAGACACTGACCTTTCTCGTTCTTGCCGGGCTCGCGATCCCCATTGGCCCGATCGCGCTCCGATGGATCGGATCGAGCCACCAGCTGCTCCCCGCTCCGATGTTTCTCGCATTGCTGGGCTACTCGCTTCTCGAAACGCAATTCGCTTTTTGGACGACGTTGCTCTCGCTGATGCGGAACAGGATCCCATCGCTGTGGCCCACCTTCATCACGAACATGATCACGGTCACGACGGTGGTGGCTTTGCTCCGGTCCGTTGCGGGCCCCGCGACCCGCGGAGGGGACGGGGCTCCGCTGGGGCCCGAGACTGTTTCGCGCGGACTCCTCGTGTTGGCGCTGACGCCTCTCTGCGCGGGGTTGGCGTTTAATTTCTGGTTCTGGCCGGCGCTGGGCGCGCGCGAGATCGGCACGAGGTGGTGGCGCTTCATGTTTTTGAAGCGCTGAGCTCCTCCGCGACCTCGAGCATCCCGCGGCGGTGAGTAGCGCAGGCTCGGCGGCCTGCGCCACGGCGGCGCGTCCGCAACGCGTCAGGGCGCGGTCCGCTGCTGTCGTTGGGTCGTCAGGGTTGGAGCGACGGGAGGGGCGGGACAATCGCGAGGGCGCGTTTGGCCATGATCGCCTCAAGGATCTTCTTCGCGAGCTCCGGCTTCTCGATCAGCGCCTGACGCGACGCGTCCTTGCCCTGGCCGATCAGGTCGCCCTGGAACTGCAACCAGGCGCCCTTCTTGTCCACAACTCCGTGCGCGATGCCCACGTCGAGCAGATTGCCCTCCTTGTTGATGCCATGGTTGTAGAGAATCTCGAACTCGGCTTCCGCGAAAGGAGGCGCGACCTTGTTCTTCACCACTTTCACCTTCACCTGGTTTCCGATGGCGTTGCCGGCGGCGTCCTTGATCGCGTCCTTGCGGCGAATGTCGAGGCGGACGCTCGCGTAGAACTTCAGCGCCTTGCCGCCGGGCGTGGTTTCGGGATTGCCGAACATGACGCCGACCTTTTCGCGCAGCTGGTTGGTGAACACGCAGAGCGTCTTGGCCTTGCTCAAGATGGCGGTGAGCTTGCGAAGCGCCTGGCTCATGAGCCGCGCCTGCATGCCCATGGTGGCCATGCCCATGTCGCCCTCCAGTTCGGCCTTGGGCACGAGCGCGGCGACGGAGTCGATCACAATCACGTCCAGCGCGTTGGAGCGCACCAGGGTTTCGCAGATGCTGAGCGCCTCCTCGCCGCTGTCCGGCTGGGAGACGAGCAACTCGTCCACATTGACGCCGAGCCGGCGGGCATAGACGGGATCCAAGGCGTGCTCCGCGTCGATGAACGCGGCCAGCCCGCCCATCTTCTGGGCGTTGGCGATGACATGCAGCATCAGCGTGGTCTTGCCCGAAGATTCGGGCCCGTAGATCTCCACGATGCGTCCACGCGGCAGGCCGCCGGCGCCCAAGGCGAGGTCCACCCCCAGCGCGCCGGTGGGGATGACTTCGATCTTCATCGAAACTCCCGCGTCTCCGAGACGCATGATGGCGCCCTCGCCATAGGCTTTCGTGATGGAGGAGATGGCGGCGTCCAGATCGCGCTGGCGCGTCGGGCTCTGGCCTCGGGCGGGGGTCTCGGGCTTGGGCTCCGCGACCACGATTTTTTCGGAAGATTTCGGCGGCATACGATTCGAATCGGTTTGAGTTGTTGTTCGACTGCAATGGTTCTCCGTTGTGGTCCTTTCGTCAATCCTCCCGCGTCGCCGACGCGATTTTCCTGGATCGGCCGGCGGCTGGGCGCATCCTCGGAATCCAGAGCCCTTGGCCTTCCTGAGGCCGGCGCGGAATTCAAGTTGTCAGAGAAACACAGCCCCTCCTTCGGGACCCGCCCCCGGCCACCACAACCCGGCCGCGGGCGACGCGATGGAAGTAGTGAATCCATCGTGTTCCGTCAATGCTTGTTTGACGGCGATCGCGATTCCCTGGATTTTCAGGGAAATCGCATCCGCCGAACCACGGATTCAAATGCATTCGAACCTCTTTATGCCATCCCCATCCTGGATCCGCTGGAAAGCCGTCGGTGGGATGATCGCCGCTCTATGGCTTTGCCGCTCGGGAACGGCCGCCGAGGCCGATCTCCCCTGGAAGGCCGGCTTCGCGAGCGCGCGAATCACCCCGAAGGAATCGATGTGGCTCAGCGGATATGGCTCGCGCGACCACCCCGCGGAGGGCGTTCGCATCGATCTCTGGGCGAAGTCCATCGCTCTCGAAGACCGCGCGGGTGTTCGGGGCGTCATCGTGACGCTTGATCTCGTCGGCGTGGATCGCGAATTGGCGAGCGCCGTCCGGTCGCAAATCCACCAGCAAACCGGCATCGCCGCCGACCACATCGTGCTCTCTTGCTCCCACACGCACACAGGACCCGTGGTGGGGAAGAATCTCGATACGATGTATTTCTTCGAGGAGCGAGAGCGCGCAAAGGTGGATCGTTACACGGACGGGCTCCGCTCCCAGGTCGTTCAACTGGCGGTCGATGCGCTGTCGCGCTTGCGGCCGGCGAAGCTTTCCTGGGCGGTCGGGCACGAATCCTTCGGCGTGAACCGGCGCAACAATCCCGAGCCGCTTGTCCCCGCGCACCGAGCCGCGGGCGCCTTGCGGGGGCCGGTGGACCCTTCGGTTCCCGTGCTTCGGATCGCGGATGTGGAGGGCGGATTGATGGGCGTGGTCTTCGGCTACGCCTGCCATGCCACCGTCCTGGACGATTATCTGTGGTCGGGGGACTATCCGGGATTCGCGCAGGCCGAGCTGGAGCAGAGGCATCCGTCGACCCACGCGCTCTTCCTCCAGGGTTGCGGCGCCGATATCAATCCCTTGCCCCGTCGCACTCCCGAGCTGGCGCGGCAATACGGCCGTCGTCTTGCCGACTCGGTGGATCGCGCGCTGGAGGGCGTGCTGGAGCCGTTGTCCCCCGAGCTGGCCATCCGCTACGCCGAGATGGACCTGCCCTTCGACACCGCCCCAGCGCGCGCGCAGTGGGAAAAGCTTTCCGAGGGGAAGGATCGATTTGCCGCGGCGCACGCCCGGAAGATGCTCGCGATTCTCGACAAACAGGGACGATTGCCCGAGAGCTATCCCTATCCTTTGTCCGTTTGGAGGATGGGCGGAAAGCTGGAATGGGTCGCGCTCGGCGGCGAGGTGGTCGTGGATTACTCATTGCGCTTGAAACGAGAGCTGGGGCCATCCCTGTGGGTGAGCGGCTACTGCCATGATGTGATGGCTTACATTCCATCGCGTCGCGTGTGGGAGGAGGGCGGATACGAAGGAGGGGGCGCAATGATCTATTACGGGCTGCCGACCCGGTGGGCGGGGGATGTGGAGTCGCGGATTGTCGACAAGGCGATATCGCTGTCGCGCTGAGCGATGCTTGTCAGAACCGGACGGAGAGTGGATGCTGCGTTTATCGGCGTAATGAAATCGAGTCCTGGCAGGCCATCCGAGCGACCTCCGACCCGCTGTCTGGTGGAGGGAGTCGCGCGCATTCTCGAGAAGGAGCCGCGCGTCGAGGCGGTGACGGTTCGCCCGGGCGACGCGTCGGTTTCTATTGCGACGCTGGGAAGGCGGGAGGATCCCGACCTGAACGAACGCGTGAAAGGTTTGCTGGCCGAGATGCGCGCCGGCGACGGCGCCGAGACCTGCGGGCTCTTGACAGGGAAAGGGGACTGTTCGGTTTGCGACAACCCTCCCCACGAGTCGGTCCGGGCGCAGATCCACATCACCCAGAATCCGCATGCCACCACGTTGGCGCGCGTCTCGTGTCCCACGGCGCCCCGGTTCTGGCATTGGAAATCGCTTCCGCTGCCGAAGTTCGTGCCTCGCGAGGTGGATTTCCACGACGACGACGAGCATTTCGACGAGTGGAAGCTCCAGCTGCTGGGGGCGGCGCTCTGCGGGGCCTTCACGCTTGGGGCGGTCCTGGCGCAGCCTCCCCTGTCGCTCCCCCTGTTTCTGGCCGCGTATCTGGCGGGCGCGTGGTTCACCGCGAAGGAGGTATGGGAACTCCTGCAGGCGCGGCGTCTCGATGTGCATTTCCTGATGCTTGCCGTGGCCGCGGGGAGCGGCGCGATCGGCGAGTGGAAGGAGGGCGCGATCCTGCTGTTCCTGTTCTCGCTGGCCGGCGCGCTGGAGCATTACGCGATGGGCCGCACCCAGAAGGAGATCAGGGCCCTCCACCGGGGCGCGCCCAAGACCGCCACAGTGCTCGCGAACGACGGTGTCGAGAGCGAGCGGCCTGTCGAAAAGCTTGTCGCCGGGCAGCGTCTCCTCATCAAGCCGGGCGTTTTGTTCCCTGTCGACGCCGAGGTCGTGCAAGGCAGGACCGCGGTGGATGAATCGAATATGACGGGCGAGTCCGCGCCCGTGGAGAAGACCGTCGGCGATCAGGTCCTGGCCGGCACCCTTAATCTTTGGGGCGCGGTGGAGGCGGTGGCGCTTCGTCCCGCCAGCGAGAGCGCGCTGGAGAAAATCATCCGCCTGATCCGCGAGGCCCAGCATCAGAAGGCGCCGTCGCAACGCTTCACCGATCGGTTCGGCACGCGATACACGTACGCGGTCCTGGCGCTGACCTTTGTTGTTTTTCTCTTCTGGTGGCTGGGCGCCGGGGCTCCGCCGATGCTCTCAACGCCCTCGACTCCGAGCGCGTTCTATCGCGCCATGACGCTCTTGGTTGTCGCGTCGCCCTGCGCGTTGGTATTGTCCATCCCCTCCGCGATTCTCGCCGCGATCGCGTCGGCGGCGCGAAAGGGCGTCCTGTTTCGCGGTGGCGTGGCGGTCGAACGGCTCGCGGAAGTCGGATGCGTCGCCCTCGATAAAACGGGCACGCTCACCACGGGCGACCTCGTGGTTCAGAGCGTCGAGGGCTTTCCGCCGGGCTGCGAGTCCGAGTTGCTGGCGCTCGCCGTTTCGCTCGAGCGTCTTTCCACCCATCCCCTCGCCCGGGCGATCACTCGCCACGGAAAACGACTAGGGGTCCTGCCGGTCGCCCTCGAGGCGTTTGAGTCGGTGACCGGCCAGGGACTCAAAGCCCTCCACGCGGGCTCACCGGTTCGTCTGGGACGTCGCGAATGGGTCTGCGCGGACGTTCCGGAGCAGATCCCGATTCCTTGGGCCGAACCCGACGCGGGAGTTTCGGAAGTGTGGATTCGTGGGAACGGGGCCGTGGGCCGTTTGGTTCTGCGGGATGAACTGCGCTCCGAATCCCGCGCCACATTGCGGGCGCTGGAACAGGCCGGTCTTTCGATCGTGGTTCTCACCGGGGATCGGGAGTCCGCGGCCGGGGCGCTTCGGGAGCGACTCGGGCTGCGGGATGTGCGCGCTCAGCTGACGCCGGATCAGAAGGTGGCGGCGATTCGCGAGATGACCGCCGCGGGCACGCGCGTGGCGATGGTGGGCGACGGCGTCAACGACGCTCCGAGCCTGGCGGCCGCTCATGTCGGTGTCGCCATGGGCGCCCGCGGCTCCGACGCCGCGCTGGAACAGGCCGATGTCGGTCTCATGCACGACCGCATTGAAAACTTTTTGTTCGCCTACCAGCTGAGCCGGCGCGCCCGCTCCGTCATCCGACAGAACCTCGTCGTTTCCCTCGGCACGGTGCTGGTCCTTGCCACTCTGGCGCTCTTCGGCGTGATTCCCCTCACCGTCGGTGTCATCGGGCACGAGGGCAGCACGGTCTTGGTGGTTTTCAACAGCCTGCGACTCCTGTTCGCCTGCCAGAACTCAACCCCGCCGAGCCCGGGTTGAGAACGATCCTCCGCCTGCTCCTTCCTTCGCCTCGGGGCTCAAGCTTTGGCGCGCGCAGCCGATTCATCGACCAGACTCTCTCCCTGGGGGGCAGGGTTGAGCCGGTTCGGTTGTTACCATGACTGGGGAAATTGAAGCGGAGGCGCAAGCGTAGCGCCCCGCCTCGACTCCCCTCCGGCTTGAGAGCGACAGGTAAAGTGAACTGAACGACTGGGACTAATATGAGCAGAAAACAACTCAGAGCGGGGGCCTGGGCGCGTTGGCCTATGGGGATCCTCTGCAGTCTCGCCTTGATGGCGCCCGTGGTCGGATCCGCTGACATGGAGCTGAAATTCGGGGTATACACGTCGAAGAAGCCCACCGACATGGTGAAGCAGTCTCGGCCCTTGCTCCTCATGCTGGAGGAGAATCTTTCCGCGGCGTTGAAGCAGAAGGTTCAAATTCGCCTTGAGGTCGCCAAGACCTACGAGGACGGCATTCAAGCGCTCGTCGACGGCTCCTACGATTTCGCGCAGGTCGGCCCTGTGTCCTATGTGCAGGCCAAGGAGAAGGCGCCGGGTCTTGAGGTTCTCGCAGTGGAGGGACTCAAGGGTCAAAAGACTCTCAACGGGGTGATCTGCGTGCTGAGCAATGCCGTGATTGCCACCATCAGCGATCTCGCCGGGAAGAAGTTCGCGTTCGGCGACGAGTTTTCGACCACCGGGCGCTTCAACTCCCAGCTCTATCTGGTGGAGCACGGAATCACCTCGAAGGAGCTGTCTTTGTTCAAGTACCTGGAACGACATGATCGAGTGGGCGCGGCGATTGCCGGAGGCGACTTCGACGCGGGGGCGTTGAACGAGCGCACTTTCAAGAAGCTGCTGGAAACCGGGGCTCCGCTTCGCGCCCTGGCCTACTTCCCGATTGACGGACGACCCTGGGTGGCGCGCGCTGGGTTGGACGCCAAGGTCAAGGAGGCCCTTCGCAAGGCGCTTCTCGAGATCAAGGACCCGAAGGCCCTCGCCAGCCTGGGCGAGGAGGGATTGAGCTTCCTTCCGGGGAGGGACGAGGATTTCGGCGCCACCCGGAAAGCGGTGAAAGAAAACTTTCGTTTCACTCCCTGAGTGCTCCCTCAACAGCCTGAACGGACCTCCTCCCGAGCGCACTGGCCTTTAAGCCGCCAGCTGGGGCTTGCGCTGTTTGTGGCGACCCTGCTTGTCAGCGTTCTCGCGGGCGAGATGGTTCGGCATTTCGAGAAGCGCTATCTCGACAACGAGCTGGAGCAGCAGACCCACCGCGTGTTCACGACGTTGTCCGGGGCCGCGATGGAGCACGTGGTGTCGCAGGATCGCCCGATGCTCAAGAGCATCGTGGAGGGATCGGTCAGCCCTGATCCGGACATCCTCTCCTTCAATATCGACGCGCCCGACGGAAAGTCGCTCGTCAGCTGGGAGGTCCATCGAACCAACGCCGCCACCCGGACCTTCGAGAAGGACGTGATTTCCGAAGGCGCGAAGTTTGGAACGATGCGCGTCACGTGGGATACCCTCAGGCAGGAGGCCACGATCACTTCCCACGTGAACAATATCAGGCTGCTCCTCCTCATCTCCCTGATCATTCTTTCGGTGGTCATCCTCGCGTGCGTCGAGAGGTTTGTCCTTTCCCCTGTGCGTCAGCTCGCCCAAGGCCTGGTCGCGCCGGACTCCGCGTCCCAGCAGGCCGCTCCGCGTCCGGTGACGTTGCAAACGCTGAGCGCGCGCGAGATTGTGGAGCTGCATGAAGCCTTGAGTCATCGCCTTCAGACCGAGGAGGCGCTTCGATCCACCCGATTCTACATCGACAAAGCGGGGGATCCCACGCTGTGGATTCAGGAGGATGGCCGCTTCCTCTATGCCAACGACGCCGCCCTCAAACTGCTGGACTGCGGTCGCGAAGGGCTTGCCGAGCACTCCGTGGAAAGGATTTTCCCGGTTTTCGCCGGCGACGCCTGGAAGGAGTTTTGGCAGACCCTGCGGGGATCCGAGACCTTCACGGTTGATGGACGCTGTCGCCGGGCGGATGGCGCCGAGTTCTGGGCCAACACGACGATCAACTACCTGGAGTACGGGGGGCAGGCGTACTGCTGCGCTTTCATCCGCGACATTACGGAGCGCAAGAAGGCCGCGGAGGCGCTGAAGAAGGCGCACGACGAGTTGGAGGTTCGAGTTCAGGAGCGCACCCGCGCCCTCCAGCAGGAGGTGTCCGATCGCAAGATGGCCGAGAACGAAGCCCAGAAGGCCCGGCGGCTGGCCGAGGCAGCCAACCAGGCGAAGAGCGAATTCCTCGCCACGATGAGTCATGAGATCCGCACGCCTATGAACGGGGTGCTGGGATTCGCCAACGTCCTCCTGAGCACCCGTCTGGACGAGGAGCAGATGGACTTCGTGCAAACCATCCGCAGCTCCGGCGAAAGCCTGCTCGCGCTGATCAGCGACATTCTTGATTTTTCCAAGATCGAGGCCGGGCATCTGGCGCTGGAGATCGCGCCGTTCGATCTGGCGCAGGTCGTCGAGGAGGTGACTTCGCTGCTGTCGACGAAGGCGGAGGAGAAGCACGTCGAGCTCGCCATCTCATGCGATCCGCGGCTTCCCAAAGATTGGATGGGGGATCCCATGCGGGTTCGGCAGGTGCTGCTCAACCTGATCGGCAACGCCTTGAAGTTCACGGAGCAGGGCCACGTGCATGTGCAGGCCGAACTCGCCACTCTTCCCGGCAAGGGAACCTTCGCCCTTCTCAAGGTCATCGACACGGGCATCGGCATCCCTGCCGATAAGCAGCACCTGCTCTTTCAGAAATTTCAACAACTGGAATCCGCCCACAACCGTCGCTTTGGCGGAACGGGCCTCGGGCTGGCGATTTGCCGGCTGCTTGTCGACGCCATGGGCGGGTCCATTTCCTGTGTCAGCGCTGTCGGCAAGGGCTCCACATTCGAGCTCGCCCTTCCGCTCCGGGGAGGCACCCCGCCCTCGGAGGAGTCGCCGCTCAGCCCTGGGCTTCAGGGGGCCAAGGTGCTTGTGATCGACGACGCGGAGATCGCGCGCTATGTGATGCTCCGTCAGTTCTCGCTGTGGAAGGTCCATTGCGAGGCTGCCGCCGACGCCAAGGAAGCGATGGCGAAGCTCAAGGCCGCCGCCGGGCGCGGGGAGCCCTTCGACGCGTGCTTCATCGATCACTCGCTCACTTCCTGGGACGGCGACGACCTCGCCCATCAGATCCGACGCGACCCGACCCTGGAGACAACCGGCCTGATTTTCCTCGGGAGCAGCGTGCATCGCGCCGACACCACTGTGTTCATGTCGCGCGGGTTCGCCGGCACTCTGCTCAAGCCCGCTGTCCGTCGCGTCGCGCTGAAGGAAGCCTTGCGCAAAGCCGTGGAGCAGCGCGATAAGCTCGCCGCGGAGAAAGGCCAAGGGCAGCCCTCGCGCGGTCGCTCCTCGCCCCCCGCCCTCAATCCCCTCCCGCAAGACGCCGTGGGACGCGCCTCCGGCGGCGCGACGTCAACGGCTGTCCTTTCTTCGGCCGCGGGCGCCCGATCCGCCGGGCTGAAATGCGGCGGCGCGCGCGTCCTTGTCGTCGAGGACAACGCGGTCAATCAGAAGCTCGCCAAGCGATTGCTGGAAAAGATCGGCTGCCATATCACGGTCGCGGTCGATGGACGCGACGCGGTCGACCGCACGACCATTGAAGCCTTCGACTTCGTGTTTATGGACTGCCAGATGCCGAGGATGGACGGATTCGACGCCACCCGCGAGCTGCGGCGGCTGGAGCAGCAAGGGATGCTCTTCAAGGCGGGCAATGGCCGGCTTCCGATAGTCGCGCTCACCGCCAACGCCGTCCAAGGCGATCGCGAGCGTTGTCTCGAGTCCGGGATGGATGACTACCTGACCAAGCCTGTCAGCATAGAGGATCTTCGCGGCGTTCTTCTGAAATGGCTGCCCAGCGCGTTCGAGAATCCCAAATCCTTCTGAGGCGCCGCGACTCGCGGCCAACGTGTCAGCCTCGACGGTTGGATCGCCACAGCAGCAAGACCCCGATGGTTTGGAAAAGGATGTTGGGCGCCCAAACCAGCAGGTGCGGATAGAGCTCCGGACGCGCTTCGAGCGATTGAGCGAGGATGAAAAAGCTGTAGTAAACCACCACCAGAACGAGGCTCAGCGCAAATCCCGCGCTGGTCTCCCGTCGATGCGCCCGGATTCCCAGGGGAATCCCCACCAGCGCAAAGCCCACGCAAGCGAACGAGAAGGACGCCTGACGGTGCATCTGAAGGCGGATGGGCTCGGTGAGCGCCTCGCTGGCGACGGCGAGCTCGCGCAGCTTCGCGCGCAGTTCCTCGGATGTGAATTTCCCAGCGGGAGCGTTGGCCTGAAGGGCGGCCTCGACCTCCGCGAGTTCGCGTCCGAGCTGCCGGAAGCTCATGTTGCTCAGTCGCGGCTTCTCCGCGAACTGGGCGGGCAGCTTCAGGGGAGGCACCTGGAGCTCGCCGAACGAGTGCCACGCCGGCTCAAGCCCGGTGTCCTTCACCAACTCCCGTCCGTCGAACAGCGTGAAGGTGACCTGACGATTCGTCCGGTCCAGTTCCACCTTCCCTTCACTCGCCCAAAGATAGCTCCTCTTTTGCCCCTCCGAGTCGAGCCGATAGATCCGCACGTCCTCCATCTTCATTCCTTCCACCTTCCCGGCGTAGAGAATGTAGTCGGGGAAATCCCTGATGAAAACCCGCTCGCGAAGCCAGGCCCCCATCTGGTCGGCGCCGGCCTGATACAGCAGGCGCTTGTAGGCGGCGCGACAGTCGGGGGCCCACTCGAGGTTGATCGCCGCGCAGAGGCCGGCGCAGAGGATGGAGAGCGCGATGAGCGGGGAGACGAGGGCGACAAGGCTGATGCCGCAGGCCCGCGCGGCGGTCAGTTCCTGGTCCGCGCTGAATCGTCCCATGACGAGCAGCATCGCGGTGAGCAGGCCCATCGGCAGAGCGAAGACGAGGACGAATGGAACCAGCAGCCCGACGGCCTGCGCCAGCGTCCATGCGCCCACCTGCCCGTTCACCAGCAGGGCGAAGATCTCCTTTAGAGATTCGCCCAGCAGCAGGATGAAGGTGAAAACCAACACCGTCATCCCGAGCGTCGCCAGGGTCTGGCGAAGCAGATACCAGCGCAGGGTTCTCATGGTCGCTCCGGCCGCGCGACCGTCGCGCCCAGCGGGAGACGGGCCCGGGCTCTCACATGTGGGCGATCAGATTGTCGCCGAACTCGGAGCACTTCACCTCGGTCGCTCCTTCCATCAGACGGGCGAGATCATAGGTGACCCGCTTGCTCGCAACGGCCCCGTTCAGGCCCTTGATGATCAGGTCCGCCGCCTCCACCCATCCGAGGTAGCGCAGCATCATCTCGCCGCTGAGCACCACGGAGCCCGGGTTGACGACGTCTTTGTTGGCGTACTTCGGCGCGGTGCCGTGGGTGGCCTCGAAAATCGCGTGTCCCGTCACGTAGTTGATGTTGCCGCCCGGGGCGATGCCGATGCCGCCGACCTGCGCGGCGAGAGCGTCGCTGAGATAGTCGCCGTTGAGGTTGAGGGTCGCGATGACATCGAAGTCGTCCGGCCGGGTGAGAACCTGTTGCAGCGCGATGTCCGCGATCGCGTCCTTGATGAGGAGTCGTCCCGACTTCAAGGCGGCCGCCTGCTCGTCGTTCGCCGCGGCCTCGCCCTTGTCCTTCTTGGTCCGTTCGTATTGCGCCCAGGTGTAAACCTTGTCGCCGAAGATGCGCTCGGACGCGCTGTAAGCCCAGTCGCGGAACGCGCCCTCGGTGAACTTCATGATGTTCCCCTTGTGAACGATCGTGACGCTGCGGCGCTTGAAGCGGAGGGCGTATTCGACCGCGGCCTTCATCAGGCGGATCGTGCCAACCGCGCTCACCGGCTTGATGCCGACGCCGACTTCGACCGGCGGGGCGCCGTGGCCGCTCGCGGCCTTGTTCATGTAATCCGCGATCTTGTCCGCGCTGCCAAACCGGATCTTGGCGAAGTCCTTGGGGAATTCCTTCGCGAGAAACTCCAGAACGCGCGCCGACTCCGGCGACCCGGCTTTGTACTCGATGCCGGCGTAGATGTCCTCGGTGTTTTCACGGAAGATCACCATGTCCACTTTTTCGGGGCGCTTTACCGGAGAGGGCACGCCCTTGAAGTACTGCACGGGGCGCAGGCAGACATAGAGGTCGAGCATCTGGCGCAGCGCGACATTGAGCGAGCGGATGCCGCCGCCGACGGGCGTGGTGAGCGGTCCCTTGATGCCTACCAGATACTCGTTGAAAGCCTGGACGGTGTCGTCGGGCAGCCAGTTGTTGAACCGCTTGAAGCTCTCCTCGCCGGCGAAGACCTCGAACCAGGTTATCTTCCGCCTGCCCCCGTAGGCCTTTTGCACCGCGGCGTCCATCACCCGCTCGCTCGCGGCCCAGATGTCGGGGCCCGTGCCGTCGCCGCGGATGAACGGAATCACGGGCTGGTCGGGGACGTTCAGTTTGCCGGCGGTGATGGAAATCTTGCCGCCGGACGGCGGTGTAACAGTGGTGTAAGCCATGAAAGATATCTATGCGTTGTCGGTCTGTGACGAGGGCGACGCGGACTTTCGTGTCTGGGGATGACCAGACGCCGGACCCGAGCCGCCGCAAACGAGCCGCCTTTGTAGCCCCTCGCCCACCCCTCGGCAAGCCCTGTCACGCCCGGATCGCGGCGAGAACCGCCTCGATCGCCGTCTCGACCGTGATCTTTGTCATGCATCTCAAATCTATCGGACACTCCCGGAGGAAGCACGGAGAGCAGGGCGCCCCGGCGCGAAGGAAATGATGCGGTCCCGTCGAACCTGGGAGTCCCGGCGCGGTGAGCTCGGGGCTGGTGCTGCCGAAGGGAACAATCACCGGAGTTCCCAGCGCCGCGGCCACGTGCATGGGACCCGAATCGTTGGTCAACACCGCTCGACACGAGGCCATTCCCGCCATCAGCTCCCTCAAATCCGTGCGGCCGGCGAGATTCACCACGGGCGATGGGCTCGTTCCCCGAATGCTCAGCCTCTCCGCGATCCCCGACGCGATCCGATCCGTCAGGGCGCGATCACCGGGGCCGCCGAAGAGGATCCAGCGACATCGCGTGGCCTGGTGAACCCGGGCCGCTGTTTCCACGAACCTTTCTTCCGGCCACCGCTTCGCCGGTCCGTACTCGGCCCCAGGGTTCAAGCCCAGCAGCGGTCCCTGAGGACCGCTGGGCGCGGGAATGAAGGACTGCTCGAATCGCGCCAACTCCTCGGGGAACACGCGCAGCCGGGGGGCGATCGGATCCATCGAGGCGCCGACCTCGGCCATCAGTCGGAGGTAGTGATGGACGTGGTGCGCTTCGGGGGATATCGCGGGCGGCATCACGGGGATCAGGAGCGACCGGCGGATCTCCTCAGCGCTCCGCTTGATCATCCGCTCCTCGGCGACGGGCCTCGCGGCGGCGCGCGTGAGCAGCGGGGATCGGCCGTTGCCCGCGAAGCCCAACCGCTCCCGGGCGCGTCCGAGCCAAAGCTCGAGGGCCGATCGAAGCGAGTTCGGAAGCGCGATGCCCAGATCGAATCGCCGCGCGCGCAAACGTCGCGCCTCGCGCAGCAGGGAGCTGTCGGCTGCGAACGCGATCACCTCGTCGACGCCGGGAAAGCCCGTCCACAGGTCGGCGAGTTTTTGCGGGGTGAACAGGGTGATTCGCGCCCGCGGAAACCGATCGCGCAGCCGAAGCAGCGCGGGCGTGGTCATGACCGCGTCGCCCAGCCAGTTGACGCCGCGCACCAGGATCGCGCTGGGTTCCGAGGCGGGAAAGGGAGCGCTCATGCGTTCAGCCGCGGTTCAAACCGGACGCGCGCCCCGGGAGAGGGGACGGCTCCTCGGCAGGGTCGGATTCGGCCTCGTCGGTCGGCGCGGGCTGGACGCGCCGATGCTTTCCCGGCTTCCAGCGATTGTGGACCCAGAACCAGTTCGCGGGATCCCGGCGAATGGCGTCCTCGTATTGGCGGTTCACATCGCTCATGATGTCGGCGATCGGGCGGGGTGCGCCATCAACGTGAGTCGCGATGAAGGGATTGACTTCGATCCGCCAGCTCGCGAGCGCCACCCGATAGCACACGCAGACGAAAAGCGGCGCGTCGTAGCGCAAGGCGAAGAGCGCGGGCGCCGGGCTGGTGGAGCAGACCCTTCCCAGGAAAGGCAGGGGAAGGCCCCGATCGCCCGCGTGCTGATCGGCGAACAGTCCGAGCAGAAGCCCCCCGGACGACATGGCGTTGCGCAAGGCCCCCGCCTCGGAACGTCGCTCGAACAACTTCGATCCCGATCGTTCGCGCAGGGACACCATCAGCCGGTTCAAGCCCGGTTGGCGCAGCCCGCGATACGTGGACGCGCATTGGAATCCCCGGGCCAGCTCGTTGAAGCGTCCGTAGAGCTCAAAGTTTCCGAAATGCCCGATCGACGCGATCATGGAGCCGGTGGGATGAGCCTGTCGCCAGGCATGGATCTGATCCACTCCGACGAACTCGACATGGCCCGCGAGTTCCGACCAGGGCATCGCGGCCGTTTTGAGAGCGCAGCAATAGCTCTCGCCGAGACGGCGGAAGTGCTCCCGCGCGCAGGCATCGGCATCGTCGCGAGTCCAGCGGTCCGGGAAAGCGCGGAGCAGGTTCTCGATCGCGACGCGGCGATGGCGTCGATCCGCCCAATACGCGACGACTCCGGCGCAGCGTCCCAGGCGCGCGACGGCGCGGAGGGGGAGCGTCTGCGCGCAGCGAATGAGAAGCTTGCCGATCAGGTAGAGGACGGTGTCCATGAGCTCAGGCCCCTCGACCCTCCCCCAAACGCGCCCTGGCCCAAAGAAAAATCCTCCGGGCTCGGACAGCGGGACGGGAGACCAAGCGTTGAGGCGTTCTCGACCGTCGAGTGAAGCCCGGTCGCGAAAGGAGTGGCGCGAAGGCCGAAAGAAAACCGGAGCGGCACGTATTCGGCCCGCCTTCTGATAACGTTCGAAGGGACGAGGGTCTGCGCCAATCGGCTCAGTCTGTCATGAGTTTGGTCCACAACCGCCTGATCTTCTCCGAATCGTCCGCTTTACCTCTTTCCCGTTCCCCGTCATGGTTCACCCCGTGAATTCCTCCGTGCGTCGCCGATGCCCTTCGCCGCTCTTCTCGCGGTTTGGGCCGGTTTCGCGCGGTCCGCTTTCGCGACTGATTGCTCCCTGCCTGACTCTGGCGTTGGTCGCTGCGAGCGCGGCCGAGATGCCGATTCCTGCGTCGTCTCTGAAGTCGGCGCGGGAGGCCTTGACGCTTCTGAAGGCCGAATGCTTTGGCTGCCACAATCCCGAGAAAAACAAAGGCGGACTGATCCTGACGACGCGCGAGGGCCTCATGAAAGGGGGCGGGTCCGAAGGCGGTCCCGTGGTCGTGCCAGGACATGCCGAGAGCAGCAGGCTCATCGCCGCTCTGGCCGCGGACGCGGACCCGCACATGCCTCCGAAGCGGCAGCTCTCGTCCGTCCAAATCGGGGTTCTGCGGCGATGGATTGCCGATGGGGCGGCTTGGGACGCGACCGCGCTGCGGGACGAAAGCGCCGACGCGCCCGTCGCGATGTCCGCTTTGCCCGACGGCTACCGTCCCGCCTTCGCCTTGGCGCTTTCGCCCGATGGTCGTTTCCTAGCGGCCGCGCGGGGAGGGCGCTTGACGATCTACCAGGTGGGCGCGACGAATCTGGTTCTCGAAGGCTCGACGCAGGCTCACGATGACGCGATCCAATCCATCGCGTGGAGCTCTGACGGCGCGCGGTTGGCCTCGGCCGGAATGCAACGGGTCGCAATGTGGTCGGCGCGGGGCCTTCAGAAGGTTCGCGAGTGGCGTCGCGGGATCACTGGCCGCGTCACCGCGATGCAGTTCCTTCCGGACGATCAAACTCTCCTGATCGCCGACGGAGGCTTTGGACAACCCGGGATGTTGCGGCTGCTTCCCGTCGCGTCCGACGCCAAGGCCGCCGTCCAGAGCTGGGTGGCGCATCGGGACACGATCTTTGACCTGCAATTGAGCCGCGATGGGAAACAATGCGTCACCGCGGGCGGGGATAAGCTCATCAAGATTTGGGATTTGGGCGCCCGACGCGAGACGGCGACGCTCGAGGGCCACAACTCCCAGGTGTTGACCGTGGCGTTCAACACGAACGCGACGCAGGTCGCGAGCGGCGGCGCCGACAAGGAAATGAAGATCTGGGACGTGTCGACCCGCGAGAAGATCACAAGCCTGGGACAGCACACCGCCGCGATCTCCAAGCTCGCGTGGCTGAGCGAGACGCAGGCGCTGTTCGCTGTTCGCGAGGATGGGGTCGTGCTTCGGTTCACGGATATCAAGGCGCACACCGGCGAGCAGAGCTCCGAGTCCGGCCGGGAGCAGCGCATAGGCGCTCTGGAGAGCGCTGGGTTCGCCCTGGCGGCGACCCGCGATCGCAACCGCGTTTTCGCCGCCGGCGAGGACGGTCGGGTGTTCATGTGGGATGGCGACGGAAAGCTTCTCGCCAAGGCGCCTTCTTCAGGGATCGAGGCCGAGCGGCGCTCCATCGTGGTTTCACCGACGGCGCCGGGCCGGAGCCCGGCCTCAGGCGCCCCGCAGGGGATCGCGGCCGCTCGTTCGGAGGTTCGGAGAGCAAGGCCCTCCGAGGCGCCCTTCGATCCGGCCTCGGTCGAAACACTGAGCCTGTCGCCTCCGCGCATCGTTCTTGCGGCGGGCGCGGCGCCCCACGGAGTCGCCGTGTCCGCGCGGACGCAGGATGGATTCGAAGTGGACGTCACCTCGTCCGCCCGGTTCATGGCGAGCCCCGGCGCTCCGTTTGACGTGGGCGTTTACGGAGCCGTGCGGCCGCTTCGTCCGGGCAAGGGGCGTTTGAAAACTCACTTCGCCGGAAAATCCGCCGAGATCGAGATCGAGGTCCTCGGCGCGGGAACGGACGACTCCGCGGGCGTCGCGCCGCCCGCGAGTTTTGCGCGTGACGTTCTGCCGGCGCTGAGCAAGGCCGGATGCAACGCCGGCGCCTGCCACGCCAAGCCCGACGGACAAAACGGTTTCAAGCTCTCGGTGTTCTCCTACGATCCGCAGAGCGACTACGCCGAGATCGTTCGGGAGGATCGAGGACGTCGCGTTTTTCCCGCCGCCCCGGAGGAAAGCCTTCTCCTGAGGAAGCCGACCGGCCTGCTGCCGCACGAGGGCGGCGTGCGGTTCGAGCCGGGGTCGCCCACGTACAACCTGATCGCCCAATGGATTCGCGACGGGATGGTTTTTTCGCGTCCTCAGGAACCCGCGCTCGAGTCCATCGAGGTGTTCCCCAAGGAGAGACGATATCGCAAGGGAGCTTCCCAGACCCTGCTGGCGCAGGCCCGCTACTCCGACGGCTCGACTCGGGACATCACGGGATTGGCCGCGTTCGCTTCGAGCGACAAGGAGATTGTCCGGGTGGACGACGCCGGCCGGCTCGCCATGGGAAACTTGCCCGGGCAAGGGGTCGTCGTGGCCCGATATATGGGCTTCGTCGCCGATTCGCAGGTCCTGATTCCGGCCGACGCGCTCTTCCCGGAGTCCGTCTACGCCGCGCTGCCGCGGCAGAACTTCATTGATGACCTCGCTTACGCGCAGTTTCAGCGGCTGGGGCTGTTGCCCTCCGAGCTTTGCTCCGACGAGGAATTCCTGCGCCGCGCCAAGCTGGACGCGCTGGGCTTGCTCCCCACGCCCGAGGAGGCGCGGGAGTTCGCCGCTGATGACTCGAAGGACAAACGGACTCGTTTGATCGACCGTCTGCTGTCGGATCCCGCGTACGCCGACTTTTGGGCCAACAAGTGGGCGGATCTGCTGCGACCAAATCCAGACCGCGTCGGAGTGAAGAGCATTTTCACGCTGGACCAGTGGTTGCGCGAGAGCTTTCAAGAGAACAAGCCCTACGACCGCTTTGTGAGGGAAATCCTCACGGCGGAGGGAATGAACCACCGCGAGGGGCCGGCCGTAATCTACCGCGATCGGCGCGAGCCGGCGGATCTCACCACGATGTTCAGCCAGCTGTTCTTGGGCGTCCGCCTGGAGTGCGCGCGATGCCATCATCATCCGAACGAAAAATGGGCGCAGGAGGACTTCTATCAGTTCGCCGCGTACTTCGCGCAGTTGAAACAGAAGGGCGCGGGGCTGTCGCCTCCCATCTCAGCGGGCATGGAAACCTTTTACTACAGCCCGGGCGGGGAGGTGCGACATCCGGTGAGCGGGAAAGTGATGGCCCCGAAGGCGCCGGATGGGCCGGTCGCGAAACCTTCCGCGTCCGATCCCCGGTCCGCGCTGGCCAGCTGGCTCACCGATCGCGGCAATCCGTTCTTCGCGAAGGCCGCGGTCAATCGTGTTTGGGCATCGTTTTTCGGACGCGGCCTTGTGGAGCCTGTCGACGATTTCCGCATCTCAAATCCCTGCGTCAACACGGCGTTGCTCTCCGCGCTTGCGGAGACGTTCGTCGGGGAGCGCTATGATTTGAAAGCGCTGATGCGCACTTTGATGGGATCCCGCCTGTATCAGCTCAGCGCGACTCCCAACTCCAGCAATGGGAACGACACGCGAAACTTTTCGCGAGCCTATCGACGCAGGCTGCCGGCGGAGGTGTTGCTCGACGCGGTCGCCGATGTGACGGGGATTCCAGAGACCTTTGCCGCGATGCCCCCGGGCGCGAGGGCGGTGCAGACCTGGAGCTACAAGATTGATTCACAGTTCCTGGACGCGTTTGGGCGGCCGAACTCGAGCAGCGACTGCCCTTGCGAGCGGGACTCGCACACGAGCGTCGTGCAGTCCCTCCACATGATGCATTCGAAAGGGCTGCAGGCGAAGCTCAGCCATCCCCAGGGCCGGACGCGAGAGTTGGCCGGCAGCGCGAGAACGTCCGTCGAGATCGTGACGGAGCTCTACTGGATGACCCTGTCGCGGGGGCCGAGGCCGCGCGAGCTGCGAACCGCCCTGGAGGCCTACGGAGCGCCCGGCGCGACCAGACAGACCGCCACCGAGGATGTTCTCTGGGCCTTGCTGAACTCGGCGGAATTCGTCTTCAACCGATAGATTTAAGCGTGCAGCGGCGGGAGCGCGGAGGCGCCCGCCGTTGAACCCCCATCGTGGCTTCCCCTGTCGGACGCAGCGGCGCCCGAGTCCGCTAATCCCAGCGCCTCGCATCGTTCGCGGCACGAGCGCAGGAATGCGTCTTGCGCGAGCGTCAGCGGGAGGTCCGAGGGATGGAGGATGCCCCAGTAGCGCTTGAGCTTCCGCTTGCCCAACGGAAACATCGCCAGGCTTCCCTCCCTGAGTTCGCGTCGAGCGACCCAGGGCGGCAGGACGCCAACGCCCACTCCCAGCGTCGCGAGCGTCTTGACCGCCTCCATGGACCCCACCTCAACGGCGCTGTTCAGGGTGATGTTCTCGTGCTTGAAATAGGCGTCGATGAGGCGGTCCGTCCTGCTTCCTTTGCAGCAGCGGAGAAACGGCTGGGATTCCAGGTCGGCGCGCGCGACATGGCCCGCGCGGACCCAGGGATGATCCGGGCCAACGAAGAGCGCGAGCTCGTCGCTGAAGACGGGCTCGAATTGCATCGCCCCGTTCGCCTCGGGACGAAGGGTGAGCGCTAGATCGATCCGCCTGCCCTCCAGCAGATCCTTCGCGCCCGCGTCGTCGCAAGGCTCGATCGTCAGCAGGATCTGCGGAAAGTTTCGTAACACCTCCTGCAGCACGCTGGGGAGGATATGCTGGGAGGCCTCCGCGCTCGCGCCGATCCTCAGGTGGGTTTGCCCCCACTTCTCCAGATGTCCCATCGTCGTCCTCGCCTGGGTCATGGCGCCGACGATTCGCTCGGCGTGATGGAGAAAATGCTCTCCGGCCGGAGTGAGATGCACCTTCTTACCCAGCCTGTCAAAAAGACGACAACCGATGTCGCGTTCTAGCGCCTTCATCGCATGGCTGACAGCGGACTGAGTGACCGACAACTCCCTTCCCGCCTGCGTGAAACTGCCCGTTTTCGCGAGGGTAATGAAAGTCCGGAGCTGCCGTCCGTCCAGCGGCTCGAGTGGGTGATGAACATCGCTCATGTGATTACGTTAGAAGATGTCGTGCCATCCCCATCGGACTCGGCACGCTTCTAGTTAGGGGAGGATCGATGATGAGAGAGATGATGAAAGCTGCGCCCTGTGGTGGGGCCGCTAGGTTGAGGACGAGGAACGGGCGCCGGCTCCTGTCGAGCCGGCGCTCGTTTTTAACGCAGACCGGGGGAGGAATCGGCTTGGCCGCGCTGTTCTCGGGTTTGCCGCGAGGCTGGGTCGGATCGGCGTTCGCCAGCGACGCGCCTGAGACGGCGCAGCTGCGATGCGGGATCATCGCGCTGACAGACTGCTCGCCGTTCGTGATCGCGGCCGAGAAGGGGTTTTTCAAGAAGCAGGGCTTGGACGTGACGATCGCCAAGGGCGCGAACTGGGCCGCGATCCGCGACGCGCTCTCGAGCGGCGACAATCAATTCACTCACATGCTGCTGGGCATGCCCATCGCGTCGACGATGGGCCTCTCCGGATCGCCCAAGAAGCCCCTCGTGGTTCCCTGGCTCGTCAACCGCAACGGCCAGGCCATCACGCTGAAGGCGGAGTGGAAGTCCGCCGTGCAGAGCGATCCGAAGGCCTTGAAGCCTTTCGTCGATCGCGCGAAGAAGCTCGGCGAGCCGTTGACATTCGCCATGACCTTTCCGCCCGGAACGCACGCCATGTGGATGCGCTACTATCTTGCGGCGGGAGGCATTCATCCCGACAAGGACATCTCGCTGATCACCATTCCTCCCCCGCAGATGGTGGCCAACATGCGGATCGGGAAGATGGACGGATTCTGCGTCGGGGAGCCATGGAACGCGCGGGCTATCGCCGACAAGGTGGGTTTCACGTCCGTTGCCACGCAGGAGATTTGGAAGGATCATCCGGAAAAGGTTTGCGCGTTCACCGGCGAGTTCGCCGAGAAGAATCCCAAGACGGTGAAGGCGGTGTTGAAGGCTCTGCACGAGGCCAGCGTGTGGCTCGATGTGATGGAGAACCGTCCGGAGCAGTGCGAGATCGTGAGCCGGCCGTCGTTCATCAACTGCGACAAGCGGAACATCCTCCCGCGACTGCAGGGCAAATTGGATTACGGCGACGGCCGCGTCGTCGAGGACGCCTTCCCGATGCATTTCAGCCGTCGCAACTGCAATTACCCGCAGCCCGCCTACTGCCGCTGGTGGCTGAGCCAGTTTCGTCGTTGGGGGATGGTGGCCAATACTCCCGATTACGAGGGGGTCGCCAAACAGGTCATGCGAACGGATCTCTATGAGGAGGCCATGAAGGAGATCGGCTACGCGCACGGAGGCCGGGATGACACGCCCTGGACCATGTTCGATGGGGCGACCTTCGATCCCAAGTCGGATCCCGAGTCCTATGCCCGAGGATTCGCCGTCCACAACTTGAAAACCTGATCCCGCCCCATTTCATGAGAAACATTCGTTCCAAGCTGGATTGGCTGTTGATGCCGCTCGTCGGCTTCATGATCGCCGTCGCCGTGTGGGAGTTTGTCAGCGTCGCTTTGTGCAAGGAGCTTCCGTCCCCCGCGAAGACTTGGTCTGAGAGCAGGGACTACGTGCTCAAGCCCTTCGAGAAACGCGGCGAGATGGATCAAGGCATCCTGCGATTCACCTGGTACTCCCTGATCCTCGTCGCCAAAGGCTATGCCATCGCCCTGGCGGTGGGCACTCCCTTGGGCTTCATGCTGGGGCTGTCGAAGACGTTCACGAAAATCTTCGACCCGATCATCCAGGTGCTACGGCCGGTTTCGCCTCTCGCATGGCTGCCGTTGGGATTGGTCCTCTTCGTGGGGGCTGGAAAGCAAGCGAGCGAGCTGGGCGCGCTCTTCACGATCGCCGTCTGCGCGATGTGGCCGACGGTTCTCAACACGGCCGTCGGAGTGCGCGCGATTCCGCAGGATTATCTGAACGTCGCGCGGGTTTTGAAGCTATCCCGATCGAAGACCTTCGTGAAGGTTCTGATCCCCGCGACCCTGCCCTACATGTTCACGGGCTTTCGCCTCAGCCTCGGCATCGCGTGGCTCGTGATCGTCGCGGCGGAGATGCTCACCGGCCGTCCGGGCGTCGGTGGATTCCTGTGGCAGGAATACAACGCCTTGAACTACGCCCGCATCATTCTCTGCATTCTCACCATCGGATTCGTCGGATTCGCTCTCGACCGCCTCATGGGGTGCGCGGAGCGCTGTTTCAAGACGGCCTAAGGCGCCCTATGTCGCTCCTCGAATTGAAGTCGGTGTCCAAGGGCTTCGGACCTCCGGGCGCTCGCGCCGAGGTGCTCCGCGGCATCAACCTCAGCATCGAGGAAGGGGAGTTTGTGGCCATTGTCGGATACTCCGGAGCGGGGAAAACGACCCTGATCTCCCTGATCGCGGGACTGATCTTGCCCGACACGGGAACCGTGTCGCTGCGCGGCGTGGAGATCGTCGGGCCGGGCCCTGACCGCGGGATCGTTTTTCAAAACTACTCGCTGCTGCCATGGCTGACCGTTTTCGAGAATGTTTCCCTGGCGGTCGAGCAGTGCTTTCCCGACTGGACTCCAGAACAGCGGCTCGAACAGGCGGAGCGCTACATCAGGATGGTTCATCTGGAAAGCGCGGCGCTGAAGCGCCCTTCCGAATTGTCGGGAGGCATGCGCCAACGCGTCAGCGTCGCCCGCGCGCTGGCGATGGAGCCCGAGATCCTTTTGCTGGACGAGCCCTTTGGCGCGCTGGACGCCCTGACGCGCGCCACGCTTCAGGATGAGCTGGCCCGGATTTGCCAGGACACCCAGACCACGGTGGTTCTTATTACGAACGATCCCGACGAGGGCATCTACCTGGCCGATCGCATCGTTCCGCTGAGCGCGAGTCCTTCCGCGACTTTCGGGCCTTCCGTGGAGATTGACCTTCCCCGCCCCCGGGATCGCAAAGGCCTCAATCATCTCACGCGTTTCAAGGAGATCCGCCGCGAACTCACCGATTACCTCGTGGCGTCCTCGCGGTCCAAGCGCTTGGAGGTTCGGCGGACTTTGGTGCTGCCGGATATCGAACCGGAGGATCTCTCCATCCCGCGTTCCGCGATCGCGGGAAGAACGCGGCCCATCCGCCGAAGCGAGATCAAGCGCGAGACCGTTGAGATTTAAGCCGCTCTATGTCCGATTATCTGATCCTCGATAAAGTCACCAAGAGCTACCCGTCTCCCCGCGGGCCGTCCATCATCGTGAAGGACTTCAATCTGCGGCTCAGGAAGGGCGAGTTTGTCTGCCTCATAGGGCACTCGGGCTGCGGCAAGTCGACAGTGCTTTCAATGGTCGCCGGCCTCAGCGAGATGACCGAGGGCGGAATGATTCTCGCGGGCAGGGAGCTCGTGGGCGCGGGCCCCGATCGAGGCGTCGTTTTCCAGTCGCCCTGCCTGCTCCCCTGGCTTACCGCGTTCGGGAACGTGATGCTCGGGGTCGAACAAGCCTTCTACACCGCGTCCAAGGAGGAGCGGACGCAGATCGTGGAGTATTACCTCACGATGGTCGGCCTCGGGGAATCGATGCACAAGTATCCCGGCGATCTTTCCCAGGGCATGCGCCAGCGCGTGGGCATCGCCCGGGCTTTCGCCCTCTCCCCCAAGATGCTCCTGCTCGACGAGCCGTTCGGCATGCTCGACTCCCTGACCCGGCTGGAGCTGCAGGAAGTCCTGCTCGAGCTCTGGCGCAAGGACCGCAAGACGGCGCTGATGGTGACGCACGATGTCGATGAAGCCTTGTTTCTATCCGATCGCGTCGTCTGCATGACGGACGGGCCTGAGGCCGAGGTGGGCGAGGTGTTGGAGATCCCGTTCTCACGTCCGAGGAACCGCAGCGCGCTGTTGGCGGATCCGGAGTTCTACCGCTTGCGCGAGGAGCTTCTCACCTTCCTCAGCGACCGCGCCGGTCGACCTGGCGCGAGGTCTCCCGTGGCCGGACTCGATTCGGCTCCTGTTCCCAAAACCATCCCCCGACCCGCCGCTCCAGCGGCCAAACATCGATCGCAATTGGCTACCACTCACCCATGAATCAAGAAAAACGCTCCCGCGGAATTCGCCGACACTCTCGCCTGTCATGGATCCCTCTCGGCTGCGCCGCCCTGGGGCTCGCTCCGTCGGCGCATAGCCAATACGCGCCGCCGTCGCCGCCCAGGCCTTTCGCCGGCTTCCTCAATGAGTGGATGCGCCAGCAAGATCCTTATCTTTCGGCCTGGGATCTCGGGGGGTCGCTGCGGATGCGCTTTGAGAGCAAGCAGGGGATGGCGGTTGCCGGCGTTCCAGGCTCGATCGACTTCAGGGATCACGGGGCGGACGTGACGAACGACTACTTCCTGACGCGGCTGCGATATCGCGTTGGATACACCGGCAAGTGGTGGAACGCGATGGTGGAAGGTCGAAGCAGCTTCGCCGTGGACGACGATCGTTGGGCCTCCACCCTTGCGCCCGCCCGGCGCGGAGAAGGCCCCGAGTCCGACACCTTCGATCTGCATCAGGCTTACGTGACCTTCGGGAATCACAAGGAATTCCCGCTGTCGCTCAAAGTGGGGCGTCAGGAGTTGTCCTACGGAGAGGAACGCGTCGTTGGCGCCTTCGGTTGGAACAACATCGGCCGGGTGTTCGACGCCGCGAAGCTGCGTTGGCAGACGGAATGGTTCGCCGCGGATTTCTTCAGCGGCCGTGTCATCATCCCCGAGGACAACCGGTTCAACGTCGCGAACGACTACGAGTGGTTCTCCGGGATGTACGCGTCGATCGCGAACGTGCCGAAGCACTCGCTGGACGTCTATTTTCTCTCGCGCAACGCCTCGCCTTCCGCCGCGACGGCGGAGCCCTTCCCGCAGGTCGGACAGCCGAGCGCGCGCGATATCTACACCGTTGGCCTGCGGCTGAAGTCCAAGCCCGGGGAGCTGGGGCCTTGGGATTACACGCTGGAGACCATGGGCCAGTTCGGCGATTTCAAGGACCCGCGCGCGGGAGCCCCGGCGGTCCGCCTGGATCATCGCGCCTACGCTTTCGTGGCGCAGGGCGGCTATACCTTCGCGAAGACCACGGGGACTCCGCGGATCGGGCTCGAGTACGCCTACGGATCGGGCGACGGCAATCCGAAGGACGGGAAGCACACGACCTTTGAGAATCTGTTTCCCACCAACCACAAATTCTACGGATACGCCGACCTTGCCTCTCTGCAGAACCTTCACGACGTGCGGCCGGTGCTCACGTTCAAGCCTCACCCGCGGCTGAGCATGGCCCTCGAGGGACACCTGTTCTGGCTGGCCGACACGAGCGACAGCTTCTACAACGTCGCCGGCGCCGCGCGCGGCGGAACGGCCGCCACTCCCGCGGGCACGAACTTTGGAGTCAATCCCGGATACAGCAACTTCGTGGGCTCCGAGCTGGACTACATCGCCGGATGGGCTTTGACGCGATTCGCGCAGATCGAGGGCGGATACTCCCACTTCTTCCACGGGAGCTACATCTCCCAAAGCCTCTCGTCGGCGGCGGTGGGATCGAGGGACGCCGACTGGGCCTACCTCCAGCTCACCGTGAATTTCTAGCCCGCGTTTCTCATCGCAAACGGTGTTCTCTCCCGCCGCCCGGTCGGTATACTGCGCGCATGCCTGATCCCGCTGGCCAGATTCTTGAGACGCTCCTGGAGCTGGAGCGCGCCGTCGCCTCCATGCCTACAGCGAACCCGAAGCCGAACCTGATCCCCTTGTTCGCGCGCATCGACGAGCTGACCGCGCGTCTGCCGGCGGGAACCGATCCTTCTCTTCTTCACTATCTCCACAAGCGCAGCTACGAAAAGGCGCGCCTGTTTCTGGAAGGCAAGGACGCGGAGAACCAGGAAGGCAACTGTCGGCATGTTTAGCGGGTCGCCCGCCGGCTTGTCTTGTTTGCGACAAGCCGCAGCGGCGCCGCGCGCCGAGATGGAAAACCGGAATAAGGCCCGATGGCCAGTTAGTCGTCCACGGCGCCGCTGGCTTCCTGGGCGTTCAGCTCCCAGCTGGGATTGGGTTCGGCGTCCAGCGAGGTCGGAGGGCAGCCCGCCAGGAGCTTTTGTTCGGCGAGGATTCCGATCATCGCGGCGTTGTCGGTGCAGAGCGACGCGTCCGCTAATCGTAGCGTGATCCCGCGTCGATCGCAGGCCTCGCGAAGAGCGGCGCGCAGCCCCGAGTTGCAGCTCACCCCTCCCGACGCGGTGACGCATCTTGCCGACTCCTGCTGCGCCGCCCGCAGGGTCTTGGCCACGAGGACCTCCACGATCGCCGCCTGGACCGAAGCGCACAGGTCGTTGCGAGCAGGGCCCGGAGCGCGCAGCTCGGGGCGTTTGTCGAGGAAGTAGCGCACCGATGTCTTGAGGCCCGAGAAGCTGAAGTCAAATCCAGGATCGTTCAGCATCGGACGCGGGAAGGGGTGCGCCGTGGGGTTGCCGGTTTGCGCGAGACGATCAAGCTGCGGCCCTCCGGGATACGGCAGGTCCAGAAGCTTGGCCACTTTGTCGAAGCATTCGCCGGCCGCGTCATCCACCGTCTCGCCGAGGATCCGATGCCGCAGGGGAGCGGGGACTGAGACGAGCAGCGTGTGACCGCCGCTGACGATCAGCGACACGTTCGGTTGGAATGCGGCGAAGTCGGCGCGCGGCGGAGCGCCCGCGATCCAGGGCGAGTAGAGATGCGCCTCGTGGTGATGGATGCCTATAAACGGGCGGTCCAGCGCGAAAGCCAGTCCCTGGGCGAACTTCAAGCCGGTCATCAGCGCGTTGGGGAGGCCGGGCCCCTGCGTCGCCGCCACGGCTTCGATCTCGGAGGCCGCGATTCCGGCGCGAGCCATCGCCTCGCGCGCGATGAGGGGAAGGTTTCTCATGTGCTCCCGCGTGGCCAGCTCCGGAACCACGCCGCCGTACTCCTCGTGCAAACGGATCTGCGACGCCACCACATTCGACAGCGCGCAGCCATCACGGATCACCGCAACGCTCGTTTCGTCGCACGAAGTCTCAATCGCCAGCAAAGTCACGGGGACAAGCTAACGAACGAATGCTTGGAAGAGGATTGGAAAATTGCTACCTCCACCCGATGACGAATCTCCAAGTGGAATACCTGACCTTGGGCGAAGGCGAAAACCCCCGCGCCGGGCAGACCGTGCGCGTGCACTACACCGGATGGCTCACCGACGGCTCGAAGTTCGACAGCTCGGTGGATCGCAACGAGCCTTTTGAGTTCGTTCTCGGGGCCGGCCAGGTGATCCGCGGCTGGGACGAGGGCGTGGCTCGCATGCGGATCGGGGATAAAGCCAGGCTGACGCTGCCGCATCGCTTCGCGTACGGAGAGCAGGGCTACCCCGGCGCGATCCCGCCGAAGGCCACCCTGATCTTCGAGGTGCAGTTGCTCGCCGCTGAGTAATCCGTCGCGCACAGCGCGCGCCGGGTCATTCGAAATCGTACACCACGACTCGCGCGCAATGCTTCTTGAACACCTTCTCGACGAACTCCAGGTGCAGGGGATGCGTCTGGTAGTCGTCCTGCGCTTTCTTGCTGGGGAAGGCGAGGTTCAAGGCCACCTGATAGGTCTGCTCGACCACGGGACGGGGGCTGCCGACCATCTTGCCGATGTGGTAGTGCAGGACGCCGGGAATGGGCTTCAGGTATTGATGCGCGCCCGCGATCAGCTCGTCCGCCGCGTTGGGGTTCTTCGGATCGGTCCAAAAGATGACAACATGTGAAAACATGGGGCGAGACAGTGCGATCGCGCCGGGAAAACCTCAAACGGAATCGGAGGCGGATCCCGCGTCCGCCCTCCACTTCGACCGCGCGCGATACCAGAGATAGATCGGCGCCCCGCTCAGCACCATCGCGAATCCGAAGGCGGCGTTCAGGATCGCGGGCCGCCCCTCGGCGACCGCTTTGCGATACGCGGCGAGATCATTGGAGAACGTGAGAATGAGATACACGAGCCCGAAGGCCACAAACACGGCGGGCGCCCAGGGGTAGAGAGGGACTCGAAACGGGCGCGGGGCGTCGGGCTCGCGACGCCGGAGCACAAACACCGCCCCCGCGTTGGCGATGTAGAAGAACCAACTGACAAAGATGAGGGTGTCCGTGAGCGTGTCGA
This sequence comes from Verrucomicrobiota bacterium, assembly GCA_016199985.1. Lineage (GTDB taxonomy): Bacteria > Verrucomicrobiota > Verrucomicrobiia > Limisphaerales > UBA11320 > UBA11320. The sequence continues at coordinate 95,990 of JACQFQ010000020.1, read as the reverse complement.
AGGTTCCGCTCCAGAGCAGCGCCAGGCTCCAGAAGCCCTGCGCGATGAGCGAGGCGAAGGGCGTGTGGAACCGGGGATGGGCTCGGCCCAGGAGCGTCGGCAGCAATCCGTCCCGGCTCATGGAGAAGTAGACGCGGGCGCTGGTCAGAATCACGGCGTTGGCCGCGCCGAGCGTGGAGAGCATCACGGCCAGCGCGATCCATCGGTCGCCTCCGGGCACGCATCGCTGCGCCACATCGGCCGCGACCAGCTTGGACGCCGCCATCTGGTCCACAGGAAGCGCCAGCGAGTAGATCCCGCTGAGGATCATGTACAGCGCCGCGACGAGGAGGATCCCGAGGATGAGGCTGCGAGGCAGATCGCGCTGGGGCGACTTCAGCTCGCCGCCGATGTAGGTGATCTTGTGCCAGCCGTCGTACGCCCAGAACGCGCCCTGCAACGCCGCGGCCACGGCCGCCCACCACGCGAGCCCGACGGGATGAATCGTGGCGCTGGCTTGGGTCAGGTTCGCGATCTGCGCGACGCCCGGAGTGAACAGCACGAACAACGCGAGCGCGAGCATCGCTCCCATTTTGGCGAGCGAGAACACATTCTGCACCACGCCCCCGAGCCGCACGCCAATGCAATTGATGAGGGTCAGCGCGATGATCGCGGCGCCCGCGAGGCATTTGACCCCCACTTCGCGAAACGGAGTAATGTCGCCCACCAAGGGCCAATGAAAGGAGAACCCCGCCAACGCCGTTGGATCTGAGGGCAGCGGAAAGACGCGTCCGGCGTACTCGGCGAACACATAGGCCAGAGCCGCGATGGACCCCGTCTGCACGACCGCGAGCAGGCCCCATCCGTAGAGGAAGGCGACGAACGGTCCATAGGCCCGACGCAGGAAGATGTATTGTCCGCCGGTGCCCGGCATCATCGACGCCAGCTCGGCGTTGCTCAGGGCGCCGAGCAGGGAGACGACGCCGGCGACCAGCCAGACGGCCAGCAGGAGCCGCGGCGAGCCCACCTGGGCGGCCATGATCCCGGGTTTGCGGAAGATGCCCGATCCGATGACGCCTCCCGCCACGAGCATGGTGGCGCTGAAGATGCCGAGCGTGGGAAGCAGCCGTCCGGGATCGTGGCGCGGCGGGGAAGTGGTTGGGCCTTCGCTCATGGGCGTTTTGTTTTGAGATTTCTGGCGCGCGATTTCGGATCGTTTCAAACAGGGCTCCGGGGATCGTGTGTGAAGATTGCGTTCGAGAACAGCTCGAAGAGGACCCATCTGGATGAAGCGTCTTGCATCGGGCGGTTGTTTTTGCGGCTATGTGGGGGCGCATGCCGGAAGAACCGATCATTGATCTGCAGAGCGACCACTACCTCATGGGCGAAGCCCTGCGACAGGCCATGAGGGCCTACGCGGAGGACGAGGTTCCCGTGGGAGCTGTGGTCGTTCTGGGGGGGCGCGTCATCGCGCGGGCGTTCAACCAGGTGGAGACGCTGAAGGACGCGACCGCGCACGCCGAGATGCTGGCGATCACGCAGGCGCAGCAGGCGGTGGGCGACTGGCGGCTCACGGACTGCACGCTGTATGCGACCAAGGAGCCCTGTCCGATGTGCGCCGGGGCGGTGGTGCACACGCGGTTTTTGCGAGTCGTGTTCGGCGCGGGAGATCCGAAGGGCGGCGCCGCCGGCGGGGCGATGAATCTCCTTCAGTTTCCCACATTGAACCACCGATGCGAGATCACCTCAAACGTTCGCGAGCAGGAGTGCCGCGATCTGCTGCGGAGCTTCTTCGCCCACCAGCGGGCGTCGCCGTAGCCGTAGCCGCGCGTCTCACCCAGCGGTGTGAGGCCTCTCGTTTCCGAGCGGGTGAGGAGCGTCGACGCCGATCAGTTATCGTGAGCCCGCTCCGCAAAGAGGAATTGAACGCAGGGGCGCGAGGGCGCGGGGCAGGCGGGGAATGAAACCGCGGATGGCGGATAGCACGGATGGGAAAGTGAAGGCAGGGCGTGACTCGCGCCCAAACAAAGCATGGCGTGGCTCTTCAAAGCGCAGGCAGGTGAGTGCTTCCTTGAGCAAGCTGTTAATGGCCCAGCAGAGAGAACATCGTTGAGCCCGATCACTGGACGGTGGAACAGGCACGTCCACAGTTTCCATGATGACTACCCGAGCCCGCCTTCTGAGAAGATGTTCAAGGATGGACCCGGGAGCTTAGGTCATGGTCATCACCGACATCCCCAAGAATCTCAACGCGCAGTTGCGCAAGCTCGACCTAGCACCACTCTTCGCCTCGCCGCCCAGCCGGCGCCCATGTAGCCCGACGAAATCCAGATAACCTCGGCTCCATTGGGCTTTTGCCTCCCCTCGAAAGGAACTTAGGCTAAGGCGGGGGCCGGAACGAAAACGCTTAACCTGTCGCCACACGGGTCTATTCTCTCAGCATTGCTGCAGCATTACGGTTCAGAACTTTTCCAACCGCTGGCCAATGCGAAAAGAGGCCAAGTACTCGTGCCACTCGAGATTGACTTACCGTCCCTTCCCAGAGGCGTATCGGATCGTCCGCCCGCGACTCATCAGTCGGGGGTCCTGTCAGCACTTCGCGATGACATCTGGGTATGGCCCGAGGAACCGCTCTCCGTTGAAATGAATCATGTGGTCGGGGGCTTCAGCGATCCAGACTTCGGATTCCCAGGCGATGTGCGAGATGAAGGTCTGCATGGTGCGGCGGTTTTCGAAGGCGGTGACGAACACGAGGCCTGCTTTACATCCGGCGAAGAGGTCCTTGAGTTCCTTGCGGCGCTTGCCATCCACCGGACCGACGCTGGTGACTGCTTCGATGAGCAGGAGCCAGTTCTTGGCGGTGTGGTGGACTATGACATCGGGAATTTTGGCGGCGGAATCCAAGGTGACTCCGAGGGCGGCTAAGCCCGCGGTCTCCAAGTGGACGAATTTGTTTTCGGTGTCGCCGATGTAGAGCACCACGCCGCCGGGAGCGAAAGCGGGGCAGAAGTGTTCGATGATGGCCTTGATGAGCGGATTCTGACCACCGGGTGACAGCGCTACTTGGGAGCCATCGGGCAGGGTCACAGGCACGCGGGCCAGGGCACGCTTCCGGGTGATCTCGTGTTTGAGGTTTTCGCGGCTCGCGAGGTATTGGCGCAAGGCGGGTGTCCAATCCGGCGTTCCAACGCTGCGGAGGAGCACAAGGGCGGTCGGCTCGATTTGGTACACGGTGTTGCCGCTGTTAGTTGGGCGATTGGGGTCGTCTGGATTGCGCAGTACCAGGCCTTCCTCCACAAAGAATTTCACCGCGTCGTCGCGGATGGTTTCGCGGGTGTTTGGGGCGTAGCGTACTCCGTAGGCGGTGGTGATAAAATCAATGACAGGGGTGATGCCGCAGAGCGGCGCCTGGGCGTCGGCCCATTTAGCATGGGGCTGGAGATCGAGCAGAGCGAGGAGCGTGTAGGCGGCAGTTTCGTTCCGTTGCTTGGGACCAAACTCCAAAGCGGTGAGAGCAGCGATGGTTTCGACAAGTCGCCGTTTTCTGGCGGCGGCCTTTCGGTTTGGTTTAGCGGCGGGCATGAAGGTGCTTGGTGACGAGTTGGTCGATTTCGTCCTGCGAGAGATCGAGCGTTTTCATATCCCGGCCCATGGCTTGCAGCGTGTCGCGGTCGGGATAGGCCAGGGTGCGGAGGTCGGTGGCGTTCACTTGCGTGTGGCCGCTGAAGCGCCGAAAATACTGATCCACCACGGTGGAGTTCAGGAAGGCGTAGAGACCGACGGCCAGGGTGCGCTCCAATCCATGCCCATTGGCGTGGAAGTAGTTCAAGTGGTTCTCAAAACCAACCCACTCTGCTTTCACTTCATCCGGGTCGAACAAGCAGGCGACGAGTCGGCGGCGCTCTTCCTTCGATGTGAAGCGTTTGGTGAGCAGATACACGCCGGAGGGCACGAGCCACGGGCGCGTCTGGGCGCTGTCGAGAATGGCGTTGGGCTTGCGGGCTTCGAGCTTGGGCCAATGGACGGCGCCGCCGTTGAAGTGGCAGGGATAGAGCAGAGGCACGGTGCCGTGTTCGGGCACCTTGCGCAGGGCATCCTTGAGGCGGAAGTCCACGACGCGCCCGGTGGAGACGGTCACGCCGAGCGAGGCAAGGCTGGAGTTGAGGCCGTCCATGGTTTCCTTGGCCGTGGCGTGGCTCGCCGTGGAGGGGATGTGAATGAACTTCTCGGCGTCGTTCGGATGGACGATGTCGGCGAAGGGAAAGACGGTCTCGGTGATGTTGCCGCCCTGCTCGCCGCTGCTGCTGGATATGGTCAGTTCACGGGGCTGGTTCCTTCCCTTCACGGCGTGGAAAATGATGTTCTCCTGCAACACGCTGTCGTCGCGGAAGGCAGCTTTTCTGGATTCGAAGAGGTGAAGGCGGCGCAGTTCCATATGGCTCAGGAAATCTTCGCGGAACGGGCGGAAGTAAGGGCCGTTGCAGAAGCTTCGTGGCGTGATGCCGACGAGTTGGCCGCCGGGAACCAGCAGGCGCTGAATGAGGGCGATGAATCCGGTGTAGAGGTTGGTGGATTCAACGCCGATGGAACGTAGGGCGCGCCGCACGGCGGAGTCGGTGCTGATTTTGCGATAGGGCGGATTCGCAATGGCGGCATCGAACTGGGGCGGAAGCGCGTCGAACAGATCACCCGCGATACGTGGCGACATTTCATGGATAAAGTCTGTCTGGTGGATGGTGAACGAGAAGCGAATGCCCGCACCAGAGCAGAGCCGTTCGCTGTCGCGCATTGTCGCGACCAATGAATCCAAGATTTCACTGTCGACTTCGTAGAGGATCGCTTCGATGGCGCGAACACCGTCCCGCTTTTCACAACACCGGGAGACGAACGCTGCGGTGAGCGAACCAGCACCAGCCCCTGCATCCAGCAGACGTACCGTTTGTGGCAGCGGCCCGAACAGGGACGCCATGAAGTTAGCCACAGGCGTTGCGGTGAGGAACTGTCCAAGTTCCTCCCGCCGACTTCTGGAGTTTTCAATGGCCGCAGCCTTCATGTTATGAAGCTACCGAACTCAGCTCCGTTTCACCGCCGAACAAAAGGTGGCATATGCTCGAGTGTTCGGAATCAGATTTTGAGGAACGAAGCGTTAAGGGTCAAGAAATGCGACGCCATCCGCGAGCAATTGTCCCTTGTCCCCCACCCCCGTGTTAAACAGAGCGCGAATCGGAAGAGTGACTCCAGAGCTGTCCCAAGCGCAAAGAAGGATCCCAAGAACAATCCCAATCAGAAGTTGCTTAGCCGGTTTCATAGTGATTGTGGTTGCCCAACCCTGTGGTGCTGTCGTTCCAAGCGAGCGACCGCAGGGAGAGTAGACCCTAACAACCGTCCTGCATACCACCATCCGACTCATCCCAACAAGGCCATCTGGCAGCTTACGCCCAGAGGGAGGCGAGGGTCAGATCTGGCGGATCTTCCATTTCGGATCTCAGCATGGGGTAACGCTTACGATCCTTCCAGGGTCGTGTGGATTTCCGGATGCGTTCCGGGGGGGTGGCGTTCCGCAACCCCTGGCTATCGCCTATGATCCCCTCAGGACCGGCCCCGGCGACGGTCGCGCGGTGAACGAAGTGCTTTTCATTTCCGAATGCTCCGGCATCTTTCGCGTATGCATCCTTCCCGCGCGCTTCCTATCCTGGCCGCCATGGCGATCTCACTGGCTCTTCCCCTGTCAGCAGCCGATATCAAGATCGGCATCATCGGTCTCGATACTTCCCACGTCGCGGCGTTCACGGAGCTCCTGAACAACCCGGCAAACGCCAAACATGTGCCTGGCGGCAGGGTGGTCGCCGCGTTCAAGGGCGGCAGCCCGGACATCCCGTCCAGCGCGTCGCGCGTGGAGGGCTATACCCGCGAGCTGCAGGATCGGTATCAGGTGAAGATTGTCGACAGCATCGAGAGCCTCTGCTCCGAGGTCGACGCGGTGCTGCTCGAGAGCGTCGATGGACGTCCTCATCTGGAGCAAGCGCGGCCCATCTTCCGCGCCCGCAAGCCCGTGTTCATAGACAAGCCCATCGCGGGCTCGCTGCGCGACGCTGTCGAAATCGTTCGCCTGGCGAAGGAGAGCGGCGTCCCCTGCTTCAGCTCCTCGTCCTATCGCTTCTATGAAAGCATGCAGGAGCTCAAGAAGGCCGATGTTGGAAAGCTGATGAGCGCCGTGAGCTATGGGCCCGCCGAGAAGGAGCCGCATCACCCCGACCTCTTCTGGTATGGCGTGCACCCCGTCGAAGGCTTGTTCACTGTGATGGGCCCGGGATGCCAAAGTGTGTCGCGCACCGCGTCGGACGCGACCGATGTCGTGGTGGGGATGTGGTCGGAGGGACGAACGGGAACGCTCCTGGGACTGCGAACCGGCGCGACGCCTCACAAGGTGATCGTGTTCGGGTCCAAGAGCGTCGCGGAGCAAAAGGGAAGCGGCGACTACGCGCCCTTAGTGCGCGAGATCGTGCAGTTTTTCAAATCAGGGAAGAGCCCGGTTTCGCTCGATGAGACGCTCGAGCTCTTCGCTTTTATGGAAGCGGCCGACGAAAGCAAACGTCAGGGCGGCAAACCGGTCGCAATCGCCGACGTGCTGAAGGCCGCGGGGCAAAGGCCTTAAACCTTCACCCAGGTCCTGGACCTGGCGCCTTTGTAGATGGCTTCCATGACAGCGACGCGCGCCGCCGCTTCTTTCGGGCTCACCAGCGGTTGGCTGCCCTTGCCTCCCATCGCGTCGAGCCACTGGTGCAGGGGTTGTCGGGACGCGGGCGGCAAGGCGGTGAACGGGGTTTTGCCGTCGGCGCCCGCCACCTTCGCGTTCTTGTAATACAGCTTGTCTCCGACGATCGACGCGTGGGCTTCCGTGCCGCTGATCAGCAGCTGCACGGGGTCGTCGATGTCCACCCATCCCGCGGCGAGAGTCGCGGTGACGCCGCTCTTGAACTTCAGAAGGGCTTCGCCGGATTCATCGCAGGCGCCATAGCGGCCAGTGATCACGTTCACGCTGCCCGTGACGGACTCCACGTCGCCGAGCAGCCACATCAGGATGTCGAGCTTGTGCGTTCCGAGATCGCCAAATCCTCCGACGCCCGCCTGCTTCGGATCCGCCATCCATCGCCATTCGGTGTCGAACCATCCGCCCAGCGATCCGTTGTGGCAGTTGGAGCCGCGGGCGCGCGTGATCTTGCCGAACAGCCCCTTCGCGATCTGGTCTTTCAGGAACAGATGTTTGGGGTCGGTGCGCATGAAATACCCGGTGGTGAAGAGAAGCTCCGCCTTCTCCATGGCCCCGGCCATCATCCAGCTGTCGCGCGCTGTGAAGCCCAGCGGCTTCTCGACGAACAGATGTTTGCGGGCCGCGGCCGCCGCGAGGACGAGCTCGCGATGACGGTCGGTCTCGGAGCAGATCACAACGCCCTTGATCTCGCCGTCGCTCCAGATCTTGTTCACGTCGGAAACCACCTGCGTCTTGCCGCCGAGGGATTGGGCGCGCGCGGCGGCGCGCTTCGCGTCGTGATCCCAGACGGACTTGACGTTCACGTCGCTCCGGCCTTTGAGGAGGTTGATGAACCCCGGAGTATGGATGTGCGCCCCGCCCACCAGCGCCACGGAGAGGGGCGTCTCCGCGGCGATCAGGGAGGGCAGTTGCGTCGCGGCCAGAGTGGCCATTGCGGTCTTCTGTACGAAGCCCCGACGGGAAAGGGTGGTTTGCATGCGTGATCGTGTAGCGCGAATGCCCCCGCTTTGCCAAGCACAGGCTGCGCGGAGTTCAGGCGCGGCGTCAGGAGATGGGCGCAGTCTTCTGGATCCGAAGCTCCGCGATCTGGTGAGGCAGGCTCAGGCGCTCCTCATCGCTCAATGACGGATCGTCGAGCTTCCGCCTCAGGGATTCCATCTGGCGATCCACCGACTGATTCCGCATTTTCAGGATGAGGTCGCGAACGAGCTGCTCCTGGTTGCGGATCGCCCGCACCTCCATCGCCCCTTCGCTGACCAGCCTTTGCGACTCCTCATCGGGCAGCCGGCTGATGAGCGAGGCGGCCGACGGGTGGATCCCATCGGGGCCTGGCGTCAATCGCTCTTTCAGAACATGCCGAACGAGTCCATTTTGAACCCAGTCGAGGCGCAGATGGCGCGCGGCGAGCTCAAGCCCCTCTTCGGAAACCAGCAGCACCTTCAGCAGCCACAGCTCTTGGGGGCTGGGACGGGCCACCACCTCTGGCGGCTCCTCCGGTGGTGGCGCGCCCAGGGAGTCGTTCCCGGAAGACGGCGCGCTTGCGGACCGCAGCTTGCGGAACTCCGAGCGCACCGAGTCGGCGCTCACGCCCAGACGCACGGCGGTCTTCTGGACATATTTGTCGAGGGTGACGGAGTTGCCCGACTTGTTGACGGCGATGCCCATGTCGCGCAGGACCGCCAGGCGTCCGCGGTCGGTGGCGACATCGTTTGTGGAACAAAGCCGGTCGAGGTAGAAATCGAAGAACCCCGGGGCCGCCTGGATGAGGGCGCTGAAGGCCTCGCCGCCATTGGCCTTGATGAAGCTGTCCGGGTCGTGGGGCGGAGGCACGCAGGCGACGCGGATCGCGAGACCCGCCTCCAGCAGTCCGTCGAACACCCGCACGGCGGCCTTCTGCCCGGCGTTGTCGGAGTCGAAGCAGAGCACCACCTCCTCGACGTAGCGTTTCAAGGTGCGGGCGTGGTCGCCGGTGAACGCGGTGCCTTGCGGCGCGACCATGTTCCGCACTCCCGCCTGGAAGCAGGCGATGAGATCCAGCTGTCCTTCGCAGATGATGGCGAAGCCCGCGTCGAGGATCGCGCGCTTGGTCTTGTCCAGGCCATAGAACACCTTGCCCTTGGTGAAAATGGGCGTCTCGGGAGAGTTGACGTACTTGGCGGTCTTCTCGTCGCCCTGGAGCACGCGTCCGCTGAACGCGATCACGCGTCCCTGCTCGTCGCAGATGGGAAACATCAATCGCCCGCGGAACCGGTCGTAGTGTCGGTCGGAGTCCTCCTTCTTGACGATGAATCCGGCCTGGGCGGCGAGCGCGAGGTCGTAGTTCTTGCCGCGGCACCAGTTCACGGTGTCGTCCCAGGCGTCGGGCGCGTAGCCAATCCGGAACAGCTGGACGCTCTCCTCGGAGACCCCGCGCCGGGCGAGGTAGTCGCGGGCCAGCTGGGCCTGGGGGTCGGTGGCGAGGGCGGTCTGCCAGCGTCTCGCGAGGTTCTCGTGCATGTCGCGGAGGCTCTCCTTGAGATGCTGAGACTTGTCGGGGCCCTTGCCGTCCTCGTATTGGAGCGGGATCGACGCGCGCTGGGCGAGCCGTTGCACCGCCTCGGAGAAGGCGATGCTTTCGTACTCCTGGAGAAATCGGAAAACGTCGCCGCCCTTGTGGCAGCCGAAGCAATGGAACGCCTGACGGCCAGGGCTGACGTGGAAGCTGGGGCTTTTCTCGCGGTGGAAGGGGCAGAGGGCGACGAAGCTGGCGCCGGCTCGCTTGAGCGGGAAGTAACCGCCAATCACCTCGACGATGTCGTTGGCGGCTCGAACTTGCTCGATGAACTGCGCTCCGAAGAAGCCGGCCATTCGCCGACTTTGTTCCGGCCCCAATTACGGATCAAGAATTTCGTTGCGCCGCTTCCCCTTTGTCTTGGAGGAGGACCTCCTCGACGATCCGGCGTCCTTGTCAGAGTTCGGGGAGATGAGCAGAACGCCCAGGGACTCGTGCGTCGCGCGTCCGATGAAAGAGCCCTGGAACACGTCGGCCTGGAGCGAATAGAGGCGGAAGAAGCGGATGCTCCCGAAGTTGTCCTCCTGCGCCTTCTCACGCGCCTGGACCTCCATGCGGGTGTATTCCGGGGCGTTGAGGAGCGCCATCGCGGCGATGAGGACGCAGGACATACGGATGACGCCGGCGATCATGCCCAGATAGTACTCCGCCGCGCCGAAGGTGTCGCTGGAGAGGAGCTTTTCGCCATACGAGCGCTTCAGGGCCCCGAAGACGAGGGCCAGCGTCAGAATGGTCCCGACATAGACGCTCAGGCTGGCGGTCAGGGGGTTGAGCCCGGGGATGACCCAGCAGAAGTAGCGGGAGAGCGGTTGATAGACGAAGGCCGCTATCAGGATCGTCGCTATCCAGCGGATGACATCGAGCAGTTCGCCCGAGATGCCTCGTTTGCGGCCCTGGAACACGCCGAAGCCCAACGCTCCCAGCATGGTCAGGTCAACCCAGGAAATGGACAGGTCAGTCAGGTACTTCATGGCGCGGCTACACGTTGCCACTCGGTTCCATCGGACGCCCCCTCCGGCTTCTTAAGGAGGATCAAAGCCAAAGCCGAACTTTTCCTTCCCCTTGCTGGCAGTGAGTCGCTACCGTGGGCCCATGGCATTCGGGACTTTTGGTTTGGCTGCGGAAATTATGGAGGGCGTGAAGGCGATGGGCTATGTCGAGCCCACCCCGATTCAGCTCAGGGCAATTCCTCTGCTGTTGGAGGACAAGGACCTCATCGGCAGCGCCCAGACGGGCACGGGAAAGACCGCTGCGTTCGCCCTGCCCATGTTGTCCAAGCTCCTGGCCTGTCCGCGCAAGGTCCACCAGATGCTGATCCTTGAGCCGACCCGCGAGCTGGCGGCCCAGGTGGAGACCGCCCTTCACGATTTCACGCGGTTCACCAACCTGAAGACGGGCGTTTTCTATGGCGGCGTGGGGTACGGGAAGCAGCGCGAGGCTTTGCAGGAGGGCGTCGAAATTCTGGTCGCGACCCCTGGGCGGTTGCTCGATCACATCCAACAGAAGGCCCTGGATCTCTCCCATATCCGATATCTCGTGCTCGACGAGGCGGACCGGATGCTCGACATGGGCTTTCTCCCCGACGTGCGCAGGATTGTGGAGCGCTGTCCGCGTCAGCGTCAGACCGCGCTGTTCTCCGCCACGATTCCCGCGCAGATCGAGACCTTGATACAATGGGCGATGCGATCGCCGGAGACGGTGGAGATCGGCATGCGTCGTTCGCCGGCGGAGACAGTGAAGCATGTTGTCTATCCGGTCTCTGATTTTCAGAAGGAGGCGCTGCTTCTCGAGCTTCTGCATCGCGTCGACTTCGACTCGGTGATCGTCTTTTGCCGCACAAAGAGCCGCGCGGATCATGTGTCGGCGGTGCTGAAGCAGAAGCGTCACGCCGTGGCGGTTTTGCACTCGAATCGCACCCAGCAGGAGCGGCAGCGGGCCTTGCAGGGATTTCGCGAGGGCCGCTACGAGGTGCTCGTCGCCACGGACATCGCCTCCCGGGGCCTCGACATCGCGGACGTCACGCATGTGATCAACTTCGACGTTCCGCAGCACCCCGAGGATTATGTTCACCGCATCGGCCGGACCGGGCGCGCCCAGGCGACGGGCGACGCCCTCACGATCATGGTGGCGGAGGATCGCCAGCCGATGGAGGCGATTGAGCGTTTTATCGGGCAGAAGATCGAGCGTGTGAAGCTGGAGAGATTTGACTACAAATACACCTCCCTGTTTGAGGCCGATCAGCGCCCCGCTCATGAAACAAAGTTTCGCGCCGTGCGGCTCTCGGGAGGCTACTTTTTTGGCCCGTCGAAGCGTCGTCGTTAGGCAGGGTTTCGTGGGATTTGAAATCGCGCGGCATCCGCGCTAACAGTGAGATCGGTGTCGAAGCGCGCGCGCAAACGTCGGGTGTGGATCGCCATGCTCCTGGCTCGCATGAAGGGCAAGGTCACGCCCGCGGGATGGGGGGTCCTTTCGGTGTTTCTCTTCACAGCGATGATCGGTTTGGACACCGACAGCTCGATCGCCTTCCAAGCCTCCGCCCTGCTGGCCGCCATCCTGTTGCTCTCCTTCCTCAACTCCATCGTGTTCCGCGGCTCCTTCGCCGCGACGAGGATGGTTCCGCGGTTCGGCACCGTGGGGGAGCCGCTGCGCTACGAGGTTCTTCTGACCAACCAGGGCTCTCGCGCGCAGATCGGGTTGACGTACCACGAAGCCTACGGCGATCCGGTGGCGAGGCTTGAGGAGAAACTGCGTCCCCTGAAGCCGTCCCGGCGCCGTGGTTCGTTTCGTCTCCTCGAGCCGCAGCCGGTCGTTCCCAAGGCGAGATTCCGGCCCGTGGAGGCGCCGCCGGTTCCCGCGGGCGAAACCGTTTCATTCCCGTCGGAGCTGCTACCGTGCAAGCGCGGTGTTCTGGATCTCCGCTCCGCCCGTGTCGCGCGCCCCGACCCGCTTGGGCTGTTTCGCGCGTTCAAGCCTGTGGCCGGGGCGAACACTCTCCTCATCCTCCCCAAACGCTATCGCCTTCCCGACCTGGAGCTGCCGGGAAGGGAGCAGTACCAGCTCGGAGGCGTGACGCAGGCGTCGTCGGTCGGCAGATCCGAGGAGTTCATCTCGCTGCGCGACTACCGCAGGGGCGACCCGTTGCGACACATTCATTGGAGGAGTTGGGCCAAGACGGGCGAGCCGATCGTCAAGGAGTTCGAGGACGAGTTTTTTGTCCGACACGGGTTGATCCTGGACACCTTCTGCGACGAGGAAACGCGCGACGAGGTTTTCGAGGAGGCGGTTTCGCTTGCGGCGTCGTTCGCCTGCTCGATCGGAACGCAGGAGTCGTTGTTGGACCTGATGTTCGTCGGCGACCGGGCCCACATCTTCACCGCGGGGCGCGGGGTGGCCAGGGCGGATCAACTTCTCGAGGTCCTCGCCGGGGCCCAACCCTCAGGGCAGCAATCCTTCGACTCCCTGACTTCGCTCGTCCTGACCCACTCCCGCGAGCTGAGCGGGTGCGTGCTGGTTCTCCTCGCCTGGGACGCGCGCCGGCAGGATTTGGTGGCCCGGTTGCGTCAGATGGGGATGCCTCTGCGCGTCTTCCTGATCCAGGAGCCCGGGGCGCAGCGAGTCGATCCCGCGACGACGGGGTTGGATCGCGGGCACTTCCGCGCCTTGGAGGCGGGGAATCTGGAGCGGGGATTGATGGAAGGATGACGCGATGCCGCTGCCGCCCATGCTACTCGGGTTCGCGATCCTGGTCTGGGGTTGGAGCACGGGGCTGCTCATGGCCGCGGCGCCGCTCGCCGTGGTGCTCGAGTCGGCGTGCCGGATGCGCAGGCGGTGGGAGTTCACGCACGCGGACTACCAGAAGATCTGGAATGGATGCCTGATCCTGCTGTTGGCGTCGGTTGTCTTCGCGGTGGGTTACAGCCGGTCCCTGCTCGATGCCGGCGCCAACAACGAAGTCGGCCCCGAGGCGCGCGAAGCGGCGACCCAGGCGGCGAAGTCGGCGTTGCTCTTTTTCCAGTGGCTTCCTCTGGTGTTTGCGCCGGTCGCGGTGTCGGTGGCCTTGGGTGGCCATTGGATCCTGCCGGCGACGGTTTTCAGCTGGATCGCCCGGCGGCACCGAGCGGCGTCGCATCCCCGTCACATCGATCGATTCGCGGTCCACGTCGCGCCCCTCTCCGCGTATCTCGCGCTCGTCCTGTTCGCCGCGTCCACCTCCAATATCCGCCATTCGGCCTTCTTCGCCCTGATGGTCCTCATGGCGGCCTGGGCGCTCTGGCCTTATCGATCCCGCCGAGCGCGGGCGTGGTCCTGGCTGTCGGTGTTGCTGCTCGCTGGCGGCCTGGGCTTCGCGGGACAACTGGGGATTATCCAGATCCAGAGGATCATCTCCAACCTCGACAACTTCGTCACCCAGCGCCTGAGCCGATCCCACACAAACCCTTTCGAGTCCCGGACCATGATCGGTTCCGTCGGCCGACTGAAAGGCTCCGGGCGGATCGTTTTGCGGCTGACGACGACCAATGACGCGCCGGTGGAGCTCTTGCGGCAGGCCTCATATGACAGCTTTGTGTTTTCGACCTGGGTCGTCGGCTCGCGCAGCGACCGGGGACGGACGAACCTGGCTTGGCGGACGATCATCGACGAGAACCTGCCCGGCTCGTGGCGATTGGTGCGCGCGCCCCGGCCTGAGATCGGGGCGATTCGCCTGACGCACTTCACTCAAGGCGCCGCCACGTTGCTGCCGCTTCCCAATGGAAGCGTAAACCTCGAGGAGCTTCGCGTGGGGCAGCTTTCCCGGAGCGGGTTTGGATGCGTCCGAGCCGGCGATGTTCCCAATCTTCTCGATTACCAGGTCAGCTACTGCTCCGGATCGAGTCTGGATGATCCGCCGACGGACCGAGATCGCGCGATTCCGGCCGAGGAGCGGGCGGCGGTGAACGAGATCGCCGCGCAGCTCCGGCTTTTGTCCCATCGCGCTGAGGCGGACAACGTGGCGCTTGCGGTGCTGGGCGACTTCTTTGTTCGTAATTTCAAGTACTCCACGTATCTCGAGGGCGTCTCCGACGCGGCGGCGAAGCGTTCGCCGGTTTCGGACTTCCTGCTTCGGCATCGGAGCGGCCACTGCGAGTACTTCGCCACGGCCACTTGTCTTCTGTTGCGGGCCGCGGGCATTCCGACCCGCTACGCTCTCGGTTACTCAGTCTCCGAACGCGCGGGTCGGAACAACTACATCGTCCGAGATCGGCATGCCCACGCCTGGTGCCTCGTGTGGTCGGATCAGGACAAATGCTGGCATGATTTCGACACCACGCCTCCCAGCTGGCTGGAGGTGGAGTCGGGGCGGTCGTCCGCCTGGGAGCCCATCGGCGACATGGGCTCGCGCGTCTGGCTGGAGTACGCGCGATGGAGGGAAGGACGATCCGAGCTTTCCCGATACGCGATCTATTTTCTCTCCGGCGTCCTGGTCCTCTTCTTCCTGCGACTGTTTCTCAAGACGCGCCGTCAGACGCGGCTTGCCGAGGGGTTGGGCGGTCGTTCGCCTTTTCAGCCCCTGGGCATGAACTCCGAGTACTATCAGGTCGAGCGAACCCTGGCTCGAGCCGGCTTGGCCCGCCGCCCCGATGAGACCCAGCGCCGGTGGGTGGAGCGGATCCTTTCGGCCGCGGGGGATCGGGGGCCCGACTTGATGGAGCTTGTCGAGTTCCACTACCGCTTGCGCTTCGACCCTTCGGGGCTTCCCGCCGAGGACCGCGCGAAGCTGCGCGAACGGGCGGCGGACTATGTGGCGTGGTGGTCTGGCGCTCAGCGCCAGAGCTTGTCCAGGGTGACCCCAACGGCCGCGAAGAGCTGATCGATCTCCTCCCGACTGATCACAAACGGCGGGGACATCGCGATCAAGTCCCGGATGCCTCGCACAATCACGCCTTCGCCCCGGGCGATCTTCGCCGCCCGCGCGCCCAGCGCCATGTCGGGCTTCAGCGCGGCGCGGCCGCCGGGCGGCAGCAGCTCCAGCGCCCCGATGAGCCCATGACCCCGCGCTTCCCCCACAGCCGGATGGCCGACGAAGCCGCGCAGCTTCTGCTGGAAGTACGGTCCCACATCGTCTCGAACGCGCTCCACCAAGCGATCCGCCTCCAGGACCTTCAGATTCGCGAGGGCGGCCGCCGCGCAGGTCGGATGGCTGGAGTAAGTGAAGCCATGCGCCAGATAGCCCGGCTTGAGCAGATCGGCCGCAAGCTCGTCGCTGACCATCGTCGCGCCCAGCGGCAGATAGCCGCTCGTGATGCCCTTCGCCAGCGTCATGATGTCGGGGTCGAGATCCCACACCTCGCTCCCGAAGTTGCGCCCCAACCGCCCGAACCCCGTGATGACCTCGTCCGCCACGAACAGGATGTCGTTATCGCGGCACAGCCTGCGAAGCGCCGCGAGGTATCCCGGGGGCGGAACGATGACGCCGCCCGCCCCTTGGATAGGCTCCACGAATAGGGCGGCTATGGTGTCCGCTCCCTCGCGCTCGATGGTTTTCGCGGTTTCCTCGACGCACCATCGTCCGTAGGCTTCCGCGCTGAGCGGTGTCCGCGCGGCGTAGTCGTTCGGGCCGGGGACGTGGATGAAACCGGGCAGGGGGAGATCGAAGGGCGCGTTGACCGTCGGCAGACCGGTGAGGCTGGCCGTTGCCAAGGTGACGCCGTGATACGAAAACGTGCGGGAGAGGATCTTGTTCTTCGCGCTTCGCCCCCGCAGCCGATTCCACGCGCGGATCAGCTTGAGCGCGGTCTCGTTGGCCTCGGATCCAGAGGAGCAATACAGGGTGTGGCGGAGTCGTCCCGGCGCCATCGACGCGAGCTTTTCGGAGAGCTCGATCGCGGGCTGATTCGTGGTGTTGAAGAACGAGCAGTAGTAGGGCAGCCGCTCCATTTGCTCTCGGACCGCCTCAATGATCTCAGTCCGATGGTATCCCACGTTCACGCACCACAACCCCGCGAGCCCATCGAGCAGCCTCCGTCCCGTCTCATCCCAGAGCGAGCACCCTTCGGCCCTCGTGATGATGTGGGTGCCCTCGGCGTGCATCTCCGGATGATTGGTGAAGGGGTGAATGTGGAACTGCTTGTCCAGTTCCTGCAGCCTCGCGAAGCCCGCGTTTCCCATGCGTCTAATGAAGCACAGCGGGGCGCGACCGCAAGGCGCTCGCCTGTGTAACTCCGGACACCCAGCCCCCCGCCCTCTCCGTGGGCAACTCTTGCCCGTTTTCAATCGGCGCCCGTGTTGATGTCCTGATCTTGGACGCGCAACGCGAACTCCCGAGGCGCCATGGCGCGGTTTCTGGGCAGTTCCTGCCGGTTTGGAGGTGGGCCTCGCGGGGAACGAAGTTGTTTTGACGCATATCTTTGCACAGTTCGCCCGCATGCCCTAAATTGTCCGTAGCGCCGCAAGGTTGAGTCGGAGTTTACCAACGGAGGCGGGAATAATGGCATGGCGAAAGGCGATTTATGGCGAACGCGATGGTAATGGGAATCGGGGGAGTCGGATCCGTGATCGGCCAGAAGTTGCACGACTACGACTGCTTCGAGCGGATCATCCTGGCGGACATCGACACGGTGTTCGCGCAGACGCTGCATGAGCGCACCAAGCGCAGCCGGTTTGAGGTCACCCAGGTCAACGCGATGGATGTCGCCGTGCTTGCGCAGATCATCAAGGATCGGAAGATCGACATCATCCTCAACGCCTGTCCATGCTCCGTGAACCATTCCGTTCTGGAGGCATGCGCGCAGGGCGGTTCGCACTACATCGACCTCGCCGCGGACATCTATTCGCCTCCCGGCGTAAAGCGTCCGGGCAAGAACTCCTTCGAGGCGGAGATCGAGCGGTTCAATCCGATGTTCATGGACAAGAACCTCCTGGGGTTGCTGTGCATGGGAATGGATCCGGGAGCGGTGAACGTCTTCGCGCGATGGGCTATGGACCGCCTCGACACCGCCAGCAGCATCCGGGTGCTCGACGCCGACAACGCCGAGGTCAAAGGCTATCGATTCGCCGTCCTGTTCAATCCCGAGACGCTTTTCGAGGAGCTGGGCGCGGTGCCTTACTACGTTTCGGGCGGACGCGTCGTCTCGGGGAAGCCTTTGGAGACGGAGGTCGACTGGCACCGCTTTCCGGAGCCGATCGGCTTGATGAAAACCTACGCGGTCGCCCACGAGGAAGGCGTGAGCCTCGGCACCTATCCGTCGTTCGTGGACAAGGGGGTGAAGTACTCCGTCTTCAAGTACACCATCTCGGACAAGGTTTACCACCTGGCGAAATCGCTCGCCCTGCTCGATTTGGACACGTGGAAGAAGGTGAAGGTGGACGGCGTGGAAGTCGCTCCTGTGCGAGTGGCCACGGCGAACCTCCCGAAGCCCGCCGCGCTGGGCGCCACGGTCGACGGCTATTCCTGCGTGGGAACCGAAGTCATCGGCACGAAGGATCGCAAGCGCGTCGAGTATTTCGTTTACACCATGGACAGCCACCGCGAGACCTATGAGCGCTACGGCTACTCGCTGACAGAGGTGCAGACTGGCATCCCTCCGGCGTTGGCGGCCAGGCTGATCGTCACGGGCAAGCTCAAGGAGCGCGGCGTGATGATGCCCGAGGCCGTGGATCCTGAGCCCTTCATGGATAGTTTCACCAAGGAAGGGCTGCCCATCTACGTGGAGAAACGAGAGGTGGAGCGGATGTAGACGCGCCGCGCACAGTTCCGCGGGACGCGAGGCGTCGCGCGGCGTTCGGGAACAGGATGACCTGAAATGAGCGAGCCGACATTCATTCGAGGATTGCCGATCGGAGGCGCCTGGGTTCCGACGCCGACGAGGCGCCCGGTGTTGAACCCATCCACGGGAGAGAGGATCGCCGACGCTCCGTGGGGGGGCGTTGAGCACTTCGAGCTTGCGGTCGCCGCCGCGCAGGCCGCCTTCGCGAAGACCCGGAGCCAAAGCGCCTGGGAACGCGCCGAGATCCTTCGGCGGGCGGCCGATGAAATCGGCCGGAGGCGGGACGCTTTCGTTCAATACATCGTCAACGAGGTTGGCAAACCGGTGACGCTGGCGGAGGCCGAGGTCGCCCGCGCGCAAGCCACCTTCCTCACGGCCGCGGACGAGGCGCGGCGGACTTCCGGCGAGGTGTTGTCGATGGACGCGTTCCCCGCGGGCAGGGGGCACAGTGGTTTCACGCGACGGTTCCCCATCGGCGTCATCTACGGTCTCACGCCCTTCAACTTCCCTCTCAACCTCGCCGCGCATAAAGTCGCCCCCGCGCTGGCCGTCGGCAACACCGTGATCCTCAAGCCCGCTCCAAAGGCCCCGCTGACCGCGCTCCTGCTCGCGGAAGCGCTCGAAGCCGCTGGCGTGGTGGCCGGACAGCTGAACGTCGTGACCTGCTCGAACGAGGACGCGGGCCATCTCGTCGGAGATCCGCGCGTCAACCTCACCTCATTCACCGGCAGCCCCGCGGTGGGTTGGAAGCTGAAGGAAAGATGCGGTCGACAAAGAATTGTCCTGGAACTGGGGGGCAACGCCGCCGCGATCGTTCATGAGGACGCCGACCTGGATCAGGCCGTCTCCGCCATCGCCTCGGGAGGATTTGGCTTCGCGGGGCAATCCTGCATCAGCGTTCAGCGCGTGCTGGCGCATCGCCCGGTCTATGAGCGGTTCAAGGAGATGCTGCTGTCGCACATCCGGGAGAAGGTCCGGGTGGGGGATCCGTGGGACCGGAGCGCGCTGATCGGCCCGATGATCGACGGCGCGGCTGTGGAGCGTGTCAGCCAGATCATCGCTCGCGCTGTGGCGGGGGGCGCGAAGCTTCTGGCGGGAGGCGAGGCCCGGGGCTTGTTCATGCCCGCGACGGTGCTTGAGGACGTGGATCGCTCGATGGAGGTTTGCTCGCAGGAGATCTTCGCGCCCGTCGTTGTGCTGCAGCCTTACTCCCGGTTCGAAGACGCCCTGGAGATGGCCAATGACTCCGACTTCGGCCTGCAGGCGGGAGTGTTCACCCATGACCTGCGGCGCGCCCACCAGGCGTTTGAGTCGTTGGATGTGGGCGCTGTTCTGATCAACAATGTTCCAACGTTTCGCGTTGAGAACATGCCGTATGGCGGAGTGAAGCAGAGCGGGTTCGGGCGCGAGGGCGTTCAATACGCGATGGAAGAGATGACCGAGATCCGATCCATGATTATGAAGCTGGGGTGAGCGCGCAAGCCGACGCGACGCGTCCCAGGACAGACAGGCCGCATCGGCGCGAAAAGGCCAGACTATGAAAACGACGAACCTGTTTTTGGGCGGGGAGTGGACCGCGCCCGCGGAGGGCGGAACACGGGAGATTCTCAATCCGGCCACGGGCGAACGGCTCGCGGTGGTGGCCGACGCCTCGGCGCAGGACGCCGAAATCGCGGTGGGGCACGCGCGCAAAGCCTTCGACGAAGGCCCCTGGTCGCGGACGAGGGCCCAGGAGCGCGCGGCGCTTTTGTTCAAGCTCGCTGATCGGATCGAGTCGCGCGCGGAGGATCTGGCAAAGATGGAGACCCAGAACAACGGGAAGCCCCTCCGCGAATCGAAATTCGATGTCGCGGACGCCGCGGGCTGCTTTCGGTATTACGCGGGGCTTGCCACAAAGCCGCTCGGCCAAACCTATGACGTGGGCGATCCCTCCATCACGTCGATGGTCGTGCGCGAGCCCATTGGCGTTTGCGGCCAGATCATTCCCTGGAACTTTCCGTTGTTGATGGCCGCTTGGAAACTCGCTCCCGGACTGGCGGCCGGAAACTGCTGCATCCTCAAGGCAGCGGAGTCCACGCCGCTGACAGCGATCTCGCTTTTTGAGCTGATGGCCGAGGTAGGGTTTCCTCCCGGCGTCGCGCAGCTGCTGCTCGGTCCGGGGGACACGGTGGGTCACGCGCTTGCGGCTCACCCCGCCGTCGACAAGGTGGCGTTCACCGGCGGCACGGCCACGGGCCGAAAGATTTTGCAGGCGGCGACCGGCAATCTGAAGAAGGTCACTCTCGAGCTCGGCGGAAAGAGCCCGAACATCATTTTCGACGACGCGGACTTCGACGTCGCCCTCGATTACGCCCTGTTCGGCATTTTCGCGGGGCAGGGGGAGGTTTGCAGCGCGGGCTCGCGGCTGCTCGTTCAAAAGAGCGTGGCCGAGCGCTTCGTTCCCTGCCTGGCGGAGGCGGCGAGACATATCGTTGTGGGCGACGGCATGGATCCCGACACCGAGATGGGGCCGCTCATCACCCGGGCGCATCTCGATCGCGTCATGGACTACGTCGAGATCGGAAAAAACGAAGGGGCGGAGCTCCTCACGGGGGGCCGGAAACTGACCGAAGGACGATTCGCCTCCGGCAATTTCGTTTCGCCGACCTTGTTCGCGAACACGCGGCCCGACATGCGCATCGTTCAGGAGGAGATCTTCGGGCCGGTCCTCGCGATTCAGTTGTTTGAGGACGAGGCCGACGCCGTTCGCCTCGCCAACAACACGGTATATGGACTGGCCGGAGGCGTGTTCACGCGCGATGTGGCCAAGGGGCTGCGGGTCCTGCAGCGGCTGCGCGCGGGCATCACCTGGCTCAACACGTATCACCCGACGTTCAACGAGGCCCCGTGGGGCGGATACAAGCAGTCCGGCACTGGGCGCGAGCTGGGCACTTATGGCCTGGACGCGTATTTGGAAACCAAGCAGATCAACATCAACTTGAATCCCCAGCGGCTCGGCTGGTACCGGAACATTTAGCGGGTTCCCTTGCTGGCCGCGGCGCCCGGCTTTTTGGCCGCGCCCTTCTTCGCCTCGGCAGGGTCGGCGGCTGATCGGATTTCCGACATCGACTCGAGCTTTTTCTTGAGCGCGTCCAGGTCCCGTCGCAAATCCTTGTTCTCCTGCTGGAGCGACAGCACCTCGTTCCGCACATCTCCAAACTCCACAGTGGGCCTCTTGGCGGCGCGCAGATCGCTGATCGACTTCTCCGCGGCGGACCGCACGGGGTTGGCCTTGGCTAGCGTCGTGAATCGTTGCAGGGCGCCCAACGCCTTCGGGTCTCCCAGCGTCCCCAAGCTCCGGATCGCGGCCCGCTGCACACGGTCCCTCGGATCGTCGAGCTGCTTCATCAGATAGTCGCGCGGGCCATCCTTGTTCTCCTGCAGCCTGCCGAGCGAGCCCAGCGCGGAGATCGCCTGGACGCGAAGCGACGTTCGCCATTGCGACTCGTGGGCGCGGACCGCGGCAAGGATAGGCTCGAGGTAGCCGGGGTCCTGCTGGCCCTCCATCGCTTCCAGGGCGGCTTGCGTCCACTGTCCGCGGTAGGAATCGGCCTCGAGATAGCGGAGCAGGATGGCGTGGATCTCGGGCCGGGCGTAGGCCTGGAGACGATAGATGGCGGTCGCGACGATGTCGGGGTTCTTCTCGTTCTTCAATGTTTCGAGCGCGCGGCCCAGGCTCGCTTCGCTGTAAGGCTCCATGAGATCGCTCAACACCTGCTGCCGAACCCGCGCGTCCTCCTGAGCGACGGCGGCGGCGAGCGCGTCGCGGGCCGCGGGGGTGTCGATCTGGCGCAGCGCGCGCGACGCCGCCAAGCGCACACCGTAGAAGGAGTCGCTCTTCAGCGCCTTCCCGAGCAGCCGGACGGCGTCGTCGTCGTGGTCGTGAGACAGCTGCTGCGTCGCGAGCAGACGGCCGATCATGTCCGAAGCGTCGCCCAGCTGCGCCCGGACCATCGGTCCGGGAAGATCGAAGGACACCTTCGCCAGCAGCGCGTAGTCGGGGTCGAATCGAACGATCTCCGGCGCCGAGGGCAGGGTGAATGAGAAGTCTTCGCTCTTTTCGTGGATCTGGAACTCGCGATCGATCGTTCCGAACTTGCCCTTGAAGCGCGCCTTCGCCGGAACAGTGAACAGCAGGACCTCGTCGCTGACAGTCTGCTGCTGGACGATGGACAGCTTCACCAGCTTCTCGCGCTCCATCCATTGGTAGCGGATCTTCAGATCGGGCTGCTGTCCGTGGTAGACGTACTGGTCGAAAAATGCGTCGAAGGATCGGCCGGACAGCTCCTCGATCACGCGGGCGAGATCCTCCGTGTCGACGTTGCCGAACTTGTGCCGCTCCAGATAGGTTTGAACGCACTTTCGGTAAAGGGGCTCGCCCAGCTGGTTCCGCAGCATGTGCAGGATCCAGGCTCCTTTCGGATACGCGCGATATCCAAACTGCTCCTCCGGATGCGCGAATCCGCGATAGACAATCGGGGTGCGATCATCGCCGGCGTTCAGCACGCCTTCGGCGTTCTGGCGCATGGCGTAGAGCAGGTGATCGCGGCCGTGTTTGTGTCCCTCGTAGAGCGCGTCGTAGTAGGTGGCGAAGCCCTCGTTCAGCCACAGGTGGCTCCAGTCCTTGCAGGTGACGAGGTCGCCGAACCACTGGTGCGCGAGCTCGTGCGCGACCAGGCCCTCGCTGCTTCGCAACGTTTCGTAACCATCCGGGTGCAGCGTGGTTTCATTGAGGACCGTCAGCGTGGTGTTCTCCATGCCGCCCCAGTGGTAGTCGGAGACCGCCGCCTGATAATACTTGTCCCAGGGATACGGCACGCCGATCTCCTCCTCGAAGAAAGCCATCATGTCCTGAGTTCCCTCGAAGGTGTTTTTCGCGAACGCGACCTGCGACGCGGGGCAGTAGAGCGCGAGCGGGATGTCCCGGTGCTTGGCTTCCACGCTCTTGAGACGGCCCGCGACGAGCGCGATGAGATAGTTGGAATGCGGCTTGTCCTGCAGCCACCGAAAGGCGCGGAGGCCGGTGGCGGGGTCGAGGTCCGAGGACATCTGACGTCCGTTCGACAGCACGACCATCCCGTCCGGGACGCGGCAGATCATCTCGCTCGTGAATTTCTCGTTGGGAGAATCGAAGGACGGGAACCATTGCCGCGATTCGGTCGGCTCGCCCTGACTCCACAGATGCTCGTCCTCCGCCGGATAGCCCAGCTCGGGCGTGCGGAAATACAGGCCGGCTTCCGGGGTCGCGGCGTATCGGATGGTGACGCTGGCCTCGTTGCCGGCGGCGATGGGCGTCTGGAAGGTCAGGACGAGCTGGGTCTCGGTTACCTGCCATCCGAGCAGGGTCTCGGTGGAGCTGACATCGCTGACGCGCAGCTTCACGGCGTCCAGCTTGAATTCCGCGAGCGGCATCGCGATGGGCTTGAACGTCATTACAGCCGTTCCCTGAATCGATCGCAGCCTGAAATCGGGCGTGACGTCGAGCTTGAGATGGAGAATATCCACCTCGCGGCTGGGCGCGTATTGTCTCCGCGCGGCGCCCTCGCCCTTTGGCGCCAGGAGCGCCGCCGAGCGTTCGTGTTCGTCTCGCAGCTCGGCGGCGGACAAGGAGGCGATCGAAAACGCCAGGAGCGCGGCGGCGTTCAGTCGGGGAATGAATGCGTTCATGGATGGTTCAAAAGCTCGGGGGCGGATCATCGGAGTCCTGTTTGGCGGGCGCAATGCCAAACTCCCAGGTTCCGGCGGGGCGCGGGAACCTCCGCGAACGCGCGTTCGGCGCCATCCCTTCCATTTTTTTCGAAACTTCCCTGGCTTGTCTCGGTTCTAATAGGCTGTACTCGCTCTCCTCACTCATGACGCGCCGCGCAATTCATTCTTGGCTGGGCTGTCTTGCCGTCGCGGGCTTGCTGTCACTGCACGCGGGGTGCTCCGCGGCGAGGTATCGTCAATCGGCGGACAGGGAAGCCTACCGTCTCATCTCCGAAAAGTCGCGGAAGGTGGACAACATGGAGCGGAAGTTCACGATTGAGCAGACGAACCGCTGGGAAATCGACGCGCTCCCCGCGCGACCGGGAGCGGTGGACTTCCTGGGCGACTTCGGATCCGCCGAGGACGGCGCCCATGTCGTCTCGCTCAAGGACGCGCTGGCCCTCGCCACGATCAAGAGCCGCGTGTATCAGTCCCGTCGGGAGCAGCTGTATCTGTCGTCGCTGAGCCTGAGCTTGGCGCGCCATCAATGGACCCCGTTGTTCAGCGCCGGCGCCAGCGCGCGCTACGACGTGAACACGGAGACCGCGCTGCTCCTGATCCCCGACCCCAACAATCCCAACCAGCCCAAGGCTGTTCTGAGCGACAGCCTCGTGGCACAGCACAAGTTCAACGAGAGCTCCCGGATCAACGCGGGCTGGCTTATCCGCGACATCGGCCGCGTCTCGACGGCTTTCACGACGGATTTTCTGCGTTTCCTGACCGGCGATCCGCGATCGCTGAGCCGCTCGCAGCTCAGCGCGACATTCGCGCGGCCTTTGCTCCGGAACGCGTCGTACAAGCAGCAGATGGAGAATCTCACCCAAGCCGAGCGCGACCTGCTCTACGACATCCGGGACTTCACCCGGTTTCGGAAGGAGTTCAGCGTGCAGGTGGCGAGCGCGTTTTACTCGGTGCTGGGCAATCGCGACACGGCCCGGAACAGTTTCCAGAACTTGAAGAGCTCGGAGAAAAACGCCGAGCTGACGCGCGCGCTCGCGGCGGAGGGGCGCATCGCCCAGGCGGAGCTGGGCCGCCTGGAGCAGCAGCAGCTTAGCGTGGAGAGCGCCTGGATCAACTCGGTGCGCGCGTATCGTCAGGCTTTGGATGATTTCAAGATCCTGCTCGGGGTCTCGGTGGACGCCCGGATCGCGCTGGACGACGCGGAACTCGAAGCGCTGAAGATTCAGCGTCCGAGGATCGATCTCAACGACGCGGTCGCCGTGGCCTTGACGGCTCGATTGGATTTTCAGAACACGCGCGATCAATACGCCGACTCGGCGCGGAAGGTGGGCGTGGCCAAGAACGCGCTGAACGCCCAGCTCGACCTGATCGCCAACGCGAGCTTGAACAGCGGCCCTGATTCCCCGAAGGGCCTTCCGTTGCCGAGTCCGAGCCGCTACAGCTGGAACGCGGGCCTGGACGTGGACCTGCCTCTGGACCGGAAGCTGGAGCGGAACAACTATCGCGCCTCCCTGATCGCGGTCGATCGCGCCTCGCGGGATCTCAGCCTCAAGCAGGACCAGATCAAGCAGCAGATCCGCGACAGCCACCGCGCGCTGGAGCAGGCCGAGCGAAACTTCGAGATCGCCGAGGGCGCCGTGAAGCTCGCGCAACGTCGCGTCGAGGAGCAGAACCTGCTTGCCGAGGTGGGGCGCGCCAAGGCTCAGGACCAGGTGGACGCGCAGAACGCCTTGAATGACGCGAAGAACCAGCGGACCCAGGCGCTGGTTGGACACACGGTCTCGCGGCTCCAATTCTGGAGCAACATGGGAATCCTGTTCATCAAGGAGCAGGGCGAATGGGAGGAACGCGATCCCGCGAAAGCCCTCAAGAACGCGGAAGAAAGGACACCGAATGAAAAAAATTAAACGACGGGGTTGGGTGATCTTGGCGGCGATCCTACTCCTCGCGGGGCTTTGGCGGTGGGGGCGCGGGAGCCTTGAGCCGCGCGAGGAGGTCGCCTTGTTCCAGGTGAGGAGGGGGCCGCTCGACATCACGGTCCTCGAGGGGGGGAGCATTCAGGCGTTGGAGTCGCAGGAGGCCAAGTGCGAGGTGCGCGTGGGCTATCAAGGGACCAAGATCCTGAAGATCGTCGAGGAGGGGTACCTCGTGACCGACCAGGACGTGACCAACGGCAAGGCGCTCGTCGAGCTCGATTCCTCGGAGATCCAGAAGCAGGTCGTGCAGCAGGAGATTCAGTGGGAGTCCGCCGCCGCGGCGCTGACAGAGGCGCAGCAGGGATACGAGATTCAGATCAACCAGAATCAGAGCGACGTGAAGGCGGCCGAGCAAAAGGCCCGCTTCGCCCGTCTCGACTTCGATAAGCTGCTGGGCTCCGAGGTCTCGGAGAAACTCATCAATCAGCTCGATCTGCAAAAGATCCTCAGCACGCCCGCCGCGCCCACGAACGCCCCTGCCGCCGGCGACCCGGGAGGCGTCCAGGGCGGCGCCGCGCTGCGTCCCGTGCCGTCCGCCTCCGCTGGCCCGACGGCGTCCGCCTCGGCCAGCCGCCCCGAGTTCATCAATTTTGCTCCCTTCGCCCGGCTGGAGGCGCTGGGGGACGGCGAGGCCAAACAGAAGCTCCGGAAGTCGATCGACGACCATCTTGTGGCCCAGAAGGAGCTCGAACAGGCCGCGGCGACCCTCGAAGGCACGAAGCGGTTGTTTGCCGGAGGGTTCGTGACCAAGAACGACATGCAGCGGGATGAGCTGGCTTACGAGAACAGCCGGCTGAAGGTTCAGACCGCCTCGACAGCCAGGGATCTGTATCTCCAGTACGAGTTCATTAAGACGGGCGAGGAGACGCTGTCGAAGTACCTGGAGGCGCTGCGCGAGTTGGATCGAGCCCGCAAGGCCAGCGTCTCGAAGCTCGCGCAGGCCGAGGCCAAGCGCCGGTCCGCGGAGGCCCAGTACAATGTCCAGACCCGGCAGAGGAAGGAACTCGCTGAGCAGTCGGAGAAATGCCTGATCCGCGCGAAGAAACCCGGTCTGGTGGTGTATGGAGGCGGCGACGACGGATACTACTGGGGCAGCGAGGGCCGCGTGCGCGAAGGGGCGACGGTTCGCGAGCGGCAGACCATCATCACCATCCCGGACCTCAGTCGGATGATCGTGAAAGTCTCGATCCACGAAAGCTATATCAAGAAGATCAAGAAGGACCAGAAAGTGCGCATCACCGTCGACGCCTTCCCCGAAAAAGCCCTGACCGGACTCGTGCACAAGGTCGGCGTGCTCCCGGATTCGCAGAATCGATGGCTGAATCCAGACCTGAAGGTGTATCAAACCACGATCTACGTGGACGGCGCGCAGGACTGGCTGAAGCCTGGCATGACCGCCAAGGCGCAGATCCAGGTCGCCCGGCTGGAGAATGTCATCCACATCCCGGTCCAGGCGATCGTTCCCGCGGACGGAAAGCAGACCGTGATGGTGAAGACGTCCTCGGGCGTCGAGATCCGCGAGGTGGAGGTTGGCGAGTTCAGCGACGAGTTCATCGAGGTGCGGAAGGGATTGTCCGAGGGCGAGAAGGTGCTTCTGAAACAGTCCGGCAAGTCGCAAGCCGGGGAAGCGGGCGCGTCGCAGAAGACCGCCTCCGAGAAGTCCGTCGGCGCTCCCGCCGCGAGCCCCGCCGCGACGAAATCCCCATGACGCCGCCCGCTCCCATTGTGTCCTTGCGCGCGGTGCGACGGATCTACCGCATGGGGGAGGTTGTGGTGGAGGCGCTGCGCGGCGTGGAGCTCTCGGTCGATCCCGCGGACTATGTCAGCATCATGGGACCGTCCGGATGCGGAAAATCGACTCTGCTAAATGTGCTCGGCTGCCTGGATCGTCCCACATCGGGGAGTTACTTTCTCGGCGGGGAGGATGTTTCGACCATGGACGACGACGCGTTGTCGAGCGTGCGCTCGCGCCGGCTCGGGTTTGTGTTCCAGTCCTACAACCTCATCCAGCAACTCAGCGTGGTGGAGAACATCGAGGTGCCGCTCTTCTATCAGGGCGTGGAGGAGGCGGAGTCCCGCCGACGGGCGGAGGAGATGTCGCGCCTGGTGGGCTTGGAAAACCGGCTTCATCACCGGCCTTACGAGCTCTCCGGAGGACAGCAGCAGCGCGTCGCCATCGCGCGCGCGTTGATCAACGACCCGCTCATGATTCTGGCGGACGAGCCCACCGGGAACCTGGACAGCGCGTCGGGCGTCGAGATTCTGAAGCTGTTTGATCGCCTGCGGGAGATGGGCAAGACCCTGGTGCTCGTGACCCACGATCCGGATGTGTCGGGCCGGAGCGGCCGCACCATTCGATTGCGCGATGGCCAGGTGGAGAGCGACGTGCGTCATGGATAAGGTTGCGCCATCCATCAGCGCGAGACAGACGTGGCATCGGCTGCGTCGCGCGTTCCGCCTGGGCTTGAAGAGCCTCAGGGTTCACGGCCTCCGGTCCTTCCTCACCGCGCTCGGCATCGTGTTCGGCGTGTGCTCTGTCATCGCCATGCTGGCGATCGGCGAAGGCGCCAGCTTCGAGGCCCAGGAGCAGATCAAGAATCTCGGCAGCGAAAACATCCTCGTCCACAGCGTGAAGCCTCCGGAGGACCGGAAGGTGTCCGACGCCGGCAGCCAGAGCTTCGTGCTGCAATACGGGCTGACGCGGATCGATCTCCGGCGGATAGAGGAGAGCATTCCCGGAGTCCTGCTCACGCTGCCCGCCCGGGTGACGAAGGATTACGTCTGGAACATCAGCCATCGCGTGGATTGCGACATTGTCGGCACGCTGGCTCGATACCCGATCGTGAGGAATCATCGCGTGGCGCAGGGGCGCTTCTTCACCGAGCGCGAGATGGACGCGAAGGCGAATGTCTGCGTGCTGTCCTCCGAGGTTGTGAGCAGCCTTTTTCCTCTCGACTCTCCCCTGGGCCGACAGGTGCGGATCGGGAGCGCGTACTATCAGGTGGTGGGGGTGATGGAGGACCGCGGGAGCGTCGCGGCCCTTGAAGGGCCGCAGGATTCGAATCGCGGGTCGCTCAACCGCATCTTCATCCCCCTGGAAACGGCGCGGGAGAGATTTGGCGAGGTGTACATGCGCGAGCGAAGCGGCAGCATGGAATCGGAGCGGGTGGAGCTTCACGAGATCACGGTGCGGGCCCGATCGACGGAGCAGGTGAGGCCGGTGGCCGAGGCGATCCGTGGCGCGCTCGCGCACGGGCACAAGCGAAAGGACTATGAGATGATCGTGCCGCTCGAACTGTTGCGCCGCGCGGAGCGAACCAAGCAGATCTTCAGCATCGTGCTGGGGTCGATCGCGGCCATCAGCCTGCTCGTTGGAGGGATCGGGATCATGAACATCATGTTGGCGACGGTGACGGAGCGGACCCGCGAGATCGGCATCCGTCGCGCGCTGGGCGCGCGCCAGCGCGACATCGTCACCCAGTTCCTCGTGGAGACGGTGCTGCTTTCGGGCGCGGGCGGGATCATGGGAGTGATGGCGGGGCTTGCGGTGCCCTGGATGGTGACCCATTTTTCGGGAATGCGGACGATCGTCGTGCCCTGGGCGCCGGTGCTCGCCTTCTCCATCTCGGCGCTCGTCGGCATCGTGTTCGGCATCTATCCCGCGCTCCGCGCCGCTCGGATGGACCCGGTGGAGGCGCTCCGACACGAATAGAACGCCGCGCCGAATCCCCTCGCCGCCTCGCCGCAGCGCGTCGAATCTCCCCTTGTCACCGTGATGCCTCCCTCGCTAGGTTCCCTCTTTCTCAACTTATGAACCAAGCAATCCGCCTGAAGCTGTTTCTGATGATGGTGCTCCAGTTTTTCATCTGGGGCGCCTGGCTGCCGCTGATCTTCGGCTACCTGCCGAGCCTGCACTTCAGCCCGTCGCAGCAGTCGTGGATCCTGAACGCCTTTCCGATCGCGGCGATCATTGGAATGTTTTTCAGCAATCAGTTCGCCGATCGCAATTTTGCGGCGGAACGTTTTCTGGCGTTCAGCCATCTCGTCGGCGGCCTCGCGATTCTCGGCTGCGCCTACACGCGGGACTTCTGGCCGTTCTTTGGGCTGATGCTTGTCCATTGCCTGCTCTATGTGCCCACGATCTCGATAACGAACTCGATCGCCTTCGCGAACATGAAGGACGCGCAGAAGGAATTCGGCCTCGTGCGAATGGGCGGGACCATCGGATGGATCCTCGCCGCCTGGCCGTTCACGTTCATCCTGGTGGATTGGGCCAAGGTCGACGCGGCGCATCCCTCCGGCCTCAAGGACTGGCTGGGCACCGTGCTCGCGAACGGGCTCTCTGGCGAAGAACTCCAGGCGCGAACGCCCTGGACATTCATAGTCGCCGGCGCCGCCTCCTTGGCGCTGGCGCTGTTCAGCCTCGCGCTGCCCCACACGCCGCCCAAGAAGGCGGACAAGAACACCGACTCCCTGGCCTGGATGGGCGCGGTCCGCCTGCTGGCCCATCCTTTCGTTCTGGTGCTTTGGCTGGTCACTTTTATCGACGCCTTCGTTCACAATTGCTACTTCAACTGGACCGGAACATTCCTCGGCAAGGTGGGCATTCCTGGCAACTGGATCATGCCGGTGATGAGCATCGGGCAGATCGCGGAAATCCTGACAATGTTCGCGCTGGGCGGGGTTCTAAAGCGCCTGGGATGGCGGGCCACGATGACCATCGGCATTCTCGGCCACGCGGCGCGTTTCGCGGTTTTCGCCTTTCTGCCCCAGTACCCCGCGTTGATCGTGACGGTGAACGTGCTGCATGGCATCTGCTACGCGTTCTTCTTCGCGACGGTTTACATCTTCGTCGACGACTATTTTCCCAAGGATGTCCGGGCCAGCGCCCAGGGCTTGTTCAACGTGATGATCCTGGGGGCTGGCGCGCTCCTCGCGAACTCCCTGTGTCCTGTCCTGCTTCAGAATGTGTTCACGACGAACGGCGTCACTGACTTCCGCGGGCTGTTCCTTGTGCCCTGCCTTTCGGCGGGCGCGGCGGCGGTCGCTCTCGCGCTGTTCTTCCATCCGCCGCGCAAGACGGCGCCCTCCGCCTCCGTGGGCGGAGCGCCCGCCCACTGAGCCGCGCCAGGCTCGCGCGGAGGTTGTCGAAGAGCTTTCGTTATGATGCTGATTCGAACGAGAGTCGCGCCCAGCGCCATTCATGGCATGGGCCTGTTCGCGGTCGATCCGGTCCGCGGTGGAACGCAGGTGTGGCGCTTCCTGCCCGGGTTCGACCACTCATTCTCTCCCGAGGAGTTTGAGCGGCTGCCGGAACTGGCTCGGGAGCATGCGCGATGGTTCTGCTTTGTGAGCCGGCTGGACGGACATGTCATCCTCAGCGGCGATCACGCTTGTTTCATCAACCACTGCCTCGCCCCCAACACGGGAGCTCCGGCCGACGCGAAGCCTCCTGTGACGACTGTGGCGTTGCGCGACATCCGCGCGGGCGAGGAGATCACCTGCAACTACGCGGATTATGACGCCGACACGGACTGGAAACTGGGGCGCGTTCCTTCGGGGGCTCCTCTCGGCGCGCGGGCGAGTCATCGAGCGGAGAAGGCCTCGGGCGCGTAATAAAAAACCGTGCTTGGTTGGGGAAACATCCTGGATTACGGTCCAGCGGCGTCCTTGAGCGGGATGGGGCCTATGGATCTTTTGGAAGAGTTGACAGTGCTTTTGAATCAGTTGAGGGAGGGGCGCGTTCCCTACGCGTTGTGCGGCGGGCTCGCCGCGTCGGTGTACGGCATAACGCGTCCCACGGACGACATTGACATCCTGATCCCGGGCCCCGCCTTGCCGGTGTTGCGTCGTTCCGTGATGGCTATCGGATACGAGCACGAGGGCCGGATTGAAACCCGCGCGGCCGGCGCGATCATCCTCTCCCAGTTCTTCAAGCTCGGTCCCAACGGAAAGGGGAGCGTGATGCTGGACGCGGTCCATGTGACGCCCTTCCTGCAGCCGGCTTGGGACGGTCGCAAGACCTTGAAGACGGAGATGGGGGAGGTTTGCATCGTGTCCCGCGACGGGCTCGCCGCTCTCCTGCGACTCCGCAATTCACCCGCGGACCAGGCATGCGCGTCGCGCCTGGAAGCCTGGGATTGAATCGCGCGCCACTTATTGATTAGGTCCAGGCCGCGTTCATCAGGCAGAGGATCGCGCCCGCGGCGAGCGCCGCAAGAGCGTCGTCGATGGTGACCCCCCAACCCCCAGCGAGCATCTGGCTCTGGCGAATAGGCGTTGGTTTCCAGATGTCGAACAGCCGAAAAAGAAGAAACGCCGAGGGGAAGAACCATCCATGCCACAGGCTCATCCATACGGAGGGGCCCGGGAATGGGCGTCCGTGCGCGAGGCCCCAGCCCGCCAGAGGGAAAAGGCAGAGTGGAAACGCCGTGATTTCGTCGAGCACCACCGAGGAGGGATCGCTTGCGTTGAGAATCTTCTCCGCGGCGCCGCAGAGCCAGACGGAGAGCGCGAGCCCCAGCGCGGTCCCGGCGGCGTAGGCCCAGGCCGAGCGCGTCGAGAGCAGCCCGATCGTCCACGCGACCCCCAGCAACGAACCCCAGGTCCCCGGCGCATGGCGGACCCTGCCGATCCCGAATCCTTCGGCGATCCACGCCTTCCATCGATCCGAGGGGGTGGCGGGAAAGTTCATCGGCGGCGAAGTCAGTTTTCGCTGAGATAGAGGCCGCGGTTGCGCCAAAGGTAAATGCCTCCGGACAACAACGTGAGCGCGACGGCGGAGACCTTCGAGACCTCAACGAAAACCGCCACCCAGGGCTGGCCAAAGACGGGGGCCCCGAACAGCGCCTGTCCGACCGGGCCCCACTGCGGGTAGCCCGCCTCCACGAGGATGGCGATGATGGCGGTGATCTGCGAAATGGTCTTGTGCTTGCCGAAGCCCTCGGCCGCCAGCACCTGGTTCTTCGACGCCGCGAGGAGCCTCAGCCCCGTGATCGCGAGCTCGCGCGACACAATGATCACCACCATCCAGGCCGCGATCTGGCGCGTTCCGACGAACGCGATGAACGCGGAGCAGGTGAGTATTTTGTCCGCCAGAGGATCCATGAGGATGCCGAAGCTCGTGATGAGCTTCCGTTGTCGGGCGATGGCGCCGTCCAGCCAGTCGGTGACGCTTGCGAGAACGAACAGGGCGAGGGCCACTGTTTCGTTCATTGGGAACTTGACGAAAAGCGCGATCAGGAACAGCGCCGTCAGGACGAACCGGGAGGTCGTGAGCTTGTTGGGAAGATTCATCAGGAGGGCCGCGCGACAAGATCATAGTCGGTGTGCCCGACGATTTTCACCCGGGCGAAATCGCCTGGCGTCAACCTCCCCTTGATGTAAACGCGTCCGTCGATGTCTGGCGCGTCCGCTTCGCCTCGAGCCACCCAATAGTTGCCGCTGAGCTGATTCCCGGAATCGGTCTCCTGGCGGATCGCTCCATGCTCCCACGAGCTTACCCGCGCCTGCTTGAGCGTTTCCGCGGTCGCGACGCCCTCGACAAGCACGCGCAGTTCGTGGCCCACCCGCGCTTCGCAGAGCTCTCTTGAAATGCGGTGCTGCAGAGCCATCGCGCGCTCCCGCCGCTTGAGCTTCGCGCGATCCGCGACCTGCTGTTCCATCGATCCGGCGCGCGTGCCGTCCTCGCGTGAATAGGTGAAGACGCCCAGTCGTTCGAAGCGCGTTGTCTCCATGAACTCCAGCAGACGCTGAAAGTAGGCCTCCGTTTCGCCGGGAAAGCCGACGATGAACGTGGTGCGGATCGCGACGCCCGGAATCCCGGCCCGGATGCGCTGGATGAGCCGCTCTATATACTCGCTGGAGGTCTCCCGGCGCATCCGTTCGAGCATCGCGTCGTGGATGTGCTGGAGCGGCATGTCGATGTAGCGGGCGACCTTCTGGCATTCCGCCATGGTTTGAATCAACTCATCGGTCCAATGCGCCGGATGCGTGTAGAGCAGACGTATCCAGAAGTCGCCCTTCAGCCCGTTGAGCTCCTGGAGAAGCGAGCTGAGGGTGGTGGCGTTTGCGGCGAGGCTCCTGGCGGCGGCGGTGAACTTTTCGGGCGACGAGATCGCGCGGCTGTGGTTCGGCCTGAGGTCCAGGCCGTAGTAGGTGGAGTCCTGGGAAATGAGATTGAGCTCGCGGACGCCCTCGGCGATCAGGTTCTTCGCCTCGCGCACGATGTCCTTCTGCTGACGGCTGCGATGCGAGCCGCGCATGCGGGGGATGATGCAGAAGCTGCAAGGGTGGTTGCATCCTTCCGCGATCTTCACATAGGCGAAATGTTTCGGCGTGAGGCGGAATCGCGGAGTGTTGTAGTCGGGGATGTAGGTGGGTCGTTGGTGGACATCCACGGAGGGACCAGCGGCTGGCGTCTCGATTGCCTGGCCCGCCTTTGCTTTCGCGTCCTTGTCGGCGGCCGGGTCGTGGCGAAGAGCGTCGTGATGAGCGTCGGGTCGGGCGCGGTCGAGCGCGGCGACCTGGGATTTCACCTGCCCGGCCCTCCGCGCGACGCGCGCCCTCGCCCCGGGCGCGGCGCTCTCCAGCTTGGCTTTGCGGAGCGCGATGGCCTTGCGAACGAGCTCGGCCACTTGCGCGACCTGGTCAATGCCCATGAACGCGTCCACCTCGGGAAGGAGCTTGGGGAGTTCCTCGCGGAAGCGCTGCGGCATGCAGCCCGAGACGATGAGGCCCTGGTGGGGGCGGGCGCGATCGCGCTCCTGCGCGGACTCGATGATGGCGTCCACGCTCTCCTCCTGGGCGGAGTCGATGAACGAGCAGGTGTTCACGATCAAGGCGTCGGCTTGAGACGCGTCGTTCGTGATCTCGATCCCGTTCTTGAGCAGCGCCCCGAGCATGATCTCCGCGTCCACCAGGTTCTTGGCGCAGCCCAACGAAACGAGTCCTACGCGAACCGGCGTTGTTTGAGTCTTGGAATGCATCCGGGTCGCGGAGGCTACAGAACCCCCCGGAGGCGCGCAATGGTTCGTTGCGGGCGTGTTTGGGCGGCGCGCGGGGCGCGTCCCGAGCCGCAAAAAGCGTCCGGATCAGCGCATGGGCGAGTAGTCGGTCGCTTGCATGTATTCCGACTTCACGCCGTCCGGAAGGGTCAGGGATCCGCCCGCCTTTTCTTCAGACTCTGTTCGGGCTTTCTTCCAGTCGGGGTCGTCGCGGAAGGACTTGAACGAGGCCTCGCCCGCCTCCTTGGACTGATGCGCCAGGATGTAGATCAGCTTTTGGTCCGCGCCCTTTTCGCCCTTGCTCAAGTTCCAGTAGGCGATGTTCTGCATCCCATGCCGGGAGAAGAGGGCGAGGGTGTGATCGCGGAAGCGCGCGTTCAGATTCTCCAGCTTGCCCGGCGTGGCGGTGTAGGTGCGCAGCTCAAACACGCGCGGCCCGGCGCTCTTCGGCGCGATGGAGGGCGAGTAGTCGGTCGCCGTCATGAAGTGCGTTTCCACCTTCGCCACCAGCTTGCCGTTCACCTCGGACGCCTTCCACGCGGATTGCCAATCGGGATCCGCCATAAACTCCTTCCACGACTTCTCGCGCGCTTCGCGGCTGGGATAGGCCAGGACGTAGATCAGTTTCTGGTCCTTGTTATCCTGCGGCATCCAGTAGCCGATGTTCTCCATCCCGTGCTTGATAAAGAGCGCGGTGGTGTGATCGCGGAAGCGCGCGTTGAGCGCGTCGAGCTTGCCGGGCGCCGCGTAATAGATCCGCATTTCATAGCAGCGAGCGTCCGCGGCGGACGATGTGGCGTTGGAAAGCGCGAGGCTCATGAGGACTCCGATGAGGACAAAAAAGGTTCGCATAATCAGGTGTTGCCCCATGGGTTAAACCAACCGGGCGATCACTGGAAGAAAAAACCAGGCAGGCATTTCTGGTGTGGACATTAATGGACATCGCCATCGAGACAGTCCGACGCAGGCGCCAGATGTAGTGCCTCGATGGCCACCTACCCGCCATATTTTGTGCCAGATGGGCAGGTCTTGCCTACCTGGTTTCCGGTTTGGTTGTTGCTGTGATTGAGGGCGTGCGCGTTGGCCTCAAATACCGCGAAAAACCCAAAAGAAACGCTTCTTTTCCCAAAGACGCTGTGGTTCAGTATCCGCCTTTTGGGACCGGTGGCGGGTATGGCTTTCCGAACGCTGATGGGGTTGATCTCGGGCGTCGCAGGGCTGGCAAGGGAGTGCGGCGTTCTGTTCCGGGTCCTATTCGAACGCATTTATGAAACACATCATTGCACTCCTCGCCGTTTCGGTGTCCGTGTTGCGCGGACACGCGGGCATGTCCGACCTCGACGCGATCAGCATGATCGAGTCGGGCGGCAACGATCGTGTCGTCGGCTCGGCCGGGGAGGTGAGCCGGTATCAGATCATGCCCAATGTCTGGCGCGCGTACACCGCTTCGCGCGAATACCAGAACGCCTGGGTGTCGCGGGAGATCGCGCGGGAGCATCTCGGATATCTCCTCGCCACGTTCCAGCATGAAACCGGGCGGGTCGCCCAGGATTTTGACCTCTATGTGCTGTGGAACGCGGGAGTGCCGTACTATCGCCGAATCGGATTCCGTCCGGATCGCGTCGCCATTCGTATTCGCAACCGCGCTGAACGTTTCGTCAACCTCAAGCGCGTCGATCTGCCCCGCCGCCGCGCCGATCCTCCTCGGCTGGCGGCGAACTGGTGAAGCGCCTCGGGCGCGGCCAGCGGCGATTGCCTCCGTTCAGGACGCCTGGACTATAAGAGCAGGTCCTTCGGGGTGGAGACCCCTTTGACGAAGGCGCTCACCACCGGATCGGTGGACGCGAACAGGTCGCTTGTGGCGGCGTTCGCGTAGATTTTTCCCTCATGCAGCATCAGCACCCGCTGGGCGATGGCGCGCACACTCCGCATGTCGTGGGTGACCACAACGGTCGTTGTGCGGAGCTGTTCGCAGAGACGCTTGATCAGCTGATCGATGCTGTCCGAAACGATCGGGTCGAGGCCGGTCGTGGGCTCGTCGTAGAGGAGGACCTTGGGGCGGTAGACGATGGCTCGCGCGAGCCCCGCGCGCTTGCGCATCCCGCCGGAGAGCTCGGCGGGGCGCTTGGCGCCGGTGCCGGGGAGATCGACCATCGCGAGGGCCTCGTCGACCCGCATCCCGATTTCCGCCGACGTGAGCTGGCGGTCGCGCCGGAGCGGAAACGCGACATTCTCATGCACCGTCATGGAATCGAAGAGCGCCGCGCTCTGGAACAACAGCCCAAACTCCTTGCGCACATCCAGCAGCTGTCGCTCGCTCAGATGGGCGATGGGAAGGCCCCGAATCAGGACCTCCCCTTCATCGGGCGAGAGGAGGCCGATGAGATGCTTCAGAAGGATGCTCTTGCCGCCGCCGCTGCGTCCGATGATGGCGACCGCCTCGCCATCATCGATGCGGAGATCCACGCCATTCAGCACATGCTGCGCGCCGAAGCGTTTCTTGATTCCGCGAGCCTCGATCATGATTTGGTGAACAGACGCGTGAGGACGAGGGTGAGGAAAAAGTTGCTGATGAGGATGGTGATGGACGAGAACACGACGGCTTCCGTCGTCGCCCTTCCCACTCCTTCGGCGCCCTGCTGGCAATTGAGGCCCTTGTAGCATCCCACGAGCGCGACGAGCGCGCCGAAGATGACCGACTTGATCAGGCCCATCACGACATCCTCGACCGAGGTGTAGTGGATCATATTGTGCCAGGCGTAGGCGGGGTCGATGCCCAGCAGCCCGACGCCCACGACGTAGGCGGCCAAGATGCCGACGCAGATCGAGCAGACGGTGAGCATGGGCATCACGATCGTCGCCGCGACGAGACGGGGGGCGACGAGGTAATCCACGGGATGCGTCGCGAGCGCCCGAAGCGCGTCGATCTGCTCCGTCACCTTCATCGTTCCCAACTCCGCCGCCATGGACGCGCCGACGCGGCCCGCGACCATCAGTCCGCTGAGCACCGGGCCCAACTCGCTGCACATCGAGATGCTCACGATCGCGAGCGTCGCGGTGTCCATCCCCACCTTATGGAATTGGAAGTAGGTTTGCGCCGCGAGGACCATGCCCGTGAACGCGCCGGTGATCAGCACCACCGAGAGCGACTTGAGGCCGATGAAGTAGGTGTGGTACAGGAGCAGCCCGGGCTCCCAATGCTTGCGGACGATGGAGCTCATCGCTTCCTGCGCGAGGAGCGCGACGCTGCCCAGGCCTTCCATGGCGTGGGTGAATCGCGAGGCGATGGCGCTTATCATGCGTGTTCCCTCGATGGCCTTGATCGCGTCATTGAGGCGGGAAGGATTGGGGCGCGGGGGCCTCGTTGGCCAGCTTGAGGGACTCCTCAATGAGGATCTCGCCCGTCATCTCCCCGAGGCTCGTTCGCGTGATGTAGTCGTAACGCTTGAAGCTTCCGAAGTCGACCTTCGTGAGGATGTAGCCCAGCGCGTCATTCGTCAGCCCGAACAGCAGGTTGTGCGTCCCGCGCATTTTTCGTTTCAGGTAGAACCCGATGTTCGGCAGCGCTTCGCCTGGAATGGTGAGAATCTGGGCGTTGCCCAGGTTGATCACGTTGACCTGCGTCTTGATCTTGTTGCCCTCCTCGGGAGGGGGGTAGCCCAGCGGGGATTTGCGCGTAATCTCGAGAAGCATTTTCGATTCGACGGGGAGCGTGACCATGCGGGACTTCAGCCAGAGAGTTGGCTGGTCCTGGATCGGCGCCTTCGCGATGAGCCGAAGGGCTTCGTCCGCCAGGAGGGTTCCGATGCGAACGCATTCGTCCCAGGCGCGAAGGTCCTTCCCGCCGGGCCCACGGTTGTCCGCCGTCACCATCCCGCCCTGGGCGCTGTTCATAAAAATGCCCACGCCGCCGTCCTTCTCCGCGATCCGATCGTAGAGCGGACCCACCAGATCAGGGCTGCAAATGCCCGCGTCCGAGCCGAGGACCTCGGGGTGAACGGCGTAGTTGACGAGCGTCGCGATGACCCGGCCCTCGGCCCCGATCGCCTGGATCACATGGCAACGGGGGTCATACAAGGCTTCGGCGTAGTAGTTGAACGCGATTTTGCCCTTGGCTTGGCCTGTGGCGATCTTCAGCCGCGCCGGCTGGAGCTTGGCAACGGCCTCGTTGATCGCCTCGGCCGTCAGTTTCACGACGCGATCAACGTAATTGAGGTCGGTGGAGAAGCCGCCTTTGCCGTCGGGAAATCCGTAAAGGTCGGGGGCGCTGTGAGTGTGCGTGGCCCCGATGAGGATGTGGTTGGCCGGGATGGATGAGACTTTCGCGCGGACGCGATTTCCCAGAACGGATGGGAAGCCCAGGAAATCGGTGGAGACAATCGCCACGCGCGCGCCGCCTTCCTCCACCACAAACGCGCGCACCGTGAGGTCGCCTTTTTTCTCCTTCACGGGATTGGAGGGTCCGATGCCTCCGGACACTGGCAGCAGGGGATCAGGCGTGACGATTCGGGTGGCGATGCCCGCCTTGAATTCCGCGGAGAGGATCTGGCCAGCCAGCGCGAGGGGGCCAAGGATCGCGATCAGGAGACGAAACATGGGCCGATCATGTGGAGTCGGCCCGAAAGAATCAGCTAGAAAGTGATCTCTGCAGGACTTCGGAGAGGAGGCGCGACATTTCCTCGAGGCTTCCCGGCTTCAGAAGCAGGCCTCCGATTCCCAGTTCCTCGGCCGCGCGCTGGTCCTCGGCCTGGATATATCCGGTTGTCAGAATGACAGGCAGCCCGGGCTCAATCGCGCGCGCGGCTTTCACGAGGTCCGCTCCCGACATCTCCGGCATGGAGAGGTCCGTGATCAGGACCGCGAAGTCTTTGGGGTGGGCCGTGAAATGTTCCAGCGCCGCGCGAGGGCGCGTGAAGCTGACCACCTTGTAGTCGAGTCGTTTCAAGACTCGCTCCATCAACACGACCAGGGCTGGATCGTCGTCGACGAGGAGCACGCGCTGGCTGTTGCCGGTGGTCAATCGTGATGAGGTTTGAGCGGGCGCCGCCGCGGCCGAGTTCGGTGGGGACGCGGCGCACGGGAAGAACAAGTCGAACGAGGTGCCTTTCCCCAGCTGGCTCTCCACAGTGATCGCCCCGCCGAGACGCTGCATGATTCCATGCACGACCGCCAAGCCCAGGCCCGTGCCTTCGTGCGGCGCCTTGGTGGTGAAGAACGGATCGAAAGCCTTGTCCAAAATGGCGCGGTTCATTCCGACGCCCGTGTCGGTCACTCGAAGTCGCACGTAGCGTCCCGGCGCCAGTCCCACGGCGCTGGCGCCGGACTCCTCGGGAAATGCCAGAGGGGTTTCCTCCAGTGTGAGCGTTCCACCCGCGCCCCGCATCGCGTGGATCGCATTCGTCGCCAAATTGAGCAGGATCTGGTGGATCTGTGTCGGGTCGGCGTGGATCGCCTCTGGATCCCGCGAGAAGCGGGCTTGAATCCGAACGTTGGGAGGGAGGCCGATCCTCAGGAAGCTCACGGCCTCCTGGACCGCCGCCCTCAGATGAATATTCTCCCTCTGATGCTCGCCCTGTCGGCTGAAGGTCAGAATCTGCTTCACCAAGCCGGCGGCGCGGCGCGCCGCCTTCCGCACCTCCCTCAGGCTGCCCTGCGCTTCGTGGTTCTCTGGCAGGTCCATCATCGCCAACTGCGTGTTCCCGGCGATGGCCGTGAGGATGTTGTTGAAGTCATGCGCGATGCCCCCGGCCATGGTGCCCAGGGCCTCCATTTTTTGACTGTGCCGCAGCTGCTCTTCCAGCTGGCGCTTCTGCTCCTCGCCCTTCCTGAGCTGCGTGATGTCGATGCAGGACATGAACAGCCCGATCACTTTTCCCGAAGGCTCCTTGTGGGGGATGAGTGTGACAAGGTGGGTTTGCGGGGAAGCGCCTCTTGTGTTCCACTCAAACCGCTGATCTTCGCCCTTTCGCGCTTTCCCCAGGCGCTCGAGGAACTCGCGCGATGAATCGGAACAATCGTCCGTTCCCAACTCCAGGCTGGAGCTGAGCCGGCCGCGATGGCCAAAGCGGTCCGCGAAGGCCTGGTTCCCCCACCGGGGCTTCAGGTCCTGGTCGAGGTAGGCCAGGCTGGCCTGGGTGTTGGAGACGACCATGCGGAGCGTCTCCTCCATCTCGCGCTTCTCGTTTTGCGCGCGGATCGCCTTTTCCAGCGTGTCGACGCGGCGACGGTGCGCCAAGCCGGCCGTCAGCCCGACCAGCAGCAGCGTCAAGGCGGGCGCGGCGTAACGAACGCCCCAATACTCCGTGAGAAGAGGGGGAACGGTCAGGACGACGGGGGTCGGTTTGGGATCGGTGACGCCGTCGCTGTTTCGCGCCCGTATCTCGAATCGATGGGTTCCCGGCCCGGGCAGGTCCAGCGGAATCACTGGCGATGCGCCGTTGGCGATCCACTCCCTGCCGGGGCCCGCCTCGCGGTATTCGTAGAAAATGTTCTCCGGGGGCGCCAGGCTGCTGCAAGTGGTCCAGATTTCCGTATGTCGCGTCCCTGCGGGCATCGCGAGAATTCCGTCCTCTGGAAATACCTGCTGATCGTTGCGCTCCGCTCGGAGTAGATAGGCCAGGGGCGGGTGGGGGTTGATCTCGAAGGTTCTTTCGTCCAGCACCACGATTCCGCGCTGCGACGCAAACCAGAGCCGGCCGTCGGATGTGATCGCCGATCCATTGCTGCCGGGCGCAAGGCAATCTTCGCTGAGCAGTCCCGATTGCTGCGTGAGCATGAACGGGGTCAGCCGCTTTTTTTGTCCCAGCGCCACCGCCTTCAGCTGGGCAGGATCGAATCGGTAAAGCCCGAACCGGGAGGCGCTCCAGATCTGGTTTTGCCGGTTGAGGATCAGCGATCCCAAACCGAACGCTGGCGCGCCCGACCGGGCGGGGATGAGGTGGGTTTGTCCGCCGGCTTGTCGCCAACCGATCCCGCCGCCTCTCAGAGCCATCCAAAAACCATCGCCGGCGGGATCCACGACCAGGCCTACGATCGTTTTGTCGGGAATGGCGCCGCCGAGGGTGACGCTGTGAAGGCCTCCAGCATCCCACTTAAAAACGGAACCGCGGGTCGCTAGATACATGCCGCCCGCGGGGTCTTCGGCGAATAGCTGGGTTGTGCCGATATCCGGGTGGTCGCGCTCG
Source organism: Verrucomicrobiota bacterium (assembly GCA_016199985.1). Classification (GTDB taxonomy): domain Bacteria; phylum Verrucomicrobiota; class Verrucomicrobiia; order Limisphaerales; family UBA11320; genus UBA11320. Next base: position 54,031 of record JACQFQ010000020.1, on the reverse strand, counting down.
CCAAAGACACGCCACAGTCCGTCGGCGTATCGGGCGAAGCCCTGGTCCGTTCCGACCCAAATCGCGCCTCGGGAGTCGCGGAGGAGAGCGTTGATGTTATTTGCCCGTAATCCTCCAGGCTCGATGGGTTCCAGCGCGGTTTCGCCGCGCTTGCGATACAAACCACCCCCTTCGACGCCCACCCACAGGTCGCCGTTGGGGCAGGCCTGGAGGGCGGTGACTTGGGTGGGGGGCGGGACGCTTGCGACGACGGCCGACAACTCGGCGCCCCGACCCAAGCGGCGGATGTTTCCGTTCGCCGTGCTGTAGAGGACTTGATCGTTCGGGGCGATAGTCACCGCGCCGACCTTGCTGTCCCAGGGATCCCACTCGTAGCCTTGCTTGATCCTCAGGCGCCGCGGATTTAGCTGGAGCGCGCCCGATGTTCCGAAGCCAATAAGAATGACGCCTTCGCGCGTTTCAAGCAGCGAGGTGATATGTGAGTTGGACAACCCATCCCGCCCGGAAAGGGCATACACGGTCCCATCCAACTTCACGAGGACCAACCCGCTGACGAACCCTCCGGCCCAAACCTGGCCCGTGTGGTCCTCGAGGAGGGAGACCAGAGGGTCTCGGAATTCCTTTGGATACTCGTATTCGCGAACCACCCGGTCGTTTTTCACCAATCGCAGGCGGTGCGGTTCCGAAACCCAGATGCCCCCGTTGTGAGCTGGGCCGATTCCGTTGATATTGCTCGAGATTCCCAGCGGGTCCCGGAGGGCCACCCATTGCTTCCCTTCGCGGCGCCAGAGTCCGAAATCGTCGCGCAACCAGAGCTCTCCGGTGGCGGACACGAGAGGCCGCCATGGGGAAGGCCCCGGGACCGGCTTGGGCGGAGTTGGAAACGATGTCACTTGGTTGTTGGAGATGGTGAAAAGTCCTAGGGAGGTCCCAAAGAAAATCGTCCCATCCCTGGCCTCCGCGAAGCCGCAAACCATTCCACACGTCCCGCCATCCGATGGCTTGAGAACCGACCATTTTCGATTCTCGCGCACCACGATGGATTCGTCAGTGCCTATCCAGAGCCGGCCGACGCGGTCGCCCAGCATCTCGACGCAGGATTCGGTGGTGGAGCGGGCCGTCGTCTCCAAGGAAAACGGAGTGGCCGCGCGCGAGGATTCCAGGCGGGCAAGACCGTTGAACGTGCCGATCCAAACAAAACCGTCGGTGTCCTGCGCCAGGCTGCGCGCGGTGGGGTGCGGGAGCCCGTTCTCCGTGTTCCAGGCCTTCAGGATGTAGTCCTGATCGAGATGACGCGGGGGATGGGTCACCGGCGAGGAGGGCGAGGAGGAATTGGCGCCAACGAGTCGCGTGGCCACGGCGACGGCGCAGGCCAGAATCAGGGCGCCGCTCCGAACAGGCAGCGGGCATCGAGTAAGAAACGTTCGTTTCATGCCATGCCGACAGGCCCCATTGATCCGGGTGGGCTCAATGCGTTCCGGAACCTTTGGGTAGCGCGACTCTGCGTAACGTCACGCGTAGACGTCCAGATGTTTTCCGCAATAGTCCGACGGGCCTCCGCTGCCCTTCACTTCCGGCAGGGGACGCTCCGCGACCTGCTGATCGAGTTCGGCCGTTTGCTTCGCGAGCTTGGGACCGATCTCCTTCGCGTCCCTTTCGGGGCTGCTCACGGTCGGGACATTCAGGGGGCTATACGACCCGTTGATCGTCATGACCAGGGATCGGACAACCCGAGCACCGCCTGAAGGTGAATTCGAGGACGACCGCGTCGTCGGTCTGTCCGACACAGGATTGACGCCGACGCGGCCGGCCCGATCGCGGATTCGGCTGTTACTTCCTTGACCCCCCGTCCTCCGCGCTTAGCATCCGCCCGACTTTTCGAACTGATGAAAGCGATTTTGGCTCTCGAAGACGGCAGCGTGTTCCAAGGCTCAGGCTTTGGCGCTCGCGCCTCGGCCTGTGGCGAAGTGTGCTTCAACACCTCCATGACAGGCTATCAGGAGATCCTCACCGATCCCTCCTACAAGGGACAGATCGTGACCATGACTTATCCCTTGATCGGGAACTACGGCGTGAACTCCGTCGACGTGGAGTCCTGGCAGCCGCACGTCTCGGGATTCGTGATCCGGGAGCTCTCTCCCATGGTGAGCAGTTGGAGAGCCGACTCCAACCTCCACGATTACCTCGTCAAGCATGGCATTCCCGGCCTCCAGGGCATCGACACCCGCAGCCTGGTCAAGAAGCTCCGGGTGCGCGGGGCGCTCAACGGCTTCCTCTCCACCGAGGAGATTTCCCCCGAGGAGGCCGTTCGTCGCGCCAAGGAATGGCCCGGACTTGCGGGCGTGGACTATGTCAAACAGGTCACCCACCCGAAGAGCTTTACCTGGGATGAGACAGACGAGCAAAGCGCCGCCTTCAAGCTCGTGCAGGCCTCTAGATTCACCGGCGAGGAAGCCCGCGGCTATCGCGCCCCGCTGCCAAAGGCCGACATTCCGATCGTCGCCTTCGACTTCGGAATCAAATACAACATTCTGCGGCGACTGCGTCAGCACGGATTTCGGATCCAGGTTCTTCCCGCGACCGCGACGGCCGAGGACGCGCTGCGCCACAAGCCGGCCGGAGTGTTTCTCTCAAACGGACCCGGCGACCCTTCGGCGCTGGGCTACGCGGTCAAGGCGGCGGGCGACCTGGCGCGGAGCGGCGTTCCCATCTTCGGGATCTGCCTGGGACACCAGATTCTCGGCCAGGCCTTCGGCGGCAAAACGTTCAAGTTGAAGTTCGGCCATCGAGGCGGCAATCAGCCCGTGAAGGATTTGGAATCGGGCCGCGTGGAGATCACCTCCCAGAATCACGGATTCGCGGTCGACGCCGAGTCTCTCCCCTCCGAGGTGGCTGTCAACCGGATCAACCTCAATGACCGAACGGTCGAGGGGCTCCGCCACAAGACCAAACCGATTTTCTCCGTTCAATACCATCCCGAGGCTTCGCCGGGACCGCATGACTCCAACCCGCTGTTCGCGGAGTTTCGGCAGATGATCGAACGACATGGCTAAATCCCCTCTGAGCCGCTCATTGGTTTCCTGTGGTCGGCCTTTCCAGCGCCGAGGCTTTCGATCGTGCTACAACTCCTGCCGTGATGCGTCCCCCTCGCGGGAGTCTAATTCATTGCGAAGCCATTCCAGCCTCGCGCCCGTGAGGTGGGCGAGGCGAACGCGCGGTCCTCGATCGGGAGGCCCGGAGGTGGTTAAACGGTTGACTCGTGCCGGATGCCTCACATAATCACGAACCTATCCTAGCTATGGCCAGACTGGTCCTATTAAGTGAAGGCTACACCGGTCGCACGTTCGACCTTAAGGTGGAGCAAACCACGGTCGGTCGCACTTCCGACAACGCGATCGAGATCCCTGATGGATCCGTCTCCAGCCATCACGGCGAGTTTCTTCTGCGCGGCGCGGATGTTGTTTTCCGCGACTTGGGCTCCACCAATGGGAGTTTCCTGGCGAATGAAAAGATCGCCGAGGTGACCCTCAAGCACGGACAACTGCTGCGTTTGGGCCAGATCGAAATGCGGTTTGAGTCCGAATTGCCGGCCTCCAAATCCTCCTCGAAGCCTCCCGCGCACACGGCCGTCATCCCAGGAGGCGTCAACCGCGAGCAGCTATCCACATCCGGGAGCGGCGGGGCGAAAACCTCGGAGTTTAAGAAGAAGAGCAACAAGTCGACGCTCTTTTTCCTTATTGGGATTGGGGTCATCGCGGTCATCCTCATCGCGATTCTGGCGATGCTCGTCCTGAAGTAAGGACGGCAAGGACGTCGGCAATGGCGCGCGCCCGGGACTTTGGGGCGTCAGCCACCCAGCCACCGCGCCGCTTCCACGGCCGAGTAGGTGAGGATGATGTCCGCTCCCGCTCGTCGGATGCTCAGCAGAGCTTCGAGGGTCGCGCTCCGCTCATCCAGCCAGCCTTTTTCCGCCGCGGCCTTGATCATCGAAAACTCCCCGCTCACCGCGTAAGCGGCCGTGGGGCATCGGAAGGTGGATTTTACACGCCAGAGGATGTCGAGATACGACAACGCGGGCTTCACCATCACGATGTCGGCGCCTTCCTGCAGGTCCAATGCCACCTCGCGGAGCGCTTCGTCGCTGTTGGCGGGATCCATCTGATAGCTCCTCCGATCGCCAAACTGGGGGGCCGACTCGGCGGCTTCGCGGAACGGACCGTAGAACGCCGACGCGAACTTCGCCGCGTAGGCCATGAGAGGCGTTTCGACGAAGCCCGCTCGATCGAGCGCGGAGCGAATAGCGGCCACGCGCCCATCCATCATGTCGCTGGGAGCGATGATGTCCGCGCCCGCCTCGGCATGGCTGACCGCGGTCCGGGCGAGCAGGACGAGAGAAGGGTCGTTGGCGATGGTTGCGCCGCCGGGCCGTTCACGGACGATCCCGCAGTGCCCGTGGCTCATGTATTCGCACAGGCACACGTCCGTGATGACGAGCAGTTCAGGGAATCGCCGCTTCAGCGCGCGCACGGCCTGCTGCACTATCCCTCCCGGGGCGTACGCGCCGCTCGCTTTCGCGTCCTTGCGGCTGGGGATGCCAAAGAGGATCACCCCGGGCAGTCCCGCGGCGACGGCCGTCTCGGCCTCCTTCAGGAGTTCGTCGACGGACAGCTGAAAGACCCCGGGCATCGAAGAGATGGGGCGCCTCTCGCCCCTGCCGGTGCGAACGAACAAAGGAAGGATGAGCTGGCCGGCGCTGAGGGAGGTTTCGCTCACCAGGCGTCTGAGAGCGGCCGACTGGCGCAGGCGTCGAGGGCGCGCAACCGGAAAGGCCGCCGGAGTCACAATGTTCATGCGCGGGGAGACTATTGTGGAATCGTTTGCTTGTGAAGCGCGACCGCCGCTTTGACCCGGGAGACGGGAAATCTGGACGCGCGGCGGTTCTTCGGCTTGGATGGCCGCGTTTCCATGAGCAGACCCCGCCGAAATCAGCCCGCGCGCCCCTCCCAGGCCGATTCATCGAAACCCTCCGCCCTTTCCCGTCGCGCAATGCTGCGCTCCACGGCAGGCATCGGGGCGGGGTTCGCGATCGCGCCGCTGGGCGGGTTGGCCGGCGCCTCCCCCGCTTCGTCGGCCCGCGTCGCCCGCGAGAACGCGAAACCGGGAACGAGGGATTGGCAACTCACCCGGAGCCAGATTGATCCCGCCACCAAGTACCGCTGCCCCTGGATCGAGGGCTACTGTTCGCACACAAGCATCGAAGCGGGCGAGACTCTCCAGATCTTCGTCAGCGCGAATCCGGCCTCCGAGTTCACGCTCGACGTCTACCGCATGGGCTACTACGGCGGCATGGGGGGACGACAGGTTCACTCGCTCGGGCCTTTCGAGGGAAAAACGCAGGCGGATCCCGTCGTTGGCCTCAAACGCGTCCGCGACTGTCGATGGACGCCGTCGTGCGGCTTCAGGATCCCTCACGACTGGCTCAGCGGCGTCTATCTGGGCAAGCTGACTGCGCGTCGAACCGGAATCCAAAGCTATGTGGTGTTCATCGTGCGCGATCGGAGGAAGGCCGATTTCATTTTCCAATGCAGCGACAACACCTGGCAGGCCTACAACCGATGGCCCAGCCAGTACGCGCTCTACGATGACGGACACAGCCAGTGGTACTGGGGCGCGAACGTCCAGGTCTGCTTCAACCGGCCCTACGGTCGATACTGCCAGATTTTCGACGCGCCTCTCAGCACGGGCTCCGGCGAGTTTTTGCTGTGGGAGTTTCCAACCGCCTATTGGATGGAATCGCGGGGATACGACATCACCTATATCAGCAACCTGGATACCCATGCGCGTCCGGAGACATTGAACCGGGCGCGCGGTTTTCTGTCGGTGGGACATGACGAGTATTGGTCGTTGGAGATGTTCGAGACCGTTCGGAGAGCCATTGGACGAGGCCTCTCCGTGGCCTTCCTTTCGGGCAACACGTGTTGCGGCCGGGTGTTGCTGACTGAGGACGCGGGTCGAGTTCCCAATCGTGTATTTGAGCGTCTTGATGTTTTTTCGCCGCCGGATCCTCCCGAGCCTTTCGATCATATGTCGGGCCTCCCGCATCGGAGTCCCAACTCGAATCTGCTCGTCGGCGCCCGGAGCATCCCGCCGGTGACCGGCGGCGCCGACTGGGCCTGCAGCCTGCCCGATCACTGGCTTTTCGACGGCACGGGAATGAAGAACGGCGATTCGATTCCGGGCCTGGTGGGATGGGAGTGGCACGGCGATCCTGCGCCCATCGCGGGGCTCGAGGTGGTGTCCACCGGCCCCACCTATCAGGCCCCCGGACGCCAGAACGGCGGCACGTACACAGCCACCCTGTATCCGGGACCCAAAGGCAACGTCGTCTTCAACGCGTCGACGATCTGGTGGGGGGACGGTCTGAGCGCGCCTCCGGGATACCTCAGGCCTTCGGTCTATACATCCCCCAAGGGCCCCGATCCACGTGTGCAGCGCATCACGACGAATCTGTTGCGTCGGATGCTGGAGCCGACGGACGGGAAGGCCTGAGTTTTGCCGGCGCCCTGCTCTCAGCGCAGACTTTGGGCTCGACGTTCCCGCCCTCTGCCCTACACAAGGGGCCCATGAATCAATCGAACGTGTCCGCATGGGCGGCGGGGTTGCCGGTGGCCGTGCTTGTGCTTGTAGGCTTCGGTTTTTTCGTGGCCTACATGGTGATCAAGGGCGCGATCTGTTTTTTTGTGATCAATGCCCTGAAGCGCGTGCCCCCGGAGCATCGGCGCATTGAGCCCGCGATGGTCTGGCTCCTCATGATTCCCTGCTTTTCATGGATCTGGAACTTCATCGTGTTTCAGAAGACGCCGGACTCGTTCAAGTCGTTCTTCTCCGCGCGGGGGCGCGGCGACCACGGCGACTGCGGCAAGGGGCTCGGGCTGGCGTTCGCGATTGTGGAGTTGGTGTGGTCCGTTCCGATCCCGCTCGTTGGCGCCGCCGCCTGGCTGGCGGGGTGGGTGCTCCTCATCATCAGCCTGGTCAAGTATCATGAGCTTGCCGGCGAGGTGACACGCTCCCTCTCTTCGCCCACCCCCGCCAGCAGTCCTCTGCCGCCGGCCTCGTCCCCTCCGTTGTGAACGGGCATGGCTTCGCCCCAGGCGCGCGCGTGGCGCAGCATCGTTGATCAGCCCTGGCCTTGCGCGATGTCCTCGAGGTGGTGCTTGCGCTTGAAGGTGAGATAGAGCACGCCGCCGACGAGGCTCCAGAAGACGCTTCCCCCATAGGCCCATAGCGAAAGGGAGAAGGCCGCGGAGGCGTCGATTCCCAGCGGCGCGGCGCTGAGCAGATGGACGAACAGGTACTCGCGCATCCCCAATCCGTTCGGAGTGATGGGCAGCGCGATGATGACCGTGATCACGGGAACGATGAGCGCCGTGAGCAATGGATCCAGCGGCATTTTCTCGAGCCCGTTCGCGATGACCTGCACATGCAGAACGCAGAGCAGGTTCAATCCCGTGGAAACCCCGAGCACTTTGGCGAAGGCGCCGGGATGCTTGCCGAACCGCCGGCACGCTCGCAGCGATCGCTCCAGCGTGGCCGCCTTGGGCAGGCGTTCCAGGAACTTGCGCGGGCCCTTCCATCGCTGGCTGAGCCCGCCGCGAAAAGCCAGGATCACGAGGACGCTCGCCGCGCCCGTCAAGGCGAGGACGAGCAGGCTGCATCGCCGGAGGTCGGCGTGTCGCTGGAGCAGCGCGTAGTTCGGGATCATGAGCAGGCATCCGAACAGGAGCAACGACCACAGGCCCAGGATGCGGTCCACGAACACCGTGATGACCGCCTCCGTCTTCTGGTGACGCGTCTCCCGCGCGGCATAGAGAGCCTTCATCACGTCGCCGCCCGCGGACCCGAGAAGAAACGAGTTGAAGAAGTGAGCAATCAGGCTGATCTCGATCGCCCGCGACCAGGAAAGCCGCAGTCCGTGAGCCGCCAGAACCATGCGCCAGCGGGCGACCCCGGTGAGCAGGATGAGGCCCATTACCAGCACGGACGTTACAGCCGCGGTGGGCCGCAGCTTGGTGAAAGTGCTTGCCAGTTGGAGCGGCCCCTGGCTCCAGGCGGCGCGAAATTGAGCGCCGCGATCCATTCGCGCCCATTCCTCGGGGGGCGTGACGCGCAGGGCCTCCAGTCGAAAGATGCCGTGCAGGATCAACGCCAGAAGCAGCCCGCAGACCGCCAGACGCATGAGCCACGCGAGCCGCCGAGCGAGGCCGGCGCGCGCGGGCGCGGACGCGATGGGATGGGCTTCAGGGGGCATCGGTTCCGGGCTGGCGATCGTGCGTCGGGGACGCCGCGCCCGCTTGAGGCGGCGGCGTCAGGGAGTTCGGGTTCTGTGTCAACGTCCGTTCGGGACGGGATAGGGATCTGTTCGGAGTCCGTCGGCGAAAAAGCAAATGAAACAGCCGGATGTGCGTGTCCACACATCCGGCTGTCGTGAAATCCATGGCGGATTAGAGGTCTGCGTAGCGGGCGCTCAGCATGGCCGAGAATCTCGCCGCCTTCATCTTGCGCCGGCGCTTCTCGCTGGGCTTCTCAAAGTGCCGATGGTTTCGGACTTCCTTGAGGGTGCCTTCGCGGTCGATCTTTTTCTTCAATCGCCGCAGCGCTTTTTCAACCGATTCGCCTTTTTTGAGCTTAATCTCTGTCACTAGTTGTCACTTCCCTTCGATCCGACGAGGGTCTCACGGACAGCTTTCATCGCTGCCGTCGCCACGCGTCAGGGGGGGGAAAATAAGAGCGAGGCGAAGGGGTGTCAACGCCGATTCTTACCAGTCTCCATCGGTCAGGAGCGACGCGGCTTTTCGGGCCAGGACCTCCGCCAGGAGGGGGATGGCCTCTCGTTCCGCGCTGTTCACGTCCGCGCCCACCCGCACGGTGGTGGAACCGGTGATGTCGCGATGCAAGAGCGTCTTGCCGGTGGATCGCTCCACCGCGTCCAGCTCCAGCGTCAGAAGCAGCTGATAGTCGCGGGGCGTGATGATGTCCTTCGGGTTGAAGGAGAGATAGCTTCGGTCGAAATGCTTGATCTTGCCGGAGACCATGATGTCGCCCTCGTCGCGGGTCTCGAGCAGGAACGTGCCGTCCTGCTGGATGCGTTTTCGCAGCGCATTGTTCACGGCCTCCGAGAGCCGAGGCTCGATGGTTTCGTTCTGAATGGGGGCAATCTTGACGCTTTGAGCCCCGGCGCGCCGCCCATTCGTCGGCCCGAGCTGATAGCCCGCGCATCCGGTCAACATCACGAGCGCGAAGAGGGCCGCCTGCGCCGCGGCGATGAACCCACAACTCGATGAGGTCAGGATCCGGCCAGCTCGTTTGTGGGGTGGTGAGTTGCCCATGGGTGGGGGGCGGCGGAGGGCTACTTCGCCTTCAGGCGGTTCTTGATGTCGTCGATATGCCGGCGCGCGTCGTCGGCGAGCTTGGAATCTGGATCCTTGATCAGCACTTCATTGTAGTAGATTTGCGCGCCTTCCCACAGCTTGCGCCGCTCGTAAAACCTCGCGATCTGGAAGCTGCCGAGCGCTTGCTCGGTGCGGAGCGAAGTGACGGCCTTCTTCGCCTCCGGCACTTTGTCGTGGTCCGGGTAGAGCGTCGTGTAGTCGGTGAACGTCGACATCGCCTGCGACGACACGCTCTGGTCGTACTCCGCCGTTTTTGCCTGCTTCATGTAGGCCACGCCCGCTTTGTAGAGCGCCTCGGCGGCGACGGGCTGTCCATTGAAACGGTCGGCCACTTTCTCATAGGCGCGGGCGGCTTCGGGATAGTCCTTCGCCCACTTCTTCTCGTAGGCGGCCCCGATGTTCATCTGCGCCTGGGGTCCCACGGTGCTGTAGGGACCATTCTTCACGATCTGCTCGTACATCTTGATGGTCTTATCCATCGAGGGGAACAGCGGGATGACGCCGAAAACCTTGAACCATTTCCCCGCAAGGAAGCGGTTGGCGATCTCCTGCTGGCGCTTGAGCGCCTCGTCGTAGTTGTCGATCTTCGGATACTTCTCGAGAAGCTTTTGGTAGGCCTTGAACGCGCGCTCATCGTGGCCCAGGGCGTCCTCCGATTTCGCGAGAAGATACTGGGCTTGGGGCGCGTAATCGGAGAATGGCCATTGGTTCACCGTGCGCGTGGAGGCTTTCTTGGCGAGGGAGTATTCCTTGGCTTCGTAGGCCTTTTGCGCGACATCCAACTGGTCCTTCGCGCGGGTGCGAACCCACTTTCCTTCGCCGCCCGCCTTTTCGTAGCGCCATCCTTCGCCCGGCGTGTAGATCAGCGGCGCCGGGGATCGATAGGGGAACGCCACACAGATCGCCATTGTGAGTATGCTCAGCCATGCGAGACGGCAATGCTTCATGCGCGCGAACCGTAACGAGGGGCGGAGGAGCAGTCAAGGAGCGCTGAGACTCTGTCGGGTCGATCCGGGGGTGGAAGTGATTCGCGCGAAGGATTGAAGAACGCAGAGCAGGCGATGTCCGGGAAGGCCTTGTCCTCCGCGGGTCCTCCTTGTGTTTTTGGAGCCCCGTCCTACGAGGTCAGGAGTTCGGACATTGGGGCGCTCTCCCGACAAGAGACCGATGCGGCGATGCGGCGTGATTGCCCGAGGTCATCATTGAACCTCCCGCACGCGATAGAAACGGTGCGGTCGGCCGGCCCCTGCGACATCGACCACAACAACGCTCGTTCCTCCTGGGCTCCCGTTGACTATCGCCCCAACGCGGGTCCATACCGTCTTCCCCAGGTCCTCGCTAGCCTCCACTTGATAACGATGGTCCTCCACGCCGCGGAATTCCACGATCAGATCGAGATCGCGCAGCGACAAGCCGAGGATCTGCGGCGCCGGTCCTCCGCCGACCTGGGCGAGGGTGGAGAAGGGCTCGCTCATGGCTTCCATCCCGGACTCCGAACGCGCCGCCAGCGTCACGGCGTCCGCTTCGTTTGAAACGCGTACGACTCCCCGCCACACGCCGCCTGCGAACGGGCCAGCCTCGGTCGGCTCCACCGGGACGTCGTCCTCAATCCAGAATCGCAGCTCGGGCACCCGGTTGGTCAGCGTCGCCGGCGGGTACGCGCCCACCCAATCGAGGGGCGATCCAAACGCGCTGTCGGTCTCGAAAACACGCGCCCGGAGATCCTCGGTCAGGACATAGCTCGTCCGGCCGTCCGAGGAATACGAGGAGTTGTTGAAGCTCCAGTCGACCAGGATCGATCGCGCTCCGTCGTAGGCGAACGTCGTTTGCATGGGAATCGGAACAAGCCCCGGGTCGTGGATCGTCAAGTCGCCCGAGTACACCGTCGTCCAGTCGGACGAGTCCCATTCGCCGTGAGCGAGCGATGTTTCGTTGACGTGCTTCAGGCGCAGCGCGAAGCGCTCCAGCGTTTGGCCGGGCACGGCCTGGACCGGCAGCGATATTCGGGAGATGCGTCCGGCGGCGCCGAGGTCGTTCGTGAGATACAGAAACTGGCAACGCGCGTCGTGGAAGAAGGTGCGCAACGGATATGCCCAAGCGTTGCTTTCCCCTATCGGCCCCGCGGCTCGCGCCGACCGGAAAGCGCGGAGGAACACGCGCTCGCTGAACGCGGCGACGGGCTGGCCGGCGCCGTCGATGGCCGCGAGTTGGACCGGAAACGGCTGGTTCACCGACTGCGTCGCCCCAACGTTCGCCCAGGACAAGCCGTTCAGCTGGGCCTGGTCATCGTCGACGATCAGAACCGTCGCGTTGGCCGCTCCGACGGACGCGCCGCTGACGGCGGTGAGGTTCACCGAAAACGCCTCGTTTCCCTCAGGACGGTCATCCCCCACGATCGGAATCCGGATGACCTGTTGCGTGACTCCGATGTCGAATCTGAGCTGCCCGCGCTGGCTGATGTAGTCGGCGGGGGCCACGGCGGAGATGTCGCTGGTGAAGTAGGTCATCGTCACGGGCTGGCTGTTCTGGCTTGTGAGACGCACGGGCACCTCCGCGATGCCAAGGCTTCCGTGGGATCCTTCCATCACCCTGACGCTCTCGATCACGACCTGCGGCGGCGATTCATCGTCGCGGATGCTGGCTTTCCCCTCCGCGTCGCCGAGGGTTGCGTTCACCGGCGAGCTGAGTCTCAGGAGGAAGCGTTCGTTGATCTCGTAGATGGAGTCGCCGATCACGCCCACCGAAATGGTGAGATTGGTGACTCCCGGCGCGAACACGATGTCGCCTGAGACCGGGATGTAGTCCAGACCCGCGGTCGCCCCATCGTCCACCGTCTCATAGTGCGCCCGTACCTCCCGCTGGATGGCGCCCGAGAGCCGGATGCGAAAGTTCGCGAAGTTGGTTCCCGTGTTGCCTTCGCTGATGGAAACATCCGGCGTGACCAACATGGGCAGAAGGATGTCGAGCGCGTCCTCCGCGACATTGTTTCCCGCGAAGGAATCCAGCGCGGGAAGGATCAGCTCGGCGCGGTTGGTGTAGGCGCCTGGATCGTTGCCCGAGAATGTCAGCGCGACCCGCGCGCTCGCGCCCGCCGCCAGGCTGGGCAGATGGCAGAGGACTTGCCTGGGGCTGATCTCGGCGGAGCCATCCGGCACGGACGCCGACTCCAGGCTGATTCCCAATGGAAATGCGTCCAGCAACGAAACGCCCTGGGCGATCGACGGGCCCGAGTTGCTGATGACATAGCTGAGGGTGAATCGTTGATCGATCAGCGAGAAGGCCGGGCGACCCACGCGGGAGAGCGCGATGTCGTCCAGCGCAACAAGGCCGATGGGAGAAGAGGCGCCGGCGTGGCGCGCGCCGTCATCCGCCCGCAGGGTGATCGCAGGAGCGCTGCCCTGGATCGCAAGCGAACCCGACCACGCGCCCTGCACGAAGTCGGCGACGGATGTCGGCGCAAGATCGAAGGCGTTGGAAGCCTTGAACGGGAGGGCGAGCCCGGTGTTGGCCTTCCCCATGCTTCGATCCGCGACGATCCAGTCGCGGTTCGAATTGCGGTCGCGATCTCCGACGCGCTGCCAGGTGTTGCTCTGCTGTGTGATGGGGGCGAGCGGCACTCCGGTCCATGCCTGCGGAGGGATGGGAACCGGCAACGTGATGGCGGACGGATCCGCGTCCACCGCGCAAACGACGTCGACGAGATTCGTGGCCGGGTCCAGCAGCGCCACCGCGACGGGTTGGCCGATGAGCAGGAATCCCCAGCCGACGCTCTGCCCCAGCTGGAACAGGGGAAACGCTCCGGGCGCCTTGCCGCCCTCCCGAATGACGCAGGTTCCTCCAGGCGCGAGAATCGTGTCGCGCGGGATCACGAAAGTCGCCTTCGGCTTCGGCCACCGATCCAGATCGTAGAAAACCACCTGCCAACCGCTCACGTCCGCCGGGCCGCTGGACACATTGCCCAACTCCACCTGATCGTCCTTGCCCGGGTCGACCTCCGTGATCAGCACGGTGTCCGTGTTGCCGTCGCCCGCCTGCGCCCTGAGCCGCGCGACGCCGGAGAAGTTCGTCGCGACAAAGCCGAACACGTCGCGCGCCGTCAGCGTCGCGTGGAAAGGCTCGCCGGACCGGATGAGCCCGGGTGTGTCGGACCATTCAAAATGATCCATGTCTCCCACGCCGCGCGTTTGAAATCGCCAGACCGGGCCCGCGGTCCGGACCCCCGCCTTCACCGCGACAACCTGCCAGTAGAAATCCGTGGAGGGAGGCAGCCCGGAGACCGTGAACGTGTTCGTCGGCGAGAGCCCCGCGAGATCTTTCGCGTGAATGTCAGGATCTCTCGACAGGTAAACCTCAAAGTCAGTGCGCCCTGTGCCGCTGAGCTCGAGCTTCACATTGTCCAGGCCCACATTGATGTAGCCGAGGGCGTCGTCCTCGACGAAGCGGATGCGCAACGTTTCGCCGCGATGGCGGGTCAGGTCATGCTCCACGCGCGTCCATTCCACCGAGAGCGGGTCGCCGGGCTGTGTCGCGAAGGCGGTTTCCTGAACCACTCCGTCGTCATTGAGGATCTCCACGCGGAACTGCTGCGAGGGGTTGAAATACTCCGGGCCGTGGTTGTGGATGAAATGGAACCAGGAGAGCGTGGCGGACTTGGCGTCGGGCGGGATCGCGACGTCCTGAAAAAGCTCGTGCCGGCCGGGCGCGTCCTGCGACACGAGAGCGGAGAAGTCTCCCTCGAAGGCCGGGGCGGGGATGTCGGGTCCGTCGGGGTTCACGGTCCCGTCGTTGATCACCCAGCCGACCGCGCTCTCCGACGCCCGCTGCCATCCGCGGAAGTCGCCCGACTCGAAATCGCCGTTCACCAGAATATCCCCCAGCCCCGCGTGCCATCGCAGTTCGAGCTTCGGAGATTGGTTCGTCGCGGTGTCGGATGGAGTCGGGCCATACGGCGCGGGGGGCGTTTCGTCATCCAGCAGATGAATAAAGGCCCTTCCCGCGACGAACCCGATCGCCTCCGCCCTCAGCGCCACATCGCGCCCTCCCTCGGCGATGCTGTTGTCGACCGCGGAAATCTTGAACGTCGCGCCGGATTGTCCCGCGAGCAGAATGATCTGCGCCGGCGCGAGGAGGGAATCCGGCGTCTCCGGGGTCAGCGTGACGACAACGTTCGTTTTCACCGTCCCGCTGAGGAGGACGGTCGCCGTCACCGGCGGATTGCCTTCGCTCGTGATCCCCGGGAGCGACAGAGAGAGCGCCGCGGGATCGATGTCGATATAGAGCGTCGTCGCCGCGTTGGTTTCCCATCCGGAGACTTCGGCGGAGACCTTTAGCTGGATGGGGCCGGTGAGCTCCTTGTCCTTGAGAAGCATCAGGTCAAAGTCGACTCCTTGGGCCCCCGCGGGCACCACAACGAAGTCGGGCACTGAGAGCTTGTCCGCCGCGCTGGAGCGGAGCGTGACTTGGATGTTTCGGGCCGCGGGCTGATCGATCTCCAGATGTCCTGCGTTCATGAGGAGCCCGCTGGCCTCGGTCACCTGGGGGGGCAGGGTCAATGTCATCCGGGCGGTTTCATCATCGCCCACCATCAACACCCCCGGGTCGCCAAAATACCCCTGCGCTTGCGCGCTGATGTGCGCTCGTCGCGTTCCGTCCAGAACCGGGTTGTCCCGGGCTCGTATGGCGAACTGCGCCGCGCTTTGCCCAGCGCGGACGATTGCGCTCCCCGGGATGTCAATCTCCGTGGGCTCCGCGGTTGAGAGCAGAAACGTGACATCGCGCGACGCGGGAATCGACAGGACGATCTTCCCGAGCGAAGCGTCCGCCGCGCCCTCTCTCACCACATCCGGAAGTTCCAGGTGAAAGCGCCCGGCGGGCGTTCCCGTGACGCTGACATCATCGATCGCGATCCCGTCCACAGGGATGGGATAGTTGTCGAATTGGGTGAATCGGATCTGGAAGCGCTCGTTGTAATGGAGCGCGTATCGGGCGACCGTTTCGTCCAGGCGCACGACCAGCTCCCGGTTGGTGCTGGAGAGCTCGCGCAGGCTCTGCGCCTCGTACCAGAGACTGCCATCGACGCTGATCGAGACGCCGTCGAAGTCCGCGCCGTCGAGGAAAGGACTGGGCGGAGGCGGATTGGGCTCGTCGTTGAATTCCTTCGCCCAGAAGCGCAACACCACGTTGGTCCAGCCGCGCATGTCCAGGCCGACTGTGAGCTCGTTTCTCGCGGGGAGGCCTTCGCTGTTGCTGTCGAAGGTCAGATGCGTGTCGCCTCCATGCGGCCCGCCGAGACTCGTGATTTGAACGCGTCCGAAGGGCGGATTCGCCACGAGCCATTCCGGGCGCAGTTCCTTTTCCTCGAAGTCGTCGGCGAACGGCATTGTCGTGAACTGAAGGGCTCTCAAATCCACGGACCGCGACTGAGCCACTCCGCTTTCCAGGTTGGTCACCGTCAACTCCGCGAGGTAGCGGCCGCGATTCAGGTCGAGGGCGGGGGCGGCGAGGCAGAGTTGGATGTCCACGGCGGACTCGGGCGGAAGCAGGCCTTCGGAGGGCTCGGCTGAGAGCCACTCCGCCGTGTTGCTGAGCGTCCATCGGACCGGGCCGCTCTGGGTGTTGGTGACGCGCAGTGTCTGGCAGCCCGTGAAGAAGGGTCCGCCGACCGGGCCCGTGAAAACGAATCCATTGACCCGGTCCAGCGCCAGCGCGTCGGGGAGATCGCGGGCCTCACGGACGCCGCTGGTCGTGCTGCTCACCGGGGATCGCGCGCTGAAGCCCATTCCTCGACGCGCGAACGCTGTCCAGAGCTCCCCCAGATTCGCGCCGCCGTTCGCCACGAGGTCGGCTTGCAGGATGCCGTCGCGCGCTTGCAGGAAATTCGGGTTTGGCGGCGTGAGCTTCATGCCATCGGTCACGATCCGCAGCATCAGCTCGTTCCCCGTTTCCCATCCGTGCTTGCGGATCAGCGCGGCGCGGGCTTCCCACAGCGTGACGCACCACACTTCGCCCTGGTTGTGCACCTCGGACGCCAGCGCGGAGGAGAAGGGGAAAACGGGGTTGCGCGGCGCTGACGGGTGCGACGTCGCCTGGCCGGGGTCAATGTCCTTGAAGGTGAGCGGATTCTTCGAGAGGTCGGTGGTGTAGGGATAGCGCCGGATCCCGAAGTAGTAGTTCTCCTCAAGTCCGAAGAACCCTCGCGTCACATAGCCGCCCATCGCGTAGCACGCGTTCGGGTCGTCGCCCGATTCGCTGAGCAGCGACAGCGCGTAGAAATCGGACCAGCCCTCGCCGAGCCCTCCGGCTTGCAGCGTGGTGAGCCCCACGCCTCCGCCGACCAGTCGCGTGCTCAGGCCGTGCGTGTATTCGTGGAGGATGATTTCCGCGTCGAGGTCGCCGTCCCGCGTGGGATCGACGCCATCGAACACGTACATCTGAATCCGCCCCGGCTCCCCGTCGGGCGCCGGAGTGAAGTTGGCGTTGTTCACGCCCGATCCATCCTGCGCGTCCGCGATCACGGGATCTCCGTCCTGTCCGCCCCGGCCCAGATTGTCCTTCTGGAAATTCCCCGCCGACTCCGTGAACCCGAGTTGATACAGACGATCGTGCATCCAGTTGCACCAGTAGAAAAGCTGCACAACCGCGGCGTCCTGGTTCTGGTCCGCGGGCAGGCTCAGGTCCAGGGGCGGCGAAAAGACTCGGAAAGGGAAACCCTGGGGCCTGGGGAGATCGGGGAAGTCGTCCGCGTTCAAGTCAAGGGCCGCTTGCACATTGTTCCCGCGCGTCTCGTTTTCGCCGTCGGCGATCCACCCCAGGGGCGACGCGTGGGCGTCGAGCGCCGTCCAGGTCACCAGGGTTCGAGGCGCCGTCGGAGGTTGTTGGGCGCTCGGTTTCGCAAAGCCCGGCGAGAAAGGACTCGGGCTGTCGTGGGTGAACACATTGAGGGTGATGGGCTGCTCATAGACGGTCAGGCATCGCCGGATCAGCGTGTCGCGCGTTCTGGCGTCGATGAAAACCTGGTAGCGCTCGCCGCCTTGCGTTCGCGTCAGCTCCACCTGCCAGCAGAGGGTCATCGTTGATGGGTTGATCGGCGTCCAGCGCAATTGGCATCGCGTGTTGCCGGGGAATCGGCCGACCTTGAACTCCCGCCTTTGTTCGGCCCCCAAGGGCGCGGCGTCGATCGGGACAATCTGCGACGCGTCGATCGTTTCGCCGAGGTTTTCGGCCGCCGCGATGATCGCGTCGACGGACGTCACGGGAGGTTGACCCGCCAGGGCCGCGGGTTGCGGCGACCACCGCGTCGCGGCCGCCTCGGCGTCGGCGAGGAACGTGCTCGAAAGGGAGAGCAGTTCTCCGCGCGCGGTGATATGGGCGATCATCACGGCGTCGAGGATGGGAATCGCCTGGCAGCGCTGCGCGAAGGAGATGGATCTTAGCCCGGTGCGCGCGGTGAGATCGTCGCGGGAAGGCGTCAGATCGCCCAGGATTTCGGCTCCGTGCCCGAACAGCGCGGCGTGTTCCTTGAGAAAGGCGCGCAGCGGACGATGCGCCTGAGTTCGCGGGATCGCGTTGACCGAGGCGAGCGACACTCCTTTGCCAGCTCCATTCGGCCCCGTGAGGCAGCCGTCGAGGCATCGTATGAACGCGGGCGAGCCGGTGATGGGGTCGTAGCTGATTTGAGCGGAGGGGAGCAGATCCCTCAGATGACTTTCCGCGGCGGCGCGCGAGGGCAGGAGGGCTTGGGCCTCCTTGGCGCCGAGGTTGGCCGGAATCCGGCGATCGATGGGAGGGAGGCTCTCGCTGGAATGGAACGCGAGGACGCTCGCGGCGCCGAATCCCATCCAGGCGACCCAGGCGCTGAGCAGCAGGAAGCGGCTACTCAGGCTCGGGAACGTCGGCCAAATACGCATAGAACCAGGCACAAAGGAACACCACTAGACCACTCGCTTCCAGGGTTCGGGAAGTCAAATGAGAGATCGGCAACCGGAGTGGTCAGAAGAGACCTTTTATCCACCGGAGCGCATGTCGGAGCCACGCGAATCCGATGATCCCGGCGGCCTCCAGCCCCGCCAGGGTGAGCAGAGCGGCGAACACCGCGGTCCATCGCAGCAAGGTCGCTCGCGTGGGCTTCTTTTTGGCGAGCAGCAGGGCGGACAGAGCGTTCGCGGCGAGTCCGAGTCCGAGTCCGCCGAGGATCAGCTGGCGGGTTTGGCCGGAGGAGGAGATGTGGACTCCGAGAAAGCGCGCGCTCGCGGCCGCCGGAACCCCGATGAACACGAGCCCGAGCAAAATGGCATTCAAGAGGTCGACCAGCAATCTGGACATGCGCGGCAGTGTGGAATCGGAACAGGTCGACGGCCAGATCTAACCGTTGGCAAAGCTCCCGGTCTGCGCTCTCCGCCCCGGAAAAATGAGAAGAGCAACGCACTCGGCCCGATCATGGGTGAACTCGAGCGCAGGAAGGTCCAAGGGGAAGCCCGGATCCCCGAGATCACGCGCGTGGCGTCAGGGAATGAGGGGCTCAGCGCTTGGACGCCGCAGTCTATCTGCTGGATCGTGGTGTCCATCCAGTTTTCCGTAGGAGGAGAATAATCCTTGCAACCCTGTCGTCCAGAGCGCTGCGCCCGTGCCTGCGGTTCGGTTTTTCCCACTGCTTTCTTGACTCTCGTTCGCGCTCCGAGTATCTCATTCGCACTGCATCGCCTTTGCCTCGCATGCATCGGTCTCGGCTTCCACCTGAGATCGCCCGGAAGCCAGTCAGTAATGTTCGTTGATCAACAGTCGAGGGGCCGTTTTGACCTCGAAAGACTGGAGCCTAGGCTCCTTCTTTCCGGCGATGTTTCCGCCATGGCAGCGGCAGCCCTGTTGCATTCTTCTCCCTCCGCTTCCACTGCCGTCGAACTCCAGACGCACCCATTCGACGCTTTCGCCGAGACCAAACCGGACACGCAGCTCGGATATAACCCGATGCAGCAGGTCGACCAATTGTTCG
This sequence comes from Verrucomicrobiota bacterium, assembly GCA_016199985.1. Classification (GTDB taxonomy): domain Bacteria; phylum Verrucomicrobiota; class Verrucomicrobiia; order Limisphaerales; family UBA11320; genus UBA11320. The sequence goes on along the minus strand of JACQFQ010000020.1, from coordinate 34,594 downwards.
TCGGCGCGACCCCGATTCCTATCAACGCGCCACCTCCGGAAGCCTCTCCGGATACTCCTTCCAGCTCACCGAATCCGGGCGCTGCGAGCCAGGGAACAACGGCCTCCTCCGAAAGCGTCCAGGCTGCCACCCCGCTCTCGACTAACAGCTCCGCGCCCTCCGCTGACTCAAAGGCCAGCGACCCCGCCGCTGCGAATCAAACCCAGGCAAACGCCCCGGCTTCCGGCGTCGCGGCGACCTCCTCAGAGGCGCCCGCGGCGATCAGCAGCCCGAAGGTCAATACGGACACCGTTTTTGGAGTTCTCGATCAGCTCACCGCCAGCCAGCGGATCGGTCTCGCGCCGCCCTCCGTCGCAAACGACTCCTCCACATCGCCTTTAGATTCTCACGTCCCCGTTGCCGGCCTTTCGCTCCAGGACCTCTCAGATCCTTCGTCTCCGTTCGCGCCTCCGCCTCCGACCAATCTCACCAAGGTTTCATCCCTCCGCGCGGGTCTCACAGCGTTGTTTAGCGCGATTAACGGCCTCCTGAGCCGTACTCAACTCACGACCGGATTCCCGCTTCTCGTTTCCAGTTCGTATGCCAGTTTGATCACGGCCTCGGGACTGAACACCGCGCTGCAATCTGACTTCTTCACCCGGCTCGATACTTTCCTACGCGACACGGTCAGCCCCACTGACCAATCCTTTGGGACATTCATCAACACCCTGACCCCGGTGGTCCCCGGGTCCGTGAACCCGAATAATGTCGGGACCAAGATTTCCTACGACCTCCATATCAAGCTCACCCGGACCACCACCGCCAACCTCAGCCAGGTCGCGAACTTCCCGGACGCCGGCGTCAACAGCCAAACCGTCAGCGGTAGCGCCCCGGTCAGCGTGTCCGTCGACTTCCTCCTCTCCTTTGGCGTCGACCAGAACGCGCCGGTGACCGACCCCCAGGCCTTCTTCTTTACCGTTGGCAGCTTCCAATACACGGTGGCAACGGATGGCGTGGCGCTGATCACGATGACCGGTTCCGCCCCTTCCGACCCCAAGGGCACCCTGACGATCGACTCCGGCCTGGGTGTGACCTTCAATCCTCCGGTTTCCACCGCGCCCTTTGCCAAACTGGCAGACCTCCAGGCCCCTGGCGCCTCCGCTCTGTGGAGCCCTCAGACCCCGGTGGGGAAGATCGATTCGGACATGCCTCTGCCCAACGCCTTCTCCCTCGGCGGGTCCATCCTTCGTTTTGTCGGGGGCAAGACGGTGGGCTTCCGGGCGTTGGAGGCTTTCAGCTCCGCTGGCGAGAACATTCTCAGCCTTCAGGGCGAGATCACGATCGCTGATCTGATCACGGTGATCGGCAGCGTGGCGCTCCGGAGGTTGCCGTCGGCCGCCCCGTCGCCCGCGGACCTGACCTCCCCGGTCACAAAGATTCCCCTGAGCGGCATCAAGATCTTCGTAGGGAAAGGGTGGGGGACGGCTACTCCTCGAGGGATACTGCTCTCCAGCGGAGAAGGCGGGATCATCCTGGCGAACGGCGGCGTTGCGATGGATGTGCAGGGCGACGTCACCAGCATGGGGCTCACGGATTTCCAGCTCCGCGGAAGCGTCCACATTCGGGTCAATACGACCCATGCCACCGTGGACGAAGCCATCCCTCCCTTTGAGTTCCTCCAAAACCTCACCGGCAGCACCGCCCCGGCTGCCCGCGTCCAGTTCGACTCCGCAGCGGTCGTGATCCAGGTCGAGGGACGTCAGCAGCTCAACATCGCCAAGCATTTCATCCTGAACGGCGACTTTTCCTATCGGTCGTCGCTGGAAGTCAGCGGCTCGGATGAGACCTTCCGCCTCGACGTGGTGGTGAAGAACTTCGACCTGTTCATCGGCGAAGGCGAGGGAACCGACACCGCCAAGGGCTTTCGGGTGAACGAAGGGACCCTCGCGCTGCTCGTGCGTCGGTCGCCGGATGGCAAGTCGCGGATCGCCTTGGATGTCTTCGGACGCGTGAGCCTGGTGGGCATCGACAAGGTGTTCTTCAACGGCAGCGCTCATGTTCGCTTCAACACCCTGGGATTGGTGAACGAAACCCTGACTGTTCCTGGAAACGCGCCCATCACAGTCGCCTTCACGGCCCTGGATCAGCAGGGAACCCTCGAACATCCCTATATCTGCGTCGCGGGGACGATGCTGCTCGACATTAATTACCTTGGCCTGATCCAGATTGGCGGAGACTTCGCGATCGAGCGGACCACGACCGAAGGAACGAGCTCTTCAACCGCCCTGTCCTCCGAGACGATCTCCCTGGACCCCGTTCAGTTTGCGACGGGGTTCAGCGATATTGCGCGCGGCGACGCTCTTTATCTCAGGTTGAAACAGAATATCGCCGACGAGGTGACGCGTTTGACAGCCGATGGCTACGAAGTGCTCGGTATCACCACCACCGTGAACGGCAGCATCAGCCAGATTGGCGGGTCGTTTAAGAACTTCGACAATGCCTCGCGCACATTCAACCTCAGCCAGCATCGCCGGGATCATGTGCGCGCTCTCGCGTCGGACCTCGCCGTGGACCTCACGACCCAACTCGGACATCCCTTCACGGTCTCCTTCGTCGAAGGCGCGTTGCAAGAGGGCGGGATGGACATCGCGTCGCAGAACGCCAACTTCTCCGACGTTCAAATGCAGGTTCGGAAAGTGAGCGCGCACAAGACCGAAACCATCGTCTACCGCGTGGCCGCCCGGGATGTGACCGTGTTCATAGGCGATGGTACGATGACTGTGACGCGGACGTCCGGCGGCGGCGCGACGGTCGACTTCCCCACGGACGCGAAGGGCGTGAAGATCGAGCACGGCAGCCTGGCCCTCCTCCTGGAACTCACTCCCGCGAATCCCAGCGCCTCGACTCCGGGGTCGCACAAGTACGCAATCGACGCCCGTGGATCGGCGGCGCTGATCGGATTCCCGGAAATCCAGCTCCAAACCGACGTTCGCGTCCGGATCAACACCCTCGGCCAGCTTCCTTCCAGCAGCACGTTCCGCCTTTTCACCGATCCATTCACGCTCTGCGGCACTTCGAGTCTCGTGACGGTGGATCCCGACGTGGATCAAGGGGGCACTCTGGCGGATCCTTTCGTTCGCGTCGACGCCCGGGTGAAGCTGAACCTGTTCGACTTTGTTCAAGCTTCCGGAGTGGTGAGCTTCCAGAAGACGACTGAGAACAACGACAGCACCGCGGAGACGAAGGAGATCTCCAGTTTCCATCAAGGAAGCAGCGATGTGGACATCGCCATCCAGAAGATCCTGTTTCCGCTCGGCGTCAGCTCCATTCGGTCTGAATTTGACCCCGCGCATGTGAGCTCGACCGATCCCGACATCGGAGATCTCGCCTCCTTCCTGCGCTATCAGCAGTTGCTGAACGATATCCGCCAGCAAATCTCGGCGGTCGAGGCCGCGAATGTCGGCGCGCATGTCACGAAGATCCACGCGGTGGTGAATGGCAGCATCAGCAGCTTTGGGGGCGCCTACGCGAATCGCGACCGCGAATCGCATCATGACGACCTGGCCGAGAATCGGCGCGACCATGTCCTGGGACTGGCGGCGGCCCTGAAGAGGGACCTCGGTGTCGATGTGGAATTCGAAGGCGGGACGACGAACGGCGGCGGACACGCCACGCAGAACGATCAGAACGCGAACTTCTCCGGCATCAAGTTTACGATCAAGAAGCCCGCTCCTGGCAAGACGCAGATCCTGATTGGGGCGGCGGATGTGAAGGCCTTCGCCGGCTATGTCACCGGAGATTTCGAGACAGCGCCCGACTCCGCGAAGATAGGCGTTCAGCTGACCGGCGGGAAGTTCGGGATGTTGCTCATCATTGATCCGAGCGCTCCCAGCACCGCCCGCAAGAAGCTGGCCTTCCACGCCGAGGGCACTCTGGCGATCAAGTTTGGGACCTCGAAGGTCCAGTTGGTGGGCAGCGGGCATCTCACGATCGACGTCAATACCATCCGCGACGGCGTCGACAAGGATGTGGTCGTCGAGGATCCGATCACCGGGGTGAAAATCGCGACCATCAAGCTGTTCTATGTCGAGGAGCTTCGTCGCGCCGCGATCGACGCGACGCTGGGCATCAACGGATTCTCCCTGAACGGGCGCTTCGTCCTCGAGCGCTTCGATCCCGAGTCGCCGACGTCGCCCTTGGATCTGCGCAACGCGACCGGCGCGCTGCTCGTGCGCTTCTTCACCGATGGCAGCCCTCCGCTCTTCGTGGCCTTGAGCGGATTCGATATCTCCACAGCGGGCGTGCAGGACTGGGTGATTCAGCTCAAGAGAATCGCGGACTGGATTGAAACGCTGCGGGGCTCGTCCTTCTTCAACACCAGCATTCCTCTCACCGGCAAGACGCTGGGAGAGCTATTCGATGTCGCGCAGGACTACCTGCAGGACTTCTACAGCCGGATCGTGTTCATGGATCTGGAGGGGAACGGGACCCTGAGCTCGGACGTGGCGGACCATGGCAAGCTGACCAGCGATGTCTCCTTCTTCCTGCTGGTGAACGGCGCCGCGACGCCCACCAAGGTGACGATCCACGCGTCCGCGACGACGGACAACGAAACCCTTTCGAGCGGCCAAACGCCCCTGGGCAAGCTGGCCGATGACGTCACGGCGGCGATCAACACCGCGTTCGCCTCCACAGAGTTCGCCGGACTGCTCCACGCTTATGTTCGGGACGTCGAGGCCGTGGATCGGAACGGCCTTCCCACGCGCCGTCGCACGATCACCATCGGGAACGTCCCGGGCAAACTGGTGAATCGGATCCGGCTCACCCGCGCCAGCTCCACCGACGAAACCTTCAAGCTTCTCGGCTACACCGACGGCCAGGAAGCGGTGGAGCATCCCCAGCCGAACGCGGAAGAGGCGCTTTTGGACTACATCAGCAACAATGTTCCGGGAGCGAGCGCGGTGCGGCATCTTCTGGGCCTGGCCTTGGATCCCGGCGATGTGCTGGCCACCGACCTCCACTTCCACTGGACGAAGACGCTGACGACGCATTTTGGCGACAGCCTCAGCTTCCTGGATGGATTCGGGAACATCTCCGGCTCGGGGGACATCTCGCTGAGCGCGACGATCGACCTCACCACGACCCTCGGCGTCGACCTGACGCCGGTCGAGACTCCCAAGCTCCGCAACGCGATCCTGGTGCCGCCTCCCTCCAATGGCCGCATCACCGACGACGCCGCGTTCACTGTTCTTCTCAACGCGGACCGCAAGTCGGGTCTCGGCACGGGCGCTCGCTACACGGTGAATCTGGCCAAGAGCGCGACGCTCACCAACAGTTCGGTGCAGCAACTCGCCGACGATCTGAACACAGCCTTCACCGTTGCCTCGAACACCGCCAACTCCGCGGACAAGCTTTCCACGCACCTTCAGGCGATCGTGGTTGGGAACAGCCTGGTCCTCGCTGTGAAGGACGCCGAGCTGGGCGCCATCAACACGATCGAGGTGAACGCGGACAGCAACAACGTGGCGGTGACCGAGATTGGTTTGCCGACGGGGTTCAAGGCCTTGTCCAAGGTGAAGGGAGTCTTTTTCCAAGGGCTGGCCATCACCGCCTCGGTTACGGCGAGCGCTTCCAGCCTGACCTTCTCGGCGCGCCTGGGCGGGGGAGAGGGGATCATCGCTTTCGGCTCCACCGGGGGCAGCCTGACCGGCCAGCTCGGGGTGACGGTTTCCTTGTTCGATCCCGGCAGCAGCAGCGGTTCCAGCACGCGCGTGTTCATCAGCACCCTCATCTCCGATCTCACGCGCGTTGCCGCCTACATCCATCCCACGCTGACCACCACCGCCGCGATCGACCTGGTGCTTCCCAATCTCACGGTCACCACCCCGGGCTTCGGGAGCCTGATCGATCCGGATGACAACACGCTGCGCGTATTCATCCCCGACATCAGCGACCTGCACGTCAACAGCAGTCCCTTCGACGCGACCACCAACAACAAGGGCATCTTCATCACGCTGCCGGAGTTCGGCGCGTTCCAGCATTTCAACTGCCTGACGGTGATCGATCTTCTCGGCGGCCTGACCAAGCTGGGAAGCCAGCTGGAGAACATCCGCGGGTTCGAGTTCATCAAGGATCCGCTGCCGGGCGTCGGAGTGAGCCTCGGCCAGATCCTGGACGCGGGCTCGAAGCTGCTCGACGCGGTGAGCAACATCCTGCGCGGCGACGCCTCCACGCTCGAACAGCTGTCGCACGACCTGGAAGCCGCGCTGGGGCTGCCTTCCCACAGCCTGGTTTTCACGGTCGACCATGTGGCGAATCCCACCCTGGACAACACGCACCGATCGGTGGTGTTCGATCCCCCGGGGAGCAACAACGGGATTCGCTTCGACGCGGTGGTCCCGAGCGGGACCTTTGCCAAGCTCCGCGTCAAGTTCGAGGACGACAACCGCTACGCCTCGGGATTGGATCGCGCCGAGGCGGCCTACGACGACGTGAAGCGGGTGCTGACGATCTACTACAACGCCACGTTCACGAAGGCGCAAACAATCGTCGCCGCGGTGGACCACCTCATCGCGACGGCGGGGCCGAGGGCGCCGCCGGTTCATGCGTCGCTAGATTCCACCACCGGTGGAGACGGCAGCGGCGCCGTCAGCCAGACCTCCATTCGCGCGGAACTCACCTTCACCGCCATCTACACTCAGAATCTCCCGTTCTACATCCGCCTCGCCGATTACGTCTCCCGTCTCCCTGATTCTCCTTTTGGTCCCGTCAAAGCGCTGCTGGGCGGTCTTGCCGAGCTGGTGTCCATTGAAGCTTCGGGGAATGTTTCGATCGCCCTCTCCGCCACTTTCCGTCTCTCCCTCGGAATCGACATCAGCAATTCCTGTCGTCCGATGCCCTTCCTCAACGACAGCAATTACGCGGGTCCCAACACCGGCACGGGCATCTTCCTGCAGGCCGCGGTTCGAGGCACCAATCTGGAGTTCAAGGCGGGCGGACTGCTGGGGCTCCGGGTGCGCAACGGGACGATGACCTTCGACGCCGACGGCGATCCGACCACCGCGGGTCCCAACGACAGCGCGTCGGTCAGCCTCCTGCTTAAGGATCGCAACGGCAGCGGACGCCACTATTTCCTGCGCGACACGCTTTTCGACCTCGCAAACTTTGATCTCCAGGCGCATGCCGGGTTCTCGGTGGTTCTCCCGGTTTATGGGCCTGGGGGCATCGCGCTGGGAGCGACCTCCGATAACAACGGCGATGGATTCGCCGACAACAGCCTGGCGCTGCTCGTTCCCGACCTGGTGCGGTTGCTCGGAGGAAACGCCGCGGGGGTGCGATTCGCGGCGCCGGATATCGCGAGCCTCTTCCAGTCCCTGAACGTCTGCCAGATTATCCGCAGCAGTCCCGTGCTGCTGGACGGCCTGGACGCGCTGCTGGGCGCCATCGAGGATGGATTGCGCAGCAAGGTTCTGAACCAGAATCTGCCGCTGGTCGGCGACAAGCTGGCCTCCGCGGCGAATTCGATCGCGGACTTCCGCAACGGGCTTCTGGCAAGCATCCGGCAGAAGCTCGCCGAGGCGGGCGATCCGATCGGCCTGGTGAAGGAGGCCATCTTCAACGCGCTCGGATCCGCCGGGCTGAACATACTCGCGAAGGTGAACGCCGACGGGCAGCTGGTGGATGGCACGGGGGCCGTGATCACGCCGGACGACGGCGGCTATCTGACGCGCGTCGTCCCGATCACCGACTTCAACGATGTTCAGATCACCTGCGTTGGCGACGCGATCGATTTCAAGATCCGGCTCATTAAGAGGGCCGACATCGTCGACACCTCGGCCAACCCGATCAAGTTCGACATAGGCGTTCCGGGCTTTGGGTTGTCGGTGGACGGGAACGTCAAGATCACGCTGGGCTTCGATCTGAAGCTCTACTTCGGGGTCAGCCTCAGCCAGGGATTCTACTTCCGCACCGACTTCCGCCCGCCCGGCGGCGGCAGCACAGCCGAGGACGAGCTGCGCGTGTTCTTCGCCGTGACCATTCCCGGCTTGCACGCCCGCGGCGAGCTCTTCTTCCTCCAATTGGATGTCTCGGATGAGAGCAACGGTTTGGACGCCAAGGGCCATCATCGCGATGTCACCGCCTTCAGCGGATACTTCATCGTCGATATCAAGGATCCCTCGGGGAACGACGGCAAGCTGACGCTCGAAGATCTGCGCCGTCCCGGGCTCAGCCTCGGCGACGTCATCAGCGCAAAGCTGGGCGCGAAGGCGGAGATCCACCTGGATCTGGCCATCAGCTTCGACGGCAACACGGACTTCCCCAGGCTGCTCGCGGAGTTCGACCTGAGCTGGAAGTTCGAGATCGGCAAGCCGGTGGAGACGCCGTCGATCGCGATCAACAACGTTCAGCTCGATGTAGGAACCTTCATCAGCCATCTCATCGGGCCGATCCTCACAGAGATCAAGAAGGTCACCGAGCCGTTGCAGCCGGTGGTGACTTTCCTCACCTCGCCGATCCCGGTCTTGTCCGACCTCGCGGGCCGACCGTTCACGATGCTGGATCTTGCGGAGACCTTCGGCGCGATCACCCCGAGCAGCCGCAAGTTCATCGAGGCGATTCTCACGATCATAGACATCGCGAACAATGTTCCGGTGACCGGAGGGGAGGTGCTCATTCCCCTGGGCAGCATCCAGATCACGCAGGATCGTCACGGCACGGCGAGTGGCGTCGCCATTCCGGGCACGGGCTCATCGAACACAAGCCCCTCCGACCATGTGGGCAGCGCCGGCCCGCTGGGTCCGATCTCCAGGTTCTTCAAGAAGCTCGAGGATATCGGAATCAAGTTCCCCATCCTCGACATCAGCGCGATCGCCCAGCTCTTTATGGGCAAGCCGGTCAGCCTGATCGAGTACCACCTCCCCGTTCTTGACCTGAAGGCCTCCTTCAAGGTGACGATCCCCATCTTCGGCCCGCTCGTGATCTTTTTCGGCGGCGAGATCGGGGTGAAGATCGACCTCACGATCGGCTACGACACCTACGGACTCGCGAAGTTTTTCTCGAGCTCCGACAAGGATCCGCTCGTGCTCTTCGACGGCTTCTTCATCAAGGACGTGGACGACCACGGCGTGGATGTTCCCGAGATCACGATACACGGCGGGCTCTTTGTCGGAGGCGGCGTCGACCTTGTGATCGCGGAGGCGGGCGTCAAAGGCGGGATCTACGCCGACATTCTGTTCAACCTGAACGATACCGACGGCGATGGCCGTGTGCGCGTCAGCGAAATCATCTCCAACGCGAAGAAGGACATTCGGTGCATCTTCGACATCACCGGCGAGGTGTACGCCGAGGCCGAGCTGTTCCTGACAATTCACTTCTTCTTCTTCGATGTGAACATGGAATGGAAGTTCGCGCGCATCACCATCCTCAAGTTCGAGATCACCTGTCCGACGCCGGTGTTGGCCCACTTCACCGACGGCCCGCACATCTCCGAGAACAAGTTCGACGGCCGCGGAGGCGCCGGGAAGCTCGTGCTGCACATCGGCAAATACGCCTCGCTGCGGGATGTGGACGACACGACGGACGGCGACGAAGTCGTGATTCTCAAGCATGTGGACGGCGCCCCCGGCGACGCCGACGGCGAGGTTGTCGAGGTGTCCTTCAACGGCATCAAGCAAACCTTCCATGGAGTGAAGTCGATCGTCGCGGACGGCGGCGCTGGGAATGACACCATCGACATGAAGGATCTTCTCTCGCCTTCGGGCGGGGTCGACGGCGGCCACGGGTCGGGGGATGAGTTGGACGCGGTCCTTGGCGGCGACGGCAATGACCTGATCCTGGCCAGCCAGGGCGGAGGGAAGTATTTCGGCGGGGATGGCAACGACATCATCACCGCGCCGGACGGCGCGACCGTGGGTTATGAGTTCCATGGGAACGGCGGCGACGATCGTCTCACCGGCGCGAACGGCCCCGACTCCCTCTTCGGCGAGGCGGGCAACGACACCATCTACGGCAACGCCGGAATGGATCATCTTTTCGGCGGCGCCGGCAACGACGTGATCTTGGGCGGCGCGGACGATGACGAGATTGAGGGCAACGAGGGACGCGACAAGCTCTATGGCGAAGCCGGCGACGACGGGATCAAGGGGGGCGCGGACGATGACGAGATCTATGGCGGCGCCGGCAACGACCGCCTGGTCGGCAACGGCGGCGGGGATCTCATTGATGGCGGCGAGGGCGACGATGTGATCGTGGGCGACGAAGGCGTGATCGCGGCGGGCCTGAGTCCCGTGCGCGTCACAGGAATCGATGGCGTCGGCAACGATGTCCTGATCGGCGCCGGCGGGGCGGACGTGATCTTCGGCTGCGGAGGGAGCGATTGGATCTTCGGCGGCGCTCGCGTCCTTGGCGGCTCTCTGACGCCGGTGGCCCTCGACGGCGTGGACTTCATCGACGGCGGCGACGGCGACGACTTCATCTTTGCGGACGACGCCGGCGGCGCCGGACAGGAGAGCTTCCCCGGCGCGTCGATCAGCGGCGGCGCCTGGCTCGATCTGGCGCGAGACCACATCCGCGACATCACGGAACACGGCATCGCGGCGGTCCGCGTCGAGCTGCATCGGGCCTCCGACAGCGCGCTTCTTGCGGCCACGCTCAGCGACAGCAACGGGAACTACCGCTTCGATGGCCTGCCTCCGGGCGATTACTATTTGCAGTTTGAGACGCCGGCCGTGACCGACATCGATGGCACTCCCGTCTCCTCGCCGCTCGTCTTCGTGACGGCGAACCAGGGCGCCGACGACACCATCGACAGCGATGCCGATCCCGTCACCCGCAAGACCAGCGTCGCGACCCTCGGCGAAGGCGAGTCCGCCGAACATGTCGACGTGGGCTTCGAGAGCACGGCGCTCCAGATCAACATCGACAATCCCTCCGTCAAGGAGGGCGACAGCGGCTTTAGCGATCTCGTGTTCACCGTCACGCTTTCGCAGCCCGTGACCGACCAGGTTCTTGTGTGCTACAAGACCCTCGACGGAACGGCGATCGAGGACGCCGACTATCTCGGCGCGGAATGGACCCTGGTCTTCAAGCCCGGAGAGACGAGCCACACCATCACGATCAAGGTGCGAGGGGACAACATTGATGAAGGCGACTCCGAGACCATGCGGGTTCAGATCTGCGACGTGATCCAGGGCCTGAGCCGGGACAATATCGTGGTCACGCGCACGATCGGCACGGGCACGATCATCGACGACGACAATCCGCCGGTCGTGTCCATCGACGACGGACGCCAGATCGGCACGCACGAAACCGACAAGCTGGAGTACGTGATCCGGCTGTCGAATCCGAGCTCGCGCCCCTTCACGGTGCTCTATCAAACAAATCAGATTGTCGGTCCGGACGGCCTGCTCCTGCCCGACTCCGCGACGGAGGGCAAAGATTATGTCCGCGTCGTCTCCAGCGTGACATTCAACCCGCTCGAGACCGAGAAGGTGATCCAGGTGACCACCATAGGCGATACGCTCAACGAGTTTGACGAGGCGGTTGGCGTCAGCATCGAGCTGCCCTACGCCACGCCCAAGAGCCTGGCCACGATCGGCGATGACCGCGCCATCGCCCGGATCATCGACGACGATCCCATGCCGTTCCTGCGGATCACTCCCGTGGCCACCAGCGTGGTTGAAGGCCAGGCGGGCGACACCCCTGTGAAGCTCAAGATCACCCTGGTGGATCCGACGACGAACCTCCTGGAGCCGAGCGGGCGCTTCGTCAACGTCACCTGGAGCACGAGCAGCGGCACGGCGAGCGTCCTGGGCTCCGACACCGAGAAGCCCGACGTCGAGTACTCCTTCGATCACGTGCGCTTCGCTCCCGGCGAGACCGAGAAGACGATCGTGGTCAATGTCATCGGAGACCAGAAGGTGGAGGGCAACGAGTACTTCTACGTGAACCTTCTGATGGCGGACTACGCGGTCCTCGATCCGACAGACCAGACACAGAACCACGCCACCGTCACGATCATCGACGATGAATCGGGCGATCCGGGTCCGTGGTATGTGCAGTTCGCGAAAAGCCGCTACGACGTGGACGAGGGCGGCAACACGGAGATCAAGATTGTCCGAGCGCCGAACAGCTCCGAGCCGGACGCGGTGCTGTGGATCTCCTTCGCCACCGCGGTGAAGGGCGATCCGGGCCCCGGCGTGGATTACCAGGGCAACTTTACGCTCGCCGGGCCGCAGAAGCGGCTGCTCATCAGCTTCGCCGACAACGAGAATGAAAAGACGCTCAAGATCAACGCGTTCACCGATAGACTTTACGAGGGCGACGAGTTTGTCGTGTTCAGCCTGGCGAATCCCACCGGCGGACCGGTTCGCGCTCCCATCAGTCGGACGGTGCTGGTCATCCACGATCTCCAACCCGCGCCGGTGTTCCGCATCCTTGACAGCAGCGTGGATGAGAACGCGCCTGGATTCGCCTTCGTGACCGTGCTGGCCACGCTGCCCGACGACGTGACGCTCGGAGCGGGACTTGTGAGCTCCGTTCGCTGGCAGACCCGCGACGGAACGGCGAAGGCTGGCGCTCCCGATCTCGACTACGTGGCCGCGGATCATCCGGCGGTCGCCATCGACCCCGAGGCCATTCTCTTCACCGCGGCGGACTTTGGCGGGCCGGACGCCGATCCCTTCCAGCAGGTCGCGAGCAAGGTGATCCACGTTCAGATCAACGATCTTTCCGTCCCTGAGCCCACCGAGAACTTCCATGTCGACCTGCTCGAAGCCTCGAACGCGACCATCGCGCGGGCCGAGAACACCGTCGAAATCCGCGACAACGACAAGGTCAGCGTCAACGGATTCATCTTCCAGGACCTGAACCGCAACGGTCGCTACGATCCCGACGTCGACAGCAAGCTGCCCGGAGTCATCGTGACCATCACGGACATCAGCGGCGTTCCGCAGACCCTGGCTCCGACGGATGCGCTGGGGGTGTGGTCCGCGAACGTCCTCACCGGCGCCGTGAAGGTGGAGGTGACGAATATCGGCGCCGTGCTGGTCGGCGCGGAGTGCTCCACCCGCAACAATCCGCTCAACGCGAATGTCGATTATCTCACCACGCAGCTGAAGGAGATCGGATTCGCGATCACGCCCAAGACGACCACTGCGCCGGGCTCGACCGGCTCCGCGCTCATTTTCAATGACGACACGGTCTACGGCGGCCCAGGCAATGACTTCATCGACGCGGGCGCGGGCGACGACTGGGTGGTCGGCGGGCACTGGCTCGGACCCGGCTGCGCCTGCGCCGGCAAGCCTTACTCGGCCGAGGTGACGCGCGTTTCGTCCACCGGCCCGAATCCCCGGATCATTCGCGCCTACGTCGACCCCGCGAGCCTGGGGGCGTTGGGCAGCGTGAGCGGCAGGGTGTGGGTCGACTTTGTGAGCCCCGGCGGAGGCGCCACCGACGGCAACGCGAAGCAGGACCCCGGCGAGCCGGGTTTGGCGAACGTTCAGGTGAATCTGTTTGACGACCAGTGGACGCTCGTGGGCACTCGCTACACCGACTCAACGGGCGTCTATCGATTCGACAAGCTCGCGCCGTGCAATTACGTCGTCCAGTTCGTCCTTCCGGACGGATTCAAGTTCACTCCCGCGCCGCTGCCGATCCCGCCTCGCGACGATAACAGCGACGCCAATCCCTTCACGGGCTTGACCGACACCATCACGGTGACCGGGGGCGCCGAGTCTCGCCACATCGACGCCGGAGTGATCCCGCTGCCCACCACGGGCGTTGGCCCCTGGAATGTATCGTTCGCCAAATCGGTGTTCACGGCTCGCGCCACCGACGCGCAGGCCATCATCCGGTTCTTCCATGTCGCGGGCAGCACCGACGGCGACGCCGACTTCTTCACGAGGAATGGCTCCGCGGTCGCGGGCATCGACTACGACGCCGCCAAGGCTGTCCTGAGCTTCGCCGACCCGCAAACAGCGGCCACGGCATCGATCACGCTGCGCAATCCTGGACCCAAGGGAGCGCCGCGCACGGTCCGGCTGATCCTGCTGAACCCCACGGGAGGCCCGGTGAAGGGCGCGGTTCCGCAGGCCATCCTTTTGATCATCGATCAGGGCTGCCTCGACAACGACTTCATCCTGGGAGGCGATGGGAATGACCTCATCCTCGGCGACTACGGCGTGCTGAGCCGCAAGGTCGACGGCTCCGCGGCGATCCTCGATTTGGGCGGCATGGGCAATGACACCATCCTGGGCGGCGCTGGCAACGACGAGATTCACGCCCAAGGCGGCAACGATCGGATCGATGGCGGACGCGGCAACGACATCCTGGACGGCGGCAGCGAGGACGACACCTATGTCTTCAATGGCGATCGCGACGGCGGAGGCACGAGGCCCGAGGACCGCGACAGCGACACGCTGGTCGAGCAGGCGCTGCCTCTGGGAGGTTTCGACACGATCGATCTCTCCAGCACCGCTTCGTTCTCGGTCGTTCTGGACCTCAATCTTTCCACCACGCAGGACGTCACCCCCGCTCTGCGTCTCACCCTGCCCGCGGGCGGGTTGATCGAGCGCGTCATTGGCGGACGTCAGAACGACGTCCTGCGAGGCAGCGCCGCGGACGACGTCCTTGATGGACGCGACGGCAACGATATCCTCGAAGGCCGGGGCGGCAACGACATCCTGATTGGCGGACTGGGCAGCGACGCTTACATCTTCGACGCCGACACCAACCTCGGCGGCGACGAGATCCGCGAAGACAGCGGCCCGGGAACCGCCAGCGATCATGACCTCATAGACTTCACCACCACAACGACTGTCGGGGCCAGCATCGATCTCAATCTCACGACCCAGCAATCGGTCAACGCCAACCTCCGGCTCACCCTCAGCGACTCGCAGGGCATCGAGGACATCAACGGCACTCCGCAAGGAGACCGCTTGATCGGCAACGCGCGTCCGAACATTCTCTGGGGCCGCGAGGGCAATGATCAGCTCGATGGCGGCTCCGACGGCTATGACGTGCTGAAGGAGGAGCGGGCCGGAAACTGGCAGCTGTCCTCCGGAGTTCTCAAGCTCGTCGACACCGGCGAAACCGACACGTTTAACGCGGGCAGCTTCGACGAAATCAGCCTGATCGGCGACGACAACGCGAACACGCTCGACGCCTCCAGCTTCAACGGACGCGTCACTCTCCAGGGCCGTGGCGGGGACGATATTCTCATCGGAGGCTCCGGGATCAACGTTCTGAGCGGCGGTCGCGGCAACGACAAGATCGTTGGCGGGGGCGTGACGCTGCTTTCCGAAGAAGGCGACGGGAACTTCACCTTGACCCCTGGAACGCTGGTTTTCGTGGACGCGCTGACATCCGTCACCGATGTCGACATCCTCAGCGGGATCAGCGCGGCCCATCTGACGGGGGGCGCCGGCGACAACACGCTCGACGCCTCTGGCTTCAACAAGATTGTGAGGCTGGACGGCGGGGCGGGGAATGATCGCCTGTTCGGCGGCTCCGCGGACGATATTCTCGTCGGCGACGCGGGCAACGACTTCATGGCGGGCGGCGCGGGCAACGATCGCTATATCCTCGACGCTGACCAACCCCTCGGCGACGACACGATCAAGGAAACCGACACGGGAGGCGCCCAGGACACTCTCGACTTTTCCAGCACCACGGACGTCGGCATCCATGTCGACTTGGCTTTGCTCACGCGCCAGGTCCTCAGCGACGGCGGCCTGTCGACTCTTCTCTTGACCGACGCCACTGTTGAGAATGTTCGTGGCGGGCAGCGCGCGGACGTGATCCTCGGCAACGATCTCGTGAATCATCTCGAAGGACTGCAAGGCAACGATGTTCTGACCGGCCGGGCTGGCGACGATGTGTTGGATGGCGGGAACGACAGCGGCGATCGTGTTGAGGAAAGCATCCCGGGCGACGCCACGCTGATCACCAATCCCGCCGATACGACGATCAGCAACCTCGTGTGGGCCGCGGTTCCCGCCGTCCCGACCGATGGCTCGGCGGAGGTGGACACGCTGATCGGCGTTGAGAACGTGACGCTGTTGGGCAGCGCCGCTCCGAATCGCCTCGACGCGCGCCTTTTCTACGGAAACACCCAACTCTACGGCCGCGATGGCAACGACGTCCTGCGCGGCGGCGTCGGACGAGATCTCCTCGTCGGCGGATTGGGCAACGATCTCCTGCAGGGCGGCGATGGCAACGACACGTATCAGTGGAACGCCGACACGGATCTCGGCGCCGATCAGGTGGAGGAGGATCCGCACTTCATCTTCGGGTTCAACACCAGCGTCGACACCCTGGACTTCTCGCCGACGCAGAAGATCGGGGTGACGGTCAACCTGGGGACCGTCGTCTCTCAGTCCATCGTTCCCGGCCTCAGTATCCAGCTCAAGGGCGAAACAGTGCTGTTATTCTCGCCCAGCATCGAGAACCTGATCGGCGGTCAGCAGGGAGACTTCCTGCTCGGGAACAATCTCTCCAACGTGATCGAAGGGCGCGGCGGTGATGACACGATTTTCGACAGCGGCGTGTCCGCGAGCCCCACCGTGGATCTGTTCATTGGCGGCGACGGCAACGACACGTACCGCCTCCTCAATAACTCGGCGCCCCACACCGTCCGCATCCTGGAGGCGATTGGGAGCGGCGGCACGGACACGCTCGACTTCAGCGGCCTCGGCGCCGCCCTGTCGATCGATATGTCGAACGGCAAGCCCGTTCACGTCGAGAGCACGAACAATCTGACGCTCGAGCTGATCGGCTGCCATGGGGTCGAGAACCTCATTGGCACCGCTTTGGATGACTTCATCCGCGGCAACAGCGCCGACAATATTATCAATGGCGGGTTGGGCAACGACACGCTGGTCGGCGACCGTGGGAACGACACGTTGATCGGCGGTCCGGGGAACGACCGCTTGATCGGGGGACGCGGGGACGATCAGTATCAGTTCAGCGGCATCCTCAACCTGGGCACGGATCGGATCCTGGAGGAGAAGGGGCAGGGGAACGACACGGTGGATCTGTCCGGATACGCGACGGGCGGAGCCACAATCAATCTGGCTTTGGCCTTGGTTCCGCAGTCCATCGGCGGGCCCAGCCGCGTGCTCTTCGAGCGTCCGAGCACAGTCGAGGTCGCAAGCTATCCGCCCACCGGGCCGCCCCCCGCGCTGAGCTCTCTCGATGACTGGGCGCCCGACACATCGAGGATCGCGACTCGCCTGATCCCGGGGCGAACGGCGGGCGCGGGAGTCAGCCTCGCGACACTGCGGGTGACCGGATCCCCGGTTGTGCGATTGGCGGAAGCGACGACCGCCCCCATACAGAGCCTCCACCTTTCCCTCGACAGCATCCTCCATCCTTTCGCCGCGACTGATTCATTCAGCCGCGGCTTTTCCGATGTTCACACAGAAAGCCTGGCAACCAGTGAAGAGGCCCGCCTCAGAGGGGGACCTGTGCTGAAGCCCATTTCACTAGGATTGTCATGAAGATTTTTGGCGTGGTTATGCAGACAGCAGATCAGATCCGACCTCGATCGGTCGGGGCAGGCGGTTCGTCAGAGAGCCGGGAACAGTCGCGGTGGTTGTCCATGCGGGCGCCCGGCGAATCCGATCCCGCGACCCTCAAGGCCCCTCGTGTGTACTCCGCTCCCGTTCGTCGGCTGTCCTTCGCCGCTTTTCTGTGCTGCCTCATGGGGGCCATTTGTTTCGGCGCCACCAAAGCGGGAGCGCAGCCCACGCCGGGATATGTGACCCTGTCTGGAGGGACGATCTTCGGTCCCGAGCCCAGCGATCCGACGATTGCGCTTCGCGGCTCTCCCAAGATATTCAAAGGGGCGCCGTTGGGTCCGCCCGGGGCGGTGTGGAGGACGGTCGAGCTCTGGTTCGGGCCGCTGGGCGCCAGGGAGTGCGACATGACGCTGCTCCCCGCGTCGCAGGCGAACGTTTCGGGAGGACAGATCCAGCAGGGCTTGCGGGTGACTGTTGCCAAGGGCGCCCCGGGCCAGTCGTTGACGTTCCAGCTGCGCGCCTACGACGCCGTCAACGCCTCCAGCTGGGCTCAGGCCAGCGATCCGAACGCGCAGATTCTTCACGGCTCGTCCGCGCTTTTCACCGCGCCCTTGGGGTCCTTCAACACTCCGACCGCGCTGGCGGGCGCCTGGCAGAGCTTCAATGTCCACACGGACAACCCCGGCACGATCGTCACTCCCGATCTGCTCGTGACTTCGTCCATCGACGACAGCACCTCCGGATTCATCGCGCGCGTCCATCAGCTGCCCATCCATCGCTTCCCCTTCGACGAGAACTCTCGGGTCAACGGCGAGAGGCAGCTCGCCGAGGATTATCGCGACCCTGAAACCCTCGCTCCGTTTCCGAACGTCGCCGACCTTGGGGCGGCGATCGCGGGCTTCGCGGAAGGACGAAACTTCTTCCTGCGTCCGACGGTGAACTGGGGATTGGTCGATGGGCCCGGGGAGAATTTTGCGGGAAACCAGCCGCTCCCTGGCGTTCCTGCGGGCGTTGTCGTCGCCGAGAACCTGGCCACGGAAATCCGCGGAATCGTCTTCCTCGCGCAGGGCAAGCATCGCTGGGGGGTGAACAGCGATGACGGATTCCGACTCAGCCTCGGTCATGGCAAGGGGGATGTGTTTGGCCTTGTGCTCGGGGAATTCGACGGCCCCCGCGGAGCCTCCGACACGATATTCGATTTTTATGTCCAGCAAGCCGGCTTCTACATGATGCGATGCGATTGGTGGCAGGGATCCGGCGGAGCGGAGGTCGAGATCTTCAGCGTCGACGATTGCGGCGAGCGCGCGCTCCTGAATGATCGCTCGAACGCCGGCGCCGTGCGGGTTTATCCCGTGGGCGTCGGGCCCGCGTTCTGCCGCGGCGTGGCCCCGGCGAACGGCGCGACCGAGGTCGATGTCCGCAGCCCTGTCGTCATCACGCTCGTCGACGACGGCCCCGCGCCGGCCGGCGTCGTCGATCCCGCCGGCATTTCGTTGCTCTACTTCGACATCAACCAGGCCCAGCACCCCTTGAGCTTCAAGCAGAGCAAATCGGGGCTGATCACCACTTTGATCGCCGACGCGCCGCCGGGAGGCTGGACTCCCAATAGCCCGGTCTTTGTTCAGCTGACCTTCAATAAACAGGTGTTCGGATTCGCGTTTACCGCCACCGCTCTGCCAACGGGGTCGTTCTTTATCGAGGCCGAGGATTTCAACTTCAACGCGGGCCGGACGAATCCGAAGGCCGGAGTTCCGGGGTTGGACGTGAATGTGATGCCGTACTATGGCGGCGCGTATGACGGTCTGTCCGCCAAGGCCAACATCGACTATTTCTATCCCACCGCCGAGCCTAGCGGAGATGTGTATCGCCTAGCGGAGAGCCCCAACGTCCCGATGATCGCCAACCAAGCGGGCAACATGAACTACCGCGGCGCCTACTTCACGTCGAACAGCTTCCGCCTGGGCTGGGTGGGGCAGGGCGAGTTCCTGAATTTCACGCGCACGCTGCCCGCGGCCAAGTATCGAGTCTATGCGGCGCTTTCCAACGGGAACCTGGGCGATGGCCAGAACAGCGGGGCTCTTTTGCGAGTCACGAGCTCGCCCGCCGCGGCGCCTCAGACGACGAGCCTCCTGGGAGTCTTTAACGCTCCGGGCAACGGGGCGTTTGGCGCGAATGTGCTCGTCCCCCTCGTCGACGCGGCCGCCAACCAACCCGTCTTTGTGAACGGGGACAATGTCCCGCTCACCTTCCGCTACGCGGCGACCTTGGGCGACTTCGACTATCTTGTCTTTGTCCCCGAGGGGAATCATGTCCCCTCCCTCTCCGACATTCCGAATCAATTCACGGACGAGGACAAGCCCACGGCGGCCATTCCGATCACGGTGAGCGACCTCGACGCGAACGACACTCTCACCCTGAGCGCGACCAGCTTGAACGGCAGCTTGAACGGACCCCTGAATTTCGCGTTTTCAGGCAATGGGAACTCGCGAAGCCTCGTGATCACGCCCCCGCTCAACGCGTCGGGGACCGCCCTGATCACGGTTTGGGTTTCAGACAAGACCGGCGCGCGTCAGCCGAGACAGTTTCAGTTGACCGTCAAGCCGGTGAACGATCCGCCCACCCTCGGAAAGATTCCGGACCAATCCACGACCGAGGACACGCCTTCGCCGGACACATTCTTTCAGGCGACCGATCTCGAGACCGCTTCGCCGCAGTTGAAGCTGAGCGCGAAGGCCGCGGATCCCACATTGATCCCCGACAATCAGTTTGTGTTCACGTTCTTTGACGGCTCGTGGATGACCCACTTTGTGCCCGCGCCCGACAGGTTTGGCACGACGGTGGTCACCGTCACTGTGTCCGACGGATCGGCGACGGCGACCGGCACATTTCTCGCGCGTGTGATTGCGGTGAACGATCCGCCCTCGATCACGAAGTTGACCGACCAGTCCATGGAGGAGGGGGCAACCCTGGTGATTCCATTCACGATTGGCGACAAGGAGACAGCGGCCGCCGCGCTCAGCCTATTCGCGGGCAGCGGCAATCCGAATCTCATCCCGCTGTCGAATCTGAGCTTTGGCGGAGGCGGGTCCAATCGCACATTGATTGTGAAGGCGCCGGATCCTGGAACCGGCTTCAGCGCGCTGACGGTTGTGGTGAGCGACGGGGCAAGCAGCAATGCGACGACCTTCACCGTCACTGTGACGCCGCGGCCCCGGTTCGACTGGGGCGACGCGCCGGACAGCTACAAGACGACGAAGGCCGCCAACGGCCCGTCACATACCATCATAGACGGGTTCTATCTCGGCAGCCGCGTGGACTCCGAGCCGGATGGACAGCCCGACGCGTTGGCGCAAGGCGACGACAAGAATCCGACCCTCGATCTCGATGATGAGGATGGAGTGACGTTCAACAATGTCATGATCGCGGGGCTCAAGACGGGGATTACGGTGACCGGCGCCCCGTTTATCGCGGGGGCCGCGGGTCCGTTTCAGATTGGCTTCCTGGACGCGTGGATGGACTTCAATGGCGACGGCGACTTCGAGGACGCCGATGAGCACATGCTCAACCACATTCCGTTTTTCGGGGGGACGACCAACATGAGCTTCACGATCCCGCAAAACGCGAAGCCCGGCAAAACGTTCGCGCGGTTTCGGCTCACCCGAAAGGGCATTGATGTTCCGTTCGGACCCGCGCCGGACGGCGAGGTGGAGGACTACGTCGTTGAAATCTTCCCTCTGCTGACGGATTGGGGCGACGCTCCGGAGGTTGGAACTTCGTACGAGACCACGCAGAAGCGCAACGGCGCGGTGCATGTGTACGTGACGACATCGGCGTTTCAGGGCCCTGCGGTCAGCCTCACTCATGTGGCCGCCGTCCCGCCGCGTCTCTTCCTCGGGCGAAACATCGATAGCGAGGACGACGGGCAGCCGAGCATCGACGCCCAGGGCGACGATCGGTCCCCGTCCGGGGCGCCTGACGACGAAGACGGGGTGCGGTTCCTGACCCCGCTGATTCCCGGACAGACAGCTTTGGTGGAGATTGTTTCCTCGTCTCGAGGAATGATCGACGCGTGGATCGACTACAACCACGACGGCAGCTGGCATGAGGCCATTGACAGGGTTTGGCCGGAGTCCATGTCGGTGACCGGCGGCGTGAACCGGATTCAGTTCAACGTTCCCGCGAACGCGTCGCCCGGAAAGACCTTCGCCCGATTCAGGCTGAGCATATCAGGCGGCCTCTCTTTCACCGGACCCGCCGCGTTCGGCGAGGTGGAGGACTACCAGCTCACGATCGACCGTCCGACCCGCTGCGATTACAGCTGCTCCGGCCGCGCGTTCATCCTCGCCTTCCCCGGGAACTACACGCCGGATCCAGCCAATCCATCGAAGCTCAGCCTGTGCATTGCTTCCCAGCCCGAGACTTTGTGCATTGTCGTCATCCCCAGCCTGCGATTTACAAACGTGATCAACTTCGCGGGATCCAGGCTCATCAACGTGGACCTGCCCACCCAGGCCGAGCTCGCCAATCTGAACGACGGAATCACCAACAAGGGCATCTTCATCGTCGCGAACTCCGACATCTCGGTGGTGGGGATCAATTCCGCCACGAACACAACGGACGGATTTCGGGCGCTGCCGATCGATGTTCTCGGGACGGAGTATCTGGTGCAGGGCTATCGCAATGTGAACGCGGGCAAGCCGCGCTTGAACGGCTCGCAGTTCGCGATCGTGGGCACGGAGTCCAACACCGTCGTGACGATCACGCCCTCGGTGCGCGTGGGCGTTCGAGACCCCGGCGTGCCTTTCAATATCACGCTGCAGCCGGGCGAAACCTATCAGCTGCGCAACACGAACGATGTGCCGGGAGATCTCTCGGGCACGGAGATCCGGTCCTCGGCGCCCGTCGGCGTCTTTGGCGGACATCGCTGCGCGAACATCAGTGGGCCGACCACTTTCTTCTGCGATCACCTCGTGGAACAGCTCATGCCGGTGCGTGACTTCGCCACGGTGTTCCCCGTTTACCGACTCCAGGGAAGGTTGGGCGGCGACACGTATCGCGTCATGGCGTCGGTGGACGCCACGCAGGTGTTCATCGACGGGGTGTTCGCGGCGACTCTCAATCGCGGGCAGAACCTCGAGAAGGTCATCGCCAACGGCGCGCTCATCACGGCCGACAAGCCGGTGAGCGTCACCCAATACGCGAACAGCTCCGACTTCGACGGCGTGGACAGCTCGGATCCTTTCATGGCGAATGTGCTCCCGCCGATCATGTACTCCACGTCGCACAGCATCTGCACGGGGCCGGCGCGATTCGAATCGCACTGGGTGAACATCATTGTGTCGCTTGACGGGCGCTCCAGCGTGTCGATCGATGGCACGACGATTCCCGCGGGCGAGTTTCAGCAAATCGGCTCAAGCGCCTTTTATGGCGTGAGCAAACCCTTGACCTTCGGCTTGCACTCGATCAGCTCGAAGTTCCCAGCCGGCGTCACGGTGTATGGCTGGGGACCCTTCGACTCCTATGGCTGGCCAGGCTGCATCAACTTTGGCGATATCACCCCGCCGGTGGTGATCCCGCCGCCCGACGTGACGGTGCGGGTCGGGGACGCGTCGTTCGGCAACGGCACGGTCGGAGGCGTGGGACCCGCCGGATGCTTCATCGTGCTGGCGGATCTGCGACCATTCCTCCAAGTGGCCGACGCCTGCACAGTGTCCGGCAAGCTCATCACGGTGCGTCAGGATCCGCCGCCCGGAACGCATCTTGAGCCCGGAGATCACACGATCACATTCACCGCCACCGATCCGCGCGGGAACACGGCGACAACGACGATGACAATCACGGTGCTGCCGGACAGCGGCCCGCCGTCGATTTTCTGTCCGACGAAGCCGATCGTGGTCCTGTGCGAGGAATCGACGGGCGCCGTGGTGAAATACGATGTGTTCGCGCGCACGCTCTGCGGCACGAATCGTCCGGTGATCTGCAATCCGCCGTCGGGAAGCCACTTCCCGGTGGGTCGCACGCTCGTGACCTGTCATCTCGACGATCCGGCGAATCCGATCAGCTGTGAGTTCATCGTGGAGGTGCAGTGTGGCCAGACGCACACGGTGAGCTACGCCGTTCTGGAGAACGGCCAGCTCCAGCTCACCTGGACCGCCGCCGTGAAAGGATCGCTGCAATCCGCGCCGACTGTGGTCGGTCCATGGAAAGCCGTGCCGAACGCGACCTCGCCGTTCGTGGTGAAGCCAACCGGGTTCATGCAATACTTCCGGTTTTTGCCCGCGACGCCCTGAAGAGGACGCGAGGCTTGGGCCGCGAGACGCGGCCCTCTACGGCAGGCGGGACGCCCACCGCCGCGGAGGAGGGAGCGCGCGCGCGATTTCAGCGACCCTCGCGCCGAAGCCCGGACCGCGGAGCGTCGACGCGTCCACCCTTCCTTCGCGCCTCCGATACAACCCCGGATGGATTGCCTCCTCGGCGGCCGAGGCCGCCGGATAATACTGCGAGCTGTTGGTTTCGACTCCCATCAAGGTCCCCATGTGCGCGGCCAGCAGCACATGAGGAATCTGCGCCAGCATGGGATTCGTCAGATCCTGCACCATCAGCGACATCCCGTGCGCTTTCGCCCAGCTGCCGCTCAGCAGCGCGCCGGTTTGCGTCTTGCAGGTCTTCAGCGCGACGCCGTTCCATCCCAGCTCGCGCCCCCGCCGAATCACCCGCCAGTCGTGGGCGCTCTCGTCGAGGAACAAGGGTTTCCGGCTGGCGATGCTGTGGGTGTCGATTCGCTCCTTCTCCAGATCGTAGGGGAAGGGCTGCTCGACGTACAGGAGCATGCCGTAGAGCCGCGGATGATCCGTTCGCAATCGGTCCAGGATCTCGTTCACGTACGCCGGCTCGCGGACGGTGCAGTTGAAGTCGGCGCTCAGCCAGTCCACGCCCAACCCCACGGCGATCTGTCCCACGCGAACAAAGCGATCGAAGTCCCAGGCCGCGTCGTTGCCCCGCAGCTTGACCTTCAGGCAGCGAAGGCCATCCCGGCGAATCCAGTCCGCCAGGAGCAGCGGGTGCTCGTCTCGCGGCTCGCTTCCCGTGAGGTCCTGCGTTTCCAGGGCGTCCACGCCGCCCACCAGGTGCCAGGCCGGAAGTCGAAGGCGGGGGGCCGGCAGGAGGAAGTCCCGCGGGTAGAGCCCTCGAAATGAAACCGCGCTCTCCGCGGCCGGCGTGAGGAAGTGGCTCAGATCGCGCTGGAGAAACGGAGGGCGGTAAGTCTCGTACACCGGCCTTCCAACCGCGTTGCCGTAAGCGTCGTGGAGCGCCTGATCGAAGACCGAAGCGCACACCAGAGCCGCAAGGTGAGGCATCGGCTCGCGCCCCGCTCGCCTCTCCCCGTTGAAGGCGTTGAGCAGCCCAGGGAGAATGTCCTCGATGAACCGATGTCCGAGGTCGAAGGCGTGGCCTTGCTCCTCGACGCGCGTCCAGGCGTCGCCCAGCGTTTCAGTGAAGGCCTTCAGCGCCTCGTGGCGCTCGGCGTAGGGCACATCGCCGGGCCAGACCCATTGCGCGCTCAAAGGCGTCTCGCCCCAGCCCACCGCCATTCCCGCCCCGGACTCCACCACCACCCTCGCGCGGGCGCAGGTGACCGATGTCACGATCTCTGGGCCGAATTTCAACGGCACCCGGTTTTGGATCGGGAGATAGTAAAGCTCCGCCTCCCGGACCCGGATATCGGTCGCCTGGCTCGTGCTCATGCGTTCGCTTCCATCCCGCGACGCTAGCTCCCGCCGCACCGGAAACGCAACCTGAAGGCAAAATCATACGTGTAGGTATTATTTCAGTTGCCACCTGCCCGCTGAGATTCCATATTGACGTCCGTTCGTTTGAGCTCGGGTGATGTTGTGATGATTGGCAGGATGACATGGGCGAGGTTCCTGGCGGCTCGGCTCCGTTGGAGCGGGGCGACGGCGGTCTCATTTCTTCTTTCTCTTTTCCTCGCGAGCGCGGCGTCCGCCCTGGCCTCTGACTGGCCGATGTTCCGGGGCGATCCTTCCTTGTCCGGGCTGGCCTCCGGCTCGCTTTCCGATTCGCTGACGAAGCTGTGGGAATTCAAGACGGGCGCCGCGGTGAAATCTTCCGCGGCCATCGTGGCGGGGAAGGTGTTTGTGGGTTCGCTCGACGAGCATCTCTACGCGCTGGACCTCAAGACGGGCGAGAAGCTCTGGCGGTTCAAGACCCAGGGCGGCGTGGAGTCCTCGCCGCTGGTGCTCGATGGACGCGTTTATTTCGGATCCGAGGACGCCTATCTCTACGCGTTGGACGCGAAGCAGGGGAACCTGGCCTGGAAGTTCCAGACGGGAGACAAGATTCTGGGCGGACCCAACTGGGTGTCCGCGCCCAAGGGCGACTCGAAGTGGGTTCTGGCGGGCAGCTATGACTTCAAGCTCTACTGCCTGGAAGCTTCCACCGGGAAGAGCAACTGGGTTTTCGAAAGCAGCAACTATATCAACGGCACTCCCGCGGTGGCGCGCGGACAGACGGTGTTCGGCGGATGCGACGCGCTGGTGCATGTGATCTCCCTCGCGGATGGCAGCGTGGTGAAGCAGTTCGACGCCGGGGCCTACATCGCGGCGTCCGCCGCGCTCAGCGGCAAGCACGCCTTTGTGGGGCACTACGAAAACGAGTTCCTGTGCTTCGACCTCGAGAAGGGCACCAACGTTTGGAGCTATCGGGACCGCGGCTTCCCCTACTTCTCGTCGCCAGCGTTGACCGAGACGCGGGTGATTGTCGGCGGGCGCGACAAGCGTCTGCACTGCCTGAATCGGAAGACAGGCGATCCCGTCTGGGTCTTCGGCACGCGCGGCAAGGTGGACAGCTCCCCCGTGGTCGTGGGCGACAAGGTGGTGGTCGGGTCGGACGATGGTTTTCTCTACGTGATCGGCTTGGAAACAGGGAAGGAGCTTTGGTCTTTTGAAATCGGCAGGCCTGTGGGCGGATCGCCCGCGATCTCGGATGGACGCATCATCATCGGCTCCGACGACGGGACGGTCTACTGCTTCGGTCCCAAGAAAGGAGGAACTCCATGAGCGTCGCGCCTTCGAACCCCGCCTCCGCCCCGCCCGCCCCCGTGATCCAGAAGGAAACCACGGTCGGAAACTATTTCATTTCCAACTACCCGCCGTTCTCCGCGTGGAAAACCGAGGATGTTCCCGCGTTCGAGGACGCGCTGAAGCGCGCGCCGAAGCCGGACGTGCCGCTGGGGGTGTATCTCCACATCCCGTTTTGCCGAAAGCGCTGCCACTTCTGCTATTTCAGGGTTTATACCGACAAGGATTCCGCCGCCATTCGCGGCTACATCGACGCCGCGATCCAGGAACTCGCGATTTACGCCGGTATGCCCTTCATCGGCGGCCGAAAACCCCGTTTCATCTACTTCGGCGGTGGCACGCCTTCGTATCTCTCGGTCGATCAGTTGCAGCACCTGACGCGGTCCATGCGCGACCTGCTCCCCTGGGACGAGGCGGAAGAGGTGACCTTCGAGGCGGAGCCGGGCACGCTCACGGACCACAAGCTGAAGGCGATTCGCGAGATGGGGGTCACGCGTTTGAGCCTGGGTGTTGAGAACTTCGACGACCACATCCTCGAGATCAACGGACGCGCGCATCAGAGCCGAGAAATCGAGCGCGCGTATCGGTACGCGCGCGAGGTGGGCTTCCCGCAGATCAACGTCGACCTGATCGCCGGCATGGTGGAGGAGACCGAGTCGAACTGGCGGGAGTGCGTCCGGAAGACCATCGAAATGGATCCCGACAGCGTCACCGTTTATCAGATGGAGGTGCCGTACAACACCACCATCTACCGTCAGATGAAGGCGGAGGGGAAGCTGGCCGCGCCGGTGGCCGATTGGGACACCAAGCGGGGCTGGGTTCGTTACGCCTTCAGCGAGTTTGAGAAGGCGGGCTATACGGTGTCCAGCGCCTACACCGTGGTGAAGAGCAAGGAGCGCACGCGATTTGTCTATCGCGATCGGCTGTGGGCCGGCGCTGATTTGCTCGGTCTTGGGGTCGCGAGCTTCGGGCACATCGGCGGGACGCATTATCAGAACGAGCACGACTTCGATCCGTATCTCAAGGCTGTCCAGGCGGGACGATCGCCCGTCCACCGGGCGCTCACCCCCACGGCGGACGAGCGCTTGATCCGCGAATTCATCCTCCAGCTGAAGACCGGAGGGGTGAAGGCCTCCTACTACCAGGGAAAGTTCGGCGTGGATCCGCGGGCGCGGTTCGCGGCCCCGCTGGCCACGCTCGCCCAATGGGGCTTCGCGCGAGTCGATGGCGATGACATCCGCCTGAACCGCGACGGATTGTTGCAGGTCGACCGTTTGCTGCACGAGTTCTTCCTGCCTGAGCATCGGAACGTTCGATACGCTTGAGCTTCGCCATGGGATCCACCACTTCCACTCCAGGGATCGCGAGCGTGCTCCCGCTCATCCATCCTCTGGACGACTTCTACAAGCACGCGGGCTTGCCTCTGCCGTTTGTGGAGGCGGTGACGCCCGAGCGGATGCCCGAGCCCGACAGGTCGTTGCTGGTCCACGCGAACGACATGACGTCGACGCTCATCGCCTTTCACAAGAGAAGCATTCATCTCGAGGTTCTGCGTCGGGAGACTCGCGGGGCCTACTACCTCCGGGCAGTGGCGCTCTTGCTGGATGAGGTCGACACAGCCGTGGAGTTTGGCGCGATCAAGATCGAGCTCACCGCCCTGCCGTCCGCGGCCCGGCGCGCCATTCTCGAGGAGCGCCTGCCATTGGGCCAGGTGCTCAAGGATTTCTCCGTGGCGTTTGTGAGCCGCCCCAAGGCTTTTCTGCGGATCACATCCGACTCGTTCATCAACGGGGCGCTGCGCTTGAAGGCGCCGAGCGTCCTTTACGGCCGGCGCAACACGCTTTCGATCGAGGATCGCGGAGCGTTCGCCGAGATCGTCGAGATTCTCCCTTCCGCCGATCCTGGCGCGCGGGGCGCAAGATCCTCTCAACACGCGTAGACCATGAGCAGCCATCACACAAACTGGGACACGATCATCATTGGCGGCGGCCCCGCCGGAGCGAGCGCCGCGACGGTTCTGGCGGATCAGGGGAGGCGGACGCTGGTTCTGGAGCGGGAGAGGTTTCCGCGATACCACATCGGCGAATCGCTGCTTCCATTCACCTACGGGCCGCTGGAGAGGCTCGGCCTCATTCCGAAGATGAAGCAGTCGTGCTTCGTGAAGAAGTACAGCGTGCAGTTCGTGTCCCCCAACGGGAAGGCTTCCCAGCCGTTTTATTTCTTCAATCGCTACGATCGCGAGACCGTGGCGCAGACTTGGCAGGTGCTGAGGTCGGAGTTCGATCAGATGCTCTTGGACAACGCGCGGGAGCGGGGCGCGACGGTTCACGAGGGCTCGGAAGTGAAGGAGCTGCTGAAGGAGGGCGATCGTGTCGTGGGGGTTCGCGTCGGGCAGGCCGACGGAACGGAGGTCGAGCATCGCGCCCCCATCACCATCGACTGCACCGGGAAGGAGGCCTTCTCCACCGTGCGACAGGGCTGGCGCATGAAGGATCCCTTCCTGAACAAGGTGGCGGTCTGGACTTATTTCGAAGGCGCGAAGCGGGACGAGGGCGTCGACGAAGGCGCGACGACCGTTGCCTTCGTTCCGGAGAAGGGTTGGTTTTGGTACATTCCGCAGCACAATGATCGGATCTCGGTGGGGGTTGTGGCCGAAGGGAAATACCTCTCTCGCGACGGGGTCCGATCGCCCGAGGCCATGTTCCGACGCGAAGTCGGCCAGAATGTGTGGCTGCAGGACCATCTCGCGTGCGGCCGTCAGGTGGGCGGCTACTACATCACCAATGAGTATTCGTTCCACTCTCGGCACTGCGGCTGCGAGGGATTGCTGCTCGCGGGGGACTCGTTTGCGTTCCTGGACCCTGTTTTTTCGTCCGGGGTCATGCTCGCGCTCAAGAGCGGCGTCATGGCGGGCGACGCCGTGCATCAGGCGCTCGCGGAGGGCGATTTCTCGCCCGAGCGTTTTCGGCCCTACGCGGAGACGATTCGCCGTGGCGTCGAGAACATGCGCAAGCTCGTCTATGCGTTCTACAATCCCAACTTCAGCTTTCGACAGATCACCGATGGCCATCCCGAGGTGGTGGGGTATATCACTGACTGTCTTTCGGGCGATGTGAACAAGGACTTCTCGGCCCTCTGGGACGCCATCCGGCCGTTCGCGCCGCTTCCTGACGACCTGCCCTGTGGAATGCCTCTGAGCGCCGTTGAGCAGCTCCAGGGCGGCGTCAACGCCGCTGTTTGAAATCGCAACTCCAACCGCCCCGCTCCCGGCGATTGTCATGAACCTGGTTCAGCTCACTCCCGGCGCCGGGGCGATGTATTGCGGCAATTGCTTTCGCGACAACGCGCTGGTGGCCGAGTTGCGCCGCCAGGGACATGACACGCTCATGCTCCCGCTCTACCTCCCCATGACGCTTGATGAGCCGGATCAAAGCGCGTCATCGCCGCTCTTTTTCGGGGGCATCAATGTGTATCTTCAGCAGCGGTCCGCGCTTTTTCGCCACACGCCCGGATGGATCCGGGCATGGCTGTCCTCGCCGCGATTGCTGCGATGGGCCACGGGCAAAGCGGCCAAGACCCGGGCTTCGGATCTCGGGGAGCTGACGCTGTCGATGCTGCGAGGCGAGGAGGGGCGGCAGGCCCGCGAACTGGACGAGCTGATCGGATGGCTCCGCGCCCAGCCGAAGCCGGACGCGGTGTTCCTGTCCAACGCGCTTCTGCTGGGCATGGCTCGACGGCTCGGGAGCGACCTCGGCTGTCCGGTGGTTTGCATGCTCCAGGGGGAGGATGATTTTGTGGATGCCATGGGGTCGCCTTTTCGCGAGGAATGCTGGCGCGAGATGAGCCTGCGGGCTCGCGAGGTCCATCGCTTCATCGCGGCAAGCGTTTATTTCGGGAATCGGATGGCGGAGCGCCTTTCGTTGTCGTCCGCGCAGCTGCGCGTGGTTTCGAATGGCATTCTGCTCGACGGATACGATCCCTCCCCGTCCGCGCAAGGAGCCTCGCCGCCCGTCCTGGGATTCTTTGCGCGCATGTGTCCTGAGAAGGGGCTGGACCGGCTCATCGACGCCTATCTGCTCGCGCGTCGCGACGTTCCGGGCCTCAGGCTGAAGGTGGGCGGAAGCTGCGGCCCGGGCGACGAGCCGTTTGTCGGGAAGCTCCGCGCGCGGTTGAGCGACGAGGGCGCGATGGAGTCCGTCGAGTTTCACCCCAACCTGGATCGCAACGCGAAGATCCGTTTTCTCCAGTCCCTGAGCTTCTTCTCGGTCCCCGCGCAATACAGCGAGGCCTTCGGACTTTATTTGGTGGAGGCCATGGCCGCGGGCGTCCCTGTCGTGCAGCCGCGTCACTGCGCTTTCCCGGAGATCGTCGAGCGGAGCGGAGGAGGCATCATCACGGAGAACACCACCGAGGCGCTGGCGGAAGGCTATGTTCGCGTCGCTTCGGACGTTGAATGGCGTCGGCGTCTCAGCGTTCAGGCCGCCGAAGGCGCGCGCAGGGAATTCAGCGTGGAGGCCATGGCCCGCGGGATTCTCCAGGCCATCGCTTCTTAGCCGCTCGTCGGCGACGGGCGGCTAGCGGTTGGGCTGCGGCGTGTAGCGCAGGTAGGGCTTCACGTGCCTTGCGCCTTTGGGGAACAGCTTGGGAATCTCGTCGTCCTTCACGGCGGGAGTGATGATGCAGTCCTGTCCGTTCTCCCAGTTGACGGGCGTCGCGACCTTGTAGTTCGCGGTCAGTTGCAGGGAGTCGATGACGCGGAGGATCTCCAGAAAGTTGCGGCCGGTGGAGGCGGGATAGGTGAGCGTGAGCTTGACCTTCTTGTCCGGGCCGATGACGAAGACCGATCGCACGGTGAAGGTCGCGTCGGCGTTGGGATGGATCATGTCATACAGCATCGAGACCTTCCGGTCGGGGTCCGCGATGATGGGGAAATTCATGGAGCATTTCTGCGTCTCATTGATGTCGCCGATCCAACCCTGGTGCGATTTGAGCGGATCCACGCTGATGGCGACGCATTTGACCCCGCGCTTGTCGAACTCCGGCTTCAGCCGGGCCGCCGCGCCGAGTTCGGTCGTGCAGACGGGGGTGAAGTCCGCGGGATGCGAGAAAAGGATGCCCCAGCCCGTTCCGAGCCATTGGTGGAAGTCGATGGAGCCTTCAGTGGTCTCCGCGGTGAAATTGGGAGCCGTGTCGCCCAGTCGCAATGCCATAAGTCAGTCGTCGGTTAGCGTTGATTGTGTCTGTCGATTCTTCTCCGACTGTTAGTAAACAAAAGCGCCCTCGCTGGGAAGTGGGAAGTTGGGCCGCGCGGATTCGCGGCGCATCCCGCTTGCATTGATTCGAAGCGGTGGTCCATGGTCGCCGGACTCCTCGCATGAACGCCGCGCCCTGGCTCCAGAATTACGACCCGCTCGGCAATCCGATCCTCTCCACCCTTGCCGCGGCGGCGCCGGTCGTGGTGCTGCTGCTCGGCATCGGAGTCTTTCACCTCAAGGTCCATTGGTCCGCCTTGCTGAGCCTGGGCGTGGCTTGGGCTGTGGCAACGGGCGTTTTTCACATGCCCGCCTCCATGGCAGGGGTGACCACGCTCTACGGCGGAGCCTACGGATTGTTTCCAATCGGTTGGATCATCCTGAACGTCCTCTTTCTGCATCAACTGACGGTGCAGCGGGGGCTTTTTGATATTCTGAAGGAGGGTTTGGCGAAAGTGGCGCCGGATCCTCGGATCCAGGTCATCCTGATCGCGTTTTCATTCGGCGCCTTCATCGAGGGCGTCGCGGGCTTCGGCGCGCCGGTCGCCATCACCGGAGCGATTTTGATGCAGCTTGGATTCAAGCCCCTCCACGCCTCAGGCCTCGCGCTCATCGCCAACACGGCGCCGGTGGCGTTCGGATCGCTCGGGATCCCTCTGACGACGCTGAGCCAGATCACGGGGATGGATGTGCTCAAACTTTCGGCCATGGTCGGACGCCAGCTGCCTGTGTTCTCGCTGATCATCCCGTTCTGGGTGGTGATGGCGTTTGTCGGGTTCCGGAGGGCTTGGGAGGTTTGGCCCGCCGCGCTGACGGCGGGATTGTCTTTCGCGATCCCGCAATGCCTCGTGTCGCACTACCACGGACCCTATCTGGTGGACCTGATCTCGGGCGGCTGTTCCATTCTTGCCACGAGCCTGCTGTTGAAGGCGTGGTCGCCGCCCCGATTTGAATCTGCGCTCGTCACGGCGCGCGCGGACACCGCACGTTTGGGTCCAGCCGCGGAGGGAGCGCCGCCGTCGCGGTTTGGCTTCGCCTGCATGCCTTGGGTCGCGCTCACGGGATCGATCCTGTTGTGGAGCGTTCCCGCGGTGAAGCAGCGGATGGACGCCGTGACGCCCTGGAAGATCGCGGCGCCCGGGCTGCATGGCCTCGTCCAGCGCGTGCCGCCGATCGCGGCGTTGAACGCGAAGCCGGAGGCCGCGGAATACAAACTGAACCTGCTGACGGCGACGGGGACGCCGATCCTCTTTGCCGGAATCCTGTCCGGCCTGCTGATGGGCTGTTCGTGGCGCGAGATGGGGGTGACCTGGCTGCGAACGGTGTGGAAGGTGCGCTATTCGCTGGTCACGATCGCGGCGATGCTGGCGCTGGGAAATGTCACGAAGTTCTCCGGCGCCGACGGCGCGATGGGGTTGGTGATGGCGAAGACGGGGTATCTCTACCCCTTCTTCGGAACGCTTCTCGGATGGCTCGGCGTGGCGCTGACCGGATCGGACACCGCTTCGAACGTATTGTTCGGAAGCCTGCAGCAGATCACCGCGGAGCAGACGGGATTGAGTCCGATTCTCATGGGCGCCGCGAACAGCAGCGGCGGCGTGATGGGCAAAATGGTGGACGCGCAGAGCATCGTGGTGGCGAGCACCGCGACGGGCTACTACGGGCAGGAGGGCGCGATTCTCAAGTTCGTATTCTGGCACAGCCTGATCCTGGCGAGCCTTGTGGGAGTCTGGGTGTTTCTCCTCGCGCGGGTTCCGCCTTTCACCGAGTGGGTCATTCGTTGAGCATACCCGCCTCGGTGCGCCCGAGCCCCCGGGTCCCGTCCCCTCCCGACCGAGGATATCGAGCCCAGGGGCTGTCGAGCTGCCAGGCTAAGGTTTCCTCAGCCTATAGAACTTAATGGGAATGGAGGCTGGGACGTCCACGGGGTTCGCGGCGCCGCTGGGCGAATTGACCCAGCCGGCGGGCGTGAGGCTCACTGTTTCCTGCAACACGAACCCGGGCGCGCTCGACATTGAAAACCAACCTGGAAGGCCGGGTTCCCGCTGCGAAAGGTTGTGGTTCGCCATGTGATGAGTAGAAACCGTGCCAGGGGAATCCGTCTCTTGCAATGCGACGAATCGGCCGGATACGGCGCGACGGCGCGCGGCTTCCTGTGAATGATGCTTACCCCTCCCTGGAACACCCCGACCTTGAGGCTCACGAAATTGTGTTCGCTTCCGCGCAGCTGGCAACGAACTAAACTGGGCTGGAAAGTCACTGAGCCCGGATGCGAACGCAGCGGAGATGTCCCTGATCGCAGGTCATGTCATTTCAGAGGGGAGAAGGATGAGAACGAAGGGATCTCTACGGGCGTTGGCCGCAGGAGCAAAGCAACCGAAATGCACGGTATCCCACATTTTGTGGTGCAATGCAGAAACACCACACCAAATCGCGTTGACTGCAGTCTACCGGCTCAACGGTTAATGAATTACTAATGAAAAACAAATTAGTGGTTTGTTAGTAATTCCCCATGGGAAAGCCAGAAACACCACTGGTGCTCGAGAAGTTCTTGAGCCGCTTATCGAAGTCGGGACGGTTGTTCGAAATTCTTCAAACGGTGGCAGACCCGAATGGCGGTTAGTTTAGGCCCACCCTCTTTTTGGAGAGACGTTTGCGTCGAGGCGGGTTGGGGAGGTTTTTGAGCATGTATTCGGCGGTGATCTGCTGCATCTGCATCAGGATATCCCAGACCTCGCGTTGATTG
>JACQFQ010000019.1 GCA_016199985.1 Verrucomicrobiota bacterium | reverse complement strand
TTTCGCAAAACAAGGCGGCTTTCGTCGTGAATCTTTTCGTCAAACTGAAGCAGTCGTTCCCGCAGCACGACGCCAACAATGGCAACACCCTTGGTCAATTTGTCCCGGCGAAACAAACGCGGTATTCCGCCGCCGTCCTCCATGTCGGCTTGCTTGAGATACGCAAAACCGTCCTCCTCGTGGACGACAAGATTTAGGCCGATTTCTTGGAAATAATTTTCGATGTTCGGGTGATATCGCGTCTTGTAACAGCCGGACTTTGACGGCGGCAGACGGGAAAGACCTGGGCGGGTTTGGATTCATGTGTTCGAGAAAACAATTTGCGGCACGCGGTAACGGCGTTCCGATTGGCCGGGGATTTCAATCAAATCAAATGCGTCAAACACCATGTGTGGTCCGTCGGATTCCGCGATGAACAGATAGGCCAGCACCTCCAAAATCCCGTTGCGCGGTGGTCGAAGCTCAAGCAATTCCGGCAGGGAAATCTGGACGCGCGTTTGCAAACTATCCCGGATGTTCTGGCGCAGTCGTTCAAAGTCCACCGGATGCAGACGCAAGAACGCTTCCAATGTCTCGCGATAGTCTCCGCCTTCACTGACTTCAAGCCCGCCGCCAAACTCGACACTTTCCGGCGGTGTCCATGAAGCCTTGGACATGAGCGACGAAAGCGTGATGCTCGCGTCCATTTCGATCAGTTCAGTCTGCGGTGGCAAGTCGCGTGTGCGATGAGCCAGTGCTTTGATTTCCTGAATCAGTCTGCCCACCTCCCGCCGCTCCGCAGATTCACGCACATCCAGCACCAGGCGAAGTTGCGCCACGAGCCGCTCATTGGAAGCAACCACCTTGTTGCCTTCGGCGCGCAGGCTCGACTGCAATTTCCGCAACAATACATCGCCTCTTAATTCATCAGCCAACGTCGGAAGCGAGTAGGCTGCTTCAACAAGTTCCACAAATTGCCGACGACGTTCCGGCGCAAGGAGGAAATCCCAAAATGCGTAAAAGCTTTGCCCCTGACTTGATGCTCGAAGCCTGTCCTGGGCGTCAAGCGTTTGGCTGACGATCCCGCCACGGGTGGCCGTCGTGTCAGTTTGACGAACTGCAATTTCCTCCGTGACCGTCCGAAAGTGTCGCTCGACTTCACGAAAATCGCCGAGCAGTTGGCGGGCGATTTCGAGCAGGTTTTGAAAGCGTTCGTTGATTTGGGTCGCCGTGTAAACCGGCACAACGCCCGTGCGTTCGATTTCCTCGATCTGTTGTTGAAGGCGTGCTTGCTCTGCACGCAGACGCTGGATACGCACGTCTGGTTCTCGCGTTGAGTTCTCAACAATCTCCGCGAGCGTCCCGGCCAGATTCTTGAACTTGGATTCCGTGCCGACGTGGGGACGCGGCTTGAGTGAATCAAGCCATTGGAACACCCGCTCAACCTCCGGCGTCAGTTCGTAGGCCGGCTCGTCGCTGTCCGCCGGTTGAAATCGGTGAAGGTATGCGTGTTCCGTATCCGCCCACTCCGTCAAATAATCCTTCGCCGACCTCCCGCTGGCAAAGTTGTCGGCATCGCGCAGTTCTTCGATTTCGGCCTCCAGCAATGCACGCAGACGACTTTCCGACACGACCGGATGATGTTCGCGTTTGAACGCGATGAACAACACCGCCAACACCAGTGGCGCGTTCCCTGATCGCAGCAACCGCAACGTAGGTGATTGCTCGAACTGCAATTGCAGGTCCGTGTAGTTCACAATTTGTTTCTACGGCGGACTGTCTCCCGCCTTGAAGTTCAGATTACGCGATAACGATTACTAGAATCTTGCAGACAAATACAGTCCAACCCTCTGATCATCTAAGCCGGTCAATGCAAGGACTGGTTATTCGTGGTTTGCTTTGCATGAGACCAATGATCTGGCAGGGAAACGCTCCGGTCAGCCCGTGCTTGGTCGCTCCATCCAATGTTTCTTTGACACGCGCAGTCTTGGCGTGCCAGTCGGTCGTCTGTGACAACAGCGAGCAAACCAAGTCCGAGATCGAACTGAAAGCGGTTGTGCGGCAACTTTGCAGAACCGAGCAATAGATTCTGCGCGTAGCCAGCGCCCATTGCTCCAACGGTTGTCGTCAGATAGCCGACGGTGAGTTCTGGCGGAGGTGTTCCACCCCAATACTGTGCTCCGTCCACGCCGCGTTGCTCCGCTGCTGCTGCGGCCTCGGCTCGAAACTGGCGTTCGGCATCGGTGGCGGTTTCATATCGGATGCCTTCCACGCTGACTCTGCCTCTGCACCAAGGACAAGGAAGTCCCGGTGCGTAGCGGGCGATTTCCCCGATTTGCTCTCGAAGGATTCCATTCTCGGCTCGCATTTGCACAGCAAGGTCAAGCACTGGCACAAGATAGTGCGAAGCAATGTCGCCTAAAGCTGCGCGTGCGTAGTTGGAGTCCGTGCAACCGAGAATCAGGTCGCAGTGAACCAATTCATCAAGCACAACTTCGTCGAGGAGATCGCCCACGAAGCCGGTCACTTTCGTGGCAGGACTGATTTCTCGAACGAGACGGGACGCGAGAGCAACTTTCGTCGGAGCGGGATTGACTGAAAGATCGGCATGGCGGCTTGCGTGATTGCGCTGGTGATTGGACGGTTTGAACTGTCCAGGGTCAACCATGACAAGCTCGCCAATTTCCGCGCGCGCCAGCAAGTGAATCGCTGGGCTGCCAGTTCCGCTGCATCCCACAATACCGACCACCGCGTTGCGGAGTCGCTGCGGAGCATGTGTGCCGAGAAGTTGTGTGAGTCGTTCTTGTGTTGCTCCGTCCACTGCCGGTTCACGAGTAAAAGCAAAGAAGTCAGATTCTTGACGCGCCTTTTCGCGGAGCAATTGTTCGCCAACGACGAGACAGTTTTTTACCGGCAGCCAGTCTCCTCGGTCAAACACACGACCGCTGAAGGACAATTTGCGGTCTGCATTGCGTGCTACGATGAGGCTGGCGTAAGGCCGTCCGTTCCCAAAGCACTCGAACTCTCCGGCAAAATAACTGTCCATGTCGTCGTCCGCCCGGCTTGGCAAAGGCGCGCTGTCTTGAGGATGAGAATGAATCACACCGACACCGAGTGCATCCGTTTCCAACGCGGTCAACGCTCGACGGATATAGGCCGGACGAAATTCCACGAGCGGGCTGTTACGGTCGAGGTCGCCTGACTCTGGCTTCAAGGCATCAACCCATGTAACCAAGATGCCCCAACGCGTGCGCCGGTAGCAGAACCGGAAGAAAGTGCCCCACTCGCTGTCCGGGTAACGATGGAACAGCAGGCGGAGCAACTTTTCCCGGTCGGCTTCAGTGATGCGCCACAGGGTTTCGCGGCCATCTTGAATGATGTGAATCGGTTTCATCAGACTCGTGCGCGTTGAATCCACGACAAGACTTCCGTGTAATAAGTGTGAAGACCGTGGCGATTTATATTCCATGCCGGCCCTCCACCGCCGTTGTGTGGATGGTAACTCACCAACTGCCAAGTGCGACCCAACGCCTGAATCGTCTGGCCTTGTGGTGAACCTTCGACTCGTCCCAGCAAGGGAGAGCCGGTTGGCAGGTATGCGCCATCGAGCATCACGCCAGGATAGGCGGATGGAATCGGAACGAGAACGTCAGTCTCGGTGAGATGCGGATAGCCCTTGCGAGCGGGCAACCGATGATACACGGCGCAAGCGACTGGCGATTCGACAAACGTGATTTCACCGCCGTTCTCGCGAAGTGCGTTGAGTTCCCGCGTCACGCGGGTCGGCTCGAAGCCGCCAACGACGTTGGTGCGAATGACGGAGAACTCCTCGCAACCTTTGATCTCGACGGTTTCATCCAGCGCGACTGGAATCCGTTCCGCTCCCTTGTGCCGCGTTACTTCGGTTTTGTCGGGCTGCGGGCTGACCAGGCTGGCAATTTCACGGCCAGTCATGCGTTCCTTGACGCCATCCGTTTCGCCAAACGTCTGTTTGTTGACAGTGATTGTGAGGCCAACACCAACGCGCCGCGTGTAGAACACCGGGCCATCGGGGAACTTCACAGCATCGTCAAGGCCGATGGCGCTGTCGTCCGGCGATTCGTAGTCGCGGAACAATCGCACAGCCGGGGCGAAGCCGAACAGTTCACGCAAAGAGCGTCCGGTCTGGAGTGGGTTGAGCGTTTGCTCCACCTGGTCGTTGACGACGAACGCGAGCTTCGGCGGCGCGACGCAGCCGTTTGCAGGCTTCACTTCGCAACGCGGGAGTGTATAGAATACGTTGCCGTCGGAGAGGTCGAGTTGTGCCTCGTCCTCGAAGGGAACGTCGTTGGCCGAACCGTGGTCACGAACGAGCGTCAAGTCGGCTGGAACTCCAGCTTGCTGTTTGATGAGCCGCGCCGTGACATGCTGTTTTGGCAGGAGAACGAGAGTGTCGTTCACCACCGCTGCCCATTTGGGCGAGCGTTGGCAGGTTTCGGGGTGTTGTGCCGGAGC
Source organism: Verrucomicrobiota bacterium (assembly GCA_016199985.1). Lineage (GTDB taxonomy): Bacteria > Verrucomicrobiota > Verrucomicrobiia > Limisphaerales > UBA11320 > UBA11320. The sequence goes on along the minus strand of JACQFQ010000019.1, from coordinate 68,032 downwards.
GTCGCTCTGGCCCGTTGTCGGATGATTAAGTTTATCGTTCATTATATTTGTCAGCTTGCTCGCGGCTGTTTGCCTGTCGCCGCACACGCGGCGGGTGGCATATCCGCTCATTCTCTATGGCTGCGTTTGGGCGACATCTTGGGCGGAAAAAAGGCTTGGGAGTGAAAGATTTTCCCCAAAAGCGGGCGAGTTTGTAGCCTAGAGATAATGAAGGCATGAAGCAGAACAGCGCCGAACATGAATTCCGCGACGCCAACTGGAAGTTGGTTGGGTTGCGGCTGCTCGTCTTCACCCGGTATTGGGCCAAGGCTCATTATGGCTGGTGCGACGGGCGTCTCCTGCCGACAAGCAAGACTCCAGAAGACGTGGCCTGTGACGTTTATGCGGCCTACTCGCACGGCGAACGAAAGTTCAGTGCTGAAGCTTCGATGTGGGTGCAATTGAAAAGCGCGGTGAAAAGCGTTCTGTGGAACTTGCACCATTTGAAAGAAGGCAAGATCACCAGCACTGAAGAACCGGAGTTCTTCGAGCCGGTGGCAGACGGGAAACCCGGACCGGAAGCAGGGCTTCACAGCGAGGAATTCTGCGAACGCTTCTTTGAACTGCTTTACGCCGACTCGCGTGTGAAAAAGAACAGCGAGTTAAGAAAAATAATTGAGGCTCTGGAGAAGGGTGCGCAGACCGTGGCGGAGTTTGTGCAGGAAACCGGACTCAAAACCGCACGGGTGTATGAATTGCGGCGACAGTTGAAAACAGTCGCAGAACCCGTGCTAAACAAAATGAATCGTGAGGGAGATTGTTATGAACAAGCATTACCAAAACGCGGCGCAGCGATTGCATAAGTTCGTTGCGGACGATGCGGACTGCACCGAAGCGGAACTCCGCGCGGAATTGACAGCCCAGGGCGTCAACGCCGAGGCTTTCCTTGCCCGATTGGGACAAGAGGCGGGCATCAAACCGTCAACCCTGACAACCAAAAAACCGACAGCCTCGGAACGGCTTCGCGCCCTTGCCAGTCGCGCCGGAAATAAGGTGAAAGGTATTATGGGCGAGTTGAACGCTGGTGACGCGGCGAATATGCCCGTTGCCGCCTACGGACGTTCTAGCCGCAATAAGCGGACGCGCGCATCTTCGCGCAGCAAGCGTGACGGGAAAACCAGCGGTTAAAATATTGCTGACAGCCTTATGAAACGGAGCTTCTACACGACTGCCAACGGGCCGACCTGGTCGGTAAGCCGTGACCAGCAGCTTCAAGCCTGCGAGCGAAAGTATTTCTTTCAATATCTTTCAGACGCGCGGATCAACAGTCCTGACCCGTGGCTGCGCGGTATCGCGCTGCTCAAAAAACTCAAGAATATCCCCATGTGGCAGGGCGAGTGCGTTCATCTGGTGATTGCGGAATACTTGAACCAAGTCCGTCAGCGACATTCGCCGACACTCGAAAACCTTGTCCAATCACTTCGCCAACGGATGCAACGGGAATGGCAGTTCTCGGAGAAGCGTCGCTTCCGCGAAGAACCGGCTGCGGTCGGCAAAACGGGCGTGGCGTTGTTCGAGCACGAATACGACGAAGTGCCTCCCGAAACATCGGTTGAGGCTTTGATAGAGAAAGCTGCAAAGATGACCGGGATGTTCCACGCATGGGCGGAAGGCGAGAGCGGTCTTGCCGAGCAAGTCCGCACCGCTGATCGCATCTGGATTGAGCCGCCAGCGTGGGGTGCTGAAGCACCCGGCTTCATGATTGAAAATGTGCAAGTGATTACCAAGGTGGATTTGGCGCTGCATCATCGGGGAGTTTCGTTCACTGTGTATGACTGGAAAACTGGAAAACCACCGCGCGAAACCACCGAGCCAAGCCAGAATGAATTACAAGTCAGTGTTTATATGCTGTGGGCAAATCGCGGCTTGAAGTTGCCGCTCGAAGGAGTGGCCAGCCGCCTGGTTTATCTCGGCGGTGATCAGGCGAAGGAACTTTGTTTTGATTTGGACGAAGAACGCGCTGTCGAGACATACCGGATCATCGAGGACAGCGTGCGGCTCGCCCAACAATGGGAAAGTTATTTTGAAAAGCGCCGGTTGAAGCTAGGCGACCTCGACTATGCGGCGTCGGTCGAAGAATGCCGCCGCTGCAACTTCAAACGGGTGTGCCGCGCGAACTTAACACCGGAGAATGAGCTATGAGCGAGAAGCAACTTGGGGCAACTCTTTTCCCGATTACCGGTCTTCCGGGACGGGCATTCCGTTTGCGCGTCCTGCGTGTGCGGGAATCCATCCCAATGGATACGCAGACGCCCGTTCGCCTGAATCGTTGGGCGACTCAACTCTGGAAGGAACTCAAGCAGGCCGTTGTCCCCACCGGGCGCTTTGAATGGCCGGCGTTCCTGACACCGGATGTGGAGTCGTTGACTGTGGGGAGTGTGCTGACGGTTCAGGACGTTCCTGACCGCGAGTATTCCATCGAAGTCACCGCCGAAACGGTGGAGGTCGCTCCCGCTTCGGCCAGCGGTGAGGAACTCCAATTGGCCGGAGAAATGGTCAAACGGGCGATCAGCGATACCTTCGGGCGAAACAGCGACAAGTATTGGCGCAAACAGTGGAATCTTTATTTCCGACTTGAACCGGAAAATTGGGAAAACAAACACGACCGGGTGTTCGCTTTTCGTGGACTGAAATTTAGCGTCGTCTTCCTGGGCGATAAGCCGTGGCTGGCCGCCGATATTCTGACAACGTATCGTGGGCAACGCTCGCTCTCGGAGTATTCGAGCGACCAACGCCAACGCGAACTCTATTTTCACCTGAGCGATCGTATCGAGCCGGACGACCGCGCGACGTTTCTGCGGGACAATGGCAAGGTCAAAATACCCTGTCGCGTCGTTGGCCCGACCGGGCAGACCGTCACGCAATATACCTTTCTGCACAATGGCGGGCGGAAAAGTGTTCGCGAGTATTACGAGCAACGCTACGGCATCCTCGTTTCCGAGCACGACGAAGCGGTGTTCGTGCGTGACCGCGAAGGAGGCGATTCCTGGCCTGTGCCCGCCTCGCGACTTTATCCTTTATTCAATACTGAATATGACGAAGTGAGGAACTGTTCCGTTCTGCCGCAAATGTCACCGGATGAGCGCGTCGAAACGATCCGGGCATTCCTCAAGAATTTGAAAGATGTGCGCTTCGCTGGCAGCACGCTTGCGATTGGTCATAACTCTTTCCAAACAGCGGAGCGGTCTGTTTTTCCCGCTCCCTCCCTTGAGTTTGGAAATGGCCAGACGCTCACGGTGGATGCTTCTTTGCCCGTTGAAGACGGCTACAATCGGTATCGGCAGGGAAAAATGACCATGCTCTACGAGCACGGACCTTTTTCGGGGCAAAGTCTTCCTGATTTGGTGCTGCTCTATCCAGACAACCTAGAGCGAAACGTCCGCGACAAACTCCGCCAGCGACTCGGCGAAGAAATTAAAGAACTGTGTGGTGTCGCTCCGCGAATCGCGCGGCAGATTCCCTATCCGCTGGGCAAACAACCGCACGCCGGCGCGGGCTTGCTGGCGGCGGCGGACGATCTTGTTCGGAACAATGACGGAACATTCCTTCCCGTGATTGTGCTGGCAGATGCGCTGCGTGAACACATTTATGATTTGCTGAAACGGCGTCTGAGTTCGCTCGCTTCTCAATGCGTGCGCGAACGAACCGTCTTGCGTGTCGCACGGGATGAGCAGGCGGTAGGTGGCAGCCGGTTGCGAAATCTCGGTCTCGGAATTCTGACGGCGGCGGGACTTCAGCCGTGGGTGTTGGCGAAACCATTGCACTACGATTTCTACATGGGCGTGGATCTGTTGGCGAACCAGGTCATCTACGTATTCGTTTGTGGCAAGGGCGGGCGCAATGTGTGGGTGCAACGTGGCGATCAGCTTCGCCGTCGCGGGCTCACCGAGAAAATTGACCGCGTTCAGCTTGCCGACCAGTTCAAAACCGGCGTTCGCGAAGCCAAGCGGCTGGGCGTGCCGTTGAACAGTCTCGTCGTCCATCGCGACGGCCGCTGGTGGTCCAACGAAGACCTCGCGATAACGGAAGCCATCGCCGAGTTGCAGAGCGACGGCACGTTGTCCAAGGACTGTCAGGTAGGAGTGGTGGAGGTTCGCAAGAGCCATCTGCCAGTCCGACTATTCAGCGTGTTGAACGCAGGACGTGCCTCGTTGGAAAATCCGATGCCAGGCAGCCATCTCATTTTGAACAACGCAGAAGCGATTTTGACTCCCACGGGCCAACCTGGGCGCTGGGACAGGCAAGGCCGAACTGCCGGCACGCTGTTGCTTCGCATAGCGCGCAACCCGGCTGGCCAGCCGCTGGACATACGCAAAATCGCCGAAGACGCCTACGGCCTCACGCATCTCAATTGGAATGCACCTGACATCGAAATCTCGCTGCCCGTCACTATTCGGTGGAGCGACGAGCGGCTTCGCGAAATCGTCACCAACCCCAGCGCGACCGATGACACCGAAATCGAGCCGCAGGAGGCGACTATTGTATGAGTTCACTTGGACAACTCTCGACCCGTCTCGACCGCCGCTTGCAAGTGGTGGGAGAACTTACCAAGGCGTTGCTTGCGCTTCGCGCCGAACTGACGGGCAAACTCGATGCCCTCAAACTCACGACTGCCGATGTTGACGCGGCACGGGTGAAGATCACCGAATTTCTGACGGGACTCACACCGGTTCTCAACGGTGTGCCGCCGACATCCGAGGAGCAGCGCGTCTTCCTGACCAAATTAACGCAATCCGGTGAACCGCTCACAGATTGGACGGAGGATTTCGGCAAAATCGTCGAACAACTTCAAGCCCGCGCCCCGGTCGAGTCGGTGCATTTGGATAAGATCATGCGCGTTGTCGGCTTCTTACAAGGTGAGGCCGCTGAAGACGTTCGCCGACTCCGTTCACGCTGATGTAAACAGAATGAATTCATACCGGGCGCTGAAGGCTAAGGAGGTCGAACTTGCTCTTGTAGCATTACAAGAGCGGTTGGAGCAGTGTCCTCGCGCCAATGGGCAACACGTCATCGTGCTGGAACGTCTTGAAGCGTTGCTCGCCGCTTTTGCAAAGGAACTGCTCATCATTCAACCAGTCGTCCATGATCCTGCTTTTCGGTCGTTGGTTGATTACAGACTGAACGGAATCAGCATTTTTCTTTTTATCGTCGAGAGCCAGTATCTTCGCGGGTTGGTAACGCCTTCGAGCGAGGAACTCTTTCTTCGCTCGCTTTTTCTAAACTGCGCCAAGCGACTGAGACTGGATTGGATCGAGGACATGGCGGTGCAGGGATCAGGTGAGCTTGCTATTTACCCGGAGCTTGGGGGTTCGCTGGCCATTCCAGCTTTTCATGTTCCGACGGGATTGCTCGACTCATTCCTCTCGCTTCCTGGCGTGTATCATGAATTTGGCCACAGCGTTTTCGCCCGATTCCCGTCCATCTTGGCCGCGATGCAACAGGTGGTTCGCACACACTTTCAGGACCTCGTCCAGCAACTAGGACCAATGCAACCGGCGTTGCGAGATGCGCAACTGAAGCGGTTTGAACTAGCCGAAGAATTTTGGACTGACCGATGCCTGGAAGAATTGTTCTGTGATTTGTTCGCTCAATATGTCGGCGGCTGCGCCAATGTTGTTTCGATGATTGACCTTTCAATGGCAAAGGGTCGCCCGACATACGAGATGGACAGCGCGGATTATCCGCCTGACGCAGCCCGAGTGCGGGTATGTGCCTTGTCCCTCACGACCGCCCAAGCAACTGAAGCCTCAACCAAGCATCTTTTGGCAGAATGGGAAGAATACGCGCAGCAGTTCAGTGACTCGCAATTCTATCGCGATTCGTGCGGGGAGAATTTGCTCAAGCAACTTGGTCAGACGGTATTTGCCGGGCTTGCATCAGAAATGCCCAACCTTCCCAAGAACGAAGCTCCCCCGCCTGATGTCAAGGTCGCCTTCACACCGGCACAGACTCTGACTTTCGAGGATGCAATCCAGCAAGGTTGCGCCGTGCTGGCTTGGAATCGCGACAACTTTGAATCCTGGTGGCAGGATGCACACGCGCGGCTCGTGTAAAAGTCCGCCTCGGTCAAAGCCATCGCCTCCACCAAGAAAACCATTTTGCAACAATGCTGTCCGATTCGAGCGGCGGCAACGTGACTCGGCGATTGCGGTCTGTGCGGCTTGATTTAATATTCCTCGGTTTCTGAGCAATTGACGCTACGCTGGCTCGCTATGCGATGGACAAACTGAACTGCGCCAAACCGAGCATGAGAAATACAGTTGAGGCTTTGATTTGCATCGGTGAGCGGGGAAAGTGGAGTGGAGGGCGAAGAGGAGCGTTTAGCGGAACGAAGCCGGAGCGGAACGCCCGCAGACGAGCCGCAGACGGAAGTCCGTCGCTGCTGCGGCCTTGCACCATGCAAGCTCGTGACGAACGCTCGGTTTGCCGTCGCGGAGAATCAGCTCCTTCAACGCAACGTTCAGCCGGCTTTGGGATTTGCTAAATCTCCTTCGCGATGGCTTTGACGATCTTCGCGCGCGAAGCCGCCCGCTTGGCGAGTTGCACATCTTCGCCGGTTTGCTCCAGCCACTCAAAGAAGCGTTGCACACCATGACGCGTATTTGCTTCGTCCCGACAATTGCTAATGTAGGCCAATTGCACTTTATGCAGATTATCCGCGACGTAAACGCCGAACGGAGCGCTGACAAATGTTGCGTCAGGAAAGCCGAGCAGGCGAGTCGCTTGTGATTCGGTGGCTGCTTTGTGACAAGCGATCAAATGAACCGGGCCGGTGCGCTTTCCCGTAAGCACCTTGTCGAAGCCGTGGTCCTTGAGGAACGGTTGGCCGACTAACTCCTTGGCAGCGCCAACGCTCAGGGCCGCCGGGATAGCATGTGTTGCAATCAACACTTCGCCCCCGTTCAAGGTCACAAACAGGTTGCCTGCATCCTCCAATGCGTTGGAACGCTGTAAAACGGCTTCTCTGAGCACTCGGATCATTTCTGACTGCCGCCCAGCAAAATCCATTCTGGTCCAGTCAAGTGCTTGGCCGCTGTAGAAACGCCCTTTGCTGGCTTCTCGCACTCCGCGTTGCACCAGTGTCACGAGTGCTTCGTGAAGAGCTTCATTCACGCGTGTCTTCAGTTGAGCCACGGTTTTGACTTCGCCTCCCCTGAACAAACTCTGTTGAGCAACATATTCTTGAAATCGTTGGTTGCGCACTCCCTGGTCAGTTTTGTCCGCCGGAATGTTGCCGAGGGAAAGGAACGACACTTTGCCGGGTGCTTGTGAGAGGCCAGTCATCAATTCAGCGTGGCAGATCCCAATATCACCCTTGTTCTTTGCCCAGCCCGCGTTGCCGTTCGAGAGAACAAGCAAAACGTCACAATCCTTCACCGCTTCAATGCACACATCCCAACTGTCCCAAGTCCCGCCTTTAGGCGGTGCAATCTCATTGATCCAGACTTCAAATGGCTTGCTTCCGAAAATCTCCACGGCTTCGATCTCATTCCGCAATTCTGTCCGGAGGTCGGTTAACGTAGGACTCGTCGCGATACCATGAGGAAATCGGTCGTTGCAGCGACTCGAAATCATCACCCGGATTTTTGAAGAGGTTGCCATAAGTTTATGAGGGTTTCGATTGCGGGGCAGAGCGGCGTTGAGCCTTCAGTCGTTGGAATGTTTCGCCGAGTTTCTCTGAACGTGACACAAAATGGTCGGCGTATTTCATGGTGCGCACACGGCGGGTTTTCGTGTCACAAATCACGATTTTGCCATCAAGCGGCTTGAGTCCGAAATTGGACGTTTCTGAAGCCATGCAAAAGGACGAAAGTAAATCGCAGCCAAAGAGCTTCACGATGACGACAGGGCCTTGCTGCTGGATATCAAAGACGGCTGCGGCGTGTTCGTGTTCCTGAATGTCGGGGAGCAATATGTTCAAATACTCGTTTGGCTCAAGCGCTGTCCCGTGAATCTTCGCATTCATGGCATCGGTGGATGATGCCGAGAGGACGGCTTTATGCCATTCGGGAATCAGCGGGTCTTTCAAAAACGCATCACCAAAAAATTCGTATGCTGCCAGAAACGCAATCTTCATTAACCCCTGTTTCAGTGCATCCAGTTCAATGCTGATATTGAGCTTCGCCGATTCGGCCTGTCCCTGCACCTCGTTTGCGATGTGCAGTGTCTTGCCCTTGCGCCTTAAGTTTTGCGCCATATTTTCAAGAAAAGAATCACGCTTCTCGGGTGAGACAATAATTGTTCCCTTACCTGAAGTATCGAACTCGACGGGCTTGCGATACTGAATGTCCACATTGCCGCCCGATTCAAAAATGACCTCAACGGGTCGGTTCGTTCCTTCGGTCGTGCCTCGCAGTTTCCACTTCGACGGCCCTGATCGAGATTTGATGCCTAACTTAGAGCGTAATGCTGCGAGCAAAGGTGAGTCCACAAAAGCCGAATCAACCGTTGTGCCGAGTTGCGAGTTGGTTTTGGTATCTACCCGCACCACATACGAGGCAGTGCCGCCGATTGAATCAGGAAAGATGTGCTCGTCGTTGACCGATGGCAGGTCAGTCAACCGCTTTAGCGTGTAGGGGCAAATATCATGGGTTGCAGTCATGCCTTCGACTCCTGTTGGGCTGCTGCAATAGGGATGCAGCAAAGGCGGAGCGTCAACCACCAAGCGTAGAGCGCACCCTCAGTGACCATCTGCGACTCAGCCAACAGGCCGTGGGCAATGTCGTTCCGCAGGTTCAATCCGAATCGTTCGACCAGGAGGCCGCGCAAGTCGAACGCCATGCCCGGTCCGAATATCTTCGACATCTCTGCGTGCGCTAGCATCCAACCCATGTCGCGCTCGTCCTGTGTCTGATCCGATTCCAGTTTCGATGTGATGATGCCCCGCGCCGTGAAGATTTCACGAACCGAGTTCTCGATTTGCGGCAGCAGGAGATGAAGGGCCAGAACCAAATCGCCATGCAAACCAGCGTGCAGGCCGCGCAGAAATAAACCCTCACGCCCGAGCGGCACGAACGGATTATCCTGCACGAGAAACATCAAATCCATTGGTCGGGCCGGGTGTTCGGAGACAATTTGCTGTCGCGCTGGCTCAATCGAAACCTGCACCCGCAACCGCCAGTCAACGGTGCGCGCTTGCGAATACATCTCCTTTAGAACGGCGATTTCCCGCTCCTTTGGATCGTCAGACGCGAGCGGCGGTTTCGTATCGGAGGTCTGGCCGTCGGACCTAACGGTTGTCGTGCCGAATAATTGGGTGAACACGCCTCCTGAATTTGGGTCTTCGATGCGCTTCTTGAGTTCATCTGGGCGGCTCGGTTCGGCTACGAATGCGAAGCGAATAATCGCGTCCTCAAAACAGTGTCCGGCCACATGCGCGGCTGCTGCTTTCGCAGACTCCTCCAGCTTCTTCTCAAGGTCGGGCGCGTTCTCCAGCGGTATCTGGATCGTCTCCATCTCGCTCATGGAACGTTTCTGGAAATCGAGGAGGCGGCGATGCGTGTTTTCAATATCGGTGGCATCGGCTTTGGCCTCACGAAGCGCCTGCACCGCTTTCGCCATCCAACCTGCTGCGCCCAAGTAGGAAGGCTGCGCGGCAGTAGTGAAGCTTTCCGCCAGTTTGACGTAAGTGTTTGCGATCTGAAGCTGGGCGGTGCGGGCATCGTCGAGTTTTCCGTCCTTGGAATCCCAAACAGCCTTCAACTGCCAATAGTCGCGGGCGAAGTGCCAGTTGGGAACGCCCTCCATGATCTTCGCGAACTTCTCCGACAAAGGTGCATATTTCTTTGCATCGCCAACGCGGTCGGCAAGCAAGAAGTGCATGAGACGAGCGCAGAGCAAACCTTTCTCTGTCGGCTCGTGCCGGGCAATGGCATCCTCCACCGCTTGAATTGCCTTTAGGTGAAACTGTTTCAGCCGGCCAATCTTTGCGCCCAACTGCATTGCCCGTTCAAGCCGCTCGGAAAACGGTGGCCACATGTCTCCCGACTCCAAGACGCGGCTAGATTCGATGTAAGCATCAACAGCGGTTTGCGCCGCCTTGTAATCCTTGCGACAGACCCAGAGCACGTCCGCCACTCGTGCGCGGAACTCGGCGTCCTGAATCTCAGCCAGCACACCACTGAGGGCATCGAGGTCGGCTGCAAGCAGGTCTTCGGGGATTGCAGAGCGACGACCGTCCCAGATAGCCATTGGTCTGAACGGGGCTTCGTCGGAATGAAAATTGGGCCAGAAGGATGCGACCGCTCCCAAGAGCCGAAATACACGATGTCCTCGATCATCCTTGGCCTCTTGGAGCGACTTGGCTTTTGCCGATAAGACCTCGCTATACGAATCACATTCGCGCCGTGAAGCGGTTTGGAAAACAGTCTGCCAATCGCAGGCACGAATGTCCTCGGCGGCAACCCCGAAGCCAGCGCCCGACGCGTTGGTGCTCACGCAATGCCTCCGCTTTTTGGGGGCACGCCGAAGGAGGAATCGACTTTTGTAGCCATTTTGTAAGCTGTCTTTGTGAAAAGTGTATCAGGTTGGCAACACTCCGACAACGCTTTGCGGGCGGAGCGCTACGGGTGCGAGCGCAACCGTTTCAGAATAGACGCCGCAACCAAGGAAACCACTTCGCGACCGCACCATCTGATTCAAGCGGAGGTAGGGTCACGCGCCGAAAGCCTCGCTCGCAGTGGACGAGGACGCATTCGTGGTCGCGGAGATTGCGGAGCTTGTGCGGTTTGATTTTGTGTTCCTCGGTTTCGGAATAGTTCACGTTGCGTTTGCCGGCGCTGAATCCCCATGAGCGTTTCACAACGCGCTTCTTGCCGATGAAGTCGGCGGCTTGAATGGCATCGGCTTCATCGGCGGAGCGGAAGATGAGGCGATTGCGGAGATTCAGAGTCAGCACCTTCGCCTTGTCGTTGCCCAACGGTGGCACGAGTGAAGTTGTGCTTTGCGCGGCGGCGACAACTGTTGCGCCAGCCTCACGGATCACGTCCACGCAGTTGTAATCGCTCGTGCCGTCTTCGCTGGCCGTCATGAATCGCTGCGCTTCGTCGGCCCAAAGGATGAGCAAATTGTTTTGCGCGCGGTCAGCCTTGGCTTTATCGAAGCGGCGCAGAGCGTGATTGTAGTAAAGCAGCTTGAGCATCGTGTTCACATACCGGCGCTCGGTCTGGAATTTCTGCGGCATGGTCGTGAGGATGATTTTGCCCTGGTCAATCGCGCCGAAGTCGAACGTGCTTTCGCCGGTGCAAAACACCTCGGCGACTTCGGGCGTCAGAAAGTATTGCAGGTAGTTGCTGATGGTTTCGCGCACGCCTCCAAGTTGCTCATCAGGCTGCGTGAGGAAACGGTTTCCAAAGTGTGCATAGACGGCGGCGCGGCGCGGGGTTTCGAGCAGACTCTCAAGGTTTTCCATTTCTTCTTCCAGAAGTTCACGGTCGGAGAGCAACTCGTAAGCGCCAATCAGCGTGACGGGGCGATTCAACTCAAACAACATTTCGAGTGCGTGGGCGATGTGAGTCTGCGCCTGGCTTTTGAAAAAGCCCTTGTCCCCGCCCTGGCCGAGACTTGTGGCAGTGTCCACGATGAATTTGGCGTAGGTCGTGAACGGGATGCTGCGGTCGCCGGTCAAGTTGTAGCGATTCGGCGGCGTCCACTGCGCGTCGGTGTCGTTCGGGCGGATTTGAAGGCGGATGAGGTCGTGCTCGCGGCCGTAGTGCCGCGCCATCGCCGAGAGGGTTTCCCAATAGACGCCCTTTTCGTCAATGCACAGACCGCCCCAGGTCGGCTCGTTCTGGAAAACTTGATGCACAAGCTGATTGATACCGGAACTGGTTTTGCCTGAACCAGTGTCGCCGGTGATGAGCCAGCCGCGACAAAACTGGTTTCGTTTCCATCTCAAACCGCCGAGCTTCGCAACATGGTTTTTGCGTGGTGAAGCTAACAAGAGTCGCACCGCCATAATCACCAATAGAATTCCGAAGCCGAGGATGACTGGCCGAAAATGCTTCGACATCAGCAAGTCCGCCGGAAAAGTGATTGGGCCAACGGGCAAGAAAAAAAGTTTCGTCACCACGCCCTCCCGATCAAATAGCCAGCCAACAATGCGGCGAGTGCGGCGAAGATCGCGGCAGCGCGGGTGATTCTCGCGGCACGGTGAGCGGGTGGCTGGCTTCGTAGCACTTCCAGCAACGCGGCTGACTGTTGTTGAAATGTCTGCGCCGCGCCGACGAGTTTCGCGATGTCCGCGCGGAACTGCTCAAAGGATGGGATTTCACGGCGGCGAAGTTCATCCCAATGCCGCTGGTGGATTCGGAACAATTCGACAAGGAGTAGCGCCGCGTCGTCTTCTCGCAGCCGATGTTTATCGCGCCACTCGGCAACGGCCTTGGCGAACTCCTCGTCGAAGTCGTTCTGTTCGTTGTTCGGCATGGGATTACTTCACGGGCAAAAGCAAGTCGGTGGCGGCTTCGATCTCGGCGTAGAGTTTCCGCTGCCATGTTTGAAGCCGTTGCCGGTCGAGCAGGCTGAAAGCCGGATGCTTGGTTGCCGCCGTGATAGTTAGGTTTTCCGCGTTGAGTGATTCAACCAGCCAATCCTGCATCCGAGTCATGGTGATTTCTCGTCCGCCGAGTTTGTCTTTGAGTTGCGCCCGCACTTCGGACGACTCGAACAACGCGAAGCTCTCGCTGTGCGCGGCGTTGCGAACCACAACGTAGTTGCACTTCTTTCCAAACTGGTCGGCGAGGCGTTGGATTTGATCCACGCTGTCCGATTCGTGGTTCACTGGCATGACGAGCGTGAGCGCGGCACCCATCGCTGACAACACGGCTGGCAGGTCAATTTCTGCGAAGTAATCAATAAACAAGTCTGTGGACGCGGCCCGGCAATCCATGACGACGAGGTTTGCCTTTTCCAGCGCGGCGAAGATGCCGTCGAGTTCGCGCCGGTTATTCAAATCCAGAAATCGCGTGTCAGGGTGAAACCGCTTCAACGTCGAGTTCTCGTTGTCGCTATCAATCGCGGTGTGCGCGATGCCCCTATCTTTGAGGAACTGCACGAAGTTGACGGCGAAGAAGCTTTTGCCGACGCCGCCTTTGCCGTTGAGGATGAGGTCGAGACGTTTCATGTGCTTTCAGGTTTGAGCATCCGCACCTGGGCGATGCGCGGGCCGCGGCTGCGGGTTTGCGGAGTTTCGCCGCCGCTGGAATCCGCCGGCGGCTCTGGCGACGGTGAAGGCGCTCGGCCATTCGGCTCGGCGGGTGAAGGCTGGCGTTTGCGTCCTGGCCGTCTGCGCGGGCGAACAATTTCCGCGAGCACTTGATGACAGAAGGTGGCGATGGCTGTCTTGCTCGTCGGCAGGCAATGTTGCGTGAGCAGTTCAGCGATGGCGCGATACGACGCCCGCCGTTGTCTCAATTCAGCGATGACATCCTTCGCCGGAAGCAAGTCTTGGAACTTCTGCGGACGGAGCGGCGTAAATTCCGCGACCGCCTGCCGGACTGCTGCTGGGTCAAATGCGGTCATAGGCTGTAATGGTTTGGATGTGAACCGGGAAATTGGTCGGCGGCAAGATGGACACCGCGATGCGATGGTTCGGACAGTTCTTTGCCAGTCGAGGTTCGCGGACAGTCCTCGGACATTGCGAGTTCGCGGACGTGGACAGTTCGCGGCTGCGGACTGTCTGCGGACAATTTAAGCCCGTGACCGCTGCCGGTTCGCGGACTGTCGAAGCCGCTGCGTTGCCGAGAACGCGGACTGTTTGCGGACGCGGCAGTTTGCGTGGACTGAACGCGGACACGGATTGGCCGTGGACGTGGACAGTTCGCGGACACGTCCTTTCCTCGACCGAATTGCGGTCGCGGATTTGCCGCGTTTGCGGCCATACACTGCTCACTTTGCGCGGATGTTCCGCGTGTTCACCGCGACTGCTTCGCGGACGCAGAAGCCTTGCGCCAGCAAGGGGTAAAGCGTGCCCTGTCTTAAACATGATGAGAAACACACTGCCTCCTTTGCTCCAATAACTCGTCGCGCCAGTTCTTCAACTGAGTGGCAACGGACTCGATGCGGGTGGTTTGTTCAATCGTCCCCACTTCGATGCGCCCGGCGTAGTGAGCGCCAAGTGGTGATTCCGCGAGTTGCATCACGGAATGTTCGGCGTGGGTATTGAGACGTTCGCCAAGTTTGTTCAGCACTTCGATGGCGGTGCGTAATTGAGCGGTGGTGGGTGTTTGCATAATCAGATACGAATGCCGCGTGATGGTTTGTGTGCGAGTTCGTGCCGATGGCCCGAATATTTTTTGAGGACGAACCGTGTCAGCCTGACAACTTCCGGCGCAATCGGGTGTGCCCACGGATTGCCAAAGCCGAGTTTGGCCGCCGCTTCTTCAGCGGCGATTTTCGTTGGCGCTTCAATGGTCGTGCGAAGTGGATCACCCAACTCGCGGGCGTGTTCCCGGTCGGTGTGGTAAATGCCCCAGAGTTGACTGCCCGGCTTCGGAGTCACGGTTGTGCTCATGCCTGGCAGTTCACCAGAAACCGTCAGTGCGAAGATGTATCAGCTACACAAAATACGCGGACAGTCCGTGCTGCGTCCGCGATCTAATCAGACATGGCGCATGAACATCTCAAAAATATCCGTGGGCGAAGCGGAACAGGGTTCAAAACCACTCCTTTCCAAATGCCAGCGAATTGGTATTCTCATCAAAATTCAGTCGCTCCAAACAAAAAGCCATGAGCAAGCAGTTGCCGAACAATCAGGCCGCTCGCACAGACTCGGTCGCCGGAGATGTTTCTGAAAAGCTCCGACGGTCAAGGCAGCGCTTACTTGATCTCACGCTTCGCAACCGGCTGTTGAATTTCCGTCCTGGCAATCCCAATTACAAAGACGACCTGAAAGCGCATAAGCATGTAGTGCTGAAAGGTCATATTGATTCCCTCTGGGAAAAACTCGTCGAGCAGGAGAAGGGTATTGAAGTAGTCGGCCTAACTCGCGACCAGCAAGCACAAATTTTGCAGGAGTTCCGTTTGCATCGCAGCACGGAACAAAGCCCGAATGCGGGGGCGAGTCTCTCGCTTGCTACAATCGGCCACGATCAATGGGAAGATGTTTACAGCTCGATTCGTGGCATATCGCAGTTTCTCCAAAAGGGCGGACTGCTTTCATTGCTCCCCGACGAAGCGTTCCGCAAACGCCTCACAAAAATAAGGAACGAACAAAACACGCTCGCAAATTCCACGGGTGACAGCGCTCTCTTTCTCGCCATCGGATTTCTTGAATGGTGCGAGGCCGAACCACATCCGAGGGCTGGCGAGCCGCTTTACGCCCCGTTGGTTTTGGTTCACGTCAATCTCGACGAACAAAAGACAGAGGAAGGTGGTCAGCGCGAATTCCTGCTTCGCATGGACGTTGACCAACCCCAAGGAAATCCATGTCTTGTTGAAAAACTTCGACAGGACTTTGGGATTGATTTGCCCGACCTCGACGAAGATGAAGACGCGAGCGCTTACTTCTCTCGTGTCGGAAAGGCTTTGCGAACGAAAAAGAATTGGAAAGTTGTTCCAACAATTGCACTCGGCTTCTTTAACTTCGCTCGCTATCGGCTTTGGCTGGACTTAAATCCCGGCGAGTGGCCGGAAGGAAAAGCCCCGACCGACCATCCGATTGTCCGCGCAATTTTGAACGGCGATCCATTGCCGCAGCAGGAGGGCATTCCGAGTGATGACGAGGTTGCCAACCACCAAGAGACGGAAGACTTGCCGATAGTGATGGATTCTGACAGCACTCAATATGCGGCTCTGTTGGCGGGACAAAAGGGCGTCTCAATGGTGGTTCAAGGCCCACCTGGTTCGGGCAAATCGCAAACGATCACCAATCTGATTGCGGTTGCAATGGCGCTGGGCAAACGGGTTCTTTTCGTCGCTCAAAAACTGCCGGCGCTTCAAGTTGTTCGGCGGCGTTTGGAAACAGTGGAGCTTGCTCCCTTCTGCTTGCCCCTGTTCAGTGACAAAGCCCGTGTGACGGAGATGCACAAGCATCTAGCAACGAGCGCGCGGTTTCGCGAAAGTCCGGATTGGCGGCGGAATTTCAACAACCCCGTCGTAGCACAGGCCAAGAAATTAAACGATCACGCGGCGCGATTGCGCGAACACCCCACAGGTTTCACTCAGAGCGCTTGTTCGCTGATTCAAAGAGCCACGGCGTTGCACCTGATGCTCCGCGAAGCATGGGGCAGCGAATGGAATGATGAACTTCTGGTTGTTTCGGTTCTTGATGTTGAAGCGCCACCCGATTGGCTTGAGAAACGGGAGCAAGCACTCCACCAGTGGCATCGTCTCAAGGCGGAAGTTGGGAATACTTGGTCACACTGGACGCCGCTAAAGCTCGGGCCGATGGACACGCAACAAATCGAAGCTGTCATCCGCCAGCAGGAGCAATCCGCAGTGGCGTTGGCAGAGGAACTCACGCTCCTGCCGGATGATTTTCACAATCTCACTGTTGCCAAGACCGAACAACTTGTGGCGCAAATCACCAAGAGCCGCTTCACGGTTCTGAAAGAGGTGCTGCCGAACCTGTTGGCATTTCTCTGGCAGTCACCGGACAACGCAACTTCCGTCGCTCGATTGGAACGCGACTTGGAAGAATTCTACCGCCAGTTGACGAAAGCCCAAAGACATCTCCGCATCACCGACGACAATCGGAATTACGTTGCGTCTCGCGCCAAGGATGCGCTCGATGCAGTCGTGTCGGTCGTCAGTCCTCGCTGTTCCCTTTCTTCGGCCAAGACTTCGCTTGACGAGTTAAACGACATCTTGCGTTGGGCAGAGGATCTTTCGGCATATGCGAACTTGAACCCAGCGGGCATTCACGCGCTCTGGAGTGCCGAGCAACAGTCGCCGGAAAAAGCTGAAATTACTTGGAAGCACGTTGAGTTGCTGGCGAACCATCGCGCGAACCCTGATTTGCCCGTTCCAAGCGGCGGCAAACTCCTGCTCGCGTTGCATGTGCTTGAAGACGCCGCTAGACAAAACGAGGCGCGCGCTTTGGCTCAACGACTCTCGCGTTATCATGCCAGCGTAGCGCGTCTTAAATCCCGCGTCGCTGACACGGCACGATTCCAACAAGGCATAGTCGCAACTGATTTGGACGCATCCGCCCGTTGTCTGTGCCAGCATTCATTTGGCGAAGTCCAACTCTGCGAACTGCCGGGACTGGAACAAGGGCTGGCGAATCTTGTGGCGTTACACCAAGACATTGCCAGCAAGACGCCGATTGGATTTCCCCCCGATGCTTTCGGCTGTGATGCCCTCACACTTGGCAACTTCCAGAGCCTCGCGATTCTGGCGGATGTTCCTACGGCGCTGCTTCAAATCCCTGCGAACGGCACGGACAACATACTCGCACGGCTCATCGGCAATCCGAATCCCACGGAGACGCTCCAATCGTTGAGCACGGTCATACAGTCTTACCAAAGTTGCTATCGCGAAGCTTGCGACTGGTTTCCTGAAATACAGCTTGGTCAAACTGTCGAAGCCGGTCTTCTCAACACGCAGCGCGAGGCAGTCCAGATTATCCGAAAGCTTGGGCTTCAGAATGAGCCGCTGGAATCTGTTGCGCAGTTCGCGGAGAAAATTGAAAAATTGCGCAAGGCGGTTCAATCTTCGCTGGATGTTTTCAAGACTCATTTTGAGCCGTGGCCTCTGCTTCCTCCCGAGAATCTTGACCAGATTCGTCAGGCGAAGACGCTGTTTATGCTTTTGGTGAATCGCCCGCAATCGCCCGCAGAACTTCCCGTCGAAGCCCTCTGCCTTCAGGCAAACGCGGACATTGTTGCGACGGCTACCGCCGAGAGCCGAGAACTCCAACTTTTCCGGGAACGAAACACTGATCGGGTTGCGTTTCGAGATTTGCCGGACGTGGAATCAATTGTTGTCCAGAGGCGCGAGTTGCGTTCGCTCGCTGGTTGCTGGTGGCGTTGGTTCTCCGGGCGCTACCACAAGACCCGTAAGAACACGCGATCTTTTCTCAACCCACCGTTTCCGACGGATGAAGGCACACTCACAATTCTCGACGAGCTTGAGGCGCATGAGCGGCGGCGGATTGCTTTCCAGAGTTCGCCCGCTGGGACTCTTTTGGGCGGGATATTTCGTGGCATGGAAACCAAATGGCAGACGATTGAACCAACACTCGCGTGGATTCAACAATTGAAATCGGCGACGCAGATGAGTGAGGTAACTTCGTTTGTGGAATCATCCATGCGTGATGCCGAGAGCGTGCGGAACGGCGTAAAGGTGGTTGAAGTTCTGACGCAACTCGTAGAGCAGAATCGTCAGGAATTGTCCGGCATCACACCTTTGTCATTACTCGCCGCAGAGCCACGGACTGTGAAACTCCAAGAACTTTGTGGAGTCTTGAGCCGAACCGAGACGATGGTGAAGGCATTGGCAGAACGAATTCAGGTGCAGGCCAAACTTCAACCGCACGCCACGTTCACGCAGCTTGCCGGTCGCATCGGGCAACTGGAACAACTTCACCAGTTGGCTCTGGCACTCCGTAAGCATTCCGACATTGCTGATCCAGTTGTGGCGGCGAGTCTCAATGTTGAAGCTCTCGGCGAAGATGTTGCGTGGCTTTCCGAACTGAACAAGCGCAACATTGCACCGGCACTCGTTGCCGCCATTATCGGCAGGAAGTTAGAAGTGGAAAAACATTTGCCGCTGATTCACGCAACGCAAATTTTCGGCCAGCAAGTCACCCGTCTAAAAGAGGATTTCTTGAATCAAGAAATACCGGCCTGGATTTCGAGTGACGTCAGTGGCGCAGAGTTTGAGAGCAAGCTGACGATGCTCAATCGAGCAACGGCTGCGTCTCGCACCCAGGCACTCGAATGGACGTTTGACAACCATCTGAACATTCTGGAAATCCGGGAGTCACTGGATGACGCGCACGAAATTGAGTCGGCAACCAAAGCATTTGTTCCTTGGCGGGAAATTCTTCACGAAGAACCATCGCTCTTCTCGTCGGAACAAATCTCCACGACACTTGATTGGCTTGATGCAGTGCGTCAACACGGAGCTTCCGGTGTTCTGCTGCACTGGATTCTAACCGATGAAACGGACAACCGTCTGCATTGGTGGCAAGAGTTGGTTTCCCGAGCGAAAGACCTCCGGGGTCGGGTGCGAAAGCTCCAAGACAGTTTTGCCCTGCCGTTGCACGACACTCAATCGCCGATACCTTTGGTCGCGTGGTCGTCTCAAATCGCTGATCGCAGCGCGAAGACAACTAGCGCGCTTGAAGTTGTAGAATCGCACAGCCAGTCGAGTGATTTTACAGTCCACGATCTTGCTCAAGCGACCGCGGGACTGCACCGCGCCATTGAATTGGAAGCGGCTTTACAGAACTGGCGAGAACATCTCGGCGTAGATGCTACGCGCCTTGAAGTCGCCAGAATTCAAAACCACCGCCAGTGGGCTGCCGTCGCTCGTGGACTTTCACCTGCGATGGGAAATTGGTTGGCCGCCACGGACACGACTTCGCGTTGTGAAACTCTGCTTGGGATTGAACCGAAGCTGGCCGCTTTGAAGAAGGCCATCAAGCAGACGCACGATGCTTTGGAATTCTTCGGCCGCGTGTCAGGTTATGGACCGTTCGGCATTGTTTCACTAAACGGCACACCCCGAGAAGTGAAACAGCATTGTTGCGACTTCACGGCAAAGATTCCCCTCCTGCCGAACTACGCTGCATTTCTGCGCGAACAGGAAGTCGCGAAAAAGCTCGGCCTCACCAACCTCGTCAAACACGCTGAAAATGCCAAGATTTCAACGGATGTTTTGATAGACACCTTTCGTGGAGCGGTCGCATATCAGCAAGCAAAAGCAGTTTGGGAATCTGACGACGAACTGCGCTACTTCCAATCCAACGAACACGAGCGGCTTCGCCAGAAGTTCCAAGACGACGACGAGAAGCAACTGAAAACAAATCGCAGATTCATCAAAACTCGTATCGGGAACGGGGATGTGACCGAAGGCTGGAAAGGCAAAACGGCTGGCGAGCACACAGAGTATGCCCTCCTGCAACACGAGATGGGCAAACAACGTCGCCACTTGCCGATTCGCAAGTTGGTTCATCGCGCCGGTCGCGCGATGCAAGATTTGTGTCCGTGTTGGATGATGACGCCTTTGGCGGTTGCCCAGTTCCTTGCTCCAGGAGCAATCAGTTTTGATTTGGTCATCATGGATGAAGCATCGCAAATCAACCCCGAAGACGCTTGGGGAGCTATTGCACGAGGTGGCCAACTTGTTGTTGTCGGTGATCAAAAGCAAATGCCGCCAAGTGATTTCTTCACGTCGGCACTAGAAGAAGACGAATCTCCCGAAGAGGAGGAGGAAATTGACGGCGGGAAATCCGAAAGTATTCTCGATGCATCAGTAGCGGCACTCCTGTCTTGTCCGCTCCTTTGGCACTACCGCAGTCGTCAGGAAACGCTCATCGCGCCTGCAAATAGCTTTTCCTACGACAACCGTCTGATTCTTTTTCCGCACCCGCACCGAAGTCATCCTGAACTCGGTATTCGCTACACGCACATTGCCAATGCCACAACCACGACTGGTAAAGTGATAAACGCTTTGGAGGCAGAAGCGGTTGCGAATCGCGTCCGCGAGCTTGTCCTCCGCGAGTATGCAAAGCCTCCGAAAGACCGACTCACCATCGGCGTCGTGACCATGAACATGTATCAGCAGGAGTGCGTCATGGATTTGCTTGAGAAGATGCGGCAAGACGACCGGCGCTTTGATATTGCGATGACCGCCTTTGCTTCGGAACAAAACGAAGAACCTCTCTTTGTTCGCAACCTGGAAAACATTCAAGGTGACGAGCGCGACATCATGATCCTCTCATGCACCTACGGCCCGCACACGCCCGGCGGAACACCGACCCAGCGGTTCGGCCCATTGAACCGGGAAGGCGGTGAGCGCCGATTCAACGTGCTCATCACGCGAGCCAAATGGCGCATGGAAATCTTCTCCTCAATTCGGAGCGACCAAATCCTTGTTGATGGCCGACGACAGGGCGTTCGTGATTTTCATCTGTTCCTGAAATACGCCGAGAGCGGCGTTCTGGCTGACCGTGGCGAAGCAACTGGCAAACAAAGTGACTCTCCTTTTGAGATTCAAGTTGAAGCCGTGCTTTGCCGAGCCGGTTTTCTAATCGAACGTCAGGTTGGAGTGGCTGGCTACTTCATTGATTTGGGTGTGAAACATCCTCATCACACCGGCCTTTTCGCACTCGGCGTTGAGTGTGACGGCAAGACGTATCATTCGAGCCGTGCCGCCAGAGATCGCGACCGGCTGCGAGAAAAAGTTCTCATGGAACGCGGATGGAAGCTTCATCGGATTTGGTCAACGGACTGGTTTGTTAACCCGCAGCAGGCGAAGAAAAAGCTGATTGAAGCTGTAAATGCAGCATGCAGATAAAATGCTGCGCTCGTTTGTCTCGCCTCTGAAAGCGTGAGGTCGTTTCCGATTGAAGAGACAGAAACTACCCAACTGCATTTAAGATGTATCTGATACACAAATCGCGTGGACGGTTTGTGTAGTGTCCCATGTGTGGTCACGGCAAAGACGCAATACAACCTCAAGAACGCAGAAGAATACTTCGAGGAACACCTGGCGGTTGGGGACTACTACGATGAAGGCCAGCGCATCGCCGGGGAATGGATGGGGTTGGGCGCAGAACGGCTTGGATTAGCCGGGAAAGTCCGGGCCGAAGAATTTCTGCGGCTATGCGAGAATCAGCATCCGTCTTCCGGCGAGACGTTGACGCAACGGTTGAACACAACGCGGACGGAAAGCGGAGATAACGCGGCCAATCGGCGGATATTCTTCGACTTCACCTTCTCACCGCCGAAGTCGGTTTCCATCGCGGGATTCCTGGGCAAAGACGAACGCATTCTTGAAGCGCACAATCGCGCCGTGCGGTTGGCGTTGCGGGAGTTTGAAGCGTTCACGGCAACGCGCGTGCGAGTCGGTGGGGCGCAGAGCGACCGTTTGACCGGCAACTTCGCTGCTGCCCTGTTCACGCACGATACGTCGCGCACGCTCGATCCGCACTTGCACACGCACTGCATTGTTTTCAACGCGACGTTTGACGCGGTGGAGAATCGCTGGAAGGCGCTCCAGAATCACGAACTTCTGCGCGCCAGAAAGTTTGCCGAGAACGCCTATTACCACGAACTCGCTCGCGAGTTGCGGGGCTTCGGCTACCGGATTCGCAATCGCGTGCGAGGCGACTTTGAAATCGAAGGCGTCTCCGAAGAATTGAGCGAGCGGTTTTCCAAGCGGCATACGCAGATTGACGAAGCCCTCGCCAAACTACTCGCGGACAAACCTGAACTCGCCGGTGCAAACTTCCAAGCCTTGCGCGCTCAACTCGCCACGGCAGAGCGAAGCCGGAAGCAAAAGGATTTGAGCCGGGCGGAATTATTGACGTTGTGGGAAGCACAGTTAAGCGACGTTGAACGCGCTGCGCTGCGCCAGCTTTCCAAAAGTCCGAGCAACGACATGAATCAGAAAAAGGCTGTCACCGTCAGCGAGGCCGTTCAATGGGCAGAGGAGCATTTGTTTGATCGAAACTCGGTCGTGCTCGAATGTCAGTTGTGGCAGGAGGCGTTGGGCCGGGCGCGTGGCGAAGGTTTTTCCGTTTCCGAACTCAAGGATTTCACCCAGCGTCGCGGTTACATACGAGACGAGGAACGTCCCGGTGCGGTCACGTTGCGCGAGGTTCTGCTGCGCGAATGGGAAATCGTTCAGACCGCAAAAGAAGGCGTGGGCGATGCCTGGCCGTTGGTTGCGAACCCGCGTCCGGCAAATCCCAAACTGGACGATGAGCAACGCGGGGCGCTCGATGCCTTGCTCTGCTCTATCAATACAGTGTCCGTGTTTCGTGGCGGCGCTGGCACGGGAAAAAGCTTTGTCCTGGGCGAGCTGGTCGAACAACTTCAGCAATCTGGCCGGCGCGTGGTTGTTCTCGCGCCGCAGCGTCAGCAAGTCGTCTAAATGGAAAAGGCGGGATTCCCGTCACCATCCACGGTCGCCAATTTCATCCTCAAGCGCGAACTGGCTGAACGCGCGGTCGTGGTGGTGGACGAGGCGGGGCAAATCGGCGGACGGCAAATGCTCGAATTGATGCGACTGGTCCGCGAGCGGAATGCGCGGCTGATCCTTTCGGGCGACACGCGGCAGCACGGAGCGGTTGAGGCTTCGGATGCGTTGCTGGCAATTGAGCGGCACTCCGGCGTCAAGCCGGTGGAGCTTCACAAGATTCGTCGGCAAGACCCGGCGCTTGGCAAAGACGCCGATGAGCGCACACGCATCAAGCAGTATCGGAACGCCGTCGAATCAGCGGCTGTTGGCAAGTTGAGCGAGTCGTTTGAACGGCTGGACAAGATGGGTGCGGTGGTGGCGTGCGGCTTGGGGGATCAGGCCGACAAGTTGGCAGAAGAATATCTCCGGCTCGCGGAGCAGAATGCCTCGGCTGTCGTCGTCTCTCAAACGTGGGGTGAAGTGCATCGGGTCAACTCGCACGTCCGCGATGCACTCAAGTCCAAAGGGCTGCTTGGCGTAAACGACGCGACGGTTCAGGTGCTCGACAAGCTCGACCTGACGAACGCGCAGAAACGGGATGCACGATTCTACCCGCCCGATGCGGTCGTCGTCTTCAATCAGAAGGTGCGCGAAGCTGAACCCGGCGCGAAAGGGAAGCTGGCGGGCATTTTGAAATCGAGCGTGCTTGTCGAGGTCGGCGGGAAGTTCATCACCGTTTCAAATAAAGTCCTGGATCGCGTCACGGTTTATCTCCCGCGCGAAATCTCGGTTGCAGAAGGCGACCGCCTTCATCTCAAAGCGAATCGCAAACTGGCTTCGGGTGGTCGCGTCACGAATGGCGAGCTTGTCACCGCAAAGTCAGTTCGCCCCGATGGTGGAGTTGAACTCACCGATGGACGGGTCTTGGACAAAAGTTTCCGCGAGTTCCTTCCCGGCTACGCTGTCACGTCCTACGGGTCACAAGGCAAGACGGTGGATTACGTTCTGTTCTCCGACTCGACAGTCAAGGCCGCGACGAACGCGCAGCAATGGTATGTGACCATTTCGCGCGGGCGGCGTGGCATTCGCATCTTCACCCCGGACAAGGAGCAGTTGCGCGACAGTGTAACTCGCTCCGGCCACAGGCCGTTGGCGATTGAGTTGGCGGCCGGTTTTGTCCCTCGCCGTGGCGTGCGCCTTTGGGATCGCTTGCACGGCCATCTTCTCCGATTTGGACAACGCGCCGCCGACACATTTTGTCGGCTGAAACTGGCGCGTCGTCGTCACCTAAAAACCACACAAAAGCATGAACACAAAAACACCCGAATGTTGGTCGAGCGACCCGAACGCTCACGGCGTCAAAATCGAACTGTCGGCTGAACGGAGTCTGTTGCTCCCGTTTGACCAGTTCGCTTTTGCCGAACTCAAAACCGAAGGAAAGCAGCAACACCTCCGCTTGGTCTTCGCCACGCACGAGGTTTCAATTCGCGGCAACGCCTTGCGCCGAATTGAGACGACGATGCAACGAATGGAATTGTCATTCCTCGCCGCTTTGTCGGGCAGTGAACGAAAGCTCATCGCGGAAGGTCAGCCAGTGATTGTCGAAATCGTCGTTACGGAAACCAAAGATGTTGAGAAGCCCGCTCAAAAGGACCAGGAATGAGAAATCTGTCGAGGACGGAATGAAGGTCGTCCAGTCTGCTCGATCAAGCAGTGGCCTCCATTTTTTGGAAAGCCGTGATCGGCTAGGAGTAAAAATAACCCAAGGAGCGGAGCGATGAATGGTTGGGATTTCCAATTACAATGTGGTCGAGAACTTCGATCTTGAGAAGTTGACCGGCTCGGATGAGGTCACGGGTGATTTTGATGTCCGCTTCGGATGGTGTCGGCTCACCGCTCGGATGATTGTGCGCGATGATGATTGCAGCGGCACTCGCCATTATTGCTAAACGGAAGACTTCCCTGGGATGACAGAGAATTGTATCCATCGTTCCAATGGACACCAGATAGTGACCCTTGATGCGCCGACGTGTGTTGAGGATGAAAACCACCAGACATTCACATTCAGAATTAAAGTAGGGATGGGTCGCGATATGCGCTTTCCAATAGGCGGCTGCCTGATCCGGTGTTTCGCACTGTTGCATCGTGTCGGGCGTGGGACATTCCCGCAGTGATACGATTTTCCATTCCTGCGGTTGAGCCGGGAATTTTACCGGCTTGATGATTTGATTGATGGGCTGCGGAGCGGTTGCGGTGCATCCAGTGGAGATGAGGTTTTCCGTTGTGTTCATGTTTTGCGTTTCGTTCTGAAGGAGCGGGACTGCTCTCTTCACCGCACCGGGAGAGCAGACCCGCTCCTGACGAAACGCACCCGTCTGCACCCGCGCCGCCGGGCAGCGGAGCATCAGCAACTGAGTGACGGCGGGCGCAAAGATGTTGCGACCGCCGGCGCGATGTTGCGCGGAGCAACCAGAGGCGCGCGTGCAGACGGGATGAACACAACGGATAACCTCATCGGCGGATGCCTATCGAGGTAGCAAACCCACAGTGAAAACAGATTTCATTTTACCCTAATAAACACGGCGTTTTTGCCGAAAAAAGTGCCAGTGAAAGTGCCAGTGAACGAGTGATGAATGAGTAATTGGTGAGTAGTTGATTGGTGTTGGGTTCGTAGTTTCGAGTGCTTGACAGAGACGCCAAAACGCCTGATTCTATTGGCGTTCGTTAGTTATGAGGCTGTTCGCCTCTGGTGGTGGGGTGGTAGTAACGGAGTAGTGAGTTTCGGAAAAACTTCCTTCTTCTGTTCGATTCCGACCCTCGCCTCCAAGTTTTGATGGGGCAGTGAAGGAGTACGTCCGAGTAGTGGAGGAGTAGTCGGATCTGGGCACTTCGGTTGCTTCAGTCCGCTTCTATCGTCAGAAATCGTCCTACCCCCTTTTCTGCAAGACATTCGAAAAACTTTTACCTACTGAGGCGACGGTTGTGAACCGACCCTCGCCGGGAACCTAAATTCATTTCATGGCAATTCAACGCTCGGAGTGCACTTCACGCCGGATCCCCCGAATACACAACGAAGAATCGCAGCCGACTCTGCAGATACGTTCAGGTCGTGACCGATTTGCGATCTGAGACCCATCCGAGAGCCAAAGTGTATCGCATGAGTGAGCTCCGAACTCAATCGCCAGTCCACCACTATCCCTTGGTGGACGCGTGAATACGCTCGAACTCGGCGAGCGCTTTGCGCTGTTTCGGCGTACCTATCCGGCGCGCAATGACCAGCATTTTGTCTCGACCATGGCGGTAGTGGCGCGACAGCAAGCTCGTGGCCCGCGTGACAAACTCCTCCGGCTCCGTTGTGGCCGAGAGGACCTTGAACCAGGCCGGCAACACCCTCTCCCAATCCACACCGACTTGCCACGAGCCACCCTCGTCCGCAAAAAAAATAATGTCGTCGCGGCACTCATCGATGCGGCTCAAAAGTCCGAAGAGAGTGTCCATGGCCGCACTCACCTCTGCCGGATCGCCCTTGCTTGAATTGGCGACACATCGATCCAAGAGCCGTAGGAACCGGGCAATCCATGCGCTCGTCCCCGTAGACTGCTGCGTGCAGTTCTTCGAATTGACGTCAAATGACTGGTAGTACTCGCCAGCGAGACTGGCTTTCTCGAACGCCTTCACGTCCGCGAGCAAGCTTGCCTTTGTCGGCCTCTCCGCATCAGGGCACAGTCTCTTCAGGTCGAGGTACTTCTTCACGATTCTGTGGAGCTTGGCGGGGGGCAGAAGCTCAATCGCGTCATCCAGCATGTAAAAAACGTACTCGTTACCGAGCTTGCGGATTGCCGCCCGCAGCTTGTCACGATCGATCGCAGGAGGCTTCGATGACATGGTCGGGGTACTCACCGTCAGAGTTTCTCGATCCTGCGCAGCATCGCCGGGCGACGCGCGTACTGTTCTCGAAATATGGTCAGCCTCCGCTGGAATTTGGAGTGTTCGCCGGCATCCTGGTGAGCGTCGCGCAATTCCTGCAGCTGGGCGGTCGCCTGCTCGTAGGCTGACGCGATTTTTAGATCCATTAGATGGTCCAGACCGGCCCAGATCGAATCGGCGCGTTCCATGACTGTCGCGAGGCGTTGTCTTCGCGTCTCCGCCTCCTTTTTGGTCTTTGCCGCCGTCGCTTCAGCCTCTTGGATGCGCCGTGCTTGGCGAGCGTCAACTATTCTG
This sequence comes from Verrucomicrobiota bacterium, assembly GCA_016199985.1. GTDB lineage: Bacteria > Verrucomicrobiota > Verrucomicrobiia > Limisphaerales > UBA11320 > UBA11320. The sequence continues at coordinate 40,699 of JACQFQ010000019.1, read as the reverse complement.
GCGGCAAAATCTGTGCAACTCATGTCGGGACCGACCGGAGTGGTCGGGGCTTGTTTGGTCAACCGCTTCAACTCGGACATGACCATTGCTCCGTCGCCCTCGGCCACCCGTTTAAGCAACGACTGCATTTGGGGCACAGGAAGCCCTTCGAGCGCGGCGGCGATGGACGTGGAGGTCGGGGGGCGATCGGCCGTCAATTCAGCGGCAACGGCGAGAGCGTCGCGATCCACCTGGAAATGCTGGACCAGTGCCACCAGCGCCGGGCTGAGGCGATTGAGTCCTGCTGGAACCGGTGGCAACACGACGGTCCTGTCTTTGGAGTCACGCCATTCATCCGCGTCAAAACCGGCCAGCCACCCGAGAAACAGGGCTCGATAATCGCCACCCATGAGTTCTTCGCGCAGCCCGACAAGTTCGTCCAGTAGGCCCTCGCCTTCGGTATGCCCCCATCCGCCTTCCTCGTTGAGCTCCCACCAGAAGATGCACCGATTACCGACCTCCTTGACGGTCAAGGTATCCTCGTATCGTTCGCCTCCGCGAAGATAGGGTTGGACGGCCTCCGGGGGGAGACACCCTTCAGGGAATGACAAACCCAGACGGACAGTGCCCCAATTGGCGGTGTAAAGGTGTGCATCGTAGTAGGTCAATAATTTCTCGGCACTTCCGTGGAAATCGCCGAAGTGATAGACGTTTTGCCATCGGAAGCGGGACACGGTCGCGCGACTGGAACAGCCCCGCGCGTAATGCAAACCTTCATCGGATATGGGGCCATCCAACGCCAGGAACTCGTAGTATTGATACTCACTCATCGTTGTTTCTTAGGGAAGGCTGTCGGCGCCATTCGCAAGCAAAGTTACTGACTTGTTGAGGAATTCTTGCCGCCCTCCCGGACGGTGTCAAAACCTCATCATACAACGGGGCGGATTGACGCATCGAACAACTTCAAGCCCGGACTTCTTTCTTCGCCGCGGCGACCGGTGATCTCATGTTGGCGATCGTTCGGATCTGGCGGTCTCTTTCCAGGTGCGCAAATGCCCCAGCCTTGCCGTTCCTGCTCGACCTGGCCGCGTGTGACCCGTAATAACATCAGCCCTGATTGAAAGCGCATCGGAGGTGTTTCAAAACGGGTCTTTCGACTCTGCGATCCACCAGAATCCCCCTCCCGAGGCGAAGATTCGGCTTTTCCGTTCGCTCTTTCGAGGTCGAGAAGACGTTTATCCTCGTCGGTTCGAAAGCAGGAAGACCGGGCGGGCGGGCTATCAGTCCGCCTGCGCCAATGAATGGGTTCGCGGAATCTGCGAAAAGCCCAAGATCAAATGCAGCGATTGTCCCCACCAACGGTTCCTGCCGGTGTCGGACGACGTGATCCGCTGGCACCTCTCCGGAAAGGATCCGAAGGGACAGCCTTTCGTGGCCGGCGTATACCCGATGCTCCTCGATGAGACGTGCTGGTTTCTGGCCATCGACCTGGACAAGGAGAATTGGCGGCAGGATGTGCAGGCGATTGTTGATTCATGCGACCGAATGGGAATCCCTGTGGCGGTCGAGCGATCGCGCTCTGGCAATGGAGCGCATGTGTGGCTGTTCTTCGAGGAATCAGTTCCCGCGCGTCTGGCGCGCAACCTGGGCGCCCACATCCTAACGGTGACGATGGAGTCGCGCCCGGATTTGGGGCTCCGCTCTTACGACCGGGTTGTTTCCCAACCAGGATACGTTGCCCAAAGGCGGGTTCGGCAACCTCATCGCCTTGCCGCTGCAACATGCGCCGCGTAAAAACGGTAACAGCGCATTTCTTGATGCCGCATTTCAACCGAAACCGGATCAGTGGGCGTTTCTTGCGTCGGTCCAGAAGATCACGACGCGAGACGCTCAAGCGATCGTTCGCGAGGCCGAACGTCGGGGGACAGTTCTCGGAGTGCGGGTCGCGGAGACGGAGGACGATGAGGATCCAATGCCGTGGGACGCACCGCCGTCGCGACCCCGGGACCTGAGCCCACCGGCCGGCCCACTCCCGGAGAAACTCGAACTGGTCGTCGGCGATCAAATCTACGTAGCCAAGGATGGGTTGCCTCCGGGCCTGCGCAACCGCCTCATCCGCGTCGCCGCCTTTCAAAATCCCGAGTTCTACCGCGCCCAAGCGATGCGACTGCCGACCTACGACAAGCCTCGAATCATTCAATGTGCCGAGGATTTGCCGCAGCACATCGGGCTTCCGCGCGGTTGCCTGGAGGAAGTCACCTCCCTTTTGCAGCAAATAAGGATCAAGGTCGTCGTCCGTGATGAGCGTGTCACCGGGCAGCCTGTGAAGGTGAACTTCCAAGGCGAACTACGTCCGGAGCAGCGGGCCGCGGCGGACGCGATGCTGGCTCATGATACGGGGGTGCTGGCCGCGACAACGGCCTTTGGGAAAACCGTCGTCGCCGCGTGGCTCATCGCGCAGCGCCAGGTCAAAACGCTGGTTCTCGTGCATCGGCAGGCGTTGCTGGAACAGTGGGTGGAACGTCTGTCGACGTTTCTTGGGATTTCTGCCAATGAGATTGGCCGCATTGGCGGCGCTCGAAGGAAATTGACCGGAACTCTCGATGTTGCGCTGGTGCAGAGCCTGGCTCGGAGTGGAGGCGTCGATGATCGCATCGGCGGTTATAGGCATCTGGTCGTCGATGAGTGTCATCACGTCTCGGCGCACACCTTTGAACTCGTGGCCCGACGGACAAAGGCGCGATTTGTCACGGGACTATCCGCGACGGTCACGCGCAAGGACGGGCATCTTCCCATCGTGTTCATGCAATGCGGCCCGATTCGCCACCGGGTTGACGCCGGGAGACAGGCCGAGGCGCGACCGTTTGTCCACCACGTCATCGTGCGCCCGACCGGCTTTCGCAGCACCGATGCGCCAGACCCGGACGTGCGCAAGGAGTTCCAGAACCTCTATTCGGCCCTGGCGGGCCATCGTCCACGAAACGAACTCATCTGCGCGGGTATCCTGGCCAGCCTGCGAGAGGGACGTTCACCGCTGGTGCTCACCGAACGCACCGAGCACCTTGATGAACTTGCTTCGATGCTCGGCAGCGCCGTCCCTCATCTGATTTGCCTGCGGGGCGGCCTGGGACGCAAGCAACTGCGGGCGGTCACGGAACGCCTGACATCCATCCCTGACTCCGAAGGACGGGTGATCCTGGCGACCGGGCGTCACATCGGAGAGGGCTACGATGATTCGCGCCTGGACACGCTGTTTTTGATGTTGCCCGTGTCATGGCGCGGCACCGTCGCGCAATATGCCGGGCGGCTGCACCGGTTGCACGACGGCAAGCGGGAGGTGCGCATCTACGACTACGCGGATCTGGACGTGCCGAAGCTGAGCCGGATCTTCGATCGTCGCTGACGTGGCTACGAGGCGATCGGCCACAAGATCCTGCTGCCGGCCAGCGCCGTTCCGGGCTGGCCAGCCGAGGTGCCGCTGCCGGTGGATCCGGAGTGGAAGAAAGACTACGCGGCAAGCGTGCGACGTTTGATTCGCGACGGGGTGGACGTTCCGTTGGCCAACCTCTTCGTGCACGCGGCCCGGTCACCGGCCCGGGACGCCGAGGGGGTCGCGAGCGCCCGCAGTGCCAGCGAAGCGTTCCTTTATGGTCGCCTTGAAACGCTTCTCTCCACGGCGAATCGCTTCTGGCTTATTCAGGAACTACCCATCCCGTTCGCAGGACGGGGTGTGATGGAAGTCGATTTCCTCTGCGCCGACGCCCGGTTGGTCATCGAACTGGACGGCGCACAGCACAGGGCAGATCGGAATGCCTATCGACGAGATCGTGAAAAGGACGCCCTGCTTCAGGAGCACGGGTACTTCGTCCTGCGATTCCTGGCGGAGGAAGTCGGGCAACATCTGGATCACGTCCTGGATGCCGTAATTCGGGCGCTGGCCCGGGCGCAGACGGCAGACCAACAACGCGTCGCGGGTTCTTTAACCTAATCGGCCTGAAGCCCGGCAACGTCAGCGCGCTGATTTCAACTGCGGGCGTGACGGGTTTATTGCGCCCGGGAGATCCTCGATATTCTCGAAGAGTCGCCGCCGACCGGTGCCGATTTCGTGAAATCTCAGTCATTATTACCGCGAGGTGGCATGATTCGATCACGGATCGCCTTGTGGGACAATACCCGGTCAAAGCGAGTGAAATAGCCGGAGCGCTATTTACCCCTTCTGAAATAGCGGGCCTCTCTATTTCAATTATTGCCAAATAACGGCAACAGTGAAACTGTTGTGGCCGTGGCCGAAAAGAAGACCCGATCTCCAACCAAGCCGTCCGGACGGTGGATTAAGACCCTCGAGGGCTATCGTGCCTTCCATCCTGCTCGACTCCCGCCCCCGTTGGATTGGACGTCTGGGTTGGTCGCCGCGCTGGCGGATGCTTCGATGCTCGTGGGCCGGTTGGCCGGAGAAGGACGGCGGCTGCCAAACCCGCACGTGTTGATTCGTCCCTTCATTCGCCGGGAGGCCGTTCTGTCGAGTCGCATCGAAGGCACTCAGGCGACGCTGGGCGAGTTGCTGGCTGCGGAAGCCGGCGCCGCCGTGGAGCGCAGCCCAGACGACCTGAGGGAAGTCGGCAATTACGTGACTGCCCTGGAATTTGGGCTCGACCGACTTAAAATACTGCCCCTTTCGCTGCGACTCGTCCGAGAGCTCCACGAGAGACTCATGACCGGTGTGCGCGGTGGTTACGCGACGCCTGGGGAATTTCGGCGTTCACAAAACTGGATTGGCCGACCGGGCGAAACTCTGGCCCAAGCCAGCTTCGTCCCACCACCCCCCGACGCCTTGGGCGATCACTTGAAGCACTGGGAGCGATTTCTTAACGAAAAGATGCTGCCCCCGTTGGTGCACGTCGCCCTGGCACACTATCAGTTCGAAGCCATTCACCCGTTCCTCGACGGCAACGGCCGCGTGGGCCGGCTTCTCATCACGCTGCAACTCTGTGCGCGGGACATCCTGCCGGCGCCGTTGCTTTACCTGTCGGCTTTCTTCGAAGCGACCCGTGCGGATTATTACGCGGGCTTGAGAGGGGTATCCGAGCGCGGAGACTGGGAGGGTTGGGTGCAATACTTTCTTAACGGCGTCGCCCGGCAGTCGGAAGACGCCCTGAGCCGTGCCGAACGCCTCAACCTGCTTACCAAAACTTGGCGTGAGAAGCTTGCTGGCCAGGCAGGAACAAGGGTCGCGTTGAGATTGTTGGACATGCTCGAAGCCAATCCGTTTGTGACGCCGCGCGGGGCGGAGAAAACACTGGGGCTTGCCTACAACACGGTGGTCAGAGCCATCGACCAATTGGTGAAGCTCGGCGCCGTCCGCGAGATCAGCGAGGCCAGGCGCGATCGTGTCTTTTGCGCAAAGGCGGTGCTGGATATTCTGGAAGAGCCGGCGCGGCTCACGGCGGACATGCCACGATGATGTGTCGCGGCATCACGACATCGAGGACGGGCGTCGATGGTCCAGGCCAATGGCTAACAAAATGGCTAACAAACGGTCGTGGCAGATTAGGCTGCGGTTACGCCAGGTAGTGCTTGAGTAGCCCGGTCAATCGGGTAATTTTGTTTCGAAAACCCCGTCGGAACGGGCCGATCCCGACCCTGGCCTCCAGGTCATGTCAGGGTTTTGAAGGAGTAATTGTTGAAAGTGGACAGTCGTTCGTCCGGCTTGATCAAGGCAGAATTTCCTTAACGGCGTTGGAGCAAGCCCATCACGATCCGTCCTTCAGCGAGGGGTTGCAGAGGAATTGCGGATGGGCTTGGAGTTTCTCCCAGGTTTCCGGCGTGAGCCGGACTTGGCGGTAGACTGGCTCCCAAAGCGGCTCGGCGCTGGTGGACCGACGCGCTCGCCCCAACCACGCCCGATTCAAGGGTTCCGTGATCAGCGACGGCGTGTTCGCCGCGATGGTCGTCTCCTCCTTCTCTCCGGTGGCGCGCCCGGCCCCCACAAAAAAACCGGCCAGAAGAAGGGACACCCGCAACAAGGTGCTGCGCGAGTAGGTGGGAAGAGCGCAGGGACGCGATGGATCCAGCAGGGCGTGAATTCGCGCGAACAGCGGCTGCGTCCACATTTCGGGATTCTTGGCGGGGGAGTAAGCGTCGAAGAGGATCGCGTGCGGCTTGTCCCAGCGCGACGCCTCGATTTCCCCGGCGCGCGTGGGGAAATCGCCGGGCACGAAGCTCCAACGCGCTTCCATGTCGCCGCTTCGAAACGAAACCGTCCCGCGGAGGAGCAGTTGTTCGACGGCGTCCCGAAATCCATCGAAGTAGCCAAGGGCGTCCGCGTGCGCGAGCGCGAAGCGCAGCGCTTCGAGCGTGTGGTCGAAGCTGATGACGCGCACGCTGCCCGGGATGCCTCGAGTGTGGCGGAGCAGGGTGAGCACGTTCGCGGCGGCGCCCAGCCCAATATCCCAGATCACAAACTCGCCGCCGTGCCGGGCCATCCGGCGGGGGAGATCGAGCTGTTGGACATACAGCGCCTCGGCCTCCGCGACGGGGCCGATGACCGGATGAAAGGTCTCCGCCTCCGCGAGCGAGCGAACGCTGTGGCTCCCATTCGCGAGTTGAACAAGCTGATAGCTGAATCGTGACGACATCGGAGGTCGATACTGGTCCAAGCCCCCAGTCCGTGTCGCGAGGAAATCCCGTCCCGGAGCGCCGCGCCTTCCCGCTATCTAGTCTCGACTTTCCCGGGGGACGGACGGTATTGGATCCCCATGTCACATTCCCGATCACGCTTCGCCGGCGCCGCTGGGCTCCTCCTCGCTCTCACCCTCGTCTTGCCCTCGCAACCCGCCGTCGCGGCGGGGTGGCAGTCGCTCTTCGACGGTTACACCACGCGCGGCTGGCGCACCTACGGCAAACCGACGTTTCCCACCCAGGGGTGGACCGTTCAGGACAAGTGCCTGGTGCACTCCGCCAAGGGCGGCGGCGGGGACATCATCAGCGACGCGAGCTTTCAGGAGTTCGATCTGCGCTGGGAGTGGAAGGTCGCCGAAGGCGCGAACAGCGGGCTGAAGTACTTCATCCTCGAAGAGCGGGGCAAAGCCGTCGGCCATGAGTATCAAATGATCGACGACGCCCGCCACAGCGACGCGCTCACCGGCCCTCTCCACCAAACCGCCTCCTTCTACGATGTGCTGCCGCCGTCAGCCAAGGCGACGAAGCCCGCGGGCGCCTGGAATTCATCGCGCATCGTCGTTCGCGGCAACGACGTCGAGCACTGGCTCAACGGCAAGCGCGTTCTGCACTACACGCTCGGCAGCCCCGAGGTCATGGAGGGCGTTCAGCGCAGCAAGTTCAAAAACATCGAGGGCTTCGGAAAGTCAGCCTCCGGGCACATCCTCCTCCAGGATCACGGAGACGAGGTGTGGTTTCGAAACCTGAAGATTCGAGACCTTCGCCCGCGTTGACCGCCTCGTTTTCATCGGCGATTTACGCGCGCTGACGCGCCCGTCTCCCGTCGACGCGCGTCTTGTTTCATGCAGATCATTTGTTCCCAGTGCGGCCGGAAGAATCGGACGAGCCTGCTGGCGTCCGGAGCGCTTCCCCGATGCGAGGCGTGCTCGGCTTTGCTGGAGACTCCGGACTCCCCCGGCTCCACTCCTGGCGGGGTGGCTTGGGGCTTCGTGGCGATCTGGTGCTGCCTTTGGGCGGGGATTGCGAGTTGGGATTTGCAGCGTCAATGGGCGGACCTGCGTCAAGCCGAGGCCGCGTTTCTGGCGCGATCTCGCTCCGAGACCGAGGCCGCTTCCGCTCGCGTCGCCCGGGAGTTGGAGGCGATCCAGGCGCAACGCAAGTCCGCGGAGGCGGCTCATCAGGCCAGGCTGTCCGACCGCGACCTGATGAGCGGCGCGCGCGCCGCGAAATCGCGCCAGGACGAATGGGAGGCCCGCGTGCGACGCGATCCGTCGTTCGCGCGGTCGGTGTTGGAGAGCAACCTGGTGAGGATGGAACTGGCCGCCCACGACACTTCTCTCCCGGTCGCCCAAAGCCTCCACGCCGTCGCCACGCTCGCCGCGCCGCCTCGTTCGCGCGTTCAGGTTTCGCCCGAGGGCGCCCGCTTCCATGTTCGCGTCGCCTTCGAGATGGGCGCGCTCTCCTGGGAGGAAGCGGGAACCGCGACGAAGCACGATTCCACAGCGGGGCTGCGCGGCGAGGCGGAGTCGATGTGCGCGCGCGTTCTTCGCGATGTGCTTGCCGCCTGCGGCCCGCGGGACATCGAGCGAATCACGGTCTCTTGCAATCGCCCGCTGACCGTGACGCGGGATGAAGGCCGCGAAGCCATTGACGCCGCCCCTCGTCCTCGCGTCGCGCGACCTCGCATGACCGCCATCTTCCGCGCGAGCGTGGATCATGGCCGCGCTGTCGGCGTATCGGATTGGCGTCGCGCGTCGCTGCCCCAGGTGGGCGGATTGGCGCGCGTGGATTTCGACATGACCGCCCAAGTCCGGATGAGTTATCTATTCGTCGACGATCAGGCCGCGTTGGAGCCGGAAGGAGAGCTGGAATTCTAGAGCGCGAGCCGCTGGGGATTGATCGCCATGAGAATGCTTCAAACAACCATCGTCGCCGGACTCGCGCTCCTTCTGATCGCGGGCGGCTGGCGGATCGGGAGGAGCCGACTCGGCGCCCGCCGTGAGTCTCTCGAAGCGGGCTCGATGGCCTTCATGAACCGGATGCAGGCGTCCCGCGAGGCGGCCCTTGATCCCGCCGTCCAACTGGCGAAGCGTCAGCTCGCCGAACGGGAGCGGGCGCAGGCTCAGGAGTTCGAAAGCGCGTTGGGCGGACCGGGCGGGCGGGCGTTGAAGGATCCGGCGTTGTCGCTCGAGGGGATGATTCGCGAGTGGACCCAATCCGTGGCGCCCTCCGGCTCGATCGTTGTCGCCCAGGTGGACCGGTTCATCGAGTTTTCGCTCCTTGTCGAGCTGCCGCGCCCCGCATCGACCGAAGAGATCGCGGAATGGAGCCGCTCGATCCTGTCTCGCTTGGCCCCGTATCTGCATTGGATCCGATTCGTGAGGGAAGGCGTCCTTCTTGCCGCGCTGGACCGGCGCGATGTCGAGGCGCTGGCGGCGGTGGGCGGCGGCGTTCCCACCCAGGCGATTGTGGACCGGTTCAAGAATCAGGAGCGTCTCATCGCGGAAGCCGCCCTTCCGCCGAACGAATCGGAAAAGCCGGAGGCCGCTTCGCGGCTGCGGGCCGAGGGCGACGGAGGCGACGCGGTTCTGGACCCCGAGGCGGTTCGTCTGTTCAACGAGTTCGCCCATCGATTCGAGACGAACCTCGTTGAGTTGCTGGAGATCCAGGATGAGTTCCGGCTGATGCGCAACGTCGACGAGATCATCACGCGCGTCAGCCTTCGCGCTCGCTCGGAGCGCCTGACGCGCGATCTGCGGATCGTTGAGGCGCGCCGTCTCCTGCTCATCAATCCGGCCCTCGAATGGGAGCATACGACGCCTGGATCCGTGGATCCGTCCTCCCGGCGCGCCGCGGCGCAAAGGATCGCCGCGCAGTACAAGGCGAGCGTTGAAGGCGAAAGGCTCTTCGACGCTCTCAAGGCGCAGGGCGATTCCGTGGAGAAGTACGTGTCGCTTCTGCTGAAGGCCTGGGGCGTGTGGACTGTGGAGAAGGAGGGCTTCTACTGGGTGCGGTTTTCCGACGCCGCGCTGGGCCGGGAACATGACGCGGCGAGGGACGCGGTGACGAAGCGCGAGAAGGACGCCGTGAAGGCCTATCACGATTGGACCGAGAAGGCCTGGGGCGGGATCTACGCCAGACCCGAACCGTCTCGAGATCCGAAGACGCGTCCCAAGGCCCTCCCCAAGCGGTCCTAGTTTCCCCGCGCTCCATCCGCGTTCTCCGCGACTGACGCCTCTCGGCGATTGAAAGCCGATCCGTGCGGGGAATTCAACGCAGGGGCGCAGGGGCGTGAGGACGCAGGGGGTAGGGAACAGAGGGTCGGACTGAACCGCTGGTTTCGCGCGCCGCGACGGCCGGGAGCTCGTCTCGCGGGGTGTTCACCGCTAAGAGATCAACTCGTCGAGCGCTCGGCCATGCACATCGGTGAGACGATAGTCGCGGCCCTGGTGCTTGAAGGTCAGTCGCGTGTGGTCGATGCCGAGCAGCCGCAGCAGCGTCGCGTTCAAATCGAAGAAACTCACCGGGTCCGCCACGATGTTGTAACCGAAGTCGTCCGTCTCGCCATAGCTTCGCCCGCCGCGAATCCCCGCGCCCGCGACCCAACCGGAGAAGCACTTGGGATGATGATCCCGACCGATCTTGGGCGAATTGATGTCGCCCTGGCCGTAGACCGTTCGACCAAACTCGCCGGCCCAGACGACGAGCGTGTCCGCCAGGAGACCGCGCTGCTTGAGGTCCGTCAGCAGCGCATAGCAGGGCTGGTCGACATCGTAGGCCTGGCCCTTGATTTGATCGCGCAGGTTGAAGTGCTGATCCCATCCGCGATGATACAGCTGGATGAACCGCACGTTGCGTTCGGCGAGGCGTCGCGCGAGGAGGCAGTTGGCCGCGAAGGTTCCCGGCTTTTTCACCTCGGGGCCGTACATCTCCAGCAGCGCGGGAGACTCGCCTGAGAGATCGGTGAGCTCGGGAACGCTGGCCTGCATCCGAAACGCCATTTCGTACTGGCTGATCCGGGTTTGGATCTCCGGATCGCCCACCGCGCGATGGTGTTGTTGATTGAGCGCGCCGACTCCGTCCAGAAACGCGCGTCGCGACTCCCGGTTCACTCCGGGAGGATCCGAGAGAAACAGGACCGGATCGCCCTGCGCCCGGAAGCGCACTCCCTGATAGCGGCTGGGGAGAAACCCCGCCGACCACAGCCGATCATACAGCGGCTGGTCGCCCGGACGCCCAGTGCCATCTGAAGTCATCACGATGAACGCCGGCAGATCGCTATTCTCGCTGCCCAGCCCGTACGCCAGCCAGGAGCCGAAGCTGGGGCGTCCCGCGATCTGCGATCCCGTGTGAACGAAGGTGATCGCGGGGTCGTGGTTGATCGCCTCGGTGTTCAAGGTCTTGATGAGGCAAAGGTCGTCCGCCACCCGCGACAGATGGGGCCACAGCTCGCTGAGCCACAAGCCGCCCTCCCCGTGCCGCTTGAAGGCGAACGGGCTCGGGAACACGGCGTGGTTCGTGTAGCCCGACGTCATGCCCGTGAGCCGCTGTCCTGATCGCACGCTCGCGGGCAGATCCTTGCCACGCCATTGTTCGAGGCCGGGCTTGTGATCGAAGAGATCCAGATGGGAGGGAGCGCCGCTTTGGTGCAGATAGATGATCCGCTTCGCGCGCGCGGGAAAGGCGAAGGCGCGCTCGTCCGATCCGGATGTCGGAACGGCGACCGCGGGGTTCAGCAGGCTCGACAGCGCGAGCATCCCCGCGCTGGTCGCTGTGCGCCGCAGAAACAGGCGACGGTTCAGGGCGTCCTGGAGCTGGAACGGCGACTGGATCGCGACGGGCTTCATGGATTATTCGCGCGTGATGAATTCATCGAGATTGAAGAGCTCGCTCGCCATGAGGGTGTAGGCCGCGAGGGTGGGCGCGTCGATCTTCGGATCGGGTTTCGACGCGCCGAAGCGAACCAGCGCCTCCGCCGCGGCTCGATCCGACTTGTAGCGTTCCAGAAATCGTCCCAGCGATCGCTCGAGCGTCTCCAGCTCCTCCGGCGTTGCGGACCGGCCGAGCGCGCGCTGGAAGCCTTGGCTGAGCCGGGCGCGCGCGTCGGCGGATTCGCGGATCATGGCCTCGGCCAGCTTGCGCGCGGCCTCCACGTAGGTGACTTCGTTCAGAAGCGCGAGCGCCTGCAGCGGCGTGTTGGTCCGAGGCCGCTTCACCGTGCACGCCTCGCGCGACGGCGCGTCAAATGTCCCGAAGCTGGGGTTGAAACGCGTTCGTTGCCAGAAGGCGTAGAGCGATCTGCGATAAAGATCCGGAGACTCCGCGGGCGTTTCTCCGGGGAGATACACCGTGACAGAAGGTCCTCCGATCTTTTCTTGAAGCGCGCCGGAGACCGAGAGGGCTTGATCGCGGACGGCTTCGGCGGAGAGGCGGAATCGTCCGGCTCGCGCCAGAAGCCGGTTGTCGGGGTCGCGTTGAGCAAGGTCCGCGCGCTGGGCCGAGGACTGGCGGTAGGTGGAGCTGGAGACGATCAAACGGATCATCGCCTGGAGATCCCAGCCGCCGCGAACGAACTCGGACGCGAGCCAATCGAGAAGCTCGGGATGCGTGGGAGGATCCGACTGAGAGCCGAGGTTCTCGGAGGCGCGCACGAGGCCCGCGCCGAAAAACTGCTCCCAGAGACGGTTCATGACGACGCGCGCGGTCAGAGGATTGGAGTCGGACACCAGCCATTTTGCGAGGCCGAGCCGATTGCGCGGCGCGTCGGCGGGGAGGCGTCCGAGGGACGACGGGATGTCCGCCCTGACTTCCTCGCGGGGCGCGTCGTACTGTCCTCGGAACAAAACCCGGGATGCGGCGGGCGACGGGTTCTCCGCCATCACCATCACCTCCGGCAGCGCGCGTTCGAATTCAACCGCCTCCCGGACGGCTTGCGCGAGGCGTGATCGCGCCGCGCCGAGCTTCTCCGACAGGAACGCCTGGTAGAACTGGAGAGCCTCCGGAGAGTCGGGCCGCGCCTGCGACGCTCGATTGCCGCGGGCCGCGAGTTGATGAGCGCCGGGAAGGGAACGCAGGAATTGGATCTCCGACTCCGACAGCGGACGATCGAAGGCCCAAAAGTCGTCTATCCACCCCTCCACGCCGGGGCGTCCTTGATCACCGCCGATCCAGAAGGGCTCGCGGTTGGTGATGGCGTTCAGCCCGCGGGCGGTGGCTTTCAACGGCTCGAGCACTTGCGCGACGCCGTCGATGTAGATCACGGGCCCGCGGTCGCGCCGCTTTCCGTCGAGGGCGATCGCGACATGCGTCCATTTTCGCAGCGGGAGGATTTGCGTTGTGGTGAACTCCATGGGGACCATGGTGGCGTCGAAGTCAAAGATCTTGTGATGCAGCTCAAGATGAACGCGGCCCCGCGTTAGCGAGAGCAGAAAGCCAAGATGGAAGAGGTCCTGTTCGCCGAGCTTTTGCAGGATCGCCCCGTCTTCTGTTTCAGGCTTCAACCAGAACGCGAACGTGGCGCGGCTGCGATCGAGCAGTCTGGGGATCTCTAGCGCGGGACTGCTGGTGGCCACGCGCAGCGCCATTCCCATCCGGCCCGGGCCGTAGACCGCGGCGTCCGACCGCGTGGGCCTCATGAGCTTCGAGAAATCGTATCGGTTTGTTTGAACCCGGCTTTGCGTGAAGATCGCCTTGGTCTCGCCTGAGAGAATGTTGGTGGACGTCGTGGAGTTGGTCGTGATCTCGATGCGACGTCCGAACGCGCCGTCGAGCGTTCCGTCGAAGGAGAAATGCGCCACGAGATTGGTGGGGAAGGCGCAGGTCCGCAGCCCTGCTTCCGAGCGAGCCCCCGGCGAAGTCCACCGTCGCAGCTCCCGCGCGAAGGCCGCGGCCCGCGAGGACTCCCAACGATGTTGCTCGGACGCGATTTCCTCGGAACCGGCCAGCTCCGCCAGGTCGGACTCCCGCGCGCGCGCTTTGGCCCGCAACTCCTCCAGGCGCTTTTCCTCGGCGGCGTTGGGCGCGCGCATGGAGGGCTTGAAGGCGACTTCGTTGCCGTCCCAGTAGACTCCGCGCTCGGGGATGTTTTGGAAGAAGGCGGCGAACTGGTAGAACTCCGGCTGCGTGACGGGGTCGAATTTGTGGTCGTGGCATCGGGCGCATCCCAGCGTGAGGCCGAGCCAGGTCGCGCCCGTGGTCTCGACCCGATCCACCGCGTACTCGAAGAGCCACTCCTCGTTGATGGCGCCGAACTCGGTGTTGAACCGGTGATTCCTTTGGAACCCCGTGGCGAGCCGCTGCTCGATGCTCGGATGCGGCAGCAGATCGCCGGCGAGCTGCTCGATGGTGAACTGATCGAACCGCTTGTTCGCGTTGAACGACTGGATCACGTAATCGCGCCAGCGCCACATGCTGCGATAAGGATCGCCCTGGAACCCGCTGGTGTCGGCGTAGCGGGCAAGATCCATCCATCCTATCGCCATGTGCTCGCCGTATCGCGGGGAGAGCAGCAGCGCTCTCACGGTGTGGCGCAGCGTGTCCTCGGAATGGCGGGCGTAGGCTTCCTGGAAGGCGGATTGCTCGGCGAGCGAGGGGCTGAGTCCGTTGAGATCCAGGGACAGTCGACGCTGCAGGGTGGCGGGGGCGGCCTCCGGGGATGGGTTGATCCCTTCCTGCTCCAACCGGGCGAGGACGAAAGCGTCGATGGGGTTGCGGACCCAGGCGCGGCGCAGGACCGTCGGAACCTGTGGCGAACGAAGCGGGAGGAAGGCCCAGTGCTTCTCATATACCGCGCCTTCGGCGATCCAAGATCGCAGGACGGACTTCTGCGCTGCGCTGAGCCGCTTGCCACTTTTCGGAGGGGGCATTTGTTCGTCGGGGTCGTCGCTGTGGATGCGTCGCAGAAGCTCGCTGGCGTCCGCGCGCCCGGGCGCGATGGCAGGCTTCCCTGACTTGCCTCCGCGCGTTGCGCCCTCCATCTGGTCCAATCGGAGCTGGCCCTTGCGCGCTGCGGAGTCGGGGCCATGGCATCCGAAGCAATTCTCGGAGAGGATGGGGCGGACATCCCGATTGAACCGCGGAACCTCCTCGGCCGACGCGCGAGAGATCGCGATTGCCATTGCCATTGCCACGCAGAGCAGGGCGCGCCAGGAGGCCGACCTCTTTCTTCGCTTCGACGGTGAGTCGTGGACGGTGAGCGTCCTGGGTCTCAAGGCGGTTAACGCGGTCGATTCCAGCATGTTTGGCCAAACCCTGCGACCGAACGCCGGGCAGGGCAAGACGACATTCGGAAACGGGAACGACCGGGGCCGCGGGCCGAATCAGAATTCAGTTGGCTCTGGGCTTCCTTTCTCGCTATGAGCAGGGCCGATGATTCTGAAGATTTCGCGTTGGGCCGTGGCGACGACGACGGCTGTGGGCATTTTCGTCGCTGCTCCCTGTTCCTCGGCCGCGGAGGGCGGCGACACCCCCTGGCTGATCCCCCCGTATGTCCTCGAGTTCACGGCGCCCCTGACCCGGCTCTTCGCGACGAACATCAGCTTCGGGGCGCGGGTCAGCATCGTCCAGGAGACCGACCTCAAGGGCGCCAAGCCCGCCACCGGGCTTCTCCTCTATCGCAATGGCGACACTATTTTCGAACCCGACTCCGCTCCCATCAAGGCCCCGCGCGCGAACAAGAAGGATCACCACGGAGACTTCGGCCTCCTGATCACCACGCTTTCCTCGAAGGGCGTCAGCTACGTGGTGAGCGAGGGCGTGTCCGGATACACCGAGGTCTCGCTGCCGAAGTTCGCTACGGCGCCGTTGTCCTGGGCCGTCGAGGACCTGGGGCGCGAGCGCGTCCAGGGCTTCGACTGCGTGAAGAAGGTGGTGGCCCTTGCGCCCGCCGATTATGAGGCGCAATCCTTCATCGTCTGGACGGCGCCCAAGCTCCGGGATTTTCCGATCAAGATCCAACGACGCCGCGGCGGGCCGGCGATGACTTTCACTTTCTCCGACATCCGTTTCGAACAGCCCAACGACGCGCTCTTCGCCGCGCCGCAGACCGGCTACCAGCGGTATGAAACCCTGCACGCGATGACCGATGAAATGACGAGGCGCGTTTGGAACGTGATGCAGCGTCCGGATCATTCCATCGCCTTCCCGCCCAGCACCGCGCGGCCCGCTGTTTCACCCAACGGTGGGCGGCCGGTGTATTGAGGGGCGCGTGTCGGCTCTGGACTCATGAATACGACCCTTTCATCGCCGTCTGCTGCCTATGACGCTTTCTGCCGCCTTTCTTCGCTCTAGGGTTCTGTCCGTCGCCGCCTCGGTGTTTCTGGGACTGATCGCGCCGCCTCGCTCGGAGTCTGAGCCCGCGCTGCCGAGCAAGGATCGGTTGCGCGAGAGCCCGGTGCTGACTCACCTCCGGCCCAACCCCATCGCCGCCGCGCCGCGGACTCCCGCGGAGGAGACGGTTGCCCAGATGTTCCTGCCGGAAGGCTTCCGCGCCACGCTGGTTGCGTCCGAGCCCGATCTGCACCAGCCCATCGCGTTCGCCTTCGATGATCGCGGGCGCATCTGGATCGCCGAGGCCTATTCGTATCCGACGAAGCGCGCGCCCGGGGAGGGGAAGGATCGGATCGTGATCTTCGAGGACAGCGACGGCGACGGTCGTTTCGAGACCCGCAAAGTCTTCATCGAGGGGTTGAATCTGGTCTCCGGAATGGAGGTGGGACACGGAGGCGTCTGGGTGGGCGCCGCGCCGGAGATGCTCTTCATTCCCGACCGCAACCAGGACGACAAACCCGATGGTCCGCCGCAGGTTCTGCTCGACGGTTTCGGCTTCCAGGACACGCATGAGTGCCTGAACAGCTTCATGTGGGGGCCTGACGGATGGCTCTACGGGAACCAGGGCGTGTTCAATCTGGCGCATATCGGCAAGCCGGGCTCTTCGCCGGAGCAGCGCGTCGAACTTCGGGCGGGGGTGTGGCGATATCATCCGACGCGGCATGTCTTCGAGGTCTTCGCCCACGGCGGGAGCAATCCTTGGGGACTCGATTACGACGACCAGGGCCAGATTTTCATGACGCACTGCCGGAGCTATTTCGGCCGCGGCTGCACCACGCATGTCCTCCCGGGCGGGCATTTCTGGAATCAGGCCAACGCCAACTACGCTCCCTTTATCATCCCCGATCCGCCCCAGGGCTTCCCCCAGTTCAAGAACTACCTCCTCGCGTCGGCCCGATACGATCACGGGGCAGGCGGAGCGGGAGCTCCGGGCACGGACGCGATCTACGGCGGACACTCCCATGTCGGCACGATGATCTACCTCGGCGACAACTGGCCGGATGAGCTG
The DNA here is from genome assembly GCA_016199985.1 of Verrucomicrobiota bacterium. Classification (GTDB taxonomy): domain Bacteria; phylum Verrucomicrobiota; class Verrucomicrobiia; order Limisphaerales; family UBA11320; genus UBA11320. The sequence goes on along the minus strand of JACQFQ010000019.1, from coordinate 23,706 downwards.
CGCGGCCATCTCTTCACGCACAACCTCGGCGGGCACCAGATGAATCACCAGATTCAGCGTCCGCTGGGCTCGGGATTCGACACGGTCCACGCGGGACGGGATCAGATGTTTTGCGCCGATCCGCGCTATGTTCCTGTGGATCTTCAGTACGGCCCCGACGGGGCGGTGTACATCATCGACTGGTACGATGTTCAGCATTGCCATAACCCGAACACCGAGCGCTGGGATCGTAGCAACGGACGTCTCTACCGCGTGGAATACGCGGCGACGTATCATCCGCGCTCCGTGAACCTCGGCGCGATGTCCGACATGGATTTGGTGAAGCAGCTCTCCGAGAAGAACCGATGGTTCGGCCGGACGGCGAGAAGGCTCCTGGAGGAGCGGGCGCATCAGCGCCCGATCGACGCTCAGGCGACGGCCGCCTTGCGAGCGCAGCTGACTCGAGGCGCGAGTTCGGTGGAGCGGCTGAACGCGCTCTGGACGCTTCACGCGACGAGCGATGACGTCGGCGCCGCGGCCGCGGCCCGGAGCGCGTTGAGCGACTCGGCCGAGTTCGTGAGATCCTGGGCGGTGCGTTTGGCGAGCGAGAATCCCGGCGCGAACACCGACCTCCCGAATGAGGTCGCGCGTCTGGCGCGCGAGGAAGCCTCGCCCGTGGCGCGCCTCGCGCTGGCCTCCGCGATTCAGCGACTCCCCGCCGCCGCGGCGTGGGAGGTGATCGAGGCGCTGTCTCTTCGCGGCGAGGACGCGGAGGATCGCAACATTCCCGCGCTGCTGTGGCATGGCATGGCCCAGCGCATGCCGCAGGACCTGGGCCGGGCGATGGGGATCGCGCGAAAGACCCGGATTCCACAACTTGCGGACTGGGCCTACTGGTACGCGGCGACGCTGCCTGGACCCGGCCTTCAGGATTTCCTGGACGCCCTCTCTGATGCCAGGGGCGATGTCCTCAAGAGGCGTCTGGCGGGGCTGGTTCTGGCGCTCGACTCGCGGGCGAATCTGGACTCGCCCCCGGCTTCCTGGGCCGGGGTCGCGGCGCGTCTCTACGCCGAAACGGATGTTTCGTTGCGTCGCCAGGCGGAAATGTTGGGCGCGGCGATGGGCGATCGAGAGCGATTTCCAGAGCTGCGTCGCGCTCTGGCGGATGGACGCGCCCCGAAGTCGGATCGTTTGCATGCCTTCCGTGTCTTGTCGCGCGCGCTGGACCCCGAGTCGTTGCCGACATTCCTCCGGCTGCTGGACGAGGCGGACTTCCGGTCTCCCGTCCTTCCGGTGTTGGGACGATACAAGGACGACCGTGTGGCGACGGCGTTGATTCAGGGCTTCGAGCGATGGGGCGCGAGCGAACAGCAGGCCGCGCTGGGCACGCTCTCAAGCCGGGCGTCCTTCGGCGTGCAACTCCTCGACGCCATTCCGGCGGGGAAGATCCAGCGGGATCGGGTGAGCGCGTTTTATGTTCGACAGCTCGCGGCGTTGCAGAATCCGGACGTGGACTCGCGGCTCAAGAAGCTTTGGGGACGGCTCACGCAAACCTCCTCCGAGAAGCTGTCGAAGATCAATCAGGTGTCAAAAATGTTCGACGAAGCCCCGCTGTGGGCCTTCGACGGCCAAGCGGGCCATGCGCATTTCACCAAGCTTTGCGCGCCTTGCCATCGCTTGGGCGAGGAAGGCGCACGCATCGGCCCGGAGCTCACCGGCGCGGGACGACATGGAACACGCTACCTTGTCGAGAACATCATCGATCCCAACGCGGTCATCGGCGCGGACTTCCAGGTCACCTCGATCGAAACGAAGCAAGGCGAGGTGGTTTCAGGCCTGGTGGTGAGCCGCAGCGCCGACTCGGTGACGCTTCGCACCACCGTGGAGCCCGTGGTGGTGGCGAAGTCCGAGATCGCGCGCGAAACCATCAGCGAGAACTCATTGATGCCCGAGGGCCTCCTCGACGGCCTCAGCGACCGCGAGAAAGTGGAACTGCTCAAGTTCCTGAGAGAGCACTAAAAGGGCGTTAGCTTTTGAAGATCAGGTAAAGGGCGTGGAGCACGCCGGGCACATAGAAGAAGAAGCAGAGGATCAGGTTGATGACGGTGTCCTTTGCCGACTTCGTCTTGAGGTAGGCGCTGAGAGGAGGGAGTAGAACAGCCAGGATGATCAGGATGGCTTTGCTCATAGTTTTTCTTGTTGAAGGATTCGTTGCCTTCAACGCGCGGGATTCAACAAGATCCTTCCGATAAACTCAAGCGAGCTCAGCTATAAACCCTCGCCCGTTTCGAACCCGCTTCTCGCCGTCGGGGGAACGAGGTTGATGGGGAGGTGGGTGGGGGCGGATGCGGTGAGCGAGTCCCAAAGGCCGGCCATGTCCTGGGCGCGAAACCCCAGCGCGTACATGCTATAAAGGCTTCGGATGATGTGGCGCGCCTCGTCGGAGGGCAGGGTCGGCTCGCTTTCGCGGCCGAGGCGACGCACGAGGAGCGCGAAGGGCAGGGGCCTGGGGCCTCCGCTGGAATCGATGGCCTCCGCGGAGCGGAAATCCGGCTGATGATACTCGATGTGCTGCGGATCGATCTTGAGGAAACCCGCCTTCTCATACGCCTTGAGCCGGATGGTTCTCGCCTCGTGGGTGACGTCGGGATGCTCCATCTCGGCGACGAGAGTGATGGGGGCCGTCGAAGGCTGGCCAGCGCTCTTGAGGCACGCGCGCGCCGCCTGGATGGGAACCGCGCGCAGCCAGGCCGCCACGCCCGTCCGTCGCCACTCGGGCAGGACGACGATGTGCGACATGTGCACCACCGCTCGCGGCGATTGGTAGTCGGTGGACACGATCGCCACGTGGTCGCGCGCCGCCACAACCGTCGATCCTTGGGTGATGACCACCATTTCGTAACGGAACCAACGTTCGCCTATCGGCTCGCGCTCCGGCCATGCCAGCCGCGATTCGATCACCGCCCGCGTCTCCATTTCATCCAGCGCGCCGAACTCCCTCCACAGCTGCTCATATCCCACGCCGAACATCGGATCGACGGCCCTGCGAACCCGATGAAACGTGAGCGTGGAGAAGTCGAGAGGCAGCAACCGTTGGTCCCCGGGCGCCAGATCGTCGGGAAGAAATGATTTGTCGGACATTAAGGATCGTTTTCCGAAACTGTCTACCGAGGCTCTCCGAGAGGGCAAGCGGATTCAGCGATGGCGGCTTGTCCTAGTCCAGACCGCGCGCGCCTTGTCAGAACCAACCCGGTTTCATAGGGTGCGGGGCATGGCGTTTCGGTTGAGCGATCCGATGGAGTCGAGCCCCTCCCCCGCGGAGGATCCGGTCGACAGGTGGGTCCGCCTGCTCAAGTCGGGCGCCCCCGCCGAACGCCAGAAGGCGATCCGACAGCTCGTCCGGCTGCGAGCCGAGCTTCCGCTCGTGCCCTGCCTGCAGCATCCCGACCCGCTCACAGTCGGGCTCGCCGTCAACGGATTGTGGGAGTGCTGGCTCAATGAAAAGGGCCGCAACGCGAGGAAGCGCATCAATATCGGAGTGGCTCACATGGAGGCCAGCGAGTTTGACGAAGCGGGGGAGGCGTTCCTCGCCTTGATGGGCGACTTCCCGGACTGGGCCGAGGCCGTCAACAAGCAGGCGACGCTGCATTATCTTCGCGGACAGCCCGCGCTGAGCCTCACCCTTTGCGACCAGGTCGTGCGCATGAAGCCGCATCACTTTGGGGCATGGAGCGGACTGGGGTTGTGCGCCGCGCAGCTCAATCAGTGGGCGCGTGTGCGCGAGGCGGCGCAGAAGGGCCTCGACCTGATTCCGAGCTCGGACTCCAGCAGGCACCTGCTCGCCCTCGCGAACGAGAAGCTCAGCGACGACTAGGGAAAGAAGGCGCGACTATCCCCGCCCTTCGCAGCGCGAGCGGATGATCCTGAGAATGTATCGTTGGAGGTCCCCCATCAGCCACTCCGTCCATAGCCCCGCGTAAAAGTTGAAGCCGGTCGACAGGCGCTGAACGCTGGACAGATGGAGCCGAACGCGCTCGGGACCGAGCGGCTCAATCTCGTAGGCCCCCCGGAGAACGTCGAAGTAATCTCCGCCTATGGTCACGTGCTCGTCGAAGGTGGTCGGCGGGATGCGCGCGGTGTCGGCGACAATGGAGAACGCGAGCTTCCTGGGCGCCTGCCATTCGGTGATCGTTTCGATGAAGAGGACGCCTCCTTCAAATCGCGCGTGGCGAACGGCGCCGACGCCTTGTCCCTCGATCGTCGCCTCGACCGGCAGCGGAAATCCCAAGGCATGGCTCATCGACCAGGACTGTTCGCGCGGCTGGATGCGAGGCACGGAGCGAATCTGCTCCCAGACCTTCTCCGCCGAGGCGTCGATCACTATGTCCGTTCGCACCGTCCTCAGCTGTCGCGGCGAGGCGTGGAGCGATTCGATCGGCGCGCTGAAAAACGGCGCGCAGGCGACTATTGCGACGCAGAGATTCTTCGAACGATCCGTGGGCAGGAGGAGCTGGAGAATCATCGCCAAGCCGGCGCCCACCGAGGAGAGGACCAAGGCGAGCGGCAACCACAGAACGACGCAAATGAGCCCTTCCCAGGCGATGACCAGGCAGGCAACGAGAAAGATCACGGCCGCGCTCCAAGGCAGAAACAACTTCATCAGCCACGAATAGCGTTGTCGCCGCGGATCGGCGAACCAGACCACGATGAATCCCAGGGAGACAGGGACCCCGAGAATGAAGGTGAAGCTCATGATGTGGAACCACGCCTGCGTTGTGGAGAGGCCGAAGACCAACCGGGCGAAGATTCCGTAGAGCACGCCGAGGCCCGCGCTCAGGAGCGCGATTTGCTTTTGAGACAGGGAGGTCATGCGGCGACATGGCGAGAGTCCTTCACCGGGCGGCGATTTGTCGAGGGCTGAAGAGGGACGCGCCAGCAGGCTGTCGGATTGCGCGCGGGCGTGTTGAAGGGCGTCGTGATCCGCGTCAAAACACGGGCAGCACGACGGTGAAGGTCGTTCCCTGCCCGGGAGCGGAGCGAATCTCCAGTCGGCCGTTGTGGAGGTCCACGCATCGCTTGACGATCACGAGGCCGAGGCCTGTTCCCGCGGTGTCGCCGACGTTGCCGGCGCGATGGAAGGCCTGAAACAGCTTGGGAAGATCCGCCTCCGGGATTCCGATGCCGGAGTCCCGGACAGTGAACACCGCGTTGGATCCTTCCCGCCTCACCGAAAAATCCACGGGCTCGCCGGCGGCCGAGTATTTCACCGCGTTGGAGAAGAGATTCGAGAAGATGTGCCGGAGAAGGGATTCATCGGCGCACGCCTCTCCCAAATGCCCTGGCGGGGCCATCCGGATGGGGCATCGACGGCTGGTGGCCGAGTGGGACTCGTCGATAAGCCGCTCGCACACCGCCGTCAGATCGAGCGGCGCGGGCCGGTAGGCCAGCTTCCCGGCCTCGACGCGCCCGAGCAGCAGCACCTGTTCCATCAGTCCAGCCATGTGTCGCGTGGAGGCGAAAATGTCGTTGAAGAGCTCCTGGCGCTTCGCGTCGTCGAGAAGGGGCAGGTGATGCCGGAGCAGCTCCACCGCGGACATGGTGATCCCGAGCGGCGTTCGGAACTCGTGCGAGACCATCGACACGAAGCGGGTCTTCAGCTCGTTCATATCGCGCTCGACGGAGAGGGCCCGACTGATCTCGACGCGGGCCTTCTCGCGCTCGGCGGCCTCCGCGTTGAGCCGCTCGTTCGCGGAGGCAAGCGCCGCCGTTCGTTCCTGGACGCGCCTCTCCAAGGTCACGTTGAGCTCGCGGACAGCGGCCTCGGCCCGAGCCCGCTCCGCCGCGAGTTCGCGCACCCGCCTCAGATTGCGACCCAGCCATGCGATCCAGATCCCCGCGATCCCCGCGACGCCCAAAACAATGACCGCCCACCGGAGGTTTCTCTCCCGCGTCGTGCTCGGCGCGACGCCCAACGATCGCAGCGATGCTCGCGAAGGCAGCGCCAGGACGTAGGCGGGCTTCGAGTCGGTGGGGGTCACGATTCCGGACATCTCGAGGAGATCGCCCACGGGAACGCCGGCCAGCTCCCCTCCGCGTCGCGACCCCAGCGTCGCGAAAAACGCGACGCCATCCGCCTCGAGCTCCAGGGTCTCCAAAAAGCGATCGCCCTCATGCTCCTGCGAGCGGGAGCGGAGGACCCCCTGGGTTCGGACCGAGGCGTTCGCCGACAGGCCCGCCGCGACGTTGGCCGCGGGGACCGACTGCGCTTCAACGGGCGTGTTGCTTCCGAGCTTTCGGAGCGAGCAGAAGCTGAGCGCGATGTAAGGGTCCACTCGAAGAGGGGATCCCACGACATCAACCGCGTCGCCCGGGCTCAGGTCGGGAGGCAAAGGCGCGATGAGCTCGAGCCGCAGCGGATCCGCGGCCGCCGGGAGCCAGGGCGCGAGCAGGTTGGCGCGAAACGCGACATCGCCCGAGCGCAGGTAGAGGAACTCGTCATGGCGTCCCACCACTGTGGCGCGAACCCGCCGGCGCTCGGGCGTCGGCGAGGACAGGGCCTTCAGCGCGTCGCCGGCGAGGAGTGGAGCTGCGAACAGCTCGGCAAGCCCGGGCGTGATCACCGTGATTTGCTCTGGCGAAATCATGCGAAAAGCCGTTTGGCCTCTGCCGATCACCGCGCCTCGCAGTCTCACCCGCGCCCCCCAGGAGTAGGTCGGCGCCCAGGCGCTTGGCCAGTTCATGATGGTGGCGACAGTCCAGCCGGTGCTGTCCGTGACATGGAGTTGCACGCCGTCCTCGATCTGGGCCTGCATGACGACGCCCTCGACCTCGACCCAGCGCGCATGAAGTTTTCCAAAGAGGGTCTCCGGAGCCTTCGGCGTGGCCGGCTTCGGTAGGACGCCAGGCCCCAGGTTCTCCACGGCGTCCGGAGCGACGATACCGACGAGCGGATCGATCGAGACGAACCGGACGAGCGCGCTGACCTGAAGCCGATCGCCCAAATGGGGGATGGGCATGCGAGCCGGCCATTGGATGATGGCGCCCGCCGCCCCCTCCTGGACGCAGGTTTGGGATCGATCGGCGTAGATCACAACGCCGGTGAATCGCGCCCGAAGAGCGTTGGTTTGCGTGGGATCGGAAAGGACCTGATTGACCTGCGCCACATTCGTCAACGCCCATCCCGAGAGGGGAGGATCGGCCGCCTCCGACCGCCCTCCCGAGAATGCCAGGAGGAGAGCCGCGCTCGCGATCGCTCTGGAGAAGCCCGGGTTCTGGTGGCGTTTCATGGAGGCGTCACGCGTGCCTTCCATCGGGACGGCGGAAGGACTCGTGAGGCGCGACGAGTATGGAGACCAGGCCTTGCGAGGGTATCCTACGAAAGGAGGATACGGGCAGCGACGCAACGGATGCCGGTCCGGAGTCGAAGCCCCGGAGCTTTCAGCCACGAGCTTTCCGTGGATCGCAATTTACTATTGGCCCGTCTTCTCCAAATGTTTAGTTTCGGCCAATGGTTCTGGAGTTCACCAAAATGAACGGCGCTGGGAACGACTTCGTGCTGATCGACAATCGGTCGGGGTCGGTCCGGCTGACGCCCGATCAGGTCGTGAGGCTTTGCCACCGCCAGCGGGGCGTTGGCGCCGACGGATTGCTCATGCTCATCCCCTGCCGATCCGGCCGCGCGGACTGGGCCTGGGAGTTCTACAACAGCGATGGGAGCGTCGCCGACATGTGCGGCAACGGCGCCCGTTGCTTCGCTCGATTCATCCAGCGTGTCGTGGGAGCCAAGGACCGCTTCTCCTTCGAGACCGGCGCCGGGGTGATTACCGCAACGTTCCAGGGCGAACGCGTCACCGTCAGTCTTACGCCCCCAAAGGATCAGCGGCTGGAGGAATCCGTCGTGATCAGCGCCGGCAAGGTGGCCGTCCACTCCTTGAACACCGGAGTGCCCCACGCGGTGGTTTACGTGCCGGACGCCGACAAGGCGATGGTAGGGCAGTGGGGCGCCGAGTTGCGCCACCATGATCATTTCAAGCCCCGCGGCGCCAACGTGAACTTTGTCCAGGTGCTCCGGCCGGGAAGGATCCGCGTTCGCACCTATGAGCGGGGCGTCGAAGGCGAGACGCTTGCCTGCGGAACCGGCGTCACCGCCTCCGCGCTGCTGACGCACCGCCTTCATCAGTTTCCTTCGCCGATCCAGGTTCAGGTCCAGGGCGGCGATGAGCTCGAGGTGAGCTTCCGCAAGGAAAACGACCAGTTCACCGACGTCACCCTCAGCGGGCCCGCGGTTTTTGTTTTCCAAGGCCGGATCGAAATCTAGGGCGACCTGAGGCTACGCGGACATTTCACTCATGAGAAACACCCAAACCATGTTCAAAGGCGTCTACACCGCCGTCATCACGCCGTTCAAGAACGGCAAGGTCGATTACCTGGCGCTTGAGAAGATCGTGAATCTTCAGGTCAAGGGAGGCGTGGACGGCATTGTGCCCGTGGGCACGACCGGCGAGTCTCCCACCGTCAGTTTCGAGGAGCATATCGAGATCATCCGCAAGTCGGTCGAGTTTGCGGATGGGAAGCTGAAGGTCATGGCGGGCACGGGAGGGAACTCCACGTCGGAGGCGATCTACTTGACGAAGGCCGCCGAGGAAGCGGGCGTGGACGCGTCCTTGCAGGTCGCGCCTTATTACAACAAGCCGACGCAGGAAGGGCTCTTCCAGCACTTCCACGCGATCGCCCGGGCGACGAAGCTGCCGATCGTTCTCTACAGCATTCCGGGTCGATGCGGGATCGAGATCGCCGTCGAGACCGTTCATCGCCTGGCGCAGGACAGCGTGAACATCGTTGGCATCAAGGAAGCCGGCGGCAATCCAGATCGTGTCAGCCAGCTGCGCGCGGAACTGGGCGAGAAGTTTGACATCCTTTGCGGCGACGACTCCCTCACGCTCCCGTTCATGTCCGTCGGCGCGGACGGCGTCGTGAGCGTTGCGTCCAACGTTATCCCGCGGGAGGTCAGCCAAATGGTCCGTGCGTTTCGATCCGGCAAGCTGGAGGCGGCTCGGGCCCTCCACGCCCGCTACTACGCTCTCTTCAAGGACCTCTTCATCGAAACCAATCCGGCGCCGGTGAAGGCGGCCCTGTCGATGATGGGCCTGGCCGAGGACAGCTGCCGGCTGCCCCTGACGCGCATGACGGCAAAGAATCAGGCGCGGCTGGAGAAAACGCTCCGCGACTGCGGCGTGCTGAAGGGCGGGTTGAACAAGAGGAAGGAGCGCGTGTGAGTCCGATCCGCGTCATCATCCTCGGATATAAAGGCCAGATGGGGCAGGCGCTCCTGCGCTGCGCCGCCAAGATGGGCGAGTTGAGCGTGGTCGGCCAGGTGGACGAGGGCGATTCCCTCGAGGCCGTCATCGGACAGGCTGACGTCGTCATCGACTTCAGCTTCCATTCCGTCACACCGAACGCGGTCAAGTGCTGCGCCGCCGCGGGGAAGGCCATCGTGATCGGCACCACCGGGCACACGGATTCTGAGAAGACGGAGATCCGCGCGAACGCGAGCCGGATTCCCATGGTGTGGGCGTCGAATTACTCCACGGGCGTGAACACCTTGTTCTGGCTCACGCGCAAGGCCACCGAGATTCTCGGGCCGAGCTTCGATCTGGAGGTTGTCGAGATGCATCATCGGATCAAGAAGGACGCCCCCAGCGGCACCGCGTCGACCTTGGCCGAGATTCTCGCCGATGTGCGAAAGCAGCAGCTCGCCGAGGTCCTTCGCCACGGCCGCGAGGGCATCACCGGCGCGAGAACGTCCAGCGAGATCGGGATGCACTCCCTGCGCGGCGGCGATGTGGTCGGCGACCATACCGTGATCTACGCCGCGCTCGGCGAACGAGTGGAACTGACCCACAAGGCCTCGAGCCGCGACACCTTCGCCAATGGCGCGCTGCGGGCCGCCGCCTGGGCGGTGAAGCAGAAGCCCGGCCTGTACGACATGCAGGACGTCCTGGGCTTGAAGTGACGCCCGATGCCGGGCGTCCGCGGCTTCGACGGCATTGATTGATGAGGGTCTCGTCCATGGCGGTCGTGGCGCTCGGATCGAATCTGGGCCGCTCCCGCGCGGTTCTCTCCCTGGCGGTGAAACGTCTCCGAAAGCTGTCCGCGTCGCCGCTCCGATGCTCCAGCGTCTGGAGCACGGCGCCCGTCGACTGCCCTCCGGGTTCCCCGGACTTTCTCAATGCCGTGGTGGCGCTCGAGCCGTTCCGGGACGAAACGCCGGAGTCACTCCTCAAAAAACTGCAAGCGTTGGAGCGCGAGTTTGGAAGGCGTCCGAAGAAGGTTTTGAACGAGCCCCGGCCGTTGGATCTGGACCTGATTCTCTTCGGACGCGAGCGCCGGGACTCCGCGCTGCTTCGCCTGCCTCATCCGCGCGCGCTTGCCAGAATCTTCGTCCTGGGCCCGCTCTGCGAAGTCGCGCCGGATCTGGTTTTTCCCGGAAGGCGGTTGAACGTTCGAACATTTCTGGAACGCCTTCAATCGCGGGCCGGAAGCGAGCCGCGTCGATGAGCCTGGACCGCGTGGCGTCCGGACTCTTCTCGCCAATAGAAAAAGGGCCGGCTTTTCAGCCGGCCCTTTGTTTCCCAAACTACGCTTCTGTTGCGTGATTACTTGGTGATCAGGCGGTAGAACTTGGCGGCGGAGCCGAAGTCGACAACCGCTGTGTTGCTGTCGCCGTCCACCACAACGGGCGCGGTGTCGTCAGTCCAAGGGCCGTCCGGAGTTGGCCCGGTCTGGAGGGTCATGCCCTCGGTGTCAGCGGCCGGCCATGTGACAACCACATTGCCGCTTCCATCCACGGCTCCGCCGAGGCTGACGGGCAGGGGCACGTCGCCCTTGAAGATCCGCACCTGGTCGACCAGCAGCGAGTGATCGCCCCCTGGAGGCGTGTGGGCGATTTTCAGGACCGCGGTGGTGTCGCTCGCGGTGAAGACTCCGCGGATGCGGCGGTACGGCTTGTTGCCGCCGATGGGCGCGACATCCTCATCGGTGATCGACAGGTCGGCTCCGACGGTGATGGCCATCTTGGTGGGGCCGGCTGTGCAGCAATTGCGGGAATTCACCGACGCCATGAGGGTGTAGACATCGCCGGGGTTGAGCCCGCCGATGGTCTGCGTCACCGAGGACGCGCCTTGAAGGAACAGCACGCGATCCTGTTCAGGGCCGCTGCCGTTGTCCGTGAAGGGCCCGACGCCTGTGACGTTCACGCCGTAGCCCCCTGCCGCGGTCCAGCCGCCAATTTGGAAGGGTTGGATGTAGCCGACGCCTTCAGGCGAGCCCGAGGCCTCGAAGCTGCGATTCATGATGGGAATCTCGTCAGGCGACCCAAGGGTCAGGGACACTCCATCGATCAACGCTGTGGCGTCGCCGGTCGCGTGCGTGGCGAATTCCAGGACGCCGCTGCTCGAGGTGGGCGTGATCTCGGCCTGCCAGAGGCTGTAGGGCCCGTTGCCCACAGCGGTGATGCCCGTGATCTTGCTCACTTCCGCTCCGTTCCAGTTGATCGACATGTCGATTGTGCCGCCGCAGCAATTGCGGGCGTTGTACGCGAACTGGAGCCAGTAGGTCTTCCCGGCCTCGAGCGCATAGACGGTCTGCCGCAGTTTCGAGCTGCCCTGGAGGAAGGCGACCTGGGCGCGATCGGGGATCTTGCCGTTGTCATGGAACGGTCCGGCCCCCGTGTTGAGCCCGGTGTTGCCTTCAGCCTGCCACGCCACGATGGGGGAGTAGCCCACGCCGCCCGGTTGGGCGTTCGCTTCGAAACTCGGATTGCGGATGAAGGAGGTCACGACATTGACCGAGACATCGTTCTGAATGCATTGCTTGGCGGCGTCGGTGACGTCGACTCGCGCCCCGCCCTTGTTGATGGCGAGAACCGAGAACGAGGCGGTGGCCGAGCCTTTTTGCGCGAAGGTGAGAGGCAGGGTTCCGTCGTCGCCCGCGCCGATGAGACGCATGGATCCCAGATTGGAACTGCGGATGACGATGACGGCCGGGCCGGCGGCAACGACTCGCGGGTCGATGGTGACCGTGAACGACGCTGTCTCACCCGGCGCGAGCTCGGCTGAATTGGGCGAGAAGCTGAGGCAGTCGAGCGGAACGATGATCTCACCCTGGAGGCGGACATTGTCGAGGAGCAGCACCTGACCGTCCACGGTTTGCTCGAGCTTGAGAGTCACGCTGGGCGAAGCGGCGATGAACTTGGCTGTCTTCAGCGCGTAGGCCGCGTCCCCGACGGCGGCCACGTCGCCTTCCAAGAGCGTTGTGTCATCAATGGAGACCCGGGCGTGAGGGGCGCCGCCTGACGGGGCGTTCACGGAGAAGGAGAAGGTATACTCCTTGCCCACCGCCAGATTGTTGACGACCTGGCTGAGGGATCCCGCGCCTTCAATGAAAGCCACATGGTCCTGGTCCGGAGCGACGCCGTTGTTGGCGAAGACGCCCAGTCCGCTCGCGTTGATGCCGACGTTCCCGGCGCTCGCCCAACCCGCGATCCGCTGGCTGATGGAGCCGTCGGTGTTGAAAACATATCCCGGATCCGCCACATCGCCGCTGGCCTCGAAGCTCGGGTTCATGATCACGATATCCGTCGCGTCGCGCTCCACGATGCTGACGCCGTCAAACAACGCGGTGGCGTCGCCGGAGGCCGCTGTGGTGAAAACGAGGGCTCCCGAATCGCTTTGCGGCGTGAAGGGCACGTTTCGGAACTTGTAGGGCTGCCCTCCGGTGCTGGGCTTGACATTCAGCACACGGTCCAGGCTCTGGTCCGCGAACTTGGTGATGATGTCAATGGTGCCGCCGCAGCAGTTTCGCGCGTCATAGAAGTATTGCGCCCAGTACAGCTGGCCGGCTGTCAGCCCGCTGATGGTTTGGCTCAGGCTGCCGCTTCCTTGTTGGAATCCCACGCGCGCCTGATCGGGGATCGGCGTGCCTCCGTTGTGGAAGGGGCCATTGGCTTGGTTGACGCCGCTTCCGCCGCCCCAGTCGTTGATGCTGCTGTACCCAGGGAAGGCGGGGTTGTAGTTCTTTTCAAAGCTGGGGTTGTTGACGAACGTGGCCCCGTGCAGCGATGGCGACAGCCCCAGCGCGAGCAGGAGAAATGGTGTGATATGACGCATACGGATGGTGGGTTGGGTTGTGATTGAGCTCTGGACAATTTCCCTCTTGCCGATCCTCGACGCGTTGCGCGCCTCGGAAACGAGTCTGGATGGCAGGCGCAATCCAGAATCCGGGGCACAAAGCGATCCGGGACGATGAGAGGGCTTATTTGACTTAGGATCGTAGCAGGGGAGTCGAAGACGTCCTTCACGATCGCGCCAAAAACAAGCACAATAGTGACAGCCCATGCGAAGGCGCCGGAGGCGGGCGGTTTCGTCGCGTTTGCCACCGCCTCCCGGGTGGGAGTTCATGGCGGCCGCATTTCGAGTCGCGCGATCGCAATCAGCTGATGAACCGAACCGTGAGCGGGTATCGATACTCCCGGCCATCGGCTCCCTTGACGGCCGCGACGATGGACAGGATGAACGTCGCGATGCCGAGGAGCATCAGCATCGGCACTCCGACGAAGAGGAAGATGAGGGGGACGCAGACCAAGCCATAGAGCGCGATCGAAAGATGGAAGTTAAGAGCCTCCTTTGAATGGAACGCGATAACGCGCGAGTCGTCCTTCTTGACAAGGTAAACGATCAAGGGAAGCAGGAGGCCCGCTCCGAATAGAACGGAGAGATGGGAGAGCACAATCCAAAGCTTCTCTTGCGTGCTGAGGACCGTTGGGGGAGTGAGTGATGAGGTTGTCATAGCATGGGCTGAGGCCGGTGGTGTTTGTGAATCGGTGAGCGCGGTCGTCGCTGAGCCGCCGTGCGACCTGTCGCCTTTTCTTTCGATGGCCTCATTTGGTAGCCGCATTGGTCTCGGCGATCAAGCGGGTTTCGCCATCGACTTGCTCTTGCGGTTTGTGGAATATGCCCGGGATCACACGCACGCAGTATGAACAGCGACGCATTCCATTTTGGCCGCGGAGATTCGCGCGCGTCCCTATTTCGTTCCCCTTCTTCCGCGTTGCTGGTTCTCGCGCTGTCCACGGCATGGATCCTCGCTGGAAACGCCGATGCCGGGCAGCTCGTGACGCAGCCATTCCGCGGCGTCACTCTCATACACAGGACGGAGGTGTTCCCGCGCCCCGTGACAATGAACGTTGCGATCATTGACCTCCAGGCGGACGGCATCCGTTTCAAACTCACGCCGCCGCATGGGACACGCGACACATTCCCCCAAACAACGCTCGAGTATCTCAACCAGGAAAACGCCCAACTCGCCGTCAACTGCCATTTCTATCTTCCGTTCCCGGCGGCGGGCGCCGATGTGAATGTCGTCGGCTTTGCCGCGTCGGAGGGCGTCCTGTATTCGCCTTTCGAACCGCAGCCCATCGCTCCCGGTTTTCTGGATCAAAGCTACGCGATCCTTCCGCGGGCGCCGGCAATGAACATTGATCCGTTCAATCGCGTGTCCATTTTGCATCCGGATCCCGACAGCGCCGACGGTCGCGCGTGGCTCGAGCCCGCGGCTCTGGGCAACGCGTTTTCTGGCAGCGCCCAGATCGTCACCCGCGGCGCGATCTCCATTCCTCAGTACGGCGTTGGCCTCGGGATGCTCACGCCTCGGAATGGATACTCGGAGAGCCTCTCCTGGTACGACTTTGTCAACGCGCGAACCGCCGTCGGAGTTTCGCGCGACGGCCGCGCGCTGGTTCTGATGACCGTCGACAACGTGGGCGGCAGCTGGGGCATGACGGTTGGGGAGGTGGCGGGGGTTCTTGTGAACGACTACGACGTGGTGGACGCCTTGAATCTCGACGGGGACGGGTCGACGACGTTTGTGATGCAGGACCCTGACTCGCTGCAGGGCGTCTTCGTCAATTCCCCAGGGGAATGGCCTGCCGGGCGATCGGTAGGCAGCAACCTAGCCGTCTTTGCGCTTCCAATCCTCCCGCCCGGCCCGGCCCTCTTCGTGTCCCCGGCGCCGCCCGGGTGTGTCTGGCTCTCCTGGTCGACCCCATCCGAAGGATGGGAGCTTCAATCGTCGCCGGATCTTCAGGGCTGGCATTGGGCCTCGGTGGGCGGGCAGCCCAAGGCGCTCGGTGATCACCGCGAGATTCTGCTCCCGACCTCGGGATTGTCCTGTTTCTACCGCCTGGCTTTCGTCCCGCCGCGACATTAATCCCCACCGTGTCTTGTTTTGAGCCACTCCGCCCGAATGCCCTGGCGTCCTTCGCGATCGCCTAAAGCCGACCGTCCCAGGTGGTCGATGAAATCAGTGAAGGCTGCCCAGATCGGTCCGCCGCTTTCATAGAATAGGAATGCGAATCAATTCTTTCGATTGGCGGGGCGGATGGGATGATCGTTGGCTTCGGATCCGTTCAAGGCCGCATTTGGACTTTGTCATCTGGTCCGATATCTGGCATGTCATCGGGGCCCGGTGTCATGATTTATTTGTGCGTATTCTAAAAGTGCCTCGTTTGTGCAGGGCTTTCGTTTTTGGCGCGTTCCTCGCCGTTTCCCTTCTTTCCCCCCATGGAATTCAGGCCCAACTTGTTCATGGAGTCTTCCGGGAGGTTTTCTCCGGGATCGGCGGAGTCAACGTTTCGGATCTCACGGGCGCTCCGGCGTTCCCCAATTCCCCTTCGAGCACGAACTTCATCACGGACTTTTTCGAAGCCCCCACAAACATCGACGACAACTATGGCCAGCGCCTGAGGGCGCTTATTTTGCCTCCGATCACCGGGAGCTACGTGTTCTGGATCGCGACCGACGACGGCGGAGATCTCTACCTCAGCTCCGACGAGGATCCGGCGCACAAGGTTCGCATCGCCTGGGTGGTCAACTGGACATCGTCGCGCGAATGGGGCAAGGAAGGAAATCAGCAGTCGGCGCCAATCTCTCTGGTCGCGGGACAGCGCTATTACATTGAGGCGCTTCAAAAGGAAGGCTCGGGCGGCGACAATCTCGCGGTCCGATGGCAGCTGCCCAACAGCGTGATTGAGGAGCCCATCCCCGCTTCGCGGCTGTGGGTCTTTGGAGGAGCTCCGACCAGCCCGCCCATCATCAGCCAGCAACCCGCCAGCCAAAGCGTTGTCGAGGGGCAATCCGCCGTGTTTGCCGTGCAGGCGTCCAACGCCGATCCGATTTCGTATCAATGGCGGCGGGGGACCGTGAACATTACGGGCGCCAACTCGGCGACCTACACCCTCAGCCCTGTCGCGACGTCCGACAGCTCAGCGACTTTCCGCTGCGTTCTCACCAACTCATTGGGATCGGTGACCAGCCAGGTGGCCACGCTGACCGTCACCCCGGATGTCACTCCTCCTTCATTGATTCGCGCGATCAACGTCGGAACGAACATGATCGAGCTCACCTTCTCGGAGGCTGTCGACACCGCCACCGCGCTCGCGACGCCGCATTACTCGGTGAACAATGGCGTCAGCCTCAGCGGCGCGGCCTTCGGTTCCGACAACCGCACGGTGCGTCTCTCCACCTCCGTCATCACTTATGGCGTCGTCTATGTTGTCACGGTCAACGGGGTGCTGGATCGCGCGGCGACTCCGAACGCCATCGCGGCGAACTCCCAAGCCTCCTTTCTCGCGTCTCCGTTCGCGCCGCTGGGCATCGGCAACCCGCAGCCCGCGGGAAGCTGCGCGCCGGTCGCGGGCGGCGTCGACATCACCGCGGGCGGCTCGGATGTCGGCGGCGCCTCGGATTCGATGGAGTTCTGCTACCAGGTTCTGACCGGGAATTTCGATGTCGCCGTGCGCGTCGCGTCGTTCTCCCTCTCCGACCCGTGGGCGAAGGCCGGGCTGATGGCGCGGGAGACTTTCGATCCCGGCAGCCGGTTCGCCGCCGTGATCGCCACGCCCACTCTTGCCGGGACGCAGTTCTCCTACCGGGATCCGGCCGCCGCGCAGGCCGTCTCCTCCGGCGGCTTTCCGCCCAACTTCCCGAACCACTGGCTGCGGCTTAAGCGGTCAGGCGGCGCGTTCACGGGATATGCCAGCGTGGACGGCGACGCATGGGTTCAACTCGGCTCCGCTTCGATCAGCCTGGGCGCCTCCCTCTATGTGGGGTTCTCGGTGGCCAGTCACAACGTCGGGCTGCCGACGCAGGTCTCGATGCGGGATTTTCATGCGGTGACCGGCGGAACCGTCGGCGCTCTCGCCCTCCCGGGCGAAGTCCTCGGGCCGAGTTCGCGAAAGACGGGATTGGTCGTCTCCGAAATCATGTACAAGCCCGCGGCGCGGCCGGACGCCCGGAATCTTGAGTTCGTCGAGATCTATAATTCCAATCCCTATTATGAGGACATCAGCGGCTACAGCGTCTCGGGCGACGTGGATTTCACGTTCCCGGCCAACACGATTCTTCGCGGAGGCGGTTTCCTGGTCATCGCGGCCGCGCCGGCGGACATTCAAGCCGTTTACGGCATTGGCAACGTGGTCGGGCCCTACGCGGGGTCGTTGAAGCGAAGCGGAACGGTGCGGCTGCGCAGCGACACCGGCGCCGTCCTGCTGGAGGTTTCCTACAGCAACGGTTCTCCGTGGCCCCTCGGGGCGGACGGGACCGGGCATTCGATCGTTCTCGCTCGACCGACTTATGGAGAGGGATACCCACAGGCTTGGGCGCGAAGCGACGTCATCGGAGGCTCGCCCGGCGCGGGCGAGGCGTATCGACCGGGCGCTTTGCGCAACGTGGTGATCAATGAGTTCCTCGCCCATACCGACGCGAACACGCCGCTGGTCGACGCCTTGGAGCTGTACAACCACAGCAACCAGTCGGTGGACCTCTCCGGCTGCGTGCTGACGGACGATCCGAGCACCAATCGATTTATCGTGCCTCCCGGAACGGTGCTCCCGGCTCGAGGCTTTGCGGCATGGGACGAAACACAGCTGGGCTTCTCATTGAGCTCGAGCGGGGGCCTTCTCTTCTTAAAGGACCCAACAAACTCGCGCGTTCTCGACGCTGTGGAGTACGCGGGCCAGGCGCAGGGCGTTTCGCTGGGACGCGTCCCCGACGGCGCCGCGGAGTGGTATCCGCTCGCGTCCCGGAGCCTGGGATCGAGCAACGGGCCCGCGCTCGTCGATGACATCGTGATCAATGAGATCATGCATTCCCCGATTTCGGGCAGCTCGGACGATTGTTTCGTGGAGCTTTACAATCGTGGGGCGCAATCCGTGAACCTTGGGGGATGGAAGTTCTCGGCCGGCATCAACTACACGTTTGCCTCCAACACGATCATCAACTCCGGCGGGTACCTCGTCGTGGCTCAAAACATCACGAACCTGCTCGCGCGCTACGGGAACCTGAGCAGCAACAACACGGCGGGGAACTACTCCGGGAGCCTGGGACATTCCGGCGATCGGCTCGCGCTCGCCCGGCCCGATCTGGTCATCAAGACCAACGCGCTCGGCGTTTGGTCCACCAACCACATTCATGTCGTGGTTGACGAAGTCGCCTACGGGAGCGGGGGGCGATGGGGCCGCTGGTCAGGGGGCGGGGGCAGCAGTCTTGAGCTCAAGGATCCCGCGTCGAATCATCGGATGCCGGACAATTGGGCCGACAGCGATGAATCCGCGAAGGCGCCGTGGACCACCGTGGAAGCGACGGGCGTGCTCGACAATGGCGCCGGCGCCATTGACTTCATCCAGGTCGGCCTGCTCGCCGTGGGAGAGTGTCTCATCGACAACGTGGAACTGCGGCCTGGAACCGCGGGGCCCAACTATGTTTCGAATCCCGGATTCGCCTCCGGCCTGTCCGGCTGGACCCCGCAGGGCGACCACATCCGATCCAGCCTCGACGCCTCGGCTGGCGTGGGGGGCGGGGCCTGCCTGCATATCCGGGCCAGCGACCAGATGTGGACCGGGGCCAATTCGGTGGTCGGCGGCATCACGAACACAACGCTAGCCGCGGGGCAAACAGCCACGCTCCGATTTCAAGCGCGCTGGCTTGCGGGCTGGCCCGAACCTCTGCTGCGCGTTCACGGCAACTACATTGAGGCGACGGCGCGCCTGACCTTGCCCACGAACCTCGGAACCCCCGGCCTGCCCAACAGCCGTCGCGTCGCCAACGCGGGCCCGGCCATCGCCGAGCCGACGCACTCTCCCGCGCTTCCCGCCGGAGGGCAGCCGGTCCTCGTGACGGCTCGCCTGCACGATCCTCAAGGCGTTCAATCCGCCGTCGTGAACTATCGCGTCGATCCGGCGTCCACTGTCGTGTCGGCGCCGATGCGGGATGATGGCACGGGCGGCGACGCCATCGCGAGGGACGGGGTTTTCACCGCCACGATCCCGGGCCAGGCGGCGGGCGCGCGGATCGCGTTCACGATTGTCGCGCAGGATTCCCTCGGGGCTTCCACCGTGTTTCCGGTGTCCTATGCGGACAACACCCCGGCTCGCGAGGCGCTGATTCAATTCGGCGAGACGGATCCGCCCGGGGGGTTCGGCGCCTATCACCTTTGGATGAGCCAGGTCAATGTCGCGCGATGGGCGGGATTGCCGGACCTGAGCAATGAGCTCATCGACGGGACCTTTGTGTCAGGCGGTCGCGTCATCTACAACATGAGCGGCCACTACGCGGGCAGCCCGTACCATCAGATCTTCGACAGCCCGGTGGGGAATCCCTGCCATTACAATCTTTCGATGCCGGACGACGACCGCTTCCTCGGCGCGACGTCGTTCAACAAAATCCACGCCCCTGGCAACGGCCCCTACGACGATGACACCATCCAGCGGGAGCAAACCGCGTACTGGGTCGCTCGTCAGCTCGGGATCCCCTGGAATTATCGGCGGTACGTTCACCTGTTCGTGAATGGAAACCGCCGGGCAAACGGCGCTGGCGTGGGAATGATGGAGGACACCCAGGTGCCCAACGGGGATGTTGTGGCCGAGCGCTTCCCCAACGATTCCAACGGAGATTTGTTCAAGCTGCAGCCCTGGTTTGAGTTCGACGTGAACGGCGGCGGGAACAACAACTACTCGTGGTGCACTCTCAACGAGTTCACAACGACAGGCGGCGCCAAGAAGCTGAGTCGATACCGGTGGAACTACCAGATTCGCAAAATCGAGGACTCGGCGAACCGATACACGAACGTGTTTAACCTCGTGGACGCCGCGAACCTCCCGGCGAACTCCCCGGCGATGATCCAGAATCTGCTGGCCCAGGCCGACATCGAAGAATGGATGCGGTCTTTCGCCAGCGTTCATTCGGTCGGCGACTGGGATCATTTTGGCTCCCAGAACGCGCAGAACATGTACGGATACAAGCCCAAGTCGGGCCGCTGGAGCCTCCTGATCTGGGATCATAACATCGTTCTGGGAAACAGCGGCTCTTGGGGGCCGGGGGCCAACCTTTTCAGCTATACGGGCGGGGATGTCGGGATGGATCACATCTACAACACGCCGCAATTCACCCGGGCCATGTGGCGGGCCTACAAGGAAATCGCGACGGGCCCTTTTGACGCGGCGCGGGTCGGCCCCGTTCTCGACGCGAAGTACGCCGCGTTCCTCGCGAGCGGGGTGAACGTCGCGTCGCCCTCGGCGATCAAGAGCTGGATCGAGAGCGCGCGCGTCAGCATCCTGTCCCAGCTCTCCTCCATCAACGCGAACGCGGCTCTCGCTGTGAGCGGGGCCTCAAGCTTCAGCACCAATACGAACTACATTACGGTCACGGGAACCGCGCCTGTGGAGGCCGCCGTTCTCACGATCAACGGGGTCGTGGCGCAGCCTGCGTGGCTCAATAATGTCGCATGGAGCGTGAAGATCGCTCTCACCTCCGGCCCCAACGCGCTGGTGATCGGCGCTCTTGACCTGAAGGGCCGCGTGATTCCCGGCCTGGCGTCGACGGTGACGGTGAACTACACCGGACCCTCCGACCCGGTGCTGGGCAGCGTGCTGATCAATGAAATCCACTACAACCCCCTCGTTCCCGGATCCTCCTTCGTCGAGCTTTTCAATTCCTCCCCGATCAACGCGTTCGACCTGAGCGGCTATCGGCTCGATGGCGCCGACTTCTCTTTTCCCGGCGGCAGCATCATCACCCCCGGCGGCTTTCTCGTTGTCGCCAACGACGCCGTCGCCTTCGCGCAAGCCTATGGGGCGGCGATTCCGATCGCGGGCTTGATGAACGGCAAGCTCGACAACTCGGGCGAGACCCTCCGGTTGACGAGGCCGGGCGTTGGCGGCGCCGCGGACATCGTGATTGACGAGGTGACCTACGACGCCCTGCCGCCATGGCCCGCCCTGGCGAATGGGTTCGGCTCTTCGTTGCAGCTCATCGATCCAGCCCAGGACAACCGACGCGTGATGAACTGGACCGCGGTGAGCAACGGTCCGCCCCCGACGCCGGCGCCTCAGTGGCGGTTCTTCAGCGCGACCGGAACCGCGTCCAGCTCCATTTTCTACATCTATCTCCACGCCGCCGGCGATGTGTACATCGATGACGTCACCCTCGTGGCCGGGAGCGTCGCGGAGTCGGGCCCGAACCTGTTCGCGAACGGAGGTTTTGAGTCCCCCCTCTCCGGGCCTTGGACCATCGGCAACGTTGGGAACAACTCCGCGTCCGTGATCTCCACCGCCGCCAAGCATTCCGGCGCCGCCTCCCTTCACCTCATCGCGTCCGCTGGCGGAAGCACGAGGGATAGCTCCATCTATCAAACGGTGACGCCGAACCTGGCCGCAAGCGACTACACGCTGAGCTTCTGGTATCTGGAGAATCCCGCCGGAGGAGTGTTGACGATTCGGGCCTCGGGACGCTGGGTGGACTCAAACCTGGACCTTCTGCCTCCGCCGCCGCCCAGCGCCATGGCCGCCGTGACGCCGGGCGCCGCGAATTCTCCCTTGAGAGCCTTGCCGACATTCCCCCTCCTCTGGCTCAACGAAATCCAACCCGGCAACGTCACGGGCATCGCGGACCACCTGGGCCACCACCATCCCTGGGTCGAGCTGTTCAACTCGGGAACCAGCGCGATCAGCCTCGCGGGCTGCTACCTCGCGAACAACTTCAGCAACCTCACGCAGTGGGCCTTGCCGTCCGCCTCGATCGGCGCGGGACAGTTCCAGGTCGTCTACCTGGACGGCAACCCGGGCGAGACCACCGCGGGCGAATGGCACGCGAACCTGACCGTCCCCGCGCTATCGGGCGTCCTTGCCCTTTCACAGGTCGCCGCGGGGGAGACCAATGTTGTCGACTACCTCCGATACAATCAGGTGAACACCGATCGATCGTACGGAGCGTTTCCCGACGGCACGCCGACGCATCGGATCAAGTTCTTCTACGCCACGCCGGGAGGCTCGAACAACAACGCGTATCCGAATGGGCCGCTCTTCATCAATGAGTGGATGGCGAGCAACACGCGGACGCTGCAGGATCCGAGCGATCTCAAGTACGACGACTGGTTCGAGCTGTACAACGCCGGCGGCGGGGCCGTGGATCTCGCCGGATACACGCTGAGCAACAGCTCGAACACCCCGGCCCAGTTCGTGATCCCCGCGGGCTACGTCATCCCCGCCGGGGGCTACCTGCTCGTGTGGGCCGACAAGGACACGGGGCAGAACGCGACGAACGTCCCGGACTTGCATGTGAACTTCAACCTGAGCAAGGCGGGCGAGTTCATCGGGCTCTATGCGCCCAACGGAACAAACATCGACTCGGTGGTGTTTGGCGCCCAGACGAATGACGTGAGCCAGGGACGATGGCCGGATGGAAACGCCGCGCCGTTCTTTGCCATGACAAACCCGACGCCCCGCGCCGCGAACATCCTGGCGCTTTCCGGAAACACGCCGCCGTCGCTGGCGTCCATCGGGTCGCGGACGCTTCCGGAGTTGACGACGCTCAGCTTCACCGCCGTGGGATCGGATCCCGACGTGGGACAAACGCTCGCCTACAGCCTGGATCCTGGAGCGCCCCCCAATGCCTCGATCGCCGACGGAAGCCCAGGGCCCCGCAACGATCTTTCTCACCGTGCGCGTCACCGACAACGGATCGCCCCCTGCCAGCGCCTTCGAGACTATTCAGGTCACGGTCCAGGAGGTGAATCTCCCTCCTGTGCTGACCGGCGTGGGCGATCACGTCGTCGCCGATGGCGCCAGCCTCGGCTTCATCGCCGGCGCCTCGGATCCCGACATTCCCGCCAACGGCCTGAGCTTCTCCCTCGACCCGGGCGCGCCTGCGGGCGCGAGCATCGATCCAGCGACAGGGGCGTTCCAATGGATTCCGACTGAACTCCAAGGTCCGGGCACATACTCGCTGACCATTCGGTTGACCGACAACGGATCTCCTCCGCTGAGCAGCGCGGAAACGTTCACGGTCATTGTGAACGAAGTGAACCTGGCGCCTGTGCTGGCCGCGATTGCGAACACGAATGTGAACGAGGGGCTGACCCTCACCTTGACGGCGACAGCCACGGACAGCGACGTGCCGCAGCAAACGCTCGCCTACAGTTTGGACCCGGGCGCTCCGGCGGGCGCGGCGATCACAGCGGGTGGCGTGTTCACCTGGTCGCCGACGGAAGCCCAGGGCCCCGCAACGATCTTTCTCACCGTGCGCGTCACCGACAACGGATCGCCCCCTGCCAGCGCCTTCGAGACTATTCAGGTCACGGTCCAGGAGGTGAATCTCCCTCCTGTGCTGACCGGCGTGG
>JACQFQ010000016.1 GCA_016199985.1 Verrucomicrobiota bacterium | reverse complement strand
GTCGACATCCCGATGCCCCACGTCGCCGGTGCGCAGCCAGCCTTTCACGAGAGTCCGCGCGGTTTCCTCCGGCTGGTTCCAGTAGCCGCGCATGACATTGGGTCCGCGCACGCAAATCTCGCCGGTCACCCCGGGGTCGAGCGCGTTTCCGTGGTCATCCTGCACGTTGACCTCCACATCCGGGATCGGCACGCCGATCGATCCAGGCTTCCGCGGTCCGCGGACAGGGTTCAAAGTCACCACCGGGCTGGCTTCGCTGAGTCCGTATCCCTCGAGCAAAGGCACGCCGGGCACCTTGGCCGCGAACTCCCTGAGAATCTCCCCGGGCAACGGCGCCGCCCCGCTCACGCAAAGCCGCACAGGAAATCCCGGCGGAACCCCGGCGCTCGCGAGCGTGCGGAAGAATTGGGGAATGGCGGGAAGAATCGTTCCCCCGCGCAGCATGATCTCCTGGAAAATGTTCTTCGCGGGGTGCAGGGATCGCACCAGCACAATCGATCCCCCCACGAGCAGCGGCAGAAGGAATCCCACCGTCAGCATGAAGCTGTGGAAGAGCGGCAGAAGAACGATGAAGCGATCGCTGTCGACCGCCATGAGCACCTGACGACAGCTCTCGATGTTGGAGAGCAGATTGCCATGCGTCAGCATCGCGCCCTTCGATTTGCCCGTCGTTCCCGAGGTGTAGATGATCACGGCGAGATCCTCCCGCCTTCGCCGCGAAGCGGGCGGAACAGCCGATGACGGCAGCGCCGCGAGCGACTCCACGGTCCACACCTTCACGTCCGGACAGTGGGTCTGGATGCGCGCCCAGGACTCGCGAGTTGATTCATCCGTGATCAGGACCTCGATGCCCGCGTCGCGAAGGATATGAGAAACCTCGTCGGCCTTCAGGAAATTGTTGATCGGCACCAGCACCGCGCCGGACCAGAGCACTCCGATGGCGCTGAAAGCGAACTCAGGGCAATTCTTCAGCCATATCGCCACCCGATCCCCGTCCCTCACTCCGAGCCGTTGGACCAGTTCCTGAGCCATGGCCGAGCCGCGATCTGAAAGGTGGCCATAGGTGAAAACGCTCTCGCCCCAGAACAGGGCGGGAGCGGCGGATTGAGCCTGAGCGGCGCGGGCGAAGGCGATGGCAAGATTCATAGGCGGATTGAGGCGATTACGGTCGGATTCCAGCGCGAAGGAGGCGGTATTACAAGCCTCGATCCAGCCGAGCGCGGGCACGGGCCCCTACGGCGCGACCACGGCGCGATAAAAGCGCTGGAAGCGTTGTGTCGCCGCGCCTTCCGTGACGCGAAACACCGCTGCGCCGAGAAAGTTCGTCGCAATCGACGTCCATTGCTCCAGATCGCTCGAGACCTGGATAACCTGTTGCTGTCCCAAGGCGCCGTGAAGCGTCAAGTCGGCGCGCAGGTCCGCCCCCTCCCCGCTCAGGGTCACTTCGAGGAAGATCGGCGGAGGAGGGGCCACGCTGATCATGAACACATTCGTCACGCCGCCGGAGTTCTCGTGATAGTCTCGCAAGCGAACGCCAACGCTGAATACCCCATTGGTTACGGGCGTCCCGCTCAGGACGCCTGTGAACGGATCCAAGGCCAAGCCGGCGGGCAGCGCGCCTGAAACAACGGCCCAATCGTAGAATGGGATCCCGCCCTGGGCGCTGAAATGATGGATGAATGGCAAGGTCGCGGTCGCGGTCGGGGGCGTCCGCGCGTCGAGGGAAAGAGGCCTCAGGGCGGACGAGTCGCGAAGCGCGTAGCCCACCTCCTGGGCGCAGAGCAGATCGAGCTTGGTGATGAGCCATCTCTTGCGCGGAATGCCGCCGTGGTATTCGTAGCCAAACACGCCCTGGCCGCTTTCCGGATCGATCGCCCCATCGAGATGATCAAAGACGTCGATAGGCACAGGGCCGCCGTAATAATTCGTCACCGCGGCGCCGCGAAATCCGCCGGCCGCCTTGGCGGCGCTGAAGCCCGGATGCCCCGGATTGAACATCAGGGCATGGCCGATCTCGTGATGAGCGATGGAGTAAAAGTCGTTGGTCTCATTCCCCAGATTGCCGGTGACGAGCCAGTCGTCGTCGTTCGTGAGGAGCAGCCACCCTCGCGTGTTGTAGTTCCCGATGACTTCCGCCTCGAATCCGCCCGACCGCTTGATCTTTAACGCCGCGTTGTTCGCGCGCTGAACAGGGCCGCTGAAATTCGCCTCCCCTCCGGAACGGTGGGCGGCGTTCGTCGTGCCGTAGGCGTAGAGCAGATAGCCTCTGTAGGCATTGGTGTTGCTGAAGAAATAGCCGCCGTCAAAATTGTTGAACCAAATGTAGGTGCTCTCCGCTCCGACGCCGACAGGGTCCAGGGTCATGTTGGCGAAGTGGCACGACCAATCCTCCGCGGCCTGGCGGACGAGGGCCCGGCGCGTGGAGTTGGTGAAGAAGCCGGTGACGTCCCGGTCGAAATTGACGATGACATCAAAATCGTTCGCGCGTTGAAGATCCTGATCCACGACATGTATGGGCAATGTGTTGGTTTGCCGAACGCCGTTTCCGCCCGTGAAAACAATCGTGAGGGTGTAATCCTCGTCGAGGCCGTCGCGGTCGGGAAAAACGGAAAGACGAACGGCCGCCCGCGCGGCGGCGTTCGGAAACAGAACCGCCGACTGCGGCCCGGCCGGGCTTACGGTTCCAGCTCCCTCAAAGTAGAGGCGCGCGCCGGACGCTGTCAGCGTCGCCGACGCGGGAAAGACAGCGTTTGCGGGCGGGAGCAGAAAGAACTTGATGAGCGGGTTGGCCATGTAGCCGTCCCAATCCACGAGGACAATGCCTCGCTGGTTCAGCGAGCGGCCGAAGATATCCTCCACGCGGGTTTGCCCGACGCCCACAAGACAGGCCTCCCAGAGGAGCAATGAACCCATTATCCACACGCGCGCTGCGTTTGAGTAACGCGTCGTCATGAGGCATATCCAACCTCTTCCAGAGCGCAAACGCGAGCCCTTTGCCGCGTTGCCTCCCTCTCTTCCCTGGTTTCAGAAACGATGCGTGGACAGGCTCAGGCAGGAGGGGGAACGATGGCTCCTCACCACACCTCGACGGGGCCTTTGGGGACGGGGATGACCGAACGCCGCGCGGACTCGGGCTCCCGGTCTCTCATGAACGACGAGACCAAGGCCGATGGACGATATTGGGGCTTGAGCTCGCCGCGCTCATCCAGGAATTGCCGGCGCCACTGAATGTAGTTCTCCA
The DNA here is from genome assembly GCA_016199985.1 of Verrucomicrobiota bacterium. Lineage (GTDB taxonomy): Bacteria > Verrucomicrobiota > Verrucomicrobiia > Limisphaerales > UBA11320 > UBA11320. The sequence continues at coordinate 52,110 of JACQFQ010000016.1, read as the reverse complement.
GGATAGAGTCGTACTCGGCTCGCGAGGCGAGCTGAACCACGCGCTTGTTGAACTCGCTCACCGGGCCAAACCGCTTGGAGTACCAGGGCGCGACCTTCCGGAACATCCGGCATCCATGCGCCTCCCCGAACACCTGCGTCATCAGCTCCAGATGCCGCGTCATCACGCGCACCCGCTCGTCGAACCCCGGATCCGGGGGCGACTCGCCCGTGTCGAGGCGCTGGCGGGAATGAAGGAAGATCCATGGATTGTAAAACGCGCCGCGGCCGATGCTGACGCCCGCGCATCCGGTCTCGCGAATCATCGTGGCCGCGGCCTCCGGCGTGGTGACGTCGCCGTTGCCGATAACCGGAATGGAGCGCACCGCCTCCACGACCTTGCGAATGCCGTCCAGGCTCACTGTTCCGCTGAAGCCCTGCTCCCGCGTTCGACCATGGACGAACACCCCGGCGACGCCAGCGTCCTCGAGAGCGCGGGCAAGCTGCGGCGCGGTGATGTTGTCGTCATCCCAACCCAAGCGCATCTTGGCGGTGACGGGAATCTTGACGGCCTCCACCATCCCGCGGACCAGGCTCACGGTCTTGTCGAGCTCGGTCATCATGGCGGAACCTCCTCCCACGCGACACACCTTCTTCACAGGACAGCCCATGTTGATGTCCACAGACGCGATGCCTAGCGACTCCAGATACACCGCCGCGTCGCGCATTTCCTCAGGCGCCGAGCCGAACAGCTGCACCGCCAGCGGGCGATCGGCGGGGGAGGTCTCGATCAGCTTGAGAGCCTTGGGATTCCTCTCGATCAGGGAGCGGGCGTTCACCAGGTCGGTGGTGGCCAGATCCAATCCGCCCAGCTCGCGCAAGGTCAGCCGAAACGGCAGGTTCGTGTAACCGGCCAACGGCGAGAGGAATAGGTTCGATTTCAGCTCGAGGGAACCGAAGCGCAGCATGCCCGGAGCTTAGCCTGTGTTCCGGTCGTGTTGCACGGAAGAAAGGCGTTTTCGGGAGTTCTATGCTGACAAACCGAAGCGCCTCCGGGCAGTGTGGCGGCTGAAAGCCATCACACATGAACGCGTCTCAATGCCGCTCTGATCGTCCCGCCGCCTCAACCTCAAAGTTCCCCGCGAACCGTTGGATCCTCGCCGCCCTGCTCGTCGGCGCCTGCTCCCTGCGGCAGGCTTGCGCCGACGGCGTCGCGGACAACAAAGCCGAAAACGTCCGACGACAGCCGCCGCCGGGAAAGCCCATCGCCGAGGCAGATCGGACCGAGCTGGAGCGCGGCGTCGCGGAGTTGGGCCAGGAGATCTCCTCCCTCGGCCGTGAGCTCGCCAACCGTCCGCCCCTGATGGCGTTGCTCCCCGACGTTCAGGTTTTCCACAAAGCGGTGGCCTGGGCGCTGCAGAATGACGAATTCTACAACCCCACCAACGAGGTCGCTTTCGCCAAGGATCTGCTGCGACAGGGCCTCGAGCGCGCGCGTCATTTGCGCGAGGGACGCTCGCCATGGACCACTGCGACCGGGCTGATTGTCCGCGGATACGCGTCCCGTCTGGATGGAAGCGTCCAGCCCTACGGTCTTGTCGTGCCCGCGTCGTTTCAATCCGGCGCCGCGACGCAGCATCGGCTTGATTTCTGGTTTCACGGACGCGGGGAGACACTGACCGAACTCAGCTTCATCCGCGATCTCCAGCGCTCCGCCGGCGAGTTCACGCCCAAGGACGCCTTCGTTCTCCATCCCTACAGCCGCTACTGCAACGGCCAGAAGCTGGCGGGCGAGGTGGACGCCTTCGAAGCGCTGGAGCACGCCCAGCGCAACTATCCCATCGACGCCAATCGCCTCGTGGTTCGCGGCTTCTCCCTGGGTGGCGCCGCGTGCTGGCATATGACGGTTCACCATGCGAGCCGATGGGCGGCCTCCGCCCCGGGCGCGGGATTCTCCGAAACCGCCGATTTCCTCAAGATCTTCCAGAAGGAGTCCCTCCAACCCAGCGCGGCCGAGCAAACGCTGTGGCACTGGTACGACTGCCCCGACTATGTCGTGAATCTCACCCACTGTCCCACCGTGGTCTACAGCGGCGAGAACGACTCGCAGAAGCAGGCTGCTGACATAATGGTCCAGGCCGCGTCGCGGGAGGGCCTGGAGCTCACGCACGTGATCGGCGCGAAGGCCGGGCACCACTACACCCCGGACGCCAAGGCGGAGATCAACCGTCGCATCGACTCGATCGTGGCCCGGGGACGCGAGATCGCGCCGCGTCATGTGCGCTTCGCCACCTGGACGCTCAAATACAACCAGATGGCGTGGGTCACCGTGGACGCGCTGGAACATCACTGGCAGGAAACACGCGTCGACGCCTCTCTGCAGGGCGACGCAGGGGTGGAGGTGACGACCAGGAACGTCGCGGAGCTCACCCTCGAGATGCCCGCGGGGTTTTGCGCGCTCGATCCGTTGAAAAGCCCCAAGGTCTCGATCGACGGACAGGCTCTGATGGCGGCGAAGCCGGCATCCGATCGAAGCTGGCTGGCGCGATTCGAGAAGCGCGGCGGCGAATGGAAGGTTCGCGCCCCCAACACGCCCGCCACCGAAGGGCTGCGCAAGCGTCACAACTTGCAGGGTCCGATTGACGACGCCTTCATGGAGAGCTTCCTGATGGTGAAGCCCAGCGGCGAGGGCTGGCACGGAACGACCCGCGACTGGGCGCAGGGCGAATTCCAGCACGCGGTGGAACATTGGCGGCGGCATTTCCGCGGCGACGCGAGGGTGAAGGAGGACCGCGACGTCAGCGACAAGGACATCGCGGCTCACAACCTCGTTCTTTGGGGCGATCCGGGCAGCAACAAGATCCTGGAGCGCATTCTGCCGTCGCTGCCGATCCAGTGGGACAAGAGCAAGCTCCGGCTCGGCGGATCGGAGTGGGACGCAACGCGTCATATGCCCGCCCTCATCTTCCCGAACCCGCTGAACCCCGCGCGCTACGTGGTGCTCAACAGCGGCTTCACCTTCCGGGAATACGACTATCTCAACAACGCCCGCCAAGTGGCAAAGCTCCCCGACTACGCGATCCTGGATGTCTCGAAGCCCGCCACCAGCCGGTTTGCGGGAGAGGTTGCCTCGGAAGGATTCTTCGACGAGTCATGGAGAGCGCCTTCGCGCTGACCCGGCGGCGGGACGCGGATCATCCGACCGGAGAGGCGAGCGCGGGCGAGTCGGACAACCGCGGTCGTTGCGGAGCGGGCTCCGTCAGCGGCTCGGGTCTCGGCGCGCGCGCCACGCCGCCATTGAGGCTCACGCTCAGTCCGAGGATGCCTGTGAAGATGACGAGGCCGTTCGTGAAGGCCCCGTAGATCAGCAGGTAGAAAAGGGTCTGCGCGAGAAAGTAGGTGAGGAGGAACGTATTGATCCGCCTCAGGTCCGGCGACCCGTGGCGGAAGTTCCGGTAGAGGGCATAAGCTCCCGCGCAGAGGAACCACAAGAACGCCAACGCTCCTCCCACTCCCAGGGGCACCAACACCGAGAGCGGTCCGCTATGGTAATCGCCGGCGATGTACGAGCCCTCAAAATCACTGATGAAGCCCCGGCGCTTGGACTCCCGGACGAGGTAGAGGTCCGTGGCGTTGCCGCCGTATCCCTTCCCGAGCCACAGGTATTTCGGGAGCTCGTCATAAACCACTTGCCACATGCGGAGCCGCCAATCGGTCGATGCCCAGGCGTCGTAGCGAACCGAGGGGTTGAGCTTCACGGGCAGATAAGCGACGGCTCGCTGCACGACGAGAGGCAGTCGATCGGTGAACGGAGCGGCCATCGTGATCAGCAGCACGCCAAACATCACAAGGATCAGCGCGAGGCGCGTTTTGTGCAAACGCTCGATGAAGAACTGGAGGACGAACATGAGGCCGAAGATGATGGGCATCGACCGAAACCCGCCGAACATGCTCAAGACAATCGCCCCGACGAAGAAGATCAGGCGGAACGGCTGTGTCACATGGAAAGTGCTGCCGCGTCGGAATGGAAAGAGGTGCAGGCCCTCGCTGAAGTCGAAGAGCCCCTTGATGCCATGCCGCACAACAAGAAAGCAGAATGGCGCCATGCAGGCGAAAGCCACGCCGCTCAGGCGACTGAACGCCCGATCCGTGACGTTGTAATCGGCTTGGATCTGCAACACCGCGGCGTCCACGGGGAACAGCCAGAACAGCCAGTACCATTGAAGCGAGTAGGCGAGATTGCTGACGGCGTTCGTAAGACCGGAGAGGAAGAAGAGGCACACGTAAAGAACCGCCCGGTGCGGCGGAACCTTCTGCCATGACAGCGCGAAGTAGCCACCGAGGGCGAGGAGGGCTTCCATGTATTTCTTCCCGCCGAAAGTGCCCGATCCGATCGAGCTCAAACCAATGCCTCCGCGCAGCTTCGCTGTCACCAGAATCACCAGGATCAAGGCGACGACCGGCGCGGTAAGCCACGGGACGGTCTGCAGGCGCTTCTGTTTGTTCATGATCCTGTCGAGGATCGAGAACACGATGCTGGTCGCGGTCAGCGCCATCCAGAATTGCGGCCTCCCCGGCAGAAAGAAGACAACCATCACCGCGTTCCAGCTCACGATGAGAAGAGCGTGATGCCACTTCAACAGGACCGGAACCAGCAGAAGCCCCAGGACAGACGCGAGCCCGATCATGGACACAAAGTCCAGGGGCGTCGTCAGGAGGTAGCCCATCAGCATCGCCAGGGGGATACACAGCCCGTAGATGATGACATTCCGTGGTAACGCGACGTTACTATTCATTCGCTCAGTTATAATCGACGGCAGCCGGACAGGCTTGAGCCTGTCCCGGGAGGGCCGAGCCAGGCGGATAATGGACAACACATCCCTGGAGACCATTCAAAAATGGTCCGTGACGCGAAATCGAGGCGTCGATTCACGCGCGGCCGCCATCGCCTCATCCAGTCCATCCCCCCAACCGGTCGCCTACTGCACCACGACCTCGGCGGGCTCGCTCGAGACAGACACCACTCCGCTGGAGGTGAGATGCGAAACCACCACCACGTACCGGCCGGAATTCTTTGAGGCGGCCTTCGCTATGTCCAATGCGGGCCCGGTGGCGCCATCGATGCGAACCCCGTCGAAAAACCAACGGTAGCTTAAAGGATCATTGCCCGTGGCTCTCACGACAAGCCGCAGGCTGGATCCCGCGGAAACGACCTGGCTGGCGGGGGACTCCAACAGCACCGGCTGCTCCAGCACGACGAGACGGGCTGGGACCGTGGTTGTCGAACTGCTGTCGTCAAACACGGTCACGGAGTAATCGCCGGCGTCCGAAAGGGCCGCCGCGGCAATGGCCAGCGCGGATGCGTTGCGGCCAAGGATCGGTTTTCCGTTGAAGTTCCATTGATACCTCACCGCGCCAGAGCCCGATGCCTGCGCTTCGAAGGCAACCGGACGGCCCACGACGACCTTCGCTGATTTCGGCCCCTGGAGAATGATCGGCGCCCATGCGCGGTCCGGAACGGCCCGCGGAGCAACCACGCGGTACAGCCGACTGGAGGATTGAGGCAGCAGATCCTGGTAGGTGACGACTCGGGAAACAGTGGATGTGCCGTAGCTCGTCAGGGTCTGCCACAAGCCGCCACCGGCCATCTCCATCATCTGAATGCTGTAGGTTCGATCGGCGGCCGCGCCAAACGACAACCGCGGCCCCGCCGGGCTGATCTCCAGGGTGAGCTTCAGAAAGCTCTTGGGGTCCCGAGGATCGGATCCCGCGATGTACTCGTCGTGATTGCTGACGCCATCGCCGTCGGCGTCCAAAGCGCCGTCGGCGCGGTTCGACGCGTTGAGCCCGTTCGCGGATTCCCACGCGTCCGCGATCCCGTCCCCATCCGCGTCCAGCAAAACAACAACGGTCGCGTTGCTGCTCGTGATCGTGTCCTTCAGGAGGTTCGTGACCTGAACGGTGTAAGTGCCCGCCGCCAGAGAGGGGACGTTTGAGAGAGTCAGGAAACCGTCGCTTGCGCTCACGTTGCCGTTCTGAACGGTGACGCCGTTGCGACGCCAGCGATAATTCATCGGCCAGGATCCCGCGACGCGCGCGTGGAGCGTGACGGTGTCTCCGGCGACCGCGACGACGGAGAAAGGGTGCGCGATGAAGGAAGGCTTGCCGAACACGAGCACCGGCGCGGGGGCCGAGGTCATGGAGCCGAACTCGCTGGTGATCGCCACCGTGTAAAGACCGTTCGTGGCATTGCCATCGGCCTTGGGCTGTAGCCCCGACAGGCTCAGAGTCGTTCCCCGGGCGCCAGGGATGGGCGATCCATCCTTCATCCACTGATAGGCCAACACGCCGTCGCCGCTCGCTGTCACCGAGAGATCCGCGGCGTCGCCGGGCCGAACGACCACCTGCGACGGAGGCGTCAGAACGCCGGGAGGCAGATGGACGACGCCCAGAACTTCAACGCTCACCGCGCTGCCGTACGCGTTGTAGACCGCCACTTGATATCGTCCGCCATGACGCTCCTCGACCGGATTGAGGACAAGCTCGGGTTGAGTCGCCCCGACTTTCGCGACCCCGTCGAAGATCCATTGGTAGCTCAGCTCCCCGGGCCCCGTGGCCTTCACGCTCAGTTTCACGCTCTGGCCCGCGATGACGGAAAAAGGCGAGGGGCCCTGAAGAATCGCCGGCGCCTGACCCGCCAAGCCATCCGAGCCGGGGGTCGGAGCCGCCGCGTACCAGTTCGCGGGATCATTGCCATATCCATGGATGTCGCGCCGCTGCAGGGAAGCGCCTGCGCCATCGGCGGCGGCGATGCCACCGTATCCGGTGTCGTAGTCCACCTGATCGACCAGAATGTTGGGCACGTCAAATTGTCCTGGAACATCGCTGGGGACGGGCGCGCCGGGGCGGTTCATTCGGAGGCTGTCGGAAGAGTTGTCGAGCTTGCCGCTGTAGGGACCCAGGATCAAGGGCCCGCCGGAAGCGGAGAGATGATGCGCCGACAGGAATCCCTGGAGCTGGGCCGGCTCGAGGACGGGATCGAAGCTCACGATCAGAGCCCTCCCGCCCGCGGGCAGCGTGAACTTCCTCGGAAAATCAAAGCGCACCGCGCCGCGAAGATGCCAGGTGTTTGCGGGATTCGCGGCGTCGAAAAAGTCCACGGCGCTCCCCGTGATGTTTCGCACCTCGACAAACTCGTGCTCCTGGTTGTCCCAGTACGCGCCGTTGACGAACACATCCGGCGGGTGGAAATGGATCTCCGAGATGACCACGGGGCCGATCTTGGGAACGCTGTTGGGCTGGCCCAGTGTCACCGCCGCCATCACCGGGTGATCGACCTTTTGGGTGGAAGGAACGACATACCGGCCAAAGCTCACTCCGCTCTCCGCGCCTCCAAACGCGAAGCCGTCCACATATCCGGTCAGCTCCTTTCCGTCGCCCGAGAACAGATAGATCTGGTCCCCCAGCGCATTGAGCCCGAATCCCAGATCGGGATCCGCATGGAAGGCGGTCTCCTTCACGACAAGATATCCGCCGCCCGCAATCTGGGAGCCCTGGGGGAACACGTATTTCTTGGGATCCTGAAAGCTGTCGCTCAGGAACCAACCCGAGAGGTTCACCGGGGCGGCGCCCGGGTTGTGAATCTCGACGGAGTCGGGCTTGCCTGTCTCGGCGGTGACGATCTCGGTGATCACCAGGGGAGCGATCGCCGGAGCGGCCGCGGCGGGCTGCCCTGGCGTTCCGCCTGCGACGCCGCTTTGCGTCCACGCGGCGGCCGCGTTCGGATCAGAAGGCGCCTTGGATTCATCCGCGAGGTTCAGTGAAAACCCGGGGCCGTCCGTCAAGGGATACCAGCCGGGCTTATAACGGAAGCTGAGGATCGGCTCCCCATAGCGCCCGACCAAGTCGAGAGACTCGCCGTTCTGGTTGTCGAGAGAGCCGAGGTAGGGGCCGACCACGTTGGGCCGCGCCCCGTAGCGCGACTTGAACGCGTTGAGGTTCTTCGCCACGACCACGCGCGCGCCGACGTCCAGATTGGACACAGCGGCCCCCGTGAAATCGAAAGAGATCCCATTGACGAATCGAACGCCCGTCAGGTCGAGAGCGAGAGCGCCGACGTTGCGCAGCTCAATGAACTCGAAATCGCCCGAGTTCCACGCCGCGTTCGTGGTGGTCCCGTCCGGGTGATACATCAGCTCAGTCACGATGAGCCGGGGAATCTCCGTAAAGTAGGTCGCGGCGCTGACCGCGCTCCAGGAGTTGGTGCGATGGAAAGCGCGCGTGACAACCCGCGCGTTTCCGTTCAGGAGAAGCGGGGTTTTGTAGACGCGGGCGCGAGTCGAGGGCTGACCGCCCGACGCCCGAGGGTCCGATCCGTCCGTGGTGTAGTAAAGCGTCACATTTGCGCCCAGCGTCGACGAGATCTCCAGGGAAGTTCCCGCCTGAATCTTCCCGGCGGGCTGGCTCAGGGACGGCGGGGAAACCCACTGACGATCGATCCAGGTGAACCGGCGGGCGATGTAGTTGGTCATGTAGCCGACATGTCCCACCAGGGTCGTGTTCGGCCAATCGTCGTCCGCGTTGGGCCAGACATAGGTTCCGAGCCGCGGCCATTTCTTGAAGTCCCGATCCTGCGCCTCGCCCAGCAGCTTCGTCCACCGATCGACGATGTTCACCAGGTTTCCGGTCTTGAACACATCCTTCCGAAGCGTGTACCAGCGATCAATGTAGCGCTGCTTGAAGTCGGAATCATCGAACAGCCGTTGAAACCAGGGATAGCTGTCCGTGTCGAGGTACTGAACGTAGTACCAACCCTCGGAAATCCAACCCTCCAAGTAGTTGGCGTTCCCATAGCTCAGATTGTAGTCCCAGATGGGGAGCATCTTGAGGAGGCCGTTGCGGTCCTTGTGGAGGAATGTGCTCAAGCGGTAACCATCGACCTGCTTCGAGCTCTCCACCATCCAGTGATTGTCGATGAACGCGTCGGGATCAATGTAGTTTGCGTAGTGGTTCGTCGACCCCTTCCTGTTGAACTCGGATCCGTAGAGGCTCTTTTCGAAAGCGTTCATGAACCCGACGAGGTAGTTCTTCTGAGCCGGGGTGATCTGCTGTTCCTTGGGATCGACGAACGCGAAGCTGCCGTAGTGCGTGGTGTTGAATCCGCTGTCGCCGTTGTCGAGGCGGTCCTTCTTGAAGATATAACCGCCCGTGACATCGGGCAGGGCGTTGTCCTGGGGACCGAGTCCCTCGATGTCCACGCGGTGCGGGCCGCGCTTGATTTTCTCCAGCAGCACATAGATGCCATAGTAATCGCCGGCCATGCTCAACTTGCCGCCGCTGTCGACGAAGACCTCCACGAACCTGTATCGCGGCGCCCACCATCCCATCTCGGCGCTGAGCTCATACGCCAGCGCGTCGCGCATGAATGTCTTGTCGGTATAGGGGGCGTAGAGAACCCAGTCCGAATTGGCGGGCATCCCGAGGAGCGAGACCGCGAAGTCGTCGCCCGTGGAATCGCGCGTCTCAAAGCTGAGCGAAGGCTTGGGGAACTGCGTCGAGCTGGATCCGCGCTGAGCGACGCCGCAGAAGCCGTTGAACTCGGGCTCGGCCTTCAACGAGCTGCGCCCTCGAAACGTCGGAAACACCCGGACGCCGGATTGGATTTCATCGGCGTCCACAATGCCCTGACCGTGGGTGCTGATCACGATAATGGGAAGATTCGACGTGAACTCACGCGCGTCGTTGTCGAGGAAGGTGTAGTGCTGCGCCTCGATATGGCTGGGAAGGTTCCCGGGCCGGAAGACGCGCGCCTTCACCACCATGGAAGTGGAGATCGGAATGGCGTTGGAATAGATGGCGGAAGTCTCGGTGGGCTCGCGCCGATCCAGCGTGTATCGAATCACCGCGCCGGGCTCGGGACTGCTCAGCGCCAACTGGATCGCGTTGGTGTAAATGGCGCCGGGCAGGGAGAACCTTGGCGAGGCCGCGATGGCCGGGGCGCCCGGAGTGTTCGCGCCCCCGGGGGTCGGAACGGAGAAGTATCGCGGGACGTTGGTCTGGTAACGAATCTGGAGCGATTGAAGCTCGGGAAGAATGAGAAGATCGGGATCGGTGGTGGATCGGTTTATCGCATGAATCGCCAGCACATTCGCTCCCGTCTGAAGGACCTGCTCGATCCGCGGCGCCAGGAACGCCTCAGGCTTGATGGCCTCGGCGTTGGTGCGGGCGACAGTCGCGAAGCTGTTGAAACGAGCGGTGGCCGGAGCGTTTCTTCGCGCGATCTCCTGGCCATTGATGTAGGCGACGAACCCGTCGTCGTATCGCAACAGGAGCTGCAAACCGCCCACGGCGCCGAGGTCCGCGATGTTGAACGGGGCGCGAACATAGACGGAGGTGCGCTTCGGAGTGGCCCCGGTCATCAACGCCTCCACGTTCAGCCCGATGAGGGAGTCGAACTGAACAGGATCGGCGCTGGAATCGAACCCAACGCCGGACGCGCCCAGGGTCCACGAGGAGTCGTCGAACGCCTGGCGGATCCAGTTCGTGCCGATATCGGCGGTGGGAACGAACGCTCGCACTGAAGCTCCCGCCGAGAACAACACGTTGGTGCCAATGACGTCAGCGCCCAAGCCAAAGGACACATCGGGCTCCTGCGGACCAAAAACGAACTCGGAAACCACCGCGCCGTCCGGGCTCGAAAGCGCCAGGTACTCGCCGCCCTTGCTGAGGTTGAAGTTCGAATGCAGTGGTTTCCCGGGAAGCCTCCGGTCCTTGGTGGAGGCCCAGACAATCAGGTACCGGTTCGGGGGAAGGTTGGTGGCGGGAAACACCCATTGAGAGGGCAGAGAGGGGTTGTCGGTGAGACGCCACCCTTGGAGGTTGACGGTGGTGGCGCCGGCGTTGAAGAGCTCGATCCAATCCGAGGACGCCGCGTCTTCGTCGAGCGATGAGCCCCCGTTATTGGCCATGAACTCGGTGATCAACACGGTCCCCTGAGACCATGAAGAGGACGCGGATGCCACGAGGAACGCGAGGGCAAGGATCGCACGGAGGGACAACAGCCGACAGGAGCAAAGACAAAGCGCGCGCATAGACACAAAACTGGGTGATGGAGCCCATGATTTCTACCATTCTGCGGGGCAAGACTCCAGCGGAAGATCGAAAAAACTCCTTCGAGCTTTCCCCGGCGGCGCGCGCCCCTACACTGCGTGTCCTGTGAAACCTGACGCGCGCGCGCTGCTGAAAGACGAATGGACCCGCCGATTCTCGGAATGGGGGCAGCCAGCCTATCGACTGGACCAGCTCCTGAGCTGGCTCTACTCCCGGCGGGCGACCTCGTGGGATCAGATGTCCAATCTCCCGAAGGATCTTCGGCAACGGCTGGCCGACGAGTTCACGCTCGACGCCCCGGAGCTGACCCGCAAGCAGGGATCGCGCGACACGACCCAGAAATTCCTCTGGCGGCTGTCGGACGGCGCCTACATCGAGAGCGTTCTGATCCCGGCGTCCCCCGCCCTCTACGGCGAGCCCAGCGACCGCCATACTCTCTGCGTCTCCACCCAGGTCGGCTGCGCCTACGGATGCAAATTCTGCGCGAGCGGGCTGGAAGGTTGGAAGCGCAATCTCCGGACGGAGGAGATTCTCAACCAGGTGCTCGCCACGGAACGATGGCACGAGCGGGCGCTCCGCGAGGAGGGCAAGCCGGAGAGCTCCCCGGACGCGCGGTTGGTGAACAACATCGTGGTCATGGGCATGGGCGAGCCGCTCGCCAACTACGAGGCCCTGATCCGCGCCCTCACCCTCCTGAACGCGCCCTGGGGCGGCGGCATCGGAGCGCGCAAGATCACCATCTCCACCAGCGGACTCGCTCCTCAAATCCGCAGGCTGGCCGATGAGCCGCTGCAGTTTCGACTCGCCATCTCATTGCACGGCGCCACCGACGCCGTCCGGGAGCGGATCATGCCCATCAATCGCAAGTATCCGCTCCAGGAACTCGCGGCCGCTTGCGAATTCTACCAGGAGAAAAAGGGACGGATGATCACGCTGGAGTACATCCTCATCGCCGGCGTCAACGACCAACCCGACCACGCGCCGCCGCTCGCCGACCTGGCGCGACGCCTGCACGCCAAAGTGAACCTGATTCCCTACAACCATGTGGAGGGACTGCCCTGGGAGCGTCCGAGCGATGCCGTTCAGGAAGCCTTCCTGGCCGCCGTCGAAAAGCGGAAGGTGGTCGCCACGCTGCGTAGGGAAAAGGGCCACGACATCGACGCCGCCTGCGGGCAACTCCGGCTGAAGGTGGAGCGCGAAGGCGCGTCGGAAGCCCGGAAAGCGGGCAAGGCCTGAGCTCGGTGCGCCGCCGCGAGGCTTGCGCCGATGGAGCGGTTGTGGTGATCTGGGAGGCGCAGCCATGCTTCTCCTCGCGCGCCATCCCTTCGTCGCTTCTCGCTCTTCGCGAGAGACGGCGTTGCGCCGAGGCGCCGCCTTGTTTCCCCGAAAGCTCGCCTCGCTCCTGCTGCTCTGTGTTCTCGCGTGTTCAACCGACCTGATCCCGGCCCAAGGCCGCGAACGCGCGAAGGCCGAGGACCTCTGGTCGCTCAAACCGCTCGCCCATCCCGCGATTCCTCAAGGCTTCACAAGCTCCACGAACGCCATCGACGCTTTCCTGGGCCGAGCCCGCCATTCTCGCGGGGTTCAAGCCGTGGGGCCGGCGGAAAAGCGAATTTGGCTTCGCCGTGTGACCTTCGATCTCATCGGCCTGCCGCCGACGCCGGAGGAACAATCCGCGTTCCTCGAGGATAAGTCCCCGCAGGCGGAGGAAAAGCTCGTCGAGCGCCTCCTGGCGAGCGAGCAGCACGGCGTTCGATACGGACGTCATTGGCTCGACGTCCTGCGCTACGCCGACGTCGACGAGAACATGCCCGCGGCCGGAGGCATCCATTTGTGGCGCGATTGGGTGGTGGACGCGATCAATCACGACCTCGCCTACGACGCCTTCGCCCGGGCGCAGATCCTCGGCAATCGCGCGGCGCGGAGGCGCGTCATCTCCGCGGCGGGACATCTGACTCGCGTCGAACCCCGCCCCGAGGACCTCTTCGCGCTGGGGTTTCTCGCGCGAGGCGCGACCTCCCGGACCGACGCGGATCAATCGATCGCTTTCTCGGCGGTGGAGACCATCTCGAGCGCGTTCCTGGGAATGACCGTGGGCTGCGCAAAATGCCACGACCATTTCTACGATCCGATCCTCCAGTCCGACTTCTACGCGATGAAATCGCTCTTCGACCCCCTCGTGCTCCGCGATATGACGCTCGCGACGACAGAACAGATCCTCGAGCAGGGACAAAAAGTGGAGGAGCACGAGCGAGAGTTGAATCGAGCGACGGAAGCCATGCGCGCCTACGTGAAGCCTTACCATGATCGGTTGTATGAGGAGCGTCTTTCTTCGATGACGCCAGAGGTCCAGTCGGCGATCCGCAAGCCGGAGTCGCGGCGCTCCGCGGCGGAGCAGAAGACTTATGATGACTACTATCCGATTCTTCGGATCGATCCGCCCAAGATCAAGGCCATCATGCCGCGCGAGCAGGTGAAGCAGTACGACACGATGCTCGCGCAGATCCAGGCGCTCAAGGCGCCTGCGCCCCTCCCGACATTCTGCTCTGTCGAGGACGACGCGCAAAGGGCCGGGCAACCCCGCTATGTCCTGACCTCGGGAGATCCGGAGCGGCCGCGCAAGAGCCAGCCCGTGAAGGCCGGGTTCCCGTTCTCCGGGGGCTCTCCTGATTTTCGGGAAGGCCTGAGGGAAACATTTGTCGACTGGCTCACAAATCCCGCGAACCCATTATTCGCGCGCGTGGCGGTGAACCGCGTCTGGCACTGGCATTTCGGCGAGACCCTCCACGCCTCCATCAGCGATTTCGGCGCCTTGGGAGGCTCGCCTCGGCATCCCGAGCTCCTGGATTGGCTGGCCTCCGAGTTTGTGGCGCATGGCTGCAGCATGAAATGGCTGCATCGTTTCATCCTCAACTCGGACGCCTATCGCGGCGCCACGAGCGGCGGCGCGGCGCAGGAGCGGGAGAACGCGCGGATCGATCCGGACAACCTCACGCTCTGGAAGTTTCCACTGCGGCGTCTCGAAGCCGAGCCCATTCGCGACTCCATCCTCGCGGCGGCGGGAACGCTCGACCTGCGTCGCGGCGGGCCGTCGTTCGAGATCGGAAATCAGCGGACCAACAGTCTTCGCCGCGCCGCTTACATGGCCCGGGGATATCGATCCTCCTCGGAGGCGATGCCGGATTATCTTCAGACCTTCGACGCCGAGGATGGCCGCGCGGTTTGTCCGCGTCGGACCCAGACGGTCACGGCGCCGCAAGCCCTCTTCCTCATGAACAGCGAGGCGGTGAACGACGCTGCGGGGCTGTTCGCGAAGCGACTGCGCAATCGCGCGGGCGCCGACCCGGCCGCCGCGGTCGCGCTCGGCTTTGAGATCGCCCTCGGACGCGATCCGACCGGCGAGGAGCGACAAATCGCGCTCGATCTCCTCCAGGGGGACGCCGACGGCTTGAAAAACTTGTGCTGGATTCTCTTCAACCTCGATGAGTTCCTCTACGTGCGATAAACCCGAATCCGCAACGCCCTCCACCGCCATGCTTCCTCCCTCCTTGAGTTCCGCGACCGCGCTGGCCCGGCGTGATTTCATTTTCCGCGCCGCCGGAGGCTTTCTCGGAGCCGCGATTGGGGGCGTCCTTCAGGAATCGTCCCGGGTCAACGCGGCGTCGGGGATCCCGAACGCGCCGGGCCCCGCTCGATCGGTGATCTTCCTGTTCATGTGCGGAGGAGTGAGCCACATCGACACCTTCGACCCCAAGGACAACAAGTGGGCGGGCAAGCTCATCGACGCCGTCGGATTCGGAGACAATCTGGCGGAAATGAAACGTCCGGTGATCCCATGCCACCGCGCCTTCACACGCCATGGACAGTCGGGAACACCGGTCTCGGATTGGTTTCCCCATGTGGGCGGCGTGATCGATGACATCGCGCTGATCCGCTCGATGTGGTGTCATGAGACCAACCACTTCCCGGCGGTCGTGGAGATGGCCACGGGACATCGCGATCGCATCGTCGATCATCCAAGTTTTGGCAGCTGGATCTCTTATGCCCTGGGATCGGAGAATCGAAACCTGCCCACGTTCGTCAGCATGGGACGCGCCTCCTCGCCGCTTCAGCTGAACGGCGGCTATCTGGGCGCGAACGTCGCGGCAACCCCGTTTCTGACCGGGCCCGCCCCCATCCGAAACCTCCAGCCCCCGACCGGCTCCACAGCGATGGACCGCGACCGCCAGACACGCGCGCTGGAACGGATGAACGCGGAGTTCCGGAAGACTTACGCGACCCAAAGCGCCATCGCCGCCCGCCTCGAGTCGTATGAGCTTGCGGCGCGGATGCAGCTCTCGGCGCCCAACGCCTGCGACATCGCGTCGGAGCCCGAAGGCGTGCGCGCCCTGTACGGGGTGGGAGCTTCGCCGACGGACGATTTCGGAAAACAGCTGCTGCTTGCGCGACGTTTAGTGGAACGGGGCGTGCGCTTTGTTCAGGTCTGTCACGCGGGCGGCGGCAATGGCGCGTGGGACTCGCATGGGGACATGGAAAGCCACGCCCCGCTCTGCCGCCAGGTCGACAAGCCCATCGCGGGCCTTCTGCGCGATTTGAAGCAGCGCGGACTCCTCGAGAGCACCCTGGTGGTGTGGACCAGCGAGTTTGGTCGAACCCCTTGGTCGCAGAACACCACAGGCCGGGACCACAATCCCCGAGGCTTCACCTCATGGCTGGCGGGCGGCGGCGCGCGAGGCGGAACCGTTTGGGGCGCCACCGACGATGTCGGTTACCGGGCGATTCAAAACCCCGTTTACGTGAGCGACCTGCAGGCAACGATCCTGCGCCAAATGGGGATCGATCACAGAAAACTGGAGATCGAGATCCATGGGCGTCCCGTGCGGCTCATTGAGCCTGGCTCGGAACCGGTGCTGGGCCTTGTCAGCTGATCGCGGAAGCGGAGACGGGACAGGACCCGCGATATCAACAGGACCAAAGAGAAAAGGCCGGGAGCCGAAGGGCTCCCGGCCTTTTGCTATACCATTGGCTCCGAGCCGGACTCGGAACGAATTCGCCGCGATTTCAGGTTACTTCCGGACGCGATAGAATTTGGTCCCCGCGGGGCCATCCAAAGCGAGCGGTGAATTGGCGCCCAAAACATCGCTGAACGCCCCTGGAGCGAGGACAGACGCTTGTTGAAGCACGCCGCCGGACCAAGTGATGGTGACGGTCTTGCCGGAGCGAGCGATGGAGATGGAGGGAGCGAGCCCAACCGCGGCGGCATAGTGCGCGGCCACCTGGTCGGCGGTCAGAGCCTGGCCGTAAATCGCGACCTCATCAATGCCGCCCGAGAATGAATCCGCCCATCCGTTGCCTGTGGCGCCGATCGCCCAGCCTCCGTCAAAAACGGGCTGTGCGCCCACGAGATCCTCCTGGACGCCGATCGCCACACCGTTGCGGTAGATTGTCCACTGAGCGCCATCATACGTGCCCACGAGATGAATCCAGGAGTCGCTGCCCATATCGCCCGTGGGAACTCCCGCGATAACGCCGCTGGTGGTCACCCCATCCGATGTGCCGAAGAAGTAATCGCTGCCGTTGCCCTGGACGCGGAGGAACAACTCGCTGCCCGTGAGGATCGCGTCCTGACGGACAGGCTCCGGCGGATAAGCGCTGAGGCTCGGCGGGCCGTGCGAGATGATGCGCGCCAAGGGAGTTTGAGTGGCGTCGGGCTTGACCCACGCTTCCAAGCTCACCTTGGCTTCAAGGTTCAGGGAATGCGGATTGTCGAGGCTCACCCAGGCCTTGGGCGCGGCGCCGAGAGCCGTGTTCGAGGCTTCGAAGCCAGGATAGTCCGGCGATTGCGGACCGGCGACGGGCGCCGTGGCCGTCACGTAGACTCCTTCGGTCTCCCGGCCCGTGGCGCCGGAATTGGACGCCGGCGCGGCGGCCTTTCCACCGAAGCGGAGGTACGTGACCGGCTGAAGAGCCTGGGCAGGCGTCGGAGGATCCGTCTGCAGCGCCAACTCATAGGGCGCGGTGAGAACATAGTAGGGGTAATTGGCCGACTCGAGCGGATCAGACCCGGCGAGATAGTGGGCCAGGATCTGGTCCGAGCTCAACGCCGTGTTGTAGAACGCGACCTCGTCAACATCGCCCTCGTACGGATTTGAACCGAGCCCCGAGGCCTTGTTGTAGGCACCGATGGCGAAGTCGGCCGCATCCGCCTCGTCTCCGACCTCCGGCGGACTGGTGTTCGGCGCGTACGCTATTCCCGATTTCTGAACCTTCAGCTCGCCATCGATATACATGGCGCCCGTCCCCTGGCCATCCCAAGTCACCACCACATGCTGCCATTCTCCGACCTTGTAAGGCGCGCCGCTGGTCAAGTCCGTGCCGCTGCCATTGACGCCGTTGTAGAACCGGAAGTTCCAGCCGATTCCTTCATTGCCCGGAACGCCCGCGTAGGAACTGTTGGGAGCGCGCTGAAAAATCACCCAGCCGGTTCGATGCCCTGACTTGACGTAGCGGTTGTTCACCACGGCGGCCCCGGGGTTCTGTCGATCGGATGTGGGACGCACCCAAAGCTCAAAGGTGAAGGGTTGATCAACGACAGGATTCAGCTGCTTGTTGAAGGGATAGTCCGTGGTCGAGCTTCCATTCCGGTAGTGATAGGAAATCGCGCCATCGCTGGAGCCGACGAGCGCGCCCGCCGCGGTAGGACGGACTTCGGGGCTGTTGACGCCCACTCCGTCCGATTGGAGGAGACCCATGTTCGCGACCGTGTCCGGGCCGGGCGGCACGTCGTCCAAGCGCCAGTATCCGGTCGGGCCGTCGGTGGCGACCAGGCTCTCGTAGGCAACCGTGCGATTCGCGTCCAACGCGTTGTCATAGTGAGCCTTGATCTGCTCAGCGGTGAGCGCTTTCTTGTAAAACGCCACCTCGTCCACGCCGCCGCGAAAGGGGTTGCTGCCCGGTTCGGTGTTATTGTAGCTGCCGATGGAAAGCCCCGCAGGGCCGTTCTTCGCCTCAGCCGGATCATGATTGTCCGTGTTCGCAACATAGGCGACCCCTGCTCCGGTGTAAGTTTGGTGAGCCGCCTCCTCGCCGTCGATGAACATGGTGGCCGTTTGTGTGGACCCATCCCAGACCGTCACGACATGCTGCCAGACGCCCAACTTGTAGGGCTTGCCACTGGTCAAACTGATTCCCGTGTTGCCTCCCGCTTCTCGGTAGGTGCGGAAGTTCCAGCCCACATCGGGCTGGTTGTTGGCGTACTTCCCGGAGTCGGGGTTGCGCTGAAAATAGACCCACCCCTGACGATTCACGCCCGAATAAGAATACCGGTTGTTGATCGGCGCGGGCCCCACAAAGGCGCCGGCGACCTTGTCGCTCGTCGGACAGAACCAAGCTTCGATCGTGAATGATTCCGAGGCGTCGGGATTGAGCTCCGCATTCCAGGGAACGATCGTTCGCGCCGAAGAATCGAAATAGGCCGCCGCGTTGCGACTGCCCACGATCGCCCCCGACATCGAATGGGTGTTGATGTTCGTGGCGTTGCCGGCGGCGCCCAGGCTGCCGCTGTTCACGTTGATGTCGGGACGCGAGGAGTCGTTGAATCGGTAGTAGGCCGCAGGGTTGTCGCTTTGCACCGCTTCGCGGTACGTGGCGCCCGCGGCGGGAATGGCGAGAATTACTGATGCTGCTGACACCAGCCGGATGGAGCGGCTGGCAAGAACTTTGGATACTGGCTTCATAGGGTTAATATGATGTTGCGATCTGACTAAACTGCGGCCTGTCACATCGGGGAGGCCTCCGTACCCCCATAATGGACCCATGACCCGGATGCTTGGTTCTTCTCCTATCACTCAGGCTGCGGACCTGGCCCGGGCAGAATCAGGATGGCAGCGCCCAACATTGAATGAGGATTAAGGTGATAACCTGTTGGATGTGGAAGTCAACGAAAAGCTCCCTCAAAAAAATAGAGCCCGCGTCCTATGCGACGCGGGCTCCACAACAACCAATCCACAATGAGACGACGCTCAAGGAGAATCGTTCCAAAAAAAAACTCACCGCGCCTTCAGATTCCCGACAGCCTGCTTCATTTCGTCGAGATGGACATCGGCCTTAGGGTTGTCCGTCACATGGGCGATCGTGCCGTCCTTGCGGATCAGGAAGCTGACGCGACGCGAAAGATCCTTTCCGGTCATCTGCGCGCCGTAGGCCTCGGTGATCTTGCCATCGACATCCGCGATCAAGGGGAAGTTAAGATTGAACTTGGCGATGAAGCTCTTGTGGCTGGATTCATTGTCGCGGCTGACTCCCACGACCTCAACCCCGTCCTTCTTCAGCTCTCCAATGCGGTCCCGCAGGCCGCAGGCCTCCTTCGTGCAGCCCGGTGTGTCGTCCTTGGGGTAGAAATACAGCAGAACCGTGTGGCTTTTGAGGGATTTGGAGAGGCTCCAGGGCTTTCCGTCCTGGTTCTTGCCTTCCACCATCGGCGCTTTCGCCCCCATCTTGGGGGTTTCAGCGGCGTAGAGCTGGACCGCCAACCATGCGCAGAGAGCGATCCCCACTCCGGTGATCCATTTCAGGGCGTCTTTTCTCATAAGTGCTGGCTCTGGCACTCAGAGCCGCACGATCTGACGCAACCGGATCGACTTTTCTTCAGCCTCGCAGATCTCAATCGCTGACACGCCGTCCCCTGCGGAGACCGTCCTCGGCTCAACCTTTCCGGTCACGCAATCAATGAAGTACTGAATCTCGCCCGCGTAGCCGTCAGGTCCCTCAGGCCTGAGCGTCTCGGGAGGATGCTCTTCCCGAAACAGCTTCAAGGCGTCAGGGCCTCGCGAGAGGTCGAAGTCCGCGGTGGCGCGCTCGAACACCGCGGTATAGGCCATGTTGAATCCAAATCCCTGGCTCATCGCCCACCCGCCCTCCGCCGTCACCGCGACGCCGGAAGCCACTTCGTACTGAGTCATCACATGATCCACCGCGCCGCTGACCTTGCTGAATCCCGTCGAGAACACGGAGAGCGGGCGACCAAAGCAGAACTGGACGAAGTCGGTGTCGTGGATGTGAAGATCGAGCAAGCCGCCGCCGGATTTCTCTCCGTTCAGGAAGCTCCCCCGTCCCCATGAGGGCGGCTGGGCCACACGCCGGAAGTGAACGCCGTAGATCCTGCCGTAGGTTTGCCCTTCGATGGCTTGCTTCAACCACGCCCAGGACGGCAGGAAACGCAGGCACATCGCCGGCATAAGAATTCGTTCCACCCGGCCGGCCTCCGCGGCCAGCTCGCGCGCTTGAGCGGCGGTCCGCGCCATCGGTTTTTCGCATAGAACATGCTTCCCAGCCCTGAGGGCGCGAAGGGCGAGGTCGTGATGGGCATGCGTTGGGGCGCAGATATCGATGGCGTCGATCGCGGGATCCTCAAGCAGGCGGTCGAAGTCGCGATGCGCCGCGACCCCGGCCATGTCCCAGCGAAGCGGCTCCTGCCCTGGAATGTTGCCGGCGACCGAGGAGAAGTCGCCGTCGAGGTGCTTCCCGCTCGGATTGCAGAACGCGACGACGCGCGCCCCTCGAACCTCGCGACAGGCTTTCAGATGCGTGGCGGCCATGAAGCCCAGGCCGACGATTCCCATGCGGACCATAACGTAGTGTGAAGGTGATTATTTCCGACGAATACCCGTCTCGACGACGCGCGTCAGCGGCGTAGCGCGCCGACGAACTGAATGAAGCCCTGCGCTTGCTTGCGCAGCCGCTGCACGAGGTCCGGATCCTTGAGGCGCCCATCGGCGTCCAGCTGCTGCCCGACGCCCGGGATGAACACCCTCTCAGGGAAGAGAAGGGCGTTCCGATATCCAAAAATCATCTGCAGCTGCTCCACGGGCCGAAGCGCGCCCCAGACGCCGGCGGCTAATCCCACGAAAGCAACAGGACGCCGCTCAAAGCTCTCCGGAAACTTCAACATATCTATGAAATACTTGAGAACGCCGGGAGCGCCGCCGTTGTATTCCGGGGTGATGACCACGAGGCCCGACGCGTTGAGCACCGCGTCCGAGAAAGGCCGGAATGCCGCGGGCTTCTCGTTGTAGGCGCCCGGGTCAAAGATCGCGGGAGGCAGGAGCGCCAAGTCGATCACGTGGACCGGAGTCTTCAACTCGGTGTAGATCTCCTCGACTTGCCTCGCCACTTTGCGAGTCGAGCTCCCGGGCCGATTCGTTCCAACAAGCAGAGTCATCATAGGCGCGAACCGTACGACACCCCCATTTCCCCAACCAAGCGAATTCCTTCCAGGCGTCAACCTGCTGCGGTCAGCCCGAGCGACCCGAGCCGCAGCGCTGGACAATGAGAACCATTGCGCGCGATGGGTGGAGATGCGGGATCAAGCCCCTCGGCTAGCCGGCAACGTCAGACTTCCGCATGGTGGACGTCGTGCGATTGGGGCGTCCCATCCGCTGGCGGGGCAGCGGCGCGCGGAGCCTCAGGTAGAGCCAGGTCTCCACCGGACGGAACAGCCGCAGAAGCGGGTAGAAAGGCGAGTAGATCAGGCGAACGCGGATCACCGACAGCAGCATGGTCAGGGACGTCTTGCCGAGGACGACCTTGGACCCCAGCTTGTCCGTCCAGACCGTGGGATGCTCTCGGATCCTGAACTCCGCGCGCTTCATCGCGTAAAGCAGGTTGATGTCGAAAGCCATGTCCGAAATCCGAAGGTTTTCGTGGATCAAGGCGATCGCCTCGCTTCGCATCACTTTCGCGCCGCACTGCGTGTCCTTGATGCCCATCCAGAAAAGAAGCTCCACAATGACGTGAAAGACCCGGCTGGCGAACTGGCGATGGCTGGCTTGCGCCTGGTTGAGCACGGCGCCCTCGATCCATCGCGAGGCGACGACGCAATCCACGCCGTCGATCCGGCGGATGAGCTCATGAAAATCCTCTGGAGCCGTCGCGCCGTCGGCGTCGACGTAGCCCACCAGATCATACTGCGGCGCGAGACGCATGCCCTCGATGAGGGCGCCGCCCTTCCCGATGGCGGATGGAAAATCCAGGGCGCTGATCAAGGGAAGCTCCAGCGCCACCTTCTGGACGACGGCGAACGTGCCGTCCACGCAGCCGTTGAGCACCACGACGATCTCGCAGCGACCCGGATAATGATCGCGGAAATACCGCCCGTAGTCCCGGAGGACGGGCTCAATCCGCTGCTCCTCGTTATAGGCGGGGATCAGGATCAGCAAACTGGGGGCTGTGGAATCCACTGAAACTGAGTAGCACGGGCTCAAGGAAAATCAATCCGTATTCCGGTAATGGAGGATGTCGAAATCCACGGACTCACGAACCTTCTCGACGCAGACGAAGCGATCCTCGAACGGCGGAAAGAACGTGTCGCCCTCCATCTTCCTCTTGACCAGGGTGAGATACAAATCCGAGCAGCGAGGCAGAGCCTGCTGATAGATCTGAGCGCCTCCGCAGATAAACACCTCGCCCTCCATCGCGTCGGGATTGAGCTGCGCGAGGTCCGCCGCCCACTCGACGCCCGGGAACTGGAACGGGGAGCGGCTGAGCACGATGGTCCTACGGTTCGGGAGCGGACGCCCGATCGACTCAAATGTCCTGCGCCCCATGACCAGGACCTGTCCGGTGGTCATGCTTTTGAACCACTTGAAATCCTCGGGGAGATGCCACGGGATTCGATTGCCCTGGCCGATGACCCTGTTCTCCGACATCGCCGCTATCGCCTTGAATCGCTTCATCGGTTGCCTGGCCATCCCCAGACCCTGCGTCGGCGGGGATCGCCGTCGATGGCCAATCTAGACCGCGACCGGCGCCCTGATGGGAGGGTGTGGATCATAGCCTAGGAGCTCAATGTCCTCGTATCGGAAATCGAGGAGGTTCTTGATGTCGGGATTCAGCCGGACCGAGGGCAGCGGACGCGGCTCGCGCGTGAGCTGCAGTCGCGCCTGCTCGACGTGGTTGGCATACAGGTGCAGGTCGCCGAATGTGTGGATGAAGGCGCCCGGCTTCAACCCGCAAACCTGCGCCACCATCAGGTTCAGGAGGGCGTATGAGGCGATGTTGAACGGCACTCCGAGGAAAATGTCCGCGCTGCGCTGATACAGCTGGCAGCTCAGCTCGCCGTCCTGCGCGTAGAACTGGAACAGCGTGTGGCAAGGGGGCAGCGCCATCTTCTCCACGTCGCCCGGATTCCAGGCGCTGACGATCAGGCGTCGGCTGTCGGGATTCCTCCGGATTTGCTCCACCACCGCGGCGATCTGGTCGATGGAGCGTCCGTCCGCGGTCCGCCAGTCACGCCACTGCGCGCCGTAAACACGGCCCAGATCGCCGTTCTCGTCCGCCCATTCATCCCAAATGCTCACGCCGTTCGCGTTCAGGTAGCGAACATTGGTGTCGCCGCGCAAGAACCACAACAGCTCATGAATCACGGACTTCATGTGGACCTTCTTCGTCGTCACGAGGGGAAAGCCCTGGCTCAACGGATAGCGGACCTGCGCGCCGAAAAGGGAGTAGGTGCCCGTGCCGGTCCGATCCGCCTTGAAGCGGCCGTGTTCCAAGACCTGTCGCAGCAGCTGATGATACGGAATCATGCGTGCGTTGATGAGGGTCCGGCCTGTCGCCGCTGACAAGAAAATACTCGCCGCGAATCAGCGGAAGGAACGAGGAGCTCCGGATCGGAACGCGCGGGTCACTGCGGCCGGTCGGCCCCGCCGGGGATGGGCATCTTGGAGAGGGTCTCCTGCAGTTCGCGCTGCTCCCGGGCGGCGGTGGTCAGCGTGGCGTGGAGGCGTCCGAACGCGGTCACGGCGTCCGGGTTGACGAAAAGAACCTGCTTGGCCTCGCTGTCGTACTTCCACTGACCCCACTCCTGCTCATACAGCTCCAACAGGCCCAGCGTCGCGTTGCCGATGCGCTCATCGGTTTCACGCACCTGGAGCAGCAAACGATGTCGCTCGCGCGATTTCCGAAACGTGGTCATGAAGCTCTCCTGCGCCGAGGCGGCGACCGCATGGCGCTTGAGGCACTCCTGCGCGCGCTCCTCGGCGTGATCGAGGAACTCCTTCAAGCGGGAGTTGGCCTCGATGAATTCATTCACCGCCTGGCGTCGGGGCGCGAGTCCCTCCTTGGATGAAAGGGAGCTTGCGTCATTGACATTCATGGCCTGCACGGCGGCGGCGCTGTGCTCATAGTCCTGGCTCAGGTGTTTCAGCCGGGTGAGATAATCGCTGGCCGCGCTGAGCACGGCGCTTTCCGGTCCAGAGACCTCCCGGGCGGCCACTTCGATCTTCTTCTGAATCCGGTCGACCGCCGCCCCGGCAAACCCCATGCGATTGGAGCCGTTGGAAGGCTCCTCAACATGAGTCAGGCGCTCCTGCGCCTCCCGCGCCACAGCCTGCGCCTCCTGCCGCAAGTCGTTCAGGCTGCTCTGGGCGCGCGCCTGCTTCTGGAACCAAGCCGCTCCGCCGGTGGACAAGGCCGCAAGGAGGCCCAGATTCAGGATGGCGCCCGTGACGGCGAATGGCACGAGGCCCCGCTTGTCATCCGACTTGCCGGACATCGCCACCAAAACCCCGAATGCAAGCCCCGCCAGGGCGACTCCGAAAGCCAGCGCGCCGCCCATGTGAACCAGAGTGTCGCGCGCCGTCTCAGGCAGCCCCGCAGGCAGGGCCCGCGACGCGCCCCAACCGATCAGGGTGAGGACGGGCAGGAGAAGGCTGGCCCAGACCGCCTGGGTGAACAGGGGACGGGAGCCGCGCGACGACGGGGGATCGGTATCGATGGTCTCCATAAAACTCTCTCCCGATGACA
Source organism: Verrucomicrobiota bacterium (assembly GCA_016199985.1). Classification (GTDB taxonomy): domain Bacteria; phylum Verrucomicrobiota; class Verrucomicrobiia; order Limisphaerales; family UBA11320; genus UBA11320. The sequence goes on along the minus strand of JACQFQ010000016.1, from coordinate 27,220 downwards.
TCGGTCGAAATCCGCGTTCCTTGACGATCGCGTCGGCGGGCCGGCCCGCGATTGATCCGTTGACGCCCGGGCGCGCCGCGCCGCATGCTCCAATCCGCTTTTGCCGGGAGCGTTCCCCCCGGGTAGAGCGACCGGCACAGACAGAAATTGAAACTGAACTCCATTCTCCGCATGAACCACGACGCCCTCTATTCACAACTGCTCGTCAAGACCCCGGCCAAGATGGTCCTGGTGGTCCTCGACGGTCTGGGAGACATCGCCACTCGATCCCAGAACTACCTCACCCCTCTCGAAGCCGCGAGCACTCCGAACCTCGACAGGCTCACCGAGGACTCCGCGCAAGGCCGCATGATCCCGGTCGCGCCAGGGATCACTCCCGGCAGCGGGCCGGGACACCTGGCTTTGTTTGGATACGACCCCATCGAATACCAGGTCGGACGCGGCGTCATTGAGGCGCTGGGGCTCGGCATCGACCTCAAGGCCGGGGACGTGGCTGCCCGCGCGAATTTCTGCACGCTGAACGAAAAAGGAATCGTCACCGACCGCCGCGCGGGACGGATCAAGACCGAGATCTGCGAGGCGCTCTGCGCGGAGCTGAGCAAGAAGGTGAAAAAAATCGGGGACACCGAGGTCATCATCAGGCCGGGGAAGGAGCATCGGTTCGTGGTGATTTTCCGCGGCAAGGGGCTGGAAGGCCCGCTCACCGACGCGGACCCGAACCGGGAAGGCCTGCCCATTCCCGTCGTGAAGCCCACCGTGGCCCGGTCCGCCAAACAAAAGAAAGCGGCCAAGCTCGTCGCCGACTTCTACAAATCCGCGCTTCCCGTCCTGAAGGCCAAGCGGCCCGCAAACGGGTTTTTGATGCGCGGCATCGCGCATCAGCCGGCGATCCCGGCGTTCGTTGATCGGTACGGCCTGCGCGCCGCGGCGATCGCGGTCTATCCGATGTACAAGGGGCTCTCGCAGCTCGTGGGCATGAAAAAAATCGAAGGCCCTGAGACCATCGCGCAGCAGTTCGAGCGCTATCTGACCGAGCACGACAACTACGATTTCTTCTTCATCCACTACAAATACACCGACAAGCACGGGGAGGACGGCAACTTCGAAGGCAAGCGCAAGGCGATCGAGGATCTGGACGCCGCGCTGCCGATTCTGCTTCGCAAACGACCCACGGTTCTCGCGATCACGGGGGATCATTCCACGCCCTGCTCGATGAAGGGACACTCATGGCACCCGCAGCCTGTGCTGCTCACATCGGAGTGTTCCGGCTCGGATAAACTCGATCGTTTCACCGAGACGGGAGCGAACTTGGGATCGCTCGGAGTGTTCGAAGCGAAGCACCTCATTCGCCTCATGCAGGCGAACGCGAAGATGTTCGACAAGTTCGGCGCATGACTTTCGCGTAAAAAAGTCTCGCTCTCAGAAAAGATTTGTCTACAAGTCAGGCCACCTAAACCACCAAACGGATCGGAGGTGAATGCGCGTGGCAGCAAAAAAGAAAGCAGCACGGAAGCCGGCAGCAAAGAAAGCAGCGGCTAAGAAGAAGAAGTAAGTTAGTAATAACTAAATCCAGGATGGCGAGACTTGGTTCGTGCCAACGAGTTTCCCCATCCTGATTTTTTTCCACATGGCGACTCTCGTATTCGACATCGAAACATCGGCGCTCCCCCTCGAGTCTTTCGACGAAGCCCAGACCGAATACCTCTTCCGCGAAGCCGGCCGACAACCCGATCTCATCGCGCGGGAAACCAAGCGCGCGGAGATTCTCCAGCAGTTCAACCTGTGGCCGCTGACCGCCCGCGTGGTCTGCGTGGCCATGCTCAACGCCGACACACAGCGCGGCCAGGCGCTCTATTTGGCCGAGGACTTTGAGGAGGAATCCCCCGAGGCCGGCGGCGTGGAATACCGCCCCTGCTGCGAGGAGACCGAGCTGCTGGAGGCTTTCTGGGACGTTGCCCGGCGCTATGATCACGTGGTCACATTCAACGGACGCGGCTTCGACGTCCCCTTCCTCTACCTGCGCTCGGGAGTGTTGAACGTGCCCATCAGCCGCAAGGACTGGCTCGGATACCGCTACGCCACGGAGCCCCATTGCGACCTCGCCGAGCAACTCACGTTCTACGGCGTCAGCGGACGCGACGGCGCCGCTCGCAAGTTCAACCTCGATTTCTACTGCAAGGCGTTTGGGATCGAGTCGCCCAAGAGCCACGGCGTCTCTGGACTCGACGTCAACGACATGATGCGGGACGGACGCTATCGCGAGATCGCCGAGTATTGCGCCCGTGATGTGCGGGCCACGGTCGAACTCTACCACCTCTGGAAGTCCCGCTTCGCCGGCGTCAAGTGAAACCGCTTCCGACACTCTGGGTCTGCTTCGCGCTGGAGCGCGAGGCGCGGCCCCTTCGCCCCGCCCTCGACGGCCTCGGCCTTGTCCGCATCGTCGTCACCGGAATGGGGGCGCGTCGGACAACGGAATCGCTCGAAAAGGCTTTCGCCGAATCGAGTCCCTCCTGCGTCCTCACCTGCGGATTCGCCGGGGGCCTCTCGCCGGAGGCGCGTCATGGCGACGTGCTTTTCGAAACCGATCATTCCTCGCTCTCGGGCGCGCTGATCCATTCCGGCGCCCGACGCGGCGCTTTCCACTGCGCCGACAGGATCGCGATCACGATCCAGGAAAAGCGCGAGCTCGCCATCCGCACCCGAGCCGACGCCGTGGAAATGGAGTCCGGCGTCATTCGGCGGCTTTGTTCCGAGCGAGGCATCCCCTCGGCCACGCTCCGCTCGATCTCCGACACCTCCGACGAAGATCTACCCCTCGACTTCAACCGCCTCACCGGCCCGGATGACCAGCTGAGCTCCGCCAAGCTCGCAAAGGCCATCCTCATGCGTCCCTGGGTCATCCCCCGGCTGATCGCTCTGGGCCGCCACAGCGCCGCCGCCGCCAATCGCCTGGCGGCGTGTATCGCGGCCGCGGCGCCGCGGCTGACCTGATCGCGGCCGCAGTTCGCGCTTCATTCCCGGGCCGAGTCTCTCCTAAGGTGCGCGCAATGGAATCGCTGGTTGAAGATTTCCTCCAGTATCTGCGACACGAGCGCGGACAGTCGGAGCGCACTCAGGAAACTTACAGGGATCTGCTGTTCCATTTCGTCCGCTGGGCGGTCGGCGACGGAATCAAGGACTGGAAAGGGGTGAAGTTGGATCACCTCATTCGTTACATCCAACGCCAGCGCGACCGCGCCTGGGAAAAGCGCCCCGCGCCGCCCTCGAGCCGGCTGAGCAACGAGAGCGTGTATCTCAGCATCGCGGCCCTCCGCGCCTTCTATCGTTTCGCGGAGCAGGAAAGCCTGCTGCCATCGAACGTCGCCGACAGCCTCACCCTGCCCCGCCGCTGGCAGCGGCTTCCCAAGGCGCTCGACACCGACGCCATCACGCGCTTCCTCGAGCCCATCGTCCCTGAGACGCCCTCAAGCCTCTGCGACCAGGCGGTGTTCGAACTGGCCTACGCCTCCGGCCTGCGATTGAGCGAACTCACGCAGCTCCAGCTCGAGCAGCTTCAATTGGAGGCCGGATTCGTTCGCGTGGTGGGCAAGGGAAACAAGGAACGCGTGGTCCCGGTGGGCGGACAGGCGACGCGGGCTCTGCAGCGGTATCTCAGCGTCGGTCGTCCGCGGCTGGTCGGCCCCCGGTCGCCCGGCAATGTTTTTCTCCATCAGCGCGGGGGCGAGTTTGAGCGATCCGTGATGTGGCGACGATTCAAGAAAAGGGCGGCGCAAGCCGGCATTGAGGGAGCGCTGACGCCGCACATGCTCCGTCATAGCTTCGCGACCCACCTGTTGGAGCACGGAGCGGACCTGCGGGTCATTCAAGAACTGCTCGGACACGCGAGCATCAGCACCACCGAGGTCTACACCCACGTCGCGCCCTCGCGACTTCGCGACCTGCACAGGAAGTTTCATCCGAGAGGATGAAGCGGGGCCGTGGCCGGCGAACGGGATCAGGATCGCGTCGCGCCCTGGATGGTCTCCCAGAACTTGGGATTCTCCTGAAGCATGGAGTCCTCAGGGGTGGGGAGATTGGATCGGTAGAGAAAGTCTTTGAGGGTGTTCTTGTTCATGATGCGATGAACCACCAACCCCAGGTCGTGTCGCTCGAAATAAACCCGGTAATCGCCGAGGCGAAAACGGTAGAGGGTCTTGCCATCGCGCTCGAGCTTTCCGAAGCGCTCCATGTCGCTCGTCATGGCCTCGCGGGGCAGCCCCCGGAACTGTCCGAGAATCTCGAGCTGGAGCTCGCGCGGCATCTTTCCCAGCTCGGCGGCGCTCGTGGGATTAAAAATAATCTGAAAAGGGAGCATTGGCTTGCAGTTGGTAGCCCGTACGGGAATCGCACCCGTCTCTCAGCCTTGAGAGGGCTGCGTCCTAACTGATAGACGAACGGGCCGCAACCAGGCGGACGTTCTAGCCCACTCCCGCCGTCGCAGTCAACACCAGCGGAGCAGATCTTCGGATCCCCACGAAACCCGCCACGCCAGAATCGGAGAAGCGGACCAACTTCTTGTTGACATATCTACAGTCTACCTATCAGCATTTCCCTGAAATGAAACACTCTGGCGTCCGTCCGGGCGCATGCTATGCGGCCTTCGTCGAGGTGCTCCGATCCTCAGAGTCGCTTTGGAACGCGAGCCGGATATTCCTCGCGCGCTGGGATCTGAGCCCCAGCCAATTCAATCTGATGAAACTGCTGTACGACAGCCCCGACGGATTAACGCAAAGCGAGGTCGGCCGCCAGTTGATCATGCACCGCTCGAACGTCACGGGGTTGACGGACCGCCTGGAGGCGCGAAGAATCGTGACGCGCGAGGATCAGGCGGGGGATCGACGAGTCTACCGGCTTACGTTGACCCAGGAGGGAAACGAGCTGATGCGATCAGTCCTCCCGCGCTACTATTACGTGGCGGAGGAGCTCTGGAGCGGAATGGGGAAGACAAAGGCCCGGCAACTCGCTGTTGAAATGTCCGCGCTCGCCGCGAACGCCGAGCGGCTGGCGGTGGAAGAAGGAGGGGTGGCGCGATGAAACCTGCCTCTGAGATTCGCCGGGGACGGACGGCGGGCAATCGGCTCGCCCTGACTGTCGCGGACGCCGCCGACCGGGAAGAGATTTACCGGATGCGCCACGATGTCTATGCGCGGGAGATTGGCCAGCACGCCCAAAACATAGCCGGCCGGCTGACAGACGCTCTGGACGAGTTCAACCACTACCTTTGCGTCAAAGAAGACGCCAGGCTTCTCGGATTCATCTCGGTGACGCCTCCCGGCCACGGCGGCTATTCCGTTAACAAGTATATCGCCACGGGGGACCTTCCACTGACGATTGATTCTCGTACGCATGAGTTGCGCATCTTGACAGTGACTTCGAGCGCGCGGGGACGCGAGGTGGCGGCGCTGCTCATGTACGCGGCTCTCCGATGGGTGGAGGCCCACGGGGGCGACCGCATCATCGCGATCGGCAGACAGGAGGTCCTACGCATGTACCTCAAAACAGGCATGCGGGGCACCGGGATCATGATCCGCAGCGGGGCCGTTACCTTCGAGGTGCTGCACGCTTCCGTGTCCGAGCTTCGAAAAAACCTCCGACGATTCGCAAAGATGCTCGAGCGACTGGAGCAGGCCACAGACTGGAACATCGCGGCGACATGGGGCAAACCGACGGGATGTTTCCATGGAGGAAGCTTCTTCGAGACCGTGGGAACGCGCTTCGAAGCGCTGGGGAAGCATCGGGAAATCATCAATGCGGATGTGCTGGACGCTTGGTTTCCCCCCGCGCCCCGAGTGATCGCCGCTCTCCAAGAGGAGCTCCCTTGGCTCCTCGCAACCTCTCCCCCGACCGACGCCGGGGGTCTGACGGAGATCATCGCCGAGAGACGCGGGGTCGAGCCGGCGAGCATCCTCCCGGGGGCGGGCTCCTCCGACCTGATCTTCCTCGCGCTGCGAAGCTGGCTCTCCCGGCGCTCTCGCGTCCTCTTGCTGGATCCCACGTACGGTGAATACGCCCACGTTCTGGAGAAGATCATCGGGTGCCATGTGGACCGTCTTCCGTTGCATCCTTCGGAGGGATTTGTCCTCGATCCTGACAGGCTGCGCGCCGCGATGGCTCATCGGCACGACCTGATCATCCTCGTCAATCCGAACAGCCCGACGGGCCGGCACGTTCCGAGAAGGGAGCTCGAGGTTATGCTTCGCCTTGCGCCCACAGAAACTCGGATTTGGGTGGATGAAACCTACGTGGATTACGTGGGGGCCGACGCCTCGTTGGAGTCTTTCGCGGCCGGGTCAAGGAACACAATCGTCTGCAAATCGATGTCGAAAGTCTATGCCCTGAGCGGAGCGCGTGTCGCCTACTTGTGCGGGAGTCCACTCCAACTCGAAGGCTTGCGCGCCCTCACGCCTCCCTGGGCCGTGAGCCTGCTGGGACAGGTCGCGGCGGTCCGGGCTCTGGAGGAGCCCGGTTACTATCAGGACCGCTATGCGGAGACGCATCGATATCGGGAAGAACTATCGAACGCGCTCTCAGCTTTCGATTGGCGGGTGATTCCTGGAACCGCAAACTTTGTTCTCTGTCAGCTTCCTGTCGACGGCCCCACAGCCTCGGAGCTGGTCTCAGGGTGTCGTCGCCAGGGTCTTTTCATCCGGGATGCGTCGACAATGAGCGCCGCGCTCTCGGAACGCTGGGTCAGGATAGCCGTCAAGGATCGATCCACCAACGACCGGATGCGCGGCATCCTCTCATCTCTTGCCTGAAAGCGCCGCTCCCTCGACGCGAGGTGTTGGGAGTCAGATCACCCACAACCGCAGGGCCCGGAGAGTAGCCCGCGAAAGACGCGAAATGCGCGAAACCCGGACCTGAGGAACGGGGACTCGATGAGGAAATGGGCTTGGTGACAAGAACTGGGAGGCGCCCGAATCGGGACATTTCAGATCCACTCACTCCCATCTTCCTGTCCGCACGTTCTCGCCTCGACATCCTAGGCCGCTCTCGAGCACGGCCCCTGAATCCACACGCCACCACGCGAATAATTGGGGGGTTTGCCCCGCTTTCGAGCGTGAACGGGTTGACGCTCTTTTGGCTTTGTCCTAGCGTGGCAAAGTGAACTTCCAGCGAACGCTCAAGACCGAGCTTGATCTGCGCCGCCAGCGCAATCCGCGTTATTCACTACGGGCGTTCGCGCGCTACCTCGGCACGGACCACTCCACGCTTTCGCAAATCCTTCGTCATCGACGCAGCCTCTCGCCGCGAACCATTTCCAAGTTCGGCAAACAACTTCGCTTGGACGCGGACGCGATCGCCGACGCTTGTGTCCGGCAAAATGCGGAGAAGATTCTGCGCCTCGCCCAATCGCCGGGATTTCGCGCGCGTTCGCGCTGGATCGCCACGCGCACAGGCATTCCGCTCGACGCCGTCAACGTCGCGCTGCAACAGCTCTTGCGTCACGGCGAGCTCGTGATGCGGTCAGTCAACCATTGGAGCACAACACACACCCACCATGCCGAACCCAATCATCCGCTGGCAGATCGTTTCGCCTGAGCCCGACAAGGCCGCGAACTTTTATCGAAAGTTATTTCAGTGGAAACTATCCAAGGCCAACGCGATGGGCTATCGCGAGCTCAAGACCGAAACGAAATCCGTGTCGCCGGTGGACGGCGGTGTGTGGCCCTCGCCGCCGGGACAAGGCTCGATGGCGCAACTGTTCATCGAGGTCGCCGACGTGGACGCTTGCGTCGCGCGGGCCACGAAGCTCGGCGCGAAAGTGATCGTCCCCAAATCGGTTCTGCCCGACGGCGACACTATGGCGGTGTTGCTGGATCCCGTCGGGCTTTCGTTCGGCGTATGCCGACTCAAGGGCTGATTATTCGCGATGGCCCTTCGCGGAGTAAGTCGGTAGTTCAAGAATCGCGGAACTTGCTCAAATGAAACAAAGCAAATCAGCAGGAACAGGGAAGTCGATCGGCGCGCAATCCATCAAGGCGAAAGCGCCTCCCTCAGGTGAATTGCGCGACGGCGCGCAATGCAAAGTCATCGGCGGCGTTCACTCCGGAAAATCGGGCGTTGTGAGAGACATCAAGACCGGGAAAACCGGCCACGTTTCAGTGACAGTCGTGCAGCCCAACGGAGAGAGATTCAAGACGCTGGCCAGGAATGTTGCTATTCGGGGAGGCTCCGCCTAAACCGGGCCCAAAGTCAGCGCTTGTCTTCGCGCCGCGCTTCCAGCAGTTGACGCTCCGGCAACCGCAGGAAGCCGCTGGGGAGTCCGCTGAGCTTCAGGCCGCCCGTTTCAATCGCCACGCTGGAGGGCCTGAACAAGGAGCCTCCCAGCGTCGCAATGCGCCACGGCGATCCGGATCGCGGCAGGGCCCGCAACACCACGGCCGCCACTCGCTCCCGCTTGACCCGATGGTTGCCAAAGAGGATCGAGCTCATCCGCAGCTCCGCGGCGTCCAGCGATTGGAACTCTCCCTCGATAAAATCGCCATCGTGCAGGAGCGCGCCCGCGCGCGCGGGATCCAGCTTCTCCAGGGCCGCGTACGGGATCTCGGCGAGGTACACCCGGCTCACCCATTCCACCGGCGCAAGGCTCGGCAATTCGCCCGCCGCCAATCTGAACTGCGACCGCGTCGCGGATTCGGTCGCCTGCGCGACAAATGAACCGTCGCTGAGCACAAGCCCGGGCCGCGCCGAAACCGCGAGGGTTCCCGGGCGGCCGCTTCCCGAATCGCCCATCGAAGCCGGAAAGGAGGCGTCGGGCGGGGTCGCCGGTGATAGCCCGTCCGCCATGACTGGCGTCTCCATCCCCGCCGACGGATACCAATGCACGAGGATCCGCGCCGGATCCACCTCGTTGAAAAACTCGATCTTGAGCGAGTGATTCCGCCCCGCCTCCACGCGCATCGGGAAAGTTGCGCTGCCCGCGGGCGACTCGGCGTGGTCCTCCCATCGCTGAATCGCGACGGACCCATCGAACGTGACGCGGACGCCGCCTTCGGACTCCATTCCAATCCGGAGGTTGCCGGTCTTCGGCACGGTCACGGTTCCCTCCCAGGTCACGCTGAATCGATTCCCCACGCCCATTTCGGGAAAGGGCGCGCGCTGCCTCCAGTTCATCGACACTGCGCGGTCCACCCGCAGAAGCCGCGGATTGGTGAACGTGGGATTGCCGTAGTAAGTCGCGAGCAGCCCTCGTGTGATGTCGTCGAGCGGATCCTTTTTCGAGGACCTCACCAGCCGCGTCGCGCTCAGCGCGCTCGAGGACATTCCCTTCACTTCCCAGCGAACGACCGGCGGAGGCTGAGTCGCCCCCTCCTCCAACTCCAATACCAGGCCGTAGCGCTGGTCCGCGACGAGAAAGGCGTCGCCGATCGATTCCCTCGGCTGATTAGTTGCCTGGATGCTCGCGACGCACTGCCCGTCGATCCAAAGACGCGCGGTCTGGGCGCTGCTCAGGGAGAAGTGATGAATGCCCGTCGCGAGCGGCGCGAGATATCCGACCCATCGCGCGGACACCGGCGGCGAAGCGGCCGCGGCGGCCGCGGCGGCGTGCTGGACGCCGGCCACCGGATACCGGACGGGCTTGCCCGCAAAAGCGCGCTCCGGATAATAGATCGCCTCCAACCCCGGCTCCTCATCGGCCAGCGGCTTCACCGTCGCGTTATCGAGTCGCTGAAATTGAATCGATCGAATGTCCTCCAGCGACAACTCGCGACGCGCGCCCTCGGCCGTTTGCACCACAAGCCTCCCCGGCTCCATCAGGACGGATCCATGGATCTCCGCGCCGGATCGATCATGAATCTCGGCCCGGGTCTGGGCCATGAGCGCGCCCGACTCATCGGCCAGCCGTCCCAGCAACGCCAGCCCAACCCACGCGCCACGGCAGCGGACGAGCAGCCCGGGTCGCAAGGCGCGGAGAAACGCGTTTGCGGGGCGGAGAAACGGCAAGCTGGGCGCGAAGCGGCTCATCGGCGGGGTCAGTGAACGCTGTGCCAGCCCTGGATGAGGAGATGCGCCCCGCCGCACGCGCGACCCCAGCCGCCCTTCCATCCGATCCACGCCAGAAGAAGGATCACGACCAGCGGCGTCCAGTCGATCCGGCGACTGCGAAGGCCCCAGCCCGCGATGGGTTGCAGCAGGTTCCGGCCGGAGACTTGAACGAAATTCCAAAAGGCGGTGTTCCCGAAGTACACGTGGTTCGAAAGGGAATACAGAATCAGGACCGCGATGGCGGATGGCGTCCAGGTGACGTAGGCGTACGCTCCGAGCAACACCGCGCGCATGCTTCGAACCGTCCACGAGCTTTGGACAGGAAAGAGGCCCAACGATTCGAGAAGCGGCCCCGTCGCGAGCCAAAAGAGGGCGGTGAGCGCGCCCGGAACAAGGGCCTGGACCCAGACGGACCGCTTGTGCAACCCCGCGAGATGAATCCGCACGAGCCGCAGGCAGGCATCGGGCTCCGCAACGCCGCGGTTGATCATCGAGAACAGCACCAGCCCAAAGTAGAACACGCCCGCGAACACCCCAAAGCTCAGGAACGAGAAAAGGAACATGCGCGAGAGAAGGCGTGGCGTGAACGGGATCGGGATGATTCCGAGGGACAGGCCGAGATTCACGCGGAGATTGGAGCCGATCGTGTGATAGACCAGGGCGCGAAGAAGAAGCAGCCCCACGCATCCGGCGAGATAGGGCCAACTGCTCACGAGCGGAGGCGCCGTGGTCTTCAGCGTTCCGAAAAGGGAGATCCCCGCGGGGCGGGACTCGCGGCGCGACAGCTCCAGGTAGCTCCAGTTGAGCCAGAGCAACAGCGCCGAGAGGTTTAGAATGAAATCAAGCAGCGCCACGGTCCTGTGCGGTCAAAGCCTGTCGCGAGCCGCTGAGGGCTGGCTCGCGCGACTCACATCATCTTAAGAAGCGTCTCGGCCATCTCCGAAGGCGTGGCCGCGACGCCAATACCGGCGGCCCGGAAGGCGTCGATCTTCGCCGAGGCCGTCCCCTTGCCCCCGCTCACAATCGCGCCCGCGTGGCCCATCCGGCGTCCGGGAGGCGCGGTGGCCCCGGCGATGAATCCCGCGACCGGTTTCGTCCCGTGTTTGTGGATCCACTCGGCCGCCTCCTCTTCCGCGCTGCCGCCGATCTCGCCGATCATGATGATCCCATGCGTGTCAGGGTCGGCCATGAAAAGCTGGATCACGTCGAGATGGGACGTGCCGTTGACCGGGTCGCCTCCGATGCCCACGCATGTGCTCTGCCCCACGCCGCGCGAGGTCAGCTGGAACACGGCCTCGTAGGTCAGCGTGCCGCTGCGCGAGACAACCCCGACGTGGCCGCGCTTGTGAATGTATCCCGGAGCGATGCCGATGCGGCAACCGCCGTGCGAATCCTTGCCTTCTCCCGGAGTCACAACGCCGGGGCAGTTGGGTCCGATCAGCCTCGTTTTCCTGCCCTGCATCGCCCGCTTGACCTTGACCATGTCGTTCACCGGGATGCCTTCCGTGATGCAAACGACGAGATCCATCTCCGCGTCGACCGCCTCGAGGATGGCGTCGGCCGCGAACGGGGGCGGCACAAAAATCGCGCTATCGGTCGCGCCCGTGGCCTGGACCGCCTGGGCGACGGTGTCGAAGATCGGGGTCCTGCCCTCGAACGTCTGTCCGCCCTTGCCTGGCGTCACGCCAGCGACGATTTGCGATCCGTAGCCGAGGCTCAGCTGCGTGTGCCGGGCGCCGAACGCGCCCGTGATGCCCTGGACGAGCACCTTGGTTTGGGGAGTGACGAGAATAGCCATGAAATGAAGTTCAGGGGTTTAGCGGGCGACGGCCTGGACGACCTTCTGCGCGGCGTCCGCCATCGTGTCGCCGCGGATGATCGTCAGGCCGCTGTTCTTCAGGGTCTCCTTGCCGGCGAGGACATTGTTCCCTTCGAGCCGCACAACGAGCGGCAGCTTGAGGCCGGTTTCCTTGACGGCCTCGACGATGCCGGTGGCGATCACGTTGCAGTCCATGATGCCGCCGAAAATGTTCACGAAGATAGCCTTCACGTGCGGGTCGCTCAGGATGATCTTGAACGCCGCGGCCACCTGCTCCTTGCTGGCGCCTCCGCCGACATCGAGGAAGTTCGCGGGCTGTCCGCCATAGTGCTGGATGATGTCCATGGTGGCCATCGCGAGTCCCGCGCCGTTCACCAGGCAGGCGATGCTCCCGTCCAGCTTGATGTAATTCAGGGAGTGATGGCTCGCCTCGATCTCGAGCGGCGACTCCTCGCCGAGGTCGCGCATGGCCTGGATGTCGGGATGGCGATAGAGCGCGTTGTCGTCGAGCCCGATCTTGGCGTCGACCGCGACCACGGTGTCCTTGCCGTCGGGGCCCGCGACGACGCACAGCGGGTTGATCTCCACCATCGCGGCGTCGCATTGCCACCACGTCTCGTACATGCCCTTGATCAGCTTCACGGCGGCGTTGAACGGATCGCCCTTGAGCCCAAGCGCGGCCGCGATCTTGCGACACTGATAGGGCATGATCCCCACGGCGGGGTCGACATGCTCCTTGACGATCTTCTCGGGCGTGTGAGCAGCGACCTCCTCGATGTCAACGCCCCCCTCGGTGCTGGCCATGATGAGGGGACGGGAAACAGCGCGATCCAGGAGGACGGCGATGTAAAGCTCCTTCTTGATGTCGGGCGCGGCGGCGATCAGCAGTTTGTTGACGCGGCGGCCCTCCGGACCGGTCTGCTTGGTGACCAGAACATTGCCCAACATGGCCTTGGCCTTGTCGTGAACATCGGGCGCGGACTTGCACAGCTTCACGCCGCCCTGGTAGCCGGTGGTGAAGGTTCCCTTGCCCCGGCCGCCGGCGTGGATCTGGCTCTTGACCACAACGCAGCCCGCGCCCTTTGCGAAGAGTCCTTCGGCGATCTTGAGGGCGGCGTCGGGGCTGTCGCATACTTCTCCGGGCGGCACACTCACCCCGTGGCGCTTGAGGAGATCCTTCGCTTGATACTCGTGAATGTTCATGCGTGATGGGTTGGGGCCCGCCTTGAATCATCGCTCCAACACGGCGAATGCGAGGCCTGATTTCATTTTCGAAACTGAAAAACCGAAACGGTCGCAAGCGCGACGCCGGTCAGCGCTGCTCAATGGGAAGCACCTTCAGACCCGTGGGGCCTATGTAGACGCTCTGCGGACGGATGAGCCGATTGTCCGCCAACTGCTCCAGAACATGCGCCGTCCAGCCCGAGGTGCGGGCGATGGCGAAGATCGGGGTGAACAGGTCGGTGGGGATGCCCAGCGAGTAGTAAACCGTGGCGGAGTAGAAGTCCACGTTGGCGTGGAGGTGCTTCGACTGCAGCATCAGCTCCGCGATCCGCTCGCTCATCTGAATCCACTTGGGCTCGCCAATCTGCGCGCTGAGCTTTTGCGCCATCCGCTTGAGGTGCGGCGCGCGGGGGTCGAGCACTTTGTAGATGCGATGCCCGATGCCCATGATCTTCTTCTTCTGCGCCAGGGCGTCCTCGATATAGGCGTCCACCGCCTCAAGGCTTCCGATCTCCTGGAGCATCTTGATCACGCCTTCGTTCGCGCCGCCGTGAAGCGGGCCCTTCAACGTTCCGATCGCGCTGGTGATCGCCGAGTACATGTCGCTCAAGGTGGCGATCGTGACCCTCGCGGCAAACGTCGACGCGTTCATCCCGTGATCCGCGTGGAGAACGTAGCAGAGATCCATGGTGCTCTCCATGTCCGGAGACGGCCGCTCCCCGTTGATCATGTAAAGGAAATTTGCCCCCTCGCCCAGCTTCGGGTCGGGCGGCACCAAATCGAGCCCCTGCCGATATCGATGAAAATAGGCCGTCACCACCGGAATCTGGCTGACGAGGCGAAGCGCCTTGCGACGCTGGGCGTGCTGGGAGTCGTCCTCGGCCGTCGTGTCAAAACAGCCCAGCACCGACACCGCCGTCCGGAGCGCGTGCATCGGCGGAGTCGTCTTGGGAAGACTGAGGAGAATGTCGATCACTCCCCTCGGAAGATCCCGAAATCCGGCAAGAGTGGCCCGCAGATCCGTCAGCTCCTTGCGATTGGGAAGATGGTTGTGATGGAGCAGATGCACGACCTCCTCGTAGCTGACCTTGCCGGCGAGCTCATCGATGTCGTGGCCGCAGTAAATCAAGCGTCCCACGTCGCCCTGCACGTCGCTCAACCGCGTCTTGGCGGCAATGATTCCTTCCAAACCTTTCGATAGTCCATCTGGGTCTGACATGAACAAAGCACTCTTAGAAATATGTTAGCACGAGGGGTTCGTGTTGTTGAGATCGTCGGCCGATCGCACAACCAAGCCAAGTTAGGTAAGCACCCTGGAAGCGTCAATGGGTTTTCTCCCCGGGACGCCCGGAATGGGATCCGGAACCAGGCTGCTTTCCGGAGGGCGGCTACTTGCGACTGCCTTGCTGACGACGGCGAACTTCCCTCTGGGCTTCCTCGAGGCGCTTGCTCTCGGAGCGCTGAAACTCCTCCTCGGCGATCACAACGCCCGGCATGTGGGCTCGCTCTTCGGCGGCGGCGTCGGCGGCGTCGCCCGGCGTCGGAAGCACCGTCGGACGGATCAGCACAATCAGCTCCCGGCGACTGGTCGAGTCCTTGTTGCTCCGGAACAGCGCTCCGAGCAGCGGGATGTCCTTCAGCAGCGGCACGCCGCCGCGCTCCTTGCTCTTGTCCGTGCTGATAAAGCCGCCCAGCATGACGGTCTCGCGGTCTCGAACAGAAACCACCGCGTTGGCGTGGCGTTCCACGGTGGATGGGACGAGGCCGATGTTGTCGATGCGGACGTCCGCGCCGCGGTTCTGCACCTGCTGGCCGATCTGCATGGTCACCAGGCCTTCCGAGTTGATGAGAGGCAACACCTGGAGGGTGATGCCGATTTGCAGCTGCTGGATGGACGTGCCGCCATAAAGGCCGCCGAAGCTCGTGCCCGTGGGATACGGCCGGGTTTCACCCACGAAAAGCGTCGCTGGGACCGCGTGTGATGTTTGAATGCGGGGACGGGAGAGCACGTTGACCCGGCTGTCGCTCGAGACCGCGCGCGCGACGATATCGAAGCTCTGGCCGAACTTGCCGAAATAGCTGAATGCGTCGCCGAACCCCGAGAGCAGGTTGCTGCTGCCGCCGGAGGACACGACTCCATTGACGTCGGTGAGCCCCTGTCCGTTGTTCACACCGCCTGCGCCTGTGAAGCTCCCCCACTGCTTCGGTCGCTGGATGTAGCTGACCCCGTAGTCGAGGCCATCTGTCAACGAGATCTCAAGAATCAAGGCTTCGATCAAGACCTGGGCGAGAAGAACATCCAGTTTTTCGATGACGTTGGAAACCATCAGGAGATCCTGCTTGTTCGCAAACACGAGGAGGGAGTTGCTGCGCGCATCGTCCAGAATCTTGGCTTTCTCGAGCACGGCATACTCATCCTTGCCGCCCGCGGCGCCACTCTGACGGATACTGTTGAATCGATTCGCCGCCGCCGGTCGGTTCGCGAGATTGCCGGCCGGCACGGTGCCGACTTGAAGAGGATCGAACCCTCCCCTGCCCAGAGGCTGAGTCGAGTCGGATTGAGGGGAGAATCCCTGGGGCACCTGTTGCGCCTCGCCGTTTTGGTAGCCGGAGTAGCCGCCGCCATAGCCGCCGCGCGAGCCATAGCTGCTGCCGCCGAAGCCGCCGCCGCCAAGGCGACTGCCGCCGCCGAAGCCGCTCCCCCCAAACCCGCCCCCGCCCCCAAGCCCGCCGCCGCCGAAGCCGCTTCCCCCAAACCCACCGCCGCCGCCAAACCCGCCCCCGCCCCCAAACCCACCGCCGCCGCCAAACCCGGCGGCGCCGCCGGCGCCTCCGCCGATGCTCGTGCCGCCGCCGGCGCCTCCGCCGGCCGTCATGGAAGAGAGCGCCTGGGCGATATTGGCTGAGATGGCGTACTTGATCGGGATCACCACGAAGTCGAAGTCGCGCGGCGTTTCAATATCCACGCGGCGCAGCACCTCGAGCATCCGCTTCACGTTCTCGGAGTAGTCGCGCAGGATGATCGTCTGGATATTCTCGATAAGGATGTTATTGCCCGACGCGGACTTCACCTGATCCACTATCTGCAAGGCGTCCTTGCCATCGATGTATTGATACTTCGCGATGTATTGGATGTAGACGCCGGCTTCGGGAAGATCGTTCGGATCGCCCTCATAGAACACAACGCCGCTTTGCAAGGCCTGCTGGCTTTGGAGCGCTTTGATGAATCGCGCGCCCTGAGGCACCATGGTGATGCCGTTCAGGGAGAGAATGCTGTCCAGGGCCTGAACAGCGTCCTTCTTGCTGATTCGCGACTTCATCTGGATGGTGATCTTCGGGAACGCAAGATTGCTGGGTCGCAAAATCGTCTTGCCGCTGAACTGCTGATAGAGGTTGAGGATGGTCTCCATTTCGGCGTCCTGGAGATCGAGCACTTCTCCGTCGGCGTCCCCTTCAGCGGTCAGGGTGGCGTTTGTGGTTGTTCCTCCGCCGGCGACAGCGGCGGGGGTTGCTGGCGGCGTCACGGGCGCGACCGCTCCGGCGACGCCGGGAGCCGGGGGATTCTGCGGGTTCACTGGGACGGCGGGAGCCGCGATTGTTGTCTGTCCCGTCGCGGGAGTCGTCGCCGCGCCAGCGCGGTTCGTGGCGTTCCGGGCCGCGCCGTTGTTCGTTGCCAACCGCGGAGTGAAACTCGGAAACGGAGGAAACGAGGGGCGATTGGTGTTCGCGCCGCCGCGGTTGGTGGGACCGCCAATGTTCCTTAACGCATTGTTGAAACCGTTGAGTCGCGGGTTGGGGGCGGGCAGAGGAATTGTCGGGCTCACCGCGGGCGGGGCCGCGGCGCCGGGATCGATGGGCTGGAGCGCGGGCGCGGCGGGGGGAGCGACCGGAGTTGTCGGCGGCGTCGCCGGGGAGACGGGCGGGGCCGCGGGGTCGGCGGGCGGCGTCGCCGGGTTGTCCTGCGCCAAGGCCTGGGTGACCGTGAGCCAGGCCCCGAGGGCGAGACTCAAGAGTTTCAATGCTGGAAAAGGAGCGTTCATTTCGGTTTCGGCGGCGGCACCGCCGTGGGAAGCCCGTTCGTGTTAAACCGTGGTGGCGGATTAGTTCTTGGCAAAGTAGGCGCTGGTTTGAAAGGCGAAGCCTGCGGCTGGGCCAAAGCGTTGGTTGCGGGCGCCCTTGGCGAACCCCCGGGGGATTTCCTTTCTTCGCGGTTCGGATAGCTCGCGACCAGCGTGAGATCCGCCTTCAAGCGCATGCCCGTGGGATCGCGCTGAAGATTCATGATCTTGGCCCTGATGAGCGAGTCGCCGCTGCCCAGAAGATACAGAAAGTCCACAAGCTGCTGCTCCGTGGCGTTGGCGTTCACAGTGGCCGTCTGCTCCTTGAAGAACAGATTCGTCTTGCCGCCGCTTGTGCTCTGGCGATCGGAGATGTTCTTCCCCTGTATGAACACGCCGCTGATCGCGGCCAGCGAGTCGATCTTCGAGGCGAGATCCAGCTTCTGGTCTTCAACCGCGACGGCCTGTCCCACCTTCCGGAGCCGCTCGATCTCCTTCTTATAATAGCCCTGCTTGTTCAGTTCGACGGAGTATTTGTCCATCCGGGTCCGCATGTCGCGCATCTCCTTCTCCAGCCGGCCCCACTCGCCAAATTGCGGAACGATGAAGATGAGATTGATCACGATAAACAGCGCGAGCGCGGCGAGGACCACCAACCGCTTCTCGGCCGGGCGCAGGTTCAGCTTGTCGAGATAAGAGATCATTCCACCTCGGTGCGCCGGATGTTGCCAATGAGAGTCCAGTTGATCTGCGCGCCCCCGGGTTTCAACGTCACGTTCGGACCGTCGACGGAGTTGAAGATTCTCTGGTCCTTGAACTGCGCCTTTTGAAGCGCCGCAAGGAAATCGGTGACCCGCGGCGCCGCCTCCGCGCTGCCGCTCCCGTTGAGGGTCAGCTTCACCCCGCGATCAAAGTTGAGGGTGTCCAGGCTGAGCTCGCTCGGAAGGTTCGTCGCCACGGCGAGATAGCAATTCAGCGCGGCCAGCTGGAGGTTCAGCTGCTCCTGCAGCACCCGGACCTGATCGCGGATCTTCAGCGTGTTCGTGTAGGTCGTTCCCTGGGCGACTTCCAGATCGTGGGTTGTGTCGCGGTCGTAGCCCTTGTAGGCCACGATCGCGAGGTAGATGAGCACGCAAAACAGGTAGAAGGCGAGCGCGCCGAAGAGGCTCTGCATCCAAAGCTTGTCGACGTATTCCTGACGATATCGGGAGACCACCTCCGCGGGCAGCAGCCCGACCCGTGGATCCGACCGCGCCGCCCGTTTGGCGGTCATGGGCGCCAGCGCCTCCTCGGTGGCGGCGGGAATCACCTCCAGCGAGAAATCGAGCCGCGCCTGAAGTCGATCCTTCCATTCCGCGACCTGAGACGCATCCGCGACCAGGTAGTATCGGGGCTGCGCATGCAGCCATCCATCGAGCTCCCCGGCCCACGCCATCTGCGACAACTGCGCCTGCACGACCTCCGCCGGATCGGAATCAGTGGGCAGATGGATCTGTCCAATGCTCTGCAGAACGCCTCCATACCACCAAGCCACCCAGAAGAACCGGGTCTTTTCCCCCTCCATCACCGGGAACAACAGAGCCCCGTCGCGGTCGATCTGCACCGCCAGCAGTTCATCAACAAAAGGCAGCTCGACGCGGTCGGCAAGATAGCCCTGCTTCTCCATTTTGCCCAAATGATCCTCAACAGCGTTCCGCGGAACCACCACCAGCAACACCGTCTGCGTCTCGGAGAGGCCGCGCGCGGGAACCAATTCGAACGTCCATAGGATCTGCGCCACGGGCAGAGGCGAAAGCTTCTCGAGCTGGAACTCGATCATCGACAGCGTCTCGGAGAAATCCTCCGCCTTCGGCAGTTGCACGACTCGGACGAAGACGTGCGAAGGCGGGAGCCATAGGATGTTGAGGCGGGGGCGAACGACCTCGTTCCAATCCTTCGCCACCAGCTTGGGCTGGAGCGCGGCGCCGGCTTCAAGCGCCGTGGGACGCGCCAGCGCGAACTTGTCGCCCGACACGGCGATCTGCCAGAGACGCGGGCCCAGAGGTCCGTGGGCCAGAACATTGCAGGCCTGCCATTTGGGTTTGTCAGCGGGTTTCGCCACGCCTATTTGTCTCCTTCCACCAGCGAGCGCATATGCTCTTCGCTCTGTGTCACGCGCAGCACTTCCTCAATCGTCGTGATGCCCAGCAGCGCCTTCTTCCATCCGTCGGTGCGCAGAGTCTTCATCCCGTGCTCCATCGCCTTCGAGGCGATGGTCGACGCCGCGGCGCGGCTGAGGATCAACGGGCGCAGGGAGTCGCTGATGACCAGAAGCTCGTGGATGCCCTCGCGTCCCTGATAGCCCAGCTGCCGGCACTCCTCGCAGCCCCGGCCGCGCCAGAACTTCGCCGTCGGCAGCGCCGCCTCCGGAAACCCGGCCTTCACCAGGTAGTCGCGCTGGACGACCTGCTCCTGCTTGCAGGCCAGGCAGATGCGGCGCACGAGGCGCTGCGCCATCACCGCTTCCACCGACGAGGCGACAAGGAAGGGCTCGATGCCCATGTCGATCAGCCGCGTGAACGCGCTCGAGGCGTCGTTGGTGTGCAGCGTGCTGAAGACCAGGTGCCCGGTGAGCGCGGCGCGGATGGCAATCTCCGCGGTTTCGAGGTCGCGAATCTCGCCGACCATGATCACGTTGGGATCCTGGCGGAGAATGTGCCGCAGCCCCATCGCGAACGTGAGGCCGATGTCGGAGCGCACGGAGATCTGGTTGATTCCCTTCAGCTCGTACTCGACGGGCTCCTCGATTGTGATGATCCGCTTGGTGACCGAGTTGATCGTGCTCAGGAAGGCGTAAAGCGACGTCGATTTCCCGGAGCCCGTGGGGCCCGTGACCAGCATGATGCCGTGCGGCTTCACAATGATCTCGCGCAGCGCGTCTTCCTCGCCGCGATCGAAGCCCAACTTGTCCAGGCCGAAGAAAATCTTGCCGCGGGTGAGAAGACGCAGGGAAACGCTCTCGCCGTAGACCGTCGGCACAGTCGAAACGCGGATGTCGATTTCCTCGCCCTTGATCCGGACATTGATGCGCCCGTCCTGCGGCAGCCGCTTCTCCGCGATGTTCATCCCCGCCATCACCTTGATGCGCGAAATGATGGAGGCCTGGTAGTGCTTCAACTGCGGAGGCATCGGGGTTTGATGCAGAATCCCGTCGATGCGGTAGCGGATGCGCAGCTCGTCCTCGGCGGGCTCGAAATGAATGTCCGTCGCGCGATCCTTGAACGCCTCCCACACGATCTGGTTGACGAACTTGATGACGCTCGCCTCCTGGTCGCCCTCGGTGATCTCCTTGTCCTCGGAAACCACAAGCTCCATCGGCTCGTCCTTCGACAATTCATCGAGCGTCTCCGCTCCAACGCCGTAATACTTCTTGAGCGCCTTTTCGATCTCGAGGCGCGGCGCGAGCGCGAACTTCACCGGGGAGCGGGCGTCGAACTGCACCGCGTTGATCATCCCGGGATCAAACGGATTGCTCACGGCCACCTGCAGCGCGCCCGCCACAACGTCCGTGGGAATCACGAAATACTGGAAGGCGACTTTGGTGGAGATCCGGTTGCGCGCCTCGGTGGGAATCGACACCGAACGCAGATCCAGAAAAGGCCATTCCAGCCGCTTCGCGAGGTCCTGCAGCAAGCTCTCCTCGGAGCGACCCGCCTCGCGCGCCACGAACTCAAGGAAGGCCTCCTGACTGCCATTTTCCACAGCTACCCGCCAAGCTTTGCCCCAAGCCTCGACCTGATCGGGTTTGGCCTGAGACACCTCAGCAATAAGATTCTTTAGCGATAGAAAAGACACAAGGGACGCGAGATCGCGCCGACAAAACTACGCGCGACGCTAGTAAAAGTTGCGGGACGGGTCAAAAGATTTGCGAAAAATCGCCAGAATAAGCTCTTCGCAGTCAACGGAATTGGCAGGGGCGACGGCCACCCTTCATCGCATGGAGTCGACGTCGCCACGAGGCGCGGAATGACATCAGCATTATTCACGGAGCTCTCAGCATCCCATCGGGCAAACCGCCGCGAACTTAACCGGAAAACGCTGGCCACCGCCTCAGTCGTTCACTCGCCATCCGCGCGCCGCATCAGCAGGCTCGGCGAGCACCGGCTCGAACTCGAGGTCCTCGGACAACGTGAACCTCCCCACCGCCTTCGCCGACGGTAACGCGGTCAAACGCGGCGACGCCGTTGAGCAACGGGTGGCGGCGCGAAACACGTTCCTCCCCATGTAGAGCGGAGACGAGACCCAGGATTCAGGGGAAGGCCTCCGAGGATCGGACGGCCCGCCCTCCCGCAACAGGAATCGAGCGCTTTCTTCCCCGTATGCTTGTCGAAGGGAAATATTTGCCGAACCGGCCCGGAGAATGGCGGCGAAGGCGGAGGAAGGATTCTTAGGATTCCTTTGTATTTGCTGGAGGGGGATTGGCTCGTTACGTTGCAACGATGAGTGGGCACGGAAAATGGTTTAGCCGAGTGTCTGCTGGATTCTTATGACGACAAAGCCTCTTTCGAAACCTGAAATCACGGAACTGATCGGCGGGTTGAACAACCTCGCCCGGAACCTCTGGTGGACCTGGAACCAGGAAGCCCAGGAGCTCTTCCAGGAGCTCTCCCCGCGCGGCTGGCAAAACCTTTATCACAACGCCGTGGCCATCCTCCATGAGGTTTCGGAGTATGAGCTGAGCGTTAGGCTTCAGGAACAGGATTTTGCGGACCGGGTCCGTCGGGTGCTCGCCTCCTTCAAGCAGTATATGGAGGAGAAGGAGACATGGGCTTCGAAGAACGCGCCGCAGATGAAGGGCCGTCCGGTGGCCTACTTCAGCGCCGAGTTCGGGTTTCATGAAACGCTGCCCATCGCCGCCGGCGGCTTGGGGATTCTGGCGGGCGACCACGCCAAGTCAGCAAGCGACATCGGGCTCCCGTTCGTCGGCATCAGCCTCTTCTACCGCGAAGGCTATTTCCAACAGGCGGTCAACCAGGAGAACTGGCAGACAGAGTATTACACGCTCTTGCATCCGCAAAACCTTCCCATGGAGCCGGTGCTCGACCAGCGCGGCCAGCCGCTGGTGTGCAAGGTGCGAATCGCCCTGAACGACGTCTACTTCCAAGCCTGGCGGGTGAACGTGGGACGCAATCCCGTGCTCCTTCTCGACACCAACCGGCCCGAGAACGAGCAGCACTATCGCGATCTCACCCTCCGCGTTTACGGCGGCGACAGCACCACGCGCATCATGCAGGAGATCCTGCTCGGCGTCGGCGGCGTGCGACTCCTCCGCGCGCTGGGGTATCAGCCCTCCACCTTCCACATGAACGAAGGCCACGCGGCCTTCCTCACCCTCGAGCTGATTCGCGAGAAGATGAACCGCGGCAAGTCGTTCGCGGACGCCTTCTCACGCACGAAGGAAGAATGCCATTTCACCACGCACACGCCCGTGGAGGCCGGACACGACCGATTCAGCCCCGACCTCGTCAACTACGCCGCCAACAAATTCTGCTCGCAGCTCAAGATTACGCACGAGGAGCTCATGAACCTCGGACGCGTCCAGCCGAACAACTCCTCCGAGCCGTTCTGCATGACCGTCCTTGCGCTGAAGTGCTCCCGCGCCGCCAATGGCGTCAGCGCGCTGCATGGCAAGGTGAGCCGCGAGATGTGGCAATGCCTCTATCCGAACGTGCCCGAGGACAAGGTGCCCATCGGACACATCACCAACGGCATTCACCTTCTCGGATGGATGAAGGGCCCTGTGCGTCGATTCTGGCGCCGCAAGCTGAGCAAGGATTGGCAGACCGCCGGGGAGACGGAGACCACGCGCTTCTGGAACAGCACCACCGGCCGCAACTGGGAAACGGTCATCAACTCCACGGAGTTCTGGAAGAACATTGAAGACCCGAAGTTCATCTCCGACGAGGAGATCTGGGCGCTGCGCTATCGACTCCGCCGTGAGTTGGTCGAGTTCTCGCGGCGCCGGCTGCTGCTGCAGGGGCAGAACCTGTCGCAGGGATCCTTCATCATGTTCGACCACTTCCTGAACCCGGACGCCCTCACGATCGGATTCGCCCGCCGGTTCGCGACCTACAAGCGCGCGCCGCTGATCTTCCAGCAGTTCGAGAAAATCGTTCGTCTCTGCCACGACCAGAAGCGCCCCATCCAGTTCATCTTCGCCGGCAAGGCGCATCCGCGCGATGACGAAGGGAAGCGTTTCATCCAGCAGATCATACATCTGAGCAAATACAGCGAGCTCAAAGGATACCTCTTCTTCATCGAAAACTACGATGTCCACGTCGCGCGACAGATGGTTTCCGGCTGTGATGTCTGGTTGAACAATCCGCGACGGCCCCTGGAGGCGTCCGGCACCAGCGGTCAAAAAACGAGCGTTCATGGATGCCTCAACCTCAGCATCCTCGACGGGTGGTGGCGCGAGGGCTACGACGGCACCAACGGCTTCGCGATCGGCGACGACTCGCATCCGAGCCAGATCGAGGAGCAGGACGCGAAGGACAGCGAGAACCTTTTCAAAGCCCTGACCGAGCAGGTCATTCCCTGCTTCTTCAACCGGGACGCCGACGGCATTCCCCGCGAATGGATCAAGAAGATCCGCCGCGCGATGGTGACCCTCGTTCCTCAGTTCAACACCTGGCGGATGGTTCAGGACTACACGACTCAGTACTACACCAAAGTCTGAGGCCTCGAGCAACTGGCCGACCCAGACTTCACGCCGCCGCGGAGACCGCTCCCAGCCGTCTCCGCGGCCTGCTTTTTGGGGGGCCGGGAGGGAGGTCCTCCAGGCGCCATGCCCGCTGTCGCAAATTGATCAATGTGGCGAACTCCGCGGCGTGTGCTTAGAGAGAGACAACGCGCGGAACCGGCCAGCGACCCGACGGCTGCTAACGAGAGGCGTGCTTCGGCGCCTCGGGCTCCCAGGCAACGTTGCAGTAGCCGAGGAACATCTCGTCGAAGGATTGATCGCCCCAATGCACGGTCTTCTTCGGATCCGGGTTCGACGGGTTCATCGGCGAGTTGTCGTAGCCCCCCGTGATCTGAACCCAGGACCCCGCCGGCACCTTCTTCGGCTCCTTGAACAGATAGGTCTGCTGCCAGGCGAAGTCGTATCGAGGCACTGAGCAGAGGGTCTCCCTCTTGCCATTCGGCAACAGCAGCTCGAATTTCATCCATTTTCCGCGAAGATGCATGTGGGGCGTGACGCTGAAGAGCGTCGCGTCGTTCTTGAACCCATAGAAAGCCTGGGTCTGGGAGTCTGGATCCCCGGGCTTGATCTCGAAGCCCACGTTCACCATCGGCACGCTCTCAAACCGGCGGGCCGGCTTGCTCGGCAGGAGGTAGAGGCCGATCTCGGTCTGGTCGGTCTGCTCGCTCCCATTGGCCGTGTAATGCAATTCAAGGTCGAAGCGCGCGTTCTTCGGCAAAAACTTTCCCGTGCCTTCCGGCAAGCGACCCCGCGTCGTGCCCGGAGCCCAACCCACAAAGGTCTCGCGCTGGCCGAGGGCGTCCGTGCGTCCGCCATCCTTGAGACGCGCGATCACATGATGCACCACTTTGCGGTTTCCCGGCTTCACCCAGGCCGCCCCCACCCACGCCTCCTCCTCGTTGCCGGCAAGGACCGTGACGTGGCGATAATCGAAAACTCCCGTGGCCGCGATCTTCTCCGGCTGCGGCAGGCGCAGAATGATGTCCGGCTTGCCCAGAGGCCATTCTTCCGGCGCCTGGGCGACGATGGACTCCAGAGGATCGGGCCCCTCGCCTCGCGGGGCGCCCTGATGGATCCAGCGCAGGAAGGTTTGCTGCTCAGCGACTGACAGGGATGTGTCGTTCGAAAAATGACCGATGTGCGGATCCGCGTCCCACGGCGGCATGCGTCGCGTGAGGATCACTTCCTCGATCATGGACGCCATGCTCTTCACCTTCTTGTAATGGCTCATGGGCCAGGACCCGATGTTCCCGGCGGAGTGGCAGTGAACGCACTTCTTCTCGAGGAGCGGCGCGATGACGCCGGAGTAGGAGACCGGGGCGGAGTCCGGACCCTCGCCGGCGTCGAACTCGATCCTGCAACCGCGCGCGACGGTCTTCGCCGTCTGGACGGGTCTGCCTTCGAGGAACGCGTCGAGCGCCGTTTCTAGATAGCGCTCCGTCGGCTCGACCTTCTGGGCGCCCTCGACCATCTGATCGTCGAGGGCTCCGCGGTAGAATATGCGCCAATCCTTCGTGCTGATGGCGATCGCCTCCGCGGTGCGAGCGACGCCGAGATGCCGGGCAACGCCCTGGTTTTCATCCTTGAGAACGGGGACATGCCAGACCCTCAGGTCCGTGGCCTCCTTGCTGATGCTCCGACGGTCGTCGGCGATGGTCGAGTTCACCATGAACACCGAGACGCCGCGATCCAGGTAGCGTTCCCGGAGCGCGCGGATCTTGGAGGCGTTCTGTCGCGCGACGGGGCATCCGTTCGCGGTGAAGAAAAGCACCACCGCCTTGCCTCCAGAGCGGCGCAACTCGCGCAAGTCGCCATGATGATCGAGCAGCGCGAAATTCATCACTTCCTGGGTCTCTTCCGCTCCGAGGCGCGGCGCGGTCGCGGCGAGAGAGGCCAAAAGGATCAGTGCGAAGAGTCGAGAACGAAGGGCTGACGGCGTCATAATCGAGAGGATCTGGTTAAGCGTATAGCGTGTCGCGCATCGTGAATACCAGACGAGAGGGGCCCTGTCACCAGCATTCACAAAGGGGCATTGTCCAATGGGCGACAAAACTTGCGGGTAATTGAAAGGCTCCTTCACCGCTTACGGTGTTGGCGCGGATGCGCAAGAAGGCCAAGCGGCCGAGGACCAAGGTGCAGCAAGCCGCGTAGGACGTGGTAAAGCAGCGGTGAGACGGATGATCGCGGAGGAAGTGTTTTCGGAAACGGAGATTTTTGACGGCAGACCTCACTCAAAAGAGTCCCAGACCATCATCCCGCCTCCCGGAAGCCGGGAATACCCCCCGTCCCCAAACCCCCTCTCAGAAAAGAGGGGGGTTTTGGGACAGGCTCTAGATAAGCGCTTATGGACACACGTAAGCCGCTGAGTTCGTTCCGGACGAAATAGAATTCCCCGGCTCGCGCTGGGGTTATGATTGTCGTTCTACACGGCTAAGGCAATGGGCCGCTGATAGAGTCTCGATAGGGGGTCTCGGCCAGTTTCCAAGCAAGGATTATCCACCCCCCCCAACCAAGCGCGAAGAGTTGCTGCAATACCAATATCGCTTCCAGTGCCACAGCTTTCTTGACTCCAGATGTACCCTTACGGGTCTGCAAAAAACTACCGAGAAGCAGCAATACTAGCGGAAGGCTCAACGGCAGCCAGCCTGCCACCACGGTGAAACGAGTGATCGGAGGAAGTGCTTCCCATCCATAGCGGTCGTGCTGTCTGTACATATGAGCCGCGAGCGACAGACTGGAATAGAGTTTCCCAAAAACCACAACCGCAGAAGCCAAGCCCGCGTTGCAAACAAGGCGAAGCTGGAACGTTCGAGTATACCTTCCATCACTCATTGGAGTTAGCTCGTTCATGGTCGTTTGTTCCAATGGTCCTGGGCGTTTCTCCAAGTGTCGCCTGGCTGCTCCGCCGGGAACGGACCGGTTTGATTCAGAGGCAGCGGGCAGCGGGCAGCGGAAAGGCGGAGGGCTGCGGCCTGGGGGTCGTTCTTCCTTTGATCGACTGAGAAATGGGCGATCATCTCGCTCTTCTCTTTCTTTCGGTGCTCAACCGGCAAGGGCGTCTTCTCGCCCTTACCTTTCCTTGCTCCGATCGCAGGTTTTTTTTCGACACGGAACGGCCAAAGCACTAGGCGCGTCGCGCAAAGCTGTCAACGAGAGGTTTTGGTTTTTCCAAGAACTGTTTCATCAGAGGAGACCCAGGGTCGATGGCTCGGGTCGCTCGCGCGGAATGCCTCCATCGTCAGCGTGTCTTGGGCGTTGTTGGGCGCGAGTCACGCCCTGCCGTCGCGTCGCTGTCCCCTCCGTGGTATCCGGGCGGGCATGAGGTTCGGTATGGCGAGCCGGGAATAG
>JACQFQ010000010.1 GCA_016199985.1 Verrucomicrobiota bacterium | reverse complement strand
GCAGGACCGCTTCAAGAGAACCGGCCAATTTTGGTCTCGGCGCGGCTTGCGTCACCTCCTGGCTGTCGAGGAAGCCGTCCGAAATCGCGATTTCGACCCCCGCTGTAACTGAATCTACCCACAACTCGGAGATGCGCCCGGTTCACGAGGTCCATTTTGATCTTGAGAGAATCTCGGTCTTGCGCTCTCTATTCTTCCAGCGTGGCCTCGTAAAGGGTTTCCAAATAACGACGCTCTGATCATATTACGATGGCTCTGGAAAACTTTCCGAGTGGATGAGGGGAACCGAATGAGGGTCGTACGATTTCCCAGGTGAGATCCGAGTTGACCCGAACTGCGGTCGTAGAACTTCCGAGCTCTGATAGTAGGTGCGCTCAAGTTGGGATCGTCCGCCATGTTAATGGCGGAATGAAAATGAGGTGAAAGCGGCGGTTTGAAAATGCGCCGAGGATTTTGAGGTGTGCGGATCAATAGAAAGGCGGCAGCCACTCGAGCAGTTGCCGCCGTGGTTCGGGCTTGCGGAGCTCAGAGATCCTGTTTTACACCTACATTCTCGAGAGCACACAGGATTCTATCCTGCAGATACCGCGTAACGTCCCAAGATTCATTTCCACTGGAGATCACCTCGTTCAGGGGCACCTCGCGCATCGTGACTCCGCCAAACGGGCTTATCTCATGTTTCTCCAAGAGATTGTGTGACTTCCTCTTCCATTTCCTTCTGTAAGCGATGAACCGGATACCTTGAAGAAAGAATTACATTCCGAATTATGAACTTCCTGGGACTGGAAAGAATGCGATTGCTGTGTTGGATATTCGTGTGGCTCGGATTCTCCCTGAGTTTAGAGCGTGTGTTGGCCGATGACGTGCCAACCATCGATCTTAGCGGTCGACTTGAATTCCTTAATCCGGATGGACCCTTGTCGTCGGCCCTTGATTTGCGAAGTGTCCGCCTTGAGTTCATTAGTGCGGCTTTTGGCGGCCCCCAGGCGCAAGCGGATCGCAGCGGGCACAGCGGCTCGACCTTGGATTTCACCATGCCCGTTCCACCAACACCGCCGGGTTCTGGTTACAAATCCTATTTTGCCGCGCGACTCGCAGACGGGGGCACGTATCGCTTTGGACCCGGTGAGACGTCCCCGATTACTGCCACTATCCCACCTACACCTCTGCTTGCCGCCGAAACCGCGGGCATCATAGAAATACACTTTGTCAATGCGGCAGGGGCAGCAAACGTCGGTCGAGTTAGCGCGAGTTCTTATGTCCTACACTCCGATGGAGGTGGTTCACCCCAAATCGTCCCATCCGGTCGCAACAGTGAAGGGCAAGCCGAGATCAGCATTGCCGGACCCGTGAGCTCCGTCCGCCTGGTGGCTCGGGGCGGAATCTCACAACGGGTGGAGATCATATTTGACGTCCTCGAGGCGGGAATCACCTACGTGCATCGACATGTGGCGGATATCGTGGTGCCAGCGAATGATGTCGTGGTCTTGGAGTGCCCGGTGGAGAATAATCCCGCGTCGAGCGGCCGAATCCGCGGTCGGGTGGATGTGAGCGGAGAGTCTGAGCGTCCGCCAACTAGGGTCACGGTGGGTCTTGTTGCTCTGAATGGACTGATAATCTCCATTCGCACAGTGGATTTACCAGGATTCCCGGCGAGTGGTGAGTTTACTGTCCCGAACCTCTCACCCGGCTCCTATAAGTTAAATGCCTCGTTCATCCTTGGGGAAGGCGATCGCGTAGAGTCGTTGGTCCCGTCACGGATGGAATCCACGGTGACGGTGAGTGCTGGCACGGAAACCGCGGTCGGAGATCTCCTGGTAATTCAGCCCGGCTACGTTGGAGGGAATGTGGTTCTCAACGGCATCAGAGACATTGCCGCCCGTCCTTCGCCTTTACGCTATTTGAAAGTGTTCCCGCCGGACAGCGCTGAATACAGTCAGGTAATTGCCACCGGCTATGACGCTGCGAGCCCCGGCGTTGTGCCGACAGGAAACTTCGGGGCCGCCTCGGTCAATCTCCAGGGCGGATATCAGGATGGCGTCGGGGCATTCGTTGGCCAATACCGGCTGGCACTTGGCCAATCTGGTAATATCGCGAGCCGATGGGCGACGAGCCTTTCGCTCATCTTTCAGCACCTGGCGCCTGATCAAATCGAAGAGCACCTCTCTGAACAACTTTTCGTCACCGATATCTATCATGGCCACCGGGACGAGCCCTGGGTGGTGACTCCAGGGCTCGAACAGCAGGGAGATTTGCGAGTGGGGTTTGGAGAGCTTTGCCTCATCTTGAGCTCCGACCGCGGGCCGCTCTGGTCGCCTCATCTGGAAGCGTTCGGAAGTCGGATTGGACTGGATGATCTAGGCCAACCGGTGTATCACGCGTACGATTTGCGGACGGGGAGCGGTTTGCCGACAGCGCCCGGGTCAAGTCGAACGGCTTCGATCCATGTGCTGCTACCCGCCGGGAGTTATCAAGCTGTCAATGCTTCGGCGACGATCGACGCGGGAGCCGGTCCCGCAGTGGTCACCTTTCCCATCGGGCCACTCGACATCGTCGCGGGCGAGCGGCGATGTCTTGTCGATTGCGTTCACGTGGATCTACAACTCGGGGCGTGCCTGCAACCTGGAACCAACACGGCTCGCGTTGTCCTTCGGAGTTGTCCAGGTCGACCCTTCAGAAGGGTCTCCTGGCGGCTCGATGATTTTCCGGCCACCGATCTCTGCGTCAGCTGTGGCCTCGGGGATGATTTTTCCTTCGTTTATGATTTGCCGAATGATCGACGGGAGCATCGCCTCACCGTCGCGGCAGAGGACAGCATTGGAGTATCGACCGATTCCAAGCTATTGCCGCCCGACATCACGGCCCCTGAACTGTCCCATTGTCCCGCCGATATAGTTGTGGTTTGCGCGCCGCGCGATGGGGCGGTTGTTCACTTCGCATCGCCAACGGCAACCGACGGATGCGCGGGAAATGTGGGCGTGATCTGCGAACCTCAGTCGGGCTCCAAATTCCCGATCGGCGATACCACCGTCGTGTGCACAGCCACGGATCCCTCGGGCAATCGATCCCATTGCTCCTTCCACGTAAGGGTTAGTGGCGGCACTGTGCCGCCAGTAAGGAGCACGCACTATGCAGGAAACGCGAGCAGTGGTGTTCGGTACGATCACGAGAGCCGTTTTGAGCCCTCTGACCCCGCAATAACCTTGGAGGCATGGGTCCATCGCGAGGCCGATGGAGGCGAAATACAGACGATCATTTCTCGCAGTTACCGGCGCGGCTATTGGTTTGGATTCGCGGGAGACCGACTACGGTTCTATCGACGGGGCATTTTCGAAGGCAATTATTTTGCGGACAGTTCGTCGACCGTTCCCAAGGAGCAATGGGCGCACGTGGCGGTGACCTTCGACGGCACACGAGCGAGTTTCTGGGTTGATGGACAATCAGCGGGTGGTGGTGACGTAGGGCCCATTGTTGCCTTGCCGTTTGCGGAGCCCCTCTGGCTCGGTCGCGACACGGAAGGCTTTCCGCTGAAGGGAAGTCTGGATGAAGTACGGATCTGGAGTGCGGCTCGTACCCAGGAGCAATTGCAGGAGGGCATGTACGCGGAACTAACCGAGGCTCCTGGTTTGTTGGCGGTGTTTCCGCAAGGGGGCTCTTTTGAGGCCGGCGCACGATCGCGCGGCGTCAGCGGAGCGGGAAGTGACACCCAGATTTGGGGCATTTTGCCCCGAGACTTGGTGGTTCCGCGAGCCGTTGGCAATGTAACCCTCGACGGACAAATACAGCGCGATAGCGAGTACGTCGGCGCGGAGGAAATGGTGATCCGACACCGCGATGGCGCGCAAGGATTTGCGGATGGCCGAGTGTTTCTGGTTTACCGCGAATCCGGGGACGGAACGAATTCACCGGCGGTTACCAATTTGTATGTGGCGATACAGGACTTGCATCCGCCGCTGGCCGGTCAATTGGAGAAGGATTCCCAGGTGGCGCTGTTCATCGATTCCAACCGATCGGGCGGGGATGCTCCAGAATTCGGTGATGCGCAGCTTTTTTCATCCTTAGACGGGAATAAGAACGGGAGTTTGTTGGGCGATGGCGCGGCTTGGGTGAGCTTCGGAGCGCCTGCGCGCGGCGGTTTGTGGGACGTGAAGACCTTCCGGTGCCAGGAGTTCCTTCCGCTCTGTCATGAGTTCAGAATCCAGGGCGCATTGTTGGATAACTTTCGAGACTGTGTTGGCTTTGCCGTGGGCCAGATCAGTTTGGATCCATTGGGGCTCAATCACATGGGACCCGAAGATGCCTCGCCCAATCGACCAGGCACTTGGGCGATGATGCATTTCGGTGACAATCCGGAGAGCCTTCCGATCACTCGAATCGCGGGCCGTGTCATAGAAGCGGGAACGGATTTAGGTCTTGGCGGCTTCCGGGTGCAGATTGTCAATCCCGCGAATGGGCAATTGGTGGGCGACACACTCGTCACAGACGCGGCCGGAGATTTCACCTACGTCGGACCGGCGCCGCGGGGAGTTGTCTTGTCTGTCCAAACTTTGTTGCCTCTCGCCTGGCGAGGCGCGGATCTCGGCGTTCTCAGTGGTGAGGGACTGATCCCGGCCGTGGAGTCGATCCCTCGGCAGAGTTTTCGGTATCCCGCTTGCGATGCCACCGCGAGCTGCTCTTACAGGCGAGTGCTGTTTGTGGTTCGCCGACCGTCCGGCGCAATTACCACCTCCGGGTTCAGTCCCACGAATGGAATTTCCAAAGTTCGTCTGAGTACCGCACCGGAACGATTCAGTCCGGCCACTCGATTTACCATTCAGGGCGAGAACTTGCATCGAGAAATCCGTGTCTGGCTCTATGATTGTTATTCATTCGGTCTGCCTCCGGAAAATGCAACGGATCTCGCCACGTATCTCGCCGGACAACCGGCGTGTTCCGAGGGTGATAAGTACCGGGAACTGACGGTGGTGAGTGTGGCTCCAGACGGACACTCGGCGGTGCTGGAAATGCCCGAGCTCGCCGTATCGGATCCGTCTCATGACTTGTTCTTCCTCGAAAAATTCTGGCGCCTATTCCTCCACGATGACTGGGAGCGTCCAGGCTACCGGGCTTGGCAGGAAATTCCCGGTCGATTTGTGGAATTGCCGCCGCCTTTCCCCTGGGTTCACGGGTTCTCGTTTATAAATGAAGCAGACGTGCCGGCGCGAGAGGCGGCTGGCACGGTAGGTCTCCCGGGCTTCGCCAACCTGGAGTTTGAGGCGCTGTTTGGAAAGGAAACTCACCTTGGCTGTTTCTGTGACGAGCCGGATCCTCTTTACCTCTCGATCTACGAGCCGATTTACGACTCGATCATGGATGTGGCGGCCTCGAAAGGCGCTTGCACCGGCCTTAATGCCACGGCCCAAGCATTCGCGCTGGGTCGGCTGAATCCAGCCCAGTTCGATCCGACGATCCGATTTGGCGCGGGTTTCAGCGGTTTGCCATCCTCATCGGATACTTTCATTCATCCTCCAAAGCCCGCTCGCTACGGATCAAAACGGGTCACCGCGTGCGACATCTTCGGCGAGGACGTAGGCTCCTGTGCGGGCGTTGGCCCCGCCAATCTGTGGTCACAGATTCGCGTGAATCACGGGGTTATCCTGTCCTGGGAATTTATCTCGGCTTTGATTGACGCGACGGATTCCTCCTTCCTTTCCGGCCTGAGCACCGGCTCTGTGCGGGGCGGTCAACCCCGTAGTATCGGCAACTACCTGCGCGAACGACGCAACGACCCTCAAGGATTGCTCGGAGGGGTTCTGGTCATTGCGAAAAACTTCTCAGAATCCCACAGCTTGACCCCGTACGCTATCCGGAGCACGGCGGATGCAAATCTCGTGCAAGTGATGGTCTATGATAGCAATGATCCAGGGAACGCCGAACGACATTTGGATATAGATTTAGCGGCGAATAGCTACCGCTATGAATTCGCGGCGGACGATGTGTGGAGCGGCTCCGGAATCTGGCGGATACCTCTTTCGGTTTGGTTGGCTGATCATTCCTTCACCAGCCCGTTGGATGCGCTTGGGGGGGCGGTCCGGTTCCTGCTTTCCAGCATCGGATCCGCTGACGTCCTCTACACGACGCCCGAGGGCGAGTGGGGCTGGAAAGGAACCGAGCGCGTAGACGCTTTGCCAGGGGCAGTCACCCTACCGGTCCCAGCCCTGTCCGTCTACGCGATGCTCACGCCGCCGCTATTGGTAAAGCCGATGACCGAGCTGACGGCCCGATTTAAGGCGCGTGGGACCAATTACGGATGGGCGGTAAGCGGAGCCGGGGTGTTGTGGGATTTGCAGATGCATCAGGCGACACCCGGAGCAGAGGACATTATTGAGGTAAAATCCGGCCAGGAGCCTGGGGAGCCGGCCTACTTTAAAGGCTGGGACAATGCTCCATTCTCGCGCATCTCCGTTCGGCCCCAATTGGGAATTGATGACTTCCGCCCCACCGTGGTCTTTGAGGCGCCCGATGACGCCTCGCGCATCATCTATCAATTCAGCGGTCTCCGCATGCCGACTGGGGGAATAGGATTTCAGCTCCGGATCGATCGTGCCAAGAAACGGATTGCCATTAAAAACGAAACCCTCCTACCGCAAACGCCGCGACTCACTTTGGTCAACTCTCCTTCCGACGGGGGAGAGCTCCTTACCTTGACCAACACTGCAATCGGATTACCGTTGCTGCCCAGCGGGGGAATGATGGTGCTTCAACTCGAGGGAGATGACTTAATCGTTCAGACCGATCTAACAAGCGACGGCACGTTCGACGCTCTGTCCAGAATTGCGCTGCGAACTCAACCTTCTCCACCGGCACTGAGTATCCGGCGCAATGGCGATCATATCGAACTACAATGGCCCGTCACGGATCCGCCTTGGTACCTCCAGACCACGACCAATCTAGCGCTCCCTTGGCAAACCTTGGGACTCGGAACGGTGGCGGACGGCCGGAGCTATTTCTGGCGCTCACCCCTAGGCGCCGGCCCGCAGTTCTGGACGTTGAGGCCGTCACTCAAAAACTGTTTCGCGCTGAGCGGACTGGAGCCGGGCCCGATCACGAATCCATGGGAGCCGACAGGAGCGGATCTGCGTCTTGAGTCCTTCGATACTGGGGATCATAGTCTGCCCAATCAAACCATCGCCCGGGAGATAGACGCCACCGGATTGCGGATTCTGGGTCGTCTCGATATCGATTTGCTGGCGGGTTGTTTCCAGGTTTCAGCCAAAGTCTGGCAGTCCGAGGCTTTCACGGTGGAGGTCTATGAGAATCCCGATGCGGCCCCGCTCGTTTACGAATATGCGAAACCAGAGGTCGCAGGGATTGCCGATTTGGTTTTCCGTGGGATTGGGCGTCCGTTAAGTCGCCTCCGAATCCGTTCGGCCCTCAAGCCTGCCCTATTGGTCGAGCTCTGCTGCTCAGGGGCACGGCTTGCTTTTGATCCTGCGGGCAGCGGCGTTTGTCTGCCGCTGGAAGACTGGCCGGTTGGTCCAATTGCCAATGGAACGGAGCGTGACGGGATTCGTTTCGATGCCTTTGGAGCCGCCGGCGAAACGCTCACGGATACCCGAATCGGCTACGAAGAGCCTTTTCCGGCGTATGTGGGATTCCATATTCAACACACCTTGGAACTCGAATTGGCTCGGCCCTGCTCGCGAGTGACCCTGCGCCTCTTCGAGCAATCAGGATTGGTCGATTGCATCGCCTTCAATGAGGGGCGGGAATTGGCTCGCCACCGCGTTTCCGGTGTTTCCACAATACCGCAGGATGTAGAGCTTTCTGGCATGGGTTTGCCGATAACCCACCTCCGTATCGTGTCACCCAATGATCGCACGGTATTGATGCAAATATGCTGTGTTCCATGGATTGCGCTGGATCGTTGCCGGAATCCGTGGGAACTCGCGTTCTCGCCCGTCACGAATCCACCGGTCCTCTCTGACGCGACCTTGACGTTCTTCGGTGAGATTCCGCTCCGACCACCAGATTTGCGAGTCGTCGGAGGTGAGACGGGCTTCCAACTCACTCGTGAATTGGAACTCCTGTTCACTTTGGATCAATCCGCCGTGCACTTGCGGTTGATCGTTGATGTGGGAGGAGCTCCGGTCCTCTCAGCTGAATCGTTCCAGTCTGATGGGAGTTTGATTGAACGCATCGAACCATTCCCAGTAGGCTCCGGAATCCAGGTGCTGAATCTGGACGGTCCTCGTCTGCGTCGGGTGAATCTCAAATTGGCGGAAGGCAAGGCGATCATCACCGACATTTGCACACCTAGGTAGCGACGGACGAAGGGTGTTCATTGGGGTGATTGACCGGCGGGTGGCAGTCAATCCACCAGAGCCGAAAAGGCCACGATGTAAGGCGTGATTTCGGGAAGTTTTGGCCCCTGGATCCTCAGCGTGCGTGCCGCGCGCGCGTTTCGGCTGTAGAACGACAATTATTTTTCCCGCCCGGGAGGAATAATTGTCGTTGACCATTTCGGCTCGTCAAATCTTAGGCCGCAGGTTATTCCTGTGGTCATGGCAAAGGCCTGGACCTCCATTGAATCCAGTGCGGCAACGGATGGTCGTTTCCACACGACTCGCTGGGGCATGGTGTTTTCGGCTCAGACGGCGGATCCTCACGTTGATTCTCAGACTGCCCTCAATGAGCTGTGCACCGCCTACTGGCTGCCTCTCTACGTGTGGACCCTACGGAAGGGCCACGATCGTGTTGCCGCTCAAGATCTGACCCAGGCTTTTTTCGTCCATCTGCTCGAGGGGGATGCGCTTCGGAATGTGGATCCCGGGAAGGGCAAGTTTCGATCCTTTCTGCTCGCCTCCTATCAGAATTTTCTCGCGAACGAGCATGACAAGCAGACCACTCTGAAGCGGGGTGGGGGAACCGTCTTTCTCCCGTTGGATGATCCTCGCCTCGAAGCACAGTTCGCTGCTCTCGCCGACGGCGAGCCAACTCCCGACGTCGCCTACGATCGAAGTTGGGCCCTCACGCTGATCCAGCGGACCTTGGGACTGCTTCGACGCGACTATGCCGACTCTGGGAAGTCGGAACAATTCGCGCTGCTCCAGCCTTATCTCTCAGCCGATTCAGCGGGCCCTCCGTATCAGGAGACCGCTGAACGAATGGGGATGTCCCTCAGCGGAGTGAAGATGGCGATCCTGCGGCTGCGTCGGAGATTTGGAGAGTTGATTCGGGGTGAGATCGCTCACACGGTCTTAACTTCGAGCCAGATTGATGAGGAACTCGAGGTGCTCTTTGGCGCGCTGGCAGGTCATCGTGCCTCGGAGGGCGCACCCACAGTGTCTCCAGAAACAGGTGTCCCAAGACGTTGGGGCGAAAAAGGCGGGTAGTGCGATTTCCCAGAGCAACTCAGGCGCTCAGTTGCCACGCGTTCCCAGGAACCTAGGGGGCGGTTTGCCACGCGCCGGCTGCCTCGATCTGAGCCAGGTCTGGCGCCTCCCACTTCCGCATTCCGTCGATGCTCGCGGTGAGCAACAGACGCCCTTTCTCCGCGAATGCAAGGGCCGGCTGCATTGGATGGCCCTTCAGGGTGAGGAGCAGTTGCCCGCTCAGCGGGTCCCAGAAACGCACGCTTCCATCCATAGCACTGGTGACCACGCGTGTATCATCGGGCGAGAAATCAATCGCCGCGACTCCCAGGCGATCGGCCTTGAGTCGTGACTGCCTCTGGCCAGATTGCGCATCCCAGATGTGAGCCGTGGCGTCCGTTCCCCCAGTGGCCAGCCAGCGGCCGTTTCGCGAAAAGTTCATCGCAAGCACCTCCGACCGGTGTCCGATCCACCCACGAGAGAGACGTCCTTCACGTAGATCCCAGATCTGCAGCGCTCCATCGATGAAACCCAGGGCCACTCTCCGTCCATCGGGAGCGAACGCCAGGGCGACGCATCGATTGGTTACACTCCACGAAACGTGGTTACGCGGGTGAGGCCATTCCCATACCGTGACTTGACCCTCGTCGCCTACGAAACAGAGTTTGCTTCCGGTGGGGCCGAATTCAAGCGCCCGCACCCCGCCGCTTGGGACGGAAAAAGTGGCCAAGGTCTGGAGGTTGCTGACGGCCAGCAGGGTTACCCGGCCGCCTTTGGTGACTGTGGCCATCCACGCACCGTTTGGACTTAGCGCAGCCTGTTCTCCCCGCACCGTTCCCAGGGAGCTCTCGCTACGCATGTCCCAGAGTTGAACCCTCCCGTCTGAGGATATCCCGGCCGCGATTCCGGCGTCCCGGGCGATTTTGCAATGTCCGATGCCTTCGGCCAGAGGCGAGAAGAGAGCCGCTTTTTGTCTGGGGGTTTCCCGCCAGAGTCTCACCGTGCCGTCCTTGCCGCCGCTGATGAGACCCTGCTGGTCGGGGCTGTAGGCCAAGCTCCAAACATCACCCAGATGGCCTTTGAAGTAGGTCAGAGCTACTCTCGTCGCCACGTCCCAAATCACAATCCGTTGATCTCCACCGCCGCTAGCCAGGCGTTTTCCGTCACTGGAGAAGGCGAGGGCGAGGGGAGGAAGTTCATGTCGGACGAGACTAGCGGTCTGGACGAAGGTTTTGGTGTCCCAGAGTTTTACGGCTGGCTCCCAGCCACAGGAAGCGAGCGTCCTACTATCAGGCGAGAACTGTAATCCAGTCACCACCCACGGGTGTGGATTCAGGTTCGTCAGCGGCAGCCAAGTGCTGGTATCCCAGATCACCAACATGTTGGTGGGAGACCCTCGGTATTCCTGGCACCCTGAGGCCAGCAGTTTTCCGTTGGGTGAAAATGCCAGCGCTCGGATTGGGCCCTGCTTCACCTCGAGCAGGCGCTTCATCTTCCCGGAGGCTGCTTCCACGATCTGAATTTGGCCCCGGCGCCCTCCCACGGCAAAGACGTCGCCGCTCGGCGAGAAAGCCAACTCGTTTGCCGCGTTCCACGAGGCGCTCTCCGAGGCGAAACGTTTTTGGCGAGTGGGAACGTCCACGAAAGTCACCTTTCCATTTTCCGTCCCAGCCACCAGGCTTTTTCCATCCGCCGAGAGCGCCATGGATCGTAACCCTGCGGTCAACGGGAAGGTGTCCAAGAGTTGCCATGACGCTGTCTTCCAAAACTTCAAGGTGGCATCCCGCCCGCCGGTGACAAGGGTTTCACCCCCGGGCAGAAACGCCACTTTACGCACCTCGTTGGAATGGTGTCCGATGGTCGCCGCCGAATCGCTCTGGGAGCGTTGCCAAAGATGTCGCCATTCCCATCCGCGAATATCCGGCTTGTCCCGGCTCGGACGATAGCGATCTAGCAACTCAACTACATGATCCAGATTCGCCTCATCGAGCGCTTTTGACGCGAGATTCATGTCTGCAGCATAGGCATTGAGTCTCGCCTGATTGGCCTCCGCGCTCGCTCGATGCCACTGCCAGGAGATTCCCAGGATTCCGG
The DNA here is from genome assembly GCA_016199985.1 of Verrucomicrobiota bacterium. Taxonomy (GTDB): domain Bacteria; phylum Verrucomicrobiota; class Verrucomicrobiia; order Limisphaerales; family UBA11320; genus UBA11320. The sequence continues at coordinate 82,112 of JACQFQ010000010.1, read as the reverse complement.
TCCACGCGATCAGGTTCATCCCGACGGTCAACGCAGCGACCGCTGGGTTTCGCCGCGCCCACTTGATGACCTTTTCCGTCATTGTGGCAGGTCGCGCGCGGATGGGCTCACCTCGTAGCCACCGGTCCAGGTCATCGACCAGCGCTTCCGCAGACGAATAGCGGCTGTTTGGGTTTTTCTCGAGACACTTCAAGCAGAGGGTGGAGAGATCGCGGTCTAATTCTGGATTCAGCTGTTGGGGTGGAATCGGAGCCTGATCGCGCACCTGCATCAGAACCTCCATTGCGGTCGCTCCCAGGAACGGAGGACGGCCGGTCAGGAGTTCATAGAGAAGGACGCCGATGCTGTAGACGTCGGCCGCGGTCGTGAGTCGTTTGACCCCGGAAGCTTGCTCCGGGGGCATGTAGGTGGGAGTGCCTAGCATTTCTCCGCTGCCGGTGAAGGAGCTTTCCACATCCAGGCGGCGAGCCAGGCCAAAATCGGTGATGTGCGGATCGCCCTGACGGTCCAAGAGAATATTCTCGGGCTTGAGGTCGCGATGCAGCACGCCGTGCGTGTGCGCGTAATGCACGGCGCGAGCAACGGTCGTTACGAGCTTTGCCACCCCACGGAGCCCGATTTCCTTCCGCAGTTGGGGAAGGCGATCGCGTAGCGTGCCGCCTTCGATCAACTTCATGCTGAAGTAGTGCCGACCACGGTGTTCCCCGACCTCGTAGATGGGGACGATATGCGGGTGGTCGAGTTGGGCTGCCGCTTCGGCTTCGGCTTTGAACCTGGCCAGCTCCTTCGCTTCGGCGAATTCGCCGAAGCGAACTATCTTAATGGCCACCAAGCGCTGCAGGCTTATTTGACGAGCTTTGTAAACGACACCCATCCCACCCCGACCAAGCTCCTGCTCCAGCTCGTAGTCGCCCATGCGCTGAGGCGGGATGGACCGGGGACGGAGAGCGTCATCCGTGGCCTCAACTCTTTGTTCCAGTCCACCGCCATCGACGGCGATGGCGATGCGGATCAAGCACAGAGCGCAATGGCCGTTTGCTAGATCTGCCGCCACTGGGCCACCACAGTCTGGACAGCGTTTCGGTTCCGTCATGACAAGGCCTTAATTCGCATACGACTCCCCACAACGCGTAGCTCAGGAACTTTGCGAGTCTTGGTTTCGCATGAAAGTGGCTAAGGCGCGAGGGTAACCGCTTCACGACGGTTGATTTATTTTGGTCGCGAAACCCGCAGTGTCCGCTTCTGCGTGACTAGCGTCTGGTCCATCTGCCGAACTCTGGTTGGGGAGGCTAGGAGATCAGGGCCCGCATGACCAGGTCCCAAATCATCACCCGTAACCTGACGGAGTTCAGTCGGGTTGCGGATCTAAAGGTGGAGAACTGGGAGTGAGGAATGTTCTGACGTTCATGCCCCCTCTTGTCCACCGGACCGACCGGACATAACTCGCCCGGGCTTGCGGTTGTTGGACACAGTTGTGGACAGATTCTCTTCGCGCGGCTTCGGTTTTTGGCGCAGGAAAGTGTCAACATGAGCGAGAGTGAACTTGTAGAGAAGAAGAGGAACCATTGCCTGGCCGTGAGCTCCGTGGCTGAGGGGAGAAAGTTCTTGTATGACTAGATCGATCGGAAAATATTTGGTTCTGATTGTTATTGTTGGCGGTTTGCTTGTGATGAGAAATCGCAGTGCTTGTCTATCCCAGAAAATGGATTGAGCAATCGACGAAGACATGAAGGCTGTTTACAGTTTGTGGCGTTCCTCTGGAGCCCTCGAACCCGGGTTTGTGGTTCTAGCGCCTGGACGCCTTGAATCTGACTTCAGGCAATGGTCCGAATTACATGATCCATTTCGTTCCACACTGATCGACCTTTCTCGAAATTACGTCGCCGACGTTTTGCTGTACGAAACCAATCGCGACGTAATAGCTCTGGCGGAGTGCCAGACCGGCTACAGATCCGGTCTTCGATCGGATGGGACAGTTGCTGAAGTCACAGCGACACAGTTTGATTCGTGGCGACGATCTTTCCATGGAAAGCCCTTAAAGGAATAGGTGCTGCACGATCATAAGAGCCCACCAAGACCACCGAGCCTCGAGTTGCCGATCGAACTCCAGCTTCAAATCGGGATTTTCAGGTTTTCAGGATTAAGCTGGATCGAATCCAACCCTAGAATCTCGAACGAGGAGAAGCCACGAGAGCCGCTCGGAGGCGAGGTTCCCCAATGCTTTTCCTCGATCCGGCGCTACCACTAAAGCCGATGCCGCGACGGCATTGACCCAAGCCGGCCTTTCCCTCGCATCCACTCACTGTCGACCACGGTTCGAAATGAGAAGTGCTCCCTCCGCCGACGAATTCCTCGACATTTCGGTCTGGAAGGTATGGGGTATTGAGGCCGTGTTCCACCCGGCACTTTGTTGTATGGCCTCGATGAATTTAATTCCCGTCGCTTCGGCGACTTCAAGACCCCTTGCCACCCTGTTGTCCCCTCTCCTTATCCTGCTCCTACTCCTCGGCGCCGAGGCAGCCGCGCGCGCCGCCGCTCTCGGAACGACCGCCGGGGACCCGAGCGCATCGCTCACGGCGTTGCGCGCCGGTTCGAGGATCGTGCTCAACTGGACTTCTTTGAAGGATGTCGCCTACCAGCTCGAGTCCAGCCCGAACCTGGTCCAGTGGTCCTCCTTCGGCGCGCTGGTCAACGGCACGGGCGCGTCGCTCGCGGTCACCGATGCCATCCAGCTTGGGAGTCATCGCTATTACAGAATCGGGAGGTTCTTTCCGGCGGCGCCTGGCGCCGCCGTCTTCACTCCCGCAAGCGGCATCCTGACCGTTGTCGGCGACGATGCCGGCCACACGTACCTGGTCGGGCGCGATGTCGCTGGGAATATTCAGATCCGGCGCGACAGCGTCCTCATGCCGATTCCCGGCGGCGTACCAACTGTGGCCAACACCACCCTCATCCAGATTCTGGGCGGGACGGGCAAGGATCAGATGAGCGTGGACATCTCGGCCAGCGGAATGCCCCCGATCCACCTGTTTGGGGGTGGCGGCGACGATATCCTCACCGGGGGGAGCGGAGCGGATGTCCTGGTCGGCGGCCCGGGGAACGACACGCTAACCGGGGGACGCGGAAATGATTTTCTGTACGGCGGCAGCGGCGACGACACCTTTGTCTGGAATCCAGGCGATGGCAGTGACCTCATGGACGGCGGAGCGGGCAGCGACACGCTTCTGTTCAACGCTTCCAACGTGGGGGAGCACATCGATCTTTCCGCCAACGGCCATCGCTTGAGGCTGTTTCGCGACGTGGCAAACATCACTCACGACATCGACGGCATGGAGACACTCAGGCTTACGATGCTGGGCGGCGCCGACGCCATCAACGTGGGCGATCTGTCGGGCGCCGCGCTCCAAAGCCTGATTCTGGATCTTTCCTCGCCCGCCGGCTCCGGCACTGGCGACGGGTCCATGGATCTCGTGACCCTCACGGGCTCCTCGCGGGACGAAACCATCCTGGCCGTCCAGTCCGCCGGCGGTGTCACGGTCACGGGACTGCCGTTCGCGGTGTCCGTGCTGGGCGCCGAGGAGACAGACGCCCTCGTAATCCATGCCGGGGACGGTAATGACACGGTGGATCTCTCCGGGCTGAGCACTCTGTTTACCTGCACAGTGGATGGTGGGCCCGGGAACGATGTCATCATTGGAACCCGCCGGCCGGACACACTGATCGGCGGCCCCGGCAACGACCAGTTCCTCTGGCGGCCGGGCGACGGCAGCGATGTGATCGAGGGCCAGGAAGGTTCGGACACCCTCGTGTTCACCGGATCCAATGCCGCCGAGAACGTCGACCTATCCGCGAATGGCGCGCGTCTGCGATTCTTCCGGGATGTGGCCAACATCACGATGGATTGTGGAGGAATCGAGCAGGTGCGGTTCAACGCTCTCGGCGGCGCGGACACGATCACGGTCAACGATCTTACGGGAACCTCGGTGACCTCGGTGATCCTCGATCTCTCCGCATCCGCGGGGGGCGGCGTCGGCGACACCTCGGCCGACTCCGTGGTGGTGAATGGCACCGCCGCGGCTGACAACGTGCTGCTCAGCGGCGGCGCGGGGAAGGTCCTTGTTTCCGGACTCGCGGCCACGGTCAGTCTGATCGGGACTGATCCGCTCCTCGATAAGCTCGCGGTGAACAGTCTCGCCGGAGCAGACACGGTCAACGCCTCCGCGCTGCCCGCTGGGGTCATCCAGCTGACCCTGAACGGCGGCAACGACGCGGACGTGATTTTCGGCAGCCAGGGGGATGACGTGATCTCTGGCGGCAGGGATAACGACACGCTTCTCGGCGGCAGCGGGAATGATACTTTCGTTTGGAATCCCGGGGATGGCAGCGATGTGATCGAGGGGCAGGGGGGAGACGACACGCTGCAGTTCAATGGCGCGAACGTGAGCGAGAACATCAGCCTTTCGCCAAACGGGAATCGCGTGCGGCTGTTCCGAGATGTGGCAAACATCCAGATGGATGTGCACGGCGTGGAGCAGTTTCTTCTGAATGTTCTTGGCGGTGCGGACACGATTACAGTGAATGATCTCACAGGGACCGGTGTGCATGGATGTCGCATCGATCTCTCCTCGCCTCCGGGAACCGGCGTCGGGGATGGCCAGGCGGACACAGTGATTGTGACCGGCACTGCTGGGCCTGACAGCTTGGTCGTGTCCGGTGGCGCGTCTGGCGTGAAGGTGTCCGGACTCCCCGTGGTGTTTACAATCCTGGGAGCGGAACCGGCGAACGACCACCTGGTAGTGAATTCGCTGGGCGGGGACGACGCGGTGGATGCCTCGGGCTTGCCGGCGGGATTCATCAACTACACGGCGGATGGCGGGGAAGGCGCCGACGTCCTGATCGGGAGCGGCGGCGCGGATATTCTTCGCGGCGGCGCCGGTGATGATGTGCTGATCGGTGGTCCGGGGTTTGATCTTTTGGATGGTGGCACGGGCAACAATACCCTGATCCAGTAATCCTGACACGGATTCGCGCCTTGGCCAGTCCTCGGTCCAGGTCGGTGGCTGCGTTTGGCGATGGGTGTCGAATGATTCACCATTGCGAATTCCCCTCCAGCTGGGCGTCCGTTGACCTACGTTCGCCACATCGCCGATGCCTCTCACGACATCGGTCCTTTCCCTCCTGAGCTCGTTCGCAGTTTTGTTGATCGGCGCTGAGTCCGGAGGCGCGGCCGAGATCAGCGGGAAGTGGCGAGTCGAGTTCGACACTCAGATCGGGAAACAAAAGTACCTCTACGAACTCAATGTGGAGGGTGGCAAAGTCACCGGCAAGGCTGTCGGCGAGGTGAACGGCGACAAGCACACCGTGGACCTCAAGAACGGCAAACTGAACGGGGATGAAATCGGTTTTACGGAGGAGTTCGAGTATCAGGGCAACGCCATCCGTATTGATTACACCGGCAAGATCCATGGAGAGGAGATCCAGTTCACTCGCAAGGTGGGCGACTTCGCCACGGAGCAGTTCGTCGCCAAGCGAGAGAAGCCTGAGGCCCCGGCCGGGACGCCCGCGGAACCGCGACCGAGGGCGACGTGTTCAAGTCCGCTCCAGCGTTCGCGAAGTTCGAGCGCGATTTGTTCGACGATGTGATTCCAACGATTGAGGCGCGCTACAGCGTTCAAGCGGATCGGGAGCATCGCGGGCTCGCGGGTCTGTCGATGGGCGGCGGACAGTCGCTGAACTTCGGACTGACTCACCTGGATGTCTTCGCCTGGGTCGGCGCGTTTTCGTCCGCGCCCAACACGCTGCCCCCGGCCCAGCTCGTGCCCGATCCCGCGGTCGCCGCTCAAAAGCTGAAACTGCTGTGGCTGTCCTGTGGCAAGAAGGATGGCCTGATCGGCATCAGCCAGGGGGTGCATGGCTACCTGAAGGAAAAGAACGTGCCGCACATCTGGCACGTCGACTCGAACGCCCACGACACTCCCGAGTGGCGGGCGGCGCTTTATCATTTTTCGCAGCGCGTGTTTCGCTGAGAGCGCGGTCTCCGCTCAGTGGTCCCGCGGGTTGATTGCCTGCTTGCGGGAACTGTGGAAGGAAGGTTCCTGATTTGTGTTGATCGGCGGTGGAGCGGGGAGGCATATGGGGGCGCCTTATGCGATCGCTCAAGCTATCGGGCGCAGTGTGCGCATTGGTCTGCTGCCTGGCGCGCTCGGGCTTATTCGGCGCCGCGGCGCCCCGGATTGCCATCAGTGAAATCATGTACCACCCTGTGGAGCGTCCGACGTTCAACGCGGAGGGCGATCCTGAGCTGGACCTCTCCAGGGATGTCCACGAGTTCATCGAGCTCCACAATCCTGGCTCCGTCGCCGTCAACCTCGGCGGATGGCGGCTGACCGGTGGGATCTCGTATCGGTTTCCACCCCACTCCGCGGTTGCTCCGGGGGGCTTCCTGGTCGTCGCAAAAAACCCTTCCCGGCTTGCCGCAGTCGCCGGGTATGAGTTGTCCCTCGCCTCCGTCCTTGGGCCTTTTTCGGGACAGCTCGGCAACCACACCGACACGGTCCGGTTGAGGGATGACGCGAATGCCGTCGTTGACGAAGTGTCGTATTCATCCTCGTTCCCTTGGGCCATTGGCGCGGACGCATTGGGCGCGGAGGATGAGTTCAGTGGCTTCGATTCCTCGCGATACCAACATCGGGGACGCTCGCTTGAGCGCGTGAGCTTCATGCACTCCGCCAAGGACCCGGCGAACTGGTTGGCCTCGCCCCTGGAATCCGGCCCCAGTCCCGGACGATCCAACGCTGTCCATCGGTGGGCGCCTCTGCCCGTGGTGGTCTCCTTCACCGCGGGACAGCGAGGGGAGGCGGATCGGATGATTCGGGCGAATCGGCCGGTGGAGCTGGAATGTCGCTTCTCAGGAACGAACGAACTCTCCGGCGTTGCCGTGGAGTGGTTCGTTGATGACATCGATCGGACGAATGAAACCCGGTTCGTGGCTTCGCTGACGGCGGTCGGCAACGCTGGCGGAGGGCGTTACGTGGGCTTGCTGCCGGGACAGCCGGATCGCAGCGTTGTTCGCTTCCGCATTCTGGGAGATAGGGGAGGGGGAGTGGAGCCCATCTCTCCGCGAAAAGATGATCCATTCGCCTGGCATGCCTATTTTGTGAGTCCGCGGCGCGAGTCGACCCGCCCCGCTTACGATCTCTTTGTCTCCCATGCGAGCCTTCGCGTCCTGGCGACAAACATCGACGCCCAGCCTCGGCGAGTGACCGCGCCCGATCCACCTGGCTACCCTCGCGCATCCTGGAACGCCACCGAGCCCGCGGTTCTTGTGTGCGATGGCGTGGTTCGCGACATTCGGGTTCGGCATCACGCCAGTCGTTTCCACCGCGGTCCTGAGCGGAATTCCTTTCGATGGAGATTCCCGAGCTATGCCCGGTTCGAAGGGCGCTCGAGCCTGTTCGTGGGCAACAAGTCCGATTTCTACATTGCGGCCCACGGATTGTTCAGCGTGGCTGGGCTCCCCACCTCCCGCTTGCGGCGTGTGGAGCTCTATCTGAACGACCATCGCGCTCTCCATCGGATGGAGCAGGAGGTGATGGATGGGGCGCTGCTGGAGCGGTTCCACGCGGAGACCCATGCGCTTGGACCGGGAGAACCTGCAGAGGCTGTGGGGGAGTTATACAAATGCGTTGGGCTGTTGGCCGGGGAACGCGATGGTCCGTACGGCGCCGGGGACATGTCCCGCCTTCCGGCGATCCCTCCTTGGTGGACGGCGCGGCAGCGCTACGAATGGACGTATAGGCTGGAGAACCATCGATGGAAGGGACATCGGCCCTTGATGGAAATGATCGACGGACTGTGGCGCGCGCGCGGTGATTCCCCTCGAAAGCTAGATCCCGACATCCCGTCCGCGCGCGCCTGGCTCGAGCGGAACTTCGACATCGATGCCACGCTCACCTACCTCGCCCTGCGATCCTGGGCGGGGTCGTTCGACGACACGACCCAGAACTATTTTCTCTGGCGAAGGACGAGCGGGAGGTGGGCGCTGCTTCCCTGGGATTTCGATTTTGAATTCGCCGACCACGCTGTGGATTGCTCGATCTACCTCGGAGAGGCGGGGGTGAGTTGCAACAATCCTTACTATCCAGGCTATCGGCCGAGCTTTCTCTATGACGCGTTCTTCAAGGCGTTCCGGACGGAGTTCAAGGAACGGCTGTTCGTCCTGAACAACACGCTACTTCACCCGGACAACCTGGATGCCCTCGGCTACGGTCATTTTCTCGCCCCCGGCGACCGGATCACGATGAGGCGGTTCGCGGAAACCCGTCAGCCCCACGTCAATCAGCAGCTCGGGCTTGGCGCATATCGCTGTCCTCGGACGCCCGTGAATGGTGGCCCTCGGGGCGGCTCGGAGCTCTCCGGCCCCTTGAGACTTGAGGCCTCTCCTTATGTTTCCAGCGAGCCGGGGGGCGCTGGGCACGTCAGCACGACCTGGGTGGTTCGGACACGCGATGGAGACTACGCTTTCCCTGTCGCGCGGATCACCAGCACGGCGGATCTGACCTCCGTCGCAGTCCCGTCAGACCACCTGAAGCCCGGAGAGACCTATCTGTGGAGATGCTTCTATACGGACGCCAAAGGGCATCCGTCGCTGGCGTCCTCGGAGACATCCTTCCGCTTTGTTTCACCGACGACGCGTTAGTTTTCCCGCTCGGCTATCCGACGGCGTTCTCGCCCGCGCGAAGCATCGCCTCGACAGCCTCACGGCCGGTCATGCCGAGTCGAACGCCGAGCGCCTCCGCCTGCGGCGTGAGTTCGCGAACCAGGGCTTCCAGCAGATCTTCAGGCTCGACCAGCGGGCGCGCGGGAGTGCCGCGACAGATGGCAACGGCCTGGCCGAACTGCGCCGCGATCCTTGTGTCGTAGATCCCGCATCCGACCAGCCCAAGCCGTGTGAGGATGGCGCAATACTGTCCGCCTTCCCAACGGGTCCCCAGTCCAATTGCGGTTCCGTGCGAGAAGGTCATCTCCTTCTGGGTGGCGAGCGGTAGCGTCGGCATGAAAGGAAAGCGAGTTCTTAGCGACAGGGCGAGCGAAGGGAGCCGTGCTCGCGTCGTCGCGGTTTATGGACATCGACGACGTTCATCGTCGGAGATGGAGGTCGTAGTAGTACAGCCCGACCAGGACGATCCCATGCCGAATGACGCCGTCGCGCACGAGCCGGGGCACATCCTTGACGGGGATCAGGCGGGTGATCAGATCCTCGCTCTCGTCGAATTCGGTCGCGTGTTTCAGCTCGCAGTTCTCGATGAGGACGGTGTGCGCGCGATTGTTCATGATCGCGGGGTTGGGGAAAATCTCGGCGAGCATCCGGGGCGGGCCGCCGGCGTAGCCGGTCTCCTCTCGCAGCTCGCGCTCGGCGGTCGTCAACGGCGACTCGCCGTCATGGTCGATCACTCCGCCGGGAATCTCCAGCTCGACGGTGTTGGTGCCGTGACGGAACTGCTCCACCATCACCAGCTCGTCTTGCGGGGTCACCGCGATGATGTTCACCCAGTTCCTGGTGTTGATGATGTAGAAGTCGTGGTCGCGGCCCGTTCGCGGCGAGGTCTTGGACTCGTTGTCGATGGTGAAGATCCTGAAATCTCCCACCTGTTTCCGGTGCTTCGATCGCCAGGGTTGAATCATATAAAGAGAGGCTGTTTGAATCCGATCAAGCTCCGCGCTCCTTGGCCGCCCAGCCTTGTCGCATGAGGCCGAGGAGATGCGTCATCGCCTCCTCGTAGGTCCTGCCCTTCTCCTGGCTGAGCTGCCGCGCCCGCCTGTCGAGCTGGGCGGCCATCTCGGCGCACTTCTCCGGGGGACAGCCCAGGGCTCGCAGGCCGAGCGACAGGGTTTCCAGGTTCATCTGGCCGGAGGGTTTCGAGTCGGCGTTCAAAAAGAAAAATGCGGATGGAAACTGGTTCCACCCGCATGGGAATCGTTTCGTTGTGGACGGCGAACTACTTGATCGTCGCGCGGTCCACGATCTTCACGCTTTCGACGTTCATGCGGGTCAGGGGACGATCGCCCGGCGCTGTCGGAGTCGTTGCGATCTTCTCCAAGGTCTCGTCGCCTTTGATGAGCTTGCCGAACGTGGTGTACTGCTTGTCCAGGAAGCTGGGGTTGCCGTGGCAGATGAAAAACTGGCTGCCGGCGGAGTCGGGGCTGGCGGAGCGGGCCATCGAGAGGACGCCACGGACGTGGGAGCGCTCATTGAACTCGGCGTTGATTTTGTACCCGGGATCGCCGGTGCCCCAGCGGGCGGAGTTCTTCTCGTCCTTGGTGAGCGGGTCGCCGCCCTGGATCATGAAATCCTTGATGACGCGGTGGAAGCAGGTGCCGTCATAGAAGCCCTTCTTCGCGAGAGTCTTGAAATTCTCAACGGTTTTCGGGGCCACGTCGGGCCAGAATTCCACGACCATTTCTCCGACGCTGGTTTTGATGACGGCGACTTCGTTGGCGATCACAGTGGGTTTGCTTTCGGTTTTCTTTTCGTCCTTCTTGGCTTCATCCGCAGCTCCAGCGACTTGGCTGAGAGTCAGGCTGACCGCAAAGGCGAGGGTGATGAGCAGGTGTTTCATATCAACAGTTACAATGTCGAGGACGTTTTCTGCCATGCGTTCCGGGTGATGTCACGGGTTATTTGAGTGACAACAGCAGCCGATGCAGCCCGCGGTTGTCGGCCGGGGGAAGCTGAACCGGCCAGGATGCCCAGGACGCCAAGAAGTCGAGGACAGTTTCCTGGCTGCCCGGAGAGCGCGGCGATTATGGCGTGCCTGTGTTCGCCCCTGGGACGCGAAACGAGATGGAGTAGAAGCCCTTCGTGGCTTTCTGATCCACGTAGAGGACCAAGGGTCCATCCGCCGAGGCGGTCTGCTTGTTACGGTCAATGGCGCCCATTTGTGAAAGGGAAAAAGGCAGCGCCTGCCACCCGAGATCCGCATGCGTCGGGTTCGCGTAGATTTCGTAGGTGTACCCGGCATAGGCCGGCAGAGTGATTCTGAACCGTTGCGTTCCTGACTGGGGACCGGGGACAACCGCTCCCGCCAGAAGCAATCCGGCGCCGGGATACGTGGGATCGATGGGGGTCTGGCCCATCACGATGTCCCATGTCGTCTCCACTTCCACCGGGCTTGCCCCCGCGACCGCTGTGTAGGCTTTGGTCACCGAAGCTCTTTGGGTCGCATCGGCGATGCTGCTCAGAACCATGTCGGAGGCGTTCCCGGATTCTCCCGCCCAGAAAAGCTGAGTGGTGAAACGGCTTCGCCCCGGCAGAGTAATGCCGAAATGGAAATGCCGCGTTCGGCCCGTGTATAGCCCGGCTTTGATGGTGCGGAATCGATAGCCTCCGCCCTTTCCCGTCAGGTATTGACCAAAGCCCGCGAAGTTGCGGTCCGCGGAAGGATTCTTCGCCGAGTTTGTGGAGTAGATGTAGTTGCCGCCGTTGTCGGCGTGCCAGAGCTCGACGAGAGCGCCCCGGATGGGATTGCCGCCGCTGTCGAGCACCCGACCGCTCACATGGGTGATCAGGCCCGACGCGAGAGTGAGGCTGTCATTGAGCCGCACCAGATCGTTGTCCTTGTCGAGGGGGATGTTGCTCGCAAGAGGATAGTAGGGACCTTGCGTCGCCTGGGGCGTCAGGGTCAGTGCTTCCGCAAGGTAGCCGGACAACGTGAAGCCAGCGGAGGCGATGGCCATGCTTCGAAAAAATCGACGGCGATCGACGGGAATGTGGAAAGGGCGGGTTGTGTTTTTCATGCTCCAATTGTGATCGTATTCCAGGTTCAAGACCTTCGGCGTCATCGGTCGCTGGGCGTGAATCCCATGACGATATCCCAGGTGGTCTGCTCCTCGCGCGTCGCGGATCCTTCGACGGGTGTGAACGGCCTGATGACCGACGCGCGCTGTTCGGCATCCTCGATACCGCCAAGCACCGAGTCCTTGGCGTTGGTGACGGACCAAAGGGCGCCGTCTTCCGTCTTGGGCCACTCCCTCCAGAAAAGCTGGGTGGTGAAGCGGGATCGGCCAGGCAGAGTGACCCCAAAGTGCAGATGTCGTGTGCGACCCATATAGAGCCCTGCCTTCACGGTGCGGAACTTGTAGCCGCCATCCGATCCGGTCAGGAACTTGCCGTAGCCTTGGAAGTGCGCGTCGCGTGTTTTTCCGTTGGCCCCTCCCGAGTGAAGGTAGGCGCCACGGCCGTCCGCCTGCCAGAGCTCAACCAGGGCGTTGCGGACAGGGTCGCCCTTTTTGTCGAGGACGCGACCCCGCACATGCGTGATCACTCCCACTGCGGGAGTGAGGCTGTCGCCGATGAGGAGCAGATCGTTGTCCTGATCCAAGGGCAGCCTGTCCGGATAGTAAGGGCCTTCGGTGAGGCGGGGAGTGATCGTGAGAGCTTCCGCCAGCGCTCCTCGAGCGGTGAACCCAGCCGTCGCCAGAGCCATGCTCTGAAGGAAGCGTCGACGATTCACCGGGATGTGAAACCGCATGGAACTGTTCGTCAGGGAATGTGCGTTCATAGCCAGCAAATACGTTGGATGTTCAGCGATCCACGGAATCACTTGGCGCCTTGATCAATCCACGCCCGAATCAGGCCGACTTGTTCGGTCGTGAGAGGCACGGGCGGGGGACCTCCGGCGTTTCCGTTCTGCGGTCCATTCCCCGGACCTCCTCCGCCATCGCGACCACCCGGCCCTCCCGGACCAGGTCCTCCGGGACCAGGCCCACCAGGTCCGCCCGCGCGGTCGAATCCGCCCGGCCCACCAGGCCCACCAGGTCCGCCAGGCCCGCCAGGTCCACCGGGTCCACCGGGTCCACCGGGTCCACCAAACTCAGGCCGAGGCATCACGGTGTTGAGTCCCTCTCGAATTTGGTTCTCGTCGAGCGATGAGCGCTTGTCCGAATCCCACGAAGCAAACCAGGAGCCGAAGGTGGCTTTGAGTTCAGCTCGTGTGAGTGTCCCGTCCTTGTTGGCGTCGACAGCGGTGAACAACGCGGTTCCGATGAACCGTCCGGGTCCAAATCCGCGGCCCCCTCCCGGAGGTCCTCCCGCACCAGGTCCTCCCGAAGGCGGTCCTCCCGGCCCGGGACCCCCAGGGCCTTGCGATGCGGGCAGTATCTCCGAGAACTTAGCCGTGAATTGTTCCTGGCTCAGCTGTCCCGTCTTCTCCGTATCCAGCTTGTCGAACCAGGCGTCGGCGAGTTTGAGCATTTCCGTCTGGCTCAGCTTCTCATCCTGGTTGGCGTCGCCTTGCGACACCATCTGTTGCGCGAGCATCCTGCCCGGGCCGCCGCGTCCTCTGGCTCCACCCGGTCCACCCGGTCCACCCGGTCCGCCTGGCCCGCCGAATCCACCTGGGCCGCCCGGGCCACCGCCACCGCGGCCGGCCCGTCGCTTGGGGGGCATGGCGGTTTCGTCGTCCAATTGTGCGACGGCATGAACGAGAGGGCTGTCGAGACTCTTGCCGGAAAGAACCACCTTGCCGTCGTCGCCGCCTTGAAGCAGGGCTTCGAGGCTATCGAGCCTGAGACCGCCGCGCGGTCTCTCGGCGCCGTGGCATCTGAAACAGGATGTCTCCAACATCGGACGAATGTCCTTTGCGTAGGTCAGGCCTGTCTTGTTCGAGGGCTGAGGAAGTTTTGAGAGGTCCGGTCCTGTCGCCGCCGTCAATCCGACGACGCTCAGGCCCAGAAGTAGTTTGGGAAGGCTGGCTTTGAGTGTTGTGCTCATGGCGTCCACTCTATGCGCGAGGGGATTAAGGGAGCGTTAAGCGCAGATTATTTTTCGAAAAATTGTTTCGCGCGGGAGCGATCGCGGGAGAATGATTTGGCCCCGCGCCGCGAGGCGTGATCCCGCGCGGCAAAGCATTGTGGCATTCCGCGGCCGCTTAATCCTCCCTTAATCACGAGCGGAGTAATGTTCGGGGCGCGGATCCGCGAGGCTTGATCGCCGACGGGTCCTTGGATGAGAACGCGATTATGAGAGTCCTTGTGGTGGAAGATGAGCCGCGATTGCTGAGGAACCTGGCCAGGGCGTTGCGCGAGGCCGGTTACGCCGTGGACACGGCGGAGGCCGGCGATGAGGGATTGTACAAGGCGGAGACTTTCAACTACGACGCCATCGTTCTCGACGTGATGCTGCCGCGGCTCGATGGATGGGAGATCCTGGAGCGTCTGCGCCGCCAGAAGCGAACACCTGTGCTGATGCTGACCGCGCGCGACGCGTTCAAGGATCGGGTGCGCGGCCTTGACGGCGGGGCGGATGACTATTTGGTGAAGCCCTTCGATCTCTCCGAGCTACTGGCCCGCCTGCGCGCGATCATCCGTCGGGCCGCGGGGCAGGCGCGGTCGCATCTGGAACTGGGCGATGTGGTGATCGACACGCGCGCGCGGGTGGTGACCAAGACGAAGCAGCCGGTGACATTGACCGCTCGAGAGTATGCCATCCTCGAATACCTCGCGCTGCATCAAGGGGAGGTCGTCACGCGCACCGCGCTCTACGAGCATCTCTTCGATGAAACGGACGATTCACTTTCCAATCTCGTGGATGTTCACATCTTCAGCATTAGGAAGAAGCTGGGCCATGACCTCATCGCGACGCGGCGGGGTCAGGGATACTGCATCGAATCCTAGCCCTTCGCCATGCTCACACACTCCCTGAGATGGCGGTTGCAGATCTGGCTCGGGTTCCTCCTGGTCTGCTTGTTGACGGGCTTCTGCTTCGCGCTGCATCAGCTCCAGCGCGCGCATCAGTGGAACCAGCTGGATGAGGAGCTGGAGCGTCGCGTCGCCGCGGTCAGCGTGGCGGTTCGCGGAGGGCCACGACCGGAATTCGGCCCGGGGGGTCCGCCCTTCGACGACGGCGGGAGACGTCCGCCTCATGGCTTTCCCGACGGCCCGCCGCCCGAGGGAAGGCGCGATCCGAAGCCGGGGCCCCGGGAGGTTCGTTTGCCTTCTGAGACCGCGGGCCTGTTTGAGGAAAACCGCGCGGACGCTTTCTACTTCGTTGTTTGGTCGCGCGAGGGCGGCCTGCTCAAGCGATCCACCCACTCTCCATCCGAGACCCCCATGCCGGCGAGGATGTCGCGAGACACGCGCATCCACATCCGTGTGCGCGAGACAGTTCGGGAAGCCTATCATTTCACCGAGTTGGGCGATTGCATCCTCGCGGGACGCTCCATTGCCTCGGATCTCGTCGCCCTGCGGCTTTTTACCCTGGGGCTGCTGGCGGCGGGGGGCACCGTCCTGGCCTTCGGTCTGGGAGGAGGTTGGTGGCTGACCACGCGGGCCATTCGTCCGATCGAGCAAATCAGCGCGGCCGCGAGCCGGATCTCCGCGGGCAACCTGTCCGAGCGCATCACGGCCGCCGAGCCGCGCGATGAGCTGGGCAAGCTGGCGTCGGTTTTGAACTCGGCGTTCGCGCGCCTGGAGTCGGCCTTCGCGCAGCAGAAGCAGTTCACGGCGGACGCGTCTCACGAGCTTCGAACGCCGCTGGCGGTTCTTATTTCGGAGGCGCAAACCACGTTGTCGCGGGCCCGCACCGCCGGGGAATACCGCGAAACCGTCGAGGCCTGCCTCGCCACCGCGCAGCAGATGCGACGGTTGACCGAGTCCCTGCTCGAGCTGGCGCGGTTGGACGGTCGCGACGAGCAAGCGGTCCGCGAGGTGGTGGATCTGGCGGAGGCGGCGCGGAGCGCGTTGGAGCGTTTGAGGCCGCTGGCGGCCGCGCGCGGAGTTCAGCTCATCCCCGACCTCTCGCCAGCGCGCGCTCGCGCCAACGCCGATCATCTGGACCAGGTTCTCGCCAACCTTATCGCCAACGCGGTTCACTACAACAAGCCCGGCGGGGAGGTGCGCGTCTCCACGCGCGTTGAGGAGGGCGCGGTGGTCCTGGCGGTGACCGACACAGGAGTGGGGATCGCTCCAGGCGATCTGCCCCATGTCTTCGAACGGTTCTATCGCGCGGACAAGTCCCGCGCGAGCGCTGAGGGCCGCTTCGGATTGGGGCTCGCGATTTGCAAGGCGATCGTCGACGCCCACCGCGGGCGGATCGAGGCGACCAGCGAACTGGGGCGCGGCACAACCTTCACGGTTCGAATCCCCGTCACGTGATCCGCGGGGCGCTCATTGATGGGGCCGCGCGAACCGCGGATGAGGACTCCTTTGTCCCGCTGGAGATCGCCGAGCTTTTCAGGCCTTCAGCGTTGCCGTCATGAACACCAGGGCGAAGATAACGGCGAACCCAATCGACGCGGCATAGACCGCCAGCAGCAGCAACGTGGTGGCCCAGCCTGGCGCCGTGGTGTTCAGAGTTTCGAAGATTTGCAGCGCCTGCTGAGCGGCCAGTTTCGCGGATTTCGGGCGCGCGTTCGACTCGAGCAGCTCCCGAATGATGGAGCGCGCCGTGTCTTGGGGGATGGTCTGGGCGTCTGTGGAGGTCAGCTCGATCCCGCGCGATCGCAACGACGCGGTCAGGGTGGCGAGTCGGTGCGACGCCTGGATCCCCATCACCATCAGAGCGCTCAGATAGATCAGCACCATGCTGCCGGATCGCGCCCCCCACGCCACCAATCCGACCGCCCCCAACACCCGGAATGACGTGTCCAGAAGAGGGCGTCGAGAGAACAGCAGCGCGTGGCAGATCCAGCCGCCGTCGAGGGGCATGAACGGAAGCATATTGAAGCCGTTCACCACGATGGACACCAGGCCCACCCGGATCCAGAAAGGCTGGTCGAGCATCAGTCCCGCCGTTCCCGCGAAAATCCCCAGCACGATTCCCGGCGTGGGTCCCATCAGCGACACGATGACTTTTTTCCATCCCGGAACGTTGAAATGTCGTCCGGTCACCGCCGCGCCAAAGAACGGAATGAAGAACATGCGGAGATTCCGGTAGCCGAAGGCGCGCATCGCAAGGAAATGGCCGAGCTCGTGGATGAAGAGGATGGGGACCAGCAGGGCCACGAAGCTCCACGACCATTGAGTCGATCCCGCCACGAGGAAGAGCGCGAGCGAGACGACAAAAACCACGAGAATGTTCGTCCATTGAGGTCGCTTGTTGAGGAGTTGTTGCAGCTCCATCAAGATCTCGTTCTCGAAGGCCTGCGCTGGCGAGAGGGGGGCTGGCCTGCCCGGGCTGGAATCGTCTCCGGCGGCGGCGCTCTTCGTGTCGCGCTGGGGCTCATCCGCGGGCTGAGTTCGCGCGGTCTCGCCGCCCGGGGGCGCCAATTGCAGGTCGTTCTCCGTGGCGCGAAGCGCGGCCTGCTCGGCGGCGACATCCTCCGGGCTCATCATCACGTAGAGACCGCGCGCGATGCCGAAGTCCCGGGCGGTCGTTTCGTAGGCGTCCCATAGTTCATCCATGGCTCCGTCATCTTCCATCGCCAGCGCCGGGCCGTTGACTGTCAGTTCGGAGAGGCGCTCCTGGTGCCGTTTCAGCATCTCGCGAGGGGACTGGGGCGCCACGTGGTTGGAGAGCACATTCGGAGGGCTGCGGAACGTGGGCTTCTGGTCGGATGTGAAAAAGAAGCCGCCATTTGCGAGCCTGCTCAGGATCACCGTGATCGTCCTCGAGATCGGCGGGTGAACCTGCATCGAAGCGGAGTTCATCAGCCGGATCGAGTGCTGTCCGGTGCGATGACGAAGCGCCGCGAAGGTTGTCCGGGTCTCGCGCCGGAGCGTTTCGAGAAGAAAGTATCGGGGAGCTTCGAAGCCCGCCGACAGCGCCTCCTCGATCAGGGGTTGCAGGCGATCGATCGTTTCGGACGGCAGGCTGGAGAGGTCCACCTCGAGCTGCTTCACGCTTTCGATCACCGGAGTCCCCGATCCGAACCGCATCTGGATGCGCAGGAGCTTCGCGACCCATGGGATCAGAACTTTCCACGATGGCGCGAGATTCCAGTACTCACGAAAGGTGATCTTGCGACTGTCGACTTTCAGATACTGGGTCATGCTCCATTTCCTATGCCGCTTGGAGGGGATTCGAATTGCATCCTGCGTTCAAGGTTTCGAAACCGAGCCGGGATTCAAGAGACGCTGGAACTCAGCTTATTTCGGAGCGGACTTTCCAAACTCCGGATGTCGCGGACCCAGCAGCAGTCCCTGGTCCTTGGCCATGATCAACACCGAGGCAGCCGGATGGGCCAGGTTGTGGGCTTGGTCCGTGCTGCTATTGACGGCCTGGGTGATCACAGCGGCAATCAGGTCGCCGAAGATGTTTCCGGATCCTCCGGAGTTCATTTCGGCGCCTCCTGCGCCTTCCCAAAGCACAAGACCCGACTGAGTGTCCACCAGCCGAGCCTTCGCCCACACAATTGTCTTGCTGTTGATGACCTGATACTTCGATCCGTATTTCGTGATGGTGATGTAGAGCACCGCGTCAGCCCCGAGGATCTCGCGGACTTTTGGGAGGGGAATCTGATGCATTTCCCCGGGCGTCGGCATCCCGTTCTCCTTGAGAAAGTGATCGATCACCGCGACCGGGAACACGTAGTAGCCCCATTCCGAAAGAGGACGCGTCACCGCGGCCAGATAACCGTAGGGCGCCTCGACCTCCGTGGTCTCGTTGAGGGGGGGAAGCACTAGGATGGACTTCGGGATGTGCTGTCGGAAAAGTGTGTAGTCCTTGGGTGGAATCGACTTGCATCCGGTCCCTAGAACAAAGGCCGCCGCGATAAAGGCCGCGAAGATTGAACGTGGGCTCATAGCTATTTCAGTTTGGCGAGGAGTCGATCCATCAAGACGGCGGATTCGGGAAACCCCGCCTTCTCCGTTTCGAACTGTTTCCTGGCCTGATCCATCTTTCCGGTCTGGTAATAAAGGTATCCGAGATGCGCATGAAACCCCGGGTGCATCGGCTTGTTCTTCGAGCGCGCCTTCTCGTAATCCTCCTCCATCGCCTTGATCTGGATCTCCGGCGTGGCTTTGTCAGGCTTGCTGTACATCCTATAGACATGTTCCTCGTAGCCTCCCCAGGAATAGATCGACTTATCGGCCGCGCAGCCGCCCAGGAGAACGGCTGCCAGAAGGACTCCGACGATTGAAATCTTCCTTTTCATTCCTTGGAGGGTTGCCATTTGCCTTGCTCCACACCTTCAACAAGCCGGTTGACGGCCTCGCGGATCGCGAGGTCGAGAACCTTTCCATTGAGCGTGGAGTCATACCCCGCGGTCCCGCCGAAGCCCAGTACCTCGCGGTTGCTGAGCGCGTACTCGCCCGCGCCCTGCACGGAGTAAACAACCTCCGAGGTCAGCACATTGACGATGTTCAGGTTGACCTTGGAGTAGGCGACCTGCTGCTTCCCGCTGCCCAGGATCCCAAAGAGCTGCCGGTCGCCGACCTCCTTCCTTCCGAACTCCGAGACATCCCCGGTCACGGCGAAGTCCGCGCCTTTCAGAGCCTGGGTGGCGCCCTTCAGTTTCGCCTCGCGGGCGATCTCATCCATGTTCTCTCGATCCACAACCTTGAAGCGTCCGGATTTTTGAAGGTGGGTGATCAGCACGGTCTTCGCTTGGCCGCCCAGACGGTCGATCCCGTCGGAAAACAGACCGCGCATGTAGCTGGACCGGTTATCGAACTTTCCGACCACCAAGGTGGAGCGCGGCCCGGCATAGGGGGCGCCTGCCGAGCGCACTTCGGGGACTTGCACCGTCTTGTTGGACTCGGTCGCGCACCCGACTAGGGCGGAGCCAACGACGGTTAGAAGCACGAGGTGTTTGGCAAGGCTCCAGACGGTCCTGTCGTCCTCAGGTCTCGAAGGGTTCATGGCTGTGATGGGGTTAGAGTTTCTCTTTGTCACTATAGTGGACTCGACGGTTAAATCGACCGCGTGCAGATTGCTGAAAACCCGCCCTCGCGGGCCAGATAATAATGAGAGCGCTTTACGACTATGAATACTCCGGCTGACACCGACGCGACATCCTCCACGGCTCCGCGCGCCTCCTCCGACAAGCTCCTCTTCACCCCGGGTCCCCTGACCACGAGCATGACTGTCAAACAGAGCATGCTCCGGGATCTCGGCTCTCGAGATGAGGAGTTCGTCGGACATGTGAAAAGGATCCGTCAGCGGCTCCTGGCCCTTGCGGGCGTTAGCCAGGCGGCTGGATATGAGACGGTGCTGATGCAGGGCAGCGGCACATTCGCGATCGAGTCCGTGGTGTCATCCGTGATTCCCGCGAGCGGAAAGCTGCTGGCGGTCGTGAATGGCGCGTACGGGCAACGCATTGTTCAGATGGCGGAGCGACACCGCATTCCCGCGACGGTCATTCGATGCGCCGAGGACCAGCGGCCCTCGCTGCCAGCGATCGAGGCCGCTCTTCGCGCGGACCCGGGGATCAGCCATATCGCGGTGGTGCACAGCGAAACCACGTCGGGCATTTTCAACCCCATCGACGTGATCGGTCGCCTGGTTCGCTCCCTGGGGCGCGTGTTGATCGTCGACGCGATGAGCAGCTTCGGCGCGGTCCCTATTTCCATGGCGGAGTGGGGCGTCGATTTCCTTGTGTCCTCGGCGAACAAGTGCGTCGAGGGCGTGCCAGGCTTCGGCCTGGTCATTGCGCGACGCGAACCGATGCTCGCCAGCGAAGGCTCCGCGCGCACCCTGAGCCTGGACCTGCAAGCGCAGTGGCGCGGGCTGGAAGGCAACGGGCAGTTTCGCTTCACGCCGCCCACCCACGCTTTGCTCGCGTTCTCGCGCGCGCTGGACGAGCTGGACGCGGAGGGCGGGATCGAAGGTCGGGCGCGGCGATATCGAAAGAACCATGAGACGCTCGTCGAGGGCATGCGCGCGCTGGGATTCGACCCCTACGTGCCCGCCGACTGCCAGGGGCACATCATCACCACCTTCCCGTTTCCCAAGGATCCCCGATTCACTCTCGAGGATTTCTATCAGCGACTGTCCCGTCGCGGCTTCGTGATCTATCCGGGCAAGCTGACGCAGGTGGATTGCTTTCGAATCGGGAACATCGGACGGCTCTTCCCCCAGGACATGGAGGCCCTCGTCACGGCCATCCGCACGACGCTTGGCGAAATGGGCATCCAGAGGTAACAACCCGCCTGGGCGGCTCACAGGAGGCCAGCGTGGAAGTTCCGTGCTGGCTGGACGGCCTTGAGCTTTCAGGGAGGAGCAATCCGGGCTATCGAGTGGCGCGCACTTGATAGAAAGCGTGATCGCTGGGAGGGGTTGGATCCATGAGGACGACCTTGTCCGGGGTGATGGTTTGCGTTGCGTTGTCGACGGGTGTCCAAGTTTCCGCCTCGACATCCGTTTTGCGAAACAGCGCGTAGCTGTATCCGAGGTCGACGAGCCGGGCGACTGTCACCGCAAAGCCTTGTTCGCTCGAGGAGGAGTCGGTGATCTGGAGCTTTGGGGCGCTGGAGTTGACGATCTGGAGCAACTGAGCCCATTCATCCATGTTTTTCCCGACGAAGTCCGTGAACCCATGGAATCGCTCCCGCTCCGACATCAGGACCGCCTTGAACTCCGGGGAAACTTGGTTCGCGAGCCGCAGCCAGACATTGTTCAGCGCGTCGACCATGCCGCTCGTGATGATGCTTCGGGCGCCCTGGCCTTCGATCCAGTCGTTCACGCCTGGGAGGTAGTTCAGGAACAGTTGGACCCCGGCGAAAAGCAGCGCCGGATCCGCAATCATGCGCTGGCGCGCTTCCGGGCTGAATTTCCGATACAAGGCCTCGAGACGCTGCCCTTCGGCCGTGAGGAGCATGATGTCGCGTGTGTGGCGCAGTATGCCCAGCCGCGGGTCCGCCAGCGCTCGTCGCGCCGGAGTGGGCGGATTGTCCTGCAATGGCGCGACATCTTGCAGTCGGGGGCTGGGCGCTGGTTCGGGCGGTTTCGGATAGGGCTTGAACAGGTTCGTTTCTCGCGGGTCGGTGTGGAGGTTGGCGGAGATCCACATCGCGCTTGCGACGCAGACATTCTGCGTGTCGATCTCGGGCGCCACGGCCGGCAGCCAGGGTTGGTTCGCGACAGAATCCACCCCCGAGAAGTCCCGGGCGATGCCGGTCGCCATGGCTTGCACGCGGTCGCCTCGGACAAAGGCCACCCAAGTGGAATGCTCGGTGGAATTGAGGTTCACATTGGAGGCAGGGGGCTCCACCGGGAGCGTTTCGAGGCGCGCGTTTGCGACGTTCGCCCAGTCCGCGATCCGATCGGCGTGCAGGATGTAGAGCAGCTCATCCGCGAACGCCAGCTTCACCGACTCGCGGAAACCCGACAGCGAGAGGCTTTGGACGCCGTATTCGAAACTGGGCTGATGGATCGGCTGCGTCTCCTGCCAGGACGCGAGATCATCGCCCAGATCCAGGCGGCCGATCGTCAAAGCCACGGCGCCTGCCGGCGTCAGGACGGGATACGCCGCGTAGAGAACGCCCTTGTTTGCGGCGCTATCAAAAGGCTGGTGGAGAGCCCAGTGCGCGGACAGCAAAGGCTGGCCTCCAAACGGCGCGCTTTGAATACCGACATTGGCGAGCAGGCGGTCCGCCACCCAGGCGTCGTTCTCGAATCGCGCCATCCGCAGCTCATTTGCCGGCGGGCCTTTGAAATACACGGCGAACATCGCGGCCGAGCCAACCCCGTCGTCCACGCCGCAGAAGGCCACGGCCGCCGGAGGCGTGAAGGCTGGAGGGGAAACCGAGTTCTCGGGATAAGCCGCGGGCGTTTGCAGATCCGTGAGCTGAATGGCCCGCGGACGGTGATCGGGCCCGATGCCTCCGATCCATATCCCATTCGTGCCAGGCTTGTAGAGATATGTGGGCTGCGAGGGGTCGAAAGCATCGAAGAAGCCCACGGGCAGGAAGCCCGCGCCGTTGTCGGGAAACCGCGTGAACCAGTTCCCCGGGGGTTCCACTCTGGGACTCACGACCGTTGCTTCCTGTCCCCGGTAATCTGAAACGGAAACGTGGGTGACTTGGAAGGGTTCCGCCAGCTGCGCCGCCACATGCACGATCCCGGTGTCGCTGCCCCGAAACCGGTCCATGTGGAGTCCGATCTCTCCCGTGGCGATGCCTCCGATGGACGCGAGGTAGACCGTGCCGTCGGGCGCTTGAGCCAACCGGGGCTGGGTGTCCTCGACAGCGGGCGCCAGATCCCGGAAGAGTTCCCATCTCGGGGCGAGTCGGGCCAGACGGAGATCGTAGTCAGGAAAACCCGTGGTGAGGGCGAGCCGAACCTCCGGGCCGAACGCTTCGACATCCAAGTCCATGACGTCTGCGCTTGCGTCCGTTAGCGCCGATGTGATCTCCGCGCGATAAACCTCCGAGAACGACCATCCACTCGATAGGCGCCTGCCGATCGACCAGATTTTCGAATCCGGGCAGAGGGGGGTGGCGGGTCGGCTTCCACAGGAGAGGCGGGTTCCCAGCGCGAGAGTGGGAGTGTCGTTCACATCGCCGATGAGCTTGATCGTTTCAATGACTCCCTGCGGCAGATTGGAAACCGGCTCAGCGCTCCAGCCTTGTCCCGTTGCCCGCGCGTACCACAACGAGCCATTGGGGTCCGTGAACGCCGCGACATTGACCGAGTGGATTTTGGCGGCTGTGACCCGGGCGCCAGGCCAGGAACGCACCCCTGAAAAGGACATGACCGTCACGAGACGATTCAGGTCGGGAGGGATGGAGTCGCAGAAGACGATCTCAGAGCGATCGGCCGTTTGATCGTAGATCCGCCCGACAAGCTCGTCGGAGCTGATCGGCGCGCACTCCGCGAAGTCGATGTTGTGGGTGGAGGCATCGATAGGCCGGAGAGGCCGCACGTGCCATAGCGGATTCTGTAAGATGCGGAACTCGGGTGAGACAACGATGGGAAGGTGCGTTTCGAATTTGTCGATCATTCCATTGGCCATGGCCACCAAAGCGACGACGAAGTTGGGATCGTGGAAGAGCCCATCTCTCAAGTAGCCTCCCGTCACGGAAGGGGCCTCGTATTCGTTCCCGTTCAGACAACCCCCGGGCGAAGTGTAGCCCGTCCGAAGAAACCAGCTGGGCCCGCTGCGCTGAACGGAGTAGGTCCTGTCGACATCGAGGATTCGAAAGGCCGCGGGGAATCCTCGTTCCGTGGAGGCATGCGCCCAGCCCAGTCCGTTCCAGATGGAGCACACGCTCGTCTCGTCGCTGGTGTTGGACACCAGGAAGGGCTGGCCCGCGGGGTTTGAGGCCATCCGAACGAACCGGTGCGCGCCGGCCCATTTCGCCGACTGAACCTGCCACTCCAGCGGATTGGCCGGCGTCGACGGCAAAACGCGCTCGATTCGAACGAATCTGACGACGCTGTTGTTGCCCGGTGTGGGATCGGGGATTGCGGACGTGACCTGCCATTGCAAGGTCTCCCCGTCGCTTTGCAGGAAGGTGATCCGGAACGTCGCCGTCGCCGTCGCTCCCATCGGCAAGGCGCCCAGCTTGCAGACCACGTCTCCGGCCTGAAGCGAATAACTGCCTTGAGAGAGGAGAACCGAGCCCAGCGTGGCGCGCCTTGGCGTATCTTCCAGCGCCGACAGGAACAGCGTCAGGTCAACGCTCGCGGCATCGCCGGTTCCCGAATTCCTCACCACAACGCTGAAGTCAGCCTCCTCGTTCTCTTTGACAAGAAAGGGCGCCGCGGTCACCTCAACGCTCGGATCAGGGACTGGAGCTTGCACGATCAGGGTGAACGTTCGGGAGCTCGAGAGGTGTTGGGATTGCGCGGGCGCGGCCGCGTTGAAGTCGGTCACCCGGGCTTCGACATTCGTCGGTCCCAGAGGAAAATCGATCGGTGGCGTCCAGTTGATCGCGCCGCTGGGACTGATGGACAACGCGTCGGGGCCGGAAACTTTTTCAAACAGCAGAGGATTTGCCGGCAGATCAGGATCGGTCGCGCTGAGTTGCAGCTGGAAGGGGTTTCCCTGAACCGCAACGCGCGCGGTGGCGGGAACGGAATCCAGCTGCGGGGGCTGGTTCACTTCCTGAACAGCGATGTGGAAAACAGTTTCCGCGGAGCGGGCGGGCGGCTCGGGAAGATCGTGCGCGTGGACGGTCACGTCGATGGTCTGGCCGCCATCCAGTTCTCCCGGGCTCCAGAGCACAACGCCCGTCAGCTCGTTGATCACCATGCCCGCATGGGGATTGATCAGTTCAAAGTGAGCGATTCGTGGCGTGACATCCTCCGCCAGCAGCGCGCGATAAATAAAGGCCGCTCCTTCAGTGGCCTTCTGGGGGAGCTGGGGAAGGAACGCAAGCGGGGCGATCGAATTGACTTCCGGCGCCACGCTTTCCCATGTGGTGCCGACGCGCAGTTCATCCACCGACCATGCGCCCGTCGACGTGAGGCCCAGGCTGGAGAGAGTCCCGAGATCGCGGTCTGTTCGGATTGCGTTGGGCGCGCCGGGCTCCGGTTGTCCTGCTACAGGGTTGAAATAAAGCGCGACGCGATCATTGCCGTCCGCGAAATCGAGTCGAATCACCACCCATCGTATTTCTCCCGAGACCACAGGAGCATCGCCGGCTGCTTGCTGAGCGCCCCCGGCATCCTCGATCACCCAGCGATTCGTCGCGCCCCCGCCCGGTTTTCCGATAAACAGATCCGGCGCGCGGTTCCCTTGCAGCAGCAAGCCGAAGTATCCATTCTGCCCTCCCAATCCCACCGCGCCGTCCGCCCGAGCCAGAAAGCTGACGTAACGTGTGGTTCCCGAGAGCCCCATGAGCGCCGACAGGTTTCTCGAGTTGCTGACGCTCGAGAGCCCCGACACGGCGGAGGCGTGATTCCCCGCGACGCGCGCGTTCGGAAGCGCCAGAGAACCCTGAGGGGTTGTGAATCCCAGGATGGGAAGCCAGCCGGCGGAGAACCCAACCCCGCCCCTCTGCCCGGCGAGCGACGCGCCTTGCGGGTAATCGAATGGTTCCCAAGCCAGCAGGCCTTGGGGAGGAGCCGGCGTGACTTGGAGCAGGAATGAAGCATTTGCCGCCGCGCCGTCGCCGTCGCCGGCGCTGACGGTGACGGTTGCCGTTCCTGAGCGAAGGAGATCCGGACGGAAAGTCATTGTTCGACTCCGTCCCGTGCCCGCAAAGCGGATGTTCGCCTGAGGCACAAGCGTCGGATCAGTGAGAGCGGCGCTCAGGCTGACCGTCTGGAGGTCGCTTCCGGGGAACGAGAGCGTGACGGGCAGGCTGAACTCCTGCTCCGCCGAGATACTAACGGCCGCGCTGACCCCCAAAGCGATGGTCAGCTGTGGCGGCGTCGCCAGCACATGCAGAGTTGCGGTGTTTGGGGTTTCCAACAGTTCCATCCAGGGAGGTCCGGGGGGCGCGTCGAATCGATCGAACAGACCCACCACGCCTCCGACGGAGGTCAGGAATGCAACGATCGCGTCGGCCGGAGGGCTGAAACCTCCGAGCAGAAGGGCGCGAACACCTCCTCCCGCCATCGCGCGCCCATCCACGGAAAGCACGTCGTATTGTCCCACGCCCGTGCCGGCCAGTTCTATCTCCAGAACGCCGGACGGTGTCTGCGCCCAATCACCGCGAACTCGCAAAACCCCCGGACTGGCGCCGGGGCGAATCGTGCCGCTGTTATGGAGAGTGGCGTCGATCTCGCCGACCCCGTCGAGGGTTCCGCCGTCCAATTCGACGGCGGGATCTGTGCGCAGACCGCCGCTCACCAGCACGGTGCGTCCGGTGATCTGGCGATATCGCCCCGTTCCCGATCTCAATTCCAGAAAGCCCGGGAGCCGCACATCGCCGCGGTTCTCAAAATCCACGTCCAGATGCACAGGTCGCGTCCCGGAATCGCGCGAGAAGACGCCCTCGTTGATGAAGAGGCTGGTGTTCGTTCCACTGACTGTCCAGCGCGACGCATCCGCAACGGTGAACGTTCCCGTGGGCGCATTGTTGATGGCCGAGGGTCCGATGGTGGTTTGGATCAGTCCTGAGGTCCACTGCGCAACGCCTGAGTTGCGCAAGGTCGCGGCAGTGAGCGAATGAACGCCGCCGGTTATCACAAGGCCGCCGCGGCAGTTCATCACGAGGTTGCTATCCAGAATCGTCGATTGCCAGGTGGTCAGACCGAGGGCATCGAGTCGTCCTGGGCCGCTCAACTCTCCCGCCGAGAGGTCCAGTTGGCCTACGTTGTGTGAAGTGTTGGAATCGAGCGCCAGGGTCCCTGATAGAAGGCGCATGTTCAGGGAGGCGTCGTCCAAGGCGGATCCCGCCAGACATCGCACCTTCCCTCCCACGAGGAGCTGTCCATTCCCGATCACGCGAGCTCCCGACCGCATCTCAAATGGCGTGGATCCAGAAGTGAAGTGAAGGGATCCCGCGCCGGTGGACTCCATCACGCCCGCGCTGAAGCCGCCCGAGGTGAAGTTCAGGTCGCCATCCTTCGCTTGAATCGAGCCGGTCGACGCGTTCTGGAGCGTCGCTGCAATCTTGGATTCCGAGGTGTTGGTGCGTTGGCGCAGGACGCCCGCGTTCGTGAGGATCGCCGAAAGGCCCGCCGTCACACTCCAGGTGACTTGATTGGACAGCTGCAACAGGGCCTGGTTCTCGAGCACGGCCGAGAGCCCGGGGGTTGAGCTCTGGATCGTTGAGTTTACCCACTGCCCGTCGGCCAGATTTCGGATGCGCCCGCTCGTGAACGTCAGTGTGCCTCCAGCCTGCGAGCCGAGAAGGACGCCGCCGAGGGCGTTCACGGTCATGTTGCTGTAGACCCCGGCCGTCCATGCGAACCGACCCTGCACGTTCGCCGTGTCGCCGCCGGCGAGCGTTCCTCCTCGCAGCATCAACGCGCTGACCGCGAGCTCGGCGCCGACGTCAAACTCCATGCGCCCACCCGCGATGTCGACCGTCATGTTGGAGAAGTCCGGTCGAGCTCCGGTCAAGAAGCGAACTCGCCCGGTGGCGGAGACATGGTTCGTCCCCGCGCCGGAAAGGGTGGAGGAATTCAGATGATCGAAAGTGCCGTCCTTCACCTGAAGGGCGCTCAAGGCGGCCACCTGGATAGAGGCTTGGTTGGTTCCACCTTCATTCAGAACCAACGCCCCCTCCTTGATTTCGATGAGACCGAGGTTGAGGACGCTGGCATTCAGCGTCGCCGCTCCGGCTTCCGATTTGCGCACCGTGCCCGCCAGCCCATTCGCAACCCGGGCTGTCGTTCCTGCGCCCGTGACGGTCCAGCTTGTCGCGCTCGCGGTCTCCACCGACCACAGGCCTTCGTTCTGAAGCAGGGACTCACCGAGAGAGGAGAGAAGGGCGCCGCTGGACCAAGTGATGGCGCCGGTGTTGGTGATCGCGACCCGCTGGAGCGTGCGGGGGGCGTTGTTCGTCATGTTCAAGCGCGCCATGGGCGCAATCTGCACAAACACGGACTGGTTGCTGAAGCCCGAGACCGTGCCCCCAGTCCAGTCCCACCGTCCTTCCACGCGAACGACGGCGCCCGTCAGCGTGCCGTTGTGGCGAAAGGCCCCGTTTGTGCCCAGGAACAGGGTCTGCCCCACGCTCAGCCGTCGCCCGTTGCTGAAGAAGGTTTGTTGTCCAGCCGGCCCGCCCACGGTCAGGCTGTTCACCGTCGTGTCGACGTTGAGCGTGAGGGTGTAGGCGCCTCCGTTGGTGACATACACATCGTCCCCCGGCAGCGGGAGCCGCGAAGGAAGCCAGTTCGCGGGAACATTCCAATTGCCGCCGGCTTTGTTCGTCCAGGTGATCTCATCGCCCGTGAGGATGCCGGGCGCGAGACACAGGGCCAGAAGCGGACAGAGGATCAGGCATTGCGCGATCCGGCGATGTTGGCGATCGACGTGGAATCGAGACTCTTTGGGACGATCGTGCTCACGGAGGAACATGACAAAGCACTGCGCGCTGGACATATTTTTGTGGGAGGCTCAAGACCCCTCCGCTTTCAGGGTTGTTGGGAAGTCAGTGCCGGCAACACTACACAAAGAAACGAATCTGGCAACAGGGCGGAAGCCCTGATTACCAGCTCGCGGCCAGCGCCCGGATCAGGCCCACCGCGGCGAGCTGTCTTTCCGCCCGGAGCGCGACCACGGCCCTTTCGTGAATCAGGGCGATCGTTTGGGCGTTCGCCACCTCGAGAAAGGTGATCATCCCGGCCCGATAGCGATTGTTGGCGACCTCCAGGGCCTTCCGCGATGATTCCAGGGCGCCGACCTCCGCGCTCTCCTGCTCCGCGAGCGATCCGAGCGACGCCAGTTGATCCTCCACCTCCTGAAACGCGCTGAGCACGGTCTGACGGTATTGCGCGACTGTCGCGTCATAGGCGCTTCTCGACGCGGCCACGAGGGAGCGCGTGCGTCCCGCGGTGAAGAGCGGCATGTCGAGGCTCGGGCCCACCGCCCAGATTCGGCTCGGCCACGAGAGCAGGGAGGCGGCGTCGATGGATTGAACCCCCGCCAGCCCTTTGAGGGCGAGCCGCGGATAGTAGGCCGCCCGAGCGACTCCGACATCGGCATTGGCGGCCGCGACGCGACGGGACGCGGCGGCGATGTCCGGACGGTTTTCCAGCCATTCGCTTCGGACGACGGAAGGGATGTCCCCGGGGAGTTGAGACGCTTCCCGGGAGTCCGCCGAGTGGAAAGCCGCCGGCGTCGCGCCGCAGAGCGCGGCCAAAGCGTTGCGGAGTTTCTGCGCGCGCAACGCGCTGGCGGGCGTCTGCGACTGGGCCGAGCGCAGCTGGGTCTCAGCCTGCGCCAGGTCGAGATCGCTCACAATCCCGACGCGTCGGCGCTCGCGAACCAGCTCCGAAGACTTCCGATAGGCCTCGACGGTGGCCGCGAGGAGCGCCTGATCTCTCATGGCGGCGGCGAGGCCGAAATACGCGGTGGCGACCTCGGCCTGGATCGAAAGCTTCGCCGCTCGGTAATCATCGTCCGCGGCCCTGGCGCGAGCGCGCGCGGCGTCGACCTGTCGTCGGACGCGTCCCCATAGATCCAGCTCCCAGGAGCTTTCGAGCGGCAGGACGTAGCTCGTGTAAGTGTGCGGAACGCCGATCTCCTTGCCTCGATCGAACGCGTGAGGGCTTGTTCGCTGCCGTGTGAACGCCGGCGTCGCGCTCAGATGAGGAAACCGATCGCTCAATCCAACGCCGACAAGCGCTTTCGCCTGGTCGCGTCGCGACAGGATCTCCGCGAGCTGCTGGTTCTGCTTCAGCGCGAGCTCCTCGAGCCGATCGAGCTCCGCGTCCTGGAACAGACGCCACCATTGCTCGCGGGGCGGGCGCGCCGCGGGCTCCGCGAGCTTCCACTCGATCGGAGCCTTCTCGATCAGTCCCGCGATGGCTTCCTGCGCTCGCAGCTTTTCAGAGGCCCGCGCGCCATCGGATCCTCCCGAGGAGACGCATGCCGTGAGGCTGGCCGCGATCGCCGCGATCGCCGCCCCGCCAAGGAGCCGCAAGGCGCTAGTCCTCACCGCGACGGGATCGAACGAGGCGTGCGAGCCGGAGGGTGGGGAAGAGGGTTCGCGCATGACGCAAGAGGAGGTCAATGTTCGGGAGGGGCGGACGTCGTGGCCTCCACGACATGCACCTTCATGCCGTCGACGAGCGAGTCCGGCGGGTTGAGGACGAGGAGATCCGAGGGAGTGACGCCGCTGAGCACCTCGATGGTGGGCCCGAAGTCCCTCCCGATCCGAACGCGCTGGAGCCTTACGGTTTCTCCGTTGGGATCGAGAATGCCCACGTGCGCGCCGTCGGTGCGGAACAAGAGAGTGTTGGACGGCGCCGTGAGGACGGCGGAATTGGCGAGGTCCGGGAAGCGCACGAGCCCAAAGCTGCCGGCCAGGATCTCGCCGCTCTTGTTCTCCAGCTCCAATTCCACCAGCAGCGTTCGCGAGGCGGCGTCGATCATTCCGGCGTGCCTGGCGACTTTGGCGGCGCGCGGCTGCGCGGGACTCTCGGGGAGCGTGAGCTCGGCGACCATCCCGGGGACGATGTCCCTGGACCTGGTTTGAGGGACGCGAACGAAGACTCGCAGGGTCGAAACGTCGGCCAGACGGAAGAGCTCCTTGCCGTTGCTGGCGCTGATCAGGTCGCCGACATCGACGCGTCGCGCGGTGATGACGCCCGCGAATGGCGCCGTGACGCGCGCGAACGAGAGCGTTTCTTCCAGGCGCCGCGCGTTCGCCCTGGCGCCGTCCGTCATCGCAATCTTCAGGGCGAGGTCCGCCGTCTTCTCCGCCGCGTCCTGCTCGCTCACGCTTCCCGTCTTCAGGAGCTCCTTCCACCGGGCCGATGTCGTGGCGCTCAGCTCGCGCGCGGCCTCGGCCTGGGCCAGCTGCGCCTTCGCTTGCGCGAGCTCCTGCGTCAGTTCGGGAGCGTCGATCTCGGCGAGAACCTGTCCCGCCTCGACTCGCGCCCCGAGATCGACGAGCCACCGATGGAGGTATCCGTTGGCGCGGGCGTAAATCGGCGCTTCGATCCAGGGCCGTATCTCCGCCGGCAACGTGCTTTCCACCGTTCCTGTCTGCAGGCTGGCCCGCGCTGTCGTGACCGACAGTATGGCGAGCCGGCGTGTGTCCTCGCGGACCCGCGTGGATTGACGAATCCGCGGCGCGAGGCCGGCGAACGCTCCGATCGCAATCACGACCAGCGCCGCCACGGCCCAGAGCCGGAGTCGAACCGGCGGGTCGCCTGATCCCCCGGCGCGGTGAAGCGGCGGTTGGGCCGGAGGAGGAGGATGGGAAGGGGAGTTCATGGGGGCGAGGATGAGGGCAAAGCCGGGGCGCCCGCGTCCGGGTCGGCGATGGCCGGAGAGTCTTCGGAACCGGCCGCGTGGCGGTGCATCAGGCTGAACACCACCGGAACGAAAAGGAGGGTTGCCAGGGTGGCGAGAAGGAGGCCGCCGATCACGGCGCGTCCGAGCGGCGCGTTTTGCTCGCCGCCTTCGCCCCATCCGAGGCTGAGCGGCAGCATCCCGATGATCATCGCGAGCGCGGTCATCAACACAGGACGCAGCCGGCCCGCGCCCGCCTCCAGGGCCGCGGTCGCAGGATCCAATCCCGCGCGCAGGTGGGTCCGCGAAAAGCTGACGACCAGAACGGCGTTCGATGTGGCGACGCCGAGGCTCATGATTGCGCCCATCAGCGCGGGGACGCTCAGGGTCGTGACGGTGAGGTGCAGCGCCCAGATCACCCCGGCGAGCGCGCCCGGGAGCGCGGTGATGATGATGAAAGGATCCAGCCAGCTCTGGAAATTCACGACGAGGAGCAAATAGACCAGAATGATCGCGATCGCGAGGCCGAGGCTGAGGCCGGTGAAGCTGGATCGCATGGTGTCCGCCTGTCCGCGCATGACGATGTAGCTGCCTTTCGGCAACTCGCTCTCGGCCTGGCGGACAAGCGGCCGCACATCTCGCAGCACGCCCGCGAGGTCGCGTCCGCCAGCGCCGCTGAAGACGTCAATCACGGGCTGCACATTGTAATGCGAGATGACCGGCGGGCCCGATGTGCGCTGCGAGGTGGCGAGATTGGAGAAGAGCTGCCTGCTCCCGGGGCCCGGGCTGGCGCCATCCACCGGGATGGAGTTCAGGGCGGCCATGGAGTCCATGGCCCGTTCGGGCGCGCGCACATTCACAAGATACTGAATGCCGACCTTCGGATTCAGCCAGTAGCCGGGCTGGATCTGGCCGCTGCCGCTGAGGCTGAGGAGCACCGAGTTGGCCACGTCCTTTTCGCTCAGCCCCAATTCTCCCGCCTTGGTGCGATCAATCTCGAACTGGAGCTTCGGCTGATCGGCGGGCTGCTGCACACGGGCGTCGACGGACCCCGGCACCTGACGGATTCGATCCGCCAGGCGAGCGGCCACCTCACGATTCCGAACCTGGTCTTTGCCGACGATCTGCACATCGATCGGCGCGGGGAGGCCCATGTTCAGCGTCTGGCTGACAATGTCGGCGGGGAGGAAGTAGAACGTCGTGCCGGGGAAGCGCTGGTTCAACATCAGCCGCAGCCTCCGCACATGCTCCGCCGTCGGCCGGTGGCCCTTCTTCAGGCTGACCAGGATGTCGGCGTCGCCGGTTCCGATAAGGCCGCTGTTGCTGTAGCTGAGGCTGATGCCGGAGTTGGGGATCCCGATGTTGTCGAGGATTCCCGCGATCTCCCCGGCGCCGACATCGTCGCGCAGGGCCGCCTCCACCCTGTCCACCAGCCGCACGGTTTCCTCGATCCGCGTGCCGGACCTCGCCCGGAGATGGAGTCGGAGCTGACCCGCGTCGACGGAGGGAAAGAAGTCCTGTCCCAGCTGGGGGAGCAGCAGCGCGGATCCCAGGCAGAACGCGACGAAGCAAATCGCGAATCCGACGCGATGCCGAAGCAGGGCCTCGAGCATGCGTCGATATTCGTGTCGGAGCCGCTCAAAGCCGCGATTAAACAATTGGTGCGCGTGCTCGAATCCCGCCGGCAATTCCAAATGGGATTCGGTTGTGATGCCCGCCTCCGGGTGATGGACCTTCTTGTAGAACCAAAGAACCAGGGTGGGGATGAGAGTGCGGGAAAGGATGTAACTGGCCAGCATCGCGAACACCACGGCTTCCGCCAGGGGCACGAAGAGGTGCCGGGAGACGCCGGCGAGGAAAAACATCGGCACGAAAACAATGCAGATGCAGAGCGTGCTGACGAAGGCGGGGAGCGCGATCTCCGCCGCGCCGGCGAGGATGGCCTCGGTGAGCGGCTTGCCGAGCGCCATTTGTCGGTGGACGTTCTCGATCTCCACCGTGGCGTCGTCCACCAGGACGCCGACCGCCAGGGACAGGCCTCCGAGCGTCATCAGGTTGATCGTTTCGCCCAGCGCGCTGAGCACCGTGAGCGAGGAGAGCACCGAGAGGGGAATCGAGAGAGCGATGATGAATGTGCTTCGCCAGGATCCGAGGAAGAGCAGGATCATGGCGGCGGTCAGGGCGGCGGCGACGCACCCCTCCTTCACGACGCCGTCGATCGCGGCGACGACGAAGAGCGACTGGTCCGCGAACTCCTTCACCTCCAGGTCGGGGGACAATCCCTGGAGAATGCGGGGCATCGTCTGCTTCACGCGGCGGGCGACATCCAGGGTGGATCCGGCGCCGCTCTTGAGGATCGTGAGCAGCGCGCCGCGCACCCCGTCCTGTCGCGCCACGTTTTGCTGGGGCTGGTAGCCATCGCGGACCTGCGCCACATCTCGAACAAACACCGTGGCGCCATCCACCGTTTTGATCGGCAGGTTGTTCAGCGAATCCAGGAGCTTGGGGCTGGTGTTGAGCTCGATGTCGTATTCGGTCGGCCCGATCTTCGCGGTGCCGCTGGGCAGGATGAGATTCTGGGACGAGATCGCGTTGACCACGTCCTGCGCGGAAAGATGCTTGGAGACGAGCAGGCCCAGATCAAGGTCGACGGAGACCATGCGCGTCTTCCCGCCGTACGGCCAGGGCACGGACGCGCCCAACACGGTTGAAAGCCCGATCCGAATCTGGTTCTGGCTGATGTCGTACAGCTCCTGCTCGGAGAGCTTCTGGCTCGACACGGCGTATTGAAGGATGGGGACGGTGCTGGCGTTGTAGCGGATGATCAGCGGCGGCGTCTGGCTTGGCGGCATCTGGCGGAGGATGGTCTGGGCTATCGCGGTGATCTGCGCGATGCCGCCATCCACCGACGCGCCCGGCTGCAGGAACACCTTGATGATCCCCACGCCGTTGTAGGCGTTCGATTCGATGTGCTCGATGTCGTTCACCGTGGCGCTCAGCGAGCGCTCGTGAAGATAGAGCAGGCGCTGCTCAATCTCGGCCGCGTTGAGCCCGGCGTATTGCCAGACGACGCTGATCACCGGAATGGGTATGGCGGGGAAGATGTCCGTGGGGGTCCGGACCAGGACGAACGGCGCCAGCAGCAACAGAACCAACGCCGCCACCACGAAGGTGTAGGGTCGGCGAAGGGCTAGGCGAACGATCCACATGATGCGGCGGTCAGATGGAAGCGGAGGACGGGGCGAGCGGCGGAGAACCGAGGGAAGTCTCCCAGCGTTCACGGACGCGCCGCGAGGATAGGACGCTCACGCCGCATATGCTCAAACAAGACCCTAGGTTCATATCGCGCGAGCTCTTATGAAGCAGAATCGCCGCGCGTTCAAACAGGTAAAATCTGAAGGGACCGCGGTGGAACACGCCTCATCGGGTGGAATACCCGTTGGGGCAAGCGCACGTAAGGGGGAGAAAGCAGGTCTCACGACCGCGCGCGCTATCTTCCACGAACTTTCAGCTTACGGCGGAACACTTTGTCCGAGGAACACGCGTAAAGATAGGCGAAGTCCTTTCCGGCGAACGCGCAGCTGACCGTGCCTTTGGCCTGGGGGCGGGAAATGATTCCGCTCAGACGCCCTGTCGCATCGAACATCTGGATCCCGAGGGCCGAGGTGACGTAGTAGCGTCCGTCCGCGTCGACGGTCATGCCGTCGCCTTCGCTGCGCGCGGCGCCCGCCGGCGTTTGCAGCTGCATGTAACGCTCGCCGCCGCTGAGCGCGCCATCGGCGTCAATCCGATACGCCCACACATTGCTTCCCGTGTACTCGGAGACCGCCAGCGTTCCATGGTCCGGCGAGAGCCCGATTCCGTTGGGCGCGGTGATTCCCTTCGCGGCGAGTCGCACGACGCCCTGGGGCGTGATGACAGTGACCTGGCCTTTGCCGGTTTCCGTGAAATACACATAACCCTTCTTCGTGACGACAAGGTCGTTGGGCTGCACATCGTCGGCGAGGACCGTCATCGTTCCCGCTGGCAGGACAAAGGCCACGATCTGCTTCTTCGGGCTCTGCGCGCAGGCATAGAGGCGTCCGTCGGGTCCGAACTTCATTCCGCTGAGCTTTGGCGCGTTGGGGACCAGCGTGCTGACGCCGCCCTCAAGATCCACCTGGTGGATGCCGTCTCCGGCCGAGACGTCGGAGAAGTAGAAGCGTCCGGCGGCGTCGGCGCAGGCGGCGTCGGTGAACTTGTAGCCGGAGGCCACGAGCTTCCAATCCTCGCCCTCCTCCAGAATCTTTGACAGGGCTTCGTCGCCTCGCAGGTTCTGGCACGAGGCGGTGATCACGCTGGCGGCGATTCCCAGCAGGGAGGCCAGCAGCGCGCGAATTCGGATATGGAGCGGAAGGAGGCGCATGGTGGAAGCGGGGTTGAGGTTAGGGTGTTTCGCGCCAGAGCCAGCGCAGGGCGTCGGGCAGGATCGCTCCGCCGTGTTTGCCGTTGTGGCCGCCATCGCCGAGCTCGAACTTGTAGTCGTAGCCGGCGAACTTCAGCGCCGCCGCCATCTCCTGGTTCGCCAGGGGCCAGTTGCCGAACAGATTGTCGAGGTCCCTGGTTCCGTCCTGCAGATGAACCCGGATGGCTTTGCGCTCGGTCTTGCGGATCAGCGCCGGATAGACATGGCCGCCTCGGATGTTCGTGAAGCTGCCCACATGGCTGATCACCTTCGAGAATTGGTCCGGGCGTTCCCACGCGACGGTCCAGGCGCAGATGCCGCCGGAACTGATCCCGCAGATCGCCCGCAGGGCGGGATCCTGCGTGAGCGTGTATTGCTTCCCGACCTCGGGGAGGATTTCCTCCAGCAGAAAGCGCGCGTACTGGTTTCCCAATGAGTCGTATTCGAAGCTTCGGTTGCTTCGTGGCTTTTGGTCCGGGGCCGCCGCCGGGACCTCGCCGGGGTTGATGAAAATAGCGATGGTCACCGGCATCTCTTTCTTATGAATGAGATTGTCGAACACGATGGGCGCGCGGAAGGAGCCGTTCGTGTCCATGTAGCTCTTGCCGTCCTGGAAAACCATCACGGCGGCGGGTTTGCCGGCCTCGTATTGACTCGGCGCATAGACCCAATAATCGCGCGTCGTTTCGGGGAAGATCTTGCTCTTCCACGTGGCGTGAGTGATGACGCCCTGTGGCACGCCGGGCTGGGGCTTGGAGTCGGGGCCGGGCGCGTAGTCGTCCGCGCCCTGCGCGAGGGAACGGACGAGGAGGAATAGAAGGAGCGCGTGTCGCATGGTGTGTGAGGGTTTCTCTGTGTTTCGATTCTGGGTGGCGGCGCGTTCGGGGTCAGTGGCCCAGGAAGTCCGTGTGTCGATTGACATCCGCGCCGAGCTTGTAGCGCGGAAACGCCTTGAAATTGAACACGACGGCGACGGTGTAGTCCGTCGGCTCGCCGATGCGGCTTTCCCTCACGCGAAAAGACAGCACGCTGGTCCAGCTGCGCCAGTCGCGGTACAGGGAATACACCTGCTCTTCCATCTTTCCATCGCGCGCCTCGAAATGCTGGGTGGTCCGAAAGCCCCAGTTCTCGCTGAAGCGATAATAGAGCCGCGTCGAGATCAGGTTGTGGCCGGAGTCGACGCCGAAGGCGGGGTCGTCGCGGAAATAGCGATGTCCGATGGAGAAGCTCCACACATTGTTGGGAATGATGGTGACGAAGTGGTTGGCCTCCTTCCAGTGCCCCTGGTCCAGGTCGTAACGCAGCTCCGAGCTCAGGCTGAGCCAGTGGAACGGCACAATGTCGAGGTCGGAGTAGAGGTCGGAAAACGTGCCCTGGCCGTCGCGCGGATGCAGCCGCCAGTCCGTGTACAGGGCCCACGCCACCACGTCCTCCACCTGTCCGTTGCGCTTGGTCTGGAGCTTGTTTCGAAGCCCGAGTCTCAGGACATTCTGGCTGTCGATGGAGTCGATGGCGTTGTAGTCCGGATAGTCGATGGGCAGCAGGCGTCGGCTTGGAATCTCATAGTCGAACTGGGCGAGCTCGCGCGGCGCCCGCGACGGGGTGGGGACGAACACATAGTTGAGCGAGGGCTCGATGATGTGCCGGAGTCCGTTGATCTCAAAAAACCTGTTCTCGGCGTTGTTCCAGACGCGCGAGGCTTTCGTGGACACTTCCGCGCCGGTGTTGAAGACGTAGCGCTGACGCTCGTTCAGCGTGGTGTTGAATCCATCCACCTCGCTGTAATAGGTGAGCCGGCTCCCCACGCGCGGGGTGACGTTCAGCCAGTTGAAGAGCGTTTTGGGCAGGAGGATCTGGTGGAAGGTGTCGGCCCGCGTGGCCCCGTAGGCATGGGTGACGCCGTCGCCAAACACACGGCGCAGATAGCCGGCGCTGGTTTCGCTCTCGTAGAAAAATGGCGTGGAGCCAATCTGCTGTCGCAGCCCCGTGAGCTTCGCCTCCGGGAGGCGCTCGACCGTTTCGAAGAAGTTGTTGACCCTGGGCTGCGCCAGGAGGCTCAAGCTCCAGTTGTTCCACGATTTGTCCAGCTCGGCGTAGGTGGCGGGCTGGACGTTGCGCCGGTATTCATGCTCGAAGAAGTCGCGAATGACCTGCGGGTCGCTCTGGTACTTCGCCGCAATCTTCAGCGTGAAGTTCGTGCCGAGCCGCGTCTGGTGCTCAAACCACGCGCGCTGACGCTCGTCCGGTATCGGACGCAACGAAGGATCCAGGCCGGGCGTGTCATCCTGAATCCGGAAATAGCGCGCCTCGCCTTTGCCGAACTCGGGGTAGTCGTACTTCAGCTCGGGGCCGTAGCCGAATCCCCGTTTCTGATACGCGTCGAGGTCCAGCGCCCCCTCAACGTGATCATTGAATCGATAGTGGTAGCTGGAAAGGAGGTAGGGCCCGAATCGGCTTCGAAACCCGGGAACCTCGACCCAATATTGTCGATGCCCCTTCAGCGAGCGGTTCCAGACAGGCAGAAAGAACACGGGGAGATTTCCGATGCGGACGGCCGCGTGCTCGGCGCGGATGTATTCGCCGGGAACGATCGTGATCTTGCGGGCGGTGACATGGAAGCCGGGGTCTTCGTAGTCGTCCGAGGTGATCGAAGCGTTGTTCGCGCTATAGCTTTTCCGCTCAGGGTCCGAGGTCAGGGATTCACCGCGGGCGAAGACCGGCGCCTGGCCCGTTCGGAAGGTATTCGCCGCGAGGGCGTGGCTCTTGTGGTTGTAATCGATCTTGTCGCCGATCCAGACCTGTCCGGCGCGCTCAATACGGACATGGCCCTCCGCGTGGATCTGTCCGGTCGCCTTGTTGTAGGTCGCGGAGTCGGCGGTGAGGATCCCGTCCTGGTAGCGCACTTCCACTCCGCCCTCGGCCACGAGATCGCCGGTGTTCGGGTCGTAGCGAACGTTGGCCTTGTCGGAGGTGGTCTTGAATTGGGGCTCCTTGGTTTCCTGCGCCATCAGGCCCGAGAACGTCAGGGCGATGACGTGAATGAAGCATATAATTCGCGCGTTCCTCATGGAGGCGGCGCGAGCTAAACAGAAACCGGGTTCAAGGGGGAAGAGAGAACTTTCGGAGGGTTGCGACAGCGGACTTTCCTGTTGTTCCGCGCGGGAAGGACGAGTGAGATTTTGCCTCCAAACCCGAGGCATGCCGCCGGCTTGTCCGCGCGTCCTTGGAGGCGGGCCGCGGTCGAGACCGGAGATGTCGCGGAGGCGAGGGCCCCGTGTCCGGCGCGGGTTGATCTTGCGGCCTCGCCGACCTTGGAATCCAGAAAACAGGACACAAAGGTTCCTCAGGCGCAGAGTTGCCAGGCCGGGATCTCTTTGGCATTTTCGGACTCGCATGAACGGCCTATTCCCAATGGCTCGCGGCCGCGGGCGTCAGGGCCTGTCCCGGCGCGCGGCTATCCAGGCGGGGGCCATCAGCCTGCTCGGATTGGGAATGAATCACCTCGCGGGCTTGCGTTCCATGGCGGCGGAGAAGGGTTCGCCCGCCGCCCCGGGCTCGCGCGCCCGTTCTGTCATCTACGTTTTTCTTTCGGGAGGACTTGCGCAGCACGAGAGCTTCGACATGAAGCCCGACGCCTCCGAAGAAATCCGCGGCGAGTTCCGCCCCATCGCGACGCGCACCCCTGGCATTCAGATTTGCGAGCATCTCCCGCTGCTCGCGCAACGCTCCCATCAGTGGGCGCTGGTGCGTTCCCTGACTCATCCCTACAACGATCATTCGATCGGCCATCACGTGATGCTCACGGGGCGATCCGACTTGCCCGTGGGGTTCGATCCGGAGAAACCGAAGCCCACCGATTGGCCGTGCATGGCGTCCGTGGCGTCCACCGCGCTTCGTTCGCGAAACAACCTTCCTCCCGCGATCGTTCTGCCTGAGAAGCTGGTCCACATGACGGGCCGCACAATCCCCGGACAGTTTGGCGGTGTCATGGGCCGGCAGCATGATCCCTGGTTTCTGGAGATGTCCCCGCATCATCCGCAGCACTACGGCGCGTTTCCGGAGTATTTGTTCCATCACGAGAAGGGACGCGTCGAAGATCCGCGAATGGTTTTCCAGGCGCCGCACCTCTCGCTGCCCGAAGGGCTGAGCCTGGATCGGGTGCGCGAGCGTGTTTCGCTTCGCGATCATCTCGAGAGCCAGAGCCGGACGTACGGCGATCTGGCCGAGGACGCGGCGTTCGATCGCTACCGCGAGGCCGCGATCTCGCTGCTGAGCAATGGGCGCGTGCATGACGCGTTCGATTTGAGCAAGGCGGACGCGAAGTGGCTGGATCGCTACGGACGCAACAGCTTTGGATGGTCGCTCCTGATGGCGAGACAGCTGGTGCAGGTCGGGATCAGCCTGGTGCAGGTGAATCTGGGGAACAACGAAACCTGGGACACTCATCAGGCGGCCTTCCCCAACCTGAAGGATCATCTGCTGCCGCCGCTGGATCGCGCGCTCAGCGCCTTGATCGATGATTTGAGCGCGGCGGGCTTGCTGGACGAGACGCTGATCGTGGTGGGCAGCGAGTTTGGTCGAACCCCGAAGATTTCGACATTGCCGGGCGTGAAGCTGCCGGGGCGGGACCACTGGGGGGCCTGTCAATCGATTCTCTTGGCGGGAGGCGGCGTGAAGGGCGGGAACGTGATTGGCGCCTCCGATCGGATTGGGGCGTATCCGACCGAGGCCCCGCAGCGACCCGAGAATCTTGCGGCGACGATCTACTCCGCGCTTGGGCTTCCGCGCGACATGGTCTGGCGCGACGCCGCGGGCCGCCCCCAAAGCGCCTACGACGCCGAGCCGATCCGTGGCCTGATGTAGAGTAGAGGCCTCGGCGAAGAGGGACATCAACGCCGGGGATGTCGCTGCGCGTCGCTCCGACCGTTTCCCTTGGCGCCGGCTACGGCCGCCGTGGCGTGAGCACTCGGTAGAATCCTTGCGTCGCGGTTTCCGTGGGGCGGATGATCTCCACCCACCGATTCGAGGACATCGCCGTCACGTCGGTCATCCGGGTCCAGGATCCCGTTGTCAGCGAACTCCGCGTCTCCACCGTGTAGGTGCGGTTGGCCGAAGCCTCGAATCCGATGGACGAGGCGTTGGCCGCGTTGCGAGCCCCGCTCTCGAGGCGAAGGCGGCTTTGCGCGTCCCGGGGGTCGGTGCCCGCGATGTACTCGTCGTGGTTGGTCACGCCGTCGCCGTCGCTGTCGATCGCTCCGTCGCCCGCGCGGCTCGGATCCAGGCCGTAGGCGTTCTCCCAGTCGTCCGGCAGGCCGTCGCCGTCCGTGTCCGCCGCCACCGACACGACGGCGTTGCTGCTCGTCAAGCCCGGGCTCGCGTTCGCCGCGTTCTTGACCAGGACACGATAGACGCCCGCCTGATTGGCCTGCAGGTTGGTCAAGCTCAGGAAGCTCATGGATTCGCTGGTGGTCTGGACCGAGACAAGCGAGGTGCCTCGCCGCCATTCGAACGTGAACGGCGCGGGGCTCCCCGTCACGGCCACGCTCAGGGTGACGCTTTCTCCGATGACCGCCGATTGGCTGACGGGCTGCGCGATGATCGCTGGATTGATGAGGATGCCGAGCGAAACAGGCGCGCTGACGACCGGGCCGTAGCTGTTGGAGACCACGACGTCATAGCCGCCCGCGTTCTCGGGCTGCGCGTGAGGCACGGACAGGGTCGCGTTCGTTTGATCCGGGAGGGCGGCGCCCTGCTTGCGCCACTGATAGGCGAGGGGCCCGATGCCGCGGGCGACAACGCTG
Organism: Verrucomicrobiota bacterium; assembly: GCA_016199985.1. Classification (GTDB taxonomy): domain Bacteria; phylum Verrucomicrobiota; class Verrucomicrobiia; order Limisphaerales; family UBA11320; genus UBA11320. The sequence continues at coordinate 40,125 of JACQFQ010000010.1, read as the reverse complement.
AACAGGGCGTTGGATCCGGGTCGCACGTTGAGGCCGCGGGGTTGTTGCGCGATAACGACCGGGCCGGACAACAGCGCGGACCGCAGATTGAACGAGGTGCTCGTGCCGGGCTGCGACAAGGCGGCGCTGTACCTCCCTGCGTCCCGAGTTTGTGCGGTGGGGATGACGAGCGTGGCGTTGGTCTCGCCAGGGAGCTCGACGTCGTTGAATCGCCACTGGACACGAATCGGATCGGGAAGGGTTGTCATCACGCTGAACTCGGCGCTCGAGCCGGCCTGAACCTCCAGGCTTGCCGGGGTGATTCGCGCCTCGGGCTCGACGAGAGTGAGGAACCGTTTCGGAGCGATGTCGCGCCACTCCTGCACGATGCTGCTGGGCCATTCGACGCGGACGACATCAATGTTTGTCGCGTCGCCCAGGCCGAAGGAAGCGTCCAGGCTGTTTTGGCTCATGTAGCCGCCGCTGCCCGAGATCTCCCGCGTTTGCCACATCGCGCGATTGCCGATGGTGGCCTTGACCCGCACTTTCGCGCCGATGCCCGACCGGTTCGATACGCGCCCATCGCACTTCACCGTCAGCCACGCGTTGCTGTTCCCATTGTTGAGGTAGAGCGCGTTCGCCTCGTCCGTTTGGTTTTGGAAGTTGGAGACATAGAGATCGGGGAACCCGTCTCTGTTGAAATCGGCCCAGGCGCAACCGGCGCCTTCGCCGTTGTCGTTGACGAGGCTGCCGCGCGTCACGCGAGTGAACGTGCCGTCGCCGTTGTTGTGGTAGAGAAAATCCTTGAACGCTCCCGGCCCGCCGCTGGCGATGAACAGGTCGAGGAAACCGTCGTTGTCGTAGTCGGCCCAGGCGCAGCCCTGGTCGTAGCCCGTGTCCGTGACAATGCTCCCCGCGTTCGTGACGACGGTGAACGTGCCGTCGCCCTGATTGTGGTAGAGGAAATGCCGCTGAGGCGACGAGCCGTTCGCGTATCCGCACACGAAAAGATCCAGGAAGCCGTCGTTGTCGTAGTCGCCCCAGGCCCCGCAGGCGAAGCCGCCCAGTGTTGTCGACACCACGCTGTTGGTGATCTTTTCAAATCTTCCCTTGCCCAGATTGTGGTAAAGGAAGGCGCGCTGGGGCGTTCCTCCGTTGTAGTAGTCGCGGGCGTTGGGGACGAACAGGTCGGGCCATCCGTCGTTGTCGTAGTCCGCCCAGGCCGGCCCTTGCGAATACTGCGGCTCGTCGGCGACCAGCGGGCTTTGGGCGAGGCGGGTGAAGGTTCCGTCGCCGTTGTTGTGAAAAAGAGAGTTGGGCGCCTTGGAAAAGCCGCTGGCCACGAACAGGTCGAGGTCTCCGTCCCGGTCGTAGTCCGCCCAGGCGCCAAAGGTCAGGTTGCCGGAGGCGTCGCCCAATCCGTTCGTTGTCACGGTGACGAATGAGCCGTTCCCCTTGTTGCGATAAAGGGAATTGTTGCCGCCGTTGGCGACGTACAAATCCAGGAAGCCGTCGTTATCGTAGTCGCCCCAGACAGCGCCATTGCCTCCGCCGTCGAGGGCGATGCCCCCGGTGTTGACGCGGGTGAACCCGCCATTCCCGTTGTTCGTGTAAAAGTTGTGGGTGTTGCCCGCGACGAACAGGTCGATCCATCCGTCGTTGTTGGCGTCGCCCCAGGCCACCGCCGTCGATTTTCCGGCCAGGAGGACGGGGCTGCTCATGATCTTCGTGAACGTCGGATCGACATCGACGACCCACGGCTTGCTCTCCACAGAACCGCCGCCGTCGCTCACCACCACTGTGTAGACTCCCGCGCTGGATGGCTGGGCATTGGTCAATGTCAAGGCGGGGCTTGTCGCGCCCGCCAGGTCGGCGCCGTTCAGCCGCCAGCGATATTGGATCGGAGGGTTCGTCGTGCTCGCGCTGACGCGAACGCTGAGGCTCGCGCCAACGCTCACGGAGTTCGTGGGCGGCGACGGTTGCTGGGTGATGCGAGGGGCGGCAACGACGGCGGTCGCGAGGACGAAGCAGCAGGCCGCGGAGAGGAGGGAGGCGTTCATAGTCACCACAGAACCGACGCCCGACGGGGAACCGTACAGAATTTGGGCTTCTCAGGAAGCCGGCGCGCTGTTCAGGGCGACGCGTCTCCAAGGCTCTGGAGAATCTCCGTCAGGTTCGTCGCCTTGCCGTCGCGAATCTGCCGGGCGATCTCGTCCCATTGCCGGGCTTTGTCGCGGAGGACCGCCATCCGTTCGTCGCGCGCCGCGACGGACAGCCCCGCGAACCAGTCCCAGTACCACGCCTCGCCCTCCTTCACGAGGTGGAGAGGGTATTTCGCCATCATGATGTTCGTGCTGGCATGATTCGTTCCGATGAACGGTTGCGCCACGGGCGGTTGCCCAACGCACAATTCGCGGAATGTGACATCGAACGGCCGCTGCTGCGTGTTGAACGCCCGGTGCATCTCTCCGCGGAACGACGACTCCGCGCGGATGTAATTGAGCAGGATCGGCGCGAAGGCCTCTTCCTGGGCGCTGCGGAAGCGAATCAGCGCGACGAAACCAGTGGGATTGTTCAACGCGTAGGCGCGATCGATGCTGAACATGGTCTCGCGCACGGAGCGCGCGATCGGCGCGGGCCGGGGCGTCGGCGCGGGCGAAGGGCGTCGCAGCGCGATCATGGCCGCAAGCCCCAGCAACAGCGCTGTTGCCACCGCCGATCCGATCCGGACGATTCGTCTCCAGAGCAGCCGGCGGAGGACCGCTTCGACCAGGCCCGCGACGATCGAATCGCAAGCGGACGCCGCCAGCGTGGAGGCGAGCGCGGGCGGCGCCGCCTGGACCGCGTTGTTCAGGAGGGCCGCGGTCAAGGCGAACGCGGACACGGACACGCCGCGTCGCCGGAAGAATCCGCGCAACTTCTCCACCGCTCGCACCACCCGCACCCGCGCTGAGTTTTCGTTGCCGCCCAGCGTCGCGCCGATCTCCTCGAAGCTCTTCTTCTCGAAGAATCGCAGCAGAACCGCGTTCCGGTCCTTCGGGGGCAGGGCGGCCACGGCTTCATCCAGCCATGGCGCCAGCTGGCTCCAATCGCGGGCGTCGTCGTCGGGTGTATCCGTCTGTTGCATCTGGGAGGCCTCCAGTTCGCGGACCTTGCGTCGGGCTTCGAGCTTTCGCGCGTCGAGCGCCGCGTAGCGGACCGCGCGGATCAGCCAGCCCGCGAGCGCCGTTTCGCTCCTCAGCGACGAGGCTTTGCGGGCGAGAATGATGAACACCGCCTGCGTGACGTCCTGAGCGCTCGCATGACTTTGCGTCTGACGCAACGCCGCCGAGTAGACCAGGTTGAGGTGACGGGCGGAGAGCGCGGCGAAGGCTCCGTCGGAACGGGTCTCCGCGTACGCGCGCAGCAGGTCGTGGTCGCTGGGCTGCGAACCGACCGGCGCCGCCCCGTTGGCTGGCGCGCCATCCATTGGCGGAAGAGGGCTCATAAAGTCTGTCCCGGCGGGCTGTCCGGCGGATATGCCGGATCTTCCTGGCGGACAACATAGGTTCGCGCCGCTATCCGCGGGTTTGTTCGCATTTTGCCTGTGCGCTGCGGCTCATCTCATCCGCTAACGGCCGCCGAAAACAAAACCGTACACTATTTCTATTCCTGACGCATTGTGAGGGCAGCCAGCGCGGCCCCGCGCGTCGGCCGGGCGGGAAGCCGCGCCGTCCCTACCTGCGAAAGCGCGACGGCTTGCCTTGGGTCTTGAAGTTGACCACCACCTTCGGCGCCGCGTCGCCGTGAAACTCGCAATCGAACTGAATCTGGTTCGCTCCGGCCTGGAGCGATGGAAGCTTCGCCGCCAGCGGGATGGATTTCACCTGGTTTCCCTTGGCGTCGTAGATTCTGGCGATGGCCTCCTTTTCCACCAGGAGCGTTTGTCCGTCCTGGAGCTCGATGGGCGCGCGGAAGGTCGCGGAGCGATTGACTTCGAAGAAGGGGTTCGCGATGGAACCGCCCGCGCCGACGACTCGCAGCTTGAACTGCAGCTCCTGTTGATCATCCGGATTTCCCACCTCCCATTGCGTCGAGGTCGGTTCGCCAGGTTGTCGCGCGAGCTGCTCGTGCGCGAAATCCGCGGAAGCGTGGAATGGAGACAGATCCCATGCGTCGCCGACGCGCCTGAGTTGGAACTCGCGCCTGGGATCCCGCAGTTGCTCGCGGATATGGGGAGGAAAAACGCCCGCGCGTCGCGCTTCCTCCCATCCGCGAATCGCGTCCAGGATGACGCCGGCGTCGGGGTTCTTGCGCAGCGCGTCCGGGCTGGTGGCCAGGGCGAATCCGGCGTCAAATCCCGCGGCGCGCGCGAGCATCCATTCCATGTCGGACAGGCAGGTGGTCGGCTTCAGCAGATACCAGCCCAGCATTTTTGGGATGAAGTTCCGTTCGCAGAAGGCCTGATTGTTGATCCGGTATTCCTGCATGCTGTCGCGAAAGCCCCCGTACCAAGGCTCCCCCCAGTTGCAGTAACTGTTGATGTGCCAGTAGAAGTGCGACAGCGGCGGGCTGGTGCCATTGATCACCGTGTGATCGAGATGGTCATAAAACTCCTTGGCGAAAATCTCGTTCCCATACGTTCCTTCGCCGGGCGCGAGGCAGCCCTCATGGCCGTCGAAATCCATGTGGCTCAGCCCCGTCTCGTTGAAGATCCGCGCCAGGTTGCGGGCGATCTCGCGCTGGAGGTCAAGGTTTGGAAAGAAGACCTTGTAGGAATGATCCATCAGTTTACCCGCCGCCGTTCCCCTCGTGTGAGCGGAGGCCTTTGTTCCGAAGGCCCCGCGTTGGCAGTCGAGCAATTGGAAGGGGGCGTTGGTGGAGACGGCGCGGTAACGGACGAGCTCCTCATCGATGACGACCGTCTGAAGCTCGTTCCGATCGCGCTGGGCGAAGTAATCGGGGGAGGCCACCGAAACGGTCGTCGCGGCGGCGTCGATGTCCTGCGCGAGCGGGCTCGATCCCGTTCTGGCCAGGCGCGGATCGGGAACCGGCGTGATGTAGGGATCCTCGGTCTGGATGAAGTTGGAGAGAGTATGCGCGCCGAGGCGGATGCCCATCGCGCGCGCCTGGGTCGCGCAAGCCTTCACTCCAGCGACGCCGTTCGGAAAGAACTTCGGACTCGGCTCGTAGTGACCCCAGCTCTTGAACGGCCGGCCGTGGTAGAGGCTCATCAGGTTCGCCCGCTTCACGTAGCCCAGCATCTCGTCGATGTCGGATTCCGAAAAGTCCGCGATCAAATAGGACCGGCCGCGCTCCGGCGAAACCTTGGCCCAGACGCCTTCGATCATCGGATGCGGCAGACCCTCCGCCACTTCGATCTTCCCGATGATCTCCAGAGCCGCCGAGGCCGGGCAGCCGAACAGGGCGATCTTTGAACCCACGGCTGTTTCGCGGGCGATCGCGGGAACCGGCATGTTGGGGGCGCGCTTGCCCCAGACGGCAATCGAACGAGGCTTGGACCGATCCATGGAGTAGGCCTGCAACACGCTGCCCCACGAGGTTTGTTGCGCGGCATAAGGACGGTCCGCGCTGCCTTCGTCGTTCTCGGGAAAACCGCCGAGCGTTTTTGGATTCAGCGCCTGAAGCCCCAGCGCAAAAGCGTCGTCGCGCGCCACGCCGACCACTTCACCCACGGTCTGGCGCAGCGTCACCGGATAAGGCCCCCAGAGCGCGAGAGCGGCGCGGCCCGGCGGCTGAACGTCGATCAGCTCCAGGACCAGGTGGGTGGGTTTGGCGTCGACCCGGATCGAGGCGGTCACGCCCGCTCGGTTGTAGCGCAGAGTCAGCCGGCTTGCCGACGAGTCCCAAGCCGCGCTGTCTGGCGGATGCAACGCGCCGTCGACGCGGACGCTCAGGAGCGGCGCGTTTTGGTTTGTGGCGAGATAGTTATGGGCGTGCGCTCGACTGGAGAGCGCGACGACGGCGCCCTTGCTGTCGAGTTCGAGTGTGCAGGTGTCCGTGCTCCAGGTCGCGAGGGGCGCCGCGGCGAGATCGCTTCCGAGAAATGCGATGGCCATGAGAGAAGAAGCGAGCGCGAGGCGGGTGTTTGCGACAAATGAGAGAATGACTTCCGGGACGGAATGGGCGCGCGGCCACGCGGACGAGATTCGAAACGCGGATGACATGCGGGCGACGCTAGTCCAACGCCGCCGTCCCATCCATCCTTTATGATCGATGTCTCATAGCCTGGCCCCTGCCATAAACAAGGCCGCAATGACACAGGACTGCTTCAATGTTCCGAAGGGCAGTCGGGCCGCCATTGGGACGAAACGGGGAACGCAGCCGGCTGTTTCGTTTCGCCGCCTTGAGCAAAACCCTCGTCCGAATACCTCATGCCCCGAGGTCGCGGATCATTTGCCTTCGAGCCCCCTCCTTGTTAGAACCCCAGGAGACGCCGCGTCATGCAAGCCTTCAAGCGCAGCAACAAATCATTTCCCGTTGAGTTGCCCCGACGGCGAAGACGGCCCGACGCTTCTCTGGAGGCGGGGGCGGCGCGGGCGTCCTGCGGGGTGCGTGGGCGGGGGCGATCGGCATGGGGCGGGCTGGTGAACCATTGGATTGTTCTCGCGGCGCTGGTCCTGCTCGGCTGCGGGGCGGCGCGGGGCGCGGACAAAGACCTGCTGGATCTCTCCCTGCGCCCGGGCTTGCTGACCTCGGAGGAGCGGATGTGGCTGACGAACCACCCCGTCATCCGCGTTGCCCCTTCCCCGAATTTCCAGCCTGTGGAATTCCTCGACACATCGGGGCGCTATTGGGGAATCGCCTCCGAATACATGAGGATCGCCTCGCGGCGGCTGGGCTGCCGGTTGGTTATCGTGGCGCTGTCGAACGACGCGTGGGGCCGTCCCGATCCGGACGGCCGCGGGGCGGATGTGCATCCGGCCGCGGGCGGGCGGCCGGAGGACGATCGATTCTGGAGCCACACCCAACCCTACCTGACCCTCCCGACCTACCTCTTCATGCGCCGTGGCGCGGACCCTAACACGACCCTCGCGCTTCTGGACGGTCGACGCGTCGCTGTGGTTGAAGGCACCTTCACCGAGAGTTTCGTGCGCGCGCATTTTCCGAGAGTCGTGGTGGGCGCTGTGTCCGAGGTCAGGCTGGCCCTCCGCGAGGTATCCTCCGGCGCGGCGGATGCCTGCGTGCTGACGCTGCCCGTGGCGACGGAATGGGTGGAGCGCGAGGGCATCCTCAACTTGAAGCTCATCGGCGAGGCCGGCTTCGTGAACCCCGTCCGGATGGCTGTGCGCAAGGACTGGCCTGAGTTGAGCCGCATCCTGGAAAAGGCGTTGGCGACCATCACGCCGACCGAGCGGGCGGCGATTTACAGGCGCTGGGTGCGCATCGAGGCGCCGTCGTCCAACGAAGGATGGAAGCGTTGGGCGCTATGGGTCGCGGGCGGTCTGCTGATCGGCCTGATCCTGGTGATGGCGTGGAACCGTTCGCTCGCGACGCGGGTGGAGGAGCGGACCGCCGAGGTCCGCGCCGAGCTGTCGCGACGCATCGAGGCGGACAAGGCCTTGGAGTCCGCCGAGGAGCGATTCTCGAAGGCTTTCCAGAGCAGCCCCGTGGCCATGTGCATCGTGTCCCTGGGCCCCGGGCGGCTGGTGGACGTGAACGCCGCCTTCCTGCGGGGGCATGGGTTCAAGAGCCGGGCGGAAGCCGTGGGAGAAACGTTGTTGAATCTCGGCCTCTGGGCCCCGCTGGATTTGGAGGCCCTCTTTGGATCGCATCTGGAGACAGCGCGTCGCGTCGTCAATTCGCGGCTGCCTTTCAGCCGCCGCAGCGGCCAGCGGGGCGTGGGCCTCTTCAGCGTGGAGGCCATTGACCTCGGCGGAGAACCCTGCGCGATCGTGCTGGTGAACGACATCACCGAGCGCGAGCGGGCCGAGGAGGCGCTGCGGCTCTCCGAGGAGAAGTTCGCCCGCGCGTTCCGAAACAGTCCCGACGCCATCGTCCTGACGGCCATGCCCGCGGGGCGCATCGTGGAGGTGAACGACGGCATGTGCCGGCTGTCGGGCTTCACACGCGAGGAATTGTTGTGTCGCACCACCGAGGAGCTTGACCTCTGGTCGACCCCAGGGCTGCGGGAGCGTTACCTGCGCCTCCTGCACGAGAGGGGACGGGTGGAGGAATTTGAAGCGGAATGCCGCCGGAAGGATGGCAGCCTTCGTCAATGCCTCGTCTCCGGCGAGCTGCTCGCGTTGCGCTACGGGCCGCATATCATCGCCACGGTTCGCGACATCACGGAGCGCAAGCGCGCCGAGGACGAGCGCCGTCGACTGCTGACCCAATTGCTCGAATCCGAGGATGAGGAGCGCCGCCGCATCGCGCGCGAATTGCACGACACCACCGCGCAGCACCTGGCCGCCATACAGATGAACCTTTCGCGCCTCCGGCAGGACGCGCCCACGGGAACGGGGGCGCGGCTGATCGCCGATTCCTACGCGCTTGCCGAGCAGTCCGTGAGGGAAATCCGCACGCTCACCTACCTCCTTCACCCGCCGCTGCTGGATGAGCTGGGCCTGGCTGGAGCCTTGACCGATTACGCAACCGGCTTCTCCAAACGCAGCGGCATCCGCGTGGATGTGGACGCGGAGGGATACAGGGAACGTCTGCCGCGCGGGCAGGAGCTGGCGCTCTTTCGCGTGGCCCAGGAAAGCCTGACCAATCTCCGCCACCACTCCGGAAGCGCGACGGCTTCCATCCGTCTCGAAAGCGACGCGGAGGAAGTGCGTCTTGAGGTGCAGGACAGCGGGCGCGGGCTGCCTCTGGACGCGGCCGAGGGGGTGGGTCTCCGCGGCATGAAGGAAAGGCTGCGACAGATCGGCGGCGAACTGGAGATTGAATCGGACGCGGAAGGCACCACCGTGCTCGCCTCCGTGCCGGTGCGATCGTCATGAAAACGCTGCGCATTCTCATCGTGGATGATCACGGCATGATTCGCCAGGGCCTGCGCGCCGTCATCCAGGCCCGGAGCGGCTGGGAGTTGTGCGGCGAGGCCGAGAACGGCCGGCAAGCGGTGGAGCTGGCGAGGCGATTGCGGCCTGACATCGTGATTCTCGACCTGACCATGCCCGGGTTGAACGGCCTGGACGCGACGCGGAAGATCCGCGAGGCGCTGCCCCGCGCGCAGATTCTCATCCAGACCATGCATGATTCGGAGGCGCTCGCCCGGGAGGCGCTCGCGGCCGGCGCCCGCGGCTACCTGCTGAAGAACGACGCGCCGGAGCTGCTTCCCCTGGCCATCGAGGCGCTCGCCGCGGGACGAACCTTCTTCACTCCGATTGTGTCCGAAATCGTGATGAGCGGGCTGGGCGCCGCCGGCCGGAAGCCCGACGCTCCGCGAAGCCGCCTGACCCCGCGCGAGCGCGAGCTCGTGTGTCTTCTGGCCGAGGGCAAGTCCAACAAGGAGGCCGCCGACACCCTGGGCATCACCCTCAACACCGTTGAGACTCACCGAAAAAACGTGATGAGCAAGCTGCGCTTGCGCTCCACGAGCGACCTGGTCCGCTACGCGATCCGCGAAGCGCTGATTCAGCCTTAGCGTTCGGTTTTGCCCTAGTCGGAAGTCGTGACCGGTCTCTACCCAGTTGCCGGGATGGAAGGCCGCTTTCCCTGCCCGCATAGTGGGGGGATGACTGGAAGCAAAGGCGATCGATTGGTCAACGCGGTCCCTCGCGCTGAGGGCGCTCCGAACGCCCTTTTGGGTGAATCGGCGCGAGCCAGCGAAAGCGTTCTTCACGACAGCGGGCGGCTTGCGGCCCTGGGTCGCACCGGACTGCTCGATTCGCCGACCACGCACGCCTTCGACCGCCATGCGCGCCTGGCTTCTCAACTCCTGTCCGCTCCCATCGCGCTGATCTCGCTCCTGGACGACCGCCGCCAGTATTTCAAGGGCATGGCCGGACTGCCGGAGCCTCTGGCCTCACGACGCGAGATGACGGGCGCCTATCCGTTCTGTCGGCACGTCGTCGAGACAGGCGCTCCGCTGATCGTGAGCGACGCCCGGCGGCATCCGCTCCTGGTGAACGAGCGAGCGCAGACCGAGCTGCGGATCGCGTCGTACGCGGGCCTCGCGCTTCGCGCGGCCGACGGCCAGACGCTCGGCGCGTTCTGCGCCATCGACACCCAGCCGCGCGTCTGGAAGCCGGGCGAAATCGGACTGCTCTCGGAGCTCGCGGCCTCCGTTCTTACCGAGATCTCCCTGCTCGCCGCGCTCTATCAGCAGCAGAGGATGCTCGAAGAACGCGCCGCGCTCGAGGCCCAGCTGTGCCAGAAACAACGGCTGGAACTGCTGGGCATCCTGGCGGGCGGCGTCGCGCACGACTTCAACAACCTTCTGGGCACGATTCTCGGGAGCGCGGAATTGGCGCGCCAATCCATCGCGCCCATCCATTGCGCCGGCGAATCGATCGAAGAAATCACGAAGGCCGGACGCCGCGCGCGCTCCCTCGTAGGCCAGATTCTCTCGTTCGCCCGCGGCGAGCCGGAGTCGCCGCGTCGCGTGGTTTCACTCCAGCCCCTGGTTGAGGAAAGCGTCCGCTTGTTCCGCGTCGCGTTGCCAAGCTCGGTGGAACTGATCGTCTCCTGCGGGGGCGACGCGCCGAGCGTTTCGGTCGACGCGACGCAGATCGCGCAGGTCATCATCAACCTTCTCACCAACGCCTGGCATGCCCTTGAAAACCGTCCGGGACGAATCTCAATCACCCTGGACGGCGCGCAGCAGGGAGATCGCAACGCATCCGAACACGGCCTTGGCCTTGGCCTTGGCGCGGGCGTGGGCGCGAGGATCATCATCCAGGACAACGGGAGGGGCATGGACGCCGCGACGCTGAGGCGGATTTACGAACCCTTCTTCACGACCAAGCCGTTGGGCGTTGGGACGGGTTTGGGGTTGGCGATCGTGCGGGGCATCGTGGAGGCGCACGGAGGCAGGGTCCACGCGGTCAGCAAGCCGGGAGAGGGCACGACCTTCACCGTCTACTTTCCCGCCAGCGTCGATCCTTTGTAACTTCACCGGCTTGGGCTGGAGTGGTCCCGACGAGCAACCCCTTTCCACGGAACCGGCGGGGCGCATGCTCGACGGTCTTCCTACCCACATTTTGGTGGAGTCCGCGAAGGGGTTCACTTATCAATGAGCCATGTCCAGGAACCTCAGCGCGCTCTCGTACCGCAAAGGGCTCGATCAGAATGTCTTTGACCGCATGGTCAAGGCCGCCGAAGCGGAGGGCACTTCCGAAACGGGAGAGTTTGCCCATCGGCTCGGCGAGGAGTCCTTGTTCGGCGACGCTCTCTCGCTTGGCGCGGTTTCCTTCTACGACTTCCTGAAAAAGGAGAACGCCGGCAAGAAGGTGTTCCTCTGCAACGGATCCGCCTGCCTTTGCGCCCAGACCCAGGACAAGCTTCACGCGTCCGTCGCCCGCCACTTTAAGTCGGAGGAGATCGGCCATATCTGCTGTCTCGGACGCTGCCACGAAGGCGGCGCTTTCCAGTACCAGGGCAAGAACTACTCCGGCCGCGGCGCCGCCGAGTTGGACCAGCTGTTCACAACGGGAGTGGGCGACGCTGGGGACCGCTACGCTGTCGTCTCCGATCTGGCCGCGCCGCTGCTCACGTCCACGCCTCTATCGCTCGCCGAAACCTACGCGCCTCTGAAGCCCTGGCTGAGCCGCGATCGCAACGAGCTCCTCGCCGAGCTCCGCGACTCGAAGCTCCGCGGGCGCGGCGGCGCGGGATTCCCGCTTCACCTGAAGTGGCAGTCCTGTCGCGACGCCCAGGGCCCCGTCAAATACATCGTGTGCAACGCGGACGAAGGCGATCCCGGCGCCTACATTGACAAATATCTCATGGAGCAGCAGCCCCACCTGGTGTTGCTCGGCATGATGGCGGCCGGCTGGTTCTGCGGAGCGAATGTCGGCGTCCTCTATATCCGCGCGGAATACCCGGACTCCATCGCGCGCATGAACGCCGCCGTCCAGGAGCTGCGCGACGCGGGCTGGCTGGGGAAGAAGATTCAGGGATCCGCGTTCAGCTTCGATTTTAAGACGATCCAGGGCGCGGGCGCCTACATTTGCGGCGAAGAGACCGCTTTGCTGGCGAGCATTGAAGGGCAACGGCCCGAGGTGCGGGTGCGCCCGCCTTTTCCGACTCAGGAGGGCCTCTACCGCAAGCCGACCATTGTCAACAACGTCGAGACGTTCGCGAACATCCGTCCGATCCTCGCGCTCGGAGGCAAGGGCTACGCCCGGATCGGCACGGAGCAAAGCAGCGGGCCGAAGCTGCTCTCCCTCGACAGCCACTTTCGCAAGCCGGGCATCTTCGAAGTGGCGATGGGCGCCCCTTTGTCGAAGGTGGTTTACTCGCTCGCGGGCGGGTTCAAGAACCCGATCAAGGCGATCCAGGTTGGGGGCCCGCTGGGCGGCCTCGTCCCCACCGACAAGATCGAGGCGCTCACCGTGGATTTCGAGTCGTTCAAGAACGCCGGATTCCTTCTGGGGCACGCCGGAATCGTCAGCATTCCTGAATCCATGCCGATGATTGAGTATATCGAGCATCTCTTCCAGTTCACGGCCGACGAGAGCTGCGGAAAGTGTTTCCCCTGCAGGCTGGGTTCCACTCGCGGCCAGGAGTTGGTGGCCCGCGCGCGAAAAGGGGAAGGGATGATCGATCGGGAGCTCGTCGATGATTTGTTGGAAACGATGGAGCAAACCTCCCTGTGCGCCTTGGGCGGCGGCGTGCCGTTGCCGATCAAGAACGCGCTCCACTATTTTGCCGATGAACTCCGGCCCTTTTTTCAAACCGCAAACGCCTGAGTCATGAATCCTCAAGACGCTTCCTCTTCGCTGGCTTGGCTGGATGGCGAGGCCCACCCGGTGCTTCCCGGCGACACGATCCTCAAATTCACCGACCGTCATCTCGGACGCGGCCACGTGCCGACGCTGTGCGACGCGCCCCAGCTCGAGCCGTACGGCGCCTGCCGCGTTTGCTCGGTGGAAGTGGCGTTGAAGGCGGACGGGCCCGCGCGCGTCGTCGCCGCCTGCCATACGCCGCTCGCCGCGGGGATGCATGTCTTTTCGGAGTCGAACAAGATCCAGCGCCTGCGTCGCAACATTCTGGAGCTGGTTCTGAGCGATCATCCTCCCGACTGCCTCACCTGCGAGATCAACGGCAACTGCGAGCTGCAAACCGTCGCGGCCAAGGTGGGAGTGCGCAAGATTCGTTATCGGGACGGGAAGAACCACCTGGACCAGAAGAAGGATCTGTCGCATCCGTACATGACATCGGAGCTCGCGAAGTGCATCAACTGCTCGCGCTGCGTCCGGGCCTGCGACGAGGTGCAGGGGCAGTTCGTTCTCAGCATGCACGGCCGGGGGTTCAACGCCCGGATCATCAAGGGGCTGGACACCAACTTCGAGAATTCACCCTGCGTGTCCTGCGGCGCGTGCTCCCAGGCCTGCCCGACTTCGGCGATCTCCGACATTTTCGCTTCGAAGGGGATCTTCGCGACGAAGAAGACCCGCACGGTGTGCACTTATTGCGGCGTCGGGTGCAACCTGATCGTCGCGTCCAAGGGGAACGAGATTCTCTCCATCCAGGCGCCGGCCGATTCCGAGGTGAATCACTCGCACACCTGCCTCAAGGGCCGATACGCCTTCAAGTTCGCGAACCATCGCGACCGGTTGCGAAAGCCGTTGATCCGCTACAACGGGCACTTCGAGGAGGCGACCTGGGAGCAGGCCTACGGGCACATCGTCAAGAATCTCCAACGGATCAAGCAGGAGCACGGGGGCGACGCGGTCGCGGGGATTTCGTCGGCCCGATGCACGAATGAGGAGAATTACCTCATGCAAAAGTTCATCCGAACTGTGTTCGGAACGAACAACATCGACGCCTGCGCGCGTGTCTGCCATTCGCCCACGGCGTGGGGCATGCAGAAGGCCTTCGGAACGGGCGCGGCGACGAACAGCGTGGCGGACCTGGAGCACACGGACTGCATCTTGATCATCGGCGCGAACCCCACGGAAGGCCATCCCGTCACAGGATCCAAGATCAAGCAGCGCGCCATGAAGGGCGTGCCCCTGATCATCGTCGATCCCCGGAAGATCGAGCTGGTTCCCTTCGCCAGGCACCATCTGCAGCTTCGTCCCGGCACGAATGTCGCGCTGCTGAACATGTTCGCCTACTACATCCTCGAGGCCGGGATGATCGACAAGGAGTTCATCGAGAAGCGTTGCGAGAACTGGGCTGAGTTTGAGACGGGGCTGCGCTCGCTGGATCTCGACGCGCTCGAGAAGATTCATGGAGTGGATCGCGCCCAGGTGCGGGCCGCGGCGATCGACTACGCCAACGCCGAAAGCGCCATGGCTTTCCATGGATTGGGCGTCACGGAGCACAGCCACGGTTCGAAGACCGTGATGACGATCGCCGACATCGCCATGATGACCGGAAACGTGGGCCGCCCCGGCGTGGGGGTGAATCCGCTGCGCGGCCAGAACAATGTGCAGGGCGCCGCCGACATGGGCTGCCAGCCGCATCAGGGCGCGGGCTACCTGCCGGTGAACGATCCCGCCAACCACAGGCTCTTCGAGAGCTTTTACGGCGCTCGTCTCTCCGATCAGATTGGTTGGAAGATCCCGCAGATGTACGACGCGGCGCTCGCCGGAAGGCTGAAGGCGCTCTGGGTCATGGGCGAGGATCTCGTGCAGACCGACCCCAACACGGAGCATGTGAAGAAGGCCCTGAACGCGCTGGATTTCATGGTGGTTCAGGAGCTGTTCATGACCCCGACGGCCGAGTTCGCCAACGTGGTGCTGCCGGCGACGTCGTTCTTCGAGAAGAGCGGAACATTCACCAGTGGCGAGCGGCGCGTTCAGCGCGTCAACGCCGTGGTCCCGCCGTTGCCTGGCACGCGGACCGACGGCCAGATCATCGTCGATGTGATGAATTTGATGGGATGCCATCAGCCGGACTACACGCCGGATGGCGTGCTCGCGGAGATTTCAAGGATTGTGCCCTTCTTCAAGGGCGCGACCTGGGAAGGCCTCACCGATCAGGGAACGCAGTGGCCGATCCAGGAGGGATGCGTCGGCACGAGCATTCTGCACGTCGACACGTTCAAGCGGGGGCGCGGGAAGTTTCACTTTTTCCCTTTCCAGGAGACCCGCGAGATCGTGGAGCATCAAGGGGAGTTCCCGATGATCCTCACGACCGGACGGCTGCTGGAGCATTACAACTGCGGGACGATGACGCGCCGCACCGGGAACGCCTTGATTGTGACCCAGGACGAGCTTGCCATTCACCCCGGGGACGCGCAGCGGAAGGGCATCCTGGACGGCGATCTCGTGCGGATTTTCAGCGCGCGGGGCGAAGTCCGGATGCGCGCGAAGATCTCGGACGAAGTGAAGCCGGGCATTCTCTACTGCACATTCCATTTCCCCGAGCATCTCGTGAACGTGGTCACGAGCAGCGAGTGCGACGAAGACACGATGTGTCCGGAGTACAAGGTCGTGGCGGTCGACGTCGAGAAGGTGAGCGCGCCCTTGCCTTCTCACGCGGAAGAAGCGAAGCCGGTTGTCTAACGATGCGCGAATGAAACGAACGCGTCCGTCAGCGCCGCGTTCAATGACGCTTCGCGTTCAACTCAGCTGCGCGTGACCTGGAACCCAGCCTCGGAGACGCGCAGATCCACGAAGCGCGCCTTGGCCACTGGCGTTCTTTCCGTCAGCTTCTCCCGTATGCGTCGCGCCGCTTCGGCGTCTTTCGCCACCATGAGCATGAAGCCGCCGCCTCCCGCGCCCAGCAACTTGGCCCCGCTCACATAGTCCCGCACTGAGTCGAAGATCGCGCGGATCGCCGGCGGATTGGTGCCGGCATCGAGCCGCTGGTTCAACTCCCAGCTCTTGCGTAGCGCGTCGCCCACCGCGTCCCGCTCGTTCTTCTGCAGGGCGTCGGCGCTCTGGCGGGCATGGGCGCCGATCTCGCTGAGGATGCCGAGCGTCTCGCGCTCGTTGAGAAACATCTTTCGCACGATCTGGCGCAGGATCCCCGCCGCCACGCGGGTGACGCCGGTGTAATACAGCAGCGTCCGATCTCCGCACAGCGGCGCGGCGGGCAGCCAGCGAACGGTGGGGAGCTGCGAAAGGCCCGGCTCGGTTTCGATGAACTTCAGTCCGTTCAGCACGCCGCCGACCTGGTCCTGCCAGCCTCCGCCGGTTGTCAGCAATTGCTCGAGAGCGAGGGTGCGGCGAAAGAGGTCCTGATGATTCCAACCCAGGCCGCAGAGCTCGCTCAATGTCCCGAGCACGGTCGCGGCCAGGATGCTGCTCGTTCCCAGCCCCGACCCCTTCGGCACCGCGCTGAGAAGCGAGATTTCGATTCCCCCGCCGAACTCCCGCAGCTGGGTTTCGAGCGAAGGCGACTGGCTCGCGCTGAACCGCGGGAGGAATCCCGCCAGCGCCAGCGCCGCCTTGGCGATGGTGAACCCGCTCCCGATCTGGGTGAACGATGAGAGCTCCTCGTAGGTGCGCACCCTTTCCTCCACGCCCATGTCGATCGAGCGGATCGCCAGCTCGTGGCGATCGCTTAGCCGCGCGAACACCTGGATGGGCGGCTGCCCGTTCAGGTCGACGGCCACGTTCACCACCCGGCCTCCAAACTGAAGGCAGTAGGGCGGCGTGTCCGTCCATCCGCCGGCGAGATCCAGTCGGAGCGGGCTGCGCCCCCAGATGATCTGGTCGTCGACCACGCGACGCTCGGGCCGTGCCGGGGCCAGCTCGGCTTCGCGCACGATCGCGTCCTGGAGCATGGCGAAGGCCTTCAACTCCTGGGCGTCCCAGCCTGGCTGTTGGCGATGTCGCAGCACGGCCGCGCGGAACATCGCGTCCTGGACGCGCTTCATCGTGTCGATGGGCTCATCCGGCCCGAACTCGGGCGGCAGCTCCGCCTGGCTTCCCGCGTACAGCTCCGCCGTCGCTTCGAGATCGAGCTTGTAGAAAACGCTCCGCCGATAGTTCTTCGCGAGCGGGAGCAGGGACTCCTCCCGATTCCGGCGCCGTTGGGCAATCAAGGCCGCGACATCGGCGCGGTCCATCAGCTGTTGCGCCGAGAGCCGCTCCGCTTTCTCCCACACGCTCGCGCAGCGGCTGTCCGTTCCGGTCAAAAGCCATTGGATCAGGTCGGAGCGCCATTCCCGGAGCGGGAGCACGGGGAAGAGAGGCGCCTTTTGCAGGTCGCCGCCCAAAGGCGAAAGCCCGCGTCGCGCGAACCACTGCGCGGCTGGCTGGCCCAGCCAGACGTCGCCCCGGAACGGGTCGTCAATGCCGTAGAACCGGAGACACCATCGGTCGCCGCCCACAGGAACAAAATCCAGGCAGATTCCGGGAGGAAGCTCGAGCGTCCAGTCGTTGTCGGGCGCGCCGGTGATCAGGTGGTCGCGCGTCAGCGTCCACGTGCCGGGCACCGTGGCGTTTTCCACCCAAAGCGTCGAGTGAGCCGGCGAACGCGGCGGAGCGAAGCGACAGTTCTGCAAATGGACATCGGGGTGAGTCGACTCGGTGGCGAGGCCCCATTGCGTTTGATCGAGAACGACATTGTGCAGCGCCGCGACCGACTCGATCAGCGCGCGGCTTGTTCCGAAGTGGTAGAACTCGCCGCCGGGCAGGGGAATCACGGCGCAGGTGAGGCTGTTGACTTCCGGATCCTGCTGAACCGGGCGGGCGCCGAGCCCCAACCCGAAATCGGCGTAGAGCTCATACTGGCGCAGAGGGTCGCCGCACTTTCGCTCAAGCGCCGCGAGGGCTTTTTCGCTGAGGATCCAGACGCCGACATCGACCAGGAAGAGGTTGTCGACGCTGAGCTCGCGGATCCGCGCGGCCGAGGGCTTCTGGAGGAAGAAGGTCAGCTCGTGCGGATTTCGACGCGGGCAGAAGAAGACGCCGTGATGCGACGCCTGCTCGGGTTTGACCCACAGCCCCATGGCGAGGACATCCACCTCCGGGAACCGCGGCAGGCGGGGCGCGTGGCGCAGCAGGACGTCGCCGCTCGTGATCATCACCCGCCCCGACTCCGGCGCTTGCGCGAACAGGCCCCCATAGCAGTCCTGCTGGAGATCGAGGAGCGTTTGGTCGAGGCGCTGGCCGTGGGACCAGCGCACGACTGGCATCGGGATCAGGGCCTTGCCCATCACCGCGTAGGCGGGGAGTCGACGGCTTTCGCCGCCGGCGTGGACGATCAGCTTCCGCGATTGGCGAATCCATCCCTGGAAGGAGAGGCCGCCGCCTGTGGCTTTCCAGGCCTCACGCAGCAGATGCATCGTTCCGCCGCCGGAGCCCAGATTGGCGCCCGCAGGGTCGGATCCCACGAACCATTGCTGGGCCCGCTGGGGTTCGAGGGCGGTGAAGTCTCTGGCGATTCGGGGCGGCAGTGATAACAAGCGCTGCATAAGCGAGCGGGCAAAGTAGACGGCGATTCGTCCTGCTGCAACCTTCCCGCCTGGCGCCTCGCGGCTCGAAACTTTCGAAGCTCTCCTCTTCTCGCGCTTCACTTCGCTGTGGCTTTGCTCGTCCCAGGCGCTCGGGGCATTCTCGAGGCGGACCCCCAAAACTTCAGGTCGCGAGTTGATTTGTGAACCGCCGCGTGAGGATCTCACAGGGGCAAAGCGCGGCTTGCGGTTTCATCAGGGGCGTCGCTAACTCTTCGGCGTGGATCGATTCTTCGAGAGTGTTTGCCTGGAGATCCGGGAGCGCGGACTTTTTAGTCCGCGACAGAGAATCCTCATCGCGGCGTCGGGCGGCGTCGACTCCATGGTCCTGGTCGAATGCCTCAGCCGGATCCTTCCCGCGCGCCGATGCGCCTTCGCTCTCGCTCACTTCAATCACCGCTTGCGCGGCCAGGCAGGCGACGCCGATGAGCGCCTGGTCCGTCGAACCGCGCGGCGTCTCGGCGTTGCCTTCTTCCGCGGCGATGGCGATGTTCGCGCGCTCGCGCAGTCGCGAGGCGTCTCGATCGAGATGGCCGCGCGCGAAATGCGCCAATCCTTCCTCTCCCGCGTCGCCAAGGCTGAAGGCTTTCGCTGCGTCGCCGCGGCGCACCACGCGGACGATCAAGCGGAGCTTTTTCTCATGCGCGCCTGCCGCGGAGCGGGGGGCGAGGGTCTCGCGGGGATGGGTTACTCCGATCCATTCCCGGGAGCGCGGGGCTTGAGGATCGCGCGTCCGTTGTTGGGACGCGGCAAGTCGGAGATCCGGGCGTGGGCGACGGAGCAGGGGATCGAGTTCCGCGAGGACGCCTCGAACGAACGCCTCGACTGTCGGCGCAACCACATCCGACACGAGATTCTCCCTCGCTTGCGAAAGGAATGGGGCGAGGGCGTTGCGGACGCCATCCGCCGATCCATGGACATCGTCGGCGGCGACGCTCGCTTCGTGGAGGCCCAGGCGAGGGTTTGGATCGACGGGGATTCGAACGCGGACTGGTCTGAACTCGACCTAGCGGTTCAGCGACACGCGACCCGCTGCCAACTGGCCGATCTGGGGGTGGAGGCCACCTTTGATCTGGTCGAGTCGCTCCGCGTCTCGCCCGGGAAGCCGATCGCGGTCTCGAAGTCGGGAAAGAACCGTTCGGGGATTGTTATTCGCGACGATCAAGGTCGCGTGGGTTGGTGGACGCCCCCTTCCGTCTCGGCCTGGCCGGATGTTTTCCTTGAAGTCGACCTGAGCGGCGAATCCGGGCGAGTTTCGCTGGGGAAGAAGGAACTTCGCTGGGAAACGCGCCTGAAATGTCCGTTGGGCTGGCCTTCCCGCAGGTCCGCCGGCGTGGAAGTCTTCGACGGATCCCAGGTGGGGGCCCGGGTCGTGCTGAGGCGTTGGCGTCCGGGCGATCGGTATCGGCCGTTGGGGTTGGGGGGGACTGCCAAGCTTCAGGACTTGTTCATCAACACGAAAGTGCCGCGCGCCGACCGTGAGACCCGATGGGTGGCCTGCCTGGCCTCCGGCGACATCTTTTGGGTGGAGGGGCTGCGTCCAGGTGAGGACGTCAAAGTGACCCTCCAGACGCGTCGATGGCTCGTGTGGTCCATGGTCGATACTTCGGGTCGGACGGTTTCACCCGCGGACCAGTGAGTTTTTGCCGCATTCTGGGTTTTGCCTACATTCGGTGGTGAAGGAGCCTTTGAGGATGTCGATTAGTGGTGAAGGAGGCCTTTTGGGACTCGACAGCGCCGAGTGGCGCGCCTCTTATGTCGCAGGTTGTGCCTTGCGGCAATTCTTAGACGTCCGCCTATTGCCTGTCCTGCCAGCGGGTGCTAGTTTGCGGACGATCTGTCCAAATCATGAGTGACAACGACAAGAACCGAGACGATGACAAGCAAACGTCCGACGGACGCGGCGCTTCGCAGCGCTTCCTCCTCTGGCTGATCATCCTCGTATCCATTCCTCTCCTGCTTCTCACCACGAGCCGCGGCATGCAGCAGGGCCGCGAGTTGACGCAGCCGCAGTTCGGCAAGCTCGTCGAGACCGACTCGGTGATCAAAGCCACCATCACGTACGAGCTCACATCCGCTCTCCAGGAAGTTCGCGGCCGCGCCTACAAGCTCGACGCCGATGGCAAACGCATCATGGAAAGCGGCAAGGAGGCCGAGGAGTTTTTCGTCGCTCACGTGCGCCTCCCTGAGAAGTTCGAAGAGAAGCTGCTTTCATCGGGTCGATACGAAGTTCGCCAGCCCAACGCCTTTCTGATTCAAGCCCTGTGGACCATCGCGCCGGTGGTGCTGGTGGGCGCGTTCCTGTGGATTGTCTTCATCCGACAGCTGAAGATGGCGGGGAAGGGCGCGCTGAGTTTCGGCAAGAGCAAGGCCCGACTGATGACCAAGGAGAAGAACAAGGTGACGTTCAAGGATGTCGCCGGAGTCGACGAGGCGAAGGAGGAGGTCTCCGAGCTCGTCGAGTTCCTCCGCGACCCCAAGAAATTTCAGCGCCTCGGCGGACGGATCCCCAAGGGCGTGCTCATGGTGGGGGCTCCGGGAACTGGAAAGACTCTTCTTGCCAAAGCGATCGCCGGCGAGGCCGACGCGGCTTTCTTCAGCATCAGCGGCTCCGATTTTGTGGAGATGTTTGTGGGCGTCGGCGCCAGCCGCGTTCGCGACATGTTCGAGCAGGCCCGCAAGAACACTCCGTGCCTTGTTTTCATCGACGAAATTGACGCCGTAGGCCGCAGTCGCGGCGTCGGCTTGGGCGGCGGCAATGACGAGCGCGAGCAGACATTGAACGCGCTGCTTGTCGAGATGGACGGCTTCGACACCACAGAGGGCATCATCATCATTGCGGCCACGAATCGGCCGGATGTGCTCGATCCCGCGCTGCTGCGTCCCGGGCGCTTCGATCGCCAGGTCACGGTCGCGTTGCCCGACGTCAAGGGCCGCGAGGCGATTCTCAAGGTCCACTCCAAGAACGTGAAGCTCGAGCCCGGCGTGGATCTCTCGGTCACCGCGCGAGGCACTCCGGGCTTCTCGGGGGCCGAGTTGGCCAACTTGCTCAACGAGGCCGCTCTTCTGGCGGCACGGCAGAACAAGAAGGCGGTCGGCGGCAAGGAGCTTGAGGAGGCGCGCGACAAGGTCCGCTGGGGCCGCGAGCGCCGCAGCCTTGCGATGACCGATGACGAGAAGAAGTTTACGGCCTGGCATGAGGCCGGGCACGCGGTGCTGAATGTGTTGTGCGAGTTCGCGCACCCTCTGCACAAGGTGACGATCATTCCTCGCGGTCAATCCCTGGGCTCGACGATGAATCTTCCCAAGGACGACGTGCTGAGCCATCGACGCAAGCAATTGCTCGATCAGCTCTGCATCATCATGGGCGGACGGATTGCGGAAGAGATCATCTCCGGCGATATTTCCAGCGGAGCCGCCATGGATATTCAGCAGGCGACCAACATCGCGCGCGCCATGGTGTGTCAGTTCGGCATGAGCGAGAAGCTCGGCATGATCCAATTCGGAAACGACGACGAGGTGTTTCTGGGTCGCGAGATGATGCGTCGCAAGGACTACAGCGACGACACCGCCAAGCAGATCGACACCGAGGTGAAGGCGTTGATCGACTCCGCGTATCAGCGCGCGACGGGCCTCATCATGCAGAGCCGGGATCGGCTCGAGATGGTGGCGAACGCGCTTCTGGAGCACGAGACCTTGGATGGCAAGCAGGTCGAGGAGATCGTGCGCACGGGGCATCTCACGCCGCCCGAGCCCCCGCGCAACATCGATCCTCCCCGCGGCGCGCAGGCCGCCACGACATTGCCCGAAGTGATCAAGCCCACGCCTCCCAAGATCGGTCCGGGCCTCGGATCGCCCTCTCCAGCCACCGCCTAGGACAGACATTCAGGCCGCTGCGATCCTGTTCTTGATCCTTGGCAACCTTGCCATTGGCGCAGGATGGATTCTCCGTGTGGAAGGGCCCAGCCCCAACAGGCCGAGGCGTGATAGTCCTCGCCCCCACAGGGCGAAACCTCCTGGGCTTGCAATCTGCCTCCGTACACAGCAGAACGAGCCCCGGCCCATGAAAGCCTCATTCTTCCGCACTCCCTTGACCCGCGTCGCGTTTCACAACGCGCTCCCCATGACACCCCACTCGGGCACGCCGCCCGCGGTGAGGCCTCGGTGTCGCTCCATTCTTTTCGCCATGAAAAACACGATTGCCATCGCTGCTCTGTGCCTCTCGCCGCTGTTTGCTTCACACGCTCTGGCGGGCGTGGTTATCAACGAGATCTTCTATCACGCGCCGGACGATCTGGATGATCTTCAGTGGATCGAGCTCCACAACGCGGACAGCCAGCCTGTTGACGTTTCAGGTTGGCGACTGACCAAAGGCGTCCATTTCCAGTTTCCTGGGAAGACAGTGATGCCTCCGGGAGGTTTCCTGGTTCTGTGCAAGGATGCCCAGGTTTTCAGCGAGTTCTACAGCGTGAAGCCGGATGGCCAATTCAAGAAGTCCTTCGGTCGCGGAGGCGGAACGCTGGAGCTGGTCGATTCAGCGGGGAAGTCGGTCGACCGGGTGAAGTTTGACGATCGCGATCCCTGGCCTTCATCCGCCGACGGCGTCTCCTCGTCCCTGGAGCGCATCACGCCGGCCGCCCCGGGCGACCAGGCCGCGAATTGGTCGGCGTCTCCTCTCCCGGAAGATCTGGAGCGTCCCACGGGAACGCCGGGACAGACAAACGCCTCCTACTCCGCTTCCTTTCCACCGCTGATCAGCGGCGTCAAGGTGAGCCCGTCAACGCCTGTGCCCGGCCAGCCCGCGCGCGTCCAGGCCCTGGTGGAGAGCGCGGCGGGCGTGGCGACCATTGAGCTGCGGTATCGCGTGGCGAAACCGGGCGCGCTCGGCGAGGAGAAGGCCGTGACGATGACAGCGGCCGATGGCAGGAACTTCTCCGCCGAGATTCCGGGCCTGGAGGCTTCATCCCTGGTTCGAGCCCGCGTGCGCGCGGTCGATCAACGCCGCGCCGAACGATTCTATCCGTCGCCCCATTCGCTGCAGCCCGCCATCTCCCTCTTCGTGGCCCCTCCCGCCGAGGCCGCGACCGTTCCGCTCGCTTACATCGTGAACTGCGATCCGCGAGAGCACGCCGCGATGGAGCGCGTTCGGGCGCGCTCGTTGAAGCCGGATCAGGGCCCGTTTGGGAACCAGGACTCGAGTGAGCTGCAAACGCTCCTCGGCGCGGGACTCAATTTGCCCGCGGCGTGGTTCGAATGGACCGTCAATCATCCCGCCGATGTCGCCGCTTACCGCAAGCTGAGAACTGTTTTCCTGTCGATGAACGCGGAACGCAATCGGCTGATCGAGGAAACGTTGACCGCGGACGACATCGCCGGGGCCACCAAGGCGCTGCCCGCCCGCATCCAGGCGTTCCAGGCTTCGTTCGTCGAGAAGGTGAAGTCCGCCATCCCGTCGTCCGATTCGGCCGCCTTCGAGGCCTGGCGCCAGCGGCAGATGTCCAGCAAGGGCGATGAGATGGGCGGTTTCCTCACTCAGATGCTGGCGGTCGAGGGCGGTTGGATGGCGATGCACAGCCGGGTGGAGTTTACTCCCGAACAGATCGAAAAGCTGAAACCCGCCTTGAAAAAGGCGGTTCAGGGGCGGTCGGACACCGCCGCCAAGATGATGAAGGGAGGGATGGACTTCGGGAAGTTGATGGAAGCGCTCGGCGTCGTAGGGAAGGAGTTGGACGCGGAATACCACCGCCTCCTCACCGTCAGCCAGCGTCGCGCTCTTGACGAGTGGCGGCGGTCGCAGCCCTCTCCGATCCGGCCGCGCCTTGGCGACGTCCATCCCCGGCCGCCTCGCGGGAACACCGCCTTCATCGTGAGTTCCAAGACGGGCGGCGTGGAGGTCTTCGACTTCCTGCATGTCACCGAGCGGAGCGCCGGCTACAAGGTGCGGTTCCACAAGGATCACACGTGGAATGGCATGACCGCGGCCGCGATCATTTTCGAGTATAAAGACCGCTTCCTGATGGCTGAGCCGCTCGCGTTCGAGTTGTACCACCGGCTCGGTCACGCGGCCTGCGACACGGATTTCATCCGCCTGTCCATGAACGGACATCTCCTGGGCTACCATCTTGTCGTGGAGCAGGTGAATGGCGCCTTCCTCCGACGGAACAAGCTAGATGCCGGCGGCGATCTTTTCAAGATCCTCTGGTATGGCAACGGCATTGAAGGGCAGCACGAGAAACAGAATCATCCGGATCGCAGCCACGCGGACCTCCTTCGTTTGATCGCGGCTCTCGAGTCCACGACCGGCGCCGAGCAGTGGGCGGTGATTCAGAAGAACTTCAACGTGGACCAGGCGGCGACGTACTTCGCTGTCAACATGGTGCTCTCCCACTGGGATGGATTCTTCAACAACTACTTCACCTTCCAGAACCGAAAAAAGGAGGGGAAGTGGGAGATGTATCCCTGGGATCAGGACAAGACCTGGGGCTTCCACGATGCGTCGGGGGACAAGGTGTTCTTCGACATGCCGCTCACCTTTGGCATGGCCGGGGATCGTCCGCCCGGCGGCGGAGAGCCTGTTTTGAATCCCGGCTCCTGGTGGCGTCCGGGCGGCTTTTTCTCCAAGCCGCTGCTCGCCAATCCTGAGTTCCGACAGGTCTACCTTCGTCGGATCCGGCAGATTCTCGAGGAGACCTACAATGAGAAAGTTTTCTTCCCGATCATTGATGCCATGGCCGATCGTTTACGGCCGGAGGTGGCCATCCGGGCCGGCGTGATTGCGGAGGATCCGGCGAAGGCGAACAGCCGTCTGGATCAGAATGTGGCCTCATTCAAGGAGCACCTGGTGAAGCGCCGCCAGTTTTTGCTTCAGCAGGATGAGTTGGCCAAACTGCCGCGGTGAGGGCCGAGGGCGTCTGCTCATCCCGAACTGTGGAGTTGCCTCAGTAGAGCGCGTGGTCCTGCCTGCGGTGGCGCAGGTTTGCCCCACCTGCATCGCGGGGTCGAGGCGTCCCGGCTTACGTCTGATTCAATCTCGGGAATCGGCCGAAGCGCCATCAGAACTGGCCCAGGAATCGAATGTCGTTTTCGTAGAACAGACGAATGTCGTTCACGCCGTAGCGGAGCATCGCCAATCGCTCTATCCCAAATCCGAAAGCCCAGCCGGACCAGGTTTCGGGGTCGTATCCGACGTTTTCGAACACCTGCGGATGCACCATCCCGCAGCCCGCGATTTCCATCCATTGCTTGCCGAGCTTCCGGACGAGGCTGTTGGTGAAATCGATTTCGTAGCTGGGTTCGGTGTACGAGAAGTAGTGCGGACGAAACCGGAGCTTCACGTCATCGCCCAGAAGCTCCTTGAACACGAACTCGACGGCTCCTTTGAGATCGCCGACGGTCACTCCCCGGTCCACGCACAGACCCTCGATCTGGTGGAAAGTGGGATTGTGCGTGGCGTCGGCGTTGTCGCGCCGATACACACGACCCGGGATGATCACGCGGAGGGGAGGCTTCTGCTTCTCCATGACCCGGATCTGCACCGAGGAGGTGTGCGTCCGCAGCAGAGGGCGCGCGGGAGTTTGGAGATAGAACGTGTCCTGGAGATCGCGCGCGGGATGATCCGCGGGGGTGTTCAGGGCGTCGAAGCAATGGTGCTCATCCTCGACCTCGGGGCCGTCCGCCACCGCGAATCCCAGCCGACGAAAACTGCGAACGATGTCCTCGGTGACCTGGGTGAGGGGATGAAGGCGTCCGACCGATCGGCGGCGTCCTGGCAACGTGAAGTCGGTGGGCTCCTTCGGCAGAGCCGCTTTGAGTTCCAGCGCCGCTTTTCGGGAGTCCAGAACGGCTTCGATCTCGGTCTTCGCTTGGTTGATGAGCTTGCCAGCCGCCGGGCGTTCTTCTTTGGGGAGCGAGCCGAGTTGCTTCATCAGCCCCGTGACACGGCCCTGGGCTCCCAGGAACTGAACTCGCGCCTGATCCAGCGCGGCCAGGTCGGCGGCCGCCGTCAGCGCGTGCAGCGCCTCGTTCCTGAGGGGTTCGATCTCGTTCAGCAGCGACATACGGAGATGTGTTCAGCGCAATCCCGGTCAAAAAAAACGGGCGACCATGAGGGGTCGCCCGGCACGAATGGCCACACAGGTTCCCTCGGACGACAGGTCGGAGGAAACAGAAAACGGATTAAGCGGCCTTGGCCTTCTGGACCAGCGCGTTCTGGGCGAGTTTCACCAATTCCACGAACGCGGGGGCGTCGGTGGCGGCGATGTCGGCCAGAACCTTGCGATCGAGAGCGATCTTCGCGGCCTTGAGCCCTTCCATCAGCCGGCTGTAGGTGATGCCCGCGGGGCGGGCAGCGGCGTTGATGCGGGCCTGCCAGAGAGTGCGGAAGTTCCGCTTCTTGGTCTTGCGGTCGCGAAAGGCGTATTGGCGGCCGTGATCGACGGCGTCGGAGGCGTAACGGTAGAGCTTGGAGCGCTTGAGGCGGAAGCCTTTTGCGGCGAAAAGCATCCGCTTGCGACGGCGGCGAGAGGCGGGAGCGTTAGTGACGCGCATAAAATCTGTATGAAGGAGGTTCTTGGGAGTTCGTGGGCGGCCGGCGCTTAGTGGCTGAACGGAAGGTTCTGGGTGACGCGATAGGTGTCCGTCGAATCGACTTCCTTGCTTTTGCCGAGGGAACGGCGGCGTTTGGAGCTCTTG
Organism: Verrucomicrobiota bacterium; assembly: GCA_016199985.1. GTDB lineage: Bacteria > Verrucomicrobiota > Verrucomicrobiia > Limisphaerales > UBA11320 > UBA11320. The sequence continues at coordinate 12,932 of JACQFQ010000010.1, read as the reverse complement.
CCGGCCAGCAGATGTCGGCGTCCGGCGCGGGACCGCATCACTTTGCCGGTGCCGGTGATCTTAAACCGCTTTGCAACGGCCTTTCTCGTCTTATTACCACGGGGGCGTCTCATATAAGGTCTTTTGGTCTAGCCTGAAAAAGAGCGCGCAATATAGAAACCGCCGGGGCGCCTATCAAGTGGTTTTTTGGTCAAAGTTCAAGCTCGCCTCGCGGAGGCCCTCGTCATTATGAAAGCGAGGTGCATTCCCCAGGCTCCAAATCGCCCGCGTCGCCGACCCCCAATGTCCTCGCCGGACAGCCCGAGGCGGAGGGACTCTCGGCGATTTCCGCCCAGCAGTGCAAGTCCGGTCTGGCCGCGTGGCTGGGTTGGCTCTTCGACGGGCTCGACATGCATCTCTACACGCTCGTCGCCACCCCGTTCGTGATGCAATTGCTTCACGCGCAGTCCAGCTCGGACCTCGACGTCCGTAAATACAGCGGCATCATCCAGGCCGCCTTCCTGGTCGGCTGGGCGCTGGGCGGGGGCTTTTTCGGCCGCGTTGGCGATCTCATGGGCCGTACCCGCACGCTGAATCTCACGATTCTGACCTACGCGCTGTTCACGGGCTTGTCGTTTTTTTCTCAAACCTGGTGGCAGCTCTGCATTTTCCGCTTTCTTGCGGCCCTGGGAATCGGGGGCGAGTGGGCCGTCGGCGCTTCGATGTTATCCGAAACCTGGCCCAAGCGATGGCGTCCCTGGATGGCCGCGGTTCTTCAGACCGGCGTGAACATCGGGGTGCTTCTCGCCACGGGAGTGGTGTCAGGGGTCGCCTGGATCGGACAGTCCGCCGGCGCCGAGCATACCGAGCGATTTGTTTTTCTCGCTGGCATCCTTCCCGCCCTCTTGACGCTCTGGATCCGCAAGCAAGTCCCCGAAACAGCGGAATGGCGCAAGGCGCGGATGGAGTCCGTCGGCCGGCAGCCGGGCGTGGCGGACCTGTTTCGCGGATCCGTCCGCTCGATTACGCTGCGCACTCTTCTCACCTGCGCTGTGACCCTTACCGCCCACTGGGCTTTCCTGTTCTGGTATTTGTTCCATCTGCGCGATCTTCCGGAGGTGCGGTCCTGGGGGGCGGCGGAGAAGAGTTTCCTCGCGAGCAAGGCGATGTTCGTGGTCATGGGCTTTTCGATCTTCGGCAACTTCCTGGCCGCGTTCATGGCGCGGTTCATCGGATATCCCCGGGCGATCGCGATCCTCTGCGCGGCTTATTTCGGCATCATGTTCACGGCCTACAGCGTGCCGCGCCCGTTGGATCAGCTCTGGTTTTTTCTCGCCGCGATCGGTTCGTGCCAGGGCATCTTCGCGCTTTTCACGATGTATTTGCCGCCGCTGTTTCCCACGCTGCTGCGCACAACGGGCGCCGGGTTTTGCTACAACATCGGCCGTATCGCGGCGGCGGCCGGCACCGTTGTGTTCGGCGTCCTTCCCTTGATGACCGGCAAGACCGCCATCTCCGATTACCGCTCGGCTCTCTATTACGCCAGCTTCCTGTTTATTCCCGCATGCCTGATCGCCCTGACCATGCCGGAGCTCAAGGATGAGCCGGGGAAGCCGGCGTAAGCCTCCGTCTATCTTGTCCTACTCATCCCTCATCTCCTCTCAACCATGTTCTCCCTCTCTTCACGCGTGGCGCTGGTGACCGGCGCGGGATCCGGAATTGGCGCCGCGATCGCGGACGCCTTCGCGCGCGCCGGCGCGCTGGTCTTCACCGCCGACCGGGACGAAAAAAGCGCGAGCGCCACCGCCGCTCGGATCCGGGAAGCGCGCGGCGAGGCCGAGTCGCTCTGTGGCGACGTGAGCCTGGAGGCCGATTGCCAGCGGATGGCCACAACCGTTCACGAGCGCTGCGGACGCCTGGACATCCTCGTCAACAACGCGGGGATCGGGCACGTGGGAACGCTTCTTCAAACCTCGGCCGCGGATCTGGATCGTCTTTACGCCGTGAATGTTCGCGGCGTGTTCAACATGTCGAAGGCTTTCCTCCCAGCGATGCTCCAGCGCAAGCGCGGGGTGATCCTCAACATGGCTTCGATCGGAGGTGTCGTGGGAATCCGGGATCGCCTGGCCTATTGCGCCAGCAAGTTCGCCGTGGTGGGGATCACCAAGGCGATGGCGCTCGACCACGCGCGGGACGGCATTCGGGTGAACTGCATCTGTCCGGGGCGGGTGGAAACGCCTTTCGTGGCCCAGCGCCTGAAGGAGTATCCGGATCCGGAGAAGGCCTACGAAGAGATGGCCGCCACGCAGGCATTGGGTCGGATGGGGCGTCCGGAGGAGATTGCCGCGGCCGCGTTGTATCTCGCGAGCGACGAAGCTTCGTTCATCACCGGAAGCGATTTCATCATCGACGGCGGCTGGAGCGCCGGAAAGTAACGATCTATCCCGGCAATCGCCGTGATGGCGTTTTGGAACCACGCGTCCGGACAGTCCCCTTGCACCGAATCGAAAAGCTGCGACACAGAGGTGTAGAGATAGAGGCCTTCGTGCTCCGAGCGATGTATCCGTCCGGCCTGGGTCAGTTGTCGAAGCGCATCCTTGACGGGAATGTGGAGGCTGGCTTCCAATTCGGTAGCGTGAGCGCCAGCGGGGGCTTGATGAACAAAAGCCTCGGCGGTGTTCAGTAAAGTGCCGCGCTTCGAAAACCAGGCCCCACGGGCCATCCAGAGACCGTGCTCGTCGAACTCAACGATCGCGGGCAGGAAGTAGAATCCGCCTCGATGGGAGTAGCTGGAGCCTGTCCCCAAACCCCCTCTCAGAAAAGAGAGGGTTTGGGGACAGGCTCTTGCGAGCGTGTGGGTACGGAAGATCCAAAGCACCGGGGCTTGCTCCGCAGCGAATCGGATCACGGTTCGATCACCGTTAGGCTGGCTGCATCACTGGTCACAAACCCTAATGGGGTCTGGATCCTAACGGCGTACTCTCCGGCCTGGCTGGCCATTGCACTCGGCAATTCCAGGACGCTATTCGTCTCACCCAACAGATCCATCTGATTGAAGCGCCACTGGTAGTTCAGTGGCGACATGCCAAGCACTGCCACACTGAACGTGGCGGTTTCGCCAACCGTGACAGTCATGGACTCCGGCTGCGACAGGATCGTCGGTGTACATTCGACACAGGTCAACTCGGACGAACAGTTGTCTAACAGGTCGACATCCTCTTCTTCAGCATTGAGGCAAACGGCGTTGGTAACAATGCCAGCGGCCAGCGCGCTTATTATCAGTACGACTTCAGCCGACTCCCCGCCTCCCAAAGAGCCAAGGTCGCAGCGGAAAACCCCGTTTTCGTTGGTGCAAGTCCCCTGTGAGCTGAGCGCTCTTACGAACACCATGTTCGGAAGCAAAGGGGCACTCAAGACAACCCCGTGTGCCGCATTTTTTCCCTTGTTCGACGCTAGAATGGAGTAAGACATTTGTTCCCCAATTGTGACGCCATCCGCAGAGCCGCTTTGCTTCACAGCGAGATCGACGCCCTTGCTCGAACGGAAAGTGACGTAAACCGAGTGGTCCGCCTCGAGGTCGGCCAGGGTGTATCCAGTGCCACCAACCTGGACCATCTCGTCATCCACGTACCAGCAATCAACCACCAGATTGTTGTGGGGTGTAGCCGTCAACGTCAAATTTTGGCCCCGTGTGACCAAACGATCACCGGAAGGGCTGAGGGAGCCGTAGGGTCCCGCGAAGGCCGATAAAACCACGCTTGATCCGCCATCGTCGCTCGTCAAAGCCCTGGCGCGGTAGAAGCGTTGCGTTAGGCCCATGGCGGGATCGCTGATTTCGACCTCGTCGCCCATGCTCAAATAATCGCCAAGCGGCGCCCAGTTTTGAAGGTCCTCGGAGTACTCGATCCGGTAGTAATGACTCGGTAAGCCCGCGAGGTAAATATGGAACGGGAGAGAGTAAGGTTCCTTACCGCGGACCTTCGGCTTCTCCGCCGGCGTCACCTTGAAGAAGAAGGGATCGATTGAAATCGCCACTGCCTTCCCATTCTTGTCGACCAACTCCCCGTCCTTGACTCCGAACGATCCGCCGAGTCTCGAATTGGCTTCCGCAGGCTTTTTGTCGACTGACACCAAACGCTGAAAACGAACGCCCTGGGGGAAGTTGGCGGCTTTCGGCTCATTCGAAGCCGCAAACGCGCCGTAAAAGGTCTTGTCTCTGGCAATCAGCTGCTGGAAGTCGCCGATGTAGTTTTCAGTCTGGATTTTCGGGCTGTCCGCCGGCCAGGAGGCCAGCACCACAGGCTCCGCTTCGACACCTTTGTTCGATACTGTTCGCAGCTCCGTGCTCATTCGCTTCTCCGCCAGCCGGGTGTAAAGAATACCCAGGGTTCCATTTGCGGAAACAGCAAGAGCAGGCAACGCTGCGCTGGGTATGGGCGCCTTCAATGCCGGGTTCCAAGATCCTTCGGCGCCTGCCTTCTCGGACTTAAGCACGTGGATGCGCACTTCCTTTTCAGTCAGGGCGAGGTAGGCAACGTAAACGGTGTTGCGCGACTTATCGCTCGGGTCTATTGCGATTGCCACATCGCTGCCGAGCCTTTGCTGCCCTAGCAGCGTCTCCACTCGCGGCAACTCTATTGGAGCGGCGCCGCCGTTGACGATGACACCGATATTCCCCGCTTTATCCTTCAAGTCACGGAATCCTTTGGCTCCCGCACTGTCGTCGCGCGTCAGGACGATGTCTCCCGAAACGCTAGTATCGTTGGTGCGGTTCAGCTCGGAGGTGTAACGCGCAAATACTGCATACACTCGATCTTCTAAGATCGCTATTCGCACCGAAGACCCGCTTTGGCCTCGGACTTGGCGATCCACGTCCCCAAACTTGTGTCCACCGTCGTCAAGCGAGACCGGTCCTGTCTTCCCAGGGATGCTCACGAACACGTAGGCCGTTTTGCCGACGCTCGGCTCATTGGCTCTGTCGCGAAGTGAGGAGTCGTAATAGCCAACGTACACGCGGTCTTTTCCGGTGTCGGCGTCGAGGCCCAGCTGAATCCAAGGCTGATCCGGAACCTTCAGCACATATTTGCCATTCACAATGATTCTCAGGTCCGCTGGAAACTTCACGTCCGTCGCACTCATGTCGTCCGAGAACCCAACGTAACCGATCACAGTTCCGGGTCGGTTGCCGCCGAGCCCCACATAGTAAAGGCCGGTACCGTCGACCTTATAGGCCAGTGTTTGATCCAGCGGGCCTTCTTTCACTATAACGTCCGGTTTGGGCATGCGATCCTGCACGCTCCAGGTGCGTCCGTCGTTGGAACTGATCCAAATCGGCGCCTTTGTGACGCCCGACCAGGGGTTGTCCGACTGGTTGCCATTGCGTATCGTTCGCCCATCGACGCGACTGAAGGTGGTGATACAGATCTCGCGGCACTTCCGGTCTCCACTGGGTTGAACCGCCAGGCTCGGTTCGGCGTCATGATTTGTCTCGGCGCTCAAGCTGGTTGGAATGACGTCGACGACCAGGGGGTCTTCCTGGGGTTTCTCGGGACCCGCCGCGTTGATCTGGTCCTGGATCCAATCGGCGTACTCCTTTGTGATTGCAACTCCGCCATTCTGAAAGTCGAACAGGTTTGCTCCTTCGCCCAAACCACGGACGGCGATCCCACGGATCGCTTTTGTGAACAGATCGACCGCATTGATCGTGTCCTTGGCGTCGAACAGCATGGGTCCGCCAGAGTCAGCCGGCAGGACCGCCCCAGTTCCTTTCAGGAAAGCGTCTTTGCCGTTAGGTTCGAGCATCAGCCAGGACAGTTCGTCATAGATGTAGCCGTTGAGCTTTGCGACTTCGGGGCCTGCGCGAAGCTTGCCGTTGTGGAAGCGTTGTATTCCCGTGCTCTTTGCAATCGGTTCCCAGCCGATCCATTTAGTTTTATCGAGCAGTTTCTCTCCTGTCAGGCCGAATCCGATCACTGAAAACTGCGCCCCGAGCAACTCATCGCGGGCCTTGGCCGTGTTATTCAGCGGTGTGATCTTGATCGGGTCGATGTTCTTGACCGTCCTCCAACCAGCCCCGCTAGAGGGGCCCATATCCACCTTCAACACCGCCATGTCCACCTTGCAACTCGGACCGCCGCGCGCAATGTCGTCCGGATTCACCGGAAAGCCGTCCGAAAGCGCACCGGGTTTCGGCGCATTCCCCAAGCTGATACCGATCTTATCACTCAATCTGCCTGCCTGCTTGCCGTTGTCGCTGACGACGTGATCGCACGTGAGAACCCACAGGAAACCGTGTTCTTCTTCCCCCACCTTGACGGTCTGCTTGGCAATGATTGTGCCGGTGCCTACGGTTATGGCTTTGGCTTCTCCCGGCACCGTGCCGACCAGGACCCGAACGACCGCAGGAAAAGTGATCGTTTGTTCCTTCGGCGCGCTGGCATGAAGCGAAGTCAACCCCAAGCAGCATGCCGTCGCCAAACATCCTGCTCGTAAGAGGATCATCGCGGTGGACATCTGGATGGCCGTCCACGTCTCCTCGCGACTCGAATCGTTCGCCAACCGGATCTGAAAACTGTTTGTGTGTCTCATAAAAACTCGATTTGGAGTTCAGCTCATCGGATCTCCCGAAGGGTCACGGCGGCCATGCGGCCGCTGCGTTGCTCGATTCGAGCCGGAAAAACCGGACTCGAGTCGACGCAGGGAGAGTGACTCGAAACTTACCGTCGACGATCGCTGGCAGCGGACTGGCCAAGGTCCAGGCAGCGTCGAGGCTTTCGGCCTGCTCCAGCTGATAGTTCTCAAAAACTTCGAGCCACGAAATCTCCACCAAGCCAAATTCGGTGAGGGCGATCGCCATTTTCGGATTCAAACGAAAATCGCTCAGAACGACTTCGTTGGGGGCAAAGGGACTTTCACCGCCGTAATGAACGAGGAACGACCCACGCCCATCCACGCTGTTGAGTCGTCCGCCGGGCGTAACATTGTCGAAGACACCCTCGAGGTGGCTGCTCGACAAAATGCGGAACGAATCATTGCGGGTCAGCCGATCTTCGAACCCATTGAGAATGTCCAACTCCAATTGCCCGCCCAGGAGGAGGTTCCCATAGGTCACTCCGGGGACGGGTTGGCCGGAGGTCACATCGATCGCATCGTATTCCAGTCCGCGTGCGGAGCCCGACAGAGCCAGTTCGACCGAGCCGCCGCTGAGCAGGTTCAAATCGCCTTCGATGATCAGCAGGCCGTCCGCTTTATTCGGCTTGATCTTTCCATTGTTAACCACGACTCCGCTGAGGGTTCCCTTGCCGAGCAGCTTCCCCCTCTTGACTTCGAACTTTAGCTTCTTCCCGTCGTTATCCACGCAATCGATACGTCCGTCATTCAGGCAGGTCACGCCGTCATCGTCCTGCCGATAGCCGTCGGCGCCCTTGGCCTCCAAGAGGCAGCCCTCATTGATCGTCACGGTGCCGGCGTTATAAAAGCTCTCGGTCTTGACGGTGCCCGCGCCTTTGGCATCAGAGGAGACAGTTAGGCTGCCTTTCGGGACGATGCCGAAACGCTTCGTTGCGTTCAAAGTCCCGCGTGATTTAACGACAACGGCGCCCTCACTTTGCAAAGTGTCGGTAGTAACCGTGGCTCCGCCTCCATCACCTCCTTCGACGCTCAAGGTCGCCTTCGCATCGAGGTTCACGAACGCGCTGAACTTCTCCCGGGCGCTGATGGTGAGCGTACCGCCTGCTCCCACCGTAATACTACTGCCCGCCAGGCAATTAACCACCAAAACAGACTTTGCCTTCGGTGGGATCGGAAGGTTCTGGCCGATGCTCACAACTCCCTTGGTCCCCACTGCAAGGCGGCCTGAGTTCAAGAACCCAACGAACATCGTCAGATTGCCTTCATCGACAACGATGGAGCCTTTGTCCGAGTTCAAGATGGAGACAGTGGCTCTTCCATCCAGTGCCTTGCCGGGGAGGTTGGCCCCAGCATTGGCGGTGCCGGCCCCTTTGATCTGAAGAGTGCCTCTATTCTCCAGTGCTTTCTTCACTTCAAGCTTTCCACCATCCACGAGAACTGATTTTCCGTTGAGCAAAACAGTATCCGTGGCTGTATCGGGAAAGAGCGAAGTGTTACCCAATGTCAGGGTGCCCTTGGCCTTGATGTTGATCGTGCCTACGTTATCCAAACCGCAACGGAACTGAGCCGAGCCAGCCGAACCGTCACCGATGTTGATCTCGCCACCGTTCAACGTACCGCTGATGCCCTTTACGACAAGTGAGCCATTGTTCGCGATGTTCAGCTTCACATCTGTCAGCAAGCCCTCAAGCGCGGCGGTGCCGGGAGCACTGATGTCCACTTTGGTGTCCAGATCGCCCTCGTTGCGCGATGGGTCTAGAATCGCGACGTCGTCGGTCTGCGGCACGGCGTCGGGCGGGTCAGCACTGGCGCGCTCCCAGCGTGTTTCCTTGTTCCAATCCCCGCTGTCGGCGCCCTTCCAGCGACACAGCACCGCTTGCCGCACCCCGTCAACACGTGATGGTCCACCCTTGCCTTGGAGGAATTCAAGGTACTGGTTGACCCGAGTGTCGACATCGGTGATGAACTCGCGCTCCTTGTTCGGGTCCGGCTCGCTGAAGGAATGTACGCCGATAATCTTTCTGGTCTTATCGAAAGTGAACAGAGTGGGCCCTCCCGAGTCGCCCGGTTCAAAAACGGCTCCCGCCTTGCTTCGATCATAAACAAGTTCCTTCGGTTCCGTTGTTCCCTTAGTCGCGTGCAGAACACTCAATCCGCTCAACGGATAATTCCCGGAAGCGCTCGTGAAACCGATTAGGGTCACCGTGTCCCCGTTTTTCACTTTGTCGGCCTCTGCGGCCAAGGCGCCCAGGGGCTCAACGGGGCCGTTCAACACCAGGAGCAATCCAATGTCATTTCCTCCGAAATCGACGAAGGGGTTGTAGGCCGGGTGCTGAACCCCCAATGCAAAGTATTGTCGGTTGACCCGCTTATCGTCCTTCGTCCGCTCGTAAAGCGTAAACCGCTCAAAATGAGCCGCGAATTGCCGATCTGGTTCATTGGTCGGATTAATGCAATGGGCAGCCGTTAGCACCACCCCCTTGTCGATCAAGCTCCCGGTGCAGTGCTGGCTGGTTTCATCGTGAACTTCAAGTTGCACTCTCCCGACGTAGAGATCGTCCTTATCCTCTTCCGGGTTTCCTTTCGCGACGGGTCCTTTTGCAAGCCCCCAGACCCACTGGAGCGGAACAAGAAGAATCAAGATCATGCCGATCAGGCCCCATCGCCAGGCATGCGATTTCGCCGCACGCCGACGCCGCAGTTGGTTGCTCAAGAAGTATTTCATATCTATCAACGGACATTAAGTGTGGCGGCCTGACTCGTGACCTCGCCAGCAGCGTTACTCACCCGCACTTGATAAGCGCCGGCCTGATCGAATTTGACGTCATAAATGGTCAGAGTGCCGCGATCTTCGTTCTCCAGGTTCAGTCCGTTGAGTTGCCATTGGTAAAAGAACGGCTCGGCGCCTGAAGGGGTGACGGTGAAAATCACATCGCTGCCAGCGTCCACCGTTCGACTCTGCGGCGGGGCGACGATCTGTGGCGGGAATTGGACCGCAGTGAAATTGGTGTCGACGTTGTTGTCCATGAGCAACTCTGTTTGATCGCTCCTTACGGAAACCACGTTTGTCAGCCCGGGTGAACCATTGGGAACGACGACGACGGTCACCGTCGCCACCGCTTCGCTGGCAAGATCCCCCAAGGTGCAGCTGATCGTTCCGCCCTCCATCGACCAACTTCCTTGTGTCGGAGTAACTGAAACCAGCCGGACGTCTGTCGGCAGTGCGTCGTGCAGCACGACCCTATTCGCGGTGTTTGCTCCCGAGTTGGCGATGTTGATTCGGTAAGTTAGGTTGCTGCCCACAATAATCGGATCCACGTCGGTCTGGGTTGTTACGCTCAGATCTGTTAGCGGCCTGAAGGTCACAAAGATGAATGCGTCGGTCTGAATGTCTGTCATCGTGAACTGCGTGCCGCCCAGCTGAGCCACTTCTCCGTCCCTGAACCAACGACCGACCGCGTAGTTCGAATCTGGCGTGGCCGTGAGCAAGAGGCCTTGACCCGCTCCGGCAAATGCGTCACCCGCGGGACTGATTGAGCCGTTGGTATCCGCCAACGCTGAGATCACGAAGTTCGTCCCGGAGATGCCTCCTGGCAACGAGTGAGCACGATAAAACCGCTGAGGGCGGTGGAGTGTATCGGCGTCGGTAATCTCCATGGGAGAGCTCGTGAGAGCGACCGCTCGCAGCGATTGCCAGACTTCCAGGTCTTCGGAGTACTCGATCGAGTAATCGCGGTTGAGGGGGCCCTCCAACAGAAACCGAAACACTCCCGGCGGATCGCTCCCCGGGGCTTGTGCCGGAGGACAGAGCTGCGGGGCCTTTTCCTCTTTGGGCAAGAAGAAGACAACATCGTTGCCGCCATCGACCGTTTTGTCTTCGGCGTTGCCTTTGTAGCTAATCCGGAAGTCATAAAGCTTTTTGTCCGGAGCCACGACCTGGACTGCAGCCCCTTCTGGCAAGTCGTTGAAAGTTCCCGTAACCGCGCGCTTTCCCTTGTTATAGATAAGGAAAACCTTGTCACCCTCCTTGGGAAAAAAGTGGATGCGACGCCCGCCTGTTGGGGAGCCGATCAACAGTTCGGCGTTGTCAATGGTCACATCGCCATTCACGGTCAACTGCCGGTCTTGTCCTTTTTCGAGGATCACGAGGAAAAAGGATTTCTTCGATAGCTGAATCGACCCTGTCGTTAGGCTGGCGGGTTTCAGAAGGCCGTTTTCTCGAACGGTCACTGCACCGGTAATGATCCCGCTGCCATCTAAATAGCCGCCATACATCACTTCTACCGCGCCGGAGCCCGTCGTTGAGCCGGCACATTCTCGCAAGCTGAGGCGCTCAAACACTTGAGTGCCTCCTGCGTAACTATTCTTTTTCTGTCCCTTGCCGGGATTGAAAACCACCGTGTCTTGGCGACCCGCCCCCTGTCCCACGATCACCGGCCCGGGACCGGAGATTTCGCCAAGGAAAACAACGGTGACAGAATCGGGGTCATCTGCATCGGCCACGGATCCGAGCTTCGCCCGCAGGCCCCGATGGATGACAACATCGCCGAGGAAGCGGGACAACCGAGCTGAAGCGCCCCGGGAAATCCTGTTCCCGATCACGGCAGTTCCATCGATGACTTCCACTCCGTTGTGAAGATCGTAACCCCCGTTGATCAGCAATCTGACCTCCCGCGGAGGAGTGGAGTTTCGGAGAAGAACCGGGCCGGCGCCTAGGGGTCCAACTATCGTCTTGTTCTCGGCAAGAACGCTGTCTGCGCCCACAAGAATTGTTCCGTTCTGAATAAGCGTTCCGCCCGAGAACGTGTTCGCTCCATTGAGCTGCAGGGCTCCCAGGCAGTAAGTGATGAGCTTCTTCCCGTCGCCTTCTATCCTGGTTTCGATGATAGCGGAGGCATCAGTTTTGAATACGCAAAGGGCGCTGGTGTTGTCTCGGGGGGTGATCCACCCGCCTTTGAGCCGCAGTATCCCTTCTCCGTCGAGGGTGTAGCCATCCACCTCGAACGAGATGCCACGGAAAAGGATCACCGCACCCTTCTTGGTCGTGACGCGTCCCGCTGGGACGCCAAACTGGGCCTCATAGCTCGTGTCGTTGTTCCACGCGACGTTTCCGCTACCGTCGTACCAGAATTTGCCCCCATTGTTCCACTCTCCATCCGACCCTTGCGGAGGTCGGCGATCAGATGGGTTCCAGATGAGAGGTGCGGCTTGGGTGGGTTCCTGCAAGCAGCAACAGAGGATTGGCCCGATGGCATGGTACAGAAGCAGAATGCCAGTTCGTCGTTTCATAAGTGCGCCCCTCGGCTCAGGTGGCGCAAACTTTTGCAGAACGGACCAGAGCCTGAATCCCCGCAAGAACAATTGGCGTTAGATCCTTCGTGTCGACGTGGTGCGAGGGCGAAGGACCTGCGCCATGAGCATACCTTCAGCGTGTGCCCTGGCTGAAAGGAGATCAAAAGACGTCGCCAGCTTGCTTGCGCTCAGTCAGGGCGCTGTGGGACCATTCAGGTTGACTATGGCAAAAAGGATCGCCTGTCAAGAAGATGTAATTATGTCACTGTGATTCAGCCACGGTTTATGGAGAGAAAGGGCGACGGCGCCTTGTCCTTACAGCGGTTCTCAGGTACCTCAAGAAGGCATCCGTTCTCCACAACCATTGGGAGGTTCATTTGCAACTCGACATCTTTCGAGGGATGCTGGCTCGCTGCGGAGACCCTTAGCTCTAAGCCGGGACTATGCGATGGGACTGTCATAATCCTTGCGCCAGTGAGGCTGGAGGAGAAGGCGGTTGACCTGCTTGAGATCGACGATGCGAGTCTGGTCGCGGACAGCTTCCAGGAGTGAACTTAGGCAGAGGTTACGGGCGCGACGCAGAAGACCGTCGCCGGAGCGGACGGCCATGGCTTCGGCGGTGAAGGTGTTGTGACCGAGACCGGCTCGGTCGAGTTCGGCCAGGAGGAACTGCTCGATGACCTCAGGCGAGAGGCGTGGAAGGACCACGGAATAGGTGATCCTGGAGCGGATCTCCTTGTTGACGGTGAGGGCCAGAGACTGGAGGAGCTGAGGCTGGCCGATGAGGACGAGGTTGTGCGAGGGTGGAAAGTCGCGATCGCATTTCGAAACTCATGCTTTCTATAAGAGCACCTCTCTGTTTCCCGCCACATAGGGATGCGCCGGCTTCTGAGGGCGCATCTCCGAGTTGTGGGTAGATTCAGTTACAGCGGGGGTCGGGATCGCGATTTTGGACGGCTTCCTCGACGGGGACGTATTGTGGCGAAGATAGGGCTGAAAGTTTTTCATCTTTTTGCTGGACTACCTTCCCC
>JACQFQ010000015.1 GCA_016199985.1 Verrucomicrobiota bacterium | reverse complement strand
CCTGTCCATCAGGGCGAAGAAATTGGGCGTGCTGTAGAGGCCCTCGCGCAGCTCCTGGTATCGATCGATGAAGGCCTGGAAGAACGCCGGATCGGCAAACATCCGATCCCACCACGGATAGTTGAAAAAGTCTGTACCGCCCCCGTCTGACCAGACCAGCGGGTTGGCATCTCGACCATCTGTCGAGCCGAAGGCGCGATCAAAGTCCCAGATGGGGCCGAAGACGATGGGCCCATTGCGATCTTTGTAGAAGTAAGCGCTCAGACGCAGAGCGTCGACGTTGAAGGAGATCACATTGATGATGATATGGTCGATCCATGCGCCTCGATCAATGAAGGGCAGATAGCCCGTGACGGGGTTCGTCCAGCTCTTGCTGCTGAGCGCCGCGCCAAACGAGTTCAGGTACTTCGTGAGATACTGCTCCTGAGGATCGCGCTGAGGCAGGGTGATCTCGGCGTACTTGGGCTCGAGGTAATTGATCGATTGGCCCCCGGCGCTGAAGGGTGGATCCGATGCCACAGGTCGGTCGATGCTCATCAGGTAACCTCCCGTGACTTCGGGCGGATTGACGTCCGCGTCGGTCAGCTTGGCGATGTTGACCCGCTGAGGGTCGACCGTGATCCGCTCGATGATGTTGTAGACGCCGAAATAGTTCTTCGTGCTGACAGTGGCGTTGGTGCTCGTGGCCAGGTTCTCGTTCAGATAGACCTCGGCGAATCGATAGCGCGAGGCGTACCGCCCGATCTCATTGCTCATGTCGCTGGCCAGCGGGTTGTGGAAAAGCGAGGGATCAAACCCGAAGGGCGCGTGGAAGACCCATTCATTGTCGGCCGGCATCCCCAGGATCGGGATATTGGTCGGGGCGTTGTCTTCATCCCAGCAATGCACGGCCCAGTTGTACTTGGGGTTGCCGGCCGTGCTCGATCCGCGGATCTTCAGCCCCGCGCGGAAGATTTGGTCCGGAGCGTTGGTGAAGGAGGCCCGGCCATGGACGGGATTGTGGATGAAGATCACCGCCGATTTGAGGGTGTCCTGGGAGAAGCTGCCCCCCCCAAAGCTGTGCACCAGGATCAGGGGGACATCGGATGAGGCGTTCACCATGGTCGGTCCCAGCTTTATATACGTCTCGGAGTGGACGGGCCCCGGCAGGAACCCGGGCTCAAAAGCGCGGGCCCGGATGGGCACGCTGTTGGTGATCTTCAGGGGACTGGCATAGAGAGGAGAGTTGGTCGCCGGAGCTTTTCCGTCGATGGTGTAGCGGATCTCGCCCAGCGGAGTGGCCGTGGGAACATTCAGGGTGAGCTCGAAGTTGTTGAGAAAGGTCGTGCTGTTGGTCGAGAACACCACTTCATCGGCCTGCCCGGCGAAACCCGAGGCGTTCGCGCTGGAGGGCGTGGGATTGGCGAAGTAACGCTCGTCGGAAAGATTGTATTCGATGGCTCGGGAGACCAACTCCGGCGCAATCAGGAAATCCGCGTTCGCTCCGGTGTTGTTCATGCCTTGAATGGCCAGGACATTGGGGCCGACCCTGAGGTTCTGGGAGATCAAGCCGCTGAAGAGGGAGTCCGGGATCACCACCTGATCGTTTGTGCGGTTGAGGTTGGCGGCGCTCGAGGAGGAGGGCGAGGATGCGGCTGAAAACCCTTTGCGAGAGAACTCCACTCCGTTGATGTAGGCGATAAACCCGTCATCCCAGCGAATGTCCATGTTGACATTGGGGACTTGGCCCAGGTCCGAGATGTTAAAGGGCACCCGGATGAACAGGCTTGTTCGCTTGGTCGTGCTGTTGGTCATCGCCAAGCCCGAATCGGACTTGATAAAGGGCGTCAGAAGCGAATTGGCGGCGCGGTCAAATCCGACGCCGGTCTGCGCCGCTATCCACGCGGAGTCGTCGAATCCGATCTGCCACCACTTGTTGCTCAGCGCGTTGTTGGTGGGGACGTAGTAACGAGCCGCCGCGCCCAGGGGGAGAAAGTTCGTGCTGCTGAGAACATTGACGCCCAGCCCAAATGAGCGATCGGGCAGTTGCAGTCCAAAGGTGTAGGAGTGAACAACGGTTGTGCCATCGGGCTTGACCAGCCCGACCTGCTCGCCGTTGTTGCTGAGCTTGAAGTTGGTGTGCAGGGGAAGGCCCGGGACTTTGCGGTCGCGGCCTGAGGCCCAGACCAGCAGATGCTGGCCGACGAAGATATTGGTCGCGGGAAATCGCCATTGAGTGGGCAGGCCCAGGTTGTCGGTGAGGTAGTAGCCCTCCAGGTTCACGGTGGCCGCGCTGCCGTTGTAGATCTCAATCCAGTCCGGAAACTGTCCGAAGTCGTCCTTGATGGTCGCGACATTGTTGGCCATGAACTCCGAAATGACGAGTCCGCTCTGGGCTTGAACCTTCGGAGAACCGGCAAGGGGGAGGAGGCTGAGTACAAGAAATGCGAAAAGCGCTTTCTGATGCTTCATACTTTGTTAGGCGCGAATGGTTACGACTCGTAGTTGCTTGGGGTCAGGTCCGAAGACTGTGACCGAAGGCTCCGGATTTGGCCATAATATTTTTACTCTCCGATGGCATCGGCTTTAACGCGAGCGACTGAAGAGGCGCGCCGATTGGTTCCTCGGGATGCGAAGCGGGGAGCCCGAGGGAAAATGTTCGCACCCCGTGCTTGTCATCCCCCTCTCCGTGACTTACTTGTCTCCGCGGCCGATCGCCAGAGCCTCATGAAACACAGGGTCCTTATCATCGTTCCCACTTATAACGAGCGGGAGAACCTCCCGCCTTTGGCCGAGCGGGTCATGAATCTCGCCGTGGAGGTGGATCTGCTGGTGGTCGATGACAATTCCCCTGATGGGACGGGGGCGATCGCCGATGGCCTGGCCGCGAGCAATCCTCGGATCCATGTGCTGCACCGGAAGGAGAAGGATGGACTCGGACGCGCCTACATCGCCGGGTTCCAGTGGGCTTTGAAGCGCGACTATGAGTTCGTCTTCGAGATGGACGGCGACTTCTCCCACAATCCCGCCGACATTCCCGCCTTCCTCGCCGCGGCCGAACACGCGGACTTGGTTCTGGGATCCCGCTACACTCGAGGGATCCGTGTCATCAACTGGCCGCTGAATCGCCTGCTGCTCAGCATGGGGGCGGCCCTGTATGTGAGGGGCATCACCGGAATGCCGTTCGCGGATCCCACGGGCGGCTACAAGTGCTTCCGACGCCAGACGCTGGAGAGCATCGATCTTGAGGCGGTTCGATCAAACGGCTACAGCTTCCAAATCGAGATGACGCACAAAGCCTGGAGGCAGGGATTAAGGGTGGTCGAAGTGCCGATCATTTTTACCGACCGCTTTCAGGGTAACTCGAAGATGTCGTCGAAGATCGTGCGGGAAGCGCTGGGGATGGTGTGGCGTCTCTGGATTCAGCATCGATTCCGGCGGGCGCCGCGAACCCCGGCATAGTATCGGGCATTCGTTGCTAGAACTCGCAGGGCTTTGCGAGCGCAAGCTCCAGCCGGCGGAGGTAGGTGTCGCGCGGGATATTATAGGCTCCGAGCTGGCGGGTGGTTGGGTTGATCACCTGGGTGTCGAAGAGAGCGAAGCCGCGATCCCGGAGATGCTCCATGAGGTGGCAAAACGCCACCTTGGACGCGTCGTCGGCTCGATGGAACATCGATTCTCCTGCGAAGAACCCGCCGATTTGCACCCCGTAAATGCCTCCCGCTAGCTTGCCTTCCGCCCAGCACTCCACGCTGTGGGCATGCCCCGCCCGATGCAGCGCGCAGTAGGCCTCGATGAAATCGTCGGATACCCACGTCTCTTCGCGACCCGCGACCGGCTCGGCGCAGCCTCGCATGACGGCTTCGAACGCGGTGTCTCGAGTGACCTCGAACCGTTGCCGCTTCAGCGTCTTGCGGAGGGTGCGTCCGATGTGGAAAGCATCGAGGTCGAAAACAGCCCTGGGATCGGGCGACCACCAAGTGATCGGGTTGATGCTCCACGGAAAAAGCCCGCTTCGATAGGCGAGCTCCAGTCGGGGCAGGGAGAGGTCGCCTCCGATGGCGACGAGGCCTTCGTAGTCTCCGCGCAGCGCGTGACGCGGATCTGGGAATCGCAGCTCGGTCCCCAGGATTCTGGAGCTAATCAGACTCGAGCTCATGTAGCAGGAGACCCTGGAACGCGCCGGCAAATTCAAGCCGCAGGAGATGCGTCCAGGTTTCAGGCCCCCGGACAGCTGCCATCTCGCAGTTCTCGTCGGGGCAGCCGAGCGCGTACCAAGTCCCCACGCGAACCTCGTTGAGGACTTGCAGCAGCCAGTCGGCGTCCTTCCAATGGATGACAAGACATCGGACGTCGGAGGTCGGGTGAGGGGCGGGTTGCTCCGACAGGAACGTGGCGACGCGATCTTGCAGCGATGTCTTGAAGGCCGCCAATTCGGCGTTCAAGAGTTCGGGGTCCGGGCCCATCGGGGATGGCTGGGGCGCCTTCGGATGTTCCGGCCACGCGCCGCGCTGCATCGGGTAGGACTGGAGGATGAACCTGAGGATCTGGCGCTCCGCGTCCGTCAGCTCGAAAACCACCTTCTCGTCATCGCGGGAGATCCGCTTCATTGCTCCGGCTCCATCGTGGCGTGGAGGCTGAAGGATTGAAGCTGATGCACGTAGCTCTCCGCCTTCTCAAGGCTCTCTTTCGCCACGACGCTCTTCCCCTGCCGGTGCACCTCCAGCATGTGGTGTTCGGCCTTCTTTTGATCCCAGCCGAAGACCCGGCGAAACACGCGCGTGACGAAGGGCATCAGGTTGATGGGATCGTTCCACACAATCACCACGTAGGCGGGGGCCCGGGAGTCCTTGGGCTTTGTGGCGGTCTGCTCGTCCGTTTGAGGCGGCAGCACGGGCGTCTCGATGTCCGACATGGCGGTGAATCTATGCGATCCAGGCGCCGCTGGCAACTGGCTCAGATCTTCGTTCCGTGAGGAATGATCCCGTTCTTGGGGATCACGACGATGCCGTCCCGGATATGGTAAAGGGGGCCATCCATGTCGGCGACCTTGCCATCCGGCGAGATGACGCAGTTGTCCCCGATCCGCGCGTTCTTGTCGATGATCGCGTTCTCGATAAAAGTGTTCTGCCCGATGCCCAGCCGCGGTTTGCCGAGCATTTCGTTCTCGATGATCGAGTCCTGGCTCTCATAGTGATCGCAGCCCATCATCACCACGCGATTTAGCGTGCTGCCCGATCCCACGAGGCTTCGGATGCCGATGATGGACTGGCTGATCTTGGAGTGGTTGATGATGCATCCGTCGGACACCAAGGCGTGGTCGATCTGGGCTCCGTTTATTTTTGATCCCGGAAGGAAGCGGGGACGGCTGAAGATCGGAGCCGCCATGTCGAAGAAATTGAACTGCGGCAGCTCGGAGGCGAGGTCGAGGTTCGCTTCGAAAAAGCTCCGGATCGTTCCGATGTCCTCCCAGTACCCCTGGAAGACATAGGAGTAGACCTGCCGCTTGCCGATGGCGTTGGGGATGATGTGTTTTCCAAAATCGGTCTCCTCGTTGCTCAGCAGCTGGATGAGGACGTCGCGGTTGAAGACGTAGATCCCCATGGAGGCCAGGGCATACTCCTCGTCGCCCTCGATGCCCAGCCCGCTGTAAGATTTCCGGTCGAGCGCGAGCGCCTTGAGCAAGCCTGGATCCTTGGGCTTCTCGACAAACCGGGTGATCCGTTTGGAATCATCGATCTGCATGATGCCGAGTCCGCCGGCTTCTGAAGTGGGGACCGGGAGCGTGGCGATCGTCAGCTCCGCGTTCGTGTCGACGTGCTGGAGCAGGATCCGACGAAAATCCATCCGATAGAGCTGATCGCCGCTGAGGACCAGGCAATAGTCGAAGGAGTGGTTGAGCAGGTGGATGAGGTTTTTCCGAACGGCGTCCGCGGTTCCCTGATACCACGACGTGTTCGTGAACGACTGCTCGGCCGCTAGGATTTCAACGAAGCCGCCGGAGAACTGGTCGAACTTGTAGCTTTGGTAGATGTGGCGGTGGAGCGAGGCGGAGTTAAACTGCGTCAGCACGTAGATGCGCCGCAGGTTGGAGTTGATGCAATTCGAGATCGGAACGTCGACCAGGCGATATTTGCCGGCCAGCGGCACGGCGGGCTTGGACCTCTCCTTCGTGAGCGGGAACAGCCGGGTGCCTTGGCCTCCGCCCATGATGACACAAAGAACGTTTGCGGTGTTTGGTGTAACGCGTTTGAAGAATGATGTCATAGTGGCAATCCAGCCTTGCAGCCGCTGCGAGCGACTCTATACCGTGGCCTCAGCCGGCCGCGCAAGCCGCAAGACCAAAAAGCTGTTTCACTTGCTATCTCAAGCTCCCGCCCAGTCTGCCGAAGTTCTGGAAGAAGATTTCCGTTCCTCGCCGGACGGCCTGGACGAACCTCAACGCTCAAAGCCTTAGATTCTCATGTGTGGCATCGTAGGATACATCGGCAAGCGGGATGCAACCCCCATCCTCCTGGAAGGACTCCGGCGTCTCGAATACCGCGGCTATGACAGCGCCGGGATCGCGCTGCAGTCGGACGGCAAATTCCAGGTTCGCAAGAAGAAGGGCAAGATCGACGAAGGCCTGGCGCGGCTTCTGGCCTCGAACGCTATTCAAGGATGCGCCGGCATCGGTCATACACGGTGGGCGACGCATGGGCCGCCCTCCGACGAGAACTCTCATCCGCACCTCGACCAGTCCGGCCGCATCGCGGTCGTTCACAACGGCGTGATCGAGAACTTTGAGCGCCTGAAGGAGCGGATGATCCGGGACGGTCACAAGTTCGTGTCCGCCACCGACACTGAAGTCCTGGCCCACCTCATCGGCGAGCATTACATGAAGGTGAAAGGCCAGAAGGGGGACAGGCATCCGCTAACCCAGGCGGTGATGAACGCCCTGCGGGAGGTGATCGGCACCTACGGGATTGCGGTGCTGTCCGTGGACTATCCCGGCGTGATGGTGGGCGCGCGTCGTGGATCCCCGCTGCTCGTCGGGGTCGGAGAAGGGGAGCATTTCCTCGCGAGCGACGCCAGCGCCGTGGTGGCCCATACCCGGCAGGTCGCGTACCTGAACGATTACGACGTCGCCACGATTGAAGCGGGCAGGTTCGATGTCACGAGCCTCGGCTCAGACACCGCCAAGGTGCAGATCAGCCAGCTGGAGTTCGGCGCCGAGGCCGCTGAGAAGGGCGATTTCGCGCACTACATGCTCAAGGAGATTTTTGAGCAGCCGCGAACCGTGCGCAACGCCCTGCGCGGACGGATGGACCTGGAGGAGGGCATGCCCAAGTTCGGCGGGCTCAACATGACCACGGCGGAGCTTCGCGAAGTCGACCAGATTGTCATCCCGGCCTGCGGCACGAGTTGGCATGCCGCCTTGATCGGCGAGTACCTGTTTGAGGAATTCGCGCATATCCCGACGGAGGTGGAGTATGCCAGCGAGTTCCGGTACCGAAACTCGCCCCTCGAGAAGCACACGCTGGTGCTTGTGATCACTCAGTCCGGGGAGACCGCGGACACCCTTGCCGGGCTCCGCGAGTCCCGCCGACGCGGCCACAAGGTTCTCGCGATCTGCAATGTCGTCGGCAGCACCATCGCCCGGGAGGCCGACGGCGGCATCTACCTGCATGCCGGCCCTGAAATCGGGGTCGCCTCCACCAAGGCTTTCACCTCTCAGGTCTCCGTTCTGACGCTTTTCGCGCTGATGATGGGGCGCATCCGGATGCTCTCCAACAGCCGCGGTATGCACGTGATGCGAGCTCTCGAGAACGCAGGCGACCAAATCGAGAAGGTTCTGGAGCAGAACGACGCGATCCGGAAAATCGCGATGAAGTACGCCGCTTCGGAGGATTTCTTCTTCCTCGGACGGCAATACAACTTTCCCGTGGCCCTCGAAGGCGCCCTCAAGCTCAAGGAGATCTCCTACATCCACGCCGAGGGATATCCGGCGGCTGAGATGAAGCACGGTCCCATTGCGATGATCGATGAGAAGACGCCATCGGTGTTCGTGATTCCGTCGGACGGGATGTATGAGAAGTCGTTCAGCAACCTGGAGGAGATCAAGGCCCGCAAGGGACCGGTGATCGCAATCGCGACGGAGGGCAACGCGAGGATCCGGGATCGGGTGGACGACGTGATTTATATCCCGGCCGCGCCGGAGCCGATTTCACCGCTCCTGAGTGTTATCCCTCTTCAATTGCTAGCCTACCACATCGCCGTCGCGCGAGGATGCGACGTTGACAAGCCGCGCAATCTTGCGAAGAGCGTGACCGTGGAGTGACTTGGGGGAGGAGACGCCCTCGGAGCTTTGGCGGCCCGCGAACGGGGGGGCTTCCCCAAGGGAAGTCTTTGACTCCCGACCTTTCATGGGGTATCTCATTCGCATCAACCCAACGCGGTGAACGGAACGGTTTCTGGGGGTGGCATGGAGCGTGCGCCGCCCGGAGTCGGCCTGCGGGCCGCGTCAAACGTAAAGGCCATTGATGCAGGACGACCGAATGCAGGCTTCACGCTTCGAGCTGAAGTACCTGATCACAGAAGACACGGCCCTGAAGGTGAGGGATTTCGTTCGCTCCTATCTGTCCCTTGACGAATACGGCATCGGGCAGCCGAATTTTTCCTACCCTGTCCACAGCCTCTACCTCGACTCGAATAACCTTGAGATTTACTGGCGCACAATCAACGGCGACAAGAACCGTTTCAAGCTGCGTCTTCGCTACTACAACACCGATCCGGACACCCCCGTCTTCTTCGAGATCAAGCGCCGGATGAAGGATTGCATCCTGAAGCAGCGCGGCGCGGTGCGGCAGGACGCTGTATCGTCCCTGCTCCTGGGCCATTCCCCCACCGTCGACCAAGTCGTGAGCAAGAAACCATCGAACCTGGTTTCCCTTCAGCGATTCGGCGAGCTGATGATGGGGCTGGAGGCGAGGCCGAAGGTGCACATTTTTTACAAGAGGGAGGCCTACGTATCCGATGACGACCAGGTGCGCATCACCCTGGATCGCGATGTCTACGCGGAGCCGAACCCGATGTTCACGATCAAGACGAAGGTGAGCAAGCCGGTTCACAGCTATCGGAATATTGTGATCCTCGAGCTGAAGTTCACGAATCGGTTCCCGAACTGGTTCCGCGAGCTCGTCCGGATTTTTAACGTGATGCAGTGCGGGGCGGCCAAGTATGTGTCCAGCGTGAACGAACTGGGCCATCGACGGCTGCGCGCGCCCGAAGCCGTCATGGAGGAGCCCAGCCTTCTCCGAGACGTTCGACCGGGCGACGACCTTCCCATTTCCGCTCAGCAGGATCGCGGCATTTTCGATTTCCGGGAGTGAATCCCGTTTCCGTGTAAAGCGGCGCGTCGAACGGACGATTGAGTCTTAGCGACGATGGCTCCGCCCACCGAGCGGCTATCGCGCGTCGACCCTGAAACGCGGATATGCCTGAACATCCAACCCCGCAGACGCTGCCTCCGACGGTCAGTCTTGGAGATCATCTGCCTTCCCTTCGGGTTCTTCACTTGGAGGATGATCCTCAGGATGTGGCGCTGTGCGAGCGTGAGCTGAATCGCGCGGGGTGGGAGGTCTTGACCGACGCCGTGAGCTCGCGGGAGGATTTTGCCGCGAAGCTCGCAATCGGCCGATACGACGTCATCCTGATGGACTACCAACTCCGGGGGTGGGTGGGGCTGGACGCCCTCGATACGCTCCGAAATCAGCGCAAGGATATCCCCGCGGTTCTCGTCACGGGGTCGATCGGCGAAGAGAACGTCGCCGAGGCGTTGCGCCGCGGGTTCGCGGACTATGTGCTGAAGAATCGATTGGGCCGACTGCCTCACGTGGTTCGAAGAGTCCTTGCGGATCGGTCGGAGCGCGCGGAGAAAAGGCGGCTCGCGGAGGAGCGGGACTGTTTCTTCATGCTGTCGGGAGATTTGCTCTGCATCGTGGGAGTGGACGGTCTCGTGGCGCAGCTCAACCCCGCCTGGCATCGCACGCTGGGATTCGATTTGGACGCGCTTGTCCAACGACCGCTCGCCGATTGGGCGCATCCGGACGATCGTCCGAAGTTCCTCGACGCGCTGTCCCGGCTGTCGAAGGGCGCCGCCACCTTGGAGTGGGAAACACGCTGCCCCGCGGCCGACGGCTCGGTCCGATGGCTCCAGTGGAAGGGATCCTCGGCGCCTCGCCGCTCCCTCATCTACGCGACCGCCCGCGATGTTACGGAAAAGAAGGCGCTCGAGGCTCAGCTCCTGCGGACCCAGCGTGTCGAGAGCATCGGCGCGCTTGCCAACGGAATCGCGCATGATCTCAACAACGTTCTGACCCCAATCCTGATGGCCGCGGACATCCTCCTCGAGAGCGCGGAGGCGCCCCGGTCCAGGAAGCTGCTCACGACCATCCAGGCCAGCGCCCATCACGGCGCCGCCATGGTGAAGCAGATCCTCTGTTTTTCGAAAGGAGCGGAGGGGGAAAAGGCGCCGCTCCATCTCAAGCATCTCATTGGCCAGATCCGGGACTTCGTCCGGGACACGTTCCCCGCCTCGATTCGGTTGCGCGCGCAGGTTTCGGATGACGCTTGGCTCGTGAGTGGCGACTCCACGCAGCTTCACCAAGTGCTGTTGAATCTTTGCATCAACGCGAGGGACGCCATGCCTTCAGGCGGGCAGCTGGGCCTCGAGCTTTCCAATCTCGTTCTCGACGAGGCCTACTGCCGGCTGCACATCGACGCCCGTCCGGGGCCCTACCTGCTCCTGACCGTCTCCGACACGGGGGTGGGCATTCCCGCCGAGTTGCTCGAGAAGATTTTTGAACCCTTTTTCACGACGAAGGAGCAGGGGAAAGGAACGGGATTGGGCCTGTCCACGGTCGTGGGAATCGTGCGAGCTCACGGTGGCTTCCTCAACGTCTACAGCGAGCCGGGCCGCGGAACCCGGTTCAACCTTTATTTCCCCGCGTCCTCCGAGGCCGCGGAGCGTCGTCCGATCCCGGCGCAGCGACCCCGGCGTTCTGGCCAGGGTGAATGCATCCTGGTGGTGGATGACGAGGAGTCCTTCCGGGACATCACGCGAGCGATCCTGGAACAGAACAACTATCGTGTTCTCACGGCCAGCGAAGGAGCAGAGGCGCTCGCGATCGTGGCGCGACGACAGGGTCAGGTCGATCTGGCCATTACGGACATGATGATGCCTGTGCTGGATGGGACCGCCACGCTGCGAAGTTTGCATCGCTTGGATCCGGCTTTGCGGCTGATGGCCACGAGCGGCATGCCGTTGACTGAGCCCCTGCGCTCCCCCGGAGAGAGCCGTCCCATTCCGTTTCTGCTAAAGCCCTACGATACAACCCAGCTCCTCGCCGCAGTTCGCGATGTTTTGGAACGCCCGCCCGTCCGCGCCGTGTCGATGTAGCGCATGGCCGAGGGGGCCGCTTGGTATTTCATTTGCTTACCCGAGAACGATTGGATCCGGCCATCCGTTGGGGACGGTTTTTGCCCGAAGTCGGAACGACTCTCATGAACGATAGACCTATTCCAGCACGGTCGGACTTGACGCCAAGACCCGGAGGAACTCCGGAAGTGGCGAGCGTTGCCGTTGCGTTCCCGTCCGCTCTGAGAGCGGTTATACCCACGCTTGCCTGCGAGGCCTTGACTGTCCCGGAAGCGAAGGGGCCGAGCTGCCCGCTCGGAGCGCCCGTCAGCGCGGACTCCGGCAGAAGGCTGCGGGTGTGTAGGTTTCAGGAGTCCCGCTGGCGCGTCGCGATCAACCGATCATGGAGTTGAAGCCCCACCCGAGCCGCTCGCGACCCGCGCCTCCGGAGACCCCGCCTCCACGCGAAACACGAGGCATGATCCTCCTGGTCGACGATGACTCGATCTCGCGGCGGCTTCTCAACGCTTTCCTCCAACGCGGCGGTTTCGAGGTCGTCATGGCTGAGGGGGTTGATCATGCCTTGACGCTGCTTGAAAGCCGCCCATTGGAGGCGATTGACGCGGTGGTGACGGATTATCGGATGCCCGGAAAGGATGGCTTGTGGCTCCTGGCCTGGCTGCAGAAGACCGATCCGCGCCTGAGCGCCATCATGGTGACCGCTGAAGGGGAGAAGCATCTGGTCACGGCGACGCTGCGCCATGGTGTCTGCGATTTTTTGGACAAGCCGGTGGACGCGAGGGCCCTCGTCGCCGCGGCGGAAAAGGCGGTCGAGCTCACGCGCCACCGACGCAGTCAGGCGCGCGCTGAATCAGACATCAGGGCCGTGGGCCTCATCCAGCGGCAGATGGTCGGCGGCGCCCTGCCGGACTCGGGTTTGGATATCGCCATGTGCTACCTCCCCATGCACGAAGCCGGCGGCGACTACTTCATCGGGATGCCGCTGGGCGGCGACCGGTTCCTGCTCATGGCGACCGATGTCTCGGGTCATGACTTGAGCGCAGCCTATCTCTCGTCGTACTTCCAGGGCTTCGTGCGGGGTATGCTCGAAGCTCGCACGCCGATCGAGTCGGTTCTCTCGAAATTCAACGACCATTTGCTTGAGGAAGCCTCCCGGTCGGACTCAGACGCGACTCGCGCTCAGATCACATCGGTGGCTGTGGCCGCTGTTCTGCTGAACCGTGAAGAGCTCGGCCTCCAGTCCGTGACCTGCGGGTTTCCCGCGCCTGTCTATTCCGATGGGGCGGGGCGCGTGCAGAGCCTCAGCGAGGAGGGAAGCTCACCGCTGGGCTGGTTTCCCGATACGGTCGCGCCGCCGCTGCAGATACGAGCGGAGACCGGATCCAGCCTGTACTTTTGGACCGATGGCCTCGAGGATGTCGCTTCGGAGATGGGGGTGCTTCCCATGACCTGCGCCTATGACCTTTTGCGCGCGCGCGCCACAGGATCAACACCTCTTTGGATGAAACGCGCTGCCGACGACATCCTCGTGGCGCGGGTGGCATTGACCCCTCCCGCAAAGGGGCGTCCCGAGTTCATTCCCATTCTTCATGCGCGCTATCCAGGCTGCGATTGGGAGCGGATCGACGCCATTCAGG
Source organism: Verrucomicrobiota bacterium (assembly GCA_016199985.1). Classification (GTDB taxonomy): domain Bacteria; phylum Verrucomicrobiota; class Verrucomicrobiia; order Limisphaerales; family UBA11320; genus UBA11320. The sequence goes on along the minus strand of JACQFQ010000015.1, from coordinate 109,618 downwards.
ATGTCTGGACAAGGTCGTTCCGGCTGGCTCTTCCCGAACTCGGCGACGAGGGAAGCTATGACATCCTTCTCTGCCTCCGCGAGGTGGTGATCAACGCTCTGAAGCACGGCTGTCGCGGACAGGCCGACTCCTGTGCGACGCTGATGATTTCGTGGGATTCCTCCTCGGCAACCGTCCGCGTCATCGTATCGGATCCGGGGCCGGGACACGATTTTGATTGGATGGAGCACGCGCGCGCCGCCGCCGACCAGCTGATAGACGCTCATCGCGGCTTGATGATGATCAACGGGATGGCCGCCCGGTTCGAAACCAAACGAAAGGGCGCCTGGGTGGAAATGGACTTCAACGCGAATCCGGCGCTAAAGAAACGCGCGTCCTGAACCGATGCAATCTTAGGACTGATATGAAACACAACCTTGATCTCAGCAGCGCTGTTTTGAATGTGGGTTTTCCCGGCGATGTTCTCAGCTCCAATGTCGACGAGCTTCGGCATTCCGTCTTTGGAGTGTTGGAAAGCCCTGCGGTCAAGAGCGGCGCATGGTCGACGCTTCGCTTGGATCTCACAGGCGCGAAGATGGTGGATTCGGCCGGGTTGAACCTCATTGTTTCGATCATCAAGGCGGTGAAGGCTCGCGGAGGCCAAGTGCGGGCCACGGTGGGCAATCCGAATGTCTATCGCACGTTCATCTTCACCCGGCTCGACAAGCAGCTCGACCTCGCGCAGGCGGCCTAGCGGCCGGTCGCGCATCCTCTCAGAACACGCGCGGGATTCCTTCCTCGAGGATTTGGACCCGGCGGGTTTGTCCCTCCTTCTTAGCCAGCTCTCTCAACCAATTGGGCGGCGCGTCCAGCTCCTCGAACGAGAGCTTGAAGGCCCCATAGTGCATCGGGATGAACCACTGGGCGCCGAGGTCCTTGAAAACCCGCAGGGCCTCGTCGGGACCCATGTGCATGCGTCGGAATGAGTCGGGGTAGTACGCGCCGATAGGGAGCAGGGCGATCTCGGGAGCGAGTCGCTTTCCGATCTCCTTGAAACCGTCGAAGTAGGCGCTGTCTCCCGCATGATAGATCCTGCGACCCTGGTGCTCGAGAACGAAGCCTCCATAGCCACGATGACTATCATGGAACGTCCGGGCGCCCCAATGCTGGGCCGGTGTGAGCGTCACTTTCCATTCCGCGTGGCTGAAGCTTTCCCAGGTTTGCAACTCCAGGATCCGTCCGAACCCCAGACCTCGAGCAAGCTCGCCCACTCCCCAGGGCATCACGCCGATTTTGGGCTCCGGCAACTTGCGCAACGTGGGCTTGTGGAAGTGGTCGAAGTGGGCGTGCGTGAGGAGCACCAGGTCGATCGGCGGAAGGTCCGCAATCTTGAGCCCGGCCCGCTTGACTCGCTTCAGCAGAAACAACCAGTTCGCGAAATTGGGATCGATGAGAACGTTCAGGTCGCTGAACTGAATCAGGAAGCTGGCGTGACCGATCCACGTGATGGCGACCTTGCCGCGTGGAAGCTTGGGGAAGTCCGGCTTGCGATGCAGCCCGGTTCTCGGCGTCAGCCAGGCTTTCCACACCATCTCGTAGAAGAAGCTTCGAGGACTGAAATGCTGGCTCGGCGTCAAGTCTTTGAAGGAACGGGGGATCCGACGTCGGGCAGCGGAGGCGTCGTCGGGCGGTGTTGAGGCCGGTAGCATGCGCAAAGCGTTGTTGGCCGCCAACCTAATCGGGGCCTGAATAAAACTCAAACCCTGCCTGTCCAACCCCCGACATTGTTCGAAAGAACGTCTATGAAAACAAAACTCTCTTCGGTGGGTTTAGCTCTCGCAGTCTCTCCTCTTTTCACTCCTTTTATCACACCCGCGCAAGCCAACGATCGAGGTTGGGCCACTGCCGGGAAGGTCCTCACGGGCGTATTTGCCGCCCACGCGATCAGTCGGGTTCTGGATCCGCCGGTCTACTATGTGGCTCCCGCTCCGGTGATCGTCCAACAGCCTGTCGTTGTGCAGCAGGCGCCCGTCGTCGTCCAAACCGTCCAGAGCGTTCAAGCAACGCCGACCTACGCGGTCCCGGCCGCGCCGGCGATTCCGAACGCTCCGTTGGCTCCCGCTGCTCCGTCCATCGGCCCGGCGACCACCACCACAACGACCACGACGAGCTACGTCGTTCAGCAGCCTGTTTACGTCCAGCCCGCTCCGGTCTACGTGGCGGCGCCGCCGATATACTCCTACTACGGGCCTGCTTACTATGCTCCTCCGCCGCTCATCGGGTTCCGGTTCGGATTTGGCTACCACCACGGATGGGGCCACGCTCGGTACGGCCGTTGAAGCGCCATCGGTTTGAGTCGGAGCCCTGAGATTGGGAGTTCCGCCGACACCGCCCGAAAACAGACGTTTTCGGGCGGTGTTCTTTTTGGTGAAGGAACGCCGGCTCGTTCGCGGCCATTCTCTTCTTGTGAACCGCGCCGGGTCTCTCGCAGCATTCGCGCATGAAAACCGTCGCCGATCGACTGGACCAATTCCTTCGTCAAACGCCCGCGCTGGGAAAGGATGTCTTTGTGGCGCGCGGCGCGGTCGTTATCGGCGCGGTGACTTTGGGGGATGGCGCGAGCGTTTGGTATAACGCCGTCCTCCGCGGCGACATTGAGCGCATAGTCGTCGGCCGCGGCACCAACATTCAAGACAACGCGGTGGTCCACCTTGCGGACGATCTTCCCTGCGTCATCGGCGACCACGTCACCGTGGGACATTCGGCGATTGTTCATGCCTGCGCGATTGGAAACGAATGCCTGATCGGCATGGGCGCCACGGTGCTCGACGGCGCGGTGATCGGGGATCAATGCGTCATCGGAGCGCAATCGCTCGTGCCGCCTGGAAAGAATATCCCCGCCGGCTCCCTCGTGATGGGGGTCCCGGGCAAGATTGTCAGGCAGCTCAGCGACGAGGAGCGGCAGGGTCTTCGCGCCTGGGCGGAGAAGTATGTGCAAAACGCGGCCTACTGCCTGAAGCACCGGATCGGTACCGCGTAGCCTAGCCGGCTAACGAAACAGGCCCGGCGGAATGCCTCCCATCCGGCCGACGACCTTCTGGAACTTGCTCAGCTTTTTCATCATCTGCTGCATCTGATTGAAGCGGTTCAGCAGGTTGTTGAGCTCGGCGACCGAGACGCCGCTGCCTTTGGCGATGCGTTTGCGACGGCTTGCGTTGAGGACTCCAGGCTGGCGTCGTTCTTGAAAGGTCATGGCGCAAATCATCGCTTCCATTCGCGCGAATTCTTTTTCCTGGCGGCCGAGGTCGGCGCCTTTGAGCATTTCGCTTCCTCCTGGGAGCATCCCGACGATGGATTCCAGGGAGCCGAGCTTCTTTATTTGGCGGAGCTGATCGAGGAAATCCTCCAGGCTGAAATGGCCCTTGCGCATCTTCTCCTCGAGCTTGCGCGCGTCCTCCTCGTTCACGGCCTCGGCCGCCCGCTCGACGAGGCTGACCACGTCCCCCATGCCGAGGATCCGCGACGCCATGCGCTCGGGGTGGAAGGGCTCGAAGTCGTCCAACTTTTCACCCACGCCCGCGAACTTGATGGGCTTGTTCGTCACGGCCCTCAGGCTGAGAGCGCCGCCGCCTCGCGCGTCGCCGTCGAGCTTGGTCAGGATCGAGCCCGTGATCTGCAACGCCTGGTCGAAATGAGCCGCGACGTTCACCGCCTCCTGTCCTGTCGCCGCGTCGAGCACCAGAAGGATCTCATCCGGCTTCACGAGGTCGCGCAGCCGCACAAGCTCCTGGACGAGCGGTTCGTCGATCTGCAAACGACCGGCGGTGTCGAAGAGCACCACATCGCTGCCAAGCGCCTTCGCCCTCTCCAGGGCCAGGCGGGCGATCACCAGCACGTCCGTTTCGCCTTTCTTGATCACCACCGGCACGTTCAACTGCTCGCCGAGCTTCTCCAGCTGATCCATCGCCGCCGGCCGATAGACGTCGGCCCCGACCAACAAGGGCTTCTTGTTCTGTTTGAGCAACCATCGGGCGAGCTTGCCCGTGGAGGTGGTCTTGCCGGATCCATGGAGTCCCACCATCATCAGGCAGGAGGGGGAGCCTCGGAACACCAGTTCGGCGTTGCTGGATCCGAGCAGGTCGACAAGCTCGTCGTGGATGACCTTGATGACCTGTTGGCCGGGATGGATGCTCTGAATCACCTCCTGGCCGAGGGCCTTGGACTTCACTTTCTCGAGGAAATCCTTCACCACCTTGAAATTCACGTCGGCGTCCAGCAGCGCCATGCGCACTTCGCGGAGCGACTCGGAGATATTGTCCTCGGAAATCTTCCCCAACCCTCGCAGGTTCTTGAAGACGTTCTGAAGTTTGCTGGTGAGCGAATCGAACATGCGCAAGGATTATCCAGAGCTTTTCCGGGAGTCGAGAGCTTAGGCGCCGCGCCGGGGTTTTGGCCTCAACCGCCCCGCGACATTCTGGGATCCTCTCGCGCACGGATGGGGCAGCGCGCTGTGGCGGGAGGGATCGAGATTAGAGATGCTTGCGGATCACGTCCCTCCAGAGCTCGTAGCCCTTCGGGTTCATGTGGAGTCCGTCAGGCCCGAGCAGCTCTTCGCGCGGCTTGCCTTCCCGGTTCAGCATGGGATTGAAGACGTCGATGTAGCCCACCCGCCGATGGTCCGCCGCGAAGCGGGCGATCAGGCCGTTGCACTCGCGTATCTTGTCGGCCAGGGCCCACCGGGCCTTGCTGGGCTTGATGGAGATGTAAGTGATCCGTGCCCGAGGCAGCTTCTCGCGCGTCCGGGCGACGAAGACCGCGAAGTCGTCGGCCACCTGCCGCGGTGATTTCCCCGCCGCGAGGTCATTGTCGCCCTCGTAGACAAGGATGTGGGACGGCGAGTAGGGCAGGACGATCCGGTCGATGTAGTGGTTGAGGTCCGCGAGGTGGGATCCGCCAAAACCCCGCGCGAGGACCGTCCGATTCGGGAACATGGCGGCCGCGTTGGTCCACAAACGAATGCTTGAGCTGCCGACGAACAGGATCGCCCCTTTCGGTGGAGGCGATTTCTGGTCCCCTCGCTCGAACTCCGCTATCTCGCCTTCCCAGCGCTCCGGTCGCAGGTCCTGCGCGGCGTCCAGCGAAAGGCTTGCGCTCGTTGCCCAGAGGAGCATCACCCAGAGCGTCCGGATCAGCCCGGCGCTCCGTTTCTCTCGAAACAGCGCCGGAGGCAAAGAGGTCGACGGGGGATTCATTGCTGCACGCCCTTCGTCAGGAGCTCCACAAGCGCCGCGTCCTTTTCAGGTCCCTTGATGAAATCCAGCGAGCGAATATAACGGGCTCGCTCCGCCGCCGGCGTGTTCTTGTCCGTCGCGAGCTTCACCAGCAAAGGCGGCGCTTGCCGGGAGCGCGATCGCCAGAGGATGTCGCGTCCAGCCGGCGTGTTCCACTGATCCTTGGCCGTCGCGAGCCAGGCCGCCAGGCAGGCGTCCTCCTGCTTGTCCGCGCCGATGCCCAGCGCCTCGAGATACCAACGATCCTTCCCGTCATGGAGCGCGGCGAGAGCCGCCCAGATCTTTGGGGTTTCCGGGCTCATGTTGTGCCGCAGCGCCAAGGCGCATTCGCGACGGACCTGAGGGGACGGGTCGTTCACGAGTTTCCGAACCTTTCCCAGCACGTCGAGGTTCAGGTCGCGCGCGATTCGCAACCCAGCGATTCGGATGTTGGAGTCCGCGTCCTTCTCGGCCTGCTGTACGTAACGTTCTTCCTTCCCGGGCATCCGTGCCAGGAGGTGCAGCGCTCGCGCCCGGTCCTGCGGCTTCTTTGAGCTCCAAAGCTTCTTCAGCGATGGCTCCGCCTTGGGGCCGAGTTCGTGGAGTCTCTGCCATGCCAGATAGCGGGTCGCCTGGTTCGGCGACCGCAGGGCCGCCGCTGCGCCGGCCGCTCCCGACAGATCCAGCTTGGGGACCGCGGCTTTGTGGCCTTTCGGCGCCACGCGATAGACGCGGCCGGTCATCTTGTCCAGAGCCTGGTCCGCCATGAAGTGGCCGCCGACGCCGGAATCATTCCAGTCGGCGACATACACGGAGCCGTCCGGCGCCACGCAAACATCCGAAGGGCGGAACCAATTGTCCGAGGTGGTGATAAAGTCCACCGTCCGCGCGGAATAGCCCGCGCCGTCGGGCGCCACTGGATAGGCGCGGACGACCCTGGGGCCGGCGTCGCAGTGCAGGATCTGATTCTGAAACGGCGCGGGGAGGAGCGAGCCCTCATAGATCGCGATGCCCGTCGGCGATCCGTTCCCGGTAACCAGGAGGTTCGGCACGACGCCCGGGTCGGATTGGTGCCAGTGATAAGCGGGGCGTTCCGACTCGGGCGCCTTTTTCGCCTGGGCCTGCTTCCAGGCCTCAGACCAGCCCGCGCCAGTGAGTTCGTCGGTGTATCCATAGTTTCCGAACTCCATCACATAGTTGATCCGCACGCCGCGGTTCCCATCGTCGTCGTTGTCCGATTGCCAAACCGTGCCAAAGGAGTCGACGCACAGCTCGTAGTTGTTCCGGAAGTTCCATCCGATCGTCTCAACCCCGGACCCGTCCAGGTTGCAGCGAAAGGCCAGCCCCTGGCGATACGGGCGGCCGTTGGCGAGCACTTCGTTCCCATCGCGATCCTTGACCAAAGCGCCCGAGGGGAGATGCAGCTCGCGTCCTTCGTTGCCCATGTTGAAGTAGAGCTTGCCGTCGGGGCCGAAAACAAAGGCGTGGGCGCCGTGGTCATGGTCGACCCCCTTGATTCCTGTGAAAAGCTTCACCGGCGGGCCATCCGCATGATCGTCGTGGTTGGCGTCGGTGAAAACGAGGATGTTGGGCGAGCACGAAACGATCACCTTGTCGCCCAGGACGCAAATGCCCAGCGCGGTGTTGATCTCGTTCCCTTGGTAGAACGTGGTGGACTTGTCCGCCAGTCCGTCGCCGTCCGTGTCCTCGAGGATCACGATCCGGTCGCCGTCAGGCCTGAGCTTTCCCCATTTCTGCCACACGCGGTAGTTGGCGCCCTCGGTGCACCACACGCGGCCCCGGGCGTCGATGTCCATGTTGGCGGGGTTCACGACCATCGGCTCCGCGGCGAAGAGCGTGACCTCGAGCCCTTCCGGCGCTTTCAACGAGCGGACCTGCGCCTTCGCGGCCTCAAGCCCGACACCGGCGGGGTTGGCCCCGAAAAGGGCGAGACAGGGGAGGAAAGCGAGAGCCGACGCGAAGCTCAGAGCGAGGAAACGGGCGAGTTGTGGACGAGAGGTCATAGCGTGTGACGGTGGTTCGATAAGCATGGTTAACGGCCCGGGAGAATGCACACTCAACCGCCAAAGGGAAGAGTTCGTTTTGAGGGCGAAGGCATCACAAACGAAGTCGGCGCGGAGGATTCCGGGTTGCGTTGGGGCGCGGGGGAGGCTTAGCTTCAGTGTCGCCCAAAAAAGCCCCGATCTCTCGAATGTTTATGTTCAAGTCCGCGGTTGCGTCTTTGTTCACCGCTCTGGTTGTGATCGGCTTCGCGGCGTCGTCTGACGCCGGGCTGCTCTTCAGCGAGATCCACTACCACCCTGTCGAGGAACCCGCCTTCGACGCCGGAGGATCGCCTGCGCTGGATCTGAGCGATGACGTGCATGAGTTTGTCGAGTTGCACAACTTTGGGGCCTCCGCCGTTTCGCTGGATGGATGGCGTCTCGCAGGAGGCGTTGCCTTCGCCTTCCCGAATGGCCTGACCGTGCCGCCGGGAGGCTTCATCGTGATTGGTCGCAATCCGGCGCGCCTCGCCGCTATTCCGCAATACGCCCTCGCCGCGGGCCAGGTTCTCGGCCCGTACACGGGAACGCTGGGCAACTCCGGCGATGTGGTCCGGCTTCAGAATGGCGCCAACCAGATCGTGGACTCTGTTTCCTACGACTCGGCGTTCCCCTGGGCGATCACCGCGAACGCGCTCGGCGCCGACGAGGAATGGACCGGCGTGAAGGCCATCGACCACCAGTACCGCGGCCGTTCGCTCGAGCGCGTCAGCTTCACGCATCCCGCGACGGATCCCGCGAACTGGCTCGCGTCGCCCCTGAGCAAGGGGCCCAGCCCGGGCAGGACGAACGCGGTCCAGCGAGCTGTCCCTCAACCCGTGGTCGTCGGACTGAGCGCCGCGCAGGCCGACACCGGGGACATCCTGATCCGCTCCAACCAGCCCGTGAGGATCGAGGTCTCCTTCTCATCGCTCGCCTTGAGCAACGTGTCGCTGGAGTACTTCGTGGAGGACATCGCCAAGATCAACGAGCCTCGCGTGGTGTCGGCGATGTCGGCCGATCCCGCGGTCAGCGACACCGGATTCTCCGCGACGCTCCCCGGCTTCGCCTCCCGCGCGATCGTTCGATATCGGATCCGCGCCGATCGCGGCAACGGCGTGGAGCCGGTTTCTCCGCGCGCCGACGACCCGTTCTCATGGCACAGCTTCTTCATCACGCCTCCGCGCCTTTCCTCGAACCCGATCTACGACGTGTTTGTTTCGCAGGCCTCGCTCGATCGGATGAACGCCAATATCTCGCAATCGCCCCGGCGCATCGAACTTCCCGATCCGCCCGGCAAGCCGAGGGCGTCCTGGAACGCGACCGAGCCCGCGATTCTGGTCGTGGACGGCAAGGTCTACGATATCCAGATCCGCTATCACGGCAGCCGGTACCGCCGCAGCGCCGATCGCAAGGACTACAAACTGCAGCTGCCGCGCTACTCGCGGCTGAATGGCCGGTCGAGCTTCTTTGAGACCGACAAGGCCGAGGAGCACCTCTTCGGGTGGATGCTCTACGCTTTTGCCGATCTGCCGATCTGGAAGTGCCGCTCCGTCGATCTTTACCTCAACGCCGAGCCCTTGCTGCCTCGCGTCGAGCAGGAGGAGCTGAACGCCGACGTCTATGATCGATGGATTGAGGAACAGGGCGCGAAGTATCCGGATCGCCACAAGCCTTCCCCGGGATGGTTTTACAAATCCGAGGGCGTTGTGCCGTTCGAGAACTCGGCCGGGATCGGCGCCGCGACGAGCTACACGGAGAGCGGCGAAGGGCCCTACTACATTGGGAACTGCGCGCCCATTCCCGCCAAGGCGGGCTGGTCTCTCCCGGCGCGATACGATTGGACGTATCCGATGCAGATGGATTCGTGGCGCGGCGGCGTCGATATGTTTCAAATGGTGACCGGGCTGTGGAACGCGCGCGGCGACGCTCCCACCGCCCCGCGTCCGAGGCTGCCCGATCTGCGCGATTATCTCGCGACGCGCTTCAATGTCGACGCGACCCTCGCCTACATCGCGATCCGGAATTGGAGCGCGCCTTTCGACGACGCCACGCAGAACCATTTCCTGTGGAAGGATGGCGACGGCCGATGGGGCATGCTCCCCTGGGATCTCGACAACGAGTTCTCCAACTCCGGACAGAGCGTCTTCTGGGACGAGTGGGAGGTCAACCAGCCCGACACGCTGCGGGGGCCGCAGTGGGTGAAGGATTCCTTCCTCAAGACATTCCGCGAGGAGTACAAGCGAAAGCTTTTCATCCTCAATCACACGTTGCTCACTCCGGCCAACCTGACCGCGATCGGCGCGAAGTTTTTCACTTCGTACGCGTCTGGCCGCGGTCCGAGCGTCGATTCGGAGCTGCGCCTGGGGCCCTGGTACTCCCCCCGGCAGCCCGTGGTCCAGGGCCCCACGAACACCGCGAGCGTGTTTCCACCCGCCGCGCTCGTCAGTTCCGCCTACTCCCACCTCAAACCCTCTTCGCCGCCGCCGCACGCCTCGAGCGTCTGGGTCGTTCGCCGGGCGTCGGGGGGCTACACCAATCCCGTCTTCCGCGTCGATAGCCCCTCCAACCTCACCTCATTGCCCATTCCTTTCGATCGTCTGGAGTTCGGCGAAACGTATTTTTGGAAGGTCACGTATGTGGACGGAGACGGTCACCCTTCGCCCGACAGCGGGGAGGGCTCCTTCACCTACGGGCCAGCGCTGGTTCCCGTTCCGATCCTGGCCATCGACGTCGCCACGCTGTGGCGTTACAACGCCTCGGGAACGAATCCGCCGGCGAACTGGGCCGCGCGAGACTTTGACGATCGCGACTGGCCGCAGGGCCCGGCGCTCCTGGGCAACGTCACGGGCAAGGTTCCCGCGAGCAAGCTCCCCGAGCCGCTCCGCACGGTCTTCGTTCGCAGCAATTACGTCGCCTTCTATTTCAGGGCGCCGTTTGTTTTCGCCGGGGACCCGCTGGGCGCTCAGCTGCGAATCCGACAGGTGATCGATGACGGAGCGATCGTGTATCTCAACGGCGTTGAGGTGTCGCGAACCGGGCTGCCGAGGGGAACCGTGGGCTTCAAGACGGGCGCCAACCGGAATGTCGGCGACGCGGTGTACGAGGGGCCCATCGCCATCGATTCCGCTCCGCTCGTATCGGGGACGAATGTGATCGCGGTGGAGGTTCACCAGGCGAGCCCCAACAGCGGGAACGACGTCGTGTTCGGCCTGACGCTGGATGCCCGCGTGCCCGCCTCTCCCGGCGCGGTGCGGTTGAACGAGATCCTTGCGGACAATCAGGGCGCGGCCATCAACGCGGACACAACCCCTGATTACATCGAACTCCTGAACACCACCGGCCTTCCGCAGCCTCTCGGGAATTTCAGCCTGAGCGACGATCCTGAGCTGCCCGGGAAGTATGTGTTTCCGGCCGACGTTGTCATCCCTCCGCACGCGAGCCTGGTGATCTGGTGCGATTCTGAGGATCAGCGGCCCGGGCTGCACGCGGGCTTCGCGCTCGACAATGACGCCCAGACCGTCGCGCTGTTCGCCGTCGGTCCGAATGGATATCAACTCGTCGACTCAGTGACCTACGGACTCCAGGCCCCCAACAAGAGCATCGGTCGGCTGGGCGACGGCGCCGCGGCCTCGAACTGGACGCTGTGCGATCCCACCCCGGGCGACCTCAACATCGCCTCGCCCCTCGGCGCGACCTCGGGGCTGCGGGTGAACGAATGGATGGCGTCCGCGAGCGATGGCCCGGACTGGTTCGAAATCTACAATACCGGCGCTCAGCCGACGCTGTTGAGCGGGCTGTTCCTGAGCGACACGGCGGATGCGCCGGCGAACACGCGCATCGCCCCTTTGAGCTTCATCGCGGGCGGCGGATTCCGCCAGATGATCGCCGACGGGTCGACGAACCAGGGACCGAGGCACGTGGGATTCAAGCTCAGCGGGAGCGGGGAGTCGGTGGTTCTGTCGGACTCAACCCTGAAGATCATTGACGCGATCTCCTTCGGCCCGCAGACGGTCGATGTCTCGCAAGGCCGGCTTCCCGACGGTTCCGCGACGATTGTCAGCTTTCCCGGCAGCAACACTCCCGAGGCGCCCAACGCGCGGGCTCTCGGCGAGGTGGTCATCAATGAGCTGTTGGCGAATCCGATTCCGGACCAAGGGCAGTTTATCGAACTCGCCAACACGACGTCCGCCGCGCAGGACGTGAGCGGGTGGTGGATCTCGGATGACATCCACGTTCCCAAGAAGGCGCGCATCCCCCAGGGCACAACACTCTTGCCGAACGGCTATTGGGTCCTTCCGGAGTTGCTGTTCAATGCGGTCGGCGATCCGTCGGGCTTCGCCCTGGATCCGCTGCGCGGCGGACATTTGTACCTGTCCACGGGCGACGCCGCGGGAAACCTGACGGGACGCAGAAATTCTATTCGTTACACGCCCTCCGAGGTCGAAGTGTCGCAGGGCCGCGTAGCGACAAGCTCAGGCGTGGATTTCTGGGCGCAGAACCACAACACTCCCGGCGCCGCCAACTCCGGGCCCAAGGTGGGGCCCGTCGTGGTCGGAGAAATCCAATATGATCCGGAGAACGTGCTCTCGGATCCGTCGGGCTTCGAGTTTGTTGAATTGATCAATACGAGCGCCGGGGCTGTTCGGCTGTATGATCCGGCTCATCCCGGACACACATGGAGTTTGCGCGGGGGCGTTCAGTTCGACTTCCCCTCAGGCGTGACGCTCCAGTCCGCCGAGCGCGTTCTGGTGGTTCCCTTCGATCCCGACACCAACGCTCCCGCCATGGCCGCGTTTGTGAACGCCTACACCCTCCCTCAGGGCACGCGCATCTGGGGCCCCTACTCGGGCCACCTCGGGAACTCGGGCGACACCGTCGACTGCGTGAAGCCCGGCGTGCCGGATTTTCCGCCTGGCAGCGGCTTGAGCATCACGCCCGCGATCCTGGTCGACCGTGTCCGTTATGGGGCGGATGCCCCGTGGCCGTCCCATGCTCTGGCGGGCGGTCGTTCGTTGCAGCGCCTGAACCCGCTGGCCTATGGCGACGAGCCGCTGAATTGGAGATTCGCCCCCGTTTCGCCTGGCGCGCCGGCTTCGGACAACGCGGCCCCGGTCGCGACCTGGGTCGCTCCCGCGGATGGCCTGCGCGTGGAGGCCGGCGCCACGATCTCGATATCGGCCGCGGCGAAGGATGACGACGGCGCCGTTCGTCGGGTGGAGTTCATCGCCGACGACAAGCGCCTTGGGATCGTGTTCGCGCCACCGTTCGCGCTCGATTGGACGGGCGCGGCTCCCGGATTCCACAGACTCAGCGCGCTGGCTGTGGACGATCGACTGGCTTTGGGCAGGTCGGCGGAGGTGGCCATCCTCGTGGTTCCTCCTCTGGCGCCCAGCATCCTTCCAACGAACACCTATGTGAGGCTTGGCAGCAACACCGCCGTCCGCGTGGGGATCAGCTCGCCCGATCTTCTCCGCTTTCAGTGGTTCCACAATGGCAGCGCCGTGGCGGCCGCGACGAACGACACGTTCAACGTGGTGAAGGCGAAGGAGTCCGACCTGGGTTCGTACTGGGTGCGCGTTTCGGACACTTTCCACACCCTCGAGACCACCCCGGTCTCCTTGATCGCGCTGGTGGATCCCGTGATCATCCAGCAACCGCTGCCCCAGGCTGTCGTCGCGGGGGGCGACGTGACTCTCAGCGTGACCGTCAATGACGCCGCGACGCTCCCTCTGGGTTTCCGATGGCGTCGAAACAACGTCCCCGTGCCCGGCGGCTTCTTCGCGCTGAACTCGCGGGTGTGCTTCCTGACCGTGACCAATCTTCCGAATCTGACGGCGACATTCTCGGTGCAGGTGACAAATATCGCCAGGCCGAGCGGGGTTTTGAGCGCGAACGCGGCTCTGACATTCCTGCCCGACTCGGACAAGGACGGCATCCCGGATGTGTTTGAGCAGGATCACAAAATGAACCCGCAGGACGCGACGGATCGGGACGCGGACCTGGATGGCGATCGGATGAGCAACTGGGCCGAGTTCATCGCGGGAACGGATCCGACGGATCCCAAGAGCCACCTTCGGTTGGACACGCTTCCCGCCGCGGGCGGTTTGAAGCTGTTGTTTCAAGCCGTGTCGAATCGCACCTATGCCGTGGAATTTCGCGCGGATTTGAAGGCGGGCCAATGGGCTCCTCTCAGCCTTTTGGAAGCCGCGGCGACGAACCGCTCCATTTCGCTTGTGGATCCGGCCGCTGGCGCTCGTCGTTACTACAGGCTCGTGACGCCAGCCCAACCGCAACAGTAGCTCGCGGCGCCCGGCGGGCGCCGCGAAACGACCTGTCGCTGTGGTCGGCGCGGGACGATTGGGCTTTCGGTGGGCACGCGGTTCCCCTTAGCCTTCGCGCGTGACGACCGATGTCGCCATTCTTCGCGCTCTCCGGCAGGCCCATCCCCAGGGCATCTCAGGCGCCGCGCTGTCGACTCAGCTCCGCGTCAGTCGCGCCGCGATCTGGGCGCGCATCGAAGAGATGCGAAAGCTCGGCTACGAGATCGAGGCGAGCCCTCATTCGGGCTACCGGCTGCTGCGCGTTCCCGACGTTCTCCACGGGGACGACCTTGTCGCGCGCCTCTCTCATCCCCGGATCATCGGTCGCGAAGTGCGCGTGTTCAAGGAAACCACTTCCACCAACGATGTGGTGGAGAAGATGGCCGCGGACGGCGTGGCCGAGGGCGTGGTGGTGATCGCCGAGTCGCAGACGCGCGGCCGCGGCCGCCTGAGCCGTCGATGGGAGTCCTCCGCGGGCCAGGGACTCTGGTTCTCCACGTTGATTCGTCCCGCGATGCCGCCCCAGGCCGCCACGCGGATCACCATCGCCGCCGCGGTTTCCATCGTTCGCGCGGTGCGCGGCGCGACCGGAATCCAGGCGGACATTAAGTGGCCCAACGATGTGCAGGTGCGGGGCAGGAAGCTTGCGGGGATCCTCACCGAGCTGAGCGCGGAGCTCGATCGCATCCGGTATCTGGTGCTTGGCGTGGGCGTGAACCTGAACCAGGAGGCCCGCGATTTTCCTCCGGAGGTGGCGAAGCTCGCGACGTCCCTGGCTATCGAGACCGGCGCCCCAGTCGATCGCGCGGCGATCACCGCGAGGATCCTCGAGGAGCTGGAGCGGGACTACGCCCGGATCCGCGGCGGGGATTTCGAGTCGCTCGCCAACGAGTGGGAGAGCCGCTGCACCACGCTCGGGAAGCAGGTGCGCATCCAGATCGGGGATCGGCTCGTTCAAGGTCGGGCGGAATCGCTCGACGCGGAGGGCGCGCTCCTCGTCCGCGGCGGCTATGGCAATCTCGAGAGAATCGTGGGCGGCGACGTCACTGTTTTGAAATGAGGAGCTCACAAGTCATGCGGGGCGCGCGCCGGGCGCTGCTCTTCGACATCGGAAACACGAACACTCATGTCGGGATCGCGAGCGAGGATCGGATCCTCCAGAACCGGGACATCCCCACCGCCGCCTGGCGGGACGGAACGGGCGCTCGCCTGCTGCGGACTTTCCTGCGATCGCGGCGCATAGACGCTCTCTGCGTATGCAGCGTGGTTCCCGGCTCAACGCCGCGCGTCCTGAGCGCGGCGCGACTTCTCTGCGGCGCGTCAACGCCCGTCACCCGGCTTTGTCCGGAGACGCTGCTGGGCGTGGGCGTCGATTTTCCCCGGCCCCAATCCATCGGCCAGGACCGGCTCGCGAATTCGCTTGCGGCGAAGCTGCGCTACGGCGCCCCGGTCCTCGTTGTGGGCTTTGGAACCGCCGTGGCCTTCGACGTCGTGGATAAACACGGCAATTATGTCGGCGGCATCATTGCCCCCGGCCTCGCCGCCATGACGGATTACCTGCACGAGAAGACGGCATTGCTCCCACGGATCCGCATTCGCGACACCCGCGGCGTCATCGGCAAGAGCACCGCGGAGGCGATGCGAATCGGAGCGCTCCACGGCTATCGCGGCCTCGTGCGCGAGCTGATCGGGCGCGTGAAACAGGAACTTCAGGCGCCGGCATTGCCCGTGGTCGCCACGGGAGGTTACGCCCGCCTCATGGCTCGCGGTATCCGCGAAATCACGGCTGTTGAGCCTTTGCTGACTCTTGAGGGGCTCCGTCGACATTGGCTTTCGAATCGCCTGCGACCCTGACGCGCGCGCCGCCTGAATCCCGGATGGGCTGGCGTCGAGCCGCGGAATCGCTATAAGAGCCGCGTGTCGCAGGATGGGATAACGAGGCTGGAGACCCCGCTGAGCGCGTTTCGCGGCGTGGGGCCTGATCGCGCCTTTCAGCTGCGTCGTCTTGGCCTCGTCACGCTGCTGGATCTGTTCCTTCATCGCCCGCGTCGATACGAGGACCGCCGCCGTCTCCTCCCCATCCGCGACCTGCGGCTTGACGCCGCGGCCACGATCCATGGCCGCATCCGCGCCCTGGGCGTTCGCAAGCTGCGAAAGGGGAACAAGAGTGTGTTTGAAATGGCGGTCGAGGATGGCACCGGCCGCGTGATCTGCCGATGGTGGAACCTTCCTTTCATGCAGAACTATTTCAGGGCCGGGGAGGATGTGTTTGTTTATGGCAAGCCGACATCCCTGAAGCCCGCCGCCATGGACCACCCGGAGGTTGAGACAGTGGATGAAAGCGGAGAGGCGGCGGTTCACCTGAATCGCATCGTTCCTGTGTATCCGCTTACGGAAGGATTGACGCAACGGTGGCTGCGCCAGTTTCTCTGGGAGAAGGTGGCCGCGCACGCGACGGAGGTTCCCGATCGCTGGCCGTCGCGTTGCCTGCCGGGAGAGATCCCGCGCGCGCTTGCGATCCGACATCTGCACTGTCCCGAGTCGCTCGAGGACGCGGAGCTCGGACGCCAGCGCCTCGCGCTCGATGAGTTTATCGCCCTCCAGCTGGAGCTGCGCGGCCGCCGCCGCCGGCTGGAGGCTCACGCCCGCGGCATCCCGTGCTCGGGCGACAACCGATGGATGAAGCCGTTCCTGCGCGTTCTCGGATTCCGCCTCACGGACGGGCAGACGGAGGTGCTGCGCGAGATTCGCCACGACCTGGGCGGGGAGCATCCGATGCGCCGGCTCCTGCAGGGCGATGTTGGATGCGGCAAGACCGTCGTGGCCGCCTGCGCCGCGCTGATGACGCTTGAGGCCGGCCACAACGCCGCGATCATGGCGCCGACGGAGATCCTCGCCGAGCAGCACCATCGGAACTTCTCCCGCTGGTGGGAGGGAATCCCGGTGGACATCGTTTTGCGCACCGGCAGCCAGAAGGGAGAAGCGAAGCAAGCCTCAGGCGTCGCGAAGCGTCCCCGGTTGTTCGTCGGCACGCACGCGATCATTGAAGGCGGTTTCGCGATGGACGACCTCGGCCTTGTCATCATCGACGAGCAGCACAAGTTCGGCGTGCAGCAACGCGAGGCCCTGCTGAAGAAAGGCAGGTTTCCGCATCTCCTCATCATGACCGCCACGCCCATCCCCCGCACCCTCGGGCTGACTCTCTATGGCGATCTTGACGTGTCCGTGATTCGCCAGATGCCCGGTGGGCGGGGGACGTTGCGGACCCATGTTCGCGAGGCGCGGCATCTGCCGAAGGTTTGGCGGTTCGTGAGCGAGGAGCTCGCGAAAGGCCGCCAAGCCTACGTGGTGTATCCCCGGATCGAGGACTCGGGCAAGCCGGGCTTGAAGGCAGTGACGCAGGAGTTCGAACGCATCCGCGAGGCCCTGCGTCCGGCGCGCGTCAGGATGATGCACGGACGGCTTCCCGCCGATCAGAAGCAGTCCACGATCGAAGGCTTTCGTCGCGGCGAGGTGGATGTGCTGCTGGCGACCAGCGTCATCGAGGTCGGCGTCGATGTGCCGAACGCGACCGTGATGGTGATCGAGAGCGCCGAGCAGTTCGGCCTCGCGCAGCTGCATCAGCTGCGGGGGCGCATCGGGCGGGGGAGCCACGCGTCCCATTGCATCCTGGTCGGAGACCTGCGGATGGGCGACGCGAAGGAGCGATTGTCCATCCTGGAGCAAACACGCGACGGCTTCGAGATCGCCGAGGCGGACCTGCGCTTTCGAGGGCCTGGAGAATTGATCGGCAAGGAGCAGAGCGGCGTGCCTGACTTCAAGTTTGCGGACTTACGATCGGACCTCCAGTTGGTCCACCGCGCCCGGGCCGCCGCCGATCGGATCCTGGACGGCGGCCAGGGTTCTTTGGATCCCTCCGGCCATCGAGCGCGAGCGAGCACGGACTGAGAGGTCGGCGCGCTAGTTGAACGCGCCGTGAGTGAAGAGATCCACGGAGTTCTCCCTGACGACGAGGATTTTCGAGCCCTGAATGTCCAGGCGGCTTGGCGCGCCCCGGCTTGAGTGCTCCCATTGGACCTTCCCCGTCTTCGGGCTCAGCTTGTAGAGGAGGAGATGCGACACCGGTTCCTGCCTCAGCACCCCCATCCCTGAGGTGAGCACTTCGCTGGTGTAGAGCTGATCCCCGATGATCGCGGCGATCTGACCGCAGTTTGTCGCTCTCCACAGGATGCGGCCCGAAGAAGCCTCCGCCTTGATAATCACGAACCGGTCTTTCTTCGACACATCGATCTGCTGGTCGTAGCGGACCTGATCCTGCCCCATGGTGGTGGTGTTGATATAGACGGCGCCGCGCGAATCGAATCGCAGCCCCGACGCCCCGACCGTCGGCAGGCGCCATCGCGCGTTGCCGGTTGACTTGTCGAAGGCCCCTACGACGCCGGGGTCAAGAATGTAAAGAGTGTCGCCGCGCTCAATGACGGGTCCGCCGCCCGACTCGGCGTCGCCCGCCGCGAGATTCCAGGACTCCGCGCGTTGCGTCATGGGGTAAGTCAGCCGAGTCTCCCAGAGCTTCTTATTGTCTTTGTCGAAGACCAGCAGGGCGGTGTCCGCGATGAGCACGTTGACGCCGGGTAGAACGATCAGGTCCGGGGATCCCACCATCTCACCGCTCCAGCCGGCGGTGTCGGGATCGCCCGAGTGACGGAGCGAGACGCGGTAGGGGCTCTTGTCCTCGACCGACACGCCGTCCGTTTGATCGCGGCGCGATTCGTTCAGGATCTCGTTGGCGACCTGTGTGGTCTGAGTGACCGACACGGCGCCGTCGAGCGCTGACTTTCGCGGCGGTTCCTTCATGGCTTGGCGGATCACGGGCTTGAACTCCACAAGGATGGAGGTGAGTTTCAAGAGTCGCTCTCCGCTCATGCGGTACTCGACCCGGGATTTGTCGACCAGCTCCGGATGGCGCCTGCGCGGCCCGAGTTCGTCGTCGTCATTCAGCGCCGCTTCGAGCTTCGTGTTCGCCTGCAGCTGAATCGCGGCGATGGCGGCCTCAGGGCCGGTCAGACCTTTCGCGATGCCCGGGGGCGGCAGGCGCTGCGACTGCGCTTGCTGTCGAGCGTTGGCCACGGGGGTGAGCGCGGGGCCCTTCCGATTCGAGCCCGCGGAGGCCGTGCCCGGGCCCGTGGAGGCCGGTTTCCTCGGCGTGGCCGTCGATGGTTTCGAGGGGGACGCGAGCGCGACTTGCGGCGCGGGGAATAGCTTTTCCTCGACCTCCCCGAGCGCCAGATCAACACGAACGAGTTTTCGATCGCCGTTGGGCAGCTGCGTGAACGACGAAAGCGAACGCGGAGTCTCTGGGCCCTCCCATCGGGCGACGTCCACGGGGATGACTTTGTCCCGGCCTCCGTCCTCCCAACGGTAGCGCGCGATCTTGCCCTGCTGCGCGATCCAGATGTTCGTTCCCTCTCCGAGCAGGCGGAGGCTGAGCTTGGCGGCCCGCGTCATTTCACCGAGGAGCTTCTGGTACTGTTCCTCCTCGGAGGGCACTTCGTCATACCAGATCTCATGTCCGTTGGCGTCGTATTGCTTGGGCTTCTTGACCTGCTCCGCCCGCCAGAGAGCGTACTCGGCTCGAGCGCGCGGCGCTTCGGCCCGGGCGGCGGCCGAGAATTCGTTGCTCGTGACAATGTCCGTTGTCCAGACGGGCTGCTTCGTCTTGAGGGCGTAGCGCGTGAGCCGCCCATCGTGCAGGACCACGAAGCCGCCGGAGTCGCCCCATCGCCCGGAGGGCTCTGTGAGCGCTTTGGACAGCGGCACGGAGAACACGACGCGAGGCTGGGAAAGGTAGAACTCGTTCAAGCCCCATCCGCCGATGAGCGCGAGAATAAGAAGAATCGCCGCCGCGACGCTCAGCTTGAAAAGCCGGTTGGAACGGACGTTGACGTTCTTGCGCTGCCCCGCGTAATCCGGGACATCCAGGCCCAGATTCTCGGCCTTTCCCTGGCAGAAGGCCGAACAGACGAATCCGAATTGCGCCATGCATCGCGGGCAGATGGGCTTCTGGCACACGCGGCATTTCTCCTGGGCGATCTCGCCCACGTGCCGGGCGCAGACCGGCCCGCCTGGAACTTCGATCGACGCGGCGGCGATAGGGGGGGCGACAGGGGCGGCGACGGGCGTCGGTGGCAAGGCGACGGAGGGAGTCGTGGGCTGGACATGGACGCGAGGAGCTGCGACCGGCGCGGGCGCCCTCGGGACGGACATCTCCGCAAGCGCCTGCTGAACGAACGGGGCGACCACGGCGGAGAGGTCCGTGTTGCAGACGGGACATCGAACAACAATCGCCTGTCTCGCGGCGTCGGGCGTGATGTCAAAGCTGAGTTTCGTCCCGCAGGGACACTGGACTTTCATGTTAGGCCTCCGGTTGCGAGTTCATTGCTTGGGATTCAATAATCTAACCCCAGGGCCCAGGGGCAGGGCAATACTCGTGTTCGTGCCGAGCTCCTGCGCATGGCCATCGACGAAGAGCACGTTGCCGCCGAACTGATGGTGGTTGCTTCCGGGGCCTTTGCCGTCGGGTGAGAACACTTTGTCGCCGATGATTTTCTCGCTGGCGTCGACTTGGGCGTCGCTGGCCAGAGGGAGCTGGGGCGCGTCGAGCCTTCGGCCCATGTAGTAGGCGTAGCTGATCGCCTCCCGATGGAGGGCGGCTCCTTCCGCGAGCGAGTCGCGCTTGGTTCCGGGACAAACGAACGGCTGAGTCGTGCTCAGGTACCGTGGCATGAGGAGCGCCAGCGCGGGTTCGGAGGTCAGGGCGTCCTTCTGAACCGGGAAACCGCCTTCATGATCGTTGGCGTAGATCTGGAGCGAGACGGACAGCGTCTCGAGCTGATGGCGGCACGCTTCCTTCTGATCGCGCTGGAAGGTCTTGGAACTCCGGCTGAACATGATGCTCACGAGAATGAGCACGATCACGAGGGTGAGAAGCATCTCGAGCAGGGAGAAGGCGCGAGCCGCGTGACGAAGCCCTCTCGGTGGGAAGGAGCGAGGAGCGTCAAACGTGACTGTGGGAACGCGCACCTTCATGGACTTGTCCCCAAGTTTTGCGCTCGATCGCCCAGGGTGTCGAGAGCGAAGCGGCAATCCTTCTTGGAGCGCGCACGGCATGCGCCGAGGCCTCCCGACCGGTTCTCGATTCGGAGTCCCCGCCACGAAATGAGAAACGCCGCGGCGGGAAAAAGGGCGTTGCGAGGGGAGTCCCCGGCTCGTAGGTTCTCCATCCGATGCTCGACGATCGCTCATACATGCGGGACGAAGGTCCGCAACACCGATTCTCGGCCACCACCATTCTCATGTTCGTTCTGGGGGCGTGTTACGCGCTCCAGATCGCCGGCTACTACTCCGGCTGGAGCCGGTTCATCGATAACCACCTGGCTTTGTCCACCGACGGAATCCGCCACTTTGAAGTCTGGCAACTCGTCACCTATCAGTTCCTCCACGGCGGCCCGGGGCATATCCTCTTCAATCTTCTGGCGCTTTGGAGCTTTGGGAAATGGGTTGAGAATCTCTTCGGTCGGAACGGGCTCTACGCATTCTTTTTGCTCTCCGGGATCGCCGGCGGGATTGCGCACGCTGTGGCCGGCGGTTTTATGGACCGCTGGTCCGGACCTGTGGTGGGCGCCTCCGCTGGCACCATGGGATTGCTGGCCGCCTGCTGCATCATGGAGCCTGACGGCACCTTGCTGCTCTACTTCATTCCCATCCGGGCGCGCTATGCCCTGATCGGGACTTTGGGCCTTTCCCTGTTTTTCACCCTTGTGCCAGAAAATGTCACGGGGGTGGCGCACACCGCCCACCTGGGCGGACTGGTGGCGGGGCTCGCATTCATGCGCTACGGGCTCCCCGGGTCCGAGTGGATCGAGGCCTGTCGACGCTGGATTCGGGCGCGGACAGGCGGGGGCGGCGTCCGGCGAACCGCCGCTCCGCCAGCGGCAGCTGCCCCGCCCGGCGGCGGCGATTTCATCTCGCGAGAGATCGATCCGATCTTGGAGAAGATCTCCGCCCAGGGCATCCACAGCCTGACGGCCGAGGAACGTCGCATTCTCGAAGCCGCCCAAAAGCGGATGAACCGATGATGCGACCCGATTCACCACCACCACCACCACCACCATGGGCACTCCGCTGATCTACGGAACGACGGTTGAGCTGGCGCGGCCTCATTGCGCCCGAGCGCGGGGCATGCGACACCTGGATATCGGCGCCGGGGCGGGGCAGTTGGTCGAGATGTTCCGCAAGGAGTTCGGCGTGGAGACTCGGGTCTGCGACTACACCGACAAGCTCATGAAGGCGCCGGCGCAGAAGGTCGAGATCGCCAACCTGAACGAGGAGGGGCTCCCCTATCCGGACGGTCACTTCGATGTCGTGACGGCCACCGAGGTGGTGGAGCATCTCGAACATTATCGCGAAACCCTCCGCGAGATCCATCGCGTGCTGCGCCCCGGCGGACTCGCGATCCTCAGCACGCCCAACATCCTGAACCTGAAATCGCGTCTTCGCTTTCTCACCTTCGGATTCTGGAATCTCTTCGGCCCCCTGCCTGTGCGCAACAGCGCGCTGAATTCCACGGGCGGACACATCAATCCCGTGTCGAGCTTCTACCTCATGCACTCGATGATGGACGCCGGGTTCAACTCCGTGGGCTGGCGGACCGACAAGATCCAGAGAAGCGGGGTGCTCCCGTTCGTTCTGCTGTATCCCGTCCTGCGGATCTGCGCGTGGCTGGCGTGGCGCCGCGAAGTGAACCGGTATGAGACCATCGACGACGCGAACGCTCCCCTCGTCCGCGCAATGAACCACCCTCGAATGCTCCTCGGCCGAACGCTGTTCGTTTTTGGCTACAAACCCAACGAGAACGCCTTGAGCGAAATTTAGCGCCGCCCATCAGGGGCGGTTCTTGCGTCTCGCCATGAGCTCTTCGATCTCGTCCGCCTCGATCGGAATGTCCTCCATCAGGTCCGCGTTGCCGCCTTCCCGCACCAGAATGTTGTTCTCCAGGCGAACAGCGAAGCCTTCCTCGCGAACATAGATCGCGGGCTCCACAGTCATCACCCAACCCGCGCGCATCGGCTCCGTCGTGAGGCCGACGTCGTGCACGTCCAGGCCGAGAGGATGCCCCACGCCGTGCATGAAGTATTTGCGGAACGCC
Organism: Verrucomicrobiota bacterium; assembly: GCA_016199985.1. Lineage (GTDB taxonomy): Bacteria > Verrucomicrobiota > Verrucomicrobiia > Limisphaerales > UBA11320 > UBA11320. The sequence continues at coordinate 86,799 of JACQFQ010000015.1, read as the reverse complement.
GGCTTCAACGGGTCCTGTTTCTTCACGTCGGAGCGCCGGAGAAGCCCGAGCTTGAGCAGTTCTTCTTCCGTGAGCCGCTCGGCCTCCTTCTGCCAGTCGCTCGGCAGCTTGCCGGGAACCGCGAGCCGGCTGACGGCGCGGAGTATGCGAAGCACGGCGTTGTAAACCTTGCGCTGGCGCGGAGTGAAGCGCCCGTTGACCGGGACGGTGCGCGTCATGTCCGAGTGGTAGTTCGCGTAGCTGGCTCCGACGTCAATGAGGACGATGTCGCCGTCGCGGCAGGCCTGGTCGTTGTCGAGATAGTGGAGCACGCAGGCGTTCGCGCCGCTCCCGATGATCGGCGAATACGAGAATCCGCCGCCGCCGCGGATGAACTCGTGGGCGAACTCGGCCTCGATTTCCATTTCGTTCACGCCCGGCTTGATGAAACGGAGGGCGCGCCGAAACCCCCTCCCGGTCAGCCGGCAGGCCTTACGCATGAGCTCCACCTCCAGGGGCGATTTTTGAACACGGATCTGATGCGTCAGCCGCGCAAGACGCTGATAGGAGTGCAGGGGATAGCCGGCCTGGGTCTCGCGGACAAAGCGGGCGTCCCGCGTTTCGACCTCCACGGCCGCGCGCTTGTGCTCGTTCGAGTTCAGGTAGGCGTGATCGCACTCGCACATCAGTCGATGGAACAGCGCGGGAAAATCGGAGATCCAGTGGATATTCTCGATCCCCGTCGCCTTTCGCGCCTCCTCTCTCGTCAGCTTGCGGCCCTCCCAGATCGCGATGAGCTCGCTGGTTTCGCGCAGGAAGAGCATCTCGCGATGCCGGGGATCGTGGGCCCCGGGGTAAAGGAGCAGGATCGACTCCTCCTGGTTGACGCCGGTGAGGTGAAAGAGGTCTGAGTTCTGCCACAAACGAAACGTGCCGTCGGCGTTGGTGGGCAGGATGTCGTTGGCGTTGACGACGGCGAGCGAGTTCGGGAGCAGGAGCTCGGTCAGGCGTCTGCGGTTCTCGATGAACAGCTCGGGGTTGATGGCGGAGTATCGCATGGTAAACGAGCGCTACTCACTACCGCCGAGCGCCCCCGAGGGCAACCAAAAGCCGCGGCCTGCGCCACAATGACAAGCGAACACAGCGCGGGCGGCCGCAACGGTCAGTGTCCGATGGAGTGCTCCTGGATGTACTCCTGCTTGAGGCCGAGCTTCTCTGGCGCGTGGAGGACGAGCATCTTCATGCGGACGTCGGAGGGGACGCGTCCGGCGGTCATCCGGCTGACGACGATCATGAGCAGGATCGCGACGGGCACAGTCCATATCGCCGGCTGCTCGCAGAGAATCCTGAGCAGCGGATGATGCGCCCAGAAGTCGGAGAGCGAGATGGATTTGGCCGCCTGGAACCATCCGGGCTCCGCCATCTTCAGGGACTGGAACTTCGCCGCCTGCGCCGTGATGAACGTGGTCCAGCTGGTCAGCGAGATCCCCAGCAGCGCCAGCAATCCGCCGGTCAACATGCCCGCGGCCGCGCCTGGCATGGTCATGCCCCGCCACCAGACGCTCATGAACAGCAGGGGGAAGTAGCTCGCGGCCGCGATCGCGAAGGCCTGGCCGACCATGAAATTGATCTCGAAGTTCTCCACCAGAGTGCCGAGCAGGATCGCGACGCAGCCGATCAGCGCCGCCGCGATGCGGAACATTGACATCCTTTGCGCGGGCGTGCTCTTCGGACGGAGCATGCGGCCGTAGACGTCGTGGGCGAGCGCGCCCGTCATCGACACGAGGAGCCCGCTGAAAGTGCTCATGAACGCGGCGAACGCCCCCGCGCAGGCGATTCCGCTGAGGATCGACCCCAGCGGCCCATGCGTCCCGCCGAGCTGCGTGGGCAGCTTCAGCACGATGCCGTCGGTGCCGTTCACGCCCGCTCCGCTGTAGAGCGAGGGCATGAGATTCCGTCCGATCACCCCGATCACCGGCGGGAAGACATAGAACACGCCGATCAGGATCATCACCCACATCGTCGTGCGCTTCGCCGCCGCGCCGTCCGGGTTGGTGTAGAAGCGCACGAGGATATGCGGGAGTCCCGCTGTGCCGCAGACGAGCGCGATGATCAGGGAGTAAGTGTAGAGCAGGGAGTACGGCCGCTGATGCCGGTCCAGATACGCCTTCTTCTCCTCCGGCTGCATTGAGGCGGTCGCGGCCTGGACCGCCTTCGTGGTGAGGGGACCGAATGGCGCGAGCCAAACATCGTCCCTCGGCGCCTTTTCCGGCAGCGCCCCGCGCTGGATGGCGGCCACAGCCGAGGCCCCGGGGACGGATGAGCCGATCGCTCCGAGCTGGCTCCCGTAATGTCCGTGCACCGCCATCAGCACGAACACGGGAGCGGCGATGGCGAACATCTTCGCCCAGTATTGAAAAGCCTGCACCAGGGTGATCCCCTTCATTCCGCCGAGCGCGACATTCAGGGTGATCACCATGCCCACCAGCGCCACTCCGACCCAATAGGGAAGCCCGGCGTGCCCGAAGAACGAGACATCCTTGAAGATGTAGGCGAGGGTTGTGCCCGCGCCTTTCATCTGGGGCATGGTGTAGAAGAACCCGATGAAGAGCACGAAGATGACGGCGATCTTCCTGAACAGCGGCGAGTCGTAGCGTCCTTCCGCGAAGTCGGGAATCGTGTAGGCGCCGAAGCGGCGCAGGGGCCCCGCGATGAACAGCAGGAGGAAGAGATAGCCGCACGCGTAGCACACCGGATACCAGAGGGCGTCGTAGCCGGAGCTCATGACCATTCCGGCGATGCCCATGAACGAGGCGGCGCTGAGGTACTCGCCGGAGATGGCGGACGCGTTCCACCCAACGGACACGGAGCGTCCCGCGACAAAGAAGTCCGACGCCGTGGTCGATTTTCTGGCGGACCAGACCCCCATCAGGATGGTGACCAGCACCATCACGGCGCTGAAGGAGAGAATCCAGATGTCAGGCATGGGGCGGGAGAGGTGGCGGGTTCATGCGGGGATCGAACGCGATGGAAGGGCTAGTCGGATCGACGGGAATCGGGCGCCGCGTCGCCCTCAAGCGCCTCCCGGACCTCGGCGTCTTCCAGGCTGATCGACTGGCGGATGAACGTCCAGGCGATGAGCCATACGAAGGGAAAGAACACCACCCCCAGGATCAACCAGCTGAGCGTGAATCCCGCGACGCGCCGGCTCATGAACTCCGGAAACCAGTAGTTGAGCAAGGGCAGCGCGAGCAGCGCGAGCAGGAAGGTCGCGCCGCAGGCCGCGGACAGGCGCAGCTGTCGGCGCATGAGCTCGCGCAGGAAAGCCTCGCTGTGGATGTCTTTTGGGGGGCGATTCGGATTCGGCATGGCTAGCGGATGATTTTCAGGAAGCGTCCCATCCAGTACGGAAGCAGAAACTCATCGCCCGCCAGCTCGGTCCGGCCACCGTCGCCTCCATCCAGCACGAACGGATGGGAGTTCCATCGCGTGATGACCCTCTCGCTGGGAGGCAGCAGCTCCTTGAGCTGCATTCCCCGGAAATTCTTGGGAAGCTTGGTGACGTCCCCCCGTTGGCTGTTGCGCACGTCCCAGCTGATGAGGTCGAGCGGGAATTTGCGCAGCGTCCAGATGGCGCCTTCGGGATCGTAGTCCCGGGGGGCCGTCGTCGCGTAGATGAAGTTCCACAGCGGGTTCCTCTCGTATCGCTCGATCTCCCAGTGCTCCCGGATCGTCTCCACATACTGCTTCCGCAGATCCTCGGAGAACGCTGTTCGATGCAGAACGAAATACGTGATGAAGGAGAGGAGATCGTCCGAGTGGTTCCACTGGTCGCCCATGTTCACGCCCTGGTGGATGAACCCTTCGGTCGGAGCGGTGTTAGTGGCGCTGATCAGGACGTTCGTGAGATAGCCGTACTTGTCGATCAGCTCGTAGGCCTTCCTCTTGTACTCCTCCCTGCCTGTCATCTTGAAGGCGAGCTGCAGGCTCGCGAGGATCTCCGCGCTGTTGAGGCGCCGGTCGCCGATGGTCTCCGGAAACCAGTTCACATAGTCGGGATGCCATCGGCCCCAGAGCGTGGGCTTGCCGTCGGAGTCCACCAGATACCAGTTGTGCAGAAGAATGTGGTCCACGATCTTTTGGTAGAAGTGGGCGATGCGGTCGCGCTCCGTCGGGTTGCGCGCCGCGGCCTCGTACATCACCGTGCAGCCAAACGTGTGGGCCGCGATCTCATCGCTGCTGGTGTGGCCTTTCCACTCCCATTCGGGGTCCTTGGAGGGGCGCCAGCGATCGGGATCGGACACCTTGAATCCTGTTCTCTCAAAAGTGCGCGCGGGGAATCCCTTGAGCGCCGGAAGCTTTTCAAGGCGCTCCATGGCCTGGAAGGTGCGCCAAGCGTTGGTGCGGGCCTCGGATTCTCCTGTGACGGCGAACCGGAAGGCCTGGCTCGCCATATAGTAATTGCTCCAGGTCCCGTCGTTGTCGGTGTCCACCATCTCGGCGCTCGTGATGTCGCCGGGCTTCGACAGGCGCAGCTCGGCCGCGAATCCGTATCGGTTGTGGCGCTGGCGGATCTTCCGGTCGTAGACGGCGGCCTTCTCCTGAAGCGTCATTGGCGCGAAATGGATTTGGTTCAGGCCGGTCGGCGTGAGCGCGTAGACCTGTCCATCGGGGGACCGCTCCACATCGATCACCTGATCGTTGTCGAGCCAGCGGCGCGAGGCGTAGTAGGAGATCTGGCCGCTCTTGGTGATCTTGAAGACGCCGCGATCCGAACCGGCCCAGAGGTCCGCCACGCCGTCGTAGAAGAGCGAGCTGATGCGCGGGCTCGGGAGCTTGGTTTGGAGCAGCGTGTTGGTTTTCCCATCGTTGACGTTGATGCCCAGGAAGCCATTGGTGGTGCCCAGCAGCAGTTCGACGCCCCTCAGGGTCATGCAAGTGATCGCGTGCGGCGACTTGGCGAAGAGCTTCGCCTGCACTCCGAACACACGATAGACCTCCACGCCTGAGGCCACGAAGAACTCGTTCCTATAGGGCTGGAAACTCGGCAGCACGGCGCCCGGGATCCCCTGGACCAGCGTGCCCTTGCCTTGAAACCACCGCAGCAGCTTGCCCTGGTTCAACAGCAGGGCGGTGTTCTGCTCGGCGATCGCCAGGCTTTCGTAGGGGGCGGAGGGCAGCTTGGTGTAAGGCTCGCCCGCCGAGCCGTTGGACAGATAGTGATCCTCGAACAGATAATAGGCGTCGCCCTGATACTCGGTCAGGTCCCGGGGCTTCAGCGCGGCCAAGGGGCGGAAGCTTCTGTCCAGCGCGAGGGTGTTTTCGAAGAGGCGCGCGACGCCCTTGTCGGTGAGCACGAACACCACGCCGTCCCGATCGATCACCATTTTCCGGAGCTGCGCGCCCGACAGTTCCGGCGCGAGCTGGAATCTCACGGAGCTGTCCTGGAGGTAAGCCGTGTCCTTCACCGCGCCCAATCCGGGCAGCGCCCAGAGGCTCAGGGCGAGGAAAAGCGTCGATTTCAGGCTTCGTAGTGGCTGGATCAATATGGTTCGCATGAGCGGAATCGCGGCGACGCTAGCAAGGCGCCCCCTGCGGAGCACGCACTTTTCCACGGCGCATTTGTGTTCAACCCGCGGGAGGGGCAATGGTTGCGTTCCATTGGGCGCGGCCCAAATCCCCAGGGACAGTCGTCCTCGCTTCCTCTGATTCCCTGAAACCCTCTTTCCCCGAGCTCTTCCAGATTTACGTCTTGCCTTAAGCCAATCCTTGCTTGGACGATAGGCATCACATGAGACAGACAAACAGCCGTGCCTCAATCGATGGCCTGAAAGCTCCCACAAAGCTTCAGTGGTTGGTGAATCCTATCACGGCCCTCGCGCTTCTCGGATCGTTCGCTCTCATGGGGGCTGACGCAGCGACGGAACAGCGGCTCAAGAATATTGAGCTCCAACTCGACGCTCTCCAGAAGGAAAACACATCGCTGAAGGCGAGGCTCCAGGCGGAAGGTTTGGGCGGAACGGGTCCGGCGATCGTGAAGGGCGCTGGCAAGGAGAACAAGATTCAGCTCGGCGGCATGCTCCAGGCCCAGTACGAGGCCGGCAACACCCCGGACACCCGGTTCAGCAACGCCGACCGCTTCCTCGTTCGCCGCGCGCGGCTCTATGCGGCGGGCAGCTTTCTGGAAAGCTTCAGCTGGAAGCTCGAAGGCGAATTCGGGAACGCCAATCTCAAGAACAACGCGAGCTACAAGGCGCTAGCGACCGACACCTATATCGCCTGGACACGATACGATTTCGCGAACGTGAAGCTGGGGCAGTTCAAGACAACCTTTGGGCACGAGCAGCTGGTTTCGGACTCCGTTCTGCCCTTCGCCGAGCGATCTCTGGTGAGCGACCGGTTCACGATCGGCCGTCAAGTGGGCGTGGCGGTGGTGGGCGACTTCTACAACAAGCGCCTCGGCTACATGGTGGGCGCGTTCAACGGCCCGGCGTCCAACAACGGCTTCAACGACAACGAAAAGTTCACCTACACCGCGCGCCTCACCGGGGTGCCCTGGAAGGGGAAGGTCGGCAAATGGGATAGCCAGTGGTCCGTGGCTGTCGACGGATACGCCAGCCGCGACTCCCTCGCAGGCGCGATTTCCCTGCCGGACTTCAAGTTTGACTCCGTTCCGGGCGGCGCCATCGACGACATCTTCGTGGGCGATCGACGCGTCTGGGCCGTGGACTCGCAGTTCAAGCTCGGGCCCCTCGATTTCATGGGCGAGTATTTCCACGGGTTCTTCAAGCCGGCGAACGCGCTTCCTTTCAAGCGAATCAACGCGGAGGGATTCCAGGTCACCGCCGCGGCTTTCGTGATCCCGAAGAAGCTCCAGCCGGCCATCCGCTATGAAACGCTCGATCCGAATGTGGACTTGCGCGGCAACAGCAGCGATGAATGGGTGTTCGGCCTGAACTACTTCATCAAGGACCATGACCTGAAGCTGCAGCTCGATTATCACCTCGGGAATTCCACCGGCGCCAAGGACAACCAGGGCCGGCTGATCGCTCGCGCGCAGCTCCTCTTCTGAGCGGCGCGGTTCGGCTTTTGTCTTGCCGACAGGCGGAGTGTCGGGCGTAACGTCTGACTCGTGATGCGCGCGCCGCTGAGATGTGTTTCCGTTGCCGGACTTCTGCTTCTCCTTGCGCATTGCGCCGCCACCGCGGAAGCCGCCGAACCTTCCCGCGCGAAGCCCAAGCCGACCGCCCCGCCGAGGAAACCCGAGCCCGCTCCGGTCGATCGAGACCTCGCCAATCGCGTCGCGCAGAGCGCTCTCAGCTCGCTTGTCGTGATCTCCCATTTCGGACGCGAGGGAAAGTCCGATGGCGTGGGCGCGGGCTTTGTCGTCAACACCAATGGGCTCGTCGCCACCAGCCTCCATGTCATCAGCGAAGGGCGCCCGATGCTCGTTCAGACCTCCGATGGCGCGAAGCTGGAGGTCGTGGAGATCGTCGCCTGGGATCGTCACTTCGACCTCGCGCTGCTCCGGGTCCGAGGCGCCATCCCGCCGGCGTTGCCGCTCGGCGATTCCGAGTCCTTGCGCCCCGGGGACGAGGCGCTCGCTCTGGGTAATCCGATGGGGCTGAAGCATAGCGTTGTTCGCGGCGTGATTTCGGCGCGACGCGAGGTGGAGGGCGTCGACATGATCCAGGTCGCGATCCCCATTGAGCCCGGGAACAGCGGCGGACCGTTGCTCGATTTCAAGGGGCAGGTCCAGGGCGTGATGGCCTTGAAGTCCGTCATGACCGCGAACCTCGGCTTCGCCGTGCCGGTCAACGCGCTCAAGCTTTTGATCGAGCGTCCGAATCCGGTGTCCATCGACCGCTGGCTCAACATGGGCGCCCTGGACGCCGTCGAATGGGAGGCCGCTCTCGGCGCCCGATGGCGGCAGCGCGTGGATCGCATCAGCGTCGAGGGACTGGGCGATGGCTTCGGAGGCCGATCGCTCTGCCTGTCGCGTCGAGCGCCTCCCCAGGTTCCCTTCGAGGTCTCGGCGACGGTGAAGATGGAGGAGGAGTCAGGCGCCGCCGGTCTTGTGTTCGCGTCGGACGGCGGATTGAAGCACTACGGGTTTTATCCCACGGGAGGACAGCTGCGGCTCACGCGCTTCGACGGGGCGAACGTGTTTTCGTGGACGATCCTGGAGCAGAAGCAGAGCCCGCACTATCGGAAAGGGGAGTGGAATCGTTTGCGTGTTCGCGTCGAGAAGGAACAGATTCGCTGCTTTGTGAACGATAATCTGGTGTTCTCCTCCGCCGACCATCAGTTCGCCGGCGAACGTGTCGGCCTGTGCAAGTTCAGGGACACCAAGGCCGAGTTCAAAGGATTCTCGACAACAGGAGCAGGGGAGGAGAAAGCCGTCGATCCCCCCGAGGGGTTCATATCCGAGCTGCAGACTTACCTGGACGCGCCCAGCCGGTCGCTCGAGAAGCAGATCACCGAGCGGGTTCGCGCCCATGACGCCGCCGCGACTCGCTACCTCGACAGCCGGGCCGCGCAGCTTGAACGCGATGCCGCGGAGCTGCGGCGCATCGGTCGCCTCTCCCACGCCCGACGCGTCGAGGACGAGCTGAAGCAACTCCTGACCGCGGGGGAGCAGGAGATCGACCTGGTGCGCGCGGCCTTGCTCGTGGCCCTCTACGACGACGCGGACCTGAACATCGACGCCTACCGCAAACACATCGATCGCATGGGAGCGGACATCGCGTCCAAGCTGCCGTCGGACGCCGATGAGCGCGGGCGTCTCAAGGCGCTGAAGGATTATTTCTACAAGGAGCAGGGATTCCATGGGAGCCGGCATGATTACTACGACAAGGCGAACAGCTATCTGAACCTTGTTGTGGAGCAGCGCGAAGGGATTCCGATCACGCTCTCCATCCTGTTCATGGAACTCGGACACCGCATCGGGTTGTCGGAGCTTCGCGGACATCCCTTGCCGGGGCACTTCATGGTGCTCTACAAGGGCAAGAACACGCCCGACCAGGTGATCGATGTCTTCGAGGGCGGGCGCGAGCTGACGCACGCCGAGGCGGACCTCGTGGTGGGCCGATTGTCGGAAGGGACCGTGAGGAGCGAGCTGTTGGAAGCGCCGAGGAAGCGGGACATTGTCGTTCGCATGATCCGGAATCTGCTGAAGGGCGCGCACGACGAAGAGGCATCGGGCGATGCGTTGAGATACCTCGACCTGCTGATCGCTCTCCAACCCACCGCTCCCGCCGACCGGCTCGAGCGCGCGCGCCTCCGGGCTCAGCTGAACGACGCCGCCGGCGCCAAGGAGGACATCCAATGGCTTCTGGACCATTCCCCGCCCGGCGTTGAGCTCGACCGGCTCGAAGAGCTGCTGAAATCTCTTTGAGGTCGCGGTTCGCCCCTTCGACGCGGAGGACTCATTCCGCAAAACGCCAACGTTGCCGTTCAACGCGCTCGGATCGTGCTGGCCCGCGAGTTCCAAGCGGAAAGGTCCGCCGCGTGAGCTCAGCCGCGGAATGACGCAACTCCAAACCCGCCGCGGCCCGCCTTTCCCCCATTACTCGGCCACCACCTGGTAAAACGCCGAGCGGGATAAGGGATGGGGATCGGTAAGGATCTGATCCTCTCCGTCGCCGGTGAGGGATGTCACGGTGGCCCATGCCGCAGAGCTCAAATTCGGTTTCTGCCGCAGGAAGTAGCGCCGACCGAGCACTGTCGGGATGGGAAAGTGAACGAGCCCGGCCTTCAACGCGGGAGGAGGCAGATCAATCGCCACCGGGCGCGGGGGACGCGGCAGTCCCCCGGAGTACAGGTCCGCCTGGAGCGCGGTGAAGATCGCGGTCGCGTAGGCCTGGTGGCCTGAGCGGTTCGGGTGCGCGAGTCCGAAGATGTCGCCTTGATGAGTGAGGGTGTCGACAGGGCTGTTGAACCACGAGTCGGAAGCGCATACGCCATGAGCATGGAAGCTCGCGTAGATCCCGGTCACGAATCGCCAGCCTTCGGTCGCCGCGCCGGCGCGGACCGCCGCGTTGAGCTGCGGAATCATCGTGCCCGCCACCCAGGCCCACTCGGGCGTTTCGACGCCGGGCAGGAAGGGCGAGGCCTGGCAGGGCTGGCCGTTGTCGTCGCGGCTCGCGTCGGGGTACTCCGTGATATAGACCCTGGTCGAAAGGGTGATCGGACGCGCCGGGCTGCGGATATCCAGGGGAAAGGCCTCGGACAGCAGCGCATGGTTCAGGCGCTGCAAAGAGCTTCCGACCGGATGGGAGAGAGCCAAAGCGACGTCGCTCGCCAGGAAGACAGGGCTGCGCAGCCCGGCGGCGTCGAAGAGGGCGGCGGGTCCATTGACGATCCTCTGCAGTTCGATGGCGAGATCGGAGCGCGTTTTCGCGGCCCTTGCCGCGGGCGTTCCGGCCTGAACATACGCCGTCAACTCGCTCACCATCGCGGCGGATAGCTGATGTCGGAGTTCGGCCGCCGGGAGGGTTTGATCGCGCGCCAGACGCGTCGCGAGCGAGGCGATGTCCAGGATGTCAGCGACGCCGAATCCCGCAAGGTTCTGCAGGCGATCGTCCAGCCTTTTATAGCGCGAGGGCAGATTGGGCAGCGCGGCAGCGAACATCGTCCCCGCGCTTTGCGTGATGTCTCCGAGGAACGCGGGAATGCCGCAGTCTCCGAGGAGGGGCAGGGCGTCGCAGGCGGCGCTCAGTTTCGCCGCCCCTTCTCCCGGCGCGTCAATCTGCGCAGGACCGGCCTGGTCGGAGCGTCGGAACTTGATCAAAGATTCGATGATAGGGCCGAATCGCGCGTCGTTTCCTCCACCGGAGACGATCAAGGCATCGATCTCACGGCCCCCGACGTTCAACTGCCCCAGTTGTTGAATCACGTCGGCAATCACGGATCCGCTGACCGCCAGGTGAACAAAGGTCACGGAGGTCCTGCGATCCGCCTGCTCCAGTCGCAATGCCGCTTGCGCCTGTCCGGACCAGGCCGATCGATGGGCGTCCGCATTCTGCCAGACCGGCTTGGCCTGGCTCCGGATGTTCGCGAGGTCGGACTCCGTTTGAGCCACGATCGATTGAAGGCTGGAAACCAGCGTCGTGGCGCTCTGAAGGGCGAGCCGTGCGGCGGATTCCAGCTGGGCGAGCCTGCCTTCAATGTCGCTGAGCGTTTTCTCCAGGCCCAGCAAGACCATTTGAGCGAACAGGTCCGCGAGCTTCGCGGCCGAGTTGGCCACCGCGCCCGGGCAATCGAGGTCCGGGGCGGGAACGCAAACGGTCTTATGAAAGATGGGATCGGTGACGCAGCTCTGCTTGTCGCAATGCGCGTGCTGGAAGGCGACAGCCGCGTCGTAGGCCTGCTTCGCGGCGCGCGCCTTGGCGGTCTGCGCCATGACGGCGGCCAGGTCGCTCTGCCTTGCGGTCGCGACTTGAATGGCGTTCGCGAGTTGATTGCGGAAAGTCCGCAGATTCTGGCTGACGCGGTTGTAGTCGTCGAAGAGATGCCCTGCGATCGGGATGTCCGGGTTCCCTTCGCCCGACGCATACGAATCTCCCACCCCAACGATCAGCCAGTCCTGCACGATCACCTCGTGGATCGCGCTCATTCTCGAGGCCGGAACGGCCTGCGTCGCGACGCGCACCTCGTAGGCGTCCTCGTACGGGAAGGACAGAGAGAATCGGACGCTCTTCGTGCTCAGCCTGAGGACCCCGTCGACGTAGACATCAAAGCCGTTCGCGTCGAGCGGAGCGCTCGTGATGACAAAATCCACGATCCACTCCTTCGGGGCGATTCTGTCCACCGTGTTGAAGTAATCGATCAACCCGTCCCCGTTCTCGTCGAGCCCGAATCGGTCCGGCATGCTCCAGTCGAAGTCCAGCGTCGGGGTCTTGGCCGCCGACGCTGGGAGGGCGAAGGCGATTGTCAGGGCGAAGAGCAACACCAAGCCCGCCTGGAACCTCCCGCCGCGCGCGAACCGCGGGCGCCGCCTCATCCGTTGCGTCGCCTTCGAACTGGGGGATCGCCTCGTGCTCATTCGAAACTCATCTGATGGAGTGTGGTTTGTTGGTCGCTCAAGTAATCTCGATGATCTGGCTCAGCGAACGGAGGGTAGCGTCGGCCCGTGGAGAAATGGAATTCCTTTCTTCCTTCCCGGACATCGAGCCGCGCCGACTCCCCACGGATCCTCGGTGCGCGCGTCGAGGACGCGTGTCGCCGCAATAGAAGCATGCGGGCGCGCCGAGGCTCGGCGTGGATTGCGCGCTTTCGAGGGCCAGCCGCGGCCTTTATGCGAGCCTGCGACTGGCGGCTGTCAGGGATGTCCTCGGTCCTAGGCTTTGTTCCGGGAGCGGATCACCAGCACGGGACAGGTGGCGTGGCGGACGACGCGCTCGGCGGTGCTGCCGAGGAACGCGTGCTTCAGGCCGGTGTAGCCATGCGTCGGAATGATGATGAGGTCGGCCCGCAGCGTTCGAGCGGCGTCGGTGATCTCGATGTAGGGCTGGCCTTCCCTGACCAAGGTTCTCTCGATCAGCCGCGGGCTGACGCCCGCCTTCGTCGCCAGCTGTTCCAGACGCTTCTTGCAGGATTTCATGACCGTTTCGTTCTCCATCACGAGCGGGAACGCGTTGGCGAAGTCGGGCATGGGGATCGGCTCCAGCACGTAGAGGAGGATCAGGCGCGCGCGAAACATGCGCGCGAATCGAACGCCTTCATCCAGGGCCTGCCGGGACGCGGGCGAGAAGTCGACGGGGAGGAGGATCGTGGAGACCCCGAGCCCTTTTCTCTTCGCCGATCGTTGCGAGGCGGATGGGTTCGCGGCGTTCGACCCGGAAGTCAGGGCTGGCATAATGACTCTTGAGAGGACGGTGCTTTTTCTTGCGGCGTTCATATGCGGAGGAGGCGTGGCTTCATGCCCCCACCCTCGGGCCTTTACCGCCCGCCGCCCACACCTCCATTGCCCAGGGTTTCTCCTATTTTGGCCCGGGTCTCCCCATAAGCTCGAAAAACTCCCCTCTGGGGTCCATTCGAACTTGCCGCCGCGCCCGCGCGAGTTCGAGACCCTCTACTTCTGAGTCAGGTTGTTGTAGACGATCTCCAACCACCGGCGCGTATTGATGAAACCAGTGCCCCAATCCTTCCATTTCTCATCAAGCCCGGCTGTCTGAACGTCCGCCAGAGTTTTGCCTTCCTTGATCGCGGACCGGACGACGCCCACCGTCTCCGTGAGCATGCCCTCGAATCGAACCAAGTCGGCCCGCGTGGCGAGAGGACCGTGTCCCGGAATGATTTTGGCGTTCTCGGGGATCAGCTTGAGCGCGGCCTGGACGTTCTTCATTTCGCCCTCCACGGATCCGCCGCTGCCTTGGTCGACGAAGGGGAACTTGCCGTTGAAGAACAGGTCGCCCAGGTGGAACACCCCGGATTGCGTGAAGTGGATGATCGTGTCGCCGTCGGTGTGGCCGGGTCCGATGTGGATCAGCCGGATCTCCTCGCCGTTGAAGTGCATCGACATCGCGTCTCCATAGGTGACCTTCGGCAGCGCGGCCTTCTCCGTGCCGCTTTGGGCGCTGAGCCGGACGCGAACGTTGTGGTGCGCGACGATGCTCGCGTTGGTTCCAAAGCGCGCGTTGCCTCCGGTGTGATCGCCATGCGAATGGGTGTTGATCACGAACTTCGGCTGGCCGTGTCCCAGCGCCTCAATGGCGGCGGCGATCTTCCCGCCCAGCGGCGCGAACTGCGTGTCCACCATCAGCGCGCCGTCCAGCCCGACGGACACCGCGATGTTGCCGCCCGAGCCCTCCAGCATGTGGATGTTGCCGGCGACCTCGGTGGTCTTGATCTGAACGACGTCAAAGTTGCGTTGCGCCATCGTTGCGAGCGAGGTCATGCACAGGAACACAGCGAGCGAGAGGATCGTTTTCATACGGGTAAGAGGCATGGGTCGAACCCAAGCAGAGGGCTCGGGGCGAGGCAAGGCCGATGTTTTCCGCATGACGGAGGGCCCGTCTTCGTGGTTAATACGGGCGTGCAACTCAATCCGGTAATCCTCGCCTGCCTTCTCGCTTCCTCCTTCTTCGCGCCGCGCAATGGTTTCGCGCAGGCTCCATCCGCCGCTTCGACGGCTTCGTCGACAAGGATCGTCACGGCGGCGGAGGCGTTTCTTGCCACGCTCAGCGAGGCGGAGCGCGCCAAGGCGGTGTTTGCCTTCGATGACGACAAGCAGCGGACCCGATGGTCGAATCTTCCGACCGGCATTTACCATCGGGAGGGCGCCCGGATGGGCGATCTCACGAAGCCGCAGCGAGAGGCGGCGATGTCGCTCCTCGCGGCCGTGCTGAGTCCGAGAGGGTATCAGAAGGTCGTCGAGATCATCGCCGCGGAGGAGACGCTGAGCAAAGACAACCGGCCCGGTGGCCGCCTGGTCTTCGGGCGCGACGAGTTCTACATCGCGTTCCTGGGCAAGCCGTCGGCGGCCAAGCCCTGGCGGTTGCAGTTCGGAGGCCATCACCTCGCGCTGAACCTGACGTTCGTTGGCGAGGACACCGCGCTCACGCCGAGCCACACCGCCGCGCAACCCGCCCGATTCACGCTGGAGGGGAAGACGGTGCGTCCCCTCGGGCAGGAGAACGACAAGGCTTTCATGCTGATTCACGCGTTGACAGAAGCGCAGCAGAAGCAGGCGATCCTGGGCTATCAAATGCGCGACCTCGCCCTTCCGCCGGGGCAGGACGGGAAGATGATCGAGCCCGAAGGAATCAAAGGCTCCGCGCTCACGTCCCCGCAGCAGGCGATGCTGCTCGATCTCGCGAGCGAATGGACAGGGATCGTTCACGAGGCGGCGGCGACGGCGAAGCTGGCTGAGATCAAGAAGCGCGTCGCGGACACCTGGTTCGCCTGGAGCGGTCCGACGGAGAACGGCAGCGCGGCCTATTTTCGGATCCAGGGTCCGACGGTGTTCATCGAATACGCGCCGCAGAAAATGGGCGGCGACGCGACGCAGCACATCCATACGATGTATCGCGACCCCTCGAACGAATACGGGAAGAAGTGGCTGAAGTGAGGAGCGACCGTCAGGCCCGCGGAGCGCTGTTCATCCGACATCGGGCATGGGCGTTCGGCGTCGCCCTTCTGTTGCTTCTGGCGGTCAGTTGGGCGGGGAGCGCCCATAGACTCGACGAGTATTTGCAGGCGACACTCCTCGATCTGGGCTTGGATCACGTGGGCATCGAGATGGACCTCACGCCCGGCGTGGACGTGGCGGCGAGGGTCCTGGAATGGATTGATGTGAACCGCGACGGGGCGGTGTCCACCGCCGAGACCGAGGCGTACTCGGACCTCGTGCTGCGCGGTGTTCGGTTCGAGGTCGATGGCCGCCGTCGGGATGTGAAGGCGCGCGATACGAGGATGCCCCAGGTGGAGGAATTGAAGTCAGGGGTGGGCACTATTCGCATTCAAGCCGAAGTGAACTTTGACCCGATCCGCGCGGGCGAGCATCGATTCTTCTTCCACACGCGGCATCTCACCAACCTCAGCGTGTATCTGGTGAACGCCCTGACGCCCGAGTCGCCCCGGATCAAGATTGTCCGACAGACCCGCGACGCGGGCCAAACCGAAATCCAGATCGATTGCGTTGTGGAGAAACGTCCGAAATGAAGCACTTCGCGCAACAACGACATTTGCGTCGGGTCTGCGGCAGGCTCATCGTGAGCATTGCCTCGAAGCGCCACACTCGCTAAGAAAGCGAAAAGGAAGAACGGAAGAAGACAGAATTTCAGATCGCCAACTCTCCATCACTTTGATTCCGCCGCTGACATCATGGAGTGGAGCGTATTTGGATGACCCAACACTCCCTTTTCCTTTTGGCAACACCGACAAGCATCACTGCTGTGGTCATGGGGAGACATTCAACTCCGAGATTCTGCGCCCAGGCGGGATTGCTTCCCGAACGTAGCCTCGCACGCGTGCATGGATTTCATGCGCCTCCGGCAACGCAGAATCACGCTCACGCAATCGGAAAACAGTCCATTTATCGAACCAGCCACCGCCAGATTTGCCAGAACGCCCGAAACTCCAGTCTTCCCAAGAACACTTCATAGCTTGCGGTCGAATCCCACTCCGGCCACCCTTGTTCCCAATGGCAAGACTTTGCCAAAGCACAAAAGCTTGCACCCATCGCCGTGAACATATCGTCCGCCAGTAATTCGTTTCTCCCCAAATCCATTCTGTGCCTCCGGGACCGCACAGGCCGAAAGTTCGTTCTCGACGTCATCGTCGGCCTCGTCCGCTCCCGTTGGCGCAGGATTGTCTGTTTCAACAATGTGGGAGGCGAACCACTCGAGGCGGCGCAGAGTATTGTTCGGACCAGGAGAAAGGGGAGGGTTGTAAAAAATGAAAACTGAATTCATCCCACGCCCTCAGAGGCTGCGGCGCAGCGCGGCGTTGGAATGAACGACCGCATGCGCTCCGTGCTGACCATCAACGGCGGCTCGTCGAGCATCAAGCTTGCTCTATACCAAGTTGGCGAGAGGCTGGAGCGAAGGCTTTACGGGAGAATGGATCGCATCGGACTGAGCGGGACGAATCTGACGTTCAACGACTCGACCGGGAATGGACACCGCGGCCACATCCAAACCGTCCCTGAAAACAAGTCAGCGGCGCATTTCCTGATCGACTGGCTTGAAGAGCAGGACGCATTTGCTTCGGTGGAAGCTGTGGGACACCGGGTGGTGCATGGCATGACCCATTCCGAGCCGGAGCGGGTCACGCCGGAATTGCTCGATGAGTTGCGTCGCATCAGCGCGTACGACCCGGAACATCTGCCCCGCGAGATCGAACTCATGGAGATGTTCCGCCAACGTCATCCGAATCTGTCCCAGGTGGCCTGTTTCGACACGGCGTTTCACCGCGACGCGCCGCGGATGGCCAAGCTGCTTCCCATCCCGCGACGCTTCGAGACAAAGGGAGTTCAACGTTATGGTTTCCACGGTCTGTCCTACGCCTACCTGATGGAAGAACTCGCGCGTCTCGGCGACCCGGCGGCAAGGACTGGCCGAGTGATCCTTGCGCATCTCGGAAGCGGCGCAAGCATGGCCGCCGTGCGCGACGGCAAGAGCATTGACACCAGCATGGGCTTCACGCCGACGGCGGGATTGGTGATGAGCACGCGCTCGGGCGATCTAGACCCTGGGCTGGTCAGCTACTTGGCGCGCACCGAGCAAATGAGCGCGACGCAATTTCATCAGATGGTGAACCACGAGTCTGGCCTGCTCGGAGTTTCGGAGATCAGCTCCGACATGCGGGAGTTGCTCGCGCGGGAGACCGATGACGCGCGCGCGGCGGAGGCCATCGCCTTGTTTTGTTATCAGGCGAAGAAATGGATTGGCTCCTTCGCCGCCGTGCTGGGCGGATTGGACACGCTCGTCTTCGCTGGCGGTATTGGCGAGAATTGTCCGTCCATTCGCGCGCGCATCTGTGAAGGATTGGGCTTCCTCGGCATTGAAATGAGCGAGTCGTGTAATGCGAAGACCGCGGACGTCATTTCCGTGGATGGCAGTCGGGCCACGGTTCGCGTTATTCGCACGGACGAAGAGCTGATGATAGCGCGCTCGACGTGCCGGTTGCTGGAGCCTGGCGCGGGGAAAAAAAGCAATTGAACCATGAAAACAACTGACTCCGACCCGCAGAATCTGCCCGGCGAAACTCGCCAACCTTTCCAACGTCAGTCCAGCGACCGGGCCACCCTGGCCGCAATCGCCCGCCGGGCCATGATAGAACGCGGACTGGAGCCGGACTTCCCGCCGGCGGCGCAGCAAGAGTTGGCGGCGATCCGCGAACCGGCCGGCGAGACTAACGCGGCGCGTGACTTGCGCGATCGACTGTGGGCGTCCATCGACAACGACGACTCCCGCGACCTCGACCAACTCACGGTCGCTGAGCCGCTCGCGGGCGCGCGGGTCAGAATCCTTGTGGCGGTCGCGGACGTGGATGCGCTGGCGCGAAAAGGGTCCGCGCTCGACGGCCATGCGTCGCGCAACACGACCTCCGTTTACACGCCGGCAATCATCTTCCCGATGCTCCCCGCGGCGCTATCCACCGACCTCACGTCGTTGAACGAGGACCAGGATCGGCTCGCCGTCGTGGCGGATATGGTGTTCGAAGCCGACGGCTCGCTCGCATCGTCGGACCTCTACCGGGCGCGCGTTCGGAATCGCGCGAAACTGGCTTACCGTTCCGTCGCGGCCTGGCTCGACGGCGAAGGCCCGGCGCCAAAGCGCGTGCTGGAAACTCCCGGACTCGACGAGAACCTCCGCGTCCAGGATGGCCTAGCGCAGCGGCTGGTGGAACTGCGGCGGCGCGTCGGCGCGCTCAGTCTCGAAACAATTCAGACGAGAACGGTCTTTGAAGGAGACGCGGTCTCGGATCTCGAACCGGATCGAAAGAACCGCGCGAAGCAGTTGATCGAGGACTTCATGATCGCGGCGAACGGAGTGACCGCGACGTATCTCGAATCGAAGAAATTTCCTTCGCTCCGCCGTGTTCTGCGCTCCCCGGAACGATGGGATCGCATCGCGGCGCTCGCGTCCGGTTTGGGAGATCGGCTCCCCAACGAGCCGGATTCAGCGGCCCTCGAGGCCTTCCTCGCGCGGCGACGCAAGGCCGATCCGGAAAAGTTCCCCGATGTTTCTCTCGCGGTTGTCAAACTGATCGGGAGGGGAGAATACGCGCTCGATCTGCCCGGAGGCGAACCGCCCGGACACTTTGGGCTGGCGGTCAAGGATTACACGCACTCCACCGCGCCGAATCGGCGGTTCCCCGATCTCATTACGCAACGGCTCCTGAAAGCGGCGATGGCGGGAACGCCGTTGCCGTACACCCTCCCGGAACTTGCGGAACTCGCGAAGCACTGCACGGAGAGAGAGGACGACGCGACCAAGGTCGAGCGACGCGTCAGGAAGTCGGCGGCGGCGCTGCTCTTGTCGGGCAGGATTGGGGAGTCATTTGAGGCCATCGTCACCGGCGCATCTGACAAAGGCACATGGGTTCGGCTTTTCCAACCGCCGACTGAAGGCCGTCTGGAGCGTGGGTTCCAAGGTCTCGACGTGGGCGACCGCGTGCGCGTGAAACTGATCCACACCGACGTTGAGCGCGGCTTCATCGACTTTGCGCGCGACTAATGAAGACGAAAGCCAAGACTTTGAACCCGGAATCGTTGAGGAGCGTTGACGCCTATTGGCGCGCGGCGAACTACCTCTCGGTCGGACAGATTTATCTCTATGACAATCCGCTGCTGAGACTGCCGCTCTTGTTGGCGCACATCAAACCACGCCTTCTTGGCCATTGGGGCACGACGCCGGGGCTAAACTTCATTTACGCTCATTTGAACCGCGTCATCAAGGAACACGACCTGAATGTCATCAACATCACCGGTCCCGGCCACGGCGGACCAGGGTTGGTTGCGAACGCCTATCTCGAAGGCACATACAGCGAAGTCTATCCCAACATCTCGCAAGACGGGGACGGGATGCGGCGGCTGTTCAAACAGTTCTCTTTCCCCGGCGGCATTCCGAGTCACGTTGCGCCGGAGACGCCGGGCTCGATTCATGAGGGCGGCGAGTTGGGTTATTCGCTATCGCACGCATTCGGCGCGGCGTTCGATAATCCCGACCTTCTTGTCGCGTGTGTCGTCGGCGATGGCGAAGCGGAGACCGGCCCGCTCGCCACGAGTTGGCACTCGAACAAGTTTCTCAATCCCATCCATGACGGAGCCGTGTTGCCCATCCTGCATTTGAACGGCTACAAGATTGCCGGCCCCACCGTGCTCTCGCGCATCCCGCGCGACGAACTGGAAGCCCTCTTCCGTGGGTACGGTTACGCGCCGCATTTCGTCGAGGGCCGCGATCCGATGACGATGCACCAAGCCATGGCCGCGACGCTCGATTTGGTTTTGGCCGACATTCGCCGCATCCAACGCGCCGCTCGCGCAAACGGGTTCAAGAAGCGCCCGCGCTGGCCCATGATTGTTTTGCGCTCACCGAAAGGTTGGACCGGCCCGAAGTTCGTGGATGGCAAACCCACCGAAGGCACCTTCCGCTCGCATCAGGTGCCGATGGGCGACATGAGTCATCCGGGGCATGTGAAGATTTTGGAGCGGTGGCTGAGGAGTTATCGCCCCCAGGAGTTGTTCGACACAGAAGGCAAGTTGCGTTCCGAAATCGCGGACCTCGCTCCGAAAGGCGAACGTCGCATGAGCGCCAATCCCCACGCCAACGGCGGTCTCCTGTTGCATGACTTGCGCCTGCCGGATTTCCGCGACTACGCGGTGAAGGTGACAAAGCCCGGCGCCGTGAACGGCGAAGCGACGCGAGTTCAGGGCGAGTTCATCCGCGACGTGACGAAGCGGAACCCGAAAAACTTCCGCGTCTTCAGCCCGGACGAAGCGTCCTCGAACCGCTGGGGCGCAGTGTTTGAAGTGACGAACCGTTGCTCGACCGCGGAAATCATTCCGATCGACGATCATGTCGCGCACGATGGCCGGGTGATGGAAATGTTGAGCGAGCATCAGTGCGAAGGCTGGCTTGAAGGCTACTTGCTCACCGGCCGCCACGGCTTTTTTTCGTGCTACGAAGCGTTCATTCACATCGTTGATTCGATGTTCAACCAGCACGCCAAATGGCTCAAAGTGGCGAATCACATTCCGTGGCGCCGTCCAATTGCTTCCCTGAACTACCTTCTTTCGTCGCACGTCTGGCGCCAGGATCACAACGGATTCAGCCATCAGGACCCCGGCTTCATAGATCATGTCGTGAACAAGAAGGCGGAAATCATCCGCGTTTATTTGCCGCCCGACGCCAACACGCTCCTCTCCGTCACGGATCACTGCCTGCGCAGCCGCAACTACGTGAACGTGATCGTGGCCGGCAAGCAACCCGCGCCGCAGTGGCTCGACATGGATGCCGCCATCAAGCATTGCGGCGCCGGCATCGGCATCTGGCCGTGGGCCAGCAACGACCGCGGCGGCGAGCCGGATGTCGTCCTGGCCTGCTGTGGCGATGTGCCGACGCTCGAAACTTTGGCCGCCGTTGAGTTGCTCCGGAAGTTTTTCCCAAAGTTGAAGATCCGCGTGATCAACGTGGTTGATCTGATGAAGCTCCAGCCGCAGAGCGAGCACCCGCACGGTTTGAGTGACAAAGATTGCGACGCGCTCTTCACGGCGGACAAACCGATCATCTTCGCCTATCACGGCTATCCCTGGCTGATTCATCGGCTCATGTATCGCCGCACGAACCACAAGAACCTCCATGTGCGCGGTTACAAAGAGGAAGGCACGACATCGACGCCGTTTGACATGGTGGTCATGAACGATCTCGATCGCTTTCATCTGGTCGCCGACGTGATTGATCGCGTGCCGCAACTCCGTTCCAAAGCCGCGCACGTTAAGCAAGCCATCCGCGACAAACTCATCGAGCACAAGCAATACATCGCGGCGCATGGCGAGGACCTGCCGGAGATTCGGAACTGGAAGTGGTCGGGCAAGGCGTCCTCCCGTCGTGTTTCATGAACCACTTGACCCAGCTGACTTCAACGACCCCGTCCGGGCTTATCGGGCTTGACGGCGAGAAGCTAGCCAAAGGGACGCGCCGAAGCGCGCCGCCCCGATTACCTTGGAAAACCACGAGCGTTTAGATCGCTCACCACCGGAGCGGAAAGCGGATCGTAATGCCGACCATGCCATCATGGCGGCGGTGGTGGTCGAAGCGAAGGCGCCCAAGGTCTTTCCTTGATGGAGCAAAGCCTTGAGCTTGACGGCTGCCTTTCCAAGTTCTTCTTGGAGTTGGACGCGATTTAACTCGCTCTCGGCGACCAGCAGGAGCCTTCGCGCCTCCAGAGGATTCAATCGAAAGTTCGTTCGAGACATTCTCGATCCTTCCTGAGTTGCTCCAATGTGGCGGGAAGGGTGTGCCAATCCTTCTGTAAAGCCTTCAACTTGACATACAGGCCTCCTGCCACGACAGCATAGATGAGAGCCACGGTAAACAACGCGAGGATTGGCGACCTATCCCAGAGGAGGACCACAAGAGCTAGGGTCAGGGCGATTCCGCATAGCAGCCCGAAGGCCGCCAAACCCAGAGCGAGCAAAATGGCGCGCAAGAGGCGCTCTCGCTCCTCCTGCACTTCAACCAGCAGAAGTTCCACACGATTCTCTCCGACGGCCAAGAGTCGATGGGCGATCCTCTTGGAGGTCGCGAGAATCTGAGAGATATTGCTGAATGAGTTTTCCATTTCAGCCGCGTTTTAGTCCCGACGGGTAAGCACGTAACCAACAAGCGCACCCAGTCCGAATGCCAATCCGATGGCTTCGTAAGGATGTTTTCGGATCATGTCGTCCGTTGCCTTAACACCATCAGAAGCTGTCTCCTGCACGCGACTCCAAGCTTCTTTGCCTTTTTCTATGGCGCTGCTTAAGCGCTTTCGAGCTTCGACTACTTTATCCTCCGCGACGTTTGCCGTCGCCGACAACAGCGCCTGGGCGTCCGCTGTGAGCGCGTGTAATTCATCGCTAACCGGGTTCTGGTGTTTGTCCATGGTGTGCTTTGTTTTGTTGTTCATAGTTTAGCTCAGAGCGGTCTCTCAGCGGAGAGCCGCAGAGGCCGATCCGGCACCGACATCATCCCACCTTCCTACCCTGGATGAGGCGCACGAGGATCATGACGATGGCGACGACCAGAAGGACGTGAATGAAACCGCCCATGGTGTAGGAGGAAACAAATCCCAACATCCAAGCGATCACTAAAAACAGCGCAATTGTTTCTAGCATAACATTTTCAGATAGGTTGAGACCAACCCCTCGTCCAACGAGAAAACGCCCCTGAGTTTGTTCGCTGCCTTAGGCTTTTCAGTTCGCGGTTTCATTGTGACAAGTGTTGGTCGATACATGCGTCGTCAGCTTTTAAGCTAATGCCGTGCCGCGGTCGATTTTCGGTCATCGCGCTCAAATCCAGAGTGGTTTGGAACGAATAGATGAGCGGGGCTATGCAGGACGCACGTGGAGTCGAAGACTGACCATGCAACTTGCACACGGTTACTTGTTATGTTGAGGAGTTCTCCAATTGCGGAACTTCACAGGAGTAAGGAAACTAGCGAGAGAGCACCTCCGCCCATGGTTTGCAGAGGGGGATGCGATCGCATGTCGCTTTGGCTATCACCAGGAGGGGGATTGCAAGAAGACCTCCAACAACTCCCCAAAGCCAGCCGAAGAGAATCAGCGCCACGAACATCGCAACCGGATTCAGAGTGGAGCGACGTCCGACCGCGAACGGCGTTACGACATTCGCTTCGAGCAAGTGCAAAGCGAGATAAGCCCCCATCGGCAACAGGCCCTGACCGAGAGTGTCGAAGGCCAGGATGCCTGCCATCCCTACAGCAAGCATGCCTACAACGGGACCGAAAAACGGAACGAAGTTTAGAAATGCCGCAACACCTCCCCACATAGCGGCGCCCGGCATTCCGAGTCCCCACAGAGAACCTCCGACCGCAAGTCCAAAACAGATGTTGATAATGGTAACGGAGAGAAGGTAACTCGAGATTCCGTTTTGGATATCTCGCCATAGAGCGATGGCGCTCTTCTTGTCCCGTATGGTGGGCATGACGCTCACGACTTTTTGCATCAGCAGATCACCCCCCGCGAGCATTAGAAAAAGAAGACCGAGCGTCTCCGCAACGCCCGCCAGGGCGCTTCCTGTCCATGAGAACACGGAGCTGGCCATCTGATTCTCCTTCACGGCCACGGGGGGATTCGTTTTGGTCTTAGCTTCGGGTTCTCCGAGTTGACTGACGCTCGAAGCCGCCGCTCGTAGTCGAGCGGCAGGATCCAGGATGCGTTGGAATTTTTCGCGCACGCGAGGCAGTTTCTCGGGCGCTGTTCTGACCCAATCCATAGCGGGTTGGCCCAGGTAGTAAGCGCCACTGCCGGTGCTGAGGACGAAGATCGAAAGGACGAGTGCGGCGCCCACCGGCGCAGGAACATGGTGACGTCGCAACCACGCGACAGGCGGCTCTAGGGTCAAGAAAGCGATGGAGGCGAAAAGAATGGGTATGACCACTGAATGCGCGTAGTAGGCAAACGCAGTGAGTCCTAAGAGTGTAGTTACCACATAGGACGTCGATCGAAGGCCGGAGGAGGATTCTTGCTTTACGTGCGTGTCGGCTCTGTCAGCCGCCTGTGTTGTGTGCTTAGCAGGCGACCGAGTCTCGTGGGATTCTCGCGTTTCATCACAGGCTGGCATGCGATTAATAAGAGAGGACCGAAACGATCGTGCGGGCCTCGGCCGATTCCCCAGATTGCTGGTGGCGGGCCGAGCTTCCGTATTCCTCAACTACGTCGTGAAAATGGCCCCGGAGGCGGACTCATGTTGAGTTGTGAGAAAGAACGTACGCCCTGCGATACAGCGGGGCTTTGTCTCAGGGCGGTTCGGATGGCCCATACGATAGACTCGTATTTGATGGTCAGGTGCTCATTCGCACGCAGCGTCCGCGATTGGACTTATTGCTCCGGAGGCGGTCAGAATGATCGTCCTCGGCCCACTCTGTGGCGGCGGCATTGCATCCGGATTTAGCCAGGTCCGTGAGCGCGTCATTTGCGGCCCGCTCTTCGTCCAAGATCGTTTGAAGGAGATCCGCTGCGCTCTCATTCTCGAGCAGAATCGCCCATTCGTGCAAAGTGCCATAAGTCCCAATTTCGTAGTGCTCCACTTTTTGGGCGGCTGCAATGAGCGCGGCGTCGAGCGTGGTTTCACCTTTGTTCTCAGAAGCCATTTCATCCGCCTCAGCGAGAAGTCCGACAATGGCGTGGCATTTCTTCGCTTTAGCTTTCTCTCCAAAGATGCCAAAGATTTTTTCTACCTTCTTCACATGGCCTTCTGTCTCCTTAAGGTGCGATTGGAACCCCTTTTTTAGGTCCTCGTTATTGGCGGCCTTCGCCATTTTGGGCAGGGCGCGGACGAGTTGATTCTCCGCATAGTAAATATCCGCCAGACCGTCTAGAAAAAGGTCCTGAAGCGACAAAGATGAGTTGTTCATAATCATTCCGTTCTACTGATTTCTAATCCTCGTTCCCGGCCCTGGGCAAAAGGCCGGGAACGTTAAATGTTACAGGCGGGTTTTCTCGTATTCCGTTTCAGGTTCTGACTTGGCCGCCTTCGGTTCCTTCACGGCAACTTCGTCTGCGGTCGCAATATCTTCCGCCTGGGCCTGTTCGAAGATCATTTTCGCACGAGAGATTCGTTGCCCGGAGTCCCCATGGACGGAAATGAGAATGTTACCCTCCTTGATTTTTCCTTCGTAGCGTTTGGCTTCGTATTCAGGGATGCCCATGCCGATAAGCGATCCAGCAATCCCGCCCACCGCAGCTCCGACGGCTGCGCCACTGAGAGCCGCAACGATGGGCCCTGCCGCGACGAAAGGCCCCACCCCAGGTATGGCCAAGGCGCCAATGCCGGCCAGCCATCCTAGCGCGCCGCCCAAAACGCCGCCTGTGCCGGCGCCAGTAGCGGCGCCTTCCGGGGCTTTCGTGTTTTTTTCGTGAGCGAAGTCGCGGGTTGTTCCCTTGTCCGGGAACAAGACCGAGATATCGTTGTCGGAAAAGTTCGCGGTCTTCAGTCGATCAATAATGAGATCCGCTTGAGATCGAGAAGTCGCTATACAGAATATCGATTGTTTTGACATAAGTGTTCTTTGTTTTGAGATTGAGGTTAATAGCAAATTAAAAGGTTTTTACCTCGATTTGACTGACCACGCTGTTTCGGGGAACCGCTTGATTGGCGATTTCCTCCACGATTTGCTTCTCGCCAGCAGTATTAACAGGGCCCCGCAACGTCACTTGACCGTTCATCGTTATGATTTTGATGTTCCGGGCGTTTCTAGAGAGGCCATCGCGCGCCAGGATGTCCTTTCGGATTTTGCGGGTTGTTTCCAAATCCGCCTTGTTGCCGCCCTGGTCCAACGGCGTTAAGGCCCGTGAGTCGCGATCCCGAGTATTTCGACCCGTATTGTCCGCGTCCTCCCAGCTGTTGGTGCTGAAGTACGGCTGAATACGATAGGCCTTGTACACTTCACTGGCGTATTTCGGATCATCCACTGGCCCCCATTGTGCGCCTTTGAAATGCGGGGCGTCTGCCAGCGCTTGTTTGGTCACGTCAAGTCGCAGGATTTTGTTCTTTGGGTCATACTTAAACGCGGCTGGCGGGATCACGCTCAGTTCATCTCCTAATCCCAAGAACCCCCCAGAAGAGACAACGACTTGAACCAGTCGACCGGCCGGAAGGTCCACCAAGAGGTTTTCCACCTTTCCGAGTTTTTCGTCCTCATTGTTCAACACCTGAGTGCCGATCAGTTTGTCGGCGCTTGCCACGTATCCGAGCGGGGACAACGCAGCAGTTCTGGATTCTTTAGCCGCAGACGGCGTAGTGAAATAAGGCGCCTCGCCGTAGTACTTGTAGACCTCCACCATGCGAGGTTCGGTGCAACAGTCCTCCCATTTTGAGAGTTCAAATTCCGGAGCTGTCTTCAGCATTTGCTTGTCAATACTCAGGCGAAGAACCTTCTTGTCTCTATCGCGACTGAATCGTCCTGGAGGAATCGCCACATACTTCTTCCCCACTCCAAGAACACCACCCGTCGAGACAACCACTTGAACAATTCGTCCGCCTTTGAGGTCGACCGCAAGATCCCTAACCTCACCCAAGGTTTCATCCTGGGAATCCTTGATATTCATCCCGAGCAGGTCTCTCGTTTTATCAAGGCCGCCTAATCTGTCGCTCCTCCGAACAGGCTCCGAAGAATCTTCGCGGGAATTCGGGGTGCTGCTTTTATCCTTTTCCTTGGGTGTTTCGCCAATGACCGCGGAAGCCGCGACTGCAAACGCGACTACCGACGTCAGGAAAGTGATTCTTGTTTTCATACTTTCAGTCCTCGTCTTTTTTCTAAATGTCCAATCCCTCTCATTTGCCCGTTGGTTCGATCGGATGATCGTGTCAGATACGTCTTCCCCATGGGAGCGATTCCCGTGCCGTGCTATCAGGAACCACTGTTCAAGCTTAGCGGATAGCGCCTTCGACCGATCCACTCATTCGACTGAATGCGAAAGCATGCACGGTGCAACCGATGAAGGAATTAAGGATTGCAGGATGCATAGATTCTCATGAAGGGAGATGCCTGCGCGAAGATAGAACGAGAGGAACGGCGCAGATCGCGAGGGAGAAGCGTGTTCGGGGAAGGATACGAAAAAAAGATGCGGATGCGAGCGCGCTACAGTATTCTCTGCTGGAGAGCTGCAGCAACGGCGGGCCACACATTATACTGGCGCTCGCTGACTCGCGCCAGAAAAGGGCGCGTGAAGATATCAGCCTTGTACGGATCTTTCGACCATTCCGTGAGCGGCTCAGCCGAGAGCGTCGCGCTCGGCGACCACGACCACGACCCCGTTTTGTCGCAGCATCGCGACGTGCTCAGGGCTCGCCTTTGAATCGGTGACCACCATGTCGACCACGTCCAGCTCGCAGAGCGGCGAGAGCGACTGACGTCCGAGCTTCGTGTGATCGAGACAGAAAATCACCTTTCGCGCCGCCTGGATCATGGCGCGCTGGATCTCGATCAATAACCCGTGCGAGTTCGAAATCCCCGCGAGCGTGATCCCCCCGCTGCTCATGACCGCCACGTCCGCGTGGATCTCTGAAAAGGCCCGCACCGCCAGCGGTCCCACAAGCACTCCCAGCCTCGGGTAAATCACGCCGCCGGACACCACGACTTCCACGCGATTATTCAAGGCGAAGTGATTCGCGATCGGCAGAGAGTTGGTGATGATCTGCGGCGCCTTGGCCTCCAGATATCGAGCGACATGATAGATCGTCGTCCCCGCGTCCAGGATCACGCTCTGGTTCGCCTGCACCTGCTCCGCGCACGCGCGTCCGATCGACTCCTTCTCCGACAACTGATGCGTGTCGCGGGTGGAGAAGGTGAACTCGTCCGACCTCGGATTCACCAGCCGCGCCCCGCCATGTGTTCGCTTCACCGCGCCCTTCGTCTCCAAAATCTGAAGATCCCGCCGCACCGTCGAGGTCGACGCGTCGACGCGTTCGGAGAGCTCATCGAGGGACGCAAACTCCACCTTCTGCAGGTAATCCTCTATCCGCCGTTGTCGCTCTTCAGGCTGCATATCAATAAAAACCCCACGCCACTCCGTCAAAGCATCCCATGTGCAAATCGTTGCCTATGAGCCATTGAAGGTCTGATCGCGGTAGAATCTGGAGCAGTTGTGGTAGAATTTGGAATATTTTGCAATCTTTTGTTGACGCAGGTTCCGGATCCATGCGTAATCCGGGTCGCGATCATGGCAGCACCTGTCACAGAACTTCATCGAGCCGCAGTGGAACATCTGGTGCGGCAGGCAGTGTACCGACGGATGAACCGCGCGTTGCCCCGCACTTCCAGCGGCCCCAATCCGCTCATTGTGAATGTGAGCGCGCGTCACTGCCATCTGACACAGGAGGCGGTTGAGGTTTTGTTCGGCAAGGGATACCAGCTTTCGGTTCACAAGTGGCTTTACCAGGAAGGGCAGTTCGCGGCGAAGGAGACGATCACGCTTATCGGCCCTCGAAGCAGGGTGATCTCCAACCTGCGCATCCTGGGTCCGTGCCGGACGCTCAACCAGATCGAGCTGGCCTACACCGACTCGGTGGCGCTGGGGTTCGAGATTCCGCTGCGGGCGTCCGGCAACATCAAGGACACGCCGGGCGCGATGATCATGGGGCCCAAGGGATTTTTCGAGATGGAGAACGGGGTGATCCGGGCGTTGCGACACGCGCACATGCATCCCGACGACGCGGCGTTCTACGGAGTGAAGCACGGCGAAAAGATGAAGCTGAAGATCGGGGGGCCTTGCGCATTGACGTTGGAGGAGATGCTCGTGAGGGTGGACAAAAGCTTCAAGCTCGAGGTGCACATCGACACCGACGAGGGCAACGCCTGCAATCTCCAGCCCGACACGCTTTGCGAGCTGGTGAAATGAAGCGAGCCGAAGCGAACTGATTTCCGGGGACGCGTTCGTCGCCCGGTTCGTGATCTGAGATTTTTTAAACCAAACCAATGATATGAGCGAAGCCATCGGAATGATTGAAACCAAGGGCTACACCGGAAGCGTCGAAGCGACCGACGCGATGGTGAAAGCGGCAAACGTCACCCTCGCCAAGACCCTCTCCATCGGCGGGGGGCTGATCACCGTGATCTGCAAGGGCGATGTGGCCAGCGTCAAGGCGGCGGTGGACGCCGGCAGCAAGGCGGCCAGCAAGGTCGGCGAGCTTGTCAGCGCCCACGTGATCGCCCGTCCCCATGAGGATCTGATGAAGATATTCATCGGCGCGTCCAAGTAATTGATCCCACCCTCTGAACCCGAACTGATTCCTAAAATGTCACAACAAGCCATCGGAATGATTGAAACCAAGGGGCTGTGCGCGCTGTTCGAAGCCGCTGACGCCGCCTTGAAGGCCGCGAATGTCTCCTTCACCGGCTGGGAGAAGGTGGGCAGCGGATACGTCACGGCTTTCTTTCGCGGCGACGTCGCCAGCGTGAAGGCCGCCACCGACGCCGGCGCCGCGGCCGCGGCCCAGGTGGGGCAGGTGATCTGCGTGCAGGTGATCCCTCGTCCGCACGAGAGCCTCAGCATGCTCGGCAAGTGGCTCCAGTAATCCCCCCCACGCAGCGCGCATCGTGAAAATCCTCGTCGCCAATATCGGCAGCACGTCACTGAAGTGGCGGCTGTTCGACTTTTCCGCGACGGCCGCGACGATGCTGCACAAGGGCGGATACGAGCGCGTCGCCGACTATGCCAAGGCGATCGACGATTGCCTGGGCGAGCTGAAGGCCGCCGGGCACATCCGCGGCGAGCAGGATCTTGCCGCCGTGGGCTTCAAGACGGTCGTCGCGCGCGGTGTTTCCGGATGCGTGCGGCTGAACGACTCCGTGCTGCGGGCGATGGAGGCCTATAACGCGATCGCGCCCGCCCACAACCCCCCTTACATCACCGGCATCCGGCTGTTCGCGAAGCGGATGCCTGCCACGCCGCTCATTGGACTCTTCGAGACGGCGTTTTATCAATGGGCTCCGGAGGCGGCGCAGCGCTATGCCGTTCCCGAATCATGGCACGAAGCGGGCGTTCGCCGGTGGGGATTCCATGGCGCGAGCCACAAGTTCATCGCCGAACGCTCCGCGGAGCTGCTCGGACGCCAGGACGTGGCGGAGCGCGCGCGCCGGCTCTATGTCGATGGCGGCGCGTCTCCCGTGACCGGCGCCCCGCTGCGCGTCGTGTCCTGTCATTTGGGCGGCAGCTCGAGCGTCAGCGGCATCCTGAACGGCGCGGCCGTGGGCAACAGCCTCGGGCTCAGTCCGCAGTCGGGGCTGCCGCACAACAATCGCGTCGGCGATCTCGATTCGTTCGCGATCCCGCTGGTGATGCGAACCCTCGGCCTGTCGCTCGACGAGGTGGAGCGGCAGCTTTGCAAGGAATCCGGGCTGAAGGGGATCAGCGGCGTGTCGAACGACATCCGCGACATCCAAACGGCCGCGGCGGGCGGGAACGCGCGCGCAAAGCTGGCCCTCGACGTTTTTGTCCACGCGTCGCGGCATTGGATCGGCGGCTACCTCATGGAATTGAACGGGGCGGACGCGCTCGTCTTCACCGCGGGCATCGGAGAGAACCGGCCCGAGCTGCGCGCCGCGATCTGCGAGCGGTTGGACCAGCTCGGGATCGAGTTGGACCCCGTCGCGAACGAGAAGACGCGCGCGACGGAGGGCTTGATCAGCTCCGCGCGATCGAAGGTGAAGGTCCTCGTGATCCCCACGAACGAAGAGCTCGTGGTGGCGCGCGAGACCCGGAGGCTTTTGGAACGACAGTAGTTTTAACGAACTCAACACAAGATTATGGCTCAACAAGCAATTGGACTCATTGAAACCCGAGGGTTGGTGGCGCTCGTCGAGGCGACCGACGCGATGCTCAAGGCCGCCAACGTCGAGTTGGCCGGCCCCATCACCCAGGTCGGCAACGCGCTGGTGACGGCGGTCGTTGTCGGCGATGTCGCGGCGGTAAAGGCCGCCACCGACGCCGGCGCGCAGGCCGTCAAGGCGATCAAGGGCGACCTCGTCAGCGTGCACGTGATCGCCCGGCCTCACAGCGATGTGGAGCAGGTGCTGCCTCGGAAGCCGGCAGCGAAGTAAGCGGCAACCAATAGGCGGCGAGGCGCGAACGGCGCTCGCCGGACCCAGCGACTGAACACCATCGACGCCACCTCATGTTTCTCGCCCGTGTAGAAGGATCCGTGGTCGCCACGAAGAAGGACCCGAACATGAGCGGCCGCAAGCTGCTCCTGCTCCGGCCTCAACTGGTTGACGAGAAGGACCCCACCCGCTTCCGTCCCGGCGTGAACACCGTTGTGGCGGTCGACAGTGTCGGCGCCGGCATCGGAGAGCTCGTGATGTTTTGCCAGGGAAGCAGCGCGCGGCTCGCGCCCGGCATGAAGGAAGCGCCCGTGGACGCCGTGGTGATCGGCATCGTCGACACCGTGGATGTCCTCGGAAAACAGATCTACAGCGGCAAGACCCAATAGAAGCCCAGTGACCCTGTCAGCGTGAGGATGCAATGAGCGCGATTAATGAAAGTTTGATTCGGGATGTGGTGGCCGAGGTGATGGGACGTCTCGGAACCGCGGCGGCAACCAAGCCTTCGGCCGCGCCGGCGGCCACCGCGCCGGCGGGATCCTGCGGTTGCAACGGCAAGTCCGCGACGGGCGTTGTCGGAGGCTTCCGCGGAAAATACGGCGTCTTCCAGGACGCGAACGAGGCCGGCCTCGCCGCCCAGGAGGCGTTTCTCCAGCTACGCCAAAAGGGCATGGAGGCCCGCCGCAAGATCGTCGACATCGTCAAGCGCATGGCCGAGGCGAACTCGGTGGAGTGGGGCCGCCTGGAACTCGAGGAATCGAAGATCGGACGCCTCGACCACAAGATCGAAAAGCTTCAAATCATCAAGCTCGTGCCCGGCGTCGAATGGATTCGTCCGGACGCCCTCAGCGGCGATCACGGGATCACCCACGAGGAATACACGCCGTTCGGCGTCGTCGGCGCGGTCACTCCCTCGACCCACTCCATCCCCACCCTCAGCGGAAACATCGTGAACATTGTCGCGGCGGGGAACGCCGTGGTGTTCAACGCGCATCCGAGCGCCGCGCGCTGCGCGGCCACGGCCGTCCGCGCTTACAACGAGGCCATCTACCGCGAGACCGGCATCGAGAACATCGCCACGATCATCGAGCAGCCGAGCTTTGACTCGTTCAAGGCGCTCTGCGCGAGCGAGCACGTCCGGCTGCTGCTCGTCACCGGAGGGCCGGGCGTCGTGAAGGCCGCCATGCAGACCGGCAAGCGCGCCATCTGCGCCGGGCCCGGCAATCCGCCGGTGCTCGTCGACGGCACCGGGTGCATGAAGCGCGCCGCGGAGGCCGTCATCAAGGGCGCGAGCTACGACAACAACCTCCTCTGCATTGGAGAGAAGGAAGTGTTCGTCGTCGGCGACGCGTTCAACGGGTTCATGGACGCGTTGCAAAAGGCCGGCGCCATCCGGTTGAACGCCGGACAGCTCGAGGCCCTCACCCGCGCCGCGTTCACCTTCAAGGAAGGCCACGGCGGCGGCTGCGCGGAGCCCGTCGTGAACAAGGATCTCATCGGCAAGGATGTCTCGGTTCTGGCCAAGCACGCGGGGGTTTCGGTTCCCGCGCAGACCCAGCTGCTGTTCGCCGAGACGGACGCCGACCATGCTTTCGTCAAGGAGGAGCAGATGATGCCCTTCATTCCGGTGGTGCGCGTGCGCGACGTCGCCGAAGGCATCGAGCGATCCGTGCGGGCGGAGCACAATTACAAGCACACCGCGATCATCCACTCGCATGACGTCGAGAACATGACGGCGATGGCGCGGGCGATGGACACCACGCTCTTTGTGAAAAACGGGCCCTGCATGGCGGGCTTGGGGCTGGGGGGCGAGGGCTACCTCAGCTACTCGATCGCCACGCCGACGGGCGAGGGCGTCACCAATCCCCGGACCTTCACGCGCGTTCGCCGCTGCGTGATGGTGGACAATCTCCGCATTTACTGAGGCCAACGGTCATCCATCGCCCCGCATGCTCCTCGCCCGCGTCGAAGGCAACGTCACCGCCACCCGGAAACATCCGAGTTTCGAGGGATGGCGGCTGGTGATCTGCCAGCCGATCGGCCAGATGGGGCGGCCTGAGGGCGTGCCGCAGGTGGCGATCGATTCGCTGGGCGCTGGGATGCACCAACGCGTGATCCTTTCGAGCGACGGTTCGGCGGCGCGCGTCGCGGTCGGCGATCCACGCAGCCCGGCCCGCTGGATCATCGTGGGCATCGTTGACGAGGTCTGCCCGGGATCGACCGCGTCGGAGGATGAGAAAGCATGAGGCTCGGCGCCGTCATTGGACGCGTCACGCTCAGCGTCGTGGTTCCCCAACTCGAGGGCGGACGCTGGTTGCTCGTGAGCCCCTTCACGCGCGAGCATTTCCAGCGCGGGACCGAAGGGCCGATCGGCCTCAGCAAGGACTCCAGCCTGGTCGTGTACGACTCGCTCGGCGGCGGGGTGGGGGACACGATCGGGTTCGTGGAGGGGCGCGAGGCCGCGCAGCCCTTCGACAAGCCGCCTCCGATCGACGCGATCAACGCCGCGCTCATCGACAATGTTTTTTACAATCCGAAGCCTGAGGCTTCGGGGTCTTGAACCAGGAATTTATGCCAGCTGTCATCACTGCCAAAGACATCGAGGAGATCATCGCCAAGGGCGGCGACCCCAAAGGCTATCCGGCGGACGCGATCCTCACTCCATCAGCCAAGGACGCCCTGCGCGAATTCGCTTCTCGCAAGCCTTCCGCTGCTTCCGGATCCGGGTCCGGCGCCGGCGGCGGGGCAAAGCTCAGCTCCAAGAGCTCCAAGGGCGATCTGGACTCGTACTTCAATTCCAGCGCCTGCAACGATTTGAAGGAGCAGCTCTGCGACATCGGCCGACGACTCTGGCAACGCGCGTATGTCGACGGCAACGGCGGCAATATCGCCATTCGCGTGGGCGAGGACGTCGCTCTCTGCACCCCGACGCTCGTGAGCAAGGGGTTCATGAAGCCCGCGGACATGTGCCTTGTGGATTTCGAGGGCAACCAGCTCGCGGGAGTCAAGAAACGCACCAGCGAGATCCTCATGCACCTGCAGATCATGAAGCGGCAGCCTCGCGCGGTCGCCACCGTGCATTGTCATCCGCCCTACAGCACGGGGTTCGCCGTCGCCGGGCTGGAGCCGCCGACCTGCATGATCCCTGAGTACGAGGTGTTCTCGTCGGTCGCAATCGCACCGTATCGGACGCCAGGCACGCCGGAGATGGGCAAGCTCGTCGCGGACCTTGTGGATCAGCACAACACCATTCTGATGGCGAACCATGGCGTTGTGTCGTGGAGCCATCTGAGCGTGGAGGACGCCTACTTTAAGATGGAGATTCTGGAGGCCTACTGCCGCACAGTGCTCGTCACCGCGCAGTTGGGGCGTCCGGCTCAGACGATGACTCCGACCCAGCTTCAGGATCTTCTCAAGATCAAGCAGAGCCTGGGGATTCCCGATCCGCGGATCGGCCTGAAAGAGTGCGAGCTCTGCGACAACTCAGAGTGGCGTCCTGGGGTGAATTGCGGCGTCCCCACCCAGTTGGGAACCCCGGCGCCCGACGCCAAGCTGGACGGCGAGGCGGAGGCCCTGGTCAAGGCGATCACCGACCAGATCCTCGGTGGCGGTCGTTAGTGAGTCGGTCCGCTCCGCGATGAAATCACTCGACGCCAAGCTCAAAGAGATTCGGGCGGATCGTTCGTCGCGCGCCTTCATCCTCGCGGACGCGAAGGACGCCGACATGGCGTTTGGCATCAGGGCCCCCGGCCCCCGAGGCTACCTTTCGAGCGCAGGCGCGCGCCCGGCCCAGTTCTCCCCCGAGGTTTGGAGTCGCGAGGAGTTCGGCCACCGAAATCTTCCCGAGTTCCTCGACATCATTCGCGACGTCGTTCGCCAGGGCGCGGTGGACATCATGCTGATGTCCGCGTCCGTCAATGAGCAGCTGTCCATCAAGGAGGCCTTGTTCCGCGACTCCCAGGTCACTCCCGCCGCGCGCGCCAACGACACCACGGATGTGTGGGCGGTCCGGCATGGCAGCTATATCCAGCGGCCAGCGCAGCCTTTTCGCAGCGCGAGCATCGACCACATCCAATGCGGGCAGGCCGAGTGCGATCGAGACAGCTCGCCTTTTCCCGGCGCGAATCTCGGGCTCTATTCAGTCACTTTTGTCAACGAGCTGGATCAGGACCGCGCGACGCTCGAGGCCTTCAAGGCCTTCCGCGAGGAGGCCGAGCGGAAGCGCTTTAGATATTTCCTCGAAGTCTTCGACCCGAACGTGGACAGCCGCATCCCGCCTGAGAAGCTCGGCGAGTTCATCAACGACAACATCGTTCGCGCGCTGGCCGGAGTCACCGAGGCGGGACGGCCGGACTTCCTGAAGATCGCGTACCACGGGCCGCGATTGATGGAGGAGCTCGCGCAGTACGATCCCAACCTGGTGGTGGGAATCCTGGGCGGAA
Organism: Verrucomicrobiota bacterium; assembly: GCA_016199985.1. GTDB lineage: Bacteria > Verrucomicrobiota > Verrucomicrobiia > Limisphaerales > UBA11320 > UBA11320. Next base: position 51,103 of record JACQFQ010000015.1, on the reverse strand, counting down.
GCGCCGGCACGACGTACGACGCGTTCAAGCTGATCCATGACGCCCAGAAATACGGCGCGCGCGTGGCCTTGTTCGGACGGAAGATCAACAACGCGGAGCACCAGCTCGCGTTCATCGAGATGCTGCGCCTGATCACCGACGGGCGCGTTTCGCCCGAGGAAGCGGTGCGGGCTTATCACGGCATTTTGCAGGCGAAGGGAATCCGTCCGCGGCTGACCCTCGAAAAGGATCTGGAGATCACCAACCAGGCCATGAGCTACGGCGGAGGCTCCAGCCGTTCCAGCGTGGACGTGAAGAACAATCCTCTTGCCGAACGGAAGACGGGTTCCGCGGCAGTCCCCTCGGGTTCGCCATCGGCCCCAGCGACCACCGCTGTCGCTTCCGCCGAGCCCGCCTGGCCCACGCTGGGCGCGGGCCTGCCTGATTTCGCGAGGATGACGTCCTGCGAGCGGGCCCGCTACGACGCCCAGCGTCTGAAGCGCCGCTACGGATAGGCAAGGCTCCCGCGCGCGCGTTCTTTCGTCTTCACCCTCCCGGCTCTTCGGACTAGCCTCCTCGAGTGCCCTCGACTTCGCCTTGGATGACGGCCCAGGTCGGCTGCGGGGCCTGGGCGCTGTTGCGAATGGACACGAAGATTCTTTGCATTCTTCTCGCCGGAGCCGCCGTGGTTTCGGGGCGGCTGCGCGCCTCCGATTCGTCAGCTTCGACGCCCGCATCGCCTTTCTCCGCCGCGCAACGGGCGCACTGGGCCTTTCAGCCTCCCACGGACAAATCCCTCCCCGCCATCCGGAACACACGCTGGCCGCGAACATCGATCGACGCTTTCATCCTGGCGTCGCTGGAGCGTCACGGCATCGAGCCCGCCCCGGCCGCGGATCGACGCGCCCTGATCCGCCGCGCGACCTATGATTTGCTTGGACTGCCCCCCACAATGGAAGAGATCCAAGCGTTTCAGTCCGACGCCCGCCCCGACGCGTGGGAGCGGGTGGTGGATCGATTGCTTGCGGCGCCGCAGTACGGGGAGCGATGGGGGCGATTCTGGCTCGACGCCGCCCGCTACTCCGACACCAAGGGATACGTGTATAGCGAACGCGAGGAATCCCGCTTCGTTCACGCCGCTCTCTATCGCGATTGGGTGATCGAGGCGTTCAACCGGGATCTTCCCTATGACGAATTCCTGCGGCTCCAGATCGCGGCCGATCAGTACGACACACCGCGCGGGAATCTCGCCGCCCTCGGCTTCATCACCTTGGGACGGCGTTTCCTCGGCGTAACGCACGACATCATCGACGATCGCATCGACACGGTTCTACGCGCCACGCAAGCCCTCACTGTCTCCTGCGCGCGTTGTCACGACCACAAGTTCGATCCCATTCCGACGCGCGATTACTACTCGCTCTACGGAGTGTTCGACGCGAGCTATGAGCAGCTCGTCCCGGTGGATCCGGCGCTGGAGAAGGATCCGCGCTGCGCCGATTTCCTGCGCGGCCTTCACGAACGGGAGGACAAGCTGCAAAAGGCCTTCGAGCGTCGTCGGCAGACGGCGTCGCAGGTCTTCCGTCGGAAGGCCGGGGACTATCTCAAGGCCGTGCTGAACGTGGAGAGCCTCCCCACGGAGGAATTCTACGAAATCCGCGACGAAGAGGAGCTCAACCCGGTGATTGTTCGGCAGTGGCACTCCTATTTGGAGCATCGGGCCCAAGGGTTCGATCCGGTGTTCGCTCCGTGGTTCGCGTTGGCCCGATTACCGGCCACCGACTATGCGGCGCGAGCGCGCGAGGCATGGACGCAACTGGATCGCGATCATGGATCAGAGCTGAACCCGATCGTCAGAGGCGCCTTCCAAGCCAAGAAGCCCGGGAGCGCTCAGGAGATGGCGGAGATCTACGCCAGTCTCCTCAGCGACGCGACAAAGGAGGCGACCGCGCCGGGCTCGACGGATCCCGGGCGCGAGGCCCTGCGCGAAGTGTTGATGGGGGCGGATTCACCGGCGCGAGTGCCTTCGGGATCGGTGGTGGAGCTCGAGTGGTTCTTTGGCGAGGCGGGCAGGGTGGAACTGGCCGGGCTTCAGAAGAGCATCGACTCGTATCTCGTCGACGCTCCGACGCCGGCGCCCTACGCGGTGATCTTGCGCGATCGCGCGGAGTCGCGCCAGGCGCGGGTGTTCAAGCGGGGCAATCCGGCGTCGAAGGGCGAGGAGGCGCCTCGTCAATACCTGGAGATCATTGAAGGAACTCATCGGAAGCCCTTCATTCAGGGCAGCGGGCGTCGCGAGCTGGCGGAGGCCATCGCCTCATCCCGCAATCCGCTCACCGCCAGGGTTTGGGTGAATCGCGTGTGGATGCAGCATTTTGGCGCCGGCCTGGTGAAGACGCCCAGCGACTTCGGGATGCGTTCCGAGGCGCCGAGCCACCCGGAGCTGCTGGATTGGCTGGCCGTCCATTTCATGACTGGGGGATGGTCGACCAAGGCCCTGCATCGACTCATCCTGACCTCGACCGTTTATCAGCAGCAAAGCGTGGCCGGGGGCGATGGAATGACGCGCGATCCGGAGAATCGCTGGCTGGGGCGCCACACACGCCGCCGGCTCGACTTCGAATCGCTGAGGGACTCATTGCTGCTGGTGAGCGGTGAACTCGACGGCACGATGGGCGGTCGGCCCGCGCCGCTTTTCCAGGAGCCCTTCAGCCATCGCCGGGCCGTGTACGGCTACATTGATCGTCAGTTTCTTCCGGGCGCGATGCGTTTGTTCGATTTCGCGAATCCGGACGCCCACACTCCGCGTCGCGCCGAGACCACGGTTCCTCAACAGTCGCTTTTCCTCATGAACCATCCGTTCGCCCAGGACCGCGCGCGTTGCCTGGGCGCGCAACTCAAAGGCATCGCGTCCGAAGGCGACGCCGTCCAGACGCTGTACGAGCGGGTGCTGCGCCGCGGGCCGACATCGGCGGAGCGCGCTTCGGCCGCGGATTTTCTGCGGCTGGCGAAGCGGGAGCGCGCCTCGGCGCCGGCGGTTCCGGAGGGCCTGATCGGACCGCTCGATCTGCGTCGCAACGTGGACGAATGGTCGCAGCTGGCGCATGTTCTTTTGCTTTCCAACGAGTTTGTGTTCATCGACTGATTTCGCATGCCCCCTATCCCGTCACGATTTGCCGCAAGACCCGAGGGCTTCTCCCGCCGCGAGCTGCTTCGTCGGAGCGGCATGGGCCTGGGGTCCTTGGGACTGTCGTCGTTGCTGGCGGAGTCGCTGCGGAGCGGCGCGGCCGAGTCGCCGGGATTCCTCAACGCGGCCGCGGGCAAGCCGCCGCACTACAGGCCCCGGGCGCGCCGGGTGGCGCACTTTTTCCTGAACGGCGGGCTGTCCCACATCGACAGCTTCGATCCCAAGCCCGCGCTGGAGCGTTACGCGGGAAAGCCTCTGCCCTACGCGAATCTGAGAACGGAGCGGAAGACGGGCGCGGCGTTCCCGAGCTTGTTTCCGTTTCGCCAGCGCGGCCGGAGCGGGCTCGAGATCAGCGACCTGTTCCCGCGAATCGCCGAGCAAGCGGACCTCCTCTGCGTGGTTCGCTCGATGCGCGCCAATCTTCCCAATCACGAGCCTTCCCTGATGCTGATGAACTGCGGCGACGCGGTGCAGAGCCGTCCGAGCATGGGCTCGTGGGTGACCTATGGATTGGGAACGGAGAACCAAAACCTTCCCGGGTTCGTGGCGATGTGTCCCGGGGGCTATCCGATCAAGGAGGCGGAGAACTGGCAGTCCGGCTTTCTTCCGGGGAGCTTTCAGGGCACCTATGTGGACACCCGCCACTCCAGGGCGGAGCAGCTGGTGGAGAACATCCAGAACCACGCGACATCGGCGGAAGGGCAGTGGAGGCAGCTCGAGCTCTTGCGGCGCATGAACCGGGCTCACGCGGAGGCGCGTCCAGGCGACGCGGCCCTGGAGGCCCGGATTCAATCCTTTGAGCTGGCCTATCGGATGCAGCGTGAGGCGTCCGACGCGTTCGATGTGACCCGGGAGCCGAAACACGTCCGGGAGGCGTACGGAGACACGATCCATGGGCGTCAGACCCTGATCGCCCGCCGCTTGCTGGAGCGGGGCGTCCGGTTCGTGCAGCTCTGGCATGGAGCGGGGCAGCCCTGGGACAACCACGAGAACATTGAGAAGGCGCACGCCCAAAACGCCCGCGACATCGATCAGCCCGTGGCGGCGTTTCTCGTGGATCTGAAGCAGCGCGGATTGCTGGACGACACATTGGTTCTGTTCACCGGCGAGTTTGGGCGAACCCCGACGGTGGAGATTGAGAACTCGGGCAAATCGAAGCTTGGGCGCGATCATAATCCATACGGCTTTTCGCTTTGGATGGCGGGCGGGGGAGTTCGCGGGGGGATGTCGTACGGGGCTACGGACGAGTTCGGCTTCCGCGCGGTGGAGAACGAGGTGCATGTCCACGACCTCCACGCCACGATACTGCATCTCCTCGGATTCGACCACGAGCGGCTGACGTATCGCTACGCCGGGCGCGACTTCCGTCTCACCGATGTCGCAGGCCGCGTTGTCCACGCCCTATGCGGATAGGATCGCTGATAAGATTAGGGCGACAAATTTGCTTGGACTCAGGCCCTGGCTGCGGCTTTCTTTGCGCCGAACTCCGATCTCATGCCACGCAAACCCTACGCCACCCAGCCGTTTCCCCTCGCCACCATGCCTCCGGGGATTCCTTTCATCATCGGCAACGAGGCCGCCGAGCGCTTCAGCTACTATGGCATGCGTTCGATCCTGATGACCTTCATGACGCAGTATCTGCACAACGCCAGCGGGGCTGTCTCACCGCTCAGCGGGGCCGAGGCGATGGAGAAGTATCACACGTTCCAGTCCGCGGCGTACTTGCTCCCGATCGTCGGCGCCCTGCTCTCCGACATCTTTCTGGGGAAATACCTCACAATCCTGTCGTTGTCGGTGGTCTATTGCCTGGGGCATCTGGCTTTGGCCGTCGATGACACGATGGTCGGTTTGACCGTGGGGCTCACGCTGATCGCGATCGGCGCCGGCGGAATCAAGCCCTGCGTCTCGGCGCATGTCGGAGACCAGTTCGGCGCCGGGAACCGCCACATGTTGGAGAAAGTTTTCTACTGGTTTTACTTCTCGATCAATACGGGGTCCTCCGCCGCGATGCTTTTGATTCCCTGGCTTCTGCATGACTATGGGCCGCGTCTGGCGTTCGGCGTTCCAGGGGCCCTGATGGGATTCGCAACGCTGGTGTTCTGGGCGGGACGCCACAGCTTTGCGCACATCCCTCCGGCGGGAAGGAAGTTTGCCCGTGAGGCGTTCAGTCGAGCGGGGCTGGGAGGGATGGCGGCGATCGCCGGCCTCTCATTGTTCATCGCGGTCTTCTGGTGCCTTGCGGATCAGGCGTACTCCGCGTGGGTGCTTCAGGCCGCGAAGATGGATCTTCATTTTCTAGGCCATGAGTGGCTCGCTTCCCAGATCGCGGCCGTGAATCCAGCCCTCGTGCTGGTGTTCATTCCGCTGTTCTCCTACGTCGTCTATCCCTTCGTGAACCGCTTTGTCCGGTTCACGGCCCTGCGCAAGATCGGACTCGGACTCAGCCTGCCCGTGCTCGCTTTCTGGCTCTCGGCTTGGATTGAGCGTCAGATCGCCGCCGGGTCGACGCCTAACGTGGGATGGCAGCTGCTGGGGCACGCGCTGCTGACCGCGGGCGAGGTGTTGGCTTTCGGCACATGCCTGGAGTTCTCCTACCGCCAGGCGCCCCCGGCCATGAAGTCGTTGATCATGTCCATTATGCTGGCCTCGATCGGGCTGGGCAACGCCGTCACGGCGGTGGTGAACCACTACATCCAGAATCCCGATGGCACGTTGCGGCTTGAGGGGTCGAGCTACTATCTCGCTTTCTCAGCGTTCATGGCGGTCGCGGCTATTCTCTACGTCCCCTACGCCATGTTGTACAAGGAGCGCTCTTATCTTGCCACCGGGGAATCCGCGGCGTCCGCGGCCTGACGAACCGGGAATCGGATTCCGGAGAAGCAAACGAAGGAAACGAGGAGGATTTTTTTGTTTTGAACCCGGCGCGGAACCCAGCGCAGATTCCGCCATGATTCTTCATGGAAAATGCGCCCTGATCACGGGGGGCACACGCGGCATTGGCGCGGCGGCGGCGTTGGCGCTGGCTCGCGAGGGATGCGATGTGGCGATCAACGCCCGCAAGGACAGCGACGAAGCGGCCTCCACGCTCGCCGCGATTCGAAAGCTGGGCCGACGGGCGGAATTTATCGCGGCGGATCTCGCGACCGGCCCTTGCGCCGAGGGTTTGGTTCGCGACTCGGCCCGAGCCTTGGGCGGACTGGATATCCTGGTCCACTCCGCGGGCGGCCCGGTCCCCGGCGGCTTGTTGGAGATCAAGCCCGAGGACTGGCATGCGGCCCTCGATGTTCATCTGAGCGCCGTGTTTTACCTTTGTCGCGCCGCGGTGCCGCTGATCCGCGCCAGAAAGGAAGGCGCCATCATCCTCGTTTCGTCGACAGCGGGCATCCGCGGGATCATCACCAACGTCGCCTACCAAGTCGCCAAGGGCGCCCTCCCGCAATTCACCCGCGCTCTGGCCCGCGAGTTCGCCAACGACAACATCCGGGTCAACTGCGTGGCGCCCGGCGTGATTCGCACCGCGTTCCACGCCCAGATGACCGAGGCGCAACGCAAGCTCAACCTGGAGCAACGCATTCCGCTCCGTCGCGAGGGCACGCCGGAGCAGGTGGCCAGCGTGATTGCGGAACTGGTGAAGAACGACTACATCACGGGTGAGACGATGACGATCGACGGCGGCCTCACGATGCGGATCGCGTGAGCGCCCGCGCCTATTGTGCGGAGTCCGCCGGGAGGGAAGGCATCGGCTCCGTGGAGGGTTGAACCAGATAGATCGTTCGATGAGACGCGGTCCAGGCGCGCTCAACGGCCTCTCTCGGATAAACCCTGAGCACCGTTCGACCGGGGATCGGCGGATGGGGCGTGTCCGGATCGTTGACCCACACGTCGCCCTTCGCCGTGAATCCCACCGCCACCACCAGATGACCTTCGATCTGCTTCCTGGTTCGCTCCCGCAGAGCGTTGAGATCGACCGAAAGGATCACCGGGATTTTTCGCGCGATGAGGTCCTCGACGTCGCGCAGATCCCTCAAGCGCACAACGAACGCGAACAGCGACTCGAATTCGCCCGCGTAGGCGGTGTTGAAGGGCCAGTTGCCTGTGCCGCCCCAGACCGGGTCGAACACGGCCCGTGCCGTCGCGGGCGCCTCCTGATCCAACTCCGGCGCGCGCAGCCGCGCCGACCAATAGCGGAGCACCATCGATAGGGACGTGGGACTGCACCAGGCCTTTCCCTCCGGATGGGCGTGCTGCGAGCTCTGCGGAACCTCGAGGCGCCCGCCCCACACGGATGAATCGGCGGGCCGCGGCGTGGAAGCTTCGGCGGTGTTGATGAGCGAGACCCCCAGCGCTCGGAGCGTCGGCGTTGTTCCATCATTGTCTGGAGTCAGCTCCGCCCGCACCTGGAATTCCTGAGCCGCCTGCGACAGCCGCAAGACGTCAGTGAGCACTTCGCCGTCGGCGTCCTTCTGTCCGGCGACGCTCTGTCTGAGAAACGCGTTGGTTTGCTCCGCCCAGCGTCCGAGCGAGTAGTACGGGGTCCAATGGCCGGATGTCTTCGCCCGGGATCGGAACTCGCATCCGCTCGCGCCTGGGGTTCGCGCGTTCCACGAAAGCACGAGTTCGTTCCATGGCTTCGCGCTCCGCATCGGCGGCGACGTCCAGAGGATGACTTTGGAGCCCGCCTGGGTTGTGACTTGGAAGCCCGAGAACCGGGTGATGACCTGGAAGGATCCCTTGAACTCCTCGGGCTTCTGCGCGGAGGATCGGCTGCCCGACGGCAGCAGCAGCGCCAGCATGAAAATCAGCGACCACGTCCGCCTGATTGCGGACGAGCTTACGGTCCGGTGACGCTTTCGCTGACCCATTTGAGGTAGCGTTCATAGCCGGAACCCACGGAGAGGGCAATGATCTCCGGCGTGTCGTAGGGATGGAGCGCCTTGACAGCGGCGCGAAAGGCCGCCCATCGGGCCTGCGTGGTTTTGAAGAGAATCAGAACCTCGCGACCCTTCTGTAGCTTTCCCTCCCACCAATAGTGCGACTCCATTGATGGGAGGATGTTGGCGCACGCGGCGAGCCGGCGTTCGAGGACCGCCCGCGCCAGGCGTCGGGCGGTCCGGAGATCCGGAGCGGTGACGAGGCAGACTCGGCACTGGCTCGGGGGGCGCTTCATGTCACTTCCAGATCATGTCCGCGACCGTTCGGCCGGCGGGGATGAATGGAAGCACATGCTCGCTGTAGGGCGTGATCACATCGAGGAGGTAGGGCGTCTCGGCGTCGAGCATCCGCTTCATCGCCGCGCGCAGCTGACTCTTCAGCATGACCCTCTCCGCCGGGACATTGAAGGACTCCGCCATCTTGACGAAATCCGGATAGATCTGGGGCCGGTTCTTGGGATCGCCCAGGTAGGTGTGGCCCCGGTTGCCGGCGAAGAAATTGTCCTCCCACTGCATCACCATTCCGAGGTGCTGATTGTTCAGGAGCAGCGCCTTGGCGGCGATGTTTTCGATATGCGCGGTCGCGAGCTCCTGAACATTCATGATGAAGGAGCCATCGCCGTCGATGTCGACGACCTGCTTGTCGGGATGAGCCACCTTCGCGCCGAGAGCCGCCGGATATCCGAAGCCCATCGCGCCCAATCCCGCGCTGGTGATGAACTGGCGCGCGCGCTTGAACTTGTACCACTGGCCCGCCCACATCTGGTGCTGTCCGACGCCTGTGGTGACGATCGCTTCGCCGCCGGTGAGTTCGTAGAGCAGCGCGATGGCGTGCTGGGGCAGGATCACCTCGTGCTCGCGTCCGGCGAGATGGTCCTTCATATGGTCGGAGGTGATCACTTCCTCCGTGACGCGGAAGGCCAGGGGGGCGCGCTCCTTCCACTCGGCGATCTGCTGGTGCCACGCCGTGAATTTCTTGGAGATCGGTCGGCGCTTCGTCATCTCGTTCAGCCGGCGCAGCAGATACTTCACGTCGCTCTGGATGGCGAGCTGCACCTTCCGGTTCTTGTTGTGCTCGGAAGGATCGATATCGACATGAACGATCGTTCCGGTTTCGCAGAACTTGTCGACCTTGCCCGTGACGCGGTCGTCGAATCGCACGCCAAACGCGAGCAGGAGGTCCGCGCCCTCTTTCAGCTTCACCATGGGCTTCGTCGGATCTCGTCGCGCCTCGAACTCTCCGCTGACAGCCCAGTTCGCGTAGGCCGCGCCATGCATGCCCAGCCATCGCAGCGAAAGCTCGTGCGTTTCGGGGAATGCGCCCACGCCCATGATCGTCGTGGTGACCGGGATTCGCGCGCGCTCCGCGAACTCCACCAGCTCCTTGGAGGCCTCGCCCGTGATGACGCCTCCGCCGACGTAGAGGACGGGGCGCTCGGCCTTTTCGATCAGCCCGAGGATCTCGTTGAGCACAATGTCGTCGGCCTTCTTGGGCTCGGGGTAGCCGGGCAGGTCCACGGACGCGGGCCAGACCGGCTGGGTCTTGCTCTGCTGAAGATTCTTGGGGAAGTCGATCACGACGGGGCCGGGCCGGCCCGACTGCGCGATGTGGAACGCCTCCTTCACGACGCGCGGGATATCGTTGATGTCCGTGATGAGATAGCTGTGCTTCACGACCGGGAGGGTCATGCCGAAAAAGTCCGTCTCCTGGAACGCGCCCTTGCCGATCATGACCTGCGGGACCTGGCCGGTGATCGCGATCAGCGGGACGCTGTCCATGTAGGCGTCGGCGATGGCGGTCACGAGGTTTGTGGCGCCCGGCCCGCTGGTCGCCATGCAGACGCCGGGCTTTCCGCTCGCGCGGGCGTAGCCTTCGGCGGCGAAGGATCCGCCCTGCTCGTGACGGGGCAGAATGGTGCGGATCTTCTTCGAATGGGTGAGCGACTGGTGGATCTCCATGCTCGCCCCGCCGGGGTACGCGAAGATGACCTCGACGCCTTCGCGCTCGAGCGCCTCGACCAGGATGTCGCGGCCCAGCTGCGCGGGGCCGATTTCCTGGCGGACGTTCGCTGCGCTCTTCTTCCTGGCGGCGGCTGTTGCGGTCTTGCTCATAGCTTTGCTTCGGCGTGTTGTTCGGCGTTCACCCTCGTGGGCGTAAAAAAACCCACGACTGGGATCAGCCGTGGGTTCTTGTCGAAATCAGCGGTCACTGGCGACAAGTCCCTCCGGTGCGCCGGGGTACTACGACGACCACCAGAACGCCGGGGACAGAGACTGTGCGCAAGGGACTCATTTGCGGGGTCGAAAGTAGTCGCCAGGAGGGGAGGGGTCAAGCCGGTTTTCGGGCGCTCAGATGTAATACATGCTCCGCTTCGCCGCGCCCTCTTCCACGAGCTTTTCAAAGTGGATCGAATCCGTCAGCTGATCCATTCCTTCCTGGATCCGCTTCCATGCGTCGCGCAGTTCGGGGGGGTAGGATCCTGATTCCGCCGACGAGGTTTCAAACATGGGGCCGTGGATGCAGCGGAGGACCTCGCCCAGGGTGATGCTGCGGGGAGGCCGGGCCAAAAGATAGCCTCCCTCCTTGCCTCGGAGGCTGCGAACAATGTTCCGCGCCTTGAGCTCGATCAGGATTTGGACCAGATAGTTCGCGGGAATACCGTTCGCGGCGGCCAGCTCCTCGATCTTCATGGCGCGCGATTCGCCGTAGCGACGGGCAAGGGCGAGGACGGCGCGCGCGGCGTAGTCGCTTTTCACGGAGAGTTTCACGCCGCGGAGATATCAAGCGGCCGGCTCGCAAACAAGGCGGAATGAAAATTTCCCGTTGCATTTTTCGGCGCGCGACATGGAATGGCGGGCCTCGCGGCGCTCCCGCGGGCAATCATTCATGGCACCGATGAAATCCAAACTGACCGCCGTCCCCGGATCCATTGTCGCTCCCCGGGGCTTCAGGACCGCCGGCGTTTTCTGCGACATCAAGCGGCTGGGCACGGGCAAAGGCTCCAACAAGGGCCAGAAGCGCGACCTGACGGTGATAGTGTCCGAGACTCCCGCGGCGGTCGCCGGCATGTTCACCACGAACCAGATCTGCGCGGCGCCCGTGAGGCTCTGCGCGCGCCGTGTCCGCCACGGACTGGGCCAGGCCATCATAGTGAACTCCGGCAACGCCAACGCTTGCACCGGCCCCCAAGGGCTCCAGGACGCGTCCGAGATGGCCGCGCGCGTCGCCGGGAGGCTCGGCCTCCCCGAACGCGCGGTGTTCGTCGGATCCACCGGGCGCATCGGCGTGCGTCTTCCCATGGAGAACGTTCGCGCGGGCATCGACGCTGTCATTCCATTGCTGAGCGCCGATCTTCAGCGCGCCGACGAGGCCGCCGAGGCCATCATGACGAGCGACACCCAGGCCAAGCAGATCGCGGTGGAGTTCCTGATCGATGGGCGGCGCGTCCGGATCGGAGGCATCTGCAAGGGCGCGGGAATGATTCAGCCGGGCATGTCCGCGACAGGCGCCAGGCCCGCCGCCTTGCCCCAGGGGCTCCACGCGACGATGCTTTGCTTCATCACGACCGACGCCTCCATCGAGCCCGCCGGCCTGCAGGCCGCGCTGAGGGAAGCTGTCGCCCGCAGTTTCAACCGCATCACTGTGGACGGAGACATGAGCACGAATGACACGGTGCTCGCGCTCGCCAACGGGCTCGCGGGGAACGCTCCCCTGACCGCCCGGCGGTTCCCGTCGACCGGGAAGCGCTCGGGCGACGCGCTTGCATTTCAAGAGGCCCTCAACCATGTCTGTCTCAGCCTCGCGCACATGATCGTTCGGGACGGCGAAGGGGTGACGCGGTTTGTGACGGTGCGCGTCGAGGGCGCGCGCTCGGCGTCCGACGCCGATGCCGCCGCGCGGGCGGTGGCCAACAGCGCGCTGGTCAAGACGAGCTGGCATGGCGGCGACCCGAACTGGGGGCGCATCATCGACGCTCTGGGCTACAGCGCCGCGCGCGTGGTGGAGGAGAAGGTGGACATCGGGTACAGCGCTCCCGGCAGCCGGAAAATCCTGTGGTCCCTCAAGAAAGGCAAGCCGACCGCCGCGTCGTTTCGCGAGCTTTGCGCGTCCGTAGCGTCCAAGGCTTTCGACCTGCGCATCCGACTCAACCTCGGTCGCGCGGCCGCGCTGATCTACGCCGCGGATCTCACCGAGGAGTATGTCGAGTTCAACAAGGGCGATGTCGGCGATCCTGCTTCGATGGGCGGTTGAACGTCCTTTTTCCTTCCACTGGCACATGAACGAACTGATCACCAAGGCCGCGACCTTGCTCGAGGCTCTCCCCTATATCCTGCGGTTTCACGGCGCGACCTTCGTCGTGAAGTACGGAGGGAGCTTTATGGATTCACCTGATCCCGCCCTGCGACAGGGCGTCGCCCGGGACATCGTGTTCCTCAGGGCCATCGGCATCCATCCGGTGGTGGTGCATGGCGGCGGCAAGGCGATCACACGGGCGATGGAGAAGTCGGGCGTGAAGGCGCAGTTCATCCAGGGACAGCGGGTGACCGACGAGGCGACGGCGCAAGTTGTCGACCAGGTCCTGTCGCGCGAAATCAATCCCGAAGTCGTGAGAACAATCAACGAACTGGGCGGGCGGGCGCGGGGTTTTGCCGGAACGGACATTCTCCGGTGCCGCCGTCTCGCGCTGGCTGGCGCTGGCGGAGAAGCGATCGACATCGGGTATGTGGGCGAGGTGGTTTCCGTGAACACGGAACCGCTGGCCCAGTGCCTGCGCGAGGGAATCACTCCGGTGATCAGCCCCACTGCCTTGGGCGAGGATGGCCGGGTTCACAACTGCAACGCCGACGTCGCGGCCGCCCAAGTGGCGATCGCGTTGAAGGCCCGGCGTCTCGTTTTCATGAGCGACGTCCCGGGCCTCATGCGCGATCCGAAGGATCCCGCGACAGTCATCACCCATCTCGAGGTTTCGGAGGTGCCCGCCCTGAAAAAGGATGGAGTTGTCGACAAAGGGATGATCCCCAAGGTCGACAGCGCGGTCGCCGCGATCCAAGCCGGAGTGGACAAGGTGAGTTTCGTCGACGGGCGCGTCCCGCACAGCGTGCTTCTCGAGATCCTTACCGATAAGGGCATCGGAACTGAAGTGGTGAGGTGAGCGGAATCCTTGCGCCGATCAACCCTTCTCCAAAACACAGTCGGCCGCGCGCTTGCGCCGACCGGCGTTCCTGGCATTCTCGGCGCGCATGAGCAGAATTGTCGGCATTGACCTGGGCACCACGAACTCCCTTGTTGCGATTGTGGACAGCGGGATTCCGTGCGTCCTGGCCGACGCGGAAGGGCAGCGTCTCACGCCGTCAGTGGTGCATCTCCCCGGACCCGGACAGGAGCCGATCGTCGGACGCAAGGCGAACCACGTTCGCGTTCTCAAGCCCGCGGAGACGGTTTACTCCGTCAAGCGCTTCATGGGCCGCCGGGGCGCGGAGATCGCGCGGGAAGAAATGGTCGTCTCCTATCCCGTCAGGGGCGAGGGCGGCGGCCCGGTCACATTGGACATTCATGGACGCGCCTGGCTGCCCGAGGAGATCTCCGCCGAGATCCTCAAGAAGCTGAAGCGCGACGCCGAGGCGGCGCTGGGGGAATCCGTCACCCGAGCGGTGATCACCGTGCCCGCCTATTTCAACGACGCGCAGCGCAATGCGACCATTCGAGCCGGGGAGCTGGCCGGCCTGACCGTTGAGCGCATCGTGAACGAGCCGACCGCCTCCGCGCTGGCCTACGGCCTGGACCGATTGCAGGAGCGCTCCAGAATCGCGGTCTACGACCTGGGCGGCGGCACATTCGATCTGTCAATCCTGGAGCTGAATCAAGGCGTCTTCCAAGTGCTCGCCACGCACGGCAACACCCGATTGGGCGGCGATGACCTGGATCGCAGGATCGTCGAGTTTCTCGCCGCCAGGATCGTGGAAGCCGGAGGCCCCGACGCGGCGCGCGACCCGGGCCTCATGTCCCGTCTTCGCGAATCCGCGGAGCAGGCGAAGATCCGCCTGTCGATCGATGCCGAGACGCTCATCCAGTTGCCGTTCCTCACGCCTCAGTTCAGCTTCAGCCACACGCTCACTCGCGAGGAACTGGAGCGCCTGACCTCCGACATCATCGATCGAACGAAGATCCATTGCCTGCGATCGCTGGCGGACGCGAAGCTCGAATCGAAGGATCTCAACCAGGTGATCCTCGTGGGCGGCCAGACCCGGATGCCGCTGGTGCGGCGGAAGGTGGCCGAGTGGTTTGGCTGCGCGGAGTTCGACGAGGCTCGGTGCGATCTCCGATTGGGCTCCGATTATCACGAGTCGCAGGGACCGAGGTTGAACACGTCCCAGAACCCCGACGAGGCCGTCGCGCTGGGCGCAGCGATTCAGGCCGAGATTCTCGCGGGAGGATTCAAGAACCTGCTGCTGCTTGATGTCACTCCACTCAGCCTGGGCATCGAGACCTTTGGCGGCTTGATGAACGTCATCATCCCACGCAATTCCACCATTCCCACCAAGGCCGGCGAGATGTTCACCACCGCGGTCGACAATCAGAAGAGCATGCTCATCCATGTGCTGCAGGGCGAGCGGGAGAGATCAAAAGACAATTGGAGCCTGGGCCGGTTCGAGATCGAGTTCGAGCCCGCGCCCAAGGGCGCGCCCCGCGTGGGAGTCCAGTTTGAGATCGACGCCAACGGCATCCTCCACGCGCTCGCGCGCGACATCAAAACCGGCCGCCAGAAGATCGTGGCGATGAAGAGCGCCGTGGATGTCGACGATGCCGAGGTGGTGAAGATGGTGGAGGAGTCCGTCGAGCACGCCTTCGACGATCTGCGCGCGCGTCAGTGGATCGAAGCCAAGATCAAGGCCGCCGCCGACCTGCCCGCCACCCGCAAGGCGATGTCCGAGTTTCAAAAGGATCTGGATCCCGACTACCGTCAACAGTTGGAAGCCGCGATCGGCGGCGTTGAGCAGGCTTTGTCCACGGAAGATCCAAAGACAAAGATCGGCGATCCGGCCAGGCTGAAGGCCGCGTTGAAGGTCTTGGACACAGTCACCATCCCGCTTGCCGAGCACCAGCTCGACCAGGTGCTGGGCGGCCTCGTGAGCGGCGCGGGCTCGGCGATGCCGCCGAAGCCGGTCTCCTGAACATGGCGCGATTCGATCCCACTCTCGCGTCGAGGCTCTCCGAGGGGCTCGTTTGTCGCGCGTTGGAAACGCCCGACGAGATCGACCAGGTTCAGGCGCTGTTGTACCGGACCTTCGTGGAGGAGATTCCCCACCACGCGCCAAGTCCGGATCGGCGCCTGGTGGATCGGTTCCACGAGGAAAACCAGTACTTTGGCTGCCTGCGCGACGGATTGCTGCTGGGCTCCATTGCCTACCGCGATCGACGCCCTTTCTCGCTCGATCAGAAGCTGCCGGATTTGGACGCGATGATCCCGCAGGGACGGCGCTGGTGCGAGGTTCGTCTGCTTGCCGTCGCGCCCGATGCCCGGCACACCCACGTGAGCGCGCTGCTGTTGTCATGCTTGGTTCATCACGCGCTGGCCCACGGGCGGGACGCCGGCCTGCTCTCCGGCACCACCCTCCAGCTGCCCTTCTACCGACATCTCGGATGCCAACCCTTCGGGCCGTTGGTTGGGAGGGAAGGCGCTTTGTTTCAGCCCATGTGGATTCTGCTCGAGACATTCATGAAGCGCGTGGGAAAGGTCTTGAAAATCCCCGACGCGTCGCGCGCGCCCATCCGCACCCCATAGCATGTCCATCGAAATCATTGTTCCACGTTTGGGTTGGTCCATGGAGGAGGGAGCGTTTGTGGCGTGGCTCAAGAAGAGCGGAGATCGTGTGCGTCCCGGCGATCCTCTCTTCAGCATCGAAGGCGACAAGGCCGTTCAGGAGATCGAGTCCATGGACGCCGGAGTTCTGAGGATCGCCAACAACGCCCCCGCGCCCGGCGCCGCCATCCGTGTGGGCGATGTCCTCGGGCATCTCCTCTCCGATGACGAGGCTGGGCAGTCCGCTCCCGCGGAGGGCTCTCCGGCCCCTCACACCCCGCCGGCCGGATCCGTCGCTCGACCAGAAGTCCCCTCGACCTCCACTCGGAAGCCTTCGACTACTCCGGTCGACGCCCACCCGCTGGAAGGGAAGGAAGCTGGCGGTTCCGCGGGCCGTGTCGCGATCAGCCCCCGGGCGCTGCGCTTGGCGAGCGAGTTGGGGGTGGACTGGACCCGGCTCAGCGGCAGTGGAAGCACGGGGCGCATCCGGGAGCAGGATGTTCTCCTCGCCGCTCGCTCGGTCGAGGGGGGCGCGACCTTGAAACGGCAGCCCTCCCCGAGCGCTGCCCCCGGCCCCCGGCCCCAGGCTGTGTTTTTCGGCGAGTTGTTGATGCGCTTGGACGCTCCGCGGCACGAGCGTTTGGTTCAAGCCCGCCAATTCGACGTGCGCTACACAGGCGCGGAGGCGAACGCAGCGGTGTCCTGCGCTCAGTTGGGTTGCGATGCTTACGTCGTTTCCGCGGTTCCCGACAATGAACTCGGGCAAGCCTGCCTGAATTTCATCCGTCAATACGGCGTGAACACGGACCATGTCCTGCGTGGCGGGTCGCGCTTGGGCACGTTGTATCTGGAAGCGGGCGTTCCGCCGCGCGCCTCGAGAGTGATCTATGATCGCGCGGGCAGCGCCTTCACGGAGCTCAAGCCCGGCGAGGTGGATTGGAGCTCGATACTTCCCGGCAAGAAATGGCTCCACTGGTCGGGAACCGCCGCGGCGGTGAGCCAGCTTATGCCTCAGGTTTTGTCCGAGGCTTGCGCGGCGGCGCGACGCCAAGGCGCGAGCGTCAGCTGCGACCTGAACTACCGCGGGAATCTCTGGAGCGTGGAAGACGCGCGACGTGTTCTGACGCCTCTGACGCGCGACGTGGACGTGCTCATCGCGAGCGAGGAGCATTTGCGGCTCGTTCTCGGCTTCGACGCGGCCGCGCTGGAATCCAGCGGCGGTCCCTCGGAGGCCTTCGCCCGCGCGGCTCAGGCCTTTCGCTCGCGGCTCGCCGTGGCCCGGCTCGCCGTGACATTACGGAGCCGCAACGACAGCGGGGCCGCCCGATGGCAGGGGCTGCTGGTGGACTCCCGCGGCGAATCGTGGAGCCGGATCCACGCCCCGCCGTCGGTCGATCGCATTGGCGCGGGCGACGCGTTCTCTGGCGCGCTGATCCATGCCCTGATGACCGGGATGGAGAGGCAGGAGGCGATTGAGTTCGCGGCCGCCGCGGGATGCTTGAAGCACTCGATTCATGGCGACTTCAATCTCGCGACGCGCGAGGAAGTGCTGTCCGTGGCCCGGGGCGATCTCGGTGATCGGGTGCGGCGTTGAACACGCGTTTCATTGGCGAATCCCTCCGATGAATCCCGACTCTCAAGAATGCGCGCTGGTGACCGGAGGATGCGGGTTCATCGGAACCTGGGTGATTCGGGAATTGCTGAGTCGAAGGCTGCGTGTCGTGGCGTTGGACACGGGGGGACGTCCTGCCCGATGGGAGCGCCTGCTGGGCGCGGACGCCGCCAAAGTGCCGCTCGTTTCCGGGAGTTTGCTGGATCGACATCTCCTGGCGCGACTGTTCTCACAATATTCCGTCACCCGCGTGATCCATCTGGCGGCCCTGCTCACGCCGGCCTGCCAGGGCGATCCTTTCGAAGGATGTCGCGTGAACCTGCTCGGCAGCGTGGCTCTATGGGAGCAGGCGCGCGCATCGGCCGCTCAGGTCAAAGGGTTTTCCTACGCGAGCTCCGTCGCGGTTTTCGGCGATGAGCCCGACAATCTCGCGTCAAAGGCCGCGGAGGGGCATGCGCCCATCACTTTCTACGGCGCTTTCAAGAGAGCGATGGAGCTCATCGCCGACCAATACTGGCGGCATTTCCAAGTGGCGTCGCTCGGGATTCGTCCCCAGGTGGCCTATGGGCCGGAGCGAGACACGGGACTGACGGCGGGCACGTCGCTGGCGGCGCGCGCGGCGGCAAGAGGCGAGGATTTCCACATCGGCTACACCGGACGGGTGGGATATGACTACGTCGAGGACGTGGCGCGCGCTTTTGTTCAAGGCTCGATGGAGACGCCTCGAGGCGCGGACGTGGTGGATCTCGCGGGCGAGACGGCCTCGGTGGACGAGGTGGTCGCGGCCATCGCGGATTACGCTCCTCGGGGCGCGGCGGGCCTCTCGTTCGGCGGCGCGCTCATTCCTGCGCACGCTCATCCGGCGCCGCGGTTCATTTCCACGATCTACCCCGACTGGAGCACGACGCGGCTTCGCGACGGAATCCGGCGAACGATGGAGTTCTACAGGGAGCGCGGGCAGGTGTAGCCGCGGTGGCCGACGCATCGGTTCACGCTTCGATCACACGCTCCATCCGACGGTCAGGGACAAGCCATATCATTGCGACGCCGCCGTAGAGCGCGTACGAAATCCAGGGGTTGACGAACGCCAGGGGGATCGCCAGGAGGTAGATCCATGGCGAGAGCTTTCCCTTCCAATCGCAGCCGATGGCTTTTGCGACGGGGCCATCCTGTCCTTGTTGCGCGATGATTCGGCCTTGAAGGATGTAGTAGCCGATCGCCGCCATCAGGAGGACGCATCCGTATCCGGCGGCTGGCAGCGGGGCCGCATGGTTCTCGCCGGTCCATCCGGTGGCGAACGGGAAGAGCGACAGCCAGAACAGCCAGTGGAGATTCGCCCAGAGGATGCCGCCGCTCACGCGGCGGACGGCTTGGAACATGTGGTGATGATTGTTCCAGTAGATGCCGACATAGACGAAGCTCAGGAGATAGCTGAGGAACACGGGAAGCAGCGGCCTCAGGGCCGCGAGGTCGTGGCCGCGCGGGACCTTCAGCTCCAGCACCATGATCGTGATGATGATGGCGATGACCCCGTCGCTGAACGCCTCGAGGCGATTCTTTTCCATTGCGCGATGGCTTTCAGGGTCGCCAGGCGCCGTCCGCGGAGCCGTCGGGGCTGGCCAGCACAACGGTGTAGCCGTCGGGATCGCGCAGCCAGATCTCCCAATGATTCGGGCCTCCATCCCGATCTGGCGGGTTGCGATGGCGGGGCAGGACGACCTCCGCGTTGAGGACCTTGGATCGCGCGACGGCGTCCTCGAAATCATGGATCTCGAACCACAGCAGAACCCCGTTTCCGTACGGCCTGGTCTTCGGATCCCCGATGGCGCCATGATGGTGCTCGGTCGTCCAGCTGTGCAACTGGAGCACGAGCTCTCCGTTCGCGACCAGGCGCTCGTACTCGGGGCCTCCGTGGGCGCTTTGGCAACCCAGCAGTTGTTGATACCAGCGGCTGCTTTGCTCCACGTCCTGAACACAGATCAGAGGTTGAGGGTGCATGCGGGGCAAAATGGAGAAAGGACGCTGGAACGCAAGCGCGGTCTGCGTTGTGGCCGGTTGCTGACTGCGTCGTTCGCGAGCCTCAGTCATCAGGCAAACAAAGTTGGAGACGCGAGACGGGCGCGCCTTCCATCCCATGATGATTCAAACCTTCAGTTGCGTCCTGACCCGGCTTCTGGCAGAAGTGCGCCCCACTTTGACTCACATGAAGAAAACCACAAAACAATCCCCGAAACGCGGCGGCGCTCAGCGCGCCGAGACGGATCTCCTGGCCCTGCTGAAAAAGGTTCTGCCCAGGGCCACCGATGACCAGCAGCTCGCGACCCGGATTTATAAGGCCGTCGAGACCGAGCTGAAGTCCAAGTCCAAGGCCGCGGCATTCGAGATGTTTTGCGCGCGGTTGGAGGTCCCGAGCCTGGACGCGAAAACGCTTCAAGACATCCAACTCCAGCTGGCATCGGCCTTCGGGGAAGGGGACCTCACCCTTAAGCCCAACAAGGCGGAGAAGAGCCTCGCGGTGGAGGTTACGATGCCGGATGGGACTTCCTTCCGCAGCGAATTGAAGGTGGATCCGAACGCGGGCAAGACAGTTGGCGGGGAGGACGGCGAGGAGGAGTTCACTCCGAAGTTTGTCCCGTTCCCCGTCTGCCTACCCGGCGACAAGGAGCTCGTCTGGATGCTCGCGAAGCGGGAGAACATGACGCCGGAGGAGGCCGGCATTCAGCTCAACAAGGTGGAGGAGGAATTCTGGGCGTCCAAGTCCGGACAAAAGATGATCCGCGACCGCGTCGAGAAATCCTTCCCTGAGTTTATCCAGAGAGCCCCCGCCGGCCTGCTGCAGGAAGCGGGACTCAAGCGGCACTACAAGACCCCGGAGCCTCTGAAGCAGCTCCGCCCCGGGGCGCCGCCGCGGCGGTAGAGACGCGCGTTTCCCTCACGGCTTCCGCTTCGCGAGCCACTCGCGAGCCGATTCTTCGAGGGGCATGGTCAAGCGACATTGGCCGATCGCGGAACGGCTCACGCGATCGTCCGCGTCGAATTCGATAAACGCGACATCCCATCCGCCCGGCGACCGTTCCACGCCTATGGGAATAACAAACAGACAAAGGAAGATCCGGCGTCGCGTGATCGTATTGATCCGGTAGCAGGCGATCCGGCTCTCCGCGACGAACGCGTCCGGTCGCCCCATCCGCTCTTCAATTTCGCCACGGCTTCGCCGCGGCGACTTGGCGAAGGCGACGTCCTGTTGCGTCCGACCGGCGTAGGAACGGCGTGAGGAGGGCAGGGGCGGACTCGCGCAACCGTGCGACAGAAC
Source organism: Verrucomicrobiota bacterium (assembly GCA_016199985.1). Taxonomy (GTDB): domain Bacteria; phylum Verrucomicrobiota; class Verrucomicrobiia; order Limisphaerales; family UBA11320; genus UBA11320. The sequence continues at coordinate 30,282 of JACQFQ010000015.1, read as the reverse complement.
CGCCTCAAGGAGCCAGAGAGCTCCGATGGCGAGAAGGAGCGGCTTTTGCCGGACCTGTTTCACTTTTCCTCTCCCTTGTCCGTCCACACCTTCCTCGATCCTTCGATCCTCAAGGGTGTTGCTATCGTCTTTCCGTCCCGCGCGACCAGGTAGGCGTCGGCCCCTGGAACGCTGTCCCATCGGAGCCTCGCCAGCCCTCCGGCCCTGGCGACAGGGGAGACGGACGATCGTTGGCCCTGGGCGCCGACTGCGATGATGGCGTAGTGATGCTCCCCCGAGCCGTCGTCGTTCACAACGGTCGGCGCAGCGGGAGCGCGAAGGCCCGCGTTCCTGAGTTCGCCTCCCCAGAGCTGCAGAACTTCTCTGGGGTAAGGCAGTCCGCCTCCGCCATAGCCGCCGCCTCCGATCGACATCATCCCTTGTCCGATGAGCGCGTCGGTCAGGGGTTCGCCGTGCGCCGGGCGGAAGGTTTGGAAGCGGATCCGGCCTGGGTGAGAGAGGCCGCTCCACTCCTTCAGCGGAAGCTCCGAGAACTCCACGCCTTCGCCCTGGATGATCGCCATCTGCCTCCATGCGCCGTCGATCCACACATTCCAGGAGATATGCCCGGGAGCTGGCCGCAAGCTATGGTCCCTTTCGATCGCGTGAAACCGATCGTCAAACGGGTCGTCAATCTCCCCTTTGATCAGTCGGCTTCGCACCCAAAGACCGCCGGCCCCGTCCCAGAGCGAACGTCCATAGATTCCCCGCGGAATTTGCTGCGCCTCAAATCCCTTCTCCCAAGCCAGCCCCGTGTCGGACACAATCAATTCCTTTCGAACCACCAGTCGATCGACCTCCAGCCGGCTCTGGAGATTCTTGTTGTTCTCCTCGAGAACCGCGACGCGTTTTTTCAGGTCGTCGAGCTCCCGCCTGAGAGCGTCGAAGCTGTCGTCGGCGGACGCGGCGCAAGTGAAAACCCAGTGCGCGGAAAGTAGAATCCAGGCTTTGTTCATAGCGATGTTCGAAGGTGGGTTAAGCGTTTTGGATGCGTGGGGGACGTCGGGACGCCGCTCGGCGCGCTGATCCCGGACGCCCGACCACGAAAGATCCGGGCTACCCGATGAACGAGCAGATGTACTCGCAGATGCCTGAGGTCACCTCAATGTCGAAGCCGGACTTGGCCGGGACGTCGAAGGCCTGGCCCGCGATGTGGGAGATCGCGGCCGGGGCTCCGTCGAGCTTTACCTGGCAAGCGCCCGCGATGATCTCCATTCGTTCCGCCTTCTCGGTCCCAAAGTGAAACTTCCCCGGATAGATGAGCCCCAGGGTCTTCTTGGATCCATCCGGGAATAGGACGCTGTGACTGACAACCTTGCCATCAAAGTAAACGTTCGCTTTGGCGACCGCCGTCACGCCTCGAAATTCAGTAGGTGCAGATGCCATGCGGAGGATCTCACGAAGCCAGCGCCTGAGTGTCAATGCGGATTCTTTGCGCGCGCGACGTCTCGTCTCGGCGTCCTGTCACACCTCGAGGGTGAGAACGCGCTTCAACGCCAGACGGAGAGGAATCCCGCCCAGGATCCAGGACACCGCGAGGAAACCCGCCACGCATCCTAAAACTCGTTGGATGGACGGCGTGAGGCTGGCGTGCCAGGACACCGTCATCCCCAGCAGCACAACGGAAACGAGGATGTAGAGAAAGCTCAGGACCAGGCAGAGCGTTCCGCCGAAGCCGCTCACGATCTTGCTCGGATTGTCCTCCTGAAAATTCGGATAAAGCGTCCCCAGTCCCACGGCCATGCCGTTCAACGTGAAGGTCATCACGGCCGTCGCGACGCAGAAGAAGCCGGTTTGACGCCAATCAAATCCCAGAAAGAGGCACGACAGCAGGATCAGGCTCATCGTGAGAGCGAGCGAAAGGCTGGTGGCGACCCAGTATTTGATCCGGACCACGCGCCCCAACCCGGAGGGCGTCATGCCAACGATCCAAATCCTTTTTCCTTCCAGCGAAAACTGGGGGAACACGAAGCGCGTGGTGAGCGTCGCGAGGTTCAGCGAGCACGCGCCCAGGTTCAAGAAGGCCACCATATAGATCCAGAATGGGTTGGTGAGCGTTTCGGAGAAATAACGGATGTTGAAGACATACACCGCGAGCAGCCCGAAAAGCATCAGAGTTTGGGCCCACTGCGTCGTGTCCCGCCAGAACATCCGGCCATCCTTGAGGATCAGCGCCCGGATGTCCCCATCCAGTCCCGGTATCGCCGCGAGCAGCCGCTCCGCCGTGGACACTGGATACAGCGTCGGCTCCGCCTGCTCGCTCATGGCCCGGGCGCGTCGCCACTGCCAGAACACGCCGCCTCGCCCATGGCTCTCCGCCGCCGCCCGATAGAAGAACGCGCCCAGCTGTCTGGGGACCACGACGCCGAGGAACAGCGCGTTGCTCAGCAGAACGAGCATGAAAAAGCCCGCAGCCGCCAGCGCGCCTTCGGCCCATTGAATCACGACCGAGGTCAGCCAATAACTGGGCAGCAGCGGGAATTGGGCGAAGCCCGTGCGCTGCAGCATCCGCTCCATCAAGGCCACCATGCGTCCCGCTCCCGGATCCTCGGAAACCGGGCTCGAGTGATACCACAGCGGGCCGGCGACGCACAACGCCGCGAGGCCGAGCAGGCACAGGATCTGGAAGCCGCGTCGATCCATGAATCGCGCGATCAGCACCGCCCCAAAGCAGCCCGCGACGCCTGGCAGCACGATGAACAGCGCGATCACGCCGATCGACATGGGATAGAAGTGCCAGGCCGCGTGCTTCGCGTGTCCGAAGGCCGCCATCATCGGAGCGATCAGGAGCAGGAATGCCCACGACGCGAGGATCGACGACTCCAGTAGCTTCCATTGAAACAGGACTTCGAACCGGATGGGCTGCGTCAGAAGAAACGCGGCCTCGCGGTTCTTGAAAAGGTTCGTGAAGCCAATGACGAGATTGCTCAGCAACAGCAGAATGAACAGGAACGCGAACAGCAGGTACATCAGCGGCTCGGTGAGCAGGCTGCCCACGCCGGGAAACCGGTGGATAAAGTGGAGCGCGGAGCCGAAGAGGCGAAAGCTCATCCAGAGGTAGCCGCCGAGGAAGCCCGCCACCAGAAGCGTGAGCAGGGGCGACTGTTGCCGCACGCTCAGCAGTCGACGCCACAGCGAGCGCAGCCCAACGCCCATCAACAGTTGCAAGGGCGAATGCCCGCCTTCCGAATCGGACGAGGCGTTGAGAGATGCGGTGGACGCGTCGGTCGACATGGCGGTCAGGTTTCCGTCGCGCTCGGGGCCGAGGGAAGGCCGTCCAGGAACACGCGCCGCGTGGTCTCCCAGGAGTGCGCGTTTCGAAACGGGGCGAGGTCCACCGCGTCGAGATAGCACCGTCCCTCGCGCGACTCGCGAATCATGCGCTCGGCCTTGCGGACGAAGGCCTCCAGGTCGAAGGCCGGCGCGTATCGCGCGAGGTCCCCGAAGATCGGGCGATAGTTGGGCAGGTCGTAGGCGAGCACGGGCACGCCGCAGATCAGCGCTTCGCCCACAACCCTCGGGGATCCTTCATGTCGACTGGGCATCAGAAAAAGGCGGCTGGCCTTGAACAGGCGCAGCTTGTCTTCCTCGGACACAAACCCCGAGAACTCCACACAGTCGCGCAAGCCCAGCTCCTCGATTCTCGGACGCAACAGCGGCTCCACTTTGCCCATAAGCAAGGCGCGAAATCCGGGGAATACGCTCGACAGCCGTTGGAACGCGACGAGGAGATCATCCACGCCCTTTTGGCGGTGAACGCGCCCAATCCAGCACACATCGTAGCGCTTCGGTTGCGCGGGGACGCGTTCCGCCATCCGGCTGTCCACCCCGTAGCTGATCAGCGAGAGCTCCCGTTCCCGATACCCGAGCTTGAGCAGCCGCGGCTTCATTCCAGGGTGCAGGTAGAACAGGTGCTTGCTGCGGCAGCGGCGGAACAATCGCAGCGAAAGACTCTGGCTGAGCCAATAGTGGATCGAAGCCAGCCGTCCCGCTTCAACGTCAGGCCTGCTCTTGCGGAGGATCTCGCCGAGAGTGGGTGACTCCATGTGGAAGACCATCGCTTTGCGTCGCGCGCGGGAGAGCAGGGCGGGGAGGGAGTCGCACCAGTAATCCGTGACCGAGTAGACAATATCCCCGGGCTCGACGCGGCGAAGCAGCCGCAGCGATCGAACGCAGCGCTCCACATAGTCGCAGAACATCTGGAGCTGTCCGCGCAGCGAGCTTTCATTGATCTTCGCGCGACGCTGGGGCTCCGACAGCAGAACCTGGGCGGGAAGCCTGGCGTTTAGAACATGCTTTTGGAGCGCGGGCCCGCCAATTACGTGGACTTCGTATCCCGCCTCGGCGGCGCCGCGGGCGAGCTCGAAGAAATGGATGTCGCCGCCTCCAACCAGGTCGCCCCACACAGCGTTCGCGACAAAATAGATTCGCCGGGTCATTGCTTCGGCCCCTTCAGCTTCTGCTTCGGCTGCAGCTTGGATTCGGCGGATTGATCGCGGCCCAGAAACACATAGGTGAGAACTCCCCACGAGATGCCGACCACCGAGAGGCCGCACGCGATCGGATGCCAGAGCCAGCCCGCGCGCCGCGTCCGCAGCAGGCCCCGCAGCGTGTGATAGAGGGGGCCGACGACCGACGCGCAATAAACGCAGGCGAGCCAGCCGGGGACGGTGGCGCCGAACTGAGTCCAGGAGACGCGTTTCTCGCGTCGATGCGCGAGGAAGTGGAAGGTCTGCCTTCGCCGCTTGCGAACGAAGTCGCCGAGCCCCCCGACGACATAGTGATGCACGCCCTGGCCCTGGATCCGCAGCCACTCCGCCTTCCCTTTTTGCGCGAGTTCGAGCACAACGGTGCAATCCTCGAACAGGTCGTCGGCGGTGAGATGCGCGAGGTCGGAACGGCGGAAGACAAATCCGTTCGCGCCCATGGGGAAGGCGAGGCGGCCGTTCGGAAAAGTCCATCGTTCAACGCCGTCGGACTCCGCGATCCGGACGGGGTTCACGCTCATCATCCAGGCCACGGGATCGCTGATGTGCAGCAGCGCCGAGAGATAGACGCAGAAGCTGCCCATGCGGGGGGATCCGAAGTAGTAGCTTTCGAGGCCCAGGGCCTGCGGATTCTGTTGCAGGGCGACGACGGCGCGGCGGGTGAAGTCGGGATGAACGATCTCGTTGTCCGCGTCGACGAAGATCACGAACTCGCCGGAGGAGCCCGCAAACGCGACGCACTTGCCGGAGTCGTAGCCGCGTCGCGGGTTGTTGAGCACGAGGGCGCCGTGGCGCGTCGCCAGCGCGCGGGTGTCGTCGCTCGAGCCGCCGTCGGCGACCACGATCTCCACACGGTCCGCGGGGTAATCCTGTTTGCGAATCGACAGGAGGCACGCCTCCAGGATGCCGGCCGCGTTAAGCGTCGGGATGAGGAAGCTGACTTTGGGCGGAGGATTCAAGCGGCGCGGCGGATCACTCACGCTTCTGTCCGATGATGAATTGGTTGGAGCTTTGGAATCCCAGGCGGATTCGCGCCCAATCGAACAGGATGAACGCGGCGGAGAGCGGGATGTTTTTGAAATACAGAAACTCCCAGAGCGATCGGCCGCGCGTCGCGCTGTTGAGTCCGAGCTGATTTCGAAGGCTCATCACCCAGAAGCCCAGCGACGGCAGATAGCCCTGATCGTAGACGTGGAATCCGGCGTCCTTCATCAGCTTCGTCAGGGAGGGCAGGGTGAAGAGATGGAAGTGCCGCGGGATGTGATAGCCGCCCCAAAACCGTTTCTTCCAGAGATGATAGTCGAGGCCGCCCCGGTTCGGCGTGTCGATGATCGCCACGCCGTTCGGCCGCAACTTGCGATGCACGTTGCGCACCGCCGTCTCCGGATGCCGGAGATGCTCGAGCAGCTGGCGCATGACGATCACATCGTGGCCGTTGTCCTCCAGCGCCTCAATGTCGGTCTCGACATTCCCCACGACAACCTTCACCCCATGGGCCGAGGCGCGATCAATCCACTCCTGCTCGAACTGGAGGTCGAACGCGATCGCCTCAACGTCCGCGCCGAAGGCCTCCTTCACCTTGATCAATCGCTGGATGTCCCCGCCCCCGATGTCGACGATCGATCGCACGCTGAGCCCGCGCGTCTGCCGCAGCAGCTTCTGCGCGTCCTTTACGAGCTTGCGCTCGTAGATCGGGCCGTCGAGATAGAGCGGGGACTTCTTGTTGACCGTGTAGTAGGTGGGCGGATAGAGGGAGGCGACTTCCTCGGGCGGCGGCATGGGATGCTTGTAGACATGTCCGCATCCGTCGCAGGCCACGAGATCGAACGGGCCGGGCTTGCAGGCGTATTCCATGTCCTCGGCCCGGACAACCAGAGTCCAGCGTTTCTCCCGGCAGAGGATGCAGTCGCCGTCCGCCCCGGCGTTTCCAGTATTTGTCAGACTCATTTCGATGCCCAAATCATGCGTGTCAGAATCGCCAGATACGACCCTTTCACGCGGGCGTTGTAGCGGGCATCGTGGGCGAGGAGAAGATCAGAAAGTCGTCGGAGGTTGTAGAAGGGCACGGTCAGCTGCGCGTGGTGGGCCTGGTGATAGTCGAATCCGAACGGCGCGAGGAAGTACGCCTCCAGCGCGTTGGTCTGAATGTCCACCGTCGCCTGGAGCGCCTGATCGACGCGCGTCTCCGATTCGCAGAACAGGAAATGGTAGCTGTGCTCCACGAATGTGCGGACGCGGTCCAGCGTCAGGGCGACGCAGAAGATCGGCGCGAACCAGAAGACAAAATAGAACCACCACGCCGAGGTCAGCGCGAAACCGGCCAGCAGCGCCAGTTGCAACAACGCGATCAGCCAGAGCTGCGAATCGGTGGCGTTCTCCGCGGTCGATTTGCTTTCATCCGGGCGCACGCCGGACAGCTTGCGGCGCAGTTTCACGTAGACATCCACCCACACGCCGAAGAGCAGCAGGGCCAGCCGTGGCAGGCCGGGACGGGTTTGCAGCAGCGGCTTGTAAATATAGGCGTCGCTATCGTCGCGGATGTATTGCGGCGATTTGTGATGGTCGAGATGCGTCTTGCGATAGTTGAAAAAGGAGATGCCCACCAGCGCGGCGTTGACGCTGCCGAAGGTCTCGTTGAGCCAGACCGGGGAGAGGAGGGTTTTGTGCACCGCCTCATGCGAGGACATCACCAGGCGATACTGCATCATCCCGATCCATACAAAGGCGATCGGATACACCAGCCAGTGGGCGGGGCGGTGGACGGCCCAAAGCGCGATCGCGATGAACAGATAGGTGGAGCCGAGCTCCAGGACTCCGCGGAGATTCGATCGGCTGGTCCGGAGATTCGCGATGCTCTGTCGCACGTCGGGCGCAAGAGCCTTGGGCGAGGAGGCTCCTCGCTGGAGGGGGGCTTCCGAAGACGTTGCTGATGTGTCCGGGTTCATGCCAGTCCGCCAAAGCGATCGCGGCCTTTGGCTAAGGACCCATAGCACCAAAGATCGGTGATTTCGAAGGAATTTTGAGCGCGTTTCTTGGCTAAAAGTTGGCGCGCATCCGGAGAGCGATGAGCGAAACAGGGCCGCGGTCGCGGTTGTAGGCCGGATGAACCACGCATTGGTAGTCCAGGGTCGCGTGCAGCCAGGGTCGCAACGCGCAGTCGTAATAGGCCTCAAGCACATGCTCCGCGCCATGACGCAGCGCGCCGTCGCCGATGATGATCCCCGTTCCCCCGCTCGCCAGATAGCGGCTGTGCGCGCCGGAGATGTCGTTCAGCGCGTGCGCGAAGGCGAAGGTGTCGTTGGCGCGATGCCACCACTCGCCGCGGAGGCTCAGTCCCGTTGTGAGGGTCCGATCGATCTCGGTGAACATCCAAGTCTCCGTCTGCCCATCATTCCATCCCGCGCGCAGAAAGGCGCCCAGCGTCGAGGTGAGCTCTTGGTCGAGGCTCAGCCCGATGCCCTTCTTTTCACGATAATCGCGGGTCGCGGCGATGCTGGGCGCGCCGTTGATCGCGTCCTGGTAGAGACCCGATCGCGCGCGAGTCAGGAACACTAGAAAACGCGCGGCGCCCGCCCGCTCCCCCAGTCGATGTCGGTGTTCCAGCTCCATCACCGCCGATCCCGCGCGGAGCAGCGACCATTCGACTCCGAGCCCATTGGGTTCCCGCACGACGGCAAAGTAGCCCGCTCGCGCGGACCAGCGGGATTGCGTCCATTCAGCTGTCGCGCCGGGGATGTATCCGAGGGCATCCGCAGGAAAATCCCACGCGCCATTCCCCATCAGGCTCCAGTTCAGGAACTGGGTGCGTGCATCGTTGGCGAACGCGTTGCCATCAAACACATCCTTGGCGCTGAAGCGGCCCGCGGTGAAGGTGAGTCGCGATGTGTCGCGTGTGCCCGCGAAAGTGAAGTCGGAGTCGGCCACATCCTCGGTCTTGCCGCCCAAATCGAAAGTCTGCCGGAGAAACAAGCGGGAGAGGTTCACGTTCGGAGGCTTGGTCCCGACCTTGAATGCCTCGCCATTCGGAAATCCCCCAGCCCCGAGCGTTCTTCCCACTCCAAATCCCTGCCAGACCAGGGTGTCCATGTGAGCCTCGCCCCCGCGCCACAGACGAGCGCCCGCGATCAGGTCAACGGAGATCGTCTCGCGCAGCCTGCCTCCCCTGGGCAGGCTGTTCGGCCCATCGTACGGGGCCGCGAACGCCGGATAGCCTTGTCCGATCGCCGTGCTCTGACCGTGGATATGCCAATCAGGCGAGGGGTCCCGCCATAAGATGCCCACCCCGCCCGGCGGCTCATCTCCCGATGCCATCCCGCATCCCAACACCATCGCCGCCCCGATTCCCGCGCCCAATGCGCTCAGCGCGGATGAGAAGGCGTTCGGTCGACAGGCGCTTCGATGGCGAGGTGGACCCATGTGGACTGGAATCAGCATTCGCGAAGGGAACAGAAAAGTTCGTATTTGTGTCAACAAATAAAGTTAGTCTTCCCTAACATACCAGCCATCACCTCGCGGGAGTGGGTTCTAAAACAAACAGGGCGAGCCACCCGGTACGGGGCTCGCCCATGCGCGAAACAAAGGGGGGGCAACTACGCCCAAACTCGGAAACACGTCCGACGTTGTCGGCTACTTCGCTCCCTGGTCAATCCAGGCGCGGATCAGGCCGACCTGATCCTTGGTCAGAGGTTCGCCCTTGCCTTCGGGGGGCATTGCGGAGTCGTCATCCAGCCGAGCGACCGCGACAACCATCGAGCTTTTCTTGCTGTCGCCCTTCGCGACGACCTCGCCGTTTTCGCTTCCTTTGAGGACGGCCTCGATGCTGTCAAGCCGGAGCTTGGCCTTCTGCTTCTCGGCGCCGTGGCACTTGAAGCAGGATTTTTCAAAGATGGGCTTGATATCCTTGGCGTAGGTGAGCCCGGTCTTCGATGAAGCCGGGGGGAGCTTGCTGAGGTCCGGCGCCGCTGTGGCGGCGAGGAATGTGGAAAGGGTGAGAATCGAGGTTAGGGTGACGGTGGTCTTCATGCTCATGCTCTTCAATAGTTGCGATCTGCGCGAACGCTGCCATCCAGACGGGGGCCGGGTCAAAAAGATTCAGGCAAATCGTCTGGCGGAGGCGCGGGTTTCGGAGCAGTGTGGCGGGAACGTTTTATGAACCGACGCGCGCACATTTTGCGGAGGCTTTTTCTGTGGCTCGCAGTGATCGGTCTCCCCTTCGCGGGAGAGGGCGCGGCTCCCGAGGACCCACTGCAACAGCAGAGTGTCCGCCAGGAGCAGCTCCGCTCCACGACGGCCAGGATTGGCGGCCAGCTCGACCAGATTCTTACCGAGTTCGATCTCAACGGCATCTCCGGCGAGGACGTGAAAATCCTTCGCGCGATTCGTTCTGTGCTCGACCGCCTGACGGAGCAGGACATGCGGAAGGTCCTGGCGCTTCTCAGCGAGGCGCGCCAGGGAAAGGAAGGCGACGGCGGGCGCATCGCCGAGGCGTTCTCGGGGCAGCAGGGCATCGTTACCCAGCTCCGACAGCTCCTCGCGGAATACAATCGCCAGCAGGCCGTGTACGACATCGCGATCCGCTTGAAGGAACTCGCGTCGCGGCAAACCGACAACATGCGTCTCGCTGTGTGGCTGGCCCGCCAGGTGGATCGAAAAACCGTTCAGCAATATCAGGAAACCCAGCGTCTCAATCTGCAGCTGCAGGAGACCGAGGAATCCTCCCTCCGCGCCGAAACTTCCCAGGTGCTCGACCAGCTGGAGAAGCTGGTCGCCCTCTCCATCGACGCCCCCACGGCGGAGCGTCCTCGGAAAGCCCTCCAGCGCTCCCAGGAGGGTGGGCTGGTGAAGGGCATCGACACCGCCACCGAGGAACTCAAGAGCGGACGACTTTTGGGCGCCGCCGGGAACGAGAAGAGGTCGCGCGACCTGATGCGCGAGGTCGCCCGCATGCTGACGCAGTCGCTGGACAAGCGGGACGCCATCCGCGAGGCGGTCCGGGAGCTCGACATCGCGATGGAGAAGCAGCAAAGGCTGACCGATGTCACGCGCAAGATCGCCAACAAGGAGGACGCGTCGAAGCGCGAGAGCGATCAGGCGGAGGTCGTGGACCTTTCGGATCTTATCCGGAGGGATGTTCAGGATCTTGTGCCCAGCTCCGCGCAGCATTTGCAGTCCGCGACCGATCGGATGCAGGACGCGCGCGCGGCTTTGTCGGGCGCCGAATCCCTCGCGCGGATCCGCGAGCAGGCCATCGCGCAGCAAGGCGAGGCCCTCACCAAGATGGAGCAGGCGCGGAGGGATTTGCTCGATCAGCTGAACAAGTCCGAAACCCCCAAGCCGCTTCCGCAAAAATCGCTCGCCGCGATCGAGGTCCTGCAGCAGAAGGTTCAGGAGATGATCCAGCGGCAGGAGAGCCTGCGCAAAGACGCGGCCCAAGCCCCGAAGGACAAACTGACCTCGCTGGCTCCCAAGCAGGGAGAAATCAAGGACCAGGCCCAGGAGACGCAGCAGCAGGCGGCCGACGTCGCGCCATCGGCGTCCGAGGCGTTGGGCGACGCGGCGGCCCAGATGGAGCGTTCGCAAAAGACGCTGGCCGAGGAGCGGAACCAGGATCCCGTGCATCAGGCGGCCCTCGACGCTCTCGCGCGCGCGGCGCAGGCGCTGACCAAGGAGAAGGAGCGCCTGGAACAGGCCGAGAAGGAACTCGCGGAGCTCGAAGCGCTGCTCAAGAAGCTGATCGCGATCATTCAGGAGCAGCAGGAGCTGTTCAGCGAGACGACCCGCGCGGCGCTGAAGACGCCCACGCCCGACACCTCGGGCGCCGCGGCCGCGCAGATGCGTCTCGGCGAACGGACCCGCGCGTTGGAGGGCGAGGCCCGGAAGTCCGCGCCGAAAGCCGCCGAGCACCTGGATCTGGCCACCGCCTTCATGAATCAGGCGCGCGAGCAACTTGCCCAGAAGGCGCCTCTTGAAGCCCAGCCCAAGGAGTCGAGCGCGCTGAAGGAGCTCTACGCGGCGAGGAAGGCGCTCGAGAAAAGGATCAACGACCTCAAGGAGCAGCTCGGCGAGGACTCCGAGGAGGAGAATTCAGGAAGCATGCAGGAAGCAGCCGACGCCATCGCGGCCGCGCAGAAGGACGTCAATGAAGCGCTGTCGCAGTTGCAGAATGGCGCAGCCAACGCGATGCAGACTTTGAAGGAGAAGCAGCAGCAGATCGTGAACGACCTCGGGCAGCCGATGATCGCCGCTCCCTCGACGTCGATCGCGAAACGCGAAGGCGACGCCGCTGTCGCGAAGCTCACGCAGGCCAAGCTGCCCGCCGCGATCGAATCCATGAAGGCCGCCCTGGGCGCGATGGAGCAGGGCATCAAGGCCAACCAGCCGAACGCGGCGGACGGCGCGCCCAACATGCCGACCCTGCGCGACCAGCAGCAGGAGGTCATCGGGATGGCGCAGACCCTGGCGAGCGCCATGAAGAACGCGTCCAGCGCCTCCATGCAGAAGGCGTCCGACGCGTTGCAGCGGGCCGGCAAGAAGCTCCGGCCGTTGTCCGCGGGACAAAAAGGGCGCCTGCCTCCCGCCGCGCAAAGCGAGGTTGAGGCCGCTCAGGAGGACGCGGACCGGGGCGCGGCCGAGGCGGGCGAGCAACAAGGCGGGCCGGCGCAGGCCAGCGCGCAGCAGGCAAGCCAGCATCTCGCCCAGGCCCAGGCGGCTTTGGCGCTGGCGCAGTCGGGACTGAGCTCCGACTCCCAGCAGCAGGCGAGCAATTCGCAGGGCCAGGGAAAGAAACCGGGCCAGGGACGCACCAAGCGCAGCCAGCAGGGACAGCCGGGGCCGCAGGGCGATGGGCGCGAGGGCAACTGGAAAGGGCAGGGCGGGGCGGACGGCCCGACTCAAACCGCGGCGGGGAGCAGCCGATTCACCGGTCTGCCCGCCCGCGATCGCGCCGCGATTCAGCAGTCGCAGGGCGAGGCCTACCCGCAGGAGTACGCGCCCTTGGTGGAGCAGTACCTCCGCAACCTAGCCGACCAGGCCGAGTCGAAGTAGACTCCCGGGCCGCGAAAGCCGATCGACGATTCCCCTTCACTCCAGGATGAACACAAACCAAAGAGACTCGAAGACCGCGCCTCCCGCCATCGCCCGAAAAGCGGCGTCGCCTGTTTCCAACGGTCATCCGGAACGCCAGCTACGGCCGTCCCTTTCCTCGACCTGGGGTCGCGCGGTTCCGCGAGCGGGGCGTGGCGCCGCCGTCATCGGCGCGGTTGTGATTCTCCTGGTCGCGGGCGCTGTCTCCGCGGCGCAGGTGGCGCTCGAGCCGGATCCCGTGAAGGCCGACGCCAAGACGGACGCCGTGATCAAGGGAGCGTTGAAGTTTCTCGCGTCCAAGCAGCATCCCAACGGCGCGTGGGGAAGCCAGGAGGAGGAGGTGCATCATCAGGTGGCGATGACCGGGTATGTTCTCATGTGTTTTCAAGCCGCGGGCCAGCTTCCCGGCGAGGGCGAGTTCGGGAAGAATGTGCAGCAGGGCGTTCAGTTCCTCATCGACTCCACAGCGCCGGACGGCCTGCTCGGGAACAGGAACAACGGACAGTACATGTATAACCACGGCATCGCCGCGATCGCGATGGGCGAGATCTATGGGCAGACGAAGACCCCCGTGCTGCGCGCGAAGCTGGATCGCGTGATCAAGGTGATCCTGAGCTCCCAGAACACCGAGGGCGGATGGCGGTATCGTCCCATCGCCCACGACGCCGACATTTCCGTGACCGTGCTCCAGGTGGTGGCGCTTCGCGCCGCCAAGAACGGGGGGCTCGACGTGCCGCAGAAGACCATCGACAACGCGGTGCGCTATGTGAAGAGCTGCTATCACGAAAAGAGCGGCGGCTTCTGCTATCAACCTCAGCGCGAGCCCGGCTACGCCCGCACCGCCGCCGCGATTTACTCCCTCCAGGTCTGCGGCCTCTACGACGATCCAATGGTGAAAGCGGGCGCCAAGTACCTCATGGGCATCCCGCGCAACAATCAGGATTGGTTCACCTACGGGAATTTCTACGCCGCTCCGGCGCTCTACATGGTGGGGGGCGACACATGGTCGCGCTACTACGCGGGCATCAAGGAGACCTTGATCCAGAGCGTCACGACCCGCGGCGATCTCTCATGGTGGGAGCCGACGCTCGACCAGGGCAGAATGGGCGTGGGGCAGGTGTATTGCACGGCGGTCTACGCCATGATCCTCGCGATGCCCTATCACTACATTCCGTTGTATCAACGCTGAACCCTGTTTCCGGCTCGCATGAATATCGTCGCGCTCCAATGGGACCTCGCCTGGGAAGATCGCTCCGCCAACTTTGCAACGGTGCGCCGGCTGCTCGACTCCGCCCCGCCCGCCCCAGGATCGCTCGTCATCCTTCCCGAGATGTTCGCCACCGGTTTCACAATGAATGTCGAGGTCGCTCGCGAGCCTTCGCCTTCGCCGGTGGAGGCGTTCCTCTCGGAAATCGCGCGAGGCCACCAGGTGGCCCTCCTTGCCGGGCTCGCGTCGGGCTTTCCAGGCGCGCGTCCGCGCAACGAAGCGGTGTTCGTCAACCCCGAAGGACGAATCGTCTCGCGATACGCCAAGCGCCAGCCGTTCAGTCCGTCCGGAGAGGCCGCTCTGTTCGAAGCGGGTGGAGCCTCCGTGGTTCTGGAATGGGCGGGCTTTCAAGTCTCGCCGCTGGTGTGTTACGACCTGCGGTTTCCCGAGCTCTTCCGCGAAGCGGTGGCCCAGGGGGCCGAGGTCTTGGTTGTGATCGCCAATTGGCCGAGCAAGCGCGCGGAGCATTGGGTGACGCTGCTCCGGGCGCGGGCGATTGAAAACCAGGCCTACGTGGTCGGGGTGAACCGCTGCGGGCGCGACCCGGGGTTTCCGTATCCCGGACGCAGCATCGTGGTCGATCCGCACGGCGACATCGTGGCCGACGCCGGCGCTGGCGAGACGGCGCTCAAGGCGTCGCTGGATCGCGAGGCGCTGGTTCAGTGGCGGCGCGACTTTCCCGCGCTTCGGGATCGAAGGGCTTCCTCATGTCCATCGTGACCATCACGTACCTGCAGATGCTGTCGCGCGATCGCATCCGTCCGCGGCCCTGCCCGGACGATCGCTTTGCGGTCCGCGAAGCCACGGTGAAACAAGGGCGCTTCAACCGATTTCTGTACGAGCTGGTGGGAAGCGATTGGATGTGGCTGGACAAGCTCTCGTGGACGGAGGCGGAGTGGAAACACTACGCCGAGTCGGACGCGATGAGAACTTTCGGCGCCTACTATGATGGCTCGCCCGCCGGCTACTTCGAGCTCCACTCCGCTCGATGCGATGTGGAGATCTCCTATTTTGGTTTGGCCCCGGCGTTCATCGGCCGGGGCTTTGGAGGATATCTGCTGACCGCTGCCCTGGAGGAAGCCTGGCGGATGAATCCGTCGCGAGTATGGGTTCACACTTGCTCGCAGGACCACCCCGGCGCCCTGGCCAACTACCAAGCCCGCGGCATGGAGATCTATAAGGAGGAGCGGGTGCCTCTTTGATCGCCTGCTATCGTTGCAGGTAGTGGGCCACGGCTTCGGCTCGGGAGCGGACGTGCAGCTTTTCGTAGATGTGCCGGACGTGAGTGTTGACGGTTCCCGCGACGATTCCCAGCGCGTCGGCGATTTCCTTCGAACGGTGGCCTGTGGCCAACAGACGGAGAATCTCCTCCTCGCGAGGCGAGAGTTCCGCCTCGGCGCCGGAGGTTCCCTGACGAAACGTCGTCACGACCATCCGGGCGATGTGGCTCGACATGGGCGCGCCGCCGCGGTGGACCTCGGCGATCGACTCCAGGATTTCCTCCGGGGTCACATGCTTCACCAGGTAGCCGCTCGCCCCAACCTTCAGGGACTCGAACACCTTGTCGCCGTCCTGCTCGATCGTGAGCATGATCACCTGGACGGTGGGAAGAGCCCGACGAAGTCGCGCGACGCAGCTGATGCCGGATTGCCCCGGCAGATGAATGTCCATCAGAACCACGTCGGGGTCGGCGGCAGGCAGGACGCGCAGGGCCTCCTCCGCGGCGCCGCACAAGGCGACGCATGTGAATCCCGCCGCGGCATTGATCAGGCGGGCGAGGTTCTCCCGAACACCGGGATGGTCCTCAACAATTCCAACGCGTATTCTCATCGCTCGTCCTTTTGTTTGGATCGGTAGGGCGTCAGCGGGATCCGGAACCGAAGCGTGGCGCCTTTGCCCGGCGAGGTTTCGCACTCCATTCCGCCTCCCGCCTTTGTCAATCGTCCGCGCATGCTTTCCAGCCCGTGGCCGCGTCCCGCGGCCTCCCTCAAGTCGAAACCCTTCCCGTTGTCCTGGACCCTTACCGTGAGCCAGGCATCGGTCACCTCAAGGCTCAGCGACACCTCCGTGGCGTCGGAATGCCGCACGGCATTGTTCAGGCTCTCGCGCACGGCCAGCGCGAGATGATGGCGCGCGCTGCTTTCCAGGGGAAGCGGGGGGATGTCCTCAGGAAACGACAGCCGCCAGCGAATGCCGTTGTGACGCTGAAAGTGCTCTGTCTGCTGCTCGAGAAAGTTGGCCAGGCTCGACACCGTGTCGCATTTCGGATTCACCGCCCACACAACCTCCCTCATTCTCTCCGCGAGCTTGCGGACGCGGACGGAGCACTCGGCGAGCCGTGGCGCGAGCCCTCCTTCACGGGAGGAATCCTGCCGCACGACGTCGAGTTCGAGGGCAAGGCCCGTTAACGCCGTGCCCAGGTCGTCGTGGAGATCCGAGGCGATGCGCGCCCGCTCGTCCGCCAGCGCCGCGTCGCCCTCCGCTCGCAATGCCCGGCGATGCCAGCTGAGCCTCCAGCCCACAAGGCCCGCAACGCCCAGGCTGGCCAGGCCAATGAGCGACGCGGGAAACCACCACGTCTGCGAGAAGGTCGGCGGGAGCGACAGCGACAACTGCGCCGGGACGCGCTGCCAGAGTCCGTGGGCGTTGCACGCGACCACCTCGAACAGGTATTGCCCGGGTTTCAGGTTCGTAAAGTAGGCGACGCGCTCGGCGCCCGCCTCCTTCCACTCCTCGCTAAGGCCACGCAACCGATGGCGAAAGCGCGCGCGCTCGGGATTGACGAAGGTGGGCGTCGTGAACGCGATGCGCACGGTCGGCGACCCTCCGGCCCGGAGCTTCAGGGCCGGGGGCGTCGCGACGCCTGACGGCTGCAGCCGATCGGCCATATCGCGTCCATCGACGACGACATCCTCGATAATCACAACCGGAGGGCGCTCGGTGAGATTCACCTGCCGGGGATCGATCGCCACAACGCCCGTGTTGCTCGGAAACCAGAGATTGCCGGAGGCGTCCACGCCTCCTGCCGGCTGCTGCTCGCCATTTGTTTCCGGGCCTTCGAGGCCGTCCGCCGCGCCCAGGGTGAGGCATCGAACCTGGGTCGACTCGCCGCGCACCACGGCGTCGAGATCCTGTCGCGCGACACGGTGGATGCCCCGCAAACCGCTGAGCCAGTAATTCCCGAGTCCATCGTCGAGGATCCAATTGACAGGATTCTCGGCGAGTCCGTTGGAGACGTCCAAGCTGAGGATCGCGTTCCGGGCGTCGGAAGCCCGTCTTTCGGGCGCGGCCGTTCGGTCGTCGCGCGCGAGCCAGGCGGGGATGTGGTGGAGTCCGTTGTTGCCTCCGGCCCAGAGCCCGTTGTCCTCCGCTTCATGCAGAGCCCACACCTCAGTGCTCCTCAGGCCGTCCTCCTGGTTGAAGACGCGGATCTCTCCCGTGCTCTCGCGGAGGCGGACCAGCCCGCCGGATCGAGTGCCGAACCACATGCTGCCGTCGCGGGTCTGGAGAACGACGCGAACGTTTGGCGTCGGGAGCCCGTTCGTTCTGCCCCATCCGCGTTGCGTTCCCCGGTCAATGCAAACGACGCCTTTGCGAGCGCCGATCCAGAAGCGCTTCTGCGGGTCCTCATAGAGCGCGACAGGGTCCTCGATATCCTCCAGCCAACGGCTCCAAGCGCCGTTGATCCATCGGGAGAGTCCGCCTCCATGCGACGCGGCCGCCACCAGGACGCCGTCCCGGTCCTCCAGGGCCGATACGAACACGGCCTCCCCGCCCCAGGGCAGCGGAGGCAAGGTGGCGACGACCCGGCCGTTCTCGAGCCGCGCCACGGCCGCCTCCGTGGCGGCCCACACATGTCCTCCCGGGGCGGGGTGGACGCTGAGCACGTTCTCGTGAGGCAGCCCATCCCTGGAGGTGAACGTGCGCGCGACGGCCGGGGTGAACCGCAGCAATCCCTCGGGAGTGCCGATCCACAGGTTGCCGTCGAGATCCTCGAGCAGGGAGAGCGCATCGCGCAAGAAAACCACTGGCTGCGTTTCCACCCGGCGACAGTTCCGGCCTTGTTTGAGCCAGAGCGATCCCTGCGCCCCGACCAGCCAGAGATTCTCGCGTCGTCCCAGGCCGCCGAAGGCCACGCCTTCTTTCTCCAAGTCCTCCGGCAAAGCCGCGAAGTCCTCGCCTCCATGGGAAGCGATGGTTGCCAGCTGCCCGCCCCGCACGGCCATGACGCCCCGCGCGCTGGAGCTGATCAACATTCCGGAAGGCGGCCTCTCCGGCCGTCGCGGCAGTTGGGTCCAACCCGAGTCGCCGAGCATCCCCCATCCCAGGCGGTGCGATTTGCCCCAGTGCTGCAGAATGACCAGCGAGCCCCCAGGCCCCGAGATCATTTCCGTGGGCTCGGGCAGCCAGCCGGGCAGAGCGCGATGATCGGAGACGGAGGAGTCGCTCCGGATCCGGTCGAGGAAGCCTTTTCGCAAAAGCCACACTCCATCCGAGTCGTCCGGGCTCAGGTTGCTGAGACCTGTCCATGAGCTTCCATCGGAGGTCACCTCGCGAAATCCCCTCATCCCCGGCTCTCGAATCGCCAGGGCCCGCGCGGTAGCCACCCAGAGGCGGCCTTGCGCGTCGGTGAGCACGCCTCGGATGTCGTCATGATCGCCGAACGCCGGAGTGTTCTTCCCGTTGAACACGGTGAAGCGGGCGCCGTCGAAGCGGGCGAGGCCCATCCATGTGCCGCACCAGAGGTAGCCATCGGGCGTTTGGGCGAGATGATGGACACGCGACTGTGGCAGCCCTGTCTCCGTCGTATAGCGGCTGACACTGAACCGCGGCGTCGTCGCGGCGTCGATCGCGGAAGAGAGTCCAACAGCCGCGACGCAGACCTGGCAGACGAGCGCGAGCGCGAGCCCGAGTCCTGCTCGGCTGTGTTTGATCCTAGAGCTGACCACGTGATGAGATGGGTTGAACCCTGCAACAAATAGGTCCGATTCGATTGCCTGGCGAGCTCGAAGGCGCTCGCACGAGACGGAGAACAACGGGTGAAGGCGAGCATGCGTAGGCTCTCCCAAGCGATCCCTCCGCCGCGTCACCGCAAGCCTCTCGCCTCCACCGCCCTCCTTCGTAACCCGCAAGACCGCTGTTCCGGTATCTACAAAAGTGTAGAGAGGCTTGTCCCCAAGTGGGCAGCGTAGCGCGACCCAGACCACCACCGCCGCCGAAGCAACTTCGAACCTGCCAGCGCCTCGCGTCGTCAGCGCTGGAGCAGAGTTCCGACTGTGGGAAAACGTGGAAGCTCTCGGAGACGGGAGAGGCTTTGTCACCAACCGCGTCGAGGAAGTCGGCCCCGGTCTGAACCTTCTCCAGGAGGGCAACAGAGAGGGGAGGTCCAGTTCGCCAGGGAGGCACACGAGTTCACTCCTTTCGCCTCCCAGATTTGAAACCGAAAGAGGCTTTTGAATCGATAACGACACGGGTCACGCTCTCTTGAAGCACGCGTGCGAAGCGTCCCCGTGATGACGTGTTTCTCTTCGCAAAGTATTTTCAGAATAATTAGAGGAACTTGTTGACACGATAATTTCGGAGGCGTAGACGTTTTCGCGTTCAGGAATTGAAGAGCTTGCGAGGGCAAGTCAGTGGAGAGGCAAGGAGTCGTTGAGCCCCTCCAAGGAACAAATCAAAAGCTAGAGAGCTATCCGCACAATGTGCGCAAAATTCTCAGTCAGTCCAACGGGAAGGACGACCTCAGGCCGCCAGGCCCCAGGCTCCCCGCTGTTTTTGCGCCAGCGTCCTGTCCGAAAACCTCAGCCTAAAATTCCATGAAAGCATTCCTGTGTCTTGGTGTGATCGCTGGCGCTGTGCGTCTCTTGTCGCAGGAAGCCCAGGTGATCACACGTGGTCCAGATTTTCGTGTCATCGAAACGACCGAGCAATCGCTCAATGACGAGGGCCAATCCATCTCAGTCACACATCGGCACACTGAGCTTAGCTCAGGAATGAACTACTGGACGGGAACTGAGTGGAAAAAAAGTAGCCCGGTCTTCAGGCTCGTACCGGGCTCGGCTATTGCCGACGAAGTCCAGCATCGCTTCACCCTTTCCCACAACATCAACCAGGAGGGAGCCATCGTGATGGAAACCCCCGATGGAAAAGTGTTCCGCAGCACCCCACTCATTCTGGCCTTCCGCGATACAGCGACAGGCGAGAGCGTCATGATCGCTCAGATCCAGGACAGCGTCGGTGAGCAAATTGCCAACGACCAAATCTTCTACCCCAATGCGATGGAAGGGGTGGCCTGTGGACTGAGGTACACGGTCCGCAAAGATGGCGGGGAACAAGAGCTTCTTATCCAGGAACCGTTGCGACCCCAGGATTTTGGTCTCGAGAATAAACCCAGCGTACGGCTCGAGCTCTGGACCGCATTTTATGAGAGCCCGGCCCTTGAACGATCGGTCGTTACGGAAGCCGGTGAAATGGGCGATCTATTCCTGGACTTTGGTTCGATCCAGATCGGTCAGGGAAAGACCTTTGCAATCGAAACCCAAGCCCCTGAAGCCCCGGTGGCCAAGCGCTTCGGCACGGTGCCCGGAGATCCACGACTCTTCTTGGTTGAGATGATTGCCCAGAAAAACCTGGAACCTCTCATGAATGCGCTGGAACAGGCCCAAGCAGGCAAAGCGCTTGAAAAGATCAAGCGACTGGCGGGCAAGAAGCTCAAGAGTGATGAGGAACTGGTGGCTGCCATGAAAGCCCCGCGCCGTGATCGCAAAAAGGAATCCGCGATGATGCGGCGAACGTCCCGATCGCTGGGGAGCGGAGTGATCCTGGACTACACTGCTGTGAGCGGAAGCAAGAGCAGCTTCGTATTCACGAGCGGAGGCACATTTTCAATCACCGGAGACACAACCCTGTCAGGCGCTTCCGCAACGTTCGAGTCGGGGTCCGTTTTGAAATATGCGTCCGGGGTAAAACTCACGATCAACTGCCCGATCGTCTGGAAAGGCACGAACTTTGGCCCTGTGATATGCACCGCGGCGGACGATCACAGCGTGGGGGAAAAGCTCAACAACAACGCCGCCGTCACGACAAACCGGTTCGCCAAGATTGCGTTGGAGATCAACGCCAGCACCGCAGCGGCCGATGCCATCCTGAGTCATGTGAAAATCTGCAATGCGGAGGTGGGGATCTCCATCAATGGAAGAACCGGGCACGCGATCGACCACGCGATGTTCGTCAACTGTGGCTACGGGGTAAAACTATCGAGCTCGTCTGCGACCCTCGTGCGTAACGCCCTGTTCGGGAACGTAACGACCAACCTCAGTGGCAGTGGGTGCACGGTGAGAGCCGAGCACGTCACCTCGGACGGCGCCGCGTACTTCATGTCCGACCTGACCAGCTGCTTTCTCACCAACTCGCTCCTGGTGGCGGTGACGACGCCAGGAACATTTTCAAGCTCCCTGAATGTTCAAACAGTCAGTAGTCCAGCGGGCATCTTTGCCACCGTGGGCTCAGGCGCCCATTATCTGGCCACGGACACCTACCGAAACCAGGGAACCGTGGCCACGAGCATCAATGCCGCGATCGCCAAGAAGACGACCTACGCGCCGCTGGTTCTGACAACCCCCTTCACGCAGGACACGGTCTTGCAGCCGCTGGCACAGAGGGACACGGACCAGGCGGATCTCGGGTTTCACTATGATCCTCTGGATTTTTGCTGGAACAATCTGGCGCTGAGCGCAGCGCTTACCCTGACCAATGGCGCCTCTGTGGGGATCTACGGATCTTTGGGGACGGTTCTTTCAAGCAGCTCGGCGAAGTTCATTTCTCAGGGAACTCCCGGAAACCTCAATCACCTGGTTCGCTACAATGCGGTTCAGGAAAACCCAGCGCTGTGGGGAACAGCGACCGCGCCGAGCCTTTTGAGCATGGGAGGCAGTTATAGCCCCGCCCCTGAGGTGAGACTGCGCTTTACGGATGTGGGACTGATGGGGACGGGATCTGCGGGAGCCGAGTTCTTTTGCGATTTTGCACCGGTGAACAACTACGTGGTGGTGGCCAGGGACAGCCAGTTTCGAGGGGTGTATCTGAATCTGGTGAATTCAGGGGACGCCAGCACGACGCCTGTGATTGCGATGACCAACAACATTTGGTTTGGAAGCAAGTTCTCGATCAGCAACGTCAAGATCACGACCGCTTACCCTCTGAGCTTTGAATTTCGAAACAATCTGGTGTTGGGAGGGAGCCTGACCTTTGTGAGATCAAACAACGCCAGCGCAATCTACGAAGTGAACGACAATCTTTTCGACACGGTCGCCCTCACCACAAGCGCCTCGGGCCTCTGGAATGGAAACAATGGATACAAGGGGACGGGTGTGATGGGAGGCAGCTCCGGAGGGGACATTGTGCTCACGACAGCGGATTATCAGAGTGGTCCTTTGGGGAATTACTATTACAACACAACCTCAGTGGCGACGAACACGGCATACCTCATCAATAAGGGGAGCGCCTCCACATCCGGTTCCGTCGGGTTCTATCACTCAACCACCCAAGTGAACCAGGGAAAAGAGCTCAATAGTGTACTGGATATTGGATTTCATTATATCGCCACGACAGGTTCAACGAGTGTCGTGCCTGTGGACACCGATGGAGACGGCTACGCGGACTACTGGGAGGACAGCAACTCTGACTCTATTGTGAATAACTCAGAAACCAACTGGCAGAATGCTTTGGACACGGGAATCTGGGTCAAGATCACCGAACCAAAACAAGGCAGGAACATTCCTTGAATGGGCCCAAGCGAACTCCACTCATTTGACGCTATGAAGCGATGTAATCCAAATCGACTCCACCTTCGTTTCGTCCTTCTCGCGGGGCTCATCCTCGCGTCGGCGCTCCCAATGCAAGGGGCCATTCTGAAAGTCTGCGCCAAACCGGGGCGAGACCCCAAAGATTGCAGCAGTTGCAACGTAAGCAAGGAAGGACTTCCGCAAGCTGAGCCGCCGTGTCAAAGCAGTGGGGCCTGTCAATCCACAGGATGTCCTCTAGGGATGCCAACTTGGACGGTGAGCGAGTCCTACGTAAATCTGCATCTTCACGACACGCCGTTGTTCTACGACACGAGCACTGGCTACCAGATGAGCTTCGGTCTGACCCATCGTCAGCGGCAGGATCCAAACCTCTGGCCCTATCGGCTGGCACAATTTGTTTCGGGTGTTGGACCGAAGTGGGCTGTGGATCAGGTTCAGTATATCGTGAAAGGTTTGAACTTGAGCGGAGTAACTGAGTATTGGCACCACGATGAGCAGGGAGTTGTGAACCAGCTCATCGCTGGAGGCAGGGACTATTTTACAGGGTTGAACACCTCTGTGGGGGCAAATCTCATCTCAGTTTATGATGACTACGGAAGACAGTGGGATTTTGCGACACGCTATCCTCTGAGCGATTCGCAGCTAACAGGGCCGCTGGCGGACTTGGCCGCCAGAGGATTTGAGATTTGGGTGATGACAAAGCAAATCTATCCGAGTCGTCGCGCGGACAAGTTCGTCTGGGACGTCAATGGGTCCTTTGCAAAACTGGTTGAGATCTACGACACGGACCAGGATTCAAGCGATCCCAACTCTCTCAGAACGACTCTTCAATACAACAATGCCACCTATCCGAATCTGATCACCAAAATCCAAACTCCTTTTGGTCGAAGTGCCACGCTATCCTACTATGGTGTCGGTGGCGTGATGCCCGGTGCGCTGCAAATCATCGCGGATGCGGCCGCGCTCCAAAGCTCCTTCGTCTATCAGCTCTACACGCGACCCAACTCGACGGACACGGATATCTTCGTCTCCCAAATGACGACCCCCTATGGGACAACGACCTTCAACTACGGCGGAATCCATAATGTTTTGCAGGTCCAGCCCGATGGCTACACGCACTACGAGTACGACTCGGCATCTCCCTACATTATCAACCGGTCCTTGGGGATAACGGGCCCCAACCAAGAAAAGCATCTCTTCCTCTATCGAGAGAACAGCGCTTTCCGAGACAACACATCGAATCAGGCTCTGCTGGCCTCCGCGGTGCCGACGGCTGACATTCCCATCGTTCCGGCCACGACAGCCGATGTTCACTTTGAGACGACGCGCAACCACCTCAAGAACAGCTTCCACTGGGGGCCAATTCAGTACAAGAACACCAGTGCGGGCTTCCAGGCGACCGGGAACCCGGATGACTTGAGCGTAGCCGACTACCTGTTGGCCCATCGCAACCACTACCTTGTCGGCGATGTTCAAGGAGGTAATCTCATCGTGGACGAGATGTTTCTCTCCCCTGTCCTTTCGTATGAGCAAGACGGATCGTCGGATGGGACGACTCCAGGCAGGTTTATTTTCTATGATTACGAGGGAAAGATCACCGATGCCAATGGCAACGTCATTGCCTATGGCCTGGGAAACAGCCCGCAGAAGTGGTTCAAGGCCTATACGGCGACTCGCTCCGATGGCGTGGCGGACAGCTACTATGTCAAGACGGACAGGAATACTGTTGGCGGAGTCATCGGTACGACTATCCGTCGTGAGAATGAGGTCCAGGTCGCTGCCGACCAAACCTGTGTCCCGGTTTGGGCCCAGTATTACCGGCGAAAAGTGCTGCTGACCATTTGCCCTGGTGTTCCAGAAGGGCCTAAGAATCTCACTTTCAATCCGGGGGGCGATCAGGTGACCAGCACAACTAGCTGTGAAGGGTATACCGAGTCTTACACCTATGACTCCTACGGAAGGCTGAAAACGACCACCTCGGTGCAGAAAGACTATCGGATTACGTTGGACTACCAGGATACCCTATCCCCTTCGGGCTCCACGCTTCCTGGACCCCTAAGCAAGATCACTGCGGAGAGTCAGGTCAGCACGGGCTCTCCGACGCTGGTTTTTGTGTCGGAGTGGACCACGACTTACAACCTCAGCACGGGTCAGAAACAGATCCAAGTGCTGCAAGATCCACGTGGACTCACTGCTACCCAGGTTTTTGACGCCCTGGACCGACTCAAGAGCGTTTCCTATCCCGATGGAACCAGTTCCTCGCTCACCTATGATCGGTTGGACCTCAAGACGGTGCTTGATCGGCATGGGCTCACGACGACCTACTTCTACGACAATCTTCGGAACGTGACCCAGGTCAGGGACGCCTTGAGCAAGGACTGGTTCTTTGATCGATGCAATTGCGGGCTCATTGAGAAGGTCAGGCAGCCGGTGTCGGGCGCCACCCAACAGATCTCGGCCTTCGAGTATGACAAGCAGGGCCAGGTAAAGCGTCGCTATGCGGGAGACGTGGGTGCTGCTGCCTGGACAGATCACTTCTATGACAGGCACCACCGGTTGGAGCGGATGGTCGATTCGCAGCAGAAGGAGGTCAAATGGGTGCGGGATTTACAGGGGAATATTCGCACCTTGAAACAAGGAACGGACGTGATAGGGCAGTGGGTGTATGACATCGACAATTTCTTGCGAGTCGCCTGGGATCGGAACAAGGTGGCGCGCACCTACACACCGGATGTCTGTGGGGTGCTCATGCGGATAGATTACAATGATCCCAGCTGGACAACTCCGGCGCATGAGGACTTTGTCTACGACGCACGGGGGTTGAAACGCTACACGAACATGTTCGGAATCCTCACGACCTACGACCGTGATGAAAGGGGCAATGTGCGCTTTCAGTGGGGCCCCGGGCAGAGTGAGGTGACTGCGTTCACCTATACCGCTGCGGGAGATCTGGAGAATCTAACCGACACCGGGAACCACACGACACGGTGGGAGTATGACGCGTTTGGTAGAGTAAGTCGCAAGTTTTTGGACTATACGGGAGCGACGATCCAGGCAGCGCAGTACGTGTATCAGGACCTCCTCGTGAACGATCCGAACTACGGGTGGAAAGTGCAAGCGACCCTCCCGAGCAACTCGGGCGTGAAGACCATCACCTACAATTTTGGGAAGACCGGCGATCTGAAACTAATCGACTATCCCAACTCGCCTGACGTGACCTTCTCATACAGCGACAACCACCAGTTGCTGAGCATGGTGGATGGAGCGTCGGGAACTACGGGCTTTTCGTACGATCCAACAACGGGGTTGCTCGCCAGCGAGGATGGCCCCTGGGCCAATGACCAAGTGTCGTATACCTATGACACGAGTTTGCAGTGCAATTCGATGACAGTGCAGCAACCCGCTGGCCTGAATTGGAAGGTGAGCTATGGCTATGACAACTATTGGCGGCTGCAGAATATGTCATCACCCGCTGGCTCCTTCACCTATCAATACATCACCGCCGCGAGTTGGATACCCAGCCAGGTTCAGAATATTTTGCTGCCGGGGGGCAACCAGATCGTTCGCCACTACGATGGACAGGGACGGGTGGATGATAGCCAACTGCTCAACGGAGCGACGGTCTTGGATCGCTTCATGTATCCGGCAGTGACCCCTGTGAACAACAGTCCCTTAGGTCAGCCAGCAAACTATATTCAACCTCTGACCATGGTGGCCCAGCGAGCCGGTGGGGTCATTCCGACCGGAGCCAAGGTCGAGACGCAGTATACGTTCGACAACGAGAATCAAGTGAAGACGGCATCGGCCAGTGATATTTCCAGCGGGGGGTCCCCGACGATAACGGCGCGACTCAACGAGCAATATGGCTATGACTACGGCTCTCCAGGAAACCTGACCACACGACGTCTGGGGACAGGGGGTGGACAGCAGACGACGGTGTTTGGGATCAACAACGCGCTCAACCAAATCTCGACGGTGAACCGGAGCGCTTCTGTGACTCCGTCTGGGATGGCAAGTCCTGGGGTAACGACGGTGTCCATGAAGCTCAATGGCGCGTCGATCGGGAACGCAACAGTCTACTCAGACAAGACCTTTTCCGGGGCGCCCATCACTTTGGGGGCAAACGATACGGTGTCTGCGACCGCGACAGAAGGCAGTGCGCCGAGTCGATCACAGACGACGAGCGTGACGGTCAGCCTGCCGACAACATTGAGTTTTAACTATGACATCAACGGGAACCTCACATCGGATGGATTGCGATCGCTGAGCTATGACGATGCCAACCAGTTGGTCAGTGCTCAGGTGGCGACGAAGTGGAAGGTGGACTATGTCTATGATGGCTTGGGTCGGATGCGGATCAGGAAGGAATACACGGCCAATGGGGCACAGTGGACGCAGACCAATGAGACTCGATTTGTTTACGATGGGATGTTGGTGGTGCAAGAGCGCAATGCGCAAAACCTGCCGACCGCAACGTACACCCAGGGATTGGATCTTGGTGGAACACGAGATCGGGCAGGTGGCATTGGTGGACTGCTGGCGATGACTACCGGAGGGGTGAGCGCTGATACATATGTTTACCATGCCGACAGAGCAGGGAACGTGAGTGTTCTAGCTCGCGGGGCACAGGTGGCGGCAAGGTATCTTTACGATCCATTTGGCAGCGAGATTGGAAGCGTGGGACCGATGGCAGAGGTGAACCGGTACCGATTCAGTTCGAAGGAGGTTCAGCCCAATAGTGGCCTTGTCTACTATGGATATCGCTTCTATGATCCCAATCTCCAAAGGTGGCTAACTAGAGATCCCATTGAGGAAAGGGGTGGGATCAATCTGTATGGGTTTGTCAACAACAGCCCAATCAACCGTGTCGATCCCCTGGGCCTGGAGTTCAGCTACTGGTACGGCGACGCCGACGGCCTCCTCCACCCGGCTGGCAGCGTACCATATCTCATGGGGGACGCGTGGTGGGAAAACCTTCTGTCCGGGTTCTATAATTTCGTTCCGTTTGTAGATAATGCCCTCGGCAGGATGCTGAGCCCCATAGATTGGGCAATTGACACGTTCGGCAATTGGGCTGGCGCGAGTTCCGGCGATCCGGCAGTCGGAACCGGCGTCAAGAACGTCCTCAATTTGGCCACCGTGCTTATGCCCGTCAAGTGCAAGGTCGCAGGGGCCGCAGAGGAAGCAGGGGCTGCCAATACGTTCTTCCACTACTCGCAAGCTGAAATACCAGCAGGTCAGGGGTTAAAAGTTGGCTCTGGAGTAACAAGCGTTGGTAATCTCAATGCCCAAGAGGCTATGCTAAAACTCGGGGTACCGCCGCCAAAATATGTTTACCCTGTGACTTTGGAAAACCCACTTGATCACTTGCTCATCGATCTCGGAACGCCGAGTCGCAATGCTATTCCTTCGTGGGAAGTCATCAAGCCAACGCCACCAGGTTCGGTCGGGACGCCAATACCCGTTCCTCGTGGCAATTAACACTCCTTTTTATGCCACTCGAAAATTCATGCACTCAGTACACAGGTGAACTCGTATTTGTTTTGCCGATAGTGGGATACGGCTGGTGTCGAATCGATCCGAACGCACGTGCGGATCAACCTGGGGGCGCAATAGACACGCCCCACCCATTTCATGCCAAACTTGTCGAATTCCAATACCACGACGGGAAAATAGTAGGCGGAATAGGGACGGTTGAAGAACCCAACCACCCGTTGGATAAGGAGTGGGTGGCATTTTGCATCCGAGATCGAGGCACAGACTTGTATGATTTAACAACCAATCCAGGGAAATATAATGTGGGGATTGGCAAGAACAGGCCAACCATCAAGATCGATTTGGATATCCCGATGCCACAATGGATGCAATTTGACGGCCCCCCGATTGCCAGCGGATTCGGTTTCATCGCTGAATCGGAAACCCAGATCAAAGAAAAATACGACTGGCTGAAATGAGGAAATATGTTTGCGTCAAAGCTGCTCTCAATCTGGCTCTTTATGGCGAGCGGCCTCACAACATTGGTTCTGCCGAATGGGGCTGCGGGAATTCCAGTTTGCGCTGTTCATTGCGTGCAATCAGTCAGAGCTTTCAGCTTTGACTATGAGCGACGAATTCAAGCTCCCATTAACTACGACGGTTCTTCCAAAAGCACTTTCGATTATGACGGAGTGGGAGTGTGCGCCGCGAATGAATGCGCGAAGCAATCGTTCAGTTCGCGCACCCTCTTCGCGAAATCCGTTGAATTTCTTGCCGCAGAGGGTGGAGGCATCCGACTTTCTCAGAAAGGACTCGATTTAGTTGAGAGTCACGTAGGGCAATTTGGGAATGACGCGGCAAATTCGGGTATGTTGCAGCGTCTCAACGATGCTTTTGCTGCCGGACAAAAAGTCACGGGAGCGGATGCGAACTTCTATCTTCATGAGGCGTCGGAGGCTACAATGATGGGACGTGGCCTCGGCTATGATGCTGCTCACGCCGCCGCCATTGAGAAATACGGGGTGTCTCCATTCAGCCTGTACCATCCCGAAGTCATCCAAGCGAATCCGGGATTGTTTAACAATGCCTGGAGAAATTACTGGAACCTCCCGACAAAACCATGAGGACTTTAGAGCTTGGAAAATACCGGCGAGCGCGAGTCTGGATTGGAGAGCTTCCAAGCGCGGCTTATCCATCTACAAAAACTCTCACGCACACAGTCGCGGCGTCCGTATCACAGAGCGGGCCGAAACTGGCGGCAGTCGAAGTGTTCGTGCCACTTGGCCCGCGTTCCATGTATGGGTTGCTTGGGGGACAGTGGATGCCAGGCACAACCGGGCAGTTGAGTATTGATGTCAGTATCGCTGCCGCAAACGGATCGTTGTTTGCCGACAACCTTGCCGGAAAAGGCGACGAGGTACGCGTGGGGCTTCCGGCTGAATATGCGCAAGCAGTGCTGGCGGGAGTGAATCTGGTGAAAGGCGAATTGAACACGCTTCCGGCGGGCAAACTCACGATCAACTGTGCAGCGCATGGAGCCATCGGCTCCTGTGAAGCGGTTTACAAGCACCTTGCCGTGATCCTGATCAAGCTGTTCAACGCTGCCGATGCTGAACTGTCCGACGAAGACTTGGTTAAGCTGTTTCCTTCAACATTCGGTTGAGCAGGTTCACTCGTGGGTTTTGACCTCGGCAATTTTTATCTCGGCGACGAAGGGCGCATCACTGCGCAGGTTGACGTAGCGGGCCTCGCCGGTTTTGACCGCCGCCACTTTGCCATCCCGGAGCAGCCGGAGAAAATCCCGCAGCCGCCAGCCGGAGAGCGTCACATCATGGGTGGAGAAAAAAAGCTGGAGGCGATCCTGGGGCGCATCCGCTTTGTGCTCTGACTCGGAAATCTTTTCGAGTGTGTAGTTTGTCACAGGCGGCATGAAAGTGGCGGAAAGCTGGCGGTTTGAAATTCCGTCTTCTTCCCGGTGATCTTCTTCGAGACTTCGTGCGAAGACTCTTCTTCCTTCTTCGTTTTGGTCTTCTTCTCCAGCGGCTGTTTTCTTGATTGTAAGCGGTGATTTAGCGACCTCCTAGTCTGCGAGCCCGTCAGCGTGGTACATGCTGGTGGATGAACGACT
>JACQFQ010000017.1 GCA_016199985.1 Verrucomicrobiota bacterium | reverse complement strand
GGTAGGTCGCCACTACACACGCATTTCGGGGGGGTGCGGACATTTGATCACTAACCTTCACGCACTTACAACGCGCCAGTCAGTGAAAATCCTCTGAGAGGGGTTGAGTAGCGGAAGGCGGGCTAAAAGTCTGGGGCTTAGGCTGATTCATTGTACCTTTAATTCGTTTAAACAATTCTCAATTAAGGCGTTACAATGATTAGTATTTTTTCTCAAGTTGTCATTTGAGCAGAGGGGCATCCGGGTGTATATATTGCCCTAGACCCGACCCTAGTATCTATGAGTAATCGGACACAGAAGGACCTGTTCGTACACGATAGCATCAACAAATTGCGTTTCCTGAAGCAGAACCTAGTAGGTGTTCTCGACGGACCCAGCAACGTGCGCAACGTACAAATTCAGAATCAGAAGGCGCAAGCTCCGCTCCCATTTTGGAAACGCGCGCTGGATATTCTTGCGATCGTGGCCGCGCTGCCAGCGATCCTGGCGGTATCTCTGCCTCTCGCCCTGTACATCAAGCTCGTTTCCCGCGGGCCGCTTTTCTTCAAGCAGCAGCGCGTGGGCTTGAACGCCGACAAGTTTGAGCTCTACAAGTTTCGCTCGATGCGTTGCGGCGCCGACACATCGGTCCACAACAACCATCTGGCCGAGCTCATCGGCAGTGGCGAGAAGCCGATGAACAAGATGGACGCCAACGATTCGCGCCTGATCCCGCTGGGTAAGTGGGTTCGCGCGAGCGGTCTTGATGAGCTGCCCCAGTTGCTCAACGTCCTGAAGGGCGAGATGAGCCTTGTCGGCCCGCGCCCTTGCACGGTGTTCGAGTTCGAGCAGTACGAGGCCTGGCAGAAAGAGCGCTTCCGCGCCGTTCCAGGCTTGACCGGTCTGTGGCAGGTGAGCGGAAAGAACCAGACCACTTTCAAGCAGATGATCCAGCTGGATATCGCGTATTCCCGCTACAAATGTCTTTCCATGGACCTCGCGATTATTGTACGCACTGTGCCTGCGCTGATCGTTCAACTCTTGGCTGCGCGCCGTGCGTCGCAGTCGGCTGCGCGGGCTTCCCAGATCAAGGATGCCTCCGCAGTCGCGCTTGAGGCCAAGAGTCCGAGCGGAGCGCTTACGGTGAATGAAGAATCAACTCAGAGTGGCGGTAGTCGGATGCGGTTACTGGGGGCCTAACCTGATTCGTAATTTTAACAGCCTGGATGGCTGTCAGCTCAAAACAGTTTGCGACACCAGCGAGCAGCGGTTAAGTCACATCAAGAAGCTCTATCCGGAGGTTGAGACAGAGCGCGACTACGAGCACCTGCTCAAGAACGCCGCCATCGATGCGGTAGCCATCGCGACACCGGTGCGGTTTCACCACAAGATGGCGAAGGCAAGCCTTCTGGCGGGAAAGCACACGTTCATCGAAAAGCCGATGGCCGCGTCCTCCGCGCAGTGCGAGGAGTTGGTGGAAATCGCCCAGGAAAAGAAGGTGACGCTCATGGTGGGCCACACCTTCCTCTATTCCGAGGTGGTTCGGAAAATCAAGAAGATCGTCGACACCGGGGACATTGGAGAAATCCGCTACATCAGCGCCCGCCGACTGAACCTCGGGCTGTTCCAGAAGGACATCAATGTCACCTGGGATCTGGCGCCCCACGACATCGCGATCATCCTCTATATCATGCAGGAGGAGCCGGTCAGCGTGAACTGCCGCGGCGAAGCGCATGTAACCCCCAATATCGAGGACGTCACGATGTTGTGCTTGAACTTCAAGAATCGGAGATCAGCCCTCATCCAAAGCAGCTGGCTCGACCCTCGAAAGATCCGTGAGATGACGATCGTTGGATCCAAGCGAATGATCGTCTATGACGACGTCGCGACGTTGGAAAAGATAAAGGTCTTCGACGCCCGCGTGGAACGCCCGCCCCACTATGACACTTTCGCGGAGTTCCACTACTCCTACCACTACGGCGATATGTACGCCCCCTACGTCAAGCAAGAGGAACCCCTGAAAGTGCAATGCCAGCACTGGATCGACTGCATCCGAGACGGCAAGACTCCGTTGACATCCGGGGTCAAGGGAACGCAGGTGGTGCGAATCCTGGAGGCCGCCTCGGAGTCCTTGAAGCGGGCAGGCGCTGAAGTCCGTCTCGACAGCCTCCCCAAACACGTGGCAGGCGGCGAAACGAAACCCTCGAAGTAGAGAAAACACTCGCCATCACGCCCCTGCGCGCTGATGCTCCGCGCATGCAGCAGTCCTTCCTCAGAATAGCTCCGGACGTGAAGCTCGGCCGCGATGTGAAGGTCTTCGCGTTCGTGAACCTGTACGGTTGCGAAATCGACGACGAGAGCAAGATTGGGACGTTCGTCGAAATCCAGAAAGGGGCTCGCATCGGCAAACGCTGCAAGATCTCCAGCCATACTTTCATCTGCGAAGGCGTCACTATTGAGGATGGTGTTTTCGTAGGCCACAGCGTCACTTTTATCAACGATCTTTACCCCAAAGCCACGGCGAATGGGGGAGGTTTGCAAACCGAGGCTGACTGGGAGTGTCGCCCTACCCGTGTCAAGGCCGGAGCGTCGATAGGATCCGGCGCAACGATCCTCTGCGGAGTGACAATCGGTGAAGGGGCGATCATAGGGGCCGGCAGCGTTGTCACCAAAGACGTGGAGGCAAAAACCGTCGTGGCAGGGAATCCGGCGCGAGTGCTCCGTCGACTCGCTTAGCTTTCGCTGAGGGACGGCGAAAGGACTCAAGCACGTCTGCGTCAAGGGACTCCTCTTCGGATAAAGCCTTAGACCAGGATAGCCTCCTCCGCCCCCTCAATGACCGCCAACCCACCAATGAGCATGTCAAGGCAAGGCCAAACCTAGCCGATGTTGCATCCAGTGAGCAGACTTACTTGGCTAGATGAGCGCGCGGAGGCTACCCGCACGCCCCCGGTGGAATCCTTGGACCCGCTGCTGGATCCGAATTGGGATCTCCATTTGGGCCGTCATGTTTTGTCGACGGTCTTCCATTCGCAAGGGTGGGCCCGAACACTGCAGGAGACGTATGGTCACCGTCCCGTCTACTGCGGCCTCCGAGACGATGCCGGCATTTCAGCGCTGTTGCCAATGGTCGAGGCGAAAACCTGGCTGACCAGCAGACGAGGGATTTCCCTGCCATTCAGCGACTCCTGCCCCCCGCTGGGGACCGTGGAGGATACAATGCGCCTCGCGGCCCATGTCGTCGACGTGGGCAGAAAGAGGGGATGGCGGTTTATAGAGTTTCGCGATTTTCCGCACAAGCTGCTGGGCGGTGAGTCTTCGCTCTCGTTCAAATCGCACATCCTGGATATCCATCGACCCGAGAGCGCAGTCCTGGCGGGCTTCGAGGGGAGCGTGAGACGGGCGATCCGAAAAGCGGAGAGCTCGGAACTAGATATACACATAAGCCAGGAAGCGGCGGCCATACGCGACTACTACGACTTGCATTGCCTGACTCGCAAGCGACACGGCCTTTTCCCACAACCATCTAGGTTCTTCGCCAGCCTCCACCGAAACGTCATCGCGAAGGGCGGGGGCTTTGTGACTCTGGCCAAGAAGAATGAACGGTGGGTCGCCGGCACGGTCTTTCTCATCTCAGGAATCAATGCTTGCTACAAATACGGCGCATCGGACGAACGGTTCCAGGCCCTGCGGGGCAACAACCTTGTGATGTGGCGCTCGATCCAGGAATGCCAGAAGAGGGGCTGCCACTCCCTGGATTTCGGACGGACCTCCGCCGACAATGAAGGACTCCGGCGCTTCAAGCTCAGCTATGGGGCGCGTGAGAACGACTTGCATTATTTGAGACTGGATCTGAGGGGAATGTCTGCCGATAGACTTGTTGACAGGTCGAGCGGGCGCGTCAACTCGGTGATTCGCCTGCTACCCTTGTGGGCTGCCCGTCTGGCGGGCGAGGCCCTATATCCGCACGCGAGCTGACGAGCTCGTTGCGTCGCAAAGAAAAGAGACTATCGAGAACACTGCCGTGAACCAAAATCATCCAGCGAGCCGCCCGGCCAAGCCCACCGCACCGAACCCAGGCTTCGATTTGGCCAGCATCTACTTTGTTCTCTTCCGTCACTGGAAGCTCCTCGTGGTGTTCGCCGTCATCAGCGTCGTTTCCGCGGCGGTAGCCTACGTGAGAATCAAGCCCACCTATACGTCGGAGGCTGAACTGATCGTCAAGTACGTCGAGGAGCGAAAAGCGTTCGCTCCCAATCCGCAAGACTCTCAGGTGATGTCCACCGACAACCGCGGCGAGAACATCATGAACTCCGAGGTGGAGATCTTCAAAAGCTTCGACCTTGCCCTTGAGGTCGCCGAGCTGATCGGGCCCGAGAAGGTTCTAGCCAAGCTGGGAGGCGGCACAAACCGCATATCAGCGGCCGTTTCCATCCGCGGAGGCACCAAGGTGGAGCCCCTGCGCAAGAGCAACATCATGCTCGTGTCGTTCACGCACCCGGACGCGGAATTGGTTCAAACGATCCTCACCCGGCTGATCGAGGTGTACAAGAACCGACACAAGGAGATCCATCGGAGCCTGGGGCCCATGGATGATATCATCAAGCGACAGCGGGACGCTCTCCGCCTGGCTCTATCGGACACGGAAAGCGAGCTTCTCAAGGTTCAAACAAACAACGGGATTCTCTCGATAGAGGAGAGCAAGCGCGCCCTGACCGAACGGATCAGTCGACTGAGCGAACAAGTGGCGACCGCGGAAGCCCAGCTGGCCGAGGCGCGGATGGAGGCGACAACTGCTGGATGGCTGCCCGTGGCGGGAACCAACACCGCGGCCGTAGGCACGAACGCCGCGGCGACCAAACCGATCACCGCCGCGACCCCGCCCTCGACGAACACGGATATCGCGACGGTCCCGACCCCGCCGGCCGCGGCCATTCCCCCAGAAACCCTCGACGCGTTCAAGGCCGCGAAATCGGAGGTGGAGCTTCTCGAGCGCAGGGAGAAGGACCTGTTGAAGCAATACACGGAGATTCATCCCGCGGCCCGGCGAGTTCGAACCATGCTCACGGATGCGCGCAGCCAACTCGCCAAGCTGGAGACCAACAATCCGGGAATCAGGGTCGCGGCGGCGCTGACGGCTTCGACGACGCCAGGGCTTGGCGTATCGACCAATCCAGCGTCACCCTCGACGGGCGTTCTCATGGCCGGAACTTTTCAGGGAGCTCAGCATGCCAGCAACGTGCTGGCGGGTCTGGAGGCGAAGCTCGCCAATCTGAAAACCCGCTACCGGGAGTCGCGCATCGCAGCGGATGAACTCGTCAACGCGGAAACAAAGCTCGTGGATCTCCGTCGAACCAAGGAAGCCCAGGAGAAGCATTTCCTTTACTATCAGTCCACGCTGGATCAGGTATCCGTTGACGAGGCCCTCGGACCAGGCAAGGTGAGGGGTATCAATGACATTCAGAGGCCATCAGTTCCCATTGTGGACCAGAAGTTGCGCCTCAAATTCACGCTGGGCTCCCTCCTCATCCCGTTCCTGCTGGCCCTAGCGTTCGCTTTCTCGAATGAGATGATCCTCGACCGAACGATCAAGCGGCCGTCGGAGATGGAGACCCGCACAGGCGTGCCGCTTTTCGTCTCGATCCCCAATAAGCCCCTCCCTTCCATGGAGAATGGCGCGCGCCGGCTTTCCTTGCCGACATCGAGCACCAAGCAACTCCCGGCCGGCTCCTCCTTGGGGACCAGGGACGATGAGGACCTCCGAACGGAAGCCGCCGAAACCGCCAGCATTACCCCGCCAGCAACGCTGGAAGCCACCGAACTCGATCCGTTCTTTGAAACGCTTCGGGATCGGCTCGTGGCGTTCTTTGACAAGAACAACATGACGCATAAGCCCAAGCTGGTTGCCATCACAGGCTGCCATTCGAAAGCGGGCGTCACCACCGTGGTCGCTGGATTGGCCTCCTCGCTATCGAACTGTGGCGACGGCAATGTGCTGGTGGTGGACATGAAGTCCGAAGGTGGAGCGGTGCAACATTTTTTCCGAGGCAAGCAGCAGGTCGGATTAATGGACGTGCTGGACGAGTCACGACGGAGCGAGGCGCAGGTTCAGGAGAATCTCTACGTGGTCTCCGAGCAGGATCTGCATGGCAGCCTGCCTAAGATCCTCCACAAACGTTTCGCCGGGCTTGTGCCCAAGCTCAAGCTCAGCAACTACGACTACATCATCTTCGACCTCCCGCCGATGAGCCAGACGAGCATCGCCCCGCGCGTGGCTCGGTTCATGGACATGATGCTGATCGTCGCTGAAGCGGAGAAGACCCATTCCGAGCTCGTGCGCCAGTCAGCGAGGATGCTGTCGGAAAACGGCGCGAACGTCGGAGCGGTTCTGAACCGCACTCGCAATCATATCCCGCAGCGATTCAGCCATGAGTTAACCTGACCCTGAATGGAGTGATTGCGGATGACGCGGCGCCGAACGGCCCACGCGTCCGTATCGAAAGCAAGGAAGCATGCGCAACGCCCATCGAGATCGAGCCTCCAAACGCTCTTCGCGCGCGCATACCACGCTCCCCCACGCCCTTTAGCCGCGCGCTCACCGCTTTATGTTCCTCCGTGACACCTATTATTTGTTGAAGCCGATCATTCCGTGGAGGCTTCGGATCGGCATGCGCAATCTCAGGGCCCGGCTCTGCCGATGGAAGAATCAAGAAACCTGGCCCATCTGCCAGCGAGCCGCGCTGCCGCCCGCAAACTGGCCAGGCTGGCCCGGTGGAAAGCGGTTTGCGGTCGTCCTGACTCACGATGTGGAGAGCGCCTTGGGCGTGGAACAAACCCTCCAACTCGCGGATCTTGAAGAGTCCAGGGGCTTTCGCTCCTCCTTCAACTTCGTTCCCGAGGCCTATCATACCCCGGTGGAAGTCCGGCAGCGGCTGATTCAAAGAGGATTTGAGGTGGGAGTCCACGGGCTGAAGCATGACGGGAAGCTCTACAAGACCCGGGAAATCTTCCGAGCGCGGGCGACACGGATCAACGATTACCTGAAAGAGTGGGGCGCCGTGGGGTTTCGGTCTCCGTTCATGCACCACAACCTGGAGTGGATCCACGATCTGGAAATCCTGTACGACGCCTCCACTTTCGACACGGATCCGTTCGAAATCCAGCCCGACGGCGCTGAAACCTTGTTCCCTTTTTGGGTGCAGCGCCCTGGCGGCGATCCCAGCCGCGGCTACATGGAACTGGCTTACACGCTTGTGCAGGATTTCACCCTCTTTACAATCCTAGGCGAGAAGTCGATCGATCTCTGGAAAACGAAGCTCGATTGGATTGTTCAGCACGGAGGCATGGTCTTGTTGAACGTTCATCCTGACTATGTGCATTTCGGAGAAGGAGACGCCCGGGATGGGCAGTTCCCGGCGGCGCGCTATGGCGAATTGCTGGAATACATCCAGAGCCGCTATGCCGGAGAGTATTGGCACGGGCTCGCCAAGGATCTCGCGACCTACTGCAAAGAGTTCAAGCCGCTCCGCCCGGAGGTCTCTCGCAAACGTGTCTGCATGCTCGCTTATAGCCACGTGGAGTCGGACAACCGCATCCTTCGTTACGCCACAGCGCTCGCCCAACGCGGGGACCACGTCGACGTGGTCTCGCTGGCCACTCAGGACGAAATGGTCTCCAAGCAGCTCTATCGCGGGCTCTGGGTAAACCGTATCCAGACTCGAATCCACAATGAGGTCAGCAAGTGGGATTACTTCGGACGTCTGTTGCGGTTCTGCGGCAAAGCAGCCTGGATTCTGGCGAAGGATCGTCTCAGGCACCGCTACGATCTGATCCACGTCCATAACATCCCTGATTTCCTTGTCTTCGGAGCGCTGGTTCCGCGCATCACCGGATCGAAGGTCATCCTCGATATCCACGATATCGTTCCTGAGTTCTACGGGAGCAAGTTTAAGGCGGCCCCCAATTGGGTCGTTGAGGCGCTCAAGGTGACAGAGAACGCCTGCTGCGGGTTCGCGCATCACGTGATCATCTCAAATCACCTCTGGTACGATAAGATCACCGATAGATCGGTGCCTCGCGAGCGATGTTCCACGTTCGTCAATTACATCGATCTTTCTATCTTTCACCCGCGGCAACACCCGACACATCCGCGACCCTTCACCGTTATCTTCCCCGGTGGGTTTCAATGGCATCAAGGCCTTGATATCGCCATAGAGGCGTTCCAAGTCTTCCAGAAGGAGATCCCTGGCGCCGAATTCCATGTGTACGGCAACGGGGATCAAAAGGAAAAGCTGCTGGACCTGGTGGACCGCCTGGGTCTCCAAAGATCCGTAAAGTTCTTTCCTTCGGTTCCCGCCCTGGAGGTTCCCAATCTTCTCTGCACCGCAGACCTGGGCGTGGTTCCGAAGCGGGCAAACTCGTTTGGGAACGAGGCGTATAGCACGAAGATCATGGAGTTCATGTCCCAAGGCCTCCCCGTCGTCGTCTCGCGGACAAAAATCGATACGTTCTATTTCACAGACAAAGAGGTGGTGTTCTTTGAATCGGGCAACGTTGCAGAGCTAGCGGAAAGCATGATTCGGGTCGCCAAAGACCCTGCCCTGCGGCGGCGTCTGGTGGAGGCCGGGCTTTGCTATGTGCAGTCGAACAACTGGGAACGCAAAAAGTACGACTATCTCGACCTGGTGGATCAAATAGTCGACAAATCACCCCCCGTGCAACAGAGGGTCACTGACGGATTCCCCGCGAAGACATCATGGCACGTGGAAGCCGGCGGCAACTGAAGCTAGGACGGCCGTATACACCCGCCTCCCGAACGGGCAGCTCCTCAGAACGCCGTAGCGCCCACAGGCCGACCAGCACGCTCCATTCGCCAGAAAGCAAACGGGCTTGATCTGTGAGGATCAAGCCCGTCGTTTCGAGATAATATCAAGGTCGTTCTACTTCTTGCCCTGACGACGAACAAGGAACGCGAGGGTCGTCATCGCTGCTCCCAGAAGGGTCAAAGTCGCACCACCATCCGCAACCCGGCCGACCAGTGAGTCGTTACCGCACTGCATGGTGATGTGGAAGATGGTCTTCCCGTTGGCAAGATCGCCCGTTGGCAAAAAGCTCACGTCCAAATCACCCATGTAATGAGTTCCGCCAGTGACCTGCGTGCCGCCGTCAATCGTGAGAGTGGCCGTGTTGTTCACCGTGACACCCAACTGACCCGAAGAAATCGCCTTAATGTGGTCCTTGCTGGATTTGTCCGTGTCCAAAATCCAGGGGTTTGAGCCGCTCTTGAACACGGTTTCGGTCAGAACGACAGACTTGCTGTTGTCGATCTGGTAAACCGTGTAAGAGCCGTCACCGATGCTGAAACCCGAGCGCTTCGTGAAGTGAACCACATAGTCATACAGGAACACCGAATTGTCGGTCTTTCCGTTGATGTGGTTGTCCGCTCCGGGCTGCCAGTGGGCATCACCGTTTGTATCGATGAAAAGATCGCCCAAACCATACGGCTTATTGCCGGCCAAGAGGTTGTAGCCGGAGTAGATGGTTAGCTTCTTGCCGTTCAGCGTGAAAGCCTCGAGGTCCCAATCCTGTCCAGGGGCAGTGCCAGGCTCGGTTTCCTGGTCCTCGCCACCCTGGCCTTTGCCATTCGCGTGCCAGCCCGGTGCGTTGGGGGCCTGTAGATCGTTGATCGTGATGTTGTAGGCACTAGCGCTCATGGTGGCTGCCAAACAAGCCAGCGCTGAGGTCAAGGTATAGGGGACAAGAGATTTCATATTACATCTATGCTATAGCTATAAGCATGCCGCTCTATGTCGGAATAGCATGTCGCTTTTGCGCACACTGTTA
The DNA here is from genome assembly GCA_016199985.1 of Verrucomicrobiota bacterium. GTDB lineage: Bacteria > Verrucomicrobiota > Verrucomicrobiia > Limisphaerales > UBA11320 > UBA11320. The sequence goes on along the minus strand of JACQFQ010000017.1, from coordinate 84,813 downwards.
CAGAAATGATTCGTCTGGGGGTCACAAAAGAGAGCACAGCGAGTGTGTAAGCGATGTCGACTATTTACAGAAAAAGCCCGCTCTGTTGCCAGAGCGGGCTTTGATTCAACCTTCCAGAGGTCGAAGGAATCTTAATCAGGCTTTACGGGAACGGCGGAGGACCAAGGACAATCCTGTGATCGCCGAACCGAGGAGCGCCAAGGTGCTACCACCATCAGCGACTTGCCCAACGAGGATGTCGTTGCCGCATTCCTGGGTCAAATGGAAGAGGGTCTTGCCGTTCTCCAGATCGTGAGTGGTCAGAAAACCGCTCAGATCGACATCACCCTTATAGTGAGGCATGGCAGCGCTACCGCCTGTGATCTTCGTCCCGTCCTCAAGAGTCACCGTCCCGGAAGGGTTGGAGGTCTGCACCAAGGTTCCAGTTGCGACGGCCGTGACGTTCGCTCCGCTGAGCTTAACATTGAGCCTCCAGGGATTAGCCCTGCCAACGAACTCAGTCTGGTCCAAAACCGTGCCCTTTTCATTGAGGACCTTATAGACCGTATAGGCCCCGGTGCCGATGCCCGTCGTGCTGTTACGCGCCCCGTGAGCGTCAAAGCTGATGATGTAGTCGTAGTGAAACTTGTCGTCAGTGGTCGTCGAGTTCAGACCAGTGTCAGGGTAGGGAGCCTTGTAGGCCGCGTCACCGTTCACATCGACAAAGATGTCACCCAAGTTGTACTTGGGACTCTGCGTGGGATTGCCGCTGAGGAGGTTAAACCCACCGTAGACGGACAAGGTTTTGCCATTCAAAGTGAAGGCTTCCATATCCCAATCCTGGCGGTTAAGCGTAGCCGGCTCGGTTTCCTGATCTTCGAAACCCTTGCCGATGCCGTTAGCGCCGAGACCATCAGGGATGGTGATGTTGACTGCGTGCGCGCTGCCAACGACCGATAGCATCGTCAGGGCTGCACTGAACAGAAGTGTAGAGTTTTTCATAAGGCAGGTCTTATTAGCGAGAACTGTACCACTCGTGGGCAGGTGTTAAGCGATCGTAGAAAAAACCGGAAACCCCTGAGTTCAGACGCCTCCTGAGTTGTGGGTCTGAAAGGGTCGCTCGCGAACCTCGTAAGGATGTAAGGAAAGATTACACATTACCTCAGATAACGATGGGGTCGTTGTGCCTGGAAAGGATGCCCTTTTTCGGTCTTTCGTCCCCGGGAGTCCCCGTGTACGGTCGCCGCGCATATGTTCGACGCGATCAAGTCCAACCTGGGTCCTCAGGCCGAAAAGCTGAAACAGCTCCGGAGGTTTCTTTGACGTCCCCACAGCTCAACGCCGCCTGAAGGAGATCGAAATGCTCATGGCGGCGGAGACCTTCTGGGAAAACCGCCGTCAGGCCCAGAAATACATCGAGGAATCGAACACGCTCAAAGGTCGTCTGGAGTCCTTCCTGCACGCAGAAAAGCGGTTTGAGGAGATTCGCATCATGCTTGAGCTTGCGGAGGCGGAGCCGCCGGAATCCCAGACCACAATGCAAGCGGAGCTGGAGCGCGATCTGGAGAGCGTGGTCCGCGACTTGGATGCCATGGAGCTGCGACTTCTGCTCAACGGTCCTCACGACAAGAACAATTGCATCTTGAGCATTAACGCTGGCGCCGGAGGCACAGAGGCCTGCGATTGGGCCTCCATGCTGATGAGGATGTACACCCGTTGGGCGGAGAAGCGGGGATGGGAAGTCCAGGTCGAAGATGCCCTGGAAGGTGAAGGCGCTGGAATCAAGAGTGTCACCATGAAACTCATCGGAGAAAACGCCTACGGCTTCTGCAAGGCGGAGCGTGGGGTTCACCGATTGGTGCGAATATCTCCGTTCGACTCGAACAAGCGACGGCACACGAGCTTCTCGTCGGTGGACGCGATTGCCGAGATCAGCAGCCTGGAGGAGGCCGACATTGTGGTCCCGGACACGGAACTCCGCGTGGACACTTATCGTTCTGGAGGGAAAGGAGGCCAGAACGTCAACAAAGTCGAGACCGCGGTACGGATCACGCATATCCCAACAGGCCTTGTTGCGGCCTCTCAGGCCGAGCGCTCCCAGGCGCAGAATCGGGAGAATGCCATGAAATTGCTGCTGTCGAAGATCTTCGCGAGGCGGCTGGATGAGCAAAAGGCGGAAATGGAGCGCTTCTACGGGGAGAAGGGTAGTATCTCTTGGGGCAATCAGATTCGCAGCTACGTCTTCCAACCCTACCGACTCGTCAAGGATCTGCGAACAGGCCACTTCACGAGCAATGTCCAGGCTGTTATGGATGGAGACCTGGATGACTATGTGGGCGCCTGGCTGCGCGCCGGCTGTCCTCTCAAACGCATGCCCAATGTGAAGGATGACGAAGAATGAACATTCTAGAGAAGATCGTAGCCCAGAAGCGCATAGAGGTCGCACGGCTACCCAGCCGGGCGCTGACGTCGGACACCCTGATGGAAGCGCTTCGAATCCGCGGGGGCTCAAGGGATTTCCTCGCCGCGCTCCGCACCCCTCGACGAGGCCGCGCCGCGCTAATCGCCGAGGTGAAGAAGGCCTCGCCGTCCGCAGGAGTCATCCGCCCCGACTTTGACCCGGTTCGAATCGCGCAGGACTATGAGGCCGCGGGCGCCAGCTGTCTTTCGGTGCTGACCGATGAGCAGTTTTTCCAAGGATCCCTGGCGTATCTCAAGTCGATCCGCGAGGCGGTTAGGCTGCCTTTGCTCCGAAAGGACTTCATCATTGATGAGCGCCAGATTCTCGAAGCGGTGGAGTGGGGCGCTGACGCGATTCTTCTCATCGTGGCCATTTTGAACGACGCAATGCTCCATCATCTCCACAGCCTCAGCGCCGCGGCTGGACTCGCGGTTCTCGTTGAAGTTCACAACGCCGACGAGCTGGATCGAGCCGTGGCCGCCGGAGCGCGATTGATCGGCGTTAACAACCGGGACCTCAAAACGTTCCAAGTGAACCTGGCGGCCACGGAGGAACTCGCTTCCCGGCTGAGGGCGCGAGGGGAACTGGACGGCAGGCTTCTCGTGGCGGAAAGCGGAATCCATACCCGTGAGGATGTGCTTCGGGTCGAACGCGCTGGCGCCCGCGCGGTGCTGGTTGGAGAGTCTCTGATGCGACGGGGAGAAGACGTGAGCGTTAAAATCGCCGAGCTTTTCGGGGCGTAGCAACTCGCCCCACGGGTCAACGGCCGATGGACTTGTAAACGAAACCGAGTTTCTCCATCTCGGCGGGGTCGAAAAGGTTGCGCCCGTCGAAAAGGATGGGGTGCGTGAGTTCCCTCTTCACCCGGTTCAAGTCGAGTTTCCGGAACTCCGGCCATTCGGTGGCGATAACCAGGGCGTCGCAGCCGATCGCGACGTCGTTCATCTCATCAACGTAGGTGACGTCCTTCAACACGGCCTTCGCCTTGCTCATGGCCTGTGGATCGTGAACACGCAGAATCGCCCCTTCGGCGATCAGGCGCTGGCACAACTCGATGGCGGGCGACTGGCGAACATCATCCGTGTTCTGCTTGAACGCCAACCCCAGCACGCCGATGGTTTTCTCCTTCGCCACCCAGAGGGTCTCGATGATCTTCTTGACGAATCGGTCCATCTGGCCGGCGTTGATGCGCTGAACCTCCTTGAGGAGTCGGAAGTCATATCCCAGCTGCTCCGAGATTTTGACAAACGCGCTGAGGTCCTTCGGAAAGCAGCTTCCGCCGTAGCCCAAGCCCGCGTCGAGGAAGCGTCGGCCGATGCGTGCGTCCATCCCCATGCCGTTGGCGACCTCGACCACATTCGCGCCCGAGGCCTCGCAAAGGACAGCGACAGCGTTGATGTAGGAAATCTTGAGGGCGAGAAAAGAGTTCGCCGCATGCTTGATCAATTCCGCGGAGTTGATATCGGTGACAATAATCGGCGCGTGGATCGGGGCGTAGATCTCGCGCATCGCGCTCACCGCTCGATCGCTCCGCACCCCGATGACCACGCGATCCGGCTTGAGAAAATCCTCGATCGCGAAGCCCTCGCGCAGAAACTCCGGGTTACTGACGACATCGAACTCCACCTTGGCCTTGCAATAGCGCTTGATGGTCTCGGAGACCTTGTCGCCTGTGCGAACGGGCACGGTGCTCTTGTCCACCACCACCTTGTAGGCCGTCATGGCCCCGGCGATTTCGCGGGCGACCTTTTCGATGAAGCTCAGATCGACGGATCCGTCGGCGTGAGGCGGCGTCGGAACCGCGATGAAGATAACGTCGCCGTGGGCGACCCCTTCGGAAGTGGAGGCGGTGAACCGCAGCCGTCGGGCATCGACGTTCTTCCGGACCATCTCGGCGAGCCCGGGCTCGTAGATCGGCATCCCGCCCGATTGGAGAATCTTCACCTTCGCCGGGTCGTTATCAACGCAGGTGACATCGTGCCCGATCTCGGCGAAACAGGTGCCGGTCACGAGGCCGACATAACCGGTTCCGATGATGCAAATCTTCATCCGTTCAAGGTCCAGCCACGCGCTCCGTGGGCGAAACGTTCGATGATCAAGGCCTTTTCGGAAGATTCGTGGACGTCGAAGCGGCCTGTCTGATCGCGTTGCTACCGATCTGGGCGACGGCGTTCGAGCCTCTGACGGCGGCCTGCCTCACAGCGCCGCTGGCCGAATTCATCAAGTTGTTGGGTGTAGGGGAGAGCGATGACCTGGCCGGCGCGGCGTTGGACTGCAGGTAGGGGTACTTTTGAAGGAGCTCCATCCGCTTGGAAAAAATCTCCTGCATGGAGCCGCCGCCTTTTCCGGACTCCATCATTTCCTGGTAGAGCTTGAACGCCATCTCGGGCTTGTTCTGCGCAACGTAAGCGCCGGCCAGCGCCAGCTTAGCGTCCTCGGCGACAGGCTCGGTGGAGTAGCGCTTGGCGATATCATCGTATTTCGCGACGGCCTCCGCGCCCTTGCCCGCGGCGTCCAGGCAGGAGGCGACGCCAAAATTGGCGACGCCCACGAAAGCGCTCCCGGGGTCGAGGGAGACGAACTTCTCGAACTGGGCCTGCGCGTCCGCAAACTTGGAATCCGCAAACAGCGCTGACGCCGCCCGTAAAGTCGATTGAGCCGCGGCACGCGTGCCGGCGTGCTCCTGGGCCACTTTCAGGAAGCCCGCCGCCAGCTCCGCAGGCGGCGTCGGTTCCCCAATCTTGCTCAGCGAGACTCTCGACATTGCCTGGCTGGCAGCGACCTCCTTGCCCTCCTGGTAGCTGAAGAATCCATAGATTGCGAGCGCAACCACGACCATGCCAAGGATGGCATTCACCAGTCGCTTTTGGTTGTCCAGAATCCAATTCCAGAGCCTTAGCAAGTTTTCAGATTGACCAACTTCCGGTTCCATAAGGGGGCAAAATGTCCTGTTCAACCTTCCAAAACGCAAGCTTGAAAATCGTTAGATTTGGCCGCGAAGTGGCGGGCCCGCTTTCGGGCCCAAATTATGCGGATCGAACTGATCAACACCGGGTCCGAGCTCATGCTCGGCAGAGTCCTCAATACCCATCAGCAGTGGATCTGTCGTCGATTGGCGGACGCTGGCTATCCGGTCAGCCGCCAAACCGCCGTTCCGGACGACGGGCCAAGCATCCTCGAAGCAATTCGAGAGGCCCTGCCGCGCGCGGACCTCATCATCACCACGGGAGGACTCGGCCCTACGAGCGATGACCTGACACGCGACCTGGTGGCGCGCCAGTTCGGACTCGCTCTTCGTGAGGACGCCAGGGCGTTGGCGAACATCGACTCCTTCTTCCAATCCCGAAAGCGCCCCATGCCTCCGAGCACGCGGGTTCAAGCCCAGGTGCCCGAGGGCGCGGATGTTCTCTACAATGAGCATGGAACGGCGCCAGGACTGGCCATTCCCATCCAACGCCCCAACGAGGCCGCGAATCGCCGTCTACCCCAATGGCTCATCCTTCTTCCAGGACCTCCCCGCGAACTACACCCGATGTTTCATCACCAAGCGCTGCCTCGAATCGCAGCGGCCTACCCCCGCGAACATCCGTTCTTCTGCAGAACCCTCCGCACCGTGGGACTGGGCGAATCATGGGTGGAGGAACGGATTGGCGCCGCGATGGCGCCGCTCACGGGCGACGGGCTGGAGCTGGGCTACTGCGCCCGCACCGGCGAGGTCGATGTTCGTTTCACAACCCAATCATCGCGCGGACCGGAATTGATCGCGACCGCTGAACGGCTCGCCCGAGGTCTGCTGGGGGACGCGGTGTTCGGGGTGGATGACGACACCCTGGAGGAAGCGTTGCTTCGGGAACTGAATGCCCGAGGCCGGACGGTGAGCTTCGCCGAGTCATGCACTGGAGGCTGCGTCGCGAGCCGCTTCACCTCTGTGCCTGGAGCGTCTCAAGCGTTCCGAGGAGGCGTCGTGGCCTACCACAACGAGGTGAAACAGGAACTGCTCGGCGTTTCCTCGGAGCTCATCCAAGCCCACGGCGCCGTCAGTAAGCCCGTGGCCGCGGCCATGGCGGAGGGAGCCAGACGGATTCTACGCTCCGACTACGCGGTCTCAACAACGGGCATTGCGGGCCCAGGGGGTGGATCCGTGTCGAAGCCGGTCGGGCTTGTCTATATTGGGATCGCGACGAAAGAAACAACGAAGGTCGTGCAAAAGATGAACCCTTGGGACCGGGAAACGTTCCAACAAGTCACATCAAAACAGGCCTTGGATTCGTTGCGACGGATGGTGATTGGGGCGGGTTAGGAGAGAAAAAAGGATTCGGGCAACAGACGCCAAGGAGGTGGGGGTGGAGAACCCCGCTGAAGAAACGTGCTGCTACCCGAATCAAATCTTTTCGACGTCCCGAACTTTGTTTTTCCGGACTCATTTGTCAACGGTCTTTTCAGTTTTTTTTGTCTTCTTCTTCCAAACCCCATTTCCTTCCCGGTTTGACCCGTGGGGTCGCGCATTCCGGCAGGTTCATTAACCCGATGACACACGATGCTGGAGGCCATGGGCTGGCGCCCAGGGCGTGAGGCGTTTTGCGCCCCGCATTCGTTTGATCTGTCCCCCCTCGCGCCCCTACGCTGCCTCGCCAATGGGCGGGCCTACGAAAACCCAAGTCACCTATCGACTCGAGATGTTTCGCGCTGTCAGCGCTGGCATCATCGAATCGGCGGCCGGCACCTTCCTCCTGACCATCGCGGTGCAGTGGTATAAGGCGGGGAGCGTCAGCAAGGCGCTCATAGCGGCGGCAGGCAGCTGCGGCTTATTGCTCTCGCCGGTCGTGGTGTGGATGACCGCTCGGCTTCGATGGCCCACGTCCCGCGCCGCATCGCGCCTTTTTGTTGTCGGCGCGCTGGGATTCCTCGCCGCGGCGATCGCTCCCTGGCTCCCTGTTTTCGTGCTAGGGACATCCGTGGGCTTGATCGCGTCGTCGGCCTGCGTGCCCCTGGTCACCCAAATCTATCAGGAGAACTATCCCGCTCATCGCCGAGGGCGTCTGCTCTCCGGCAGTTTCATGATCCGGATCGCGAGCGCCGCCGTCATGAGCGGAGTCGGCGGGATGGCCCTCGACAACGGAAGAATGCGGGGGTTTCCCTGGATGCTCGCGGTGTTCGGACTGGCCATGGCTTTCGCAAGCTTCTGCCTGAGCCGCTGCCCGTCCCTCCCCCTCCTCCACGATACGGGGGCCCACCCGCTGAAGGGATGGAAGCATGTCCAATCGGACGCGCTGTTCCGCCAGACCCTTATCAGCTGGATGCTGATGGGCTTCGCCAACCTCATGATGTTGCCGCTCCGGGTCGAGTATCTCGCCAATCCGAAATACGGCCTCGCGCTGAACACCACCACAATCGCGCTTCTTACCGGCGTCATCCCTCACAGCGCTCGTTTCATCATGAGCCCCATCTGGGGGCGCCTGTTCGATCGGATGAATTTCTTCGCCCTTCGCCTGACCTTGAACCTGGGCTTCGCGCTGGGAATCCTCGGCTTCTTCACGAGCAATCATCCGCTCGGACTCATCCTCGGGTCCGTGCTTTATGGGATTTCGAACGCGGGAGGGGATGTCGCCTGGAGCCTTTGGGTGACGCGTTTCGCGCCCGCTGAAAGAGTGGCGGAGTACATGGCGGTTCACACATTCCTCACAGGATTCCGAGGAGTGCTGGCCCCGGCGGCCGCGTTCTACCTGATCGATCGCTTCCCGGTCGGAGGCATTGCTGTTGTGTGCGCGACGCTCATTGGGCTGGCCTGCCTGGTCTTGCTTCCCGAAATCCGCAGCGTCCGTGGAGACCCTTCAAAAATCGGCGTTGCGCCGCCGATGGCGGAGCCCAAGGAATGAAAACTTCCCGAGGGATTCCCTTGACAGTCCCGGAGGCGAAAGTTGTCATCTCGCGCATTGCCGTCGACGTCCCGCAATCCGAGCATGGCTTTGCTCCGTACCCGCGCGACAACCAGGCGACGGAATCAAGATTCTCAAAATGAGCCATCGCAAAATTAACATCGCCATCATCGGCCTCGGGTTCGGGGCTGAGTTCATTCCCATCTACCAGCGTCATCCGAACGCGAACATGTACGCGATCTGCCAGCGAGATCCGAAGAAGCTCAACGCGATCGGCGACGCCTTCGGGGTCGCGGCTCGCTACACGGATTACAGGGATGTGCTCAAGGACCCGAACGTGGACGCTGTTCACATTAACTCCCCGATCCCCGACCACGGATCGATGTCGATCGCCGGCCTCAAGGCGGGGAAGCACGTCGCCTGCACGGTCCCCATGGCCACGTCAATCGAGGACTGCAAGAAGATCGTCGAGCTCCAAAAGAAGACCAAGCGCCACTATATGATGATGGAAACCGTGGTTTACGCCCGCGAGTTTCTCTACATGAAGGAGCTTTATGACGAGGGCGCGCTCGGGAAGCTTCAGTTTATCCAGGCGAGTCATCAGCAGGACATGGACGGATGGCCCAACTACTGGCCGGGCCTGCCCCCGATGTGGTATGCCACGCATTGCGTCGGTCCCGTTTGCGCCCTCACAAACGCCACCGCGGAGTATGTCTCGTGCTTCGGCTCGGGCACGATCCGCAAGGACCTGATCAAACACTATGGCTCGCCCTTCGCTGTGGAGACCGCGCACATCAAGTTCAAGGACTCCGACCTCAGCGCGCGGGTCCACCGCTCCCTGTTTGATGTCGCGCGCCAGTATCGCGAAAGCATCGACGTCTACGGCTCGAAGGTCTCGGTGGAGTGGCCCCTGATCGAACACGAGCCTTTGGTGATGCACCGCGCGAAGCTCCCCGAGTCCAGGATCCCGAAGAAAGTCAAAGCTCCCGATTACGCCCGTCGGCTTCCCAAGGCGATCCAGCGGTTTACGACCAAGGGCGTCTACGACCTGGGCAAGGCCACGCATCTGAGCTTCACCCAGGGCGCGGGCCACGGCGGATCTCACCCGCATCTGGCGCATGAATTCATCAGCGCCCTCGTCGAGAACCGCGCGCCGTTCCCGAACGCCCGGCAATCGGCGAACTGGACCTGCGTCGGCCTCTGCGCCCATCAATCCGCGCTTCAAGGCGGCCAGATCATCAAGCTCCCCGCGTTCACCCAGTAGCTCTCCGCGAATCCAGTTCAACCACAAACTCCCGAGACAAATAGGAACACAAGAACCATATGAGTAATGGAAACGACAAAGGCATCGCACCAAACGCCAAGAGGCTCCTCTGGGCCGGCTTCATGGCCATTCTGGCGGCTGGCATCGGCTTTGCCATCCGCGGAGCGATCTTCAGCGACTGGGTCGAGAAGTTCAATTTCACCGGCCTGGAGGTGGGGCTGATCAATGGCGCGGGCTTCACCGGCTTCTGCTTCGGCATCATCGTCGGAGGCGTGATCGTCGACAAGGTCGGTTACGGGAAACTCGTGGCGGCGGCGTTCGCGTTTCACGTCCTGTCGGCCTTCGTCACATTCGGGGCGACCGATGGCATGGCGACGAAGACCGCCTTCGTCTATCTCTGGGCGGGCACCTTCCTCTTTGCCGTCGCGAACGGCACTCTCGAGGCGGTGGCAAATCCGTTGGTGGCGACTCTGTTTCCGAACAACCGCACCCACTATCTCAATATTCTTCATGCTTCCTGGCCTGCGGGCATGGTGCTCGGGGGACTCATCCACACCGCGCTCGGTGAGAATATGAACCTCGGCTGGAAGCTCCAACTGGGCTGCTTCCTTGTCCCCGCGGTCGTTTACGGGGTCATGTTCCTGGGACAATCGTTCCCGAAATCCGAGGCCTCGCAGAAAGGCCTCAAGCTGGGGGAAATGCTCAAGGATGTGGGCGTCATCGGCGCCGCCGTGATGGGCTTGTTCCTCTTCCTCTTCTTCAAGGATGGGCTTGGACCTCTCCTCGCCGGGTTCACGGGCAACGAGGCCGTTTTCAAAGGCACAACCTGGCTATACACCTCCATGGCCATCGGGGTTGGAGTCTGGTTCGCCTTTAGCGGCGCGAGCCGCTGGTCCGTAGGAGCGCCGCTTCTCTGCGTCCTGTTCATCGTTCACGCCTTGGTGGGAGCGGTGGAACTCGGCACCGATGGATGGATCCAGAATATCGAGGGCGCGATCCTCACTCCGGTGGAGGCGACGAGGCTTTTCATCTTCACTTCGGCGCTGATGTTCGCGCTGCGCTTCTGCGGACACTTTATTGAGCACAAGCTGGGCCTCAAGCCAGTGGGGATCCTGCTCTGCTGCGCCGCCTTGGCCTGCGTCGGGCTCATCCTCGTGAGCGGAGTCACCACCTTCAGCGGCGCGCTGCTCGCCCTGACGGTTTACGCGATCGGCAAGACGTTCTTTTGGCCCACAATGCTCGCCGTGGCGTCGGATCGATTCCCGCGCTGCGGAGCCGTGGCCATTTCCATCATGGGCGGCATCGGAATGATGTCGGCTGGATTGGTCGGTTCTCCGGGGCTCGGTTACGCAAAGGATCGATTCGCAGGCCAGGAGCTTGCCAAGGCCAACCCTCAAGCCTACGCGGAGTACCAATCGGCGACGCCCAGCCAATGGCTGGTCTTCACGGAAGTGAAGGGCATCGACGGACAGAAGCTCGAGGCCGCCAAGAAAGTCGCGGAAGCGCAGCGAACCCCGGTTCAAAAAGCGGTCGTGGAAGCGGATGTCCAGGGCGCGCGGCTCACTCTGAAGGCCGACTCCTTCATTCCGGCGACCATGGCGCTGATCTATCTGCTCGTGCTCCTCTACTTCAAATCGATCGGGGGATACAAACCGGTTCGAATCGAGGGAAGCGGCCACTAACGCAAAGCCCCTCAGCTCTCCATTCAAAAGAAGGCGGCCTGCGGGCCGCCTTCTTTTCTTTTGGGCCCCGGCTCCATCGGGCCCCACAGTCCATTTGTCGGCCCATCCTGCGCCGTCTGCCTTCCTCCCCGCTCAGAACAGCTTGTTCACCGCGATGCCCAGCACGCTGAGCGGGCCTTGATCTTCGATGCCCTCCGTCGCTTTCTCGACCTTCTGAAGCGTGAGCTTGATGTTCTTGAAGAAGCTTTCGTCGTTCACAAGCTTGCCCACCGACCCCTGCCCCCGGTTGATCTTCTCCATGATCTCCTTCATGTTCGTCATGGCCAGGGTCGTTTCACGATAGAGACCCTCATCCTTCATCAGGAGGCCCAGCGTCCCCTTCCCTTCATTGATCGTGCCCACCGTTTTTTGAGCCTGCGCGACCAGAGCCCGCGCATCGACCAGGGTGGCGTCCAGCTTGGCCACCGCGCCCAGGGCGCTCGCGTGGAGCGCATCGTCGTTGATCATCTTGCCCAACGTGCCTTTGCCCTGGGCGATATTGTCGCTCACCGTTCGGAAGTTGGCGAGGATGGCGCCGAGCCGCTCGCTGTTGTTCTTCATGAAGTCCGTCACGGGCCCAAGCAACCCGCTGAGGTTCTCGGTGCTGAAGCTCTTGGTGAGGCCCTCGACCCCGGACGCCACGCCGTCGAGCTTCACCATCAAGGCGCTGAGATCCGGCTGCTCATAGGTCGGAAGCGAGGAGCCCTCCAGGGCGCGGATGCTGTTGGTGGCCGATCCGAACTCGATCGCGACGTAGTTCTGGCCCATCAATCCCGTGAACTTCACCGCCGCGCGGCTGTCGGTCTTGATCTCCGCGCTGGGCGCGGTGATCTTCATGGTGACGCGCGCAAAGCCATTGGTGAGATCAATCCCCTCCACCTGACCGATGGCGACTCCCGCCATCTTCACGGCGTCTCCCTTCCGAAGGTCCTGCGCGCTGCGAAAGCTCGCGGTGACATGGTAACCCTTGCGAAAGAAGTCGGCGGCGCCGATTATCTCCAGGAGAATCACTCCGGCGATCAATGTGAAAGCGAAGAAGATTCCCAACCGTGTTTCGAGTGTGTTCTTCATGACGGGTCTGAGGTTTGTTTGGACTTGAAGTCCGCGTTGAGAAACTGGCGGATGAACGGGTGCGGGTTCCGCCGCACCTCGTCGGGCGTCCCGACAAACAGGATCTCGCCCTCGTTCATGATGGCCATCCGGTCCGCGACCCCGAAAGCCAGGTCGCGATCGTGCGTGACCACCAGGGACGTCACGTGAATCCGCTCCTTCAGGGCGAGAATCTCTTCCCCAATCGTCACGGTCATGAGTGGATCCAGCTCGCTCGTCGGCTCATCGTAGAGGATGAGATGCGGGTCGATGACCAGGGCTCGCGCGATCGCCACCCGCTTCTTCATCCCGCCCGACAATTCACTGGGGAGCTTTTTCTTCACGCCCTTCAGCCCCAGGAGCTCCAGCTTATCCGTCACGATGCGATCGACCTCCGCCGGCTTTCGGAGACGATGTTCGGTGAGATAGAGGCCGACATTCTCGCCCACGCTCAGGGAGCTCAGAAGAGCGGAAGACTGAAACACCATCGCGAGGCGAAAACGTTGGGAGACGTCGGTGGAATGGATCGACTCGCCTTCGAGCAGAATGTCTCCCTCGTCCGGCTGCTCCAAGCCGATGATGTGCTTCATCAGCACGCTCTTGCCGCTCCCGCTCGGCCCCATGATCACAAAGATCTCGCCGCGCTCCACGGAAAGATCGATGCCGCGGAGAACAGGCTGGCCGTCGTAGCTCTTGCGCAGCCCGCGAACCGTCACGCCGATACAATGTGAGACGGTGTCAGTCATGGTCGAACGGCAGCAACACGCGCGTCAGATAGTAGTCGAGGATGAGCACGAGAACGATCGAGTTGACCACGGCCTTTGTGACCGAACGGCCAATGCCGCGGGGTCCGCCGATGGTCGTGAGCCCCTGATGGCACGACACGGTCCCAATGACGAAGGCGAAGGCCAGGCTCTTGATCAGCCCGTTGATGACATGCTTCAGTTGCACGACATCCTGCAGATTGCTGAAGAACGTCTGGAAAGTGAGGGCGATCCGGTGGTTTGCGACCGCGACGAACCCGCCTCCCAGCCAGCCCACCAACATCGAAAACACCACGAGCATCGGAACCGCCACGCAGATCGCCACCAGCCTGGGCAGAACAAGGTAGTGAATGGGGTTGATGTTCATCGTCTTCAAGGCGTCGATCTCCTGATAGACGCGCATGGACCCAATCTCCGCGGCCATGGCGGAGCCGATCCTTCCCGCGATCAGAACGGCCATCATGACGGGCGAGAGCTCCTTCGCCAGGGAGATCCCGACCAGGCCGCCCAAAGCGTTGGCGATTCCCCGCTCGGCGAGAACCGGTCCGCTCTGCAAAGAAACCACGCCGCCGATGAAGAGCGAGAGGATGCAAGCCATCAGGAGGCTGCGATTGCCGATCTCGAAGAGCTGCTCGAAGATCTTGCGACGCTGACGCCAGAGCTGCGGGAAGGAGCAGAGCGTCCTCCAGAGCAGCAGCAGGATTTCGCCAATGTTTTGAAACATAGAAGAGGATCAGCGCGGCGCGGCTTCTTGAGGCGGAGGGTTTGTTGGCGCGGGGGAGGAGCCCGCCGGGACCGCCTCAGAACGCTTCTTCGTCGTTGGAATATAGAAAAGCCGCATATGTTTGCCGTCAGGACCGGTCTGATACTGGAACAGGCCGAACAGGAGCGAGCCTTTTTTCGAATCGGGCGTCCGTTCGCGGTGATAGAGATTCCACAGGAACGACCGACTGGAAACACCGGTCTTCGGGTTGGACTCCGAGCGCCATAACGACCAAAGGGGCGAGTAGTTCCGCTCAATGCTGCGACTCGTGGGCAGAAATGGCTCCAGGACGGCGAGAACCTGCAGTCGCTCCCGCCCCTGAAAATCCTTGCGGTAGCTGAACAACGGCCAGAACAGCCGGCGGCGAAGATCCTCTCCCGTGTCGGTGTTCCTCTCGTGGAGATCCGCGTAGAGATAGAACAGGACGCGCGATGAATCCCGCTCGTAGGGAGCCGCCCGGACCTTCCCCGTCTTGTAGAGCGGCCAAAGGTAGAACCCTGTCTCGACCTCCGGCGTCTTGGCATGCGAAAAGAAAGGCCACACGCGATCGGCGGTCTTCCCAGGTCCGCGGGCGAACGTGATGAAAGGCCAGGGGGCGCTCCACTCCTTGTAACCCTTCTCGCGATCCTCCGCGCGACGATATCCCAGAGGCCAGGGAAAGGCGACCGCGTCGCGCAGCGCGGAATGCTCCCGCGTGAAGAACGGCGCGAATCCGAAGCTGTGATCTTCGTTTGTTCCGCCGATGCCGCTGCGCTCGTTGAAATACAACAGCCAGCCAAAGAAAAACTTCTTGTGCCCGGGGATCTCCTCCACATCGCCCCAGTGATTCGTCCTCTGCGTGATCCCCTTCGTCTCCGATCCGATCAGCGGCCACAGCTGCCAACCCGCCACGCCTCCCCCATGGCGGAGGTGAAAGAACGGATAGATGTAGTTGTCCGTGACCACCTCGCGCTTACGGCTCTGAACGTAGAGCGGCAGGAGCACGAAGCGCACTTCATCCCGGAAGAATCGGTTCTTGAACTCGCCATAAAACGGAACGAACGCCGTGTATTGATTGGTGGGATTCGCCGACCGTTGCTGAAAATAGAAGGGGAAAAGACTGAGCCGCTTCTTCGCCGAGTCGTCCAGGGACGGACCGCCGGAGATGGAAAACAGTTGAAAGAACTGCCAGCGCGTCTCCGGACCAAATCGATCGTAGGTCAAGAGAGGGTAGAGCACATCCAGCTCGGCCGACTCGGTGCCGGAATCCTTCGTCCAGCTCGCGAACGGCGGAGCGGCCCAACCATAAGCCTCTCCTCGCTGCTCTTGAGAATAGAAAGGCCCCATCCACTCGCGACGGAATCCCGGCTCCAGGACGAGATCAAACCTCTCGTAAAGAAGACCTAGCGAGGAAGTCCACGCAGCCGCGCCTTGAGCCTCAGACCCAAAAGCGAGCCCGATCCCTACGAGCGCCAGGAGGCTCGAGACCTTTCGAAATCGCGAAACGATCCGCATAAAACAGGCAAAATAATCCACAATTACCCCGAAAATCCCGATATGCTTAAAGGCCATCCAGTCGGGTCGAAAAGCCTCATAATGAATATCGCATTTGACTTTCAAAGTTATTCCAATACCTTATTGCCGCGATTGAGGTTTTAAGCCTCGGTTCCTCCCGACCCAGTGATGACTGTGCATTGTCACACTGGGTTTTTTTTTAGCGACCAGCCAAGTCGCTCCAACATGTTCAGCAACGCCGGGAGGAAAGTGAGGGCAACGAACATGCATGTGGCCACGCCAATGGACATGATGATGCCGAGGCTGGCGATTCCGCGGTGTTTCGCAAGGATCAGGCTCCCGAAGCCGGCGATGGCGGTCAACCCAGACACAAGAACAGCCTTGCCCGTGCTGCGCGCCAGGATGCTCGGGCTGTTCTCCTCCGCATAGCGATTGAGAATGTGGATCCCATTCGTCACGCCGATCCCCACGAGCAACGGCAGCGTCATGATGTTCGCTGGGTTGAACGAGATGTGGAAAATCCCCATCAAGCCTGACATCCAGAATCCGCCCGCAAAAACAGGAATCAGCGCGAGCGGCAGGCAGCTGAATCTCCTGAAGTGGACGAGGACCATGATCGAGATCGCCGCCAATGAGTAGTAGGCCGCCTCGACAAAGCTGTCTTTCAGCAGAGTGGTGTATTCGTAGAGCTGCACCGGCGTTCCTGTCGCTTGCGGGGTCACTCTGCGGAGGTCCTTTACGAATTCCATTTGAGCGTCGCGGTCCCAGATATTCTTCTTGGGGTAGACCTGGAGCAAATACCGGCCTGTGACTCCGATAAACCGGTCGCGCAGTTCGGCGGGGAGCATCTCCTGCTGCAGCGCAGGATCGGTGGATTGAGACTTGAGCAAGCCAAAGGTCGTTCGAATGTCCTGAAGCAACGCGCGCTGGTAGCTGGCGAGACGGTCAGCCACTTGATCGTGATCCCCCCGACGCATTTCCACAAGGAGCGCCCCAATCTCCTTTCTGAGACCTCCCAATAGGCCGCTGATGTCGGAGCGCTCGGTCTTTGTGATATCCATGCCGATGCTCAGATAGCCATGCAGCGAGAACAGCACCTGGTTGAGCTCGCGGAGATCCACCGGCTTGGGGTCGGGAGGGCGGAATTCAATGGACCTCAACGTCTCGCGGATCTTCTGGATGTGCGGGATCTTGGGAAGATAGTCCTCCGTCAGCATTGGAACGATGGAATCCACGGAAGACACGGAAGGCAGCTTCTCGAGTTCCGTCTGGAGTCGCAACGCCTCGCTCCTGTTCGTCGCGACGATGGCGCCGTAGAGGACCGAGCGGGTCGACGACGTGATCAGCTTGTCCTGATAGATCACCGCGGCGAGACCCTCGCTCTGCATGTTGAGCAAGTTGAAATCAAATCCCACCTTCCTGGTCTCAACATACGCCCAAACCGTCAGCAAAACCGTGAGAACGGCGACGAGCCCGGGCCTTTGCAGCCAAAGCTTCTCCAATTGGGCGCGCTTGTCTCCCTTGATCGCCTCCGCCAAGCTCAGCGTTTCTCCCTTCTCCTGGTCGATGACGTTCTGGCGTCCTCGCAGGAGCAATACCGGCAGCAGGGTCATCATCGGAACCAGGCTGCAAAGCATGCCCCCGCCGCAGATGACACCCATCTCGCGAATGCCTTGAAAATCCGTGAAAGCCATCGCAAAAAAAGCGCCCGCCGTGGTCAGCGCCCCCGTGAAAATCCCCACGCCGGTGTTCACCATGGCCTTCTCCAGCGCCTCCTGCTCCGTCTTGCCGCGGCGCAGCTCCTCCTCGTAACGGGTGATGAGATGCACACCGAAGTCGATGGCCAAGCCGATCAGGATCGGAAAGAAGGTGATCGTCAGGATGTTCAGGTGGCCCACCACCAGGGTGGTAAATCCGATGCTATAGGCGAGCCCCACGAGGAGACAGAAGGTCGCTTTGAGGGGGCGTCCCGTTTCGTGGTATCCGTAGACGAAGATGAGCGCCACCGCGACGAGGCTCACGATGGTGGCCAGGAGGCTGTCGTCCTGCGACTGCTTCATCTCGTCGATTTCGAGAACCGGCTCTCCTGTGAGCCCCACATTCAGGCCTGGAACTTCAATCTGGGTCTTCGCGATCAGCGTCCTCAGCTTCTCGATCGCGGCCTCGCTCAACGAGTCCAGCCTCGCCTTGGCCACCAGGAGGAAAATGCGCCCCTCCGCCATGGAGATGTACATCTCCCGTTCAGCGTCCTCGCCTCCGTCAAACAGAGCCGCCACCCCCGGCGATGGAGGCGCACCCTCCCGACGCAAGCTATCCACCGCGCCGCTGACAATCTTCTGAAAGGCGGGCAGCGCCCGGATCAGCTGGTCGTTTTCCTTGCTCTCCTGCCGCTTTGAGCCGAGAAACTGCCGATTCACCTGGGCGAACAAGGACACCAGGTTCGTGGACGACACGAACTGCTTCATCACCGGCGCGAAAATCTCAAGCTGCTCGCGCAGCGCAACCAGGTTGGTCGTGGGCGCAAGCAGGAGCGCGTTCGTGCCGAGCAAGGACAAATCCCGCCGATAAAACACTCCGATGAACAAATTCGTGTCGGCCTCGAGATACGCGCCCAATCGTTCGGTGAACTGTCGATTCTTCTCGATGCTCTCGCTCTCCACGACAACAACGAGATCGTCCTGGCCCGGAAACTCCTTCCTGAACTGCTTGAACAGGGCGTGATACTGCTTGTCCGCCCCAACGAGGGAATCGCGGTCGGTGTTGAACTCGAGCCGGTAGCACGTGAAGACCAAAGCCGCGCAAGCCAGGGCGAGCTGTGGATACAACCAGAGTACGCGATGCCGGACCAGGGAGTCGGACAACCTCTTAAGGCAGCGCGCGGCGATGGATGGCTTCGCGTCAGTCATGGCCGCCTGGATGCCCTTGCTTGCGGCGCTGATGCCTGACGACGAGAGTCCGGTTCGCAGCAGCCCGAAAGCAGCCGGAGGAGCGCGCGCGTTTCATCAATCGAGCAGCTCCGCGTTCGAGTGGACTTCCTTCACATCCTCGTGGTCTTCGAGCGCCTCGAGCAGCCGCGACACAGCGGCCCGCCCTGAAGGATCGGGCACCGGGACCGTCAGCTCCGGCAGCGACGTCACGGTGGCGGCGGCGCACGGGATTCCCTTCGCGTCGAGCTGGCGATGGACGGCCTCAAACAGCGCCGGCGTCGTCAGGATCTCGTATCCGTGCTCGTCCGTCCTAAAATCCTCCGCGCCCGCTTCAAGCGCCAGTTCCATGAGTTGATCCTCAGGCGCGGCCTCCTTCGAGACGATGATCTGGCCCTTGCGATGAAAGAGCCGGGACACGGCGCCGGAGGTCGCGATCGAGCCGCCGTTCTTCGTCAGGAGGCTTCGAATCTCCGCGGCGGTTCGATTCTTGTTGTCCGTGCTGATTTCCAGAAGGACCGCAACGCCGCTAGGACCATAAACCTCGTAGGTCAAATCCTCATAGTGAATCGGCTCCCCGGCGCCAGTGGCCTTCTTGATGGCTCTGTCAATGTTGTCGTTAGGCATGTTCGCGCCGCGGGACTTCAGCAGCGCCATGCGCAGTCGGGGATTCATCGAAGGATCGGCGCCGCCGAGCTTGGCGGCGATCGTGATCTCTTTGCTCAACTTCGCGAAGATCTTGCCCCGCTTGGCGTCGATGGCGCCCTTGAAATGCTTAACCTTTGCCCATTTGCTATGTCCTGCCATATTCGAGACTCGAGACGCTTACACGACGTTCCTGGCCCCGCCGGCGGCCCGCGTTGAAAGGGAAATCATACCCACGCAGCCGGGCTGGGGCGCGCGTCATTCAAGCTCTTCCCCTTCGCGATCTAAAGTCCTTTTTTGTTCCCCGCCCGGGAAAAGCTCGGCGCTGTGCCGGCGAGACAGGGATCGCCGCAGGCCTCTTCGTTCCCCCGCCCGCCATCCGCGGATCCATAGACAGGCCGCGATGAAAGCGTGTCCGTATGCGCGGATTACGGGTTTCCCCGGTCTTCATGACCGTAACACGAGTCGGAAGATAAGATCCCCGAACGCTTGCAATCACTGAAGTGGTGCAGCAATCTGTCGCTAAGTCTTTTGGCGTGACTCGGCTTGCCCGGATCGCGTCGTTATCACATGAGCAATACGCCCGAGAACGATTTGAACCTGGACCTGCATTTCCTGCCTGCATGGGCCCAGCAGTCCCCTGACATCAACCGCTACGCCCATTTCACGGGCAACGAAGGCTCCGCGGAGAGAGGGCGTCCACGACGGGACTGGGGCAGCCGCCCTCCCGGCGGCGGCGGGGGCAACGGTCCTCGACGCGACCGCGGACCCCGTCCCCAAGGTCAAGGTCAAGGTCCCGCACGAGGCCCGGCCGCGGTCGCAGGACCGGGCTCGGATCCTCGAGGACCTCGACGTCCAGATCGAGGCGGAGACTTCCGTCCGGGACGAGGTGGACCTCGCCCTGGATTCGCTCGCCGCGATGAAGCGCCCCCGGCGCCAGTCCTCGAGTTGAACCTCGCCATCCTTCCCGACGAATTAGGCGTCGATTCGCTCGCTCGACAGATCAAGATGTCAGGCCGCGCGTACCCGCTCTTCGAAATCGCCAGCATGATCTTGAAACGGTCCGATCGCCACAGCGTCGCGATCAGCACCAAGAAGAAGAGCGATGGCGCCCTGGCTCAACCTCTCTTCTCCTGCGCCCTGGACGACTCCCTTTGGCTCAGCGACGCTGAAGCCATCAAGCACGCGCTGGACAATCACTTCGCGACGTTCTACCAAACCAACAAGGTCCCCGTTGAACCGCCCAAGGGCGTATACACCTTTGTCGCCCAATGCGGCATCAGCGGAGTCATCCTTGGGCCGCCGAACCATCACGACTACCAAAACCAACTCCGTCGCCTGCACACGGAACGTTTTGCCAGGATGCCCTTCGACGCCTTCAAGGCCCGTGTGAAGATCGTCCGCGACGAGGCCGTTGTGAAAAAGTGGGTGGAAGACCAGAGCTTCCGGGCGGAGTACACCTGCCTGAACGTCGCCGAACCGCTGACCCTCGCGACGCGCGAGGACGTGGAGAGGCACTTCAGGGAAGTTCACGCGCCCTCCATCATTCGTCCCATCGACTCGATCACATTGACCCAGGACGCGATGAAGAAGCTCCGCAACCCGACGCTGCTTCGCGCGATTCGAGGCGCCCTGGACGCGCAGCGACGCTTCCCTCTTCAGGTGGCCACGCATCTCAGCCAGCAATTCGCCACGCGCAGCCTTCAGTTTTTCAAGGTGAACAAGACCGTCACGCACGTTTCGGTGGCCCGCCCGCATTACCTGGACCTTGAAACGAATGTGGTGACGCCGGGGGTTAAGAAGATTGTCGATTACATCAACGCCAATCCTGGCTGCACTCGCCGCAAATTGATCGACGCCATGGTGCCGGGCGGCATGCCGGCCACCCCGCCCCCGCCCCCCGCGGCGGCGGCAGGCGCCACTCCAGCGGCCGACGCCGCCCCGGCGGCCGCGGCGGCCGAGAAGGCCCCGCTCTCACCCGAACTCCAGGCGTTCGCAAGCGATCTCCACTGGCTGATCCACCAAGGCCACGTGATCGAGTTTGCGACCGGAGTGATGGAGACGGCGAAGAAGCCTGTCATCAAGCCTCCTCCCGCCAAACCCGCGCCTGTGGTGGCGGCCCCTGCTCCAGCCGCGGCGGTCGTCGAGGCCAGTGTCAGCGCCACGCAGGCGCCAAGCGATCCCCCTGCCGTCGCAAGCAGTCCGGAAGGCGAAACCTCGCCGGCATCGCCGTCCTGATCGGCTCACGCTCCACCGCTTTTCAGTCGAGATCGCTCGTCTCTCGAGGAAATACTCTGGCATCCATGAACGTCCAGAAGCTGCCGCCGTCCGCTGTCAGGCAGCTTGAGGCCGTCGAAGGATGGCTCGCCTTGGGCAATCCACAAGAAGCCCGCGCGGAGCTGGCCCAGCTCGGCGACAGCCTGAACGGACACCCCCAGGTGCTCGATCGCTCGTGGGAAGTGGCCGCCGCGCTGAAAGACTGGGAGGAAGCGCTGAGGCTCGCCTGCGCCCGGCTGGAACTATTCCCTGCGGACGCGACCGGATGGGTGCACCGATCCTACGCCCTGCGACGATGCAAACAGGGAGGACTGCAACATGCCTGGGATGCCTTGGCGCCGGCCGTGGCCCAGTTTCCGAAAGTGAGCCTCATCCCCTACAACATCGCCTGCTACGCCGCGCAACTGGGAAAGCTCAACGAAGCCTGGGATTGGATCAACAAAGCCGTTGCGGCGGCCGAGGACGTGAGCTCAGTAAAGGAGCTGGCGCTCCGTGACGAGGACCTTCGGCCCCTCTGGGACCGCGTCCGGGGATTGTGATCTGGCGCCGCTCTCCCGCGACAGGATCGTTCGGATTGAGCCGCCGCCGCCCAAAGGCCCCGCGCGTCAGAGACGCTCCATGATCTCTTTGAGCAGATCCTCGTAACGCTCCAAGGCGGGGAACTGAGGGAACTGCCTCTGAATCGACTCGGGCGAATGGAACAGGAAACCGTGATCCGCCTCCGCCAGCATCGTTGTGTCGTTGAATGAGTCTCCCGCGGCGATCACGGAGTAGCCCAACTGCTTGAAGGCGGCGACGCACTTGCGTTTTTGATCCGACTGACGCAAGCGATATCCCACCACGCGACCGTCCTTCGAGACCTCAAGACGGTGGCACAGGAGCGTAGGCCAGCCGAGCTGGCTCATGAACGGTTTCGCAAACTCCTCGAACGTGTCGGAAAGGATGACGACCTGAGCTCGGGAACGGAGCTGAGCGAGAAACTCGGCGCCGCCGGGCAAGGGGCGCAGTCCGGCGATGACCTCCTGGATGTCGACGAGCTTCAGCCCGTGCTTCTCCAGGAGCTTGAGTCGTCCTTTCATCAGGACGTCATAGTCGGGGATGTCGCGCGTGGTCAGGCGCAGCTCGGGGATCGATGTCTTTTCGGCAACGGCGATCCAAATCTCGGGGACCAGCACGCCTTCCAGATCAAGAGTGACGATGGACTGCTTCACGAGCCCAGTCTTCCCAGGCGCGCGGCAGGGGATCAAGTTCAGGTTTTCAGGCGCGCCAGGATGCCGCGCTTGCCTGCCGGGGATCTTCGCCGAAAACATCGCGGAGAACCTTGTCGATGGAGGAGCGCCGCGAACCCCTTTTCCCTGCCCTCAGAGAAAGGTCCGACGAGCGATGTCGTAGACATCGCGAAGCGGGACGCCGCGCTCGCTCGCGGCTTTGCGACAGGACTCAAACTCGGGCGCCACTTGCACGAGCTTCCCATCCAGCCATCCCAGTTTCACATCGATGTCTCCGAGAGAGGTCTTCGCCTGCCGCACTTCCCGCCGCAGCTTGCGTCGTTCGCAAACGCTCCTTCGAATCCCGAAAGCGGTGGTCTCGCGTAGCATCAGCTCCGTCAGTCGATCCGCGTCGGAGATCGAGCAAAGGACGGAAAGCAGGACGCCCGGACGGTTTTTCTTCATCTGAATCGGAGTGTGGAACACATCGAGAGCGCCCGCGGCGAGCGCCTTCTCCAGGAAGGCGCCAAGGATCTCGGGACTCACGTCGTCAAGGTTGCTCTCCAGTACCGCGACCTCATCCCTCTCCCAATCATGAACCGCCCCGTCCGCGCTCGCGCCCAGCACCGCGCGCAGCACATTGGGTCGGGTCTTGTTCTCCCTGCCTCCGAGCCCGTAGCCCACGCGAACGACCCGCAGCCTCGGCATCGGCCCGAACTCCTCCGCAAACTCGGCGAGGATGGCGGCGCCCGTCGGGGTCATCAGCTCCTGAGGCTCGTCGGTCTGCTGAATCGAGATCTGACGGGCCGCGAGGATCTCCATCGTCGCCGGCGCAGGCAGCGGGAATCGTCCGTGAGCGCATTGAACAAACCCCACTCCTTCCACCACAGGCCCCGACAGGATCCGGGGATAACCCAACATCTCAAGACCAATGCAAGCCCCCACGATGTCCACGATCGAGTCGATCGCTCCCACCTCGTGGAAATGGACCTCGGCCGCGGCTTTCCCATGGATCTTTCCTTCTGCCACCGCCACGCGATGGAAGATCGCCTGCGCCTTTTCCTTAACCCAGGGCGACAGGGAGCTCCGACGGATCAAATCGCGAATCTGCGTGTAGGTTCTGCCGTGATCATGCTCCGTCCCGTGAACATGTTCCCCCTTCTGATCAATGTCGTGATCATGGTCATGGTCATGGTCATGGTCATGGTCATGGTCATGGTCATGGTCATGGTCATGGTCATGGTCGTGGTCGTGCGAATGGGAGTGCGAATGGGCGCGGGCAGGAGGATGAGGATGATCGTGGGCGAGGGCCTGGTCTGCCTTGTGCCGCGAAGGGTCAGGAACGTCGGGTCCCTCGAGATGGACGTCGAACTTGGTTCCAGCGATTCGGCCTCGCTCCTGTCGTGAAACATGCAGATGGTATCCCGCCAGCGAGAGCTTGGAGAGCTCCTGTTCCAGAAGCCGGGGGTCGACGCCGAGGTCGATCAACGCGCCGAGAAACATATCCCCGCTGATGCCGCTGAAAATATCGAGGTAAATGATGTTCATGAAAGTTCGCCGGCCGCAAGAGCGTTGATCTGGCTGGCTGCGTAGCCGGCGCCAAAACCGTTGTTGATGTTCACCACCGTCAGTCCGCTGGCGCAACTATTCAACATCGCCAGCAAGGCGGCCGTTCCGCCGAAGCTCGCGCCGTATCCCACGTCGGTGGGCACAGCGATAACGGGCTTGGAGATCAAGCCCGCCACAACGCTTGGCAGGGCGCCTTCCATCCCCGCGACGGCGATCACCACGTTCGCCGATTGAACCGCGTCGAGTCGGCTCAGGAGGCGGTGGAGCCCCGCGACTCCGACGTCATAGATCCGCTCCACCGTGTTGCCCATAAAATCGGCGGTGATGGCGGCCTCCTCCGCGACCGGCATGTCGCTGGTTCCGGCGCACAACACCACAATCTTCCCCGGACGCTTTTTGAGAGGTCGACGTTCGAGGGTCGCGCATCGAGCGGCGTCATGCGCCTTCACGCCTCGAAAGCGCCGGCGCAATGCGCTGATGTGGGAAGCCTCCACGCGGGTGACGAGCGCCCGTCCCTCCGCCTTCAGCAGCCGCGCCACAATGAGGGCGACTTGGGCGGGTGTTTTTCCAGCGCCATAGACGACCTCAGGGAAGTTTTTGCGAAGGGAGCGATGCAGGTCGATCTGAGCGAACCCGAGGTCCGCGACCGGCGCCGCCTGAAAGGCTCGAAGCACAGCATCGCGGCCCACGCCACCGGAGCGGAACTGTTCCAATAGCGTGATCGCCTGCGCGGTTGTCATGCGCCGCAGGGTGCCAAGCGAGCGGGGCGAGGCAAAGAAAGAAAGCGAACCTGGATCTTCGACGGGCGCCGGGACCTCGAGGCAAGCTCCGGGCTGAGGGCTCCGCCCGCCCGGAGGACGGCGCTAGCCCAGGATGCGTTTTCCTTCACTCAGGAAGATCCCCTGGAAGTTCATCTCGAGCGCCTGCGCGTTTGTGGCCTTCGCGAGGGCGTCCTTCTCGGTGATCTTCCCGTCCTTCACCAGTTGGAACAGCGCCTGGTTGAAATTCTGCATGCCGTCGTCGGTGGCGGTCTCGATGGCCGCGCCCAGCTTATCGAGCCGGTTCTCCTCGATCAGCTTCCGGACCGTCCCGGTGTTGATCATGATCTCAATGGCCGGAGTCATCGAGCCCGCGATCGTGGCGACCATGCGTTGACAGATCACCGCCTGCAGAGTTCCCGCGAGCTGCCGTCGCACTTGCTCCCGTTCCTCGGCCTTGAAGAAGTCGAGGATGCGCGTGACCGCGAGGGCGGCGTTGGTCGTGTGCAGCGTGGAAAGCACGAGGTGGCCGGTGTCAGCCGCGCTCATCGCCGCCTGGAAGCTCGTCGCATCGCGCATTTCACCGACCATGATCACGTCAGGATCCTGCCGGAGAACATGCTTCAGCGCGCTGTGGAAAGACATAGTGTCGAGCCCCACCTCGCGCTGCTCAATCACGGATTGATTATCCTCGAAGACGTACTCGATGGGATCCTCGAGCGTGACAATGTGCTTCCGGCTATGGCTGTTGATGTGCTCGATCATCGCCGCGAGAGTCGTGGACTTTCCGGAGCCGGTCGAACCGGAGACCAGCACGATGCCCCGGGGCGACTCGGCGATCTGCTTGATGATGGGCAGCAGCCCCAGATCCTCGAAGGTGGGGACTTGGACTTTGACAAAACGCATGGCCAGGCACCAGACGCCGCGCTGCTGAAACACGTTCGTCCGAAAACGGCCGACGCCGGGAAGGTAATAGGAGAAATCCACCTCGCGATCAGTCTCCAGCCTCTTGGTCGCGTGCTTGGGCACGATGGTGTGCACAACGTTCTCCATCCACTCGATGGTTGGATACGGACATTCGATCGCGACGAGCTGGCGGTTGATTCGAAAGACAACCGGGGTGTCGTGCTTGAGATGAATGTCGGACGATCCGCTGTCTACCGCGGCCTTGAGGATCTTGTTAAAGATTTCCATTTCGAGCAGAGATGTCGATCGCGCTGAGCTGAATTGGGATCACATCGAGAGGCCGGTGGCAAGCGAATGTAGCCGGGCGGCCGACTGCGGGGAGAGATGGGTGAACAGCATGCTCACGACGAAGCCCGCGTGACGCGACCCCTGGCAAGCCACAATAACCCCCTGAGCCTGAATCCGCTGATCTTCCCACGGCGCCTCGAGCTCCACGGTCATCTCCGTCCAAGTCGCAAACGCGTCCGAGCACCGAAACTCAATGCCGTTCTTGTGCAGCCGCACCGATTCCGAGGGGATCGTGAGCTTTTGGCCGGATGATTGAACGAGGAACGGCCCAAAAAGTGGAGTGGCGTTGACTTTGCTGGCGCTCATAGATGCAAGATGCAATTCACCGTAACACAGGACACTGTCCCGTCAATTGACGATCTATCCCGGGTTTCCTCACGCGGAAATTAATATTCTGGGCATGATTACTTGCCCACGACAGCCCACCTTGCTAATCACGGGCGCATCTTATGCGACGGAAGGCTGTTTCCATCATAGTCTTGCTCTGGACGCTCTGCGGACGCGCGGATGATTTCCCACAGCGACAGGCCTCGGAGGCGCGATTTGACCTGTATGGAGTGGCGAACGTAGCCAGTTTGGACGCGGGAGGAATCCTGGAGGGTCTTGGGTCGATCAGCCGTCCTTCGTGGATGAAAGCGGCGGACCAGGCGCGATGCTACTCTATCACCTTCCCCACCACCCTCTTCGCCAGCAACAGCATTACCTTTCGGTTCATCCCCCAGGCGTCGGGTCGCGTCACGTTGTCGCTTCTCGGACCGTACGACCGCGGCGGCGCAGGCAAGGAGGGGGTGTTCAAGCAAGAGCTAATCTGGGACACGATTCAAGCGACCGGCGCGACTCTGGTCGGCGAATCCAGCGCGCTCCTGCAACTCCCTGTCCGGTCTTGGCTCCGCCAGCGATACGATCTGGGACTTCAGGTGACGGGGCAGACGCCGGTGACTCTCCGATTGGCGGCTCGCTCGGTGGAAGCGCCCGGAGAGCCGCAGATGAAGCCTCGGCCTGCTCGGGGGGAGAGCGACGACACGACGGGCAAGGGCTTTCAACGTGGCGTCCGGATCCTGCGTGGGCCCGAGCTGTTGCGATCGGATACCGGCGAGAGGGAGCTCTCCGAGCGCGATTTCGGGGCTATCTTCGGGGAAGGATTC
Source organism: Verrucomicrobiota bacterium (assembly GCA_016199985.1). Taxonomy (GTDB): domain Bacteria; phylum Verrucomicrobiota; class Verrucomicrobiia; order Limisphaerales; family UBA11320; genus UBA11320. Next base: position 57,622 of record JACQFQ010000017.1, on the reverse strand, counting down.
GATCACGTGCGCGTTAGCGTCCCCTGGCCTCAAGCCTGTGGCCCATCGCCGGACTTCGCCGTCGATCGCAGCGTATTGGCCCGCCTGGATCTGCTCGCAGGCTGGGCTTGGAAGGCCGGTCTCGGCTTCGTGGTCGGCTGCCAGCCCTCCGGCGATCTGTCGGCGGATCCCGTAAGGGAGCTGCCGCGAGTCGTTGCGTTCTGGAAGTCCATGGCCGCTCATTACTCGAACGCTCCCGATTCCAAGCTCGCGTTCGAACTCGTCAGTCCGGGCGGAGACAAAGGATCCTCCCTGGCTCTGAACACGCTCTACTCGGAAGCGCTCAAGCCGATTCGGGCCCTATCCCCGAGACGCTGGGTGTTCGTGACCCCTGGGCGCGGCGGACACCCGGCCGAGCTTGACCGACTGAGGTTGCCGGACGCGGACGATCACATAGTGGTGGCCCTTCTAAGCCGCGAGCCTGAGCTCTTCACGCAGCAAACCGCGTTCGGACTGCGCGCGCACGGGGTTCCGATGATCCGGTTCCCGGGCCCGCCGGTCGAACCTTTGAGGCTGTCCTTCGAATCGACGCTGGATCCGAATCTTCGCGAAACGCTCCACGGCTACCAAACCAAGACTGCGGCCGAGAATCCCAGCGGACCGAAGGCGATCCAGGCTTGGGTGGACTTTGCGGCCAGATGGTCCCGCCACTACGGACGTCCCGTCGCCTTTGTGGACATCGGATGCTCGCGCGGCGTGGAGAGCGGGTCCCGCGCTCGGTATTACCTGGCTTGGCGCGAAGCCCTCTCGCAGGGCCGGATCGCGTGGAGCATCGCAGATTGGAAGCAGGAGTCTCGCTATTGGGATTCCGGGCAGCAACGGCCCATGCCTGGTCTTCGCGAGGCCCTTTTCCCGGGAAGCAAGCCTCCCGGCGCCGACAAAGCGGCGCCGGAGGAGCCCGCAACGAGCAACGCAACCGAGATCTCCGAAGGGCCTGGATATGGGAACGGCTCGCCCGCCGTCGCTCCGGCAGCCGCGGCCCCAGCGCCCTGGGTCAAAGCATTGGCCGAGCTTCAGGAGCGCTCGGACTGGAACTGGAAACTGACGCGATGGACGCTGATCGCGATGCTCGGGATCTCTCTTGTGATCCTGTTGCTCTCCGTGTTCCGCAGCCGGCCGGCGGTCGAAATCATCACGACGACGCAGATCCTCGCCCGGCGGGTTTTGGACCCCAGGGACGACGCGGTGACTCTGGGCCGTGTAACTGAAGTCCTGAAGGAGAAGATTGTCCTGCATCTGCTCGCGTCGCGCCGCGCCGGCCAACTCGTGCAGCAGCAGGCGGCGCAAGAGGTCGCCGACATGGAGCGAAGGCTGGAGCAGCTCCACGCGCCGCTGCAGGAGAAGCTGCAAACCTACGAACGCCGCATCGCCGAGCTGGAGCGGGACCTGGTGAGGATGGGGGAACAAAACCGGGATCTCATCCGCGCGAAGATCGAAATGACCAAGCAAAGAATCACGGCGCCGCCGCGGGCGATGCGGCCGGAAGAGCTGAATTAGAAGCGCGTCGGTGTTTCCCAGCCGTCTCTTGGCCGATCACGCTCGCGATGCGGGTCGGGTCGCGGCCTCACGGCATCCTGCGCGCGAGGATCCGCACCTCGACGGCGTCGTCGCCGCCGGAGACCTGAACAATGTTCGTGGCCGCGAGGCTGAGGTTCTGTACGGTGATTCTCGCGCCCGCGCCGCGCATGAATGTGGGGATCGTAAGGCGGGAATCGAAGCCTTCCTTGGCCAGCCTGTTTTTCAAGCCGCCCGCGACCATGTTGGTCAACTCCCCGACCACATCCTTCACCTCCGCCTGCTCCACTCTCTTGCAGGCCAGCATGGCGCAAGTCACGCGCTCGGCAAGCCGCTCGGGCATCAGAAGGTAAACGAAGCCGCTGAGGTTCCCCGCGAAGCTCACGCACCCCCCAACGCCATCGACCGCAATATCCCCCGTCTCGTGGCTCGTGCGAATAACCGTGCCCTTTAGGTTGAGCATGGCATCGAAGACCTCAACCGTGGAGGCCTCGGCCATCGCAAGAATTCTGCCCGACAGTTCGTTCATAGCGAGGCAACGGTCAGGCCTGATTGCCGTGGCTCCCCGTCACAGCATGGCCGAACCGTCTTCGGCGCCAACCCCGACCACAGTTCATGTCGGCAGGTTCAGAAAACCCTTGAGGGCCGTTGCGCTCAGCAAATATGCGTCTCGGAATGCTCGAGCTGGCCAAGAATCATTTCAACCGTTCGCTGCATGGCCCCCTGGTTTTTCTGAACGACGCGAAGCGCGTTCGCGCCGAGGTCGGCCCGCAGGGCATCGTCCTTCAAGAGCCTTTCGAAGGCGCTTTCCAGCTCGCGCGCGTCCTTCACCTGAAGCGCGCCCCGCTCAGAGACAAAAGCGGGGGCGATCTGGGGAAAATTCTCCATGTTGGGGCCGAAAACCATCGCCTTGCCCATGGCGCCCGGCTCGATGGGGTTCTGTCCGCCGTGGGCTGTCAGGCTCTTGCCGACAAATATAACGTCCGCGCGCTCGTAGAAATAGCGCAGCTCCCCCGTCGTGTTGACCACAACACAGTCAACAGAGCCTGGATTCGATTCCGTCCTCTCCGTGATCTCGGTGCGGAAAACCACGCACAAACCGAGGTCCATCAGCTCTTGCGCGGCTGTCTTGGATCGTTCCGCATGACGGGGCACGATCACGAGGAAGAGAGAAGGGAACTGTTTCTTCAGACGCAAGTAGATGGCTCCGAGAACGGCCTCCTCGCCGGCGTGGGTGCTGCCGCAAACCAGGACGAGCCCGGTCTTGGAAACGCCCAACTGGTCCAGCAGGGCGGGAACATCCAGCACGCGGCGCTCGTCCAGCTTGACGCTGTCAAACTTCAGGCTGCCCAGCACTCGAATGCTCTCACGTCGACACCCGAGGTCGGCTAAACGTTCCGCGTCGGCCTCGTTCTGGCAGCCCACCCCCGCCAGGTTGGCGAAGAGGGGACGGAACAACCAACCCCAGCGTCGATAACCCCGATAGGACCGCTCCGACAACCGGGCATTGATCAGAAAAACGGGGATCCCCAGCTCCGCGCATCGCCAAAGAAAGTTAGGCCAGATCTCCGCCTCCACCAGGATGACAGCCTCGGGGTGGATTGTTCCCAGCGCCCTAGCCACCCAGGGACGTCGGTCGATGGGGTAGTAGATCCGCTGAACATGGCTCGGAAGCCGCTTTCTGAGCTCGCCCATTCCGGTCGACGTCGTCGTGGACACCACGAGCTTCGCGTTGGGGAGCCGAGGTTCGAGGGCCTGGATCAGGTGCGTGCAGATGTTGACCTCGCCCATGCTGACCGCGTGCAGCCAGAGGGTATGGCGATTGGTCAGGGCTTGCTTGACCTTGGAGTCATACTTTCCGAAGCGCTCGCTGAATCCAGGCCTCCAGTTGCCGCGCCGCCACATTTTCAGAAAATAGAACGGGGCGCTCAGGCACAGGAAGACCGAGAACAATATATTGTAAATCAACCGCATTAAAAACTTCGAAGGAAAATTAAGCGCGATCGCTTCCACGAAGCAAACTGTGTTTTTTCACTGGCACAGAGGCCATTCTTGGGTTAATTGAGAATGGCAATCAGCCGATGTGAGCAAGTCCAGGGAGCGTCCTCTCCCAGGTGAGTTTTTTGCCTGTTGGCGACCCGATCTCGACAAGTGGTTATGAGTGACTTTTTGAACAAGGCCACCGTGCTTGTTCTGAATAGGAACTGGCAGGCAATCAACATCCGAACCCCAGCGGATGCTTTTTGCCAGATGGCCGCTGGTACAGCCACAGCCCTTGAGGTTCGCGCCGAGGAAGACATCCGGCCGACCACTTGGGAGCAGTGGATCCAGTTGCCGATCCGGAGTTGCGACAACGCTGTCATGACCGTTCGCGGTCCGATCCGCATCCCCAACGTCATTGTGGCGATCAATTATGCCCGGATCCCCATGCGACGCCCCACCCTCAACGCGCGATCCATCCGCGAGCGCGATGGCAATCGCTGCCAGTACACCGGCGAGGTCTTGCGTGCGGAGGAGGGAAGCATCGACCACGTGGTCCCTCGCTCCCGCGGCGGCAAGGATTCCTGGGAGAACTGCGTCTGGGCGAGCAAGGAGATCAACAACCGCAAGGGCAATCGTCTCCCGCACGAAGCGGGCCTCAATCTGCTGAAGAACCCACGCCCGCCTGTCGAACTCCCGGTCACCGCTTTCATCCGCAATTACTACGGGATCGCCGATTGGCGCTTTTTCGTAACCGACTAGCGCCCTGTCGATCGGCTTATGTCCAGGCCCTCCAGAAACGGGGAGGGCCGGCCTCAGGCAACTCAGGGGGAGCAATCCCTGGCGAACATGCGATACTGAACCTATGGAACCCAACACCGTCGCCATCCCAGAAAGCCTGCAACCCCTCGCTTCCCGAATCGAGAGGCACCCGTTCTTCACCGACCTCCCGAGGCTTTATCTACCCACGCTCGCCACGACGGCGATGTCTGTGGAATTCCAGGCCGAGGACATCATCTCCAACGCCGGAGATCTCGCGAACCGATTCTACCTGATCGAGGAAGGTCATGTGAGATTGTCCGCCGAGAACGCCGACGGGGCGCCGGTGGACATCATGACGCTGGGCCCCGGCCAGGTGTTGGGATGGTCCTGGCTGTTTCCGCCGCATTATTGGACCTTGCGAGCGGAAGCCGTGGATCCGGTGAAAGCCATCTTCCTTTACGGAACCCGGCTCCGCGAATGGGCCGACGCGGATCCTCAGTTCGGATACGCGTTGATGAAACAAACCGCGAAGGTCCTCGTGGAACGGCTGCAGGGCCTTTGCGCGGGCGTCGTTCGGGGAGATTATGGCCCGCGGCATCCGAACCTCCGCGGCTTGGTGTGAAAACACCGGGCTAAGGATTGGCCGAAAGCCAGAAGCGAACTTCGGGCGCCTTGGGGTGGTCCGGAGCGGCCTCCAGAAACCGTAGATAGTAGTGACGGGCAATCGATGGTTGCTTGAACCGCTGCGCGTGGAGATTCCCCAATCCGAGCAAGGCCTTCGGGTCGTTCGCGTGGCCTTGGAGGATCCTCTCCAACTCTCTCGCGGCATCCACAGGATACTCAGATTGACGCAGCGCCATCGCGAATTGATAGCGGGCGCTGATGGACTCCGGGTCGATGGTGAGCGCCCGCTCATAGTAGTCCAGCGCGGTTGTCCAGGCGCCCCGCTCCGAGGCGAGCGATCCGAGGTTGAACAGCGCGTCGTAGCTGGAGGGATCCGAAAGCAGCGCGCTCCGATACATTCCCTCCTCCTCCTCCTCGCTCCGACGGTCCTGGTGAGCGATCACCCCCTTGTTCACCAGCTCCACAGCCTTGATCCGATCCCCTGACTGCGGGCGGGGAAGAGATCGATAGGCGTATCGCTTGTAGCTCCCGCTGGGAATCGGGCTCTCGACGGGCGGAGGCGACGCCGGGACTGGGGACGGATTCGCGTAGACCGTGGTTGCGGGCGGGCGGGAGGGAGGTTCGGGGGCCGACCCTCGCCGGAACGGGTTCAGACGCGAAAGAAATCCACGTCGTGCCTCCGGGGCGGGAGTCGCTTCGATCGGCGCGCGAGGGGCGGCGGACGGAGGCGGATTCGCCAAAGCGACTGGCGGAGGCGAAGGCGCCGGGTTCGGTGGAACAATCGCCTGCGGAGTGAGGACGGTCACATCGCGAGGCACCTCCGAAATCACGAGCGGAGGCGGAGGAGGCTCCAGGACGGGAGCGGGGGCCGGAGGGTTGGCGGGCTTGGCGATTCGATCCGAGACCGCCTCCGCGCTTCCGAGGGCGGGACGGTTTGTCGTGGGCGCGGCGGGTGCGGGCGGCGGGAGCTTTGTTTCCGTGGCGATGGCGACGACCGGCGACGACGGCTTCGAAATGGGATTGGTTCGCGTGATCACGTTCGCCGTCGAGATCATGTTGGAATGCGCGCCGCCCCATGGCGCGTTCGTGGCGGCGAGCGCGAGTCGCGCCCGGGTGGCGCCGCTGAGATCGTCGGCAAGCGCCTGAGCGATCTGGCGCACTGCTTCCGCGTTTTCCGGCGGCGGCTGCAGCGCGAGGTATTGCCGGTACTTTTGCAGCGCCGTGGACTTTTGATTCAGATGGCGATGCGTCACCGTCGCCTGATTCAGCAGCGCCGGCGCGTAGCCCGGATTCTCAGCCAGCGCGGCCTGGAAATACTGGACGCTCTCCACGTATTTCTTGCGCCCCGCCTGAATCACCCCCAGACCGTTGAGCGCTTCTGGGTCGCGGGGCGACACGCTTAACGCGTTGCGAAAGCTCGTCTCGGCGGCCTCCACATGGTTCAGGCGGGAGTGAGCCAGCGCGAGCTTGAGCCAACCGTTCAGATCCCGTCTCTGCACCATCGTATAAGCGGTGAGTTCATTCAGCGCGAGGGCCGTCTGGCCTTGCTCCAGATAGAGGCAGCCCAGATTGAATCGCGCCGAGGAAAGCCGATGGTCGAGGACCAACGCCTTGTTGTACGCCAGCGCCGCCTCGGGGAGTTCCCCTCGACGATGATGCGCCAGGGCCAGCAAATTCCAGGCGCGGGCCTCGCGAGGCATTTTGTCGGCGGCCAGCTCCAACATCCGCAGGGCGTCGTCAGGGCGTCCCTGATCGAGCAAACGTTCGCCTTCCAGCAGCGCCTTCGGGCCCTGCGGCTCGCAGCCCGAGAGAACAATCGCAAGCCCCAGCGCGCTTCCCAGCGCGCGCCAGCGGGGAGGGCCCGATTTTTTGTTGGTCGGCATTTTAGCCCGTGGTAACACTCACGAGCGCGGAGTGTCAAGAAACCCGCCGTCGAGCGCATGCGTGAATTGCTTTCAAAACGAACCACCACCATCGAGCCGCTGATGCGAGCAGGAGCGCTGGTTCTCCTCCTGAGCCTGGCCTTCGGGGCGAGCGCGCTCGCGGCGCTCACCAATGACTCCCGGGTGGTGATCATCCATGACCCGCTGGCCACCGACGCCTTTCGGCCCACCCTCCCCCGCGTAGAATCGATGGTCGACCGCGGGCTTCGCGCCTGGACCGGAAAGACCACCGCGCGCGAGGCATGGCTCAGCCTGCTCAGCACCCAGGACATCGTGGGCCTCAAAGTGTACTCGGCCCCGGGGCTCGCGGGCTCGCGCGTCGAGGTCGCCGAGGCCTTGGCGAAGTCTCTCCTCGCGGCAGGATTTCCTCCGAGCCATGTGGCCATCTGGGACAAGCTCGAAACCGACCTGCAGAGCTCCGGCTTCACCGCGATGGGACGGAGGCTCGGGATCCGCGTCCTCAGCAGCCACGAGATCGGCTATGACGAGCGAATCGCTTACACGAACTATTACCTGGGACGCCTCGCCTGGACCGACAAGGAATTCGGCAAGAGCGGCGACGATGTGGGCAAGCGCTCCTTCTTCAGCAAGATCGTCACGAAGGAGGTGACGAAAATCATCAATCTTGCGCCCTTGTCGAATCACTACCGGGCGGGGGTAACCGGCTGCCTGTTCTCCCTGTCCATGGGAAGCGTCGACAACACGCAACGGTTCGAGATGTCGGCGGAGAACCTTTCCGCGGCCGTCCCCGAGATCTACGCGCAGGATCCCCTCTTCGATAAGATCATCCTCAATGTCGTCGACGCCCTCCTCGCCCAGTACCAAGGCGAGAGCCACACCTACCTTCACTACACGCGCCCCCTGAACGAGCTCCGATTCAGCAACGATCCGCTGGCTCTGGACACCCTCTCCCTGGCCGAGCTTGAATCCCTCCGGAAGTCCTACGCGGTGGCCACGCCGACCAATGCGCTGGCCAGTATCCAAAAACTGTACCGCGATAACGCCCCGCTCATGGAGCTGGGCCAATCCGAGTTCTCGAGGATCCGAGTGGAACGGCGGTGAGCGACCGCAAATCATCCGCCGGCGAAGCGCGCGGCTCAGAACACTTCTTTACTCCGAAGGACCTCTGCCGATGGGAACATCAGCCTGCCGCATGGGCTGAGGCCTCGGATCGTTCGTGACCAGGGATCGAAGCCGCAATGGTTTGGGCTTGGCTTCGCGCCGCACTGATAATTAGAGTTTTAGGATGTCATGAGGGAACATTGATGCGATGGGTATCCACATTGCGCTCACCAGAAACACACAGCAAGGAGTTCGCCCAGGCCGTCCGTAGCCTCGCTGTCGGTTGCGCCCTGATCGCGCTTCTCTTCTCGATTCCGCTTTTTGAATGGGTGGTCCTCGGGCTCCGCAGCGACACGGAGTCCTATCTGTTGCTGATCCCTCCCATCTCGCTCTACCTGATCTGGACCCGAAAGGAGTCGATCCCCCTGGAGGCGGGCGGCTCCCGCTCAGCCGCGGCCGCCTGGGGGTTGGCCGGCGGAATCGGGGCCGCTCTCTATCTGGCGAGCGTTGGGAACGATTTCCCGCTCCGGCGGCCGGACGCTCTCACCCTGGGCATCGCGGCGGTGGTCTGTCTGGTCAACGCGGTCGCCGCGGCCACCCTCGGCCCCGGGACCCGCAAGGCGCTTCGCTTCCCTCTCCTCTTTCTCTTTTTCTCCATCCCGATGCCGCACGCGGTTCTGGAAAGCCTGGAGATAGCCTTGCAGCACTCCTCCGCGGAGGTGACGGACTGGCTCTTCAGCGCGACCCAACTGCCCCATCTTCGGGACGGACTTGTGTTCCAGCTTCCCGGCATTTCAATCCGAGTGGCGCAGGAGTGCAGCGGGGTGCGGTCGACGTTGGTCCTGTTCATCACGAGCATCGTCGGCGGCTACCTGATGCTGAACACGACAACGAACCGAATCGTCCTGGTTTTGGCGACGTGGGCCCTGGGGATCTTCAGGAACGCGGTGCGCATCCTCGTGATCGCCTGGCTATGCGTTGAGAAAGGGCCCCATATGATCAGCTCCCCAATTCACACGCACGGCGGGCCCCTGTTCTTCAGTGTTTCGCTCTTGCCTTTGGGAGGGCTGTTGTGGCTCATGGTTCGCATGGAATCCCGCCGTCGATCGAGCCGCCCCGAAGCTCCGGCCCCCGAGGCTTCAAGGACCCCGTAAGGGTTCCAGGATCCGGTCCGCGGAAAGCGACTGAGGCGGCGTTCACCGATGAATCTCCAACTGATCCTCGCCATCACGACCCTGTGTTGGGTCGTTCTGCTCTCGGGAGTGGTGTGCGCGCGCACCCGGGTCAACTGGCTGCGGGTCAGTTTTGCGCTCAGCCTCCTGCTTCCAGCGATCGATGGCCTGATCGACGCCCTCCTCCGATCAAACACTCAGAATCTCCCAGCGCCCTTCTGGCAGAGCGTTCGACTCGTCATCCTCTCCCTGCTGCCTGCTCCCTGGATGGTGTTGAGCCTTTGCTATGCCCGAGGCAAGCCTTCGGAGGAGCTGCGGCGGTGGCGTGTGTTCCTCCTCATTGCCGCCGCGCTGCCAGTGCTTCCCCTGGCGGGGTTCAACGGCCTCTTCGCGCCGCTGTCCTGGGAGCCTTCCGTCGTCCGAGAGGGCGTCCTGCTCCTGGAGTGGCCGGCGAAGGCTGTCTGCCTGAGCCTCCTCATCGCAAGCGTTCTCGCCCTGACGAACCTCGAGAGAACGTTCAGGGCCTCCGCGGGGACTTTGAGATGGCGAATCAAGTACGCCATCATCGGCGTGGGAGGGCTGTTCGCTGTTCATTTCTACACCGGAAGCCAGGCGGTTCTCTACTCCGCCATCCACACGTGGTTCGATTCTCTCGAGGCCGGCGCGCTCCTCGTCGCCTGCCTCTGCCTGAGCGTGGCGTTGCTCCGATCGGAGAGCCTCGCCACCGATCTGTACCCCTCCAGAGAGCCGCTCTACGGGTCGCTTGTCATCGCCGCCTCGGGCGCCTATCTGCTCGTGGTCGGCGTGCTGGGCAAAGTCGCCACCGCTCTCGGAGGCGATGGCAATCTTCCCCTGAAATCCTTCCTGATCCTGATCGGACTCCTCGTCTCCACGTCGCTGGCGCTCTCGGATCGATTTCGACTGCTGACCAAGCAGTTCATCAGCCGTCATTTCCAGCGCCCCGTGTACGACTACCGGAGGATCTGGCGCCTGTTTTCCGAAAGCATCGCCTCCTGCCGCGAGCCCGGGGAGCTGTGCCGCGCAACGATCAGGATCGTGTCGTCGAACGTCGAAGCGCTGTCGGTCTCGGTGTGGCTTGTCGACGTCCGGGACCAACGGATTCGCCTGGGCGCGTCCACCGTCCTGAACACTCAGGACACGCCCACCGGCGCGCTGCTGGATCTGGATGTCCAGCAGATCACGGAGTACTTCGTAAGAACTCAAAGGGCCCCCGTGGACCTGGATCTAAGCCAGGAGGCATGGGCCAGGATCCTCCACGAAGTGAATCCCCGACAGTTCCAGACCGGCGCGGGGCGCATCTGCATTCCGCTCGTTTCCAAGGACGAGCTCATGGGCCTGCTGATCGTCGCGGATCGCGTCGGCGGGGTTCGCTTCACCGTGGAGGACCTCGACCTGCTTCGCTGCCTCGCGGACCAAGTGGCGGGAAGTTTGATGAACCTGCGTCTCTCGGCCGAGGTGATCCGCTCCAAGGAGATGGCGGCCTTTCAAATGATGGCCGCCTTCTTCGTCCACGACCTCAAGAACACGGCCTCGTCCCTCTCCCTGATGCTCCAGAACCTCCCAGCCCAGTTCGACAACCCCGCTTTCCGCGAAGACGCGCTGAAGGTGGTGGCGAAGGCCGTGGGGCGCATCCGCGACCTGATCACGCGGCTGACCAGCCTGCGGGAGAAGCGCGCCTTGAGCCTCCGGGAGGCCGACCTGAATCAGGTGCTCGAGTCGGCGCTGGCCGCGGTGGGCTCCATGCCCGGATTTGAGGTGAGAAAGGCCTACTGCGCCTCGGCCCGATGCTCCATCGACCTGGAGCAGATGGTGAAAGTCGCGGTCAACCTCCTGATCAACGCCCGCGAGGCGGGAACGCCCGGAGGGATGATCGAGCTCAAAACCCAGCAGGAGAAGGGATGGTCGATGTTTTCTGTGATGGACACGGGCTGCGGCATGTCGGAAGAGTTCATCCAAACCAGCTTGTTTCGCCCGTTCCAGACAACGAAGCGAAACGGCATGGGCATCGGGATGTTTCATTGCAAGACAATCGTGGAAGCGCATCACGGCCGCATTGAGGTTTCAAGTGAAGTGGGCAAAAGCACGATATTCTCAGTGTGGCTGCCGCATCGATGAACGAGCACAAAAAGCCTGTCTTACTCATTGTCGACGATGATGAGGATATACGCACGCAACTGAAGTGGGCGCTGTGCGACAGTCATGAAGTCGTCCTGGCGGAGGACCGTCCCTCGGCGACGCAGGCTTTCCGCCAGCACCAGCCCGAAGTGACGCTCCTCGACCTTGGCATGCCCCCCATGCCCGCCGGTCCCGAGGAAGGAATGGCGGCGTTGTCCGAAATGCTGGCCGTCCGGAACCGCGCCAAAATCATCGTGCTCTCGGGACAATCCGATCGCTCGAACGCTCTGCGCGCGGTGAACGAGGGCGCCTACGATTTCCTCGTAAAGCCTCCCGAGATCGACGAGCTCAAGGTCGTGGTCAAGCGAGCCAGCGAGATGGCCCGGATGGAGCGCGAGATCGCCGAGATGCGCCACCAACTGGAGGGGGAGAGCTTCGAGGGGATGCTCGGCGGCAGCCCGCAGATGCAGGTTGTTTTCGACGCGATTCGAAAAGTCGCCTCGAGCCACGCGCCCGTGCTCCTGCTCGGCGCCAGCGGCACCGGAAAGGAAATGGCCGCCCGAGCCATACACCGCAAGAGCTCAAGGCCCGAAGGCCCCTTCGTCGCGATCAATTGCGGCGCCATCCCCGAGGCCCTGCTCGAGAGCGAGCTATTCGGACACGAAAAAGGCTCCTTCACCGGCGCGCACATGCAGCGCATCGGGAGGATCGAGACCGCGTCGGGAGGAACGCTCTTCCTCGACGAAATCGGGGATCTCCCCCTTCCTCTTCAGGTGAAGCTTCTCCGCTTTCTCCAGGAACAAAAGATCGAGCGCGTGGGCGGCCGCAAGGAGATCGAAGTGGATACCCGGATCGTCGCGGCGACCAACGCCGACCTGAAACGCGCCTTGCAGGAGGGAAAATTCCGCGAAGACCTCTACTACCGCATCGCCGTCGTGTCGATCCGCATCCCGCCCCTGCGCGACCGCTTCTCGGACGTCCTGTTTCTTGCGAATCATTTTCTCCGTCGTTTCTGCACGGAAACGGGCAACGACAGCGTCCGGTTCAGCCCGAGCGCGATCAAGGCCCTGGAGGCTCACACCTGGCCGGGCAACGTCCGCGAGCTCGAGAACCGCGTGCGTCGAGCCGTCATCATGGCCGAGGGAAACACCGTCAAGCCGTCCGACCTTGAGCTGGGAGGCCACAACGCCCCCGCGTCGGGACGCAGCCTGAAAGAGGCGCGCGAGGAGTTGGAGCGTCGGATGGTGGAGGAGTCCCTACGCCGCCACGACGGGAAGATCGCGCCCGCGGCCGTGGAACTGGGCATTAGCCGCCCCACCTTCTACGAGCTTATCGAGCGCCTGGGGATCAAACGCGCCGGCGCCTGACGAACACTTTCCACTCATGCACCCCCCACGATTTTCGCCTATGAGGATCCCGCACACGCTCCTGATCGCCCTGACCATCGCCCCGCTCGTCCTGATGAACGGCGGCGGATGCTCCAAGCGCAACAAGATGGCGCAACATCTCGCGCGGGCCGAGAGCTTCTACGCGCACGGCGACTTCGAGAAGGCCAAGATCGAATACTTCAACGTGCTGCGCATCGAGCGAACCAACGCGCTGAGCGTGGGACGGGTCGCCGTGATCCTTCACGAGCAGGGCGCGCTGATTCAGGCCGTCACCGCCCTGAGCCGAGCCAAGGACCTCAACCCGTCGGATCTCGTCGTTCGAACCCACCTCGCGCGGGCGCTGTTCGAAACCACCTCCATCCTCAAGGCCCGCGCCGAGGCGATCTCCATCCTGGAGACCTCTCCCACCAACACCGAAGCGATTGAGCTGCTCGCCTTCACCTCGCGCGCCGAAAAGTTCAGGGGCGACGCCCAGCAGCGGCTCGATCAGCTTCGCCAACGAACCGGCGACAACGCCGCGCTTCATCTCGCGTCGGCGAACCTGTTGTTCGTGGGATCGGACCTGGTCAAAGCCGAAGCGGAAATCCGGAAGGCGATCGCCATGGATCCCAAATACGCCGCCGCGCACGCCGCGTTGGGCAACCTCATGCTGACGAGAACAAACGGGGCCGCTGAGGCGGAGCAGGAGATGAAGGTGGCTTACGAAATCGCCGCCCCGCGATCCCCGGACCGCCTCAACCTCGTCGAGCTCCTCCTCCGTAAAGGGAAGGCCGACGACGCCAAGAAGGCGCTGGACGAGATCCTCGGAAAGGCGCCCGATTTTCTCACCGCGAAGCGGCTCAAAGCCCGAATCGCTCTCGCCGAGAAGAGGAACGAGGACGCCCTGCGCCTTGTGGAGGAGATACTGAGAATCGACGCGATCAACTTTGACGCCGAGATCCTGCGCGCCGAGGCCCACCTGGCGATGCAGCAATACGGCAAGGCCCAGGAGGTGCTGGAAAGGCTCGACCGGTCCTTCTCCCCGCACCCGAAGGTCAAGTATCAGTTGGGAGTCGCCTATCTGCTGGATAAGAAAGTGGCCCAGGCCAACACAGCCCTCGAACAAGCGGTGGGCCTGGATCCGATGTTCATCGACGCCGTGATGCTGAAGGGGCAGCTGGACTTGCGCCGAGGGGAACCCGCCAAGGCCGCGGCCACCCTCACCCCGCTCGCGCGAGCCCTCCCCGAACACATGGGGGTGATGCTGCTGCTCACCGAAATTCAGCTCGCCGAGGGACGAGCCGAGGACGCCATTAAAACCTGCCGCTCCCTCGCGCAATCGCATCCGAACAGCGAGCGTCCTTGGTTCGCCATGGGGATCGCGTTCCGACAGGCCGACAAGCTCAAGGAGGCGCGCGCGGCCTTCGAAAAAGCGCGCGCCTTGGCGCCGAAGGAATTGGCCGCCCTGTACCAACTCGTTGACATCGAGCTCACGGAAAAGAGCTACGCGCGCGCGATGGGCCTGATCGAGGCGCAGTCGCCGGAAGCGCGCAAGGGCGCGGGAAGCCTGCTGCTGGAAGGTCGCATCCATCTGGCTCAACGCGCCTATGACCAGGCCGAGGCGGCGCTGCAGAAGGCCATCGCGGCCGACGCGAACGCGAGCGCGCCCTACTACATGCTCGCCCGGGTCTACTCGGAATCCAAACAGCAGGACAAGGCGATCGCCCAGCTGCAGGCTCTCGTCGCGAAGAATCCGCGGGAAGAGCAGGCGGGCATGCTGCTGGGCATGCTCTATAGCGAAAAGAAGGAAATCTCCAAAGCGCGCCAGATCTACGAAGGCCTGCTCGCCATCAACCCTCTTCTGGTGCCCGCCCTGAATAACCTGGCTGTGCTCTACGCCGACATCCCGGGCCAATTGGGCAAGGGCTACGAGATGGCGCAGAAAGCGCGCAACGCGCAGCCCGAGGACCCGTTCATCGCCGACACGCTGGGATGGATTCTCTTCCGTCAGAAGCGGTACGCCGAGGCGCTTCCCCTGATACGGCAGAGTTCCACGAAACATCGCCTGGATGAGGTGTTCTACCACCTGGGCATGGTGCATTACATGCTCGGACAGGAGAATGAGGCGAAGGCCGCTTTCCAAACCGCGCTGTCGGGGAAGGATCCAACCCCAGCGGCCTGGAAGGACGACGCGCAGCTTCATTCCAAGCTTCTGAACACCGCGGCCGCCTCCAGCATCGCGGAGCTTCAGCAACTGTTGAAAACCAGCCCGGATGACGTGCTGGTTCAATATCGAATCGCCGAGCTTCAGGAAACACAGGGGACCTTTGACGCGGCCGCGCGCGGATATCAGGCGGTGATTGCCGCGAACCCGCAATACGTCCCCGCGCTGAGAGGGCTCGCGCGGCTGAATGTCGGCCCGCTCAAGGATCGCGCCAAGGCCAAAGAGCTCATCGACAAGGCGCGCGAGCTCGCGCCCCAGGATGTCGAGGTCAAGGCCATCGCGGGGAAGATGTCTTACGAAGCCGGCGACTTCGCCCAAAGCTACACCCTGTTGAAGGAAAGCTCCGCGATCCTCGGCAATCGCCAGAACGTGCTCCACGATTTCGCGTGGGCGGCTTACGCTCTCGGACGGGAAGCCGAATCCGTCGGACTCATGCAGCGCGCCCTCGCCCTGGACGCCAAGTCCGCGCACGGAGTCGCCGCCCAGTGGTTTCTCTCCATGGTCGCCGCCTATCGAGACCTCAAGAGCCTCCCTCCGCTCGAGACCAAAATCGCCCAGCTCCTGGCCTCCGATCCCGACCATGTTCCCGGCTTGATGGCGAACGCGGCCCTGCAACTCAGCCGTGGCCGAGCCGAGGACGCCGCCCAGTCGTATGAGCGCATCCTTCGCAAGTTCCCCGCCTTTGCCCTCGCCCAACGTCAGCTGGGCCTGCTCTACGCGGACATCCCGCAGCAGGAGGCGCGCGCCATGGAGCTGGCGCTGAAGGCGCGCGACACATTCCAGGGCGATCCGGATCTCCTCCTCGCGCTGGGCAAGCTGAGCTATCGCAAGAAGGAATTCGCCGGGGGTCTTGTCTTTCTGCAGGAAGCCTCCGGGCGACGACCCCAGGACCTGGACATTGCCTACTATCTCGGCGCGACCTATTTCCAGCTGAAGGATCCCGCGAAAGCCAAAGCCTCCCTCGAGAAGGCTCTCGCCGGCGGATTGAAGGATCCTGCGGCGCAGGACGCCCGGAAGATCCTGTCGCAGCTGCCTCCTCGCTAGCGGGCGTGTTCGATCCGCTTTCGACGGTCCGAGGCTTTTCGAGCCTTGAGCCCGACGAACCCCGCGTTCACTCTGACGTCGATGTCCGATTCCGCGAAGAGCGCCGCCGCCGATCCGCCGCCCCCGCCTCAAAGTCGCGGTCCACGGCGCGCTTGGCTGTTCCGATTGGCGAGCGCGGGGATGGCCTTTGGATTCGCGCTCGTCGCGCTCGGCGGAGTGGAGGCGTTCCTCCGAAAACGCGAGGCTTCCATCCGCCAAAGCGACCGGCTCGACGCGGGACTCATTCGACACGATCCCCTGCTCGGCTGGGCTCTCGCGCCACGATCCGAAGGCCGCCACGCGCACCATGATTATCAAGCCCTCTACCACATCGACGAGACCGGCTTTCGCGCCGGCGGATGGAGCCCGGCGGCGGCTCGCGCCGGGAAGCTCCATGCCTTCGTGGGGGACAGCTTCACCTTCGGGCTCGGCGTAAACGATTCGCAAACCTTCACCAGCCTGCTCAACCACCAACGAGCCACGAATGCCGCGTTCATCAACTGCGGCATTCCCGGCTTCAGCACGGACCAGGAGGCCCTGATGATCGAGCGCGATGTGCTGCCGTTGAAGCCCGATCAGGTGTGGGTCGTGGTGTGCCTGGTGAACGATCTTGTCGACAATCTGCACCCCTACCCCATGCAGGCGAACCGGCAGAAGCCGCACTTCGAACTGGTCGGCGAAGAACTACTCCTCCGCAACACTCCCGTTCCGATCGACCCCGTGGACCCGCGCGCGAGACGAAGCGACCTTCTAGGAGAGATCCTTGGGGCCGACTTCAGCCGCCAGAGCTGGCGACGCATCGCGGAAGGGCGATACGTCATCTTCCGCGCCTTGTCGGAGAACCTCCTGCCGCCGCCCGATGTCTCAGGCGCGCTCGATAACAGAAACCGAAAGTCCCTCGACCTGTTCTTCGCGTTGATGGCCCGTTCGATCCGCGCGGTGGAGAGCCAGGGCGCGCGCTTCGGATTGATCCTCATGCCCGGCCGCTCGCTCATTGAAAAGCCGGCGTCGATCTCGGGACAATACCAACGCTACCTCGAAGCCAATCTATTGACCTGGGCGAAGGCTCGGCGGCTTCCCGCCATCAATCTCGTCGCGGCGCTCTCGAACGCTCGCGGCGCGGGCGCAAGCCCCTTGTTCTTCCCGCACGATGGGCATCTCACCCCACTGGGACACGAGGAGGTTGCCCGGGCTCTCGCCGCCGAAATCCCCTGATCCTCTTTCTGAACCCGGGGCGCCGCCAGTCGTCATCGCGGCTCTGGCAACGTCCGCCGCCGCCCCATTCAGCGCGAGTGCTGAAGCAGCCACTTGTAGAGATCGGGATTCGCGTATGTCGCGGTCCAGGAATCATGGTCGGCGTCGGGATACACCGTGAGTTTCACGTCGGAGTTCCCCGCCTTCTTGACCGCCTGGACCATCCGCTCCGACTCTTCAAGAGGCACCACGGAATCCTTCCCGCCATGGAACGCCCAAATCCCCATCGTCTTCAACGACCGCTTTTGCTCATCGCTGAGCAGCAGGGTGCGTATGCGCTCTCCGCCGCCGCAGATCGGGGCCGCGGCCGCGAATCGCTCTGGGTGGCGGGCGATCAGGCTCCAGGTCCCATACCCTCCCATGCTCAGTCCCGTGACATAAACCCTGTGTTCGTCAATCCGATAACGCCGAAGCGCATCGTCCACGAGCCCGATCAACGCCGCGTCGTCCCAAATCTGTCCCGTCGGGCACTGCGGGCTGATCACGACAAAGGGAAGATCCTTTCCCTCCTTCACGAGCTTCGGCGGACCATGGATGGTCACCGCGTCGAGATTCGTTCCGCGCTCTCCGGCGCCGTGAAGGAAAAGCATCAACGGCCAGCGTTTGGAGCGATCCGCCGCGTAATCCGCCGGGACGGAAACGCAGTAGTGATAATCCTGCCGGACGGAGATTGTGCGGGTGAAATGCCCGCGCCCCGGCTTGCCCGGGGATGGCGGGAAGTCTTTCGACGTCGCGGAGGAGTTTAGGGCGAAGCACAGCAGCAGAATGGCGGCGGCGCTGACGAGAAGAATATGCTGTCGTTGCATGGATGAATTGAGGCCACGCTAGCGAGGATCGGACAAAGTCGGTAGAAAAATCCTCTTCACTGGCGAAGGCCCGCGCCACGTTCGCCGCGGACACGCCGCCCCTGGATCCCCCTGAATAGATGGAGATGCGGAACGGTCAATAACGCTTCACGATGAAGAACCGCTTTGCTCCATTCGCCGATCCGCGCGCGGAGAGACGCCCGTTCCCTGTTGAGCGCCGTCATCTCCTGCGCGTGGTTCTCCTTTGCCTCCTCGCTCTTGCCAGCGCATCCGCGCGCGCGCAAGCCCAGCAGGGCAAACCCTCGAAACCCGGACTGATCCAGGACGATTTCCCCTTCCAAGGGGCATGCGTGGGAGCCTCCTATCCTTCCAATAACGTGGCCATGAAAGGCCTGGCGATTCATCTGGGGCCGCCCAACACCGCCAGCGCCCTATTCGACACGGAATTGCTTCGGATGGCGGCGGGATGGACAGGCGGCTTCATCACGACCCATGGCGTGGCCTTCGACGGCGCTCATGGCGCGCACCCGCAGATCCAAGGCGTCCAGGCCTTCGGCACATCGCAAAGTCCGGGGTGGGCCGACGCGAATGGCCGTTTCACGGATCCGAGACCCGAGCCGTTTGGCCCCTTGCCTCAATCCTGGTGCCGATGGGACGGCCTCCACCTGAGCGGGTCCAACGTGGTCTTGAACTACACCGTCCACGGCGTGGCGATCGCCGAAGAGCCGGGAGCGCGCTTCGCGTCCGGAGAGACGGTTTTCCTGCGCACTTTCAAAACCCAGCGCGCCAGGGTCGCGCTCACCGCGCTGATCGCCGAAGCATCCGACGCCTCATGGGCAAAGAAGGAAGGCTCGCTCGTTCTCACGGCCGGCACAAACATCACCCGCGTCGGATTGGCGGGAGCGCCGAAGGGCGTGGAACTCGACGCCGACGCCTCAGGGCGCGCCTTGCTCCGCATCGCCAAAGGCACGCCGGCCGCCAACTTCACCGTCTGTCTGTGGAATTCCGCGTCCCAGGAGGTTTTCGCCGCGCTCAAGACGCGGCCCCCCGTGATGGACGAGTTCGGGAAGGGCGGCCCCCGTCGCTGGCCTGAGACCGTGACGACCCGCGGCGTTCTCGACACCAGCGTTACGCCCGACAAGGCTTACGCCACCGACTCCCTCACCGCGCCCACGGACAACCCCTGGAAACGCCGCGTGCGCTTCGCCGGATTTGACTTCTTCGCGGATGGCAAGCGGGCCGCCGTGTGCACTCATGACGGCGACATCTGGATCGTCAGCGGCATCGACGACAAGCTGGAGAGGCTCGAGTGGCGTCGATTCGCCTCCGGCCAATACGAAACTCTTGGGTTGGTCATCGTCAACGACGTCATCTACACGAGCGGACGCGATCAGATCACCCGCTATCGGGATCTCAACGGCGATGGAGAGGCGGACTTCTACGAGAACTTCAACAACCAGCAGATGTCCACGGAGGGATTCCACGAGTTTCTCTTCGATCTTCAAACCGATCGAGCCGGGAACTTCTACTTCGCCAAGGCAAACCCCGTGAACAGCGGCGGCGGCGGGTTCGGAAATCAGAAGGCGGCGAAGGGCAATGGCACGGTCTGCTCCCATTCGGGCTGCCTGTTTAAGCTGAGCAAGGACGGCAAACGGCTGGAGACGTATGCGACAGGCTTTCGGGCCCCCAATGGCATCGGGGTAAGCCCAGAGGGCCAGGTCACCTCAAGCGACAACGAAGGGACGTGGGTTCCGACCACGCCGATCCACTGGATCGCGCGGGGGCAATTCTGCGGAGTGGTCAACAGCCTCACTCCCAAGGAAACCGCGGCCCGCTTCGTTCCTCCGCTCTGCTGGCTCGCAAAATCCTATGACAACTCGGGTGGCGGCCAGATCTGGGTCACGAGCGATAAATGGGGGCCGTTCGGCAAGGAGATGCTTCACGAGTCTTATGGTCAATCCAGCCTCTTCCTCGTGATGAAGCAGGACCTGCCCGGCGGGAAACACCAGGGCGGCGTGGTGAAGTTCCCGCTGCGGTTCACGTCCTCCGTCATGCGCGCCAGATTTCACAAGCAGGATGGACAGCTTTACGTATGCGGCTTGAGCGAATGGCAAAGCAACGCGGGACGCGTCACAGGCTTCGACCGTGTTCGCTACACCGGGAAGCCTGTCTATTCGGTAAGAGCGTTGTCCGTGGACAAGGCGGGCGTTCATCTGACATTCACGAAGCCGCTGGCCAGGGAATCGGCGGAGGATTTGCAAAACTTCAGCGCCAAGCGATGGAACTATGAGCGGGCCGAGCACTATGGATCGCCGGAGTTTTCCGTCGCCGATCCGGCGAAGAAAGGCCGCGACTCGGTCAACGTGACCGAGGCGAAGCTCTCACAGGACGGGCTCACGCTCACGGTGCGGATCGAGGACCTAAAGCCTGTCATGCAGCAAACGCTGAAGTTCAACCTGAAGGCGGCGGACGGGACCCCGATCTCGCAGGAGATCATGCACACCATCCACGAGATACCCTAGTCGGGGTTTCCCACAACAAACCGGAGAGGAAGATCCGCGGCGCGCGTGATTCCGATCCGGGGGGTCCGGCGGATGGCTTCCTCGGATCCCAGCCACCGTGCGCGGCCGGGATTCTGCGCGAACATCAGCTGGGAGCCGGGATCGCAGAGGTCGATTCCATCAAGCCCGCGATCAATGGCCAGGGCGGCGCAGATCTTCCCCGGCCCATCGACAAGCCGCGCGTCCTGGGACACCCGTCGATTCACGCGGAGCCTCTCCTTCCCGAACCACGGTTCGATCGCGCGAATCAAAACGGCCTCGCCCCGCCCGGCCGGCTGGCACACGGCGTTGACGCAATGGTGAATTCCGTAGACCAGATACACGTAGGCATGGCCTGGAGGACCGAACATGGAGCGGTTGCGAGCCGTTTCTCCACGGAACGCGTGACAGGCGGGATCCTCCTCGAGATACGCCTCGGTCTCCACAACCGGACCGCCCAGCCAAGCCCCGTCCACGCGACGCAGGAGGAAGTGACCGAGCAGGCGCGACGCCACGACCTCGGTCGGAGCCATGAAGAACTCGCGCGCCAGCGGCCTGGGCGGCGATGGGGGCGACGACGCTTGCGCGCAGCGGATCATTGTCACGAGCTTGTATTCCAGGTTCCCGGGGGATCGAAATCTTTATTGTAAGAGATGCGGAGCAAATTCTCAGAACAGGTTGAATCGATCCTCCGGTCGGTTTGCCGCCCGAAAAGGCGTGTCGGGAAAAACAACGAGTGAAACGGATGTAACGTGGAACATGCATCTGCCTCCCGACCCCGCTGGTGCGGAACGCCTGAGCGGGCGGCAAACCGGCCAGAGGACCCCTGCCGCCCTTATCACGCGCCCCATCCTCTCCGCCTACCAGGCCAGGAGACGCGCCGAGTTTTTGGCTGAACTCTTCTGGCGCGCGGAGGGAGGCCCAGGCATCCGGCCTGCGGCGGGTCGCGCAACGAGTCCCCTAGAACTTCAGGACACCCGTCGCCCGCGAGGCGAGCTCCAGCGTGAAATTGGGGAAGAGACCGAGATAGAGCATGCCCAGCACGCAGGCATAAAGCGCGATCCGCATCGGGGCGCCCAGAATGAGTTCCTTCGGCTCGATCGGCCGATCCGACCAATAGATCGCGCGAACCACTCCGAGATAGTAGGAGATCGAGATCACCACCCCCACGACCGCCACGGCCATCAGCCAGTAATAGGACGAGCCCTGCTCCAGAACAGATTTGAGCAGCAGGAATTTGCCGAAGAATCCAGCCAGCGGCGGGACGCCCGCCAAGGACACCATCGCGAGGGTGAGCGCCGTGGCGAGCAAGGGCGACCGTCGATGAAGCCCCGCGATGGCCTTGAGATCATCGCTTCCGAGCTGCCTCACCACAATCGAGATGACCAGGAATCCCGCGAGGACCGTGAATAGATAGCCGCTCAGATAATAGAGCACCGCTGTGGAACCCTCGTGGCTCATCGCCGCCACTCCCAGGAGCATGTAGCCGCCATTTGAAATGCTGGAGTATCCGAGCAGGCGCTTGAGGCTCCTCTGGGGGATCGCGCAGAGATTGCCGTAGAGAATCGTGACCCCGGACATCACCATCAAAACGCGCGACCACTCCGCGACCACGGCATGAGGCATGGCCACGAAAAGAAAGCGGAGCAGCAACACGAAGCCAGCCGCCTTGGAGCCCACCGCGAGAAAGGCGGTCGTCGGCGAAGGGGACCCTTCATACACATCCGGCGTCCAGACATGGAACGGAAACGCGGAAATCTTAAAGGCCAGGCCCGCGACGAGAAACAGCGCGCCGATCAGAAAGACTTTCTGATGCGTCAATCCCGCCGCCTTCTCCGCCAACTCGCCGAACTTCATCGTCCCCGAGGACCCGAACACAAGGGCGATGCCATACACCATCACGCCGGAGGAGAGCGCCCCGAGAATCAGGTACTTGATGCCCGCCTCGAGCGACGGGGTCTTGTGGCGAAGGAAGCTGGTCAGAACGTAGAAGGTGACGGTGATCAGTTCGATGGAGACAAAGAGCATCGTGAAATCGTTGGCCGAGGCGGCGAGCATCATGCCTCCCAGCGCGAAGAGGATGAGGCTGTAATACTCGCCGATGCCGGCCTGGAACTGATCCGCAAAATCCACCGACATCAGAAGCACCCCTATCGTCGCGATGAGAAAGAATCGCTTGAAGAACAAGGCGAGGGCGTCGAGCACGTATCCATCGTTGAAGGCCAGCTGCGGCGTGGAGGCGTCGACGCGAAAGCTCCAGACCAGCGTCACGGCGACGAGCGCCGCCGCGGCGTACCCGAGCGATCGCTTTTTCCCGGCGGGGGTCCACAGATCCAGGAGAAGGAACACCAACCCGCCTCCCAGGATCATCCATTCCAAGCTGAGCAAAGATGCGTTCATGTTGCCGTTCGGGAAATTCAGTGGGTCGAGGCCGCCTTCAGGAGGGGCGCGGCCGGAGCGACCGCGTTGGCCTTGCCGCTCGAAGCCATCTTCACGATCGCCTCCGCGCTGGGCTTGATGGCGTCGGTGAGCAATCCGGGCGCGACCCCGAA
This sequence comes from Verrucomicrobiota bacterium, assembly GCA_016199985.1. Classification (GTDB taxonomy): domain Bacteria; phylum Verrucomicrobiota; class Verrucomicrobiia; order Limisphaerales; family UBA11320; genus UBA11320. Next base: position 34,563 of record JACQFQ010000017.1, on the reverse strand, counting down.
CAGCACCAGGGCGGCGATCAGCAGCGCGTAGGGCCAGCGTCGCGATCCGATGGCGTCGATCCACTCCCCGGCGCCTTCGGCCTCGGGACAGTGGAGCATGTTGCGGATGGCGCGCAGCATGTAGACCGCGCCGATGATCAGCCCGGCCCAGGCCGCGGCGACAACCATCCAGTGCCCCGTGACGCCGCTCTTCCAGGCGCCGAACAACACCATCAGCTCGCCGGCGAAATTCGCGAAGCCCGGCACGCCGCAGCCGGCGAAAAGGGCGATCATCAGAGCCGCGCCGATGAATGGCAGCCTCCGCAGCAGCCCGCCGAGCCGCGGGATGTCGAGCGTTCCGGTCTGGGAGTAAAGATACCCCGAGAGGCCGAAGGAAAGCGCCGCCAACAATCCGTGGGCGATCATCACCAGCACCGCGCCCGTCACGCCGACCAAGGTCAGGCTCGCGATGCCCAGGAAGCAGAAGCCCATGTGCGCCACGCTCGAATTACCGATCAATCCATTGAGGTTCCTCTGCCGCATCGCCACCCAGCCGCAGTAGACAAGATTCCCCATGCAGAGAAGCGCGAGAACCGGAAGCCAGCGCTGGCTGCCCGCGGGAAGCATGGGCAGAGCGATCCGTATCAATCCATAAAGGCCGAACTTCTTCAGCACGCCCGCGTGAAGCATCGCGTTCGCCGTCGGGGCCGCCCCGTAGCCCAGCGGGGCCCACGTGTGGAAAGGCCACAGGGACACCAGAATCCCGAAACCGAACATCAGTAGTCCGAAGATCAGGTTCTGATCGCCGGCCGCGATCGGATGCAGCTGGAAATGCTTCGTCATGGCCTGGATATCGAAAGTCCGATCGGCCAATGGCATCTGGAGATACAGCAGGATCAATCCGGACAGCGCTATCAGCGCGCCCAGCGTGAGATACATCGTGATATTGAAGGTCGCGTAGTTCTTGTCCTCGCCGCGTCCCCACACGCCGATCATCAGGAAGGTGGGGATCAGCGCGAGCTCATGGAAGAAGTAGAGCCAGAACAAATCCTGCGACACGAACGCCCCCAGAATCCCGCCGATCATCGCCAACAGCAGGGAGTAGAATCCCTTCTCGTCCCGCTGTATGTCCCAGCTCACCGCCGTGGCGGCGAAGGCCACGATGCATCCCATGAGGACCAAGCCTATGTTCAACCCATCGACCCCCACATGGAACCGCAGGCCCAGCGAAGGGACCCAGGCCATCGTCTGCTCGAACTGCATGCCGCCCGCTATGTCGAAGCGCAGAAACAGCATCACGGAGATGACGAACGTGGCGCCCGTCGCCGCGAGCGCGAGCAGGCGCGGAAGCGCCGGGGATGTCCGCGGGCTGAGCGCCACCGCGATCGCCGCCAGCAGGGGAATGAGTATGAGAGCGAGGAGCATGGTTCGGTTCAGTGGGAGAAGGACAGGTAGATGATCGCCAGCAACCCCGCGACGAGCAGGAAGGCGTAGGTTTGCAGGTTGCCGCTTTGAAGCAGCCGCAGAAAACGTCCAAACACCTCGAACGATCCATGCGCGCCTCGAACCAAGAGGCCGCTGATCAGCCAGCGATCGATCCAGTCCGCGACCGAGGCAATCGCGTCGTGGGTCAGCCGGATCGCCTCCTCATACATCTCATCGAAGTAGAATCGATGGCGCATCGTCTGGGCGATGGATCCAAAGCGTTGCGGCAGCGGATCGGCGTCCGCGGCGCCGTAGCACGCCCAGGCCGCGCTGAGTCCCAGCATCGTGGCGAACAGGCCCAGGAACGCGGCGGCGGGGGAGTGCGCGAAGGGCGCCATCAGCGCTTCCGCGAAGGAGAGCGACGCGGCCTCGTGTCCCCCTGCGGCGAAAGCGCCCGCGATGAAGTGGTCGATGCCCATGACGCCGGACGCCACCGTGAAGAACGCCAGCGCCCGCAAAGGCCAGGTCATGATCCCCGGCGATTCATGCGCGTGCGCCGCCTGCTCTCCCCGCTCCTTGCCGAAGAAAGCCACGAACACCAATCGGAACATGTAGAAAGTGGTCAGCCCCGCGACCCCCATAGCCAGCCCGAACAAAGGGAGGCTATGCTCCATCGCCTGCGCCAGAATCGCGTCCTTGCTGTAGAACCCGCTCAAGGGCTGAACGCCGCAAAGCGCCAAGGCGCCCAAAAGAAAGGTCCAGGACGTGATGGGCATCTTCCGAAACAGCCCGCCCATCCGCCAAATGTTCTGCTCATGGTGGCAGGCGTGGATCACCGATCCAGCGCCGAGGAACAGCATCGCCTTGAAGAAAGCGTGTGTGGTCAGGTGATACATCGCGGGCGAAGGCCCGGAGAGCCCGACGGCCATCACCATGTATCCGAGCTGCGACAGCGTGGAGTAGGCGAGGATGCGCTTGATGTCATCCTGCTGGACCGCCATGAGGGCGGCCATGAGGGCGGTCGCTCCGCCGATCCAGGCAATGATGTCCAGGGCGGTCCAGCCGTGGAGAAACGCGAGCGCCTCAGGCCAGGCGGGCGTCGCCTGGAACAGGAAGAACGTCCGGCAAAGCATGTAGACGCCGGCGGCCACCATCGTGGCCGCGTGGATGAGCGCGCTCACCGGGGTCGGGCCTTCCATCGCGTCGGGCAGCCAGACATGCAAGGGAAACTGCGCGCTCTTGCCCATCGCGCCGCAGAACACCAGCAGTCCGCCCACGCCCGCCATCGCCCCCAGCTTGCCGGGATGGGCGGCGAGGACCGCTTTGAGCTGATCGAACTCCAGGGATCCCAGCGCGGCCCAGACAACCAGGATGCCCAGGATGAATCCGAAGTCGCCAACCCGGTTGGTCAGAAAAGCCTTCTTGCAAGCGTCCGCCGCCGACGCCTTTTCATACCAGAAGCCGATGAGCAGATAGCTGGAAACGCCGACCAGCTCCCAGAAGATGAACATCATCACGAAATTGCTCGCAAGGACGATCCCGAGCATCGAGAAGGTGAAGAGGCTGAGGCTCGCGAAGTAGCGCGACAGGCTCCGGTCGTCGTGGAGGTAGCCGTAGGAGTAGATGTGGATGAGCATGCCCACGCCAGTGACGACGAGGAGCATCAGCTTGCTCAGCGGATCGAGAATCAGGCGAAAGTCGATCGACAGGTCGGCGACATGGATCCAGCTCGCCGAGACGCTGAACGCCGAGCCCGGCAGGGCGACGAACAGCAGCAGGCTCAGAAGGAAGGAGACCGACACCGCGGCGATGGAGATCTGGGCGCTGAGCTTGTGGAAGCGAAGCGTGAAAAGCGTGATGCCCACCGCCGAGAGCAGGGGCAGCAGCAGGATCCACCACGCGATGTTTTCGATCTGGGTCGCCATAGCAATAACCTAAAACCTCAGGGTGGCCAGGTCCTCGGTGTGGGCCGAGGCGTTCTTGCGATACAGCGCGACGATCAGGGCAAGGCCGACCGCGACCTCCGCCGCCGCGACCGTGATGATGAAGAACACCATCATCTGGCCGCTCACATGGTCGTTCAGGTTGTCCTTAAACCGGGACAGCGCGACCAGCGCCAGGTTCGCCGCGTTGAGCATGAGCTCGAGCGACAAATAAATGATCAGCACGTTCCGGCGCACGATCGTGCCCAGAAGCCCCAGGCAAAAGAGCAGCGCGCTCACCACCAAATAATGCTCCAGTCCGACTTGTCCCATAGTTTCAAGCCTCGTCTATTTCAACTCCCGCTTGCTGAGGAGAATCACGCCCACCATCGCCACCAGGATGAGGATGGACACGATCTCGAACGGCAGGAGGTACTGCGTGAACAACACCTGGCCCAGAAGTTTTGTCTCCCCCTCCAGCGAGGGGTTCATCGGCGTCGGGATGCCCGAGTTCCAGAGAGTATGCGTCAGCAACGCCGCGAGGCCGCCGACCGTGCCCAGCCCCGTCAGGGCGCCGAACAGCTTGATCCGCCGCTTCGTCTCCTCGGCGATGTTGAGCAGCATGATCACGAACAGGAAGAGCACCATCACCGCGCCCGCGTAAACAAGCACCTGGACCGCGGCCAGGAAGAAGGCGTGCAGCAGAACGAACAACCCGGCGAGCGACACGATCGTGAGGACAAGGAACATGACGCTCGTGACGGGATTGCGACTGAACGGATTGGCGACGACGAGGAAGCCGAATAGCAGCGACATCGCGGCGAAGAGATAGAATAGGGCGTCAGTCATGATGAGGCATCGCTGTCGTCGGATTCACTCGGGCTTGAAGGCCTCCTGTGAGGCCGCCTCGGCCTCCTTTTTCTTCCATTTGCGGATCTGGTCGTTGTGAACGCCGCCCAGGCTCAGGAGCTTTTCCTTGTCATAGATCATTTCCTTCCGGCTCAGGCCGGTGAGCGAATAGTCCTTCATGAGGAAGATCGCCTCCTCGGGGCACACCTCCTGGCAAAACCCGCAGAAGATGCACCGGAGCATGTTGATCTCGAATTCGCGCGGACGCTTCTCGACGTTTCCAGTGGTCGGATCGACCGCGGGGCCGGGAGGCGTGATCTTGATCGCCTTGGGCGGGCAGACAAACTCGCAGAGCTGGCAGGAAACGCACTTGGTGCGATCCTCCGCGTCCTTCACCAGGTAGGGGGCGCCACGGTAGCCTTCGGGCACGGTCCAGCGCTGCTCGGGATACTCCATCGTGACCCGCCCGCCGCGGAAAAGCGTGTCGTAGAAATGGCGCGCGGTCACGCGCAGGCCGCTCCATAGCGTCGGAAAATACATGCGCTCCAGCCAGCTGAGCTCCGTGCGCTTGATGATCATGGCCTGGCCTCCGGAAAAAATTGATGGGACGGAATCATCGGGTTCATTGTTTGGCCTGCAGGAAAAGAATCACCGCGGTGACGACGATGTTCGCGAGCCCCAACGGGATGAAGCGCCTCCAGCCCAGATCCATGAGCTGGTCGTAACGAAACCGGGGAAGCATCCAGCGCACCCAGATGAACACCACCAGAAGACACATCACCTTCGCGAGAAAAATGCCGATGTGCGCCAGGCCCATCCAAATCGCCCCGTCCTCATTGGGCGTCGCGTTGAGGCCGAAGAAAGGCAGCGTCCATCCGCCCAGGAACAAGGTCACCATCATCGCCGAAGACGCGATCATGTTCGAGTACTCGCCCATGAAGAACAGCGCGAACTTCATGGAGCTGTACTCGGTGTGGTAGCCGCCCACCAGCTCGGTCTCGGATTCGGGAAGATCGAACGGCAGGCGATTGGTCTCCGCGAAAGCCGCCACCATGAAAATCACAAAGGCCACCGGCTGCTTGAACACCAGCCAGCTCGTCAGCCCGTCGGATTGATAGGCGATCACCTTGCTGAGGTTGAGGTCGCCCACCAGCATGAAAACGGGAACAACGCTCATCCCCATGGCGATCTCGTACGAGATCAATTGAGCGCTCGAACGAATGCCGCCGAGAAAGGGGTACTTCGAATTCGCCGCGTAGCCGGCGAGCACGATCCCGTAAACGCCGAGGGACACGATCCCGAAGGTATAGAGGATCCCGACGTTCAGATCGGCGAGAACCATCCTCTCGCGTCCGAGGAACGAGCCAAAGGGAATCACCGCCATGGTCATGAACGCCGGGACCAGCGCGAGGGCGGGCGCCAGCCAGAAATACGCCTTCCGCACATGGGCGGGCGTGAAATCCTCCTTGAGGAAGGACTTCAACCCGTCCGCAAGCGGCTGCCAGAATCCGAGGCGGGTGAGGAAGGGCCCCAGGATGGGGATGCCCCCGATCAAGGGCAAAGCGACCCGGTTGGGTCCCACACGATTCTGGATGAGCGCGGAAAGTTTGCGCTCGGCGAGAACCGAGTAGGCCACCATCGGCAGGAGAACGGCGAGGACCGCCACAATCTTGGCGAGGGACATCGCCACCTCGCGATGGTTCGTGAGAATGTCTAGAAGCGCTTGCATGTCATCCGCGTTCGCATTGGCTCTAAAACCTAAAGAGTCAGGGGCGCGCCCAGATCGCCCACCTTGCCCCACTCCACGCCGGCCGAGGCGAGAGCGGGCACATCCTTCGCCATCCGGTTGAACAGCGCCTCGAACCCGGGGCCAAGATTCTCTCCGGTGACCTGGTGGACGAGCTCCTGCAAGAACTCCCACTCCGGGCGGGCTTCGCCACGGGGCTCCACAGCCTTCAGAAACCGCTGCAGACGGCCCTTCGCGTTGACGAAGGTGCCGCGCTTCTCGGCGTAGGCGCATCCGGGGAGCAGAAAATGCGCGCGACGCGTCGTCTCGTTCGGGAGGATGTCGCTGACGATCAGGGTGGACACCTTCGACAAGGTCTCCGAGTCGATCCCGTGCCGGGTGACGTCCTCGCCGAACACGATCAGGGTGTGGATCCGTCCCGATCGAATCCCCTGCGCGATCTTGGGAATCTGGATGCCCACCTCCGTGAAGCAGATTCCGGTCATCCGCGCGCCGTTTGTGTTCGGATTGCGATCGGCGTTGACGAGGAAGCCATCGCCTTCTCCCAGGCGCTCGACGGAATCGGTCAGGGCGCCAAGATGAGCGGCAAGCTTCTTCAGCAAATAGAGCTCCTCCGTGCTCTGGCGCGCCGAGGCGATCACGGCCACGGATCCCTGCGGGGCGGACCGCAGCGTCTCGGCGATCTCCGCCACGACGGCCGCCCAGGCGCGGGCTCCGGAGCGGCTGCTCCTCACGTTGAGAAGACGATCCTCGCGGCCGATCCATTTGTAGTTCAGGCGGCCCGAATCGCACATCCAGCACGCGTTGACAGCGTCGTTCTGCCGCGGCTCGTAACGATACACGCTCTCCTCGCGCGAGCTGATGAGAATGTTGCAGCCCGTCGCGCAGCTCGCGCAGACCGATCGCGTCTCCTTCAGGAACCACACCCGCATCCGGAACCGAAAATCTTTCGAAGTCAGCGCGCCCACCGGACAGATGTCCACGGTGTTGAGCGTATAGTTGTTGTCAAACTGGCGTCCGGGGAACGCGGCGATCGAGTTGTGGCTTCCGCGGTTGACGATGCCGAGGGCGTCGTCCTGCGCCACGTCGCGCGAGAATCGGATGCAGCGGGTGCAGAGCACGCATCGCTCGTCGTCGAGCATGATCCTCGGCCCGAGGTCGACCTGCTTCGGCTTGTGCACCTTCACCTCGGCGAACCGGCTTTCGGCCTGGCCATGCTCGACCGAGTACTCCTGAAGCTTGCACTCGCCCGCCTGGTCGCAGATCGGGCAATCGAGCGGATGGTTGATGAGCAGCGACTCGAGCACCGCCTCGCGCATTTGCTTCGTCGCGGGGGAGCTGGGATAGATCTCCATCCCGGGGCTGATGGGGGTCGCGCAGGCGATAGCGCCGCGCGGAGTCCCCGGCTCGTAAGGCAGCACGGATCGGGCGATCTTGGGCGATCCGTCCTCGCTGAGAACGGGCTTGCGATCGGGCCCCATCATGGGCGTGCCGAACTCGACGAGGCACATGCGGCAGTTCCCGGCGATGGGCAGCTTCGGGTGGTAGCAATAGTGCGGAACTTCCGCGCCGGCGATGGCGCAAGCCTGAAGCATGGTCGTGGGCTGAGGCTTGCCCTGCCAGTCGGGCAGGGTCCTGGGGACATCCACGACGCGGCCATCGACCTTCACGCGGACGGTCTCGACCGCGGGAGCGGGCGGCTTCGTTTCTGTATTCGCTGCGGTGGCGGTGGACATGTTGCGAAAGGCTACGATGTGCGGCTTGTGGAAACAGGGTCGTGTCCGGCGCCGGCGCCGGCGCCACGGGCCTCGTCCGCGGCCCCTTTGGCTTCAAACTCGCCCTTGAACTTCTGCACAAAGCTCAGCACAGGCCAGGCGCAGGCCTCGCCGAAGGCGCAGATCGTGCGGCCCTGGATGTTCTGGGCGATGTGCAGCAGATAGTCGGCGTCCTGCTTCCGGCCGTGCCCATGGGTGAGCCGATGGAGAGCCTTGCTCATCCACAGCGCGCCCTCGCGACAAGGCGTGCACTGGCCGCAGCTCTCGTGCGCGTAGAACTCTCCCAAATTGGCGAGCGCCTCCACGATGTCGGTCGAGTCGTCCATCACGATGATCGCGCCCGAGCCCGACATGGACCCGGCTTGCTGCAGGCTGTCGAAGTCGTAGGGCAGATCGAGCAGGTCGACCTCGACGGCCGCCATCTGCCCGTCCGCGCCCTTCTTCCTCACCTTGAACTTCTCGCCCGCCTTGAAAACCTTCGAGGACGAGCCCCCGGGAATGATCGCCTTGAGCTGTCGGCCTTCGAGGAGGCCGCGGCCGAAATTCTCGTGAAAGATCAGCTCCCCGATCGTGGCCTTGCCGACCTCCACCTCATAGTAGCCCGGGCGTCGAACATGGCCGCTCAGGCTGACGATGCGCGTGCCGGTGTTGTTGGGAGTGCCCAGCTTCGCGTAATCCGCGGCGCCCAAGGCCACGATGTGCTTCACCGCCGCGAGGGTCTCGACGTTGTTGACGATGGTCGGACACTGATACAGGCCCAGCACGGCGGGAAAATACGGCGGCTTGATCCGGGGATACGCGCGCTTGCCCTCGAGCGATTCGATCAGCCCCGTCTCCTCGCCGCAGATGTAGGCGCCCGCGCCGCGGTGCACATGAATCTCCAGGTCGTATCCGGCGCCGAGAATGTTCTTTCCCAGGAAGCCGCGGGAGCGGGCTTCCTTCAGGGCGACATTGAGCAGGCGGGCGCCGTCCGGCATCTCGCCGCGGATGTAGATATAGGCCAGCTTCACGTCGTTCGCGAAGCAGGAGATGATCATCCCTTCGATCAGCTGATGCGGGTCCTTGTGGATGATCTGGCGGTCCTTGAAGGTGCCGGGCTCGGACTCGTCCGCGTTGCAGATGAGATAGATGGGCTTGCCGCTCTTGCGGTCGACGAAGGACCATTTGAGGCCGCAGGAGAAGCCCGCGCCGCCGCGTCCGCGCAGCCCGGACTTCAGCACCTCGTCGCGAAGCTGCTCCTGGGCGGTCATCCGCCTGCCTTCCGGCAGCTCCTTGACGGGAAGAGCCAATGCTTTGCGCAGCGCCTCGTATCCGCCGTTGCGGACATAGCACTCGATGTCCGGGGTGTAGCCCGGTTGATCGGCGTGCTTCAGAATCAGTCGATGTTCTTCTGGCATACTGCGGCTTGACTCTCAGTTGAAAGACTTTAGCTTGTCGCCGCGCTACTGCCCGATGGTGTAACGGTAGCACAGCAGACTCTGAATCTGCTTGTCATGGTTCAAATCCATGTCGGGCAGCCAACCCGCCCGAATCATTCCCCGTCCGCGACCCGCCGCCATCGGCCATTGCGGAACCGCGCGCGATTGGAGGTTTTCGCGGAGCCGTCATGAGCAGCGCGCGAGCAAGGCGTCCGCCTGCTCGCAGGAAACGCCTTCGTGGAACTCTTCGTTGCGCATCATCACGGGCGCCGTGCCGCAGCTCGCGAGGCATTCCACAAACTCCACCGAGAACTTGCCGTCCTTCGTGGTCTGCAGGCCGTGCTTGTTCGGGTCGAGCCCGAGCCTGTCGCAGAAATGCCGGTAGAGCTTGTGCGATCCGCCGAGGGCGCAGCTCAGGGTGCGGCAGACCTTGAGCTGATGCCGGCCGGCGGGCTCCTGACGGAACATCGGATAAAAAGTAACGAGCTCCCACACATGGATGGGCTGAACCCCGAGCTTCGCCGCGGTCCACTCCACCGCTTCCTTTGACACATAGCCGAAGCGTTCCTGCAGCGCGTGGAGAAACATCAGCGACGCGCTCCGCTTCTGCGGGTAACGCGTCGCGAGCTCGTCCAGCTCCGCTTCCAGTTCTCTAGGGATGGTAAAGGTCATAGTCGGCTAGCGATCACACTCGCCCATCACGAAATCAATCGATCCCAGGATGCTCACCACATCGCTCATCATGTGGCCCGGCAGCAGATGGGGCAGGATGCTCAGGTTCACGAACGAAGGGGCGCGGATCTTGAGCCGGTAGGGCGTCCCGCCGCCCCGGCTGTTGATGTAGAAGCCGAGCTCGCCCTTGGGATTCTCCGCCCCGAAATAAACTTCGCCAGGAGGCGCGTTCACCCCCTGGGTCACCAGCATGAACTGGTGAATCAGCTCCTCCATGCTCGTGAGCACCTTTTCCTTGGGAGGAAGAACCGTCTTGCCGTCGGAAACCTGGATCGGCTCATGCGACGCGTTGTCGGCGCCGCCGGGGATCCGGTCCAGGCATTGAAGAATGATCCGAACGCTCTGTCGCATTTCCTCCATCCGGACCAGATACCGATCATAGCATTCGCCCACGGAGCCCACGGGCACGTCGAACAGGAGGTCAGGATAAACCAGGTAGGGCGTCGCGCGACGCACGTCGTAGTCGACGCCGCTGCCGCGGAGATTCGGCCCGGTGATCGCGTAGTCGATCGCGTCCTGCCTGGAGATCACCCCGACGTCGCGCGTTCGGTCCAGAAAGATCTTGTTCCGCGTCAGCAGCTTCTCCGACTCGTCAAAATTCCTCACGACCTCGCCGCAAAAGCGGCGGCAGGCCTGATGCCATCCGGGCGGCAGATCGCGCGCCAGGCCGCCGATTCGCGTGTAGCTGGTTGTAAACCGCGCGCCGGTCAGGGACTCCGCAAGATCGTAGATCTTCTCCCTCTCGGTGAACGTGTGCAGGAAGACCGTCAGAGCCCCGACATCCATCGCGAAGGCCCCCAGGCCGAGGAGATGCGCCGAGATGCGCGCCAGTTCGCAGCAGATCACGCGGATGTATTGGCAACGGGGCGGGAGCTGCCCGTCGATGCCCATCAGCTTCTCCACCGCGAGCGCGTAGGCCACGTTGTTCGCAAGGGGCGCAAGGTAGTCCAGTCGATCCGTGTAGGGGATGAACTGGGTATAGGTCATGTTCTCAGCGATCTTCTCGTCGCCCCGATGCAGGTATCCCAGATCGGGAACCGCCTTGGTGATGATCTCGCCGTCAAGCTCCAGGATGATCCGCAGAACCCCGTGTGTGGACGGATGAGACGGGCCCATGTTGAGCACCATCTTCTCGCATTGAAGCTCGTCCAGGGTCTTCGAATCGCCCGCGTTCCCTTGGGGCGGCGAGGCGGCCCGCGCGGCGGCGTCCCTGATTTCGATCTGTTGAAGGTGAGGCATGCGCGCGCTGTGATTCAGTTGCCGGCCGTGCGCACACGCGGCTCACGGGCCGCGGTGTCCTTCCCGCCCGCCACCGTGACGAACGGCCCGCCTTCCAAGGGAGCGCTATGAGTGAACGCCACTTCGGGCAGATCGGTGGGCTTGCCGGCGAGGGGGAAATCCTTGCGGAGCGGATGATAGGGATACCCCTCCCACATCAGGATCCGCCGCAGGTCAGGATGTCCCCGGAAGCGAACCCCCATCATGTCGAAGATCTCGCGCTCGTGCCAGTCGGCCGTGCGCCAGACACCGCTGATCGTGGGCAGCTCCGAACGCTCCTCGGTCACCGTCGTCTTCAGGCGCAAATGCGACTTATGGGCGAGGCTGAACAGTTCGTAGACGATCCCCCACCGAGGCGTGTCGCCATAGTGGTCGATGCTGGTGATGTCCAGAAGCATGTCGAAGCCCAGCTCCTGCTTGGCGTGCGCGCAAATCTCCTCGATCCGTTCAGGATCGAGAACCGGCAGCGTGATCTCCCCGCGAAACTCAACGGGAGCTCCGATCACAGGGCCAAATTTGGCCGCAAGCTTTTGCGCGTATTCGGTGGCTGACATTGAAAAACGGAAGCGTCGTCGAGAGTCCCCATCCACTCCACAACATCAGGACATTCTCAGGACATCGCTGCTCGAACAGGTTCAACAGCAACTTTTGCCTGCAGTTTCAGAAATCCATCCAAAAGCGCCTCGGGACGCGGCGGGCATCCCGCCACATAAACATCCACAGGGATGATGTTGTCCACGCCTTGAAGAACCGCGTAGCTCCGATACATCCCGCCTGTCGACGCGCAAGCGCCCATCGCGATCACCCACTTGGGCTCCGGCATCTGGTCGTAGATGCGGCGAACCGCCATCGCCATCTTGTAAGTCACGGTCCCCGCCACGATCATCACGTCCGACTGACGAGGCGAAAAACGCATCACCTCCGCCCCAAACCGCGAGATGTCAAAGCGACTCGCCCCCGCCGCCATCAACTCGATCGCGCAACAGGCCAATCCCATCGGCATCGGCCAAAGCGAATTCTTGCGGAACCAATTAATGGCCGCGTCCAGGCGGGTCACGATCACCTCGCCCTCAACCTTCGAATTGTAGCCAAATTCAGCGTTTGTCGTCATAAGAACGCCTGGCGGAAAACCGCTGGCCGGCAAGCTAGATACCCCCCCCCAGGCAGGCAAGAATGAATTTGTGATTTATTTCACAAGCCACGGCAGGTTGGGGCCGCCTGCGGGATTGGCGCCTCGCGGCTCAAGGGCTTCCGGAAGTTGAATCCAAGTGAATCCCACCCGCGACAAAGCTCGAGTGGAAGGGTCTATGGCGGCGGCTCGCCGCCCCGAGGAGTCACGGCCCCTTGAAGGCTCGCTCGAGTTCCTTGATGCGGGGCATCACAGGAGAGTTGGGAGGAACACGGTTCTTGACCTCGGCGAAGGCCTCGAGCGCTTGCTTTGGGTCCTTGTTCACGAGCATGACCGCATAGTCGATCTCGATCCAGGCCAACCTCGGATCCTTCAGGTAAGGAGTGTTGCTGTAATCTCTCAGAAAGGCCTTCAGACCCAGAACCCCTTTTCCATACGCCTCACGCAGCACCTGCTCAAGGCGCTGATCCAGGCCCTGCAAGTGAGATCCGAATTCCTGATGCCGTGTGTCCTTCACCTCCATCTGCCGGGTGGTGGTCTGCTGGTCGTACAATTCCCATAGCTTATACACGCCAAACAAGACGCCCACGATCAAAGCAAGGCCAATGGCGTTCTTCATGTCTCCTTGACGCGCTCGATCCGCGCTCCGAGCCGCCTCAGCTTGTCGTCGATCCGCTCGTATCCCCGATCAATGTGATAAACGCGATTCACAACCGTCGTGCCGGAGGCTGCCAATCCCGCGATCACCAATGCGGCCGACGCCCGGAGATCGCTCGCCATGATTGGCGCGCCCGATAAAGGACGCCCGCCTTTAACGATGGCGCTTGGCCCTTCAATCGCGATCTCGGCGCCGAGGCGGGCGAGTTCGCTGACATGCATGAATCGGCTTTCAAAGACGCGTTCGGTGATGATGCTCAGGCCGGGGGTGAGGGTCATGAGGACCATCATCTGGGCTTGAACATCTGTGGGGAATCCGGCGTAGGGAAGCGTGGTGATGTCGACGGGCTTGAGGCGTCCGCCGCGCTTGACGGTGAGGTTGCGACCTCGTCGTTCCACCTTCACGTTCGCCTCCCCGAGCTTGTCGAGGACGGCGGACATGTGGTCCGGACGCGCGCCAAGGATCGTGATTTCGCCGCCGGTTGCGGCGGCCGCGATGGCGAATGTGGCGGCCTCGATTCGGTCAGGAATCACCTCATGCTCCACGCCGTGGAGCTTGTCCACGCCGAGGATCTGGACAGTCGGGCTCCCGGCGCCGCTGATCTTGGCGCCCATTCCGTTGAGGAAGTTGGCGACATCGATCACCTCAGGCTCGCAGGCGGCGCTCTCGATCACCGTGACTCCTTCGGCGAGCGTCGCAGCCATCATCACGTTCGCGGTTCCCAGCACCGTCGGCCCTACTCGCCCGCCAAGAAAAACCTCAGAGCCCACGAGCTTGGGCGCCTTGGCGTGAACGTAGCCGTTCTTGACGGTGATGTTCGCGCCCAGCGCGGCGAGACCCTTGAGGTGCAGGTCCACGGGACGCGATCCGATGACGCATCCGCCGGGCAGCGAGACTTTCGCTTGATGGAGTCGCCCGAGCAACGGGCCCAGAATGCAAATCGACGCCCGCATCTTGCGGATAAGGTCGTAGTCCGCCATGCCCTTGAGCCGGGCGGCTCGGATATGGACCGTGTCGCCCTCCATGCGAAACTCCGCGCCGAGCGAGGCGAGGATCTGGCCCATGAAGCGCACATCGCTCAGGTCGGGCACGCGACGGATGACGCAGGGCTCGTCGGTCAGCAGCGCCGCGGCCATGAGGGGCAACACCGCGTTCTTGGCGCCGGAGATTTGAACTTCACCTTCGAGCGGCACGCCGCCCTTGATCATTAAGCTGTCCATGATGAAAAGAGAACTGACACCTTCAATCGAGACGAGCGACCAGCACCCGTGGGCGCGCACTGTAGTCAGGCGACACGGAGTCGACAACCCACATTTGATCGCGCAGAATCGCGCTCACGGCCTCCGCTTGTCCATCGCCCAACTCCAGCATGAGGCGTCCGCCCGGCCGGAGCGCGGCCGACGCCTCAGACGCGAGCTTGCGGTAAAAGGTTAACCCATCCGCGCCGCCGTCAAGGGCGATTCTGGGATCGTGGTCGCGAACCTCGGGATCCAGCGCCTCAATCTCCGCCGTCGGAATGTAAGGAGGATTCGACACGATCAGATCAAAGCTCGCTCCCGTCGGGAGAGACGCGAGGCCGTCTCCGAGATGCAGCGAGACGCGATCCAGAAGGGCGTGGGCCTCTAGATTCGCGCGCGCCCTGGCCAGGGCGCCGGCCGAGACATCCAGCGCCCTCACCTCAACCGACGGACACCGCGCCGCCAGCACGATCGCCAAACACCCCGTTCCCGTGCCGAAATCCAGCGCGGCGCAAGGGCCGCCCAGGCTCGCCGAGCGTTCGCTCAGCCAGTCGACAGCGCGCTCCGCCAAGCGCTCGGTTTCCGGCCGCGGAATCAAGGCCTCAGGTCCCACGCTCATCTCGTAGCCGCAGAAACTCGTGGATCCGATGATGTGCTGCAAGGGCACGCGCTTCCCGCGCCGCGCGAGCATCGCGGACAGGGCGCTGACGTCGGCGTCGCCGAGCGTCCGGCTGAAGTTCAAGTAGAGCTGGAGTCGCGGGAGCTTCAGCTGATGGGCGAGGAGCAGTTCGATCTGGAGGCGAGGCGACTCGACCCCCTTCTTAGCGAGGTAATCGGCGCTCCGCTGAATCACTTCCAAAACCGTCAATCGCCGATAGCAATAGGCGGGAACCCTGGGAGGATCGAGGCATTTTCCTCATTGATCTCTGGCCGCCCTTTCTTAAGTTCGAGCGATGCGAACGCTTCTACTATCGGTCGTCCTGGCTCTGTTGCTCCCGGTTCCGAAGCTTCTCAGCCAGGCCGCGGAGTCGAGCGAGGCGGTTGCCATCCGCCAGCAGCTCCAGCAAAACATGGTCACGCTGAGCGCCCGGGTCGAGGAGCTCGAAGCCTCCAACCAGTCGCTGCGCGAGAAAGTCGCGAATCTCCAAAGGGAGATGCAGCAGGTGCGGGAGGAAGCGCGCAAGCTCGGGGATCGCTCGGCGATCCAGGACCAGATCCACAAGCTCGCCGACAGCGTGAAGGAAGTGGACGCAAAACGCCGGGCCGACAATGAGAAGGTGCTCGGCGAGCTTGCGAAGCTCGGCAAGCAAATCGCGGACACGCCCGTGGCGCCGCCCCCGACCCGGGCCGTTCCTGTCAGCAATCCGCGGGGCGACTCCCCGTCCGCCGGAACGGAGAAGCCGACGCGCGGCGTGGGCGACAAAGGCGTCGAACGAGGGATCGAGTACGTGATCAAGCCGGGCGACTCGCTCTCCGCCATCGTCCAGGCCTGCCGCGCAAAGGACATCAAGCTCACACAGAGGGCGCTCAAGGAAGCCAACCCCGACATCTCCAACTGGGAACTGCTGCGGCCCGGCAAGAAAATCTTCATCCCCGTTCCGAACGCCCAGTGATCGCGCGATGAAACGCATCCGCCAGCTGCATTTGCACCTCGGGTGCTTCTTCGCCCCGCTGCTGCTCTTCTACGTCGGCACCGGCTGGTATCAAACCCTGCAGGTGGACCGCAGGAAAAACCCCGCCGAGGCCGAGAGCGTCCTCCGCAAGCTCGTGGCTGTGCACACTGACCAGATCTACCCGGCGGCGTTCGCCAATTCCTGGTCGCCCGCGGTGTTCAAGTTTCTCGTCGTGGTCATGTCCATCGCCCTGATCGCCACGACGCTCCTCGGCATCTACCTCGCGATGCGCGCCATGCGGCGGCGGTGGCTGGTGTGGGCGTCCTTGATTCTGGGAGTTCTCGTCCCCGCGTTCACACTCTGGCTGGGAGCCAAACGATGAAGAGCGTCATGTCCTTGAACGATCTCCCCTGGTTGAAGGACGTCTCCTGGATGTCGGATCCCTCGTCGGCGCGGCTCGCCATGTGGGTCGGAGGATGGCTGGCAGGACTGCTCGTGGCCTTCCTGCTCATCAAGTCGGTGAACTACAGGATGACCGAGAGGCATCTGGTCATCACCCTGGCGGGGATTCCAGTTCGCCGAATCCGGATCCGCGACATCCGGCACATGGACACCGAGCCTCGCGGGTTCGCGGAGCGTTGGTACAACACGCTCGCGCCCTCGCGCTCCCGACTGGTCATTCACCGCAGGAAGGGCTGGCCCTGCCGCACCCTGATCATCACGCCCAAAAACCCTTTCGGGATGATGCACGAGCTCCAGAAAGCGAAGGAGAAACTCAAGGCCGCCGAGGCCTCGGCCGGCCGCTGAACGTCGCTGCCACATGAAGCCCACGCCCTCCATCCCAGCCCGCAATGCGCGGCGTTTTCTTCTCGTTCGATGGGCCGACAGCTGACAGCTTTGCGTCGGTGAAAGTCAACCCACAGGCCTTCTTCGGTTTTTGCGCGGGGCATGTGCCGTTGCTCCGGGCGCTGGGGGGTCGCGCGGGCGAAATCTCGGACGCCGATGTCCAGCGGCTCATCCAATCGCACGCCGGCGCGGCGACCGAGCTGCCCAGGACAACCTGGCAGAGGCTGCTCGAATACCAGATCCTCGTCCCGTCCGAGCCGGGCTCGCCGTTCTACCTCCTCGCCGATCCCGTGGGGCGGCTCCTCGCCTACCTCTTCGACGAAGCCAATCCAGCGACGCCCGAGATGATCCGCGGCTATATCGCCTCCCTGGAAGCCCTGTCGCGGAAACTGGGACGCGCATTGGAGGAGGAAAACGTCACCGTCGTCGAGCTGTCCTTTCGGGAAATCAACGACACGCTGCGACGCATCTACGCGGATCTCGACGAGACGCACCATTGCATCCTGCAAGAGGTCGCGCGATTCAAGACAACGCAGCGACAGGTCAGCGTCCGCGACAAGTTCCGCCGCATCGTTCACTGGATGGAGCGCTTCGTGGAGCCGATGATCGACATCGTTCGGGCCGACGGCCCGATGCGCTCGTCCTTCGATGACATCGAGCAGCTGCTCCGCCGCGCGCGGGAGCAGGCGCTCTTCAACGATCATCCCGCACTGGATCGCAACCTTCGCTATCTCCGCCTGGTAAGAAAGCACGCGCTTCGGGTCTTCGAGCAATGCCGCAAGGAGATCCAGCCGCTCTACGAGTCGCTCCGCCGCTCCAGCTTCATCGCGGAAGGCGCGGCCCTGGCCCTGCAGCGCTTGATGTCCGAGGGGCTGGCGAACTGGGGAACCGAGCCGCTTATCGGCGTTTACCAGATGCGAATCCAGAACGTGCCCAGCGATCAGGCCATCGAGCTCGCCCTGCGGCGACTTGCGGAGCATCCGCCCGAGCCGGCGCCGCGGCCGATGATCGACGCCTCTCTGGAAGCGCCTCCCGCGATGCTGAGGCGCCAGTGGCTCGACTCGCTGCCGGAGCGCGCGGCGTCCGAGCTTCCGATCGACGATTTGCTCCAATGGCTGCAGGAGAGACATCCCAACAAGAACACCCACGAGCTGCTGGCCGGATTCACCGCCCTGCTCTTTCATGACGGGTTTGAAGGCCAGTTCAGGGATGGCGCGCCGCGGAGCTATGCCACCGTGGACTGCCGGCTGGAAGGGTCTCCGCTCCGCCTGAGCCATTTGGCTTCCTGAGATGAACCTGAACGTTGACTGAGCATGAACGCGATCGAGCTGCCGTATCTGAAGGATGTTTTCGACCGACTCAAGCGCGGCTCGCACCTCTCGCCCGAGGACGAGCCGCTGTTCTCGGCTCTGGCGTCGCGCGCCCAAGACTACGCCGACTACTTCGCGCCGCTGGGCCTGAGGCTCGTCCGACACGATCGCGAGTTTTTCTATTTTGAGCCCGACTACGCGGACAAAGTGCCCGACACGCTGCCCAAGATCGCGGTGTTCTCCTACATCCTCGTCGACCACGCGGCCAACCAGGGACGGCCGGTCGAGGAGTTTGTGATGGGGCAGAATTTCCTTCTATCCAGGCTCCCGCACTTCGCGCTGGATCGGTATGTCGCCCTGCTGCGCCAGGTCGACGTGGAAGACCTCGGCGACGTGAAGCTCCTCCTGGGCCACATGGAGCGGATCGGCTGGATTCGCTGGGAAGGCGAGGAGGAGTTTCGTTTTCTCCGGCCCTTCCACCGCGTGTTCAGCAAATGCCTTGAGCTGGCCCAGCGCGCTCCCGTTGCTCCGATCGCCCCGGCCGTCGAATCCTCCCCCTCTGCGTAGCCTATGCCTCACGGACCCCAACGCGTCATTCTCATCAACGCAGGCAAGTACGACTTCGCCGAGGTCGAGCTCGAGGGCGCGCTTCAAATCGTCGGGCCCAACAACACCGGCAAGACCACGCTGATCAACACGCTGCAGTTTCTCTACATCAACGATCAGCGCGAGATGGATTTCGGCGCCTACACCAAGGAGCAGACGCGCGACTTCTATTTTCGCAATCAATACAGCTACATCCTGTTTGAGTGCCTCTCGACGAGGGGCCAGTGCGTGATCGGATGGAGGGGGCAGAGCCGTGCGAGCGGGAATGATCCCGAGCGCTTTTATTATCAGGGCCCTTACGCGGCCGACGACTTCTTCGACGAGAAGGGCCAGGTGCGGGAGCCGCGGGACGTCAACGCGCGGCTGGCGCTGCGGCAGTACGAAAAGATCACCACGCAGCAACAACACCGCGAGCTGCTGCTCAACCCCGCGGGCGGCAACACGACAGGGCTCGGCATTGTCTCGCTGAAAGATCCCGACAAGTATCCGCACTTCCGCGAGACGCTCAAGAACCTCCTGAGCCTGAGCACGCTCACCCAGGAGCAGATGCGCGAGCGTCTGCTGATGCTTGCCGATATCTCGCCCGACTCCGTGGCGGTCGACGCCCGGGAGATCTTCGGCCAGCACTACGACGACATCCGCCGTCGGCGCGAATCCCTCCGCCGATTCAAGGAGCACGCCGAAGACATCGGACGCCTCGTCGACCGCTTCCATGAGCGCGAATCCCTTCGCGGCGAGCAGATCCATGCCTGGAGCCTGCTGCGCGTCCTCCGGCAGGAGTTCGAGTCCAGGCACGAAGAGCAGCTGGCGGCCATCGACCGCGATCTCCAGGCGGCGGATGAAGCCCTGCGCTCCTCGCAGGCGGAGCTGGGCGACCGTCGCCGCGACGCCGAGCACTTCACCGAGGAAAGGGGCCGGTTGAAGGGCCGGCTGGATGAGCTGGAAAAACGAGGGATCGAGTTCGCCGACTTCATCGAGGAGATGGAGCGATCCGCGATGGGCACGCTGGAGCAGGAGGTCAAGCGCCTCCAGAGGCACATCGAGGACGCCGCCGCGGAAACACGCGAGAAGGCCGACGCGAAAATCCAGCTCTACGCCGACAAGGTTCAAAAGGACGAGCAGTTCATCGCGGGCCACAGCCGCTCCGTTCTCACCGCGTTGCGCCAGCGGTTCAAGGACGAGGAGCTGGATCGATTGTTCCGTCTGCTGGACTTCGATCTTCTGACGTTGCCCATCGGCCCTGATGGCGTGGAGGTTCTGGACGCGAAGGCGCTTCAGCGGCTGCTCGAAGACTTGGTCGGAGCGACGCGGGAATCCGGCTATCGGGATCACCGCGTCGCAATCGCCTTCCGGCGAGGATCGCGATCCGTCGCCGACATCGCGGACCTGGAAAAAGTGCGCACGCAGCTGGCAGAGGACGAGCAAACCCTTCGCCGATGGCGCCAGATCCTTCGCTCGATCCAGGACCGCGAATCCCAGCAGCAGTCTTTGCGGGACCGCCTGAAGCAGCTCGAGGAGAAACGCCACAAGCTGATTCGTTGGGAGCAGCTGGCGCTGGACCGGGCGCAAGAGCCGCGCGTCTCCGCGGACCTCGGAGCGGTGGAGCAATCCATCCAGGCCGCCCAATCCAAAATCGAGGCCCTCGAGAAGCGAATCCTGGACTGGCGGGGAAAGCTCCACAAGCTGGAGACGGCGAAGGTGGCCGCTGAAAACGCGTTCAACCAGGTGATGGGCAGGTTCAATCAGTGCCGCTTCCCGTCGTTCTCCGCGCCCGCGGCGGTCCCGGCGGATCCTCCCCAGGACTTCGACTCGGGCATCGAGACGTTCCTGCGAGCGCAGGAGCGGGAAGGCCAGGTCAGCGAAGAGGTCACCCGCAGCCTTCACGACGCCGAGCGACATTTCGGCGAGGAATACTTTGACGCGGACGAGGGCCAAACCGCTCGAAACCTGCAGGCGGAACTGGAGGCTCTGGCCGACAAGGAGGAAGCGCTGCAGCGCGATTGGAACGCGCACATCCACGGGCTGAAAGGCGCCTTCGACAACGTGCTGGCGGAGCTCGGACATGTCCGCACCGCGGCGGATCAGCTCAACCGCCAGTTCGGACGCATCCAGGTCTCGAACCTCAAATCCCTCCACGTCGACATCCGGGAGCAGTCCGACATCGTGACCTGGATCCGCCGGCTCGCCGAGATGGAGCAGCCTTCTCTGTTCGACGCGGACACGCGGCTGGAGCCGACGCTCAGGAACTTCCGACAAAAGCTCGAGTCGAATCCCATCATCCGATTCGGCGATCTCTTCACCCTGGAGTTCCGAATCGTCGGAGACGACGACGCGTCGCGCTCGTATCATGACTTCAAGCAGATCGAGTCCCACGGCACCACGATCACCATCAAGGTCCTGTTCAATCTGCTCGTCCTGAAAAGCCTACTGCGCAAGGACGACTCCTCGGTGCCGTTCTTCCTCGACGAGATCCAGGCGCTCGACCCGGCGAACCGTCGCGCGATTCTCACCACCGCCCGCAAGCTCGGCTTCGTGGCGATCACGGCGGCGCCGGAGTCGGTGACCGAGGTCGACGCGCTCTATTTTCTGCAGCCGCACAAGGGGCGCGTCGTGCTCAAGCACAAGCACCGGCTGCAGGTGCGCCTGCAGGAGTCCTCCGCTTCATGAAGCGGGTCGTTGGAGTGGAGCGCAAAGTCCGCGCGTTGCTGGAGCAGGGAAGCCTGCCGAAATCGCAGTGCGGCGCCGCGCTCCTGACGGCGCTGAGGCCGCTCATCGACGCGGGCGTGCTGGCCTGGGCGCGATGCGGCTCCGGCGAATCGCTCCTGGTTCTTGAGTCGGAGTCGCTGGAGGCGTTCATCAATCAATTCTTCCCGGGGACGGACGCGGGGGATGGCGACGCTCGCGTTCAAGGCGTGGCCGCCTATCGCGACAGCAAGGCGATCGGGGCCGGCGCGCCGGAGATCGTCAGTGTTCGCGCGTGGTCGGACGACGCCCTGCGCCACGCGGACGACCACACGCCCGCTGGCACTCTCACCCGCGCGCACGGCGTCTTTTCGCTTTTTCTCGGCGACGAGAGCCCCTATACGCTCCACGGCCGTTGCGCCCTCATCGAAAACCCAACGGTCTTCTCGAGCTTCGAGCGCCTGGGCCTGGATGTCGCGCTGGCCATCTACGGACGCGGGCGCGCCTCGGACCATATGCTCGATTGGCTCGGCCGTCCCGACCAGTCGGAGTTGGCGCTGCTGCACTGTCCCGACTACGATCCCGTGGGCTTGAATGAGTTCGTGAGATTGAGAAAGCGGCTGGGCGGCCGCGTGACGCTGCATCATCCGGCGAATCTGGAAGAGCTCTTCACGCGATACTCCAAACGCGCGCTCCTGTTCGCGCCGCAAAGCCAGGCGATGCTTCAGAATCTGAGAACCGTGGAGGATGAAACGGTCCGAGCGGTCGTCGCCCTGATAGATCGCCACGGCGCCGGTCTCGAGCAGGAAAGCCTGTTGATCCACTAGCCAGATTCTGTGGAACGGCCATCGCGAGGGACCTCCCCGTTGTATTAAGGCGGCGCGGCTGGGCCTCGGAGGGAGGACAAGGGATCAGTATGCTGGCGATACTCCCAGAGGTTGGGTCTTCCATCGTGGTCCGGATCCAGCATCGCGTCCTCAGGGTTCAGCGGGTTCAGAACCCCGGGATGATTGAGTTCATAGACATCGTCGATGCCATCGTGATCACTATCGCCCGGAGCGTTCATCGACCAACCCACAACTTTGTAGAAGCTCGCCACGCGGGTGCTCGCGACAGTCGTGTCCTTCAAGACCCCGACGCCCTTCATCACAAGATCGATCGCGGTGTCAATGGTCGTGACATTGCTCCCGCGCATCAGGACGTAGTAGTCGGCGGTGGCCGATTCGTGATAGGTCAGCTTGATTTTTCCGCCAGCCCCGAGCGTGATCTGGTCAATCTTCAACTCTTCAGCCGAGCTGAACTCAGCCCTGAGAACAAGGACCGCCAATCCGACCAGCAAACCCCGCAGCGCGTCGACTCTACCCCGATGGAGGCCCGCCTTGCTTGCCTCGCTTGGCCTGGCGGTGGATATGCCGGGCTCGGACAAGAGCCAGCAAAAGCGGGACCGTGAAGAAACCCTTGGAAATACGCCCTCTGCTTTCGAACTCATAAGAATTACTGAACGGTAAAGTACGAAGTGGCGACGTCAACACGTTTCCCGGGAGCGGAGCGGAGAAGCGGAGAACCGGCTCCGCGCAGCGTGTTTCAGGGATCTATTGGAGTGATCAGGCGGTATATCCGCGTGGCGTTCGTCGACTGCGGGTCCACAACGGTTTCGAGGCGGTTGGTCGCCCTCGAGAGCACATTGGTCAGGCGCGTCCACGAGAGGTCGACCAGCTTGTCCCGATACACGACGGCATAGGTGCGGTTCGACAATGCGTTGAACGAGATCCTCACGGCGTCGGGGTCGGCGGTGATGCGCTCAAGCCTCAGGAAGCTCGTCGCGTCGCGAGGGTCGGTGCCGGACAGATACTCATCCCGGTTCGACACACCATCCCCGTCCGCGTCCCCGTCCATGTCCGTCCCCAGGTTCGGATTGAACCGGTTTGTGATCTCCCATACATCCGGCACCCGGTCCTTGTCCGTGTCCAGAAGCACGCTGACGTTCACGACCTGGCTGGTCGCTCCCACGGTGGCGGCGATGTTCGTGATGATCACCGAGTAGGCGCCGCTATGCGTTGTCTTCGCGTTGGCGATGGTCAGCACGCTCTCTCCCGTGGACTCGACCTTGTTGGTGATCGAGCCGGTCGATCTCTTCCATCGGAATGTCATCGGCGTGGTGCCAGTGGCAGCGGCCCTCAGGGTGATGGTGTCGCCGACCAGGACGGTTAGCGGCTGCGGCTGCAGCCGGAGGATCGGAGAGAAAACCACTGTGAGAAGCGCGGACGAGCGACGGACGGAATGCTGGTCCGAAACAACAACGGTGTAGCGCCCGTCGTGAGATTGCACTATGTTGCTCAGAACGAGAGTGGAGGCCGTCGCGCCAGGGATGTCCCTGTTCTCAAACTGCCATTGGTACTTGATGGGCGGAAGCCCGGTCGCCAGAACGCTGAGAGTGGCGTTGCTGCCGGCGTTTCCGCGCGCGAGTTGGGATCGAGGCGGATCCAGAATCACGAGAGGCACCAGAACGTCCAGCCGCGCGGGGCCGCTGAGTATGCTGCCTCCGGCGTTCGCGACGACCACGTCGTAGACGCCCTGGTCCTCCGAACGCACTGGATCGAAAGGAAGCATTGGCAGCGCGGCGTCCTTCAAAGGATGTCCGTTGAACCGCCACTGATAGAGAAGGGGCCCGGGCCCGCTGGCCACCACCGACAGCGCGGCGGTGTCGGCCAGGGTTGCAAGCAGGGATGACGGCTGCTGGTTGATGACGGGCAAAGTTTGCGCCGGCGCGCCGGACGCGGCGCCGGGAGTGGGCGCTGAGGCGATCCAGTTGCGGGGATCGTTTCCATAGCCAGCCGGATCCAGCCGATGGAGCGACAGCCCTCCGCCATCCACAGCGCCCCCAGGCCACGGAAGCCCGACCCCGTATTCGACGCGGTCAACAAGATAGCTGGGCAGGTTTCCGGTAACGGGATCGGCGGGAAGCGGCGCGAGCAACTCCACGTTGTCCCCGTTGTTGCCCAGTTGGCCGTCGAACGGCCCCAGAATGGCGACCGCCGCCGGAATTCCGTACGCCTTGCGAAACGCGCTCAGGCGATTCGGATGGTCCGCCGGCGAGAAATCAACCACCAGAAGCCGCGCTCCGGGCTGGATCAGCGTCCCCGCGGGGAAGCTGTAGCGGATCGCATCGTCCAATTGCCAGGCGCGTTGAGGCAGACCCGGAGGCGCGAGGTTCACCGGCTGATTCGAAATGTTCTGCAGCTCGATGAACTCCACATCCGAGGCGCCAGAGGGCGAGGGATGATAGAGAATCTCCGAAATTACCACAGGGCCCGTGCGTAAAGGTCCGTTGACCGCGCCCGTTCCCAAGCGGAACGCGGCGACCGTCGATGGATTGGGGACGCCGAAACTCGGTTGATCGAGAAGGAGATACTCAGGTCCGTTCCAGCCTTCATATCGGCCATAGGAAACGTTCGCCGGCGCCGTCCCAAAGGAAGCCCGGGTCGCGCCGCCGGTCAGACGCCCTTGCGAATCCGATTCAAACAGCCACATCTCGCCTCCGACGCCTCCTCTCAGACGCAGCGGCGACGCGCTGTCTTTCCAGCTCGCCTCGTACACCACTTGGAAGCCTCCAGGTTCAATCCGCGTCCCGTTGGGAATCATGTGCCTGTTCGGGAAACGACGATCGTCGCTCAGGAACCAGCCTCCGATGTCGAGCGGCGCCTTGGAGGAGTTGAAAAGCTCGATCGCCCGCTCGAACGGGGCTTCCGCTTCGGAGAGGATTTCGCTGAAGACCACCGAGCCGAGCTCTCTGTAATTGCTCTCGCCCGGCGATTCGGAGTTGGGAAACGAAATGATCGACGGCGCGCCGTCCGGAAGCCTTCCGGAGGAGACCCCCGGCAGTTGGGCGGCGAAGTCAATCGCGTCAAGGGTCGCGCCATTGGTCCCGTAGATCCTCAGCGATCCACCGTCGGAGGGAAGCCTGAAGCTCAGATGTCCGGGCGGGGCGGGATCTTTCCCATCCGCAATCCACAGCAGCCAGCCGGCGCCGTCTATAAACGTCAGTGGAGCGATCCGGTATTTGTTGGTGCCCACCGAGGAGGGGTCATCGCTCAGGGCCAAGCCGCCAAGGTCGACCGGCTGATTGGTGGTGTTGTAGAACTCAAGCCAATCATCCCCAGACCAAGGATTGGACATCCATTCATTGAACCGCAACGCGGCCGGGATTCCGATCGTGGCGGCCGCGGCGTTCGCCGCCCCGGGAGTTGGCGCGGAAAGCAGCCGGCGCTGGTTTCCGACCAGCCCCACTGAACGGTCAGGGATCTGGGCGCCGTACTCGAAGGAGTGCGCGAGTTGCCCCGCAACGTTGAACAGAAAGACTCCGCCTCCGCTCCCGCTCAGCGCGAATCCGGCGTTGAGGACCGGCTCGGATGTTGTCGAGGCCGGACGCTTCTGCGTGCATTCGACGAGGAGAAAGCTCTTTCCAGGAACGATCGTGCCCGTGGGAAAGCTCCATCTCGCGGCGTCCGCCGCGTCAACGCTCAGGCTCATGCCGCTCATATCGAACGGCGCGGAGTTGGTGTTCTGCAGCTCAAACCAATCCACGATCTCGCCCGCCTGGTTGGTGATCGACGCGTTCCGAGCGAGGATCTCGTTGATGATCGGACCCGAGTAAGCGGGCAAATAGTTCGCCGCGGCCGGGCTGGCCGTGCCAGGAAACAGGACGATGTTTGTGCTGTCCTCGGGATATCGGCCCTGGCTGACGCGGTTCGTTTGCCCCGCATATCGAACCCGCTCCACCTCGGCGCCGGTGGCGTCGTAGAGCGCGATAACGCCCGCCTTGGGAGTGAGCGGGAAATCCACATGATCCGGTCCTACACCGCCGTCGGCGAAGATCTGCGCATAGCCGCCGGGAGGGAGGAAGGATTTCTGGGTCAAACGCTGGACGGTGTTGCTGTTCCCCAGATAGATTCCTTCGAGGGAGACCGGATTGTTCGTGGAGCGATTCCTGATCTCGAACCAGGCCGGAAGACCTGGAAGGGATGTGACCAGCCACTCGTTGATGCTGAGCTGGGAGGCGCTGTCGACGGCCGCCGCCACGTTCGGAGCGCCGGGCGTAGGGACGTTCAGCACCCAGCGATCCGAAACCAGGCCCAGCGTCTGGTCGGCGATCTGGAAGCCAAAGGTCAACGCGTCCACACGATTGGTCGCGGGATCGTAAAGGAAGACGGAATCGCCATTGCGACCCAACGAAAACCCGCTGTGAAGTCCGGGCGAGGGACTGGACGCGGCGTCGCACCAAACAATCAGATACCCATCGGCCGGGATTTGCGCTCCCACCGGAAAGAGGAACTTCCGGGGATCGCCGTCGTCGCTCAGGCTCCAGCCCGCGAGGAAGACCGTGGAAGATCCCGGATTGTACAGTTCCACCCAATCAGGATGCTCGCCCGAGTGGTCCACCGCAGTGATGTTCTCAGCCATGACCTCATTGAGGCGCACGAGGGGAGCAGCGGGCGCCGGTCGGGGCTTTCCGGGCGTGCCGTCTCGAACAGCGCTCGCGGCCCAGTTCGAGGGCGCGTCCGGGTCGCCGTTCAACTCGACCAGCTCGAGCGACGAGCCGTGACCATCCGCGGCCGTCGGCCAGCCCAGGCTGTCATTGTAGTCGACCGACACGATCACCCGCCCAGCGGCGTCCAGGAGCGAAAGGCGCTCGCCGCTGTTGCTGAGGTTGCCGGCAAAACGTCCCGCCACGGGAACTCCGGGATAACGGAGGGCGAACGCGTTCGGGTCGGAGTCGGAACCAATCACCCATCGCGCTCCGCCGGGCATCACGGTGTTCGCGTCAAACATGAACACAACGCCATCGAACGACACGCCGCTGACATCCAAGGGGGCGTCGCTGGTGTTCAGGAGCTCAATAAACTCAAACGCGTTGCCCCCTTCGGGGTTGTAGTGAATCTCGGTGATCCGGAGCGGAGATCCCAGGCTTTCAATGCTGAAGGTGGTTGTCGTCAGCGCGCTCCAGTTGGTGCCGTTCTGCGCGGTCCGCGCCTGGAGAAGGACGGGCTTCGTCAGCACAATGGGATTGCTGTAGAGCAAGGCGCCCGGGGCCACGGAGTTGGAGAACATGACCCGGGGATCGCCGCCATTGAGGGTGTAGTAGATGCTCCCGTTTGTGGCCGCGGTTTTCAGGGTGAGCTCGAAACCGTTGGGAACCCGGCCGCCGAAACGATTCAAGGTGGGAGCGTTGCTGGACGCAAAAAACTTCTGCGAGATCAGCTGCTGAGTGAGGAGTTTGCGCCGCTGCGGGATCCAATCGGTCAGGATGTAGTTGTCAAAGCCGGGGATGACCGGCAGCAGCGGCGCGCGCATCTCCACGAATCGGCTGGTCAGGTTCGATTCCACCAAGGCGCCGTCGTTGTAGAAATGCTTGTGAACGCGGTCGGCGAAGAGCATCCGGAACTCCGCGCTCTGCTTCATCTTGTTGAACAAATCGGGAATCTCAGCCGAGGACCCCAACCCGCTGTCGGAACTGGTGAACGAGTCAAAGCCGGGACCCCTTGAAGACAAGAATCCACCCTCCGCGTCCCAGATGTAGAAGCGGAAGACGCCGTTCGTTGTTCTCTCCCGGGCCGCGCGCCAGTTGTTGTGCGGCCAGTCCCAGGTGGTCGCGTACGCGTTCACAAACAGGTAGTCGACGAAGTTCGTGAGATCCATCCGGCGCGCCACTTCGCGATAGGCTGTGGGCAGGGCGATGTTGGTGCGCGCGACCACGTCGCGAAGAGCGGCCCACGCCACGCCGTCGCCTCCCTGGACAACGCTCCCCACGGTCAACACATCCCACTGATCGCCCCCGCCGTGATAGGCCTGGAGGAACTGCTGCTCCACGCGCTCGGTGGGATTGTAGTAGCCCTTGTAGACTCCGTTGATGAACAGGTTCACGAAGTTTCCGTGGCAGTTTACCTGTCCCGTGTCGCTGCCCAGCTGTCGCACGAACTCATCGGTGAGGAAGGGATTCACCTCGTCGTTGTGTCCGGCGCGCAGGACGATCTGGTCGTAGTCCTGAAGCGGTGAATCATCGAAGAACGGGTATCCGAGCCGACCGGTCCCGTAGTCGCTGCGGAAGTACAGCCTGTAGGAGAACTTGCTGTCCGAAGTATAGCGCGGGCGCGTGTAATCGCTGCCTTGAATGCGGATTCCGCAGTCGACCTGAAAGCCCGAGTTGTCGGTAGTGCGGATAAACTCCACGGATGTGGGGCGCTCCCAAGCGATCCCGTGCTCGTTGGCGTTGAGGTTGAGGCCGTTCGCCCCGTAGATGTTCTTCCCCGCGGTCACGATGGACAAAACGGGCAGCGAACGGATCGCCGCGCCTTGCTTGAGCAGATAGGTCGCCGTGCCCACGGCCGAGGGCAGCAGGTCGTCGCGAAAAGCCACGGCGCGCAACACCGTGGTGTTCGTGACGCGCACCGCGTTGGTGTAGATGCTTCCGTTCGACAAAGTCGGCTCGCTCCCATCGATGGTGAACCGAACGAACGCTCCCGGAGTGGGCGTCGTGAGGTAGAGACTGAAAGGGGAGTCGTAGTGGCCGCGGGGCGCGCTGAAACGAACGTCCTCGCAAAGCCCGGCCACCGTCGGCCCGCTGTTCGCCGCGCCGGGAGTGGGCTGCGAGTAGTATCGTCCGACGCCCTGGTCGTCGCGCCCATAGGAGATGTCATTGCGCTGAACCGGATACTTGGGAGAGAAGGAGTCGACGAGGACGCGCGGGCTGTCGGGGGTGTAGAGCCCGAGAAACTCTCCGTTGGGACTCAGCTTAAAGCTTGTGTGGAACCGGTTTGTCCCGGTGGGCGAACGTCGATCCTTCCCGGACGCGAACACGACCAGGTAGGCCCCCGGCTTCATCTCCTTGTTCGGGAACACCCAACGGCCCGGTTCTTGAGGATCGTCCGAAAGCGACCAACCGGCGAGATTCACGGTCTCGCTGCCGCGGTTATAAAGTTCGATCCAATCCTGCGGCTGTGGATCGGCGAGCGTGGAGTCCTCGTCGACCAAGCCGTTCTGATTTGCGGCCAGGATCTCGTTGATGACGATTCTTCCGCGAGCGGCGGAGGGGTCGAGACTGATGGTCCAGGAGCCGCCTGCGAAGTCATGAGGCGTCGGGCTGGCGAGATCGGCAATGCCATGCCCGGGACGCCAGGAGAGCTGGACGGTTCCCCCTGCGGGTGGGTTGAATCGGAAGAGGAAGACGCCGCCGGGAAAGCTTTCGAGGCCGAGGGCAGGCGCGCCGTTGATCAGAAGATCCTCCGCTTCGACTCCGGAGACCGACTCGCTGAACTCCACCTTCAGCTCGGTGAAGGCGCTCACCGCCGCGCCCGCCTTCGGGAAGAGCGACTTAACGACGGGGGCAAGCGTGTCGCTCAAGGTGTAGTTCCATGTCGCGCCAGGGGCCGTCGCGTCGAACGCGTTGGGCGGCTCGCCGACATCCTGAATGCCGTGGACGTTCTGCCAGGTGACCCGCACCGGTCCATACTCGGGTTGGATGAGCGTGAAGGTGTAGGTGTCGTCCACGCCGCTCACTCCGATGACGGGGAGGTTGTTGATCAGAAGATCGTCAATATCCACACCAGTCACCGGTTCCGAGAAGGTCACGGTGATCTGCGTCAGAGTATTGAACACAGCGCCGGGGGCCGGGTCGACACGCAACACAAAAGGCGCGGTGGTATCAGCGGCAAGAGCGGTCGCCCCGAGCCAAGCGACCAAAACGACTCGCGCGAGAAGCATAAGAATCCCGTGAGTTACAGCATTCCGAGGGGGGTGCATGCCATTACGATTACCAAATACGCTGGTCATTCCAAGGAGATTGTCGGCGAAGTTCGCCGTTTGATGAGGGGCGACGTCCCCCCGCCATCCAGCGAAGGACAACGACCTGGAAACCGTGAGAAACTGATCCTCCGCTCGTCCCCCCCTCAGTCCTTGGAATTGAGTGGTCCAGATTCGAACTTTGAGTATGTTCACCCCACATGATGTGGATGGGACGTGCGGCTCAGACGGCTGTGGCCAACTCGAGCGCCAAGAGGGCGAAACGGTTCGCGAACTCTCGGCGAATCACGGTCGCCATCCTGTTTTGTCTTCTCAAGGCCACGGCGGCTCAAACGCCTCCCGCCGATTCAGAACCTCGCGACCTCACCATCCGCCAGTTCCTCGACACAGCCAGGGCGTTAGGAGAGGCGCGGCGGGTGCGGCTGGCGGGGACAGTCATTCATTCCATTTCCGACAGAACGTTTTTTATTCAAGAGGGAGACGCGGGAGTCTACGCGTTTCACAAACCGGAACGGCCTTTTCGGGTGGGAGAGCGGGTGGAAGTGACCGGATATCCTTCGCTGGGAAACATCGTCCCGACATTACAGCATTGCGTCGCGCGCTCCCTGGGAGAAGGAGCGCTGCCCGTCCCTCCCCTCCTCAAAGGCCAAGATCTGCAATCGCCATTCCAGAGCATGAAGCTGGTGCGCGCGCAAGGAGTCCTGACCGAGAGCAGCTTGATGCAAGGACGCAGGCTCGCCCTCCGTCAGCAAGATGGGAGTCCCACCTTCGAGGTGAACATGGAAGCGCTCCCCAGAGTGGACACTGCCACGCAACTCGACCAGGGCAGCCTCCTGGAGGTCACGGGTGTTTTGATCCTGAGGTCCAGCGGACCCGACGCGCCTCCTGCCGCGACAATCCTGGCTCGCTCCGCGAAGGACATCCTGCTCCTTTCAGGCCCCCCGATTTGGAATCTGAGGCTTGTTCAGCGCACGCTCATCCTGACGGGTGTTGCCCTGGGTTTGGCGCTGGCCTGGGTCTGGACGCTGCGCCGAGAGGTGAAACGGAAAGCGGCCTTGATCGAGCGGAAATTTGAACGCGAAACGGCCCTGCAGACACAACTGCAGCAGTCTCAGAAGATGGAGTCGCTAGGGACTCTCGCCGGAGGAATCGCTCATGATTTCAACAACATCCTCAGCGCGATCCTCGGCAATGTTGAATTGGCCCTCCTGGACAAGACCGCCGACGATCCAGCCCACGACTGCCTGATAGAGATTCGCAAAGCCGGGCTGCGCGCCCGCGAGTTGGTCCGCCAAATCCTGACGTTCAGTCGCAAACAGGGGACGGCGAAAAAAGTCCTGGCTCTGCAGCCTGAAGTGGAAGAAGCCGCCAAGCTTCTGCGCGCCATCATCCCCACCGCGTTCGAGATCACGACTCGCATCGACGCGCATTGCCCTCCGGTGCTGAGCGATCCCATCCAGATCCAGCAGCTCCTGGTGAATCTCGGCGCCAACGCATGGCACGCGATGGAGGGATCTCCAGGGCGACTCACGCTCTCGCTGAGCTCAATCGAAGCCGATTCGGCCTTTTGTTCAAGCCATCCCGATCTCAGTCCAGGGCGCTACGCGTGCCTGGCCATCTCGGATCAGGGGATGGGGATGGACGCATCCACTCGCAAGAGGATCTTTGAACCCTTCTTCACGACCAAGGAGCTCGGCAAAGGCACGGGCTTGGGGCTCGCCGTCGTGCATGGAATCGTGAGAGACCACAACGGAACGATCTGCGTTGAGAGCGAGCAAGGCCAGGGCTCCGTCTTCTCCGTTTACCTTCCGGTGGCGAATTCCCCCGTGGAATCCCCGCGCTCTCCAATCTCCCCACCCGAGTCTCCGTCCGGCCAGGGACAACACATCCTGGTGATCGACGATGAAGAGTCGCTGATCGCGGTGGAGAGGAAGACGCTCGAGCGATTCGGCTATCAGGTGACCGCCTGCCGTCATTTTGAGGAGGCGCTCGACCTTTTCAGGGCGAATCCTTCGCGCTTTGACCTCGTCATGACGGACTTCGACATGCCGGGAAAACAGGGACTGGAGCTGATCGCGGAGTTGCGTCGCATGCGCGCCGATCTGCCGGCCCTGCTCGTGTCGGGCAATACCACCGAAGAGCTTCGGTCCTCGGCGGCGGCGTCCGGGGTCAGCGTTGTGATCCAAAAGCCGATCACCGCGGATGAGCTCGCTCAGGCGGTTCATGATCTGCTGAGCCCATCAGGGGTCGCGCAGCCGCCGCGCGGCGCGCAGCGCAATTTGTTTTTCCCCAGCGACAGCTCGGGAGTTTTTCTTCCATCGGGAACGGACCCTGCGGCGAGAAAGCATGGGGGTCTTCATGGGGCTTAGATAGAGCCTGTCCCAAACCCCCTCTTTTCTGAGAGGGGGTTTGGGGACGGGGAGGCGGGCAACTTCCACGTCGAGGGTTACCCCGGGCTCATCATCAAGGAGGGCTACTGGCGTTGGCCCGAACGCCATCTGGCCGGCAACGCCATCGATCTTTGCATGAAAGTGCTCCGGCTCACCTTCCACGACGCCATGCGCGAGATCACCCGCTCCTGAGAAGAGGCACGCGGCCACACTGGCGTCGCAAGTCTGCGATGCCAGTGTGGCCCGCCGCGACCGAGGGCGCTCACGCAGAGCCGGTCGTGTCGTGCTCCGATGCGAGTGTGAGCGAATCTCCGAGGGGAGCGTGGGAAGAATGCGGTCGCAAGGTGGAAAAGGTCGGACCTCATCGCGGAAAACGTGCGACGCCGGGTCGGACGAGCCCTCGAACATCGTCGGAGTTTTCCAGTTTGGTCCTAGATGGGACCAGAGTGCGGTTATTCGAAAACCAATTGCGACGACAGCGCGGCAGCAATTCCAAAATCATTCAGGCGCGAATTCGGCCAAATCTCGAATCTCAATTCGGGGCGTAACAGGGACATGCCGCTGGAGGTGCCGGAGAAACTCGACCACTTGGGGGCTTTTGATGCTGCCGGGGTGGATCTGGAAATAGAACCGCCAGAGCGCCAAAGCGCTGATGATCGAAAGGCTTTTCCAGTTGAAGGTCTCGTGCAGCACCGGGGTTTGACCGCGCGGCGCCCAAGTGCGAACCCGGGTAGGGCGGGTGCTCAATCCACTTTCGTCGATGAAGACGATGGTGCGATGCTGCTGGCGGGCCTTTTTTTTAAGGCCGGCCAGTCCACCCGTTTCCACCGGCGGATGGCCTTCTCGTCGCGCTCGATGGCCCGCCGTTCAGGTCGCTGGCAACTGAAACCGCTGGCCCCAAGCAAGCGCCAGACATGACCCGGATGATACTTCACTCCCGTCAAATCCTCGATGAGCGCCGCCACGCGCGGCAAGGCCCAGAGGTCGGTCTTGTAACCCTGCACGCTGGGACCCTCCAGCAGCGCCTGGGTGATCCTTTGAGTTTGCTTGGCTGTCAGCTTGGATTTGCGGCCAGCCGGGCCCTTGCTGGCCAGCCCTGTTCAATGACAATTATTCCTCACTTGGTGAATAATAAACGTCACTGTTCAATCTCGACCTGCGCCCGGTAGGAAACCAGAAGCTAACGCAGCAGAAGCGAACCGATTGCCTCTCTTCGATGCCTGCCTAAGCCAGAACTCCCCCTGAGTGGTGTCGCTTTGAACAAGTTCGCCGCACAGATACATGAAGCCCAGTGTGCACTGTGCGTTGGAGTCGCCCCCCTCGGCAGCTGTTACCATTAACCGGTAGGCCTCACCCCCATCCTTATCCACACCAAAACCATCCGAATAGGAGAT
Source organism: Verrucomicrobiota bacterium (assembly GCA_016199985.1). Taxonomy (GTDB): domain Bacteria; phylum Verrucomicrobiota; class Verrucomicrobiia; order Limisphaerales; family UBA11320; genus UBA11320. Next base: position 776 of record JACQFQ010000017.1, on the reverse strand, counting down.
GGCGAGTAGATAGCCTGCTTTCACATCGCCGCCACGGACGGCAGTCTTTAAGCAGTCGCTTAGTTCTTTGGGCTCGCTTAGGACCCGAGCAGCTTGAAGATCGTGTTGGAACATCCAATCCGCGAGCGCATGTTGATGCATTTCTCCGAGAAACTCCATCGAGGGCTTCTCAAATCTTAGAGAGGGGGCTGGCTCCAAGCCCGCGTCCATACGGAACAGGAACCTCCCTACATCACTGATGACATAAACTGGAGAAAAGCATTCCCGGAGCACCTGAACTGCCAGAAGAATCCGATCAACGTTACTCTTGGCATGGGTGCCCTGCAGAAACGAAGCCAACTCTCCAACCTTGTTGAGCTCAGTCGTTCCGAATAAAAGCAAACGCTCCAAGACAAGCATGGAGTAGAGGGGGTCACGAGACTGATCAATCTCGCTGCGGATCCAGAAGATTCTTTCGGATGGAACGCAGTCGTGCCGCGGACAAAGCAGCCACCAAAAGAGAGACCTTGGGCACACGCCCAAGAAGTAGCCACGCCTAAGGAGGGGCAGAATCAGGGACCTCAACAGGCTCCAAGAGTGGATCGCTATGGCAGTGTCTTGACTCAATCGGGTTAGTCCCCCTCTGTGGACAATCTGGCCTTCGGGGTCAGATCTCTTATCTCTTCTATATAGGCTTGTCGCCTCATCAGAATGCGAGGGACGCGAGCCCATCCCAGAACCGGGGCGGCCCACCTCGTGGACAACAAGACAAGGATCATCCGAAAGTTCATGTGTTC
>JACQFQ010000013.1 GCA_016199985.1 Verrucomicrobiota bacterium | reverse complement strand
CGCGGTTTTTCCCCCCCTAGGGGGGGATGAGTTCTTACTCTTCTCTACTCGTTCACTCTCGTTCATGTTGACACTTTCCTATCATTGAAGTGTCAACCAATTCCCTGCTTACTTCCTTCTCATGAACTGGTCGTTAGCACAGTTTAGATTCAGAGGAGCAGGGTAGGTGGGAAAACGGCTGTCCAAGGTGAGCAGGAAAAACTTGCCTGTTTGGCCTTGCAATAAACGAACCGGCGGTCCTATAGCCTGGGAAACAGAGGCCGTGGGTGAATGACTTATGAAAAAATGGATGAGAGAATTTCCGGCGGCGATAAACGACTGGCCGTCGCATAACAGTTAGGCGGCATGAATACGCCCATCATAGTTCGTCCGTGGGTTGCTTGTCTCGGGTTCGGAGGCTGTGTCGGTTTCCTTTATCTCCTGGTCTGCCGCATCATCGCGGGGATTGATTATCGCAGTTACCACAAGACCGGCTCGGGCTCTGACCTTCAGGAGTGGCTGTATGCGCTGTCGGATTTCATCGTTGGCTTTCCGTTCGGTTCGTCACTCACCAATTCGTTTGCTTGGACCCTTGTTGGAGTCGCGGTCTGTGTGGTTCTGATTTGGAGGCGACGCCGGGCCGCCTAACACGGCCACTCGAGCCAACAGCCCTTAGCCTCCGAGTTTCTTACATGAGCCCTACATCGAGCATCGCAGACTTCGCCTCAGGTTGTTCGAGGTTCGACGGGCTGCGGCTCAGTGGCGGACGTTGGGCTCAGGTCCCGTGACGTTCGCATGATTGTTCGGTCAGATGTGTTGTCGTTTGTCAGTCAACACCAAAGAGAAAACTCCCCATATATGATTATTCGGTTGCTTAAGCAAAGAGTCGCCTCCGACAAAGCGCTGGCACACTTCTGCCAGATTGTTTGTTCCGTCATCGCCGCCTTGGTGTTAGTGTCCGGATTCCGCAAGCTTCCGTCGTTGGAGCGTGCCGAAGCCCAGCTATTTACGGCGTGCGTTCAGACGCTGTTTCTCTCAGGTGTTTTTATCGTTCTTGGTTTTCAGTGTCGTGCTTGGCGACGAGTAGCCCAACCCTGAGCTCCAGTGAACGCGCCGATCGCATCCAGATGCCAGGTTGAGCGTCCAAATCGGCGCGTCCCTGAGCAGTGGCGTTATGCCTAAAGGAACAACCAACGCAACTAAACGACGCCAGGCTGCTCAGGCCGATTTTATCGAGGCAATTCTTGAGGGGAAAGTCAGCCGGGTGAAGGCAATTTACAAGGCCGGTGCTTCGGTGACGGCTTCAGACCAGCACGGGTGGCTCCCCATACACCGCGCTTCCACGAATAACCACGGCAAGATTATTCGGCTCTTGATCAGCTGGGGATCTCCGCTCGAGGAACGAGGAACGGACGGCTGGACACCGTTGCATCTCGCCGCGGTCAGCAGGAGTCCGGCGGCGGTGGCCGAGCTTGTTGCAGCCGGCGCTCAAGTGAATGCGAGATCCGACTTCGGTAGTACACCACTTCATCTGGCCGTCGGACGCACACTCTGTGAGCGTATGATAGAAACCGTCGAGCTGCTTCTTACCGCTGGTGCTAAGCCCAGCGCTCGCGATCAGCGCGGCAGGTCGCCCCTCCGCGAAGTTCAGGCTTTGGTCGATCAGACCAACCGACTGTTGAAAGCGATCAGAGGTGGGAGGGGCCATAACAAGCCCACTCGATCCAACAGCCCTTAGCCTCTGAGTTTTCCACATGATCACCTGTTCTGCATCCCAGGTTTCGCCCGACCTGGTTCCCGGTCGGCAGGTTGTGGATCAGCGGGGGCGTTCGGCATCATCGTCCAGACCTATGACTACCATCGAAAGGAATGAGTCGAAATATCACTTCTATCAGTGGGACTTTAGTATCGTAAGCGCGCTCTTCGCCTGGGTATGGGTTGGGGCGTTGGTCTTGCTGCTGACCGCGACAGTCACTCCGGTGGAAGCAGATGAAAACAAGAGACCGAGAACACTCATCCCCCAGATCGCGAACATCGCGGGGATCAAGGTTGGCTATTCCTCGATGGCAGAGTTGGAGAGACAGCTTGGCAAGGGCAGAGTTACAATTGGCGGTCACTCCAATGGGGCCAGACTTTGGCGCGTGAAAGGAACTTCGTGGGTGATCTATGCGGACGCTTTCGGGTATTCCGAGCGGGGTTCGGTCGTGGACCGACTCGAGATCACGGCGGACCGCAAGCCCGGCGATTACCTGCCCGACATCACGGTGGACCCCAGTCCCGGCCAGCACCTGCCTTATGCGCGTTTGACTCGGTATAAACTGGCCTGGGCAGGAGGCATTTCGCTGGGGATAGACGAGGACAAACTCCTCAAGCTCCTGAAGCAAAAGTCGTGGACACCGGTTAAGCTCGCCGACGGTTGGCGGGTCGAGGCGCAGGGACATTCTCCCCTCACGAGTAATCCGCTCTACCCTTATCACCAGTGGTGGGCGACGTTTACCATGAGAGGAAACTCATTAGTGAAGATACACCTCGATGTGATGCAGGAACGAACAGAATGAAGGCCAAACCGATCAGCCAGTTGGTTTGGGTCAAAAGCAATATACGGCCCACTGATTTGCCGAACCCGGCGCTGCACCGAATGGCGGCCCCGCCACGGCTGCTGACGATTCGGGAGTCACGGATGGGCCGCCATCGGTGAACTGAAAGGTTAGGCGGCGGTACACCCGTTCGCGCCGTGCTCCCTGTGCCGCGAAAAGTCTGGCAGCAGCTGGTCGTCGGTGCGAGCGGGTTCGAAACCGTTCCCAGTCGATCCGGTCTTAGGCCTGAGAGCGCTTTGTCAGTAGCTGCCCCCGCCGCGACTGTTCCATTCATTTGGATCTCGGAGCTGCGTGATGGGCACCCGGGGTGGAGCAAAGTTTTGCCCGGATGCGAAAAAGAATTTTCGCTCCAGGAGTCGCTTGTCCACCATGTCCGCCACCCCCTGCTCTATCAGGGCTAATCGCTTTCGGATCATCTCATCAACGCGTTCATTGAGTTGCTCCATGGGGATCAGACTGTCGTCGATCGCCAAGCCCGCGAGCTTCATTGCGTCCCTCATGTCAAAGACCCGCTGGCTCTGCACAGGAGTCCTTGAGACGATCTTGATTCTTCCGTCGCTGATGGCTGCCCGGATGACGTGCAGGGGGGGACCGAGTGAGACTAGATCTTTCCATTTTCCGACTAATCGATGTCGGTTGTTTTTCGTTTCATAGTGTCTGGTTGAAGTTGGAGTAGTGGTTCTGATCCGTCCGCTCGCGGAGAAAAGTTGGGGAGGTCGAGTTATCGCGATGGTTCATTGCAATTCCGGGTTTCCTCTTGGCGAGACCTGATCAGGTCGAGAACATCCTCTTCATTTCGGTCAAGTTGCCAACATGCTGCATCCCGGGCGGCGGCGTAGGAAAATGCCTCGCATGGCCACTGTTTACCCGGTCCGCAATAGTATTGCGCCTCGCGAAGCACAAGCCACTTGGTCAATGGCGACGGGCGGTGACATCCTTGACGAAGGAGATAGTTGATCACTAGGTCTCGGTTCGAGGCGGAGGGTCGAGGTTGGATTGTGTTCAGTACCAAATCCAATGGTGGAACAGTTCCCCAGCCCTTGCCTGGCTGATTGCGGATATGTTGGATCACCAATCCCTTTTGGCGCTTCAGTTCCTCCTTGAGCGCATCAGGTAACCGTCCCGGTGGGCGGATCACCAAGGAATCTCCGCGTGTAAGCAACCTGACGCCGTGTCTCTCGGCCTCGAGGACAAGATCTTGTGGACTCATATCACCTCCTCGGCGCACCCAGTGGATCGGCTGTGCTGGAAAGGGACAAGGCTTGGGATCCTTGGGAGATTTCCCTGACAGCTTTCTCTGCGGCTGCTTTCGCATTGCTGTAGCTAGGGAAATGTTTGATGACTCGCTTGCCGCCGGTCCGATACGCTACGCGATAGTAAGGATAGTCAGGGGATTTCCCGTAGATCTTCGCCTTCGCGTCTCGATGCCTGATCGTCACCGGGAAAACCATGGGTGGTTTGGGTGTTCCCCTATCCGAGATTTTGTGCGAAATCTGTGCGGATTCAGGCGGGAAGTCGCTTTCATTAAGAAAAATGGTGCCCCGGCTAGGACTCGAACCTAGGACCAATTGATTAAGAGTCAACTGCTCTACCAACTGAGCTACCGAGGCAACCCCTCAACAGCCAAGCGGTGCTCGGCCGTAGCGGACGGAAAAAGAACCAAACATCGCCTCCGATGGCAAGGGGAAAAAGGTCTTTCGAAAACTACCCTCATCGAGAGAGACCCCTTTGGCCAGTCGCGGCAGAGGCGAGGGACCGTGACCCTTGTGGGTATGGGAATGGGCCTTCAGCCCTCAGGTTCCCTTGCCACGAGATAGACGAGGGCTGAAGGCCCGTTACATAATCTGGCCGTGTGCGCGGACAACCAGAACCTGGAATGAAATCCCGCTTTGCCCCCTCGGGAGACGCGGGTTCTATTTGAGGACGCGCGCAGCGGGCAACTTGAAACCAAGCCACCGGACGCAATGCGAGCTCTCCGATCGCTTACGCTGCGCCAGGCCGGCGGCTGCGGAAAGCAACTCCGCTACGTGTGGAAAGCCATCACAATCCCGTTAACTGGTTTCCGCTCCGCTCTCAACTTTGCCGTTCATGAAGAAGGCCGCGTGGCTTATTCTTGGGCTGCCCGTGATCGCTGTTGATTGCTTGCTCTGCAAGCAGTGGCTTCTCATCTCGTTGATCCTCCCTCGGCAGTTCGCGAGCACAACACGGATTGTTCCCCCAAAGTCTGCTTTCACCACGCTCGCGAGAGAGGTCGAGATCATCAAATCCGCCAAGATCCTCGTCGCCGTGGTGACAAATCTGAACCTCGGACAGACCATGGCCGTGAAAATGAAGGCGAATCCTCCTCTTGAGGATGAACTCGCGGCAGTCCTTCTACGGCATGACCTGCAAGTGCAGGAAGACGAACGCACCCGGTTGATCAGTATCACCGCCGTCAGTGAGGACCGGGTGATGTCCTCCGACATCGCCAACGAAATCGCCAAGGTCTATTGCGCCCACACTCGATCCTATCCCGATGGCGAGAAGCACGGCGCGAGCGTCTTGGAGGAAGCCAAGCCCGCCCTTCGTCCTGTGTCTCGAGGTACGAGGATGGTTGGTGTCGGCGCGGCTTTGTTCGCTTTAGGATGCGCGCTCATTGTTATTGGGATCAGAACTCGCGACGGGCCGCCAAAGCTTCCGTCCCAAGCTGCAACCGCTCGCTTTCCCTGAGTTCAGCCCCGCGTACGGACAGCCAAAGCCCGGAATGAACCCTCATTCCGCTGCCCGGGCATACGCGGATCCAGCAGGGCAACACGAACTGCGAAACTCGAAACAGAAAAAACTCCGCTTGAGCCCAAGCCGCCCGCCTGATAACTCTTGCGCGTCGCGCTCGCAACGCCCGGCGAGAGGCGCATGGACGTGCAACGCTACTTATCGTTTCTCAGGCTGGTCGTCGTTAGTGCAGTCGCGTGTTGGATCGCGGGCTGGACGTCTCACGCTTTGCAACCCCATTTCCGAGGGAGCGCCTCCTGGCAACCCCTGGCTGGAGCAGCCCTCGCGCTCTACCTTTATTATCCCCGGACTTCCTGGCGCGCCATCTTCACTGGCTCGTTTCTGGCCTGCGTCATCGACCTTGTGGTGTACGGGTCCAAGTATCCCCATCCGGTTTCCTATATTCTTCTGCCCCTTCTCCACAGCCTGGGGCCGCTCGTCGGCGGACGCGTCTTCTCCTCCCAGGCCCGGGGGTCTGTGCGATTCGAGCGGCTCCACGATGTCAACTTGCTGATCCTGGGCCCGTGCTTCCTCGTCGCCGCCCTGTTCGCTGGATTCGAGGTCGCCGCGTCACGGTGGCTTGGGGGCGGCTTGGTCTCGCTGGAGGATTGGATCCGCGTTTGGGTGCGCGACGCCCTGGGCTATCTGATCGTCGCTCCTCTGATTCTTGTCTGGCTGTCCGGGGTTCGGTCGCGGGCTTGGACGAAGCCCGCAGTCATCGCCGAAGCCGCGCTGGGCCTCGGATTGACCATCCTCACCGGAAGACTCGCGTTTCTCTACGCGCCGTCTGAGCCGTTGGGGCCTTACCCGTTTCTCTACATGCCGTTTCCCGTGCTGGTCCTCGCCGCGCTGCGACGCGGACCCAAAGGCGCCACGCTGACATGCTTCGTTCTCGCGATCACGGTGCTGATCCAGCCCTTGCGCGCGCGGGATGGGCTCCCGCTCTCCCCCAACATCCGGATGGCCGAGATTCGCTGGATGCAGCTCTATCTGATCCTGGGCGCCGGGATGAGCCTGATGCTCGCGTCGGTGACTCGGGAGCGCGAGCTGACGGCCGAGGCCCTGGAGAGCAGCGAACGGCGGGCCCGCGAGATCGCCGCGAATCTGCGGGCGGCCGAGCAAAAGGCTCGAACCACCGAGGATCTCTACCGACGCGCGATCACCGCCGCCAACGCGGTTCCCTACCTCAGGGATTATCGAACGGAACAGTTCACCTTCATGGGCGAAGGCATTCGGGAACTCACGGGCTTCAGCGCGCACGAAATGACCCCCGACCTCTGGGAGAGCCTGGTCAGGGAGCATGTGATGCGCGGGGCGGCGGAGGGATTGAGCTACTCCGACGCCGTGCGGCGCGCTCGACTCGGAGAGTTGCATTTCTGGCTCAGCGACGCCCTGGTGGCGACCCGCGATGGACGCGAGCGCTGGATCAGCGACGCCTCCGTCGAGATTCTCGGTGAGGACGGGAAGCCCACGGGGTCGATCGGCGTGCTGCTCGACATCAGCGACCGGAAGCGCGCGGAGGAGGCCATGCGCGCGGCCAAGGAAGGACTCGAAGGAAGGATGGTGGAGCGAACCGCCGAGCTTGAAGCGGCGGTGCGCGAGCTCGAGGCCTTCACCTATTCGATCTCCCACGATCTTCGAGCGCCGCTGCGGGCCATCGAAGGTTTTTCGAGAATCCTTGAGGAGGATCACGTCCAGCAGCTGCAGGGCGATGGATCCTCCCACCTCTCCCGGGTTCGCGCCGCCGCCATCCGAATGGATCACCTCATCAATGACCTGCTCATCTTCTCGCGCCTGAACCGCCAGCCCGTGAGCCGTCAATCGTTCTCCATGCAGATCCTCGCGAAGGACGCGTTGGAGGACCTGCGCCTGGAGCAGCTGAACCGTCGGATCGAGATCCGGCATCGCGATCTTCCGCCGGCGTACGGCGATCCGGAGCTCATGCGACACGTGGTCCGGAACCTTCTGTCCAACGCGCTCAAATACACGCGCAATCGCGAGCTGGCCGAGATTGAGATCGGATGGGAGCTGGCGAAAGGCGAGACCGTTTACTTCATTCGCGACAATGGCGCGGGATTCAACATGGCCTACGCCGACAAACTCTTCGGCGTGTTCCAAAAGCTTCACCGGTTCGAAGAGTTTGAAGGGAGCGGCGTGGGGCTTGCGGTGGCGCACCGCATCTTGCGGCGACACGGGGGACGGATCTGGGCCGACTCCGCGGTCGACCAAGGCGCGACCTTTTTTTTCACCCTGCCTTCGGCTCCCCAAGCCAGCGAACTGAACTCGGGCGCGGTCTGAGGATCCAGACTGGCGGCCCCTTCATGAGGCCGAGGGCGGAAGCCAATGGGAGAACCAGTCTTCGAATGTCTCGGCGCGCCGCACACACTGAGTCGACTTGCCGTCATGCCAGTGCACAGCGCATAGGCCGTGCGAGAATCGGGTTTCCCAAGGCAGGTGATAGGCGCCCGCGTCCAGCCAAAGGAGATGATCGCCCGGCTTCAGCGACCGAGGCAGCGGTCGCCTCGCCAGCTGGTCGAAGGCCATGCAGGTCGGGCCGTTCACGGTTGTCAGTGTCTCCGCGCCGTGGCGACGGGGCAGGGCGAGGAGGGTGTGACGCTCCCAGAGCGAAACGAGGCCCTGGAGCGTGCGTCCGCCGTCGCAGATCACATTGCGATGCCCACGGCGCTCCTTCACATCCAGAACCCGGGTGAGCAACGCCCCCGATCTCGCGGAAAGCCAGCGGCCGTTCTCGAGCCAGATCTCGCGAATGCCGGGATGCCGATTGCGCGCCGAGCGCACCGCCTCGACCACCTTTCGCATTGAGAACTCGGCGTCCAGCCGCCTCCCCGCGCGTCCCCGCGCGTCCGGCGCGGGGAAACCTCCTCCGATGTCCAGAACCGAGGGCGCGAGTCCCCGCTCAGCCGCCAAGCCCAACGCCTCATCCATCGCGCGGCGATAGTCATCCGCCCGCGCCACATTTGTGCGGAGATGAAAGTGAATCGTCTCGATCCGCAGTCGATGCTTCTTCATCGCTTTCAACGCCGGCGAAAGCTCCTCCGGCGACAGGCCGAACTGCGTGGGGAAACCCGGTGATTCCGGGTCGAACTCCTGCGAGGTGAACATCCGCAGCCCGCATCGCCAGCCCAGTCCGCGGGCCAAGGGGGCGAGCTCGCGCAGCTCGCGAACGGAGTCGAAGTTCACGTTGAGGCGGGGCAGCGCGTGGCGGGACAGCCATCGATGCTTGGCGGGGCCGTTGACGAGAATGCGCTCGGGCGGGCATCCCAACCGAAGCGCGAGCTCCATCTCAAGCTCGCTGACCACCTCGACAGGCCGGCCTTGGTCGATCCACCAGGACACCAGCGCGGGCAGAGGCTGGGTTTTTACGGACAGCCAATGAGTCGCGGGAAGCCCGGCGAATTGCGACTCCAGAAGGCGAAGACCCGCCGCGAGCGGCTCTGATGAAAAGAGGAAGCAGGGAGTGCTCCCGGCGTTGAGCAAAGGGCGGGCGAGGTTGCGCCAGAACTTCTCCACCGAGGCGCGCGCGGCGGTCGATGCGCTCAGGGTTGGCGGAGAGGAACTCAATGTCAGAGGCCGATGACACGCATCACCGCGTCGCGCTCGGGCGCCACGATGATGGGTTCGAATCCAGCGGTCTTCAGCGCCGTGTCGGGATCCTTCAGTCCGTGGCCGGTCATGGTGGCGGCGACCAGGCTGCCGTCCGGGATGAGCTGTCGCTCGATCGCCTTGATCAGCCCCGCGAGCGGCGCGGCGCAGGCCGGTTCCACGAAGACCCCTTCGGTGCGGGCGAGGAGCTTGTAGGCGTGCAGGATCTCCTCGTCGGTGACTTTGTCGATCAATCCGCCGCTTTCGCTCACGGCGTTCGTCGCCCCCTGCCAACTGGCGGGGTTGCCGATTCGGATCGCGGTGGCGACGGTGTTGGGGTGTTCGATGGGATGCCCGTCGACGATGGGCGCGGCCCCCGCGGCTTGCCAGCCGCACATGCGGGGCAGGGTGTCGCTCTTTCCCGCCATCTGGTATTCGCGGTAGCCTCTCCAGTAGGCCGTGATGTTCCCCGCGTTGCCGACTGGCAGAAAATGAAAATCGGGCGCGTCGCCCAAAGCGTCGCAGATCTCGAACGCGGCGGTCTTTTGTCCCTCGATCCGGACCGGGTTGATGCTGTTCACCACCTCCACCTTCCCGGTCTCTCCGAGCTCGCGGACAATTTGCAGCGCCTGATCGAAGTTGCCCTCGATGGCGAGCGTGGTCGCGCCATACATCAAGGCTTGCGCGAGTTTGCCCAAGGCGATTTTCCCGTTCGGCAGGAGCACGACGCAGCGCATCTTCGCCCGGGCGGCGTAAGCCGCGGCGCTCGCGCTGGTGTTCCCGGTGCTGGCGCACACCACGATTTCCGCGCCGCGCTCCTTCGCTTTCGAAACCGCCAGCGTCATGCCGCGATCCTTGAACGAGCAGGTCGGATTGAGCCCTTCGTATTTGAGATACAGCTCGAAGCGTCCCCCGATGGCCTCCACGAATTGCGGAGCGCGGATCAATGGCGTGTTGCCTTCAAGAAGAGTGACAATGGGCGTCGCGGCGGTGACGGGGAGATGTTCTGCGTAGCGTTGAATGACGCCAGGCCAGGAAGAAGTGTGGGGGGCTGACATAAAAAAGGGCGTGGGCTAGTCGAAGCTCTCCACGCGGATGAGCGAAGGCCGCGATCGGACGACCGACAGCCTGGAGATCTTGGTCAGGGCGCGCCGCATCGCGGCGTTGGTCGCGTCGTGGATCATCAGGATCAGGGGCACGCCGCCGCCTCCGTGGACCTCCGGCTGAATGACGGAGGAAATGCCAATCTTCGCGCGGCCCAGGATCGCGGCGATGCGGGCGAGAACGCCGGGACGATCGATCACGTCGAGCCGGACGTAATAGCGCGACACCGCTTCATCGATGGGCACCATGAGTCCGCCTTCCCGGTGGGCCACGAACGCGGGGACTCGGCGGCGGGAGTCGTGGAGCAAGTCCAGGGCGGCGTCTCCCAGGTCGCTCAGCACGGAGCTGGCCGTCGCGTCCTGGCCGGCGCCCCGACCGTAGTAAAGCGTGTCGCCCACGATGTCGCCGCGGAGGAACACGGCGTTGAAAACGTCGTTCACGCTCGCCAGCACGTGCGAATTGGGGATGAGCGCGGGATAGACGGAAACCTGGACGCGATTGGCCGCCCGCGCGACTCCGGGCCGCGCCTTCACGATGCCGAGCAGCTTGATCGTGTATCCCAGCTGGCCCGCGAATTCGATGTCGCGCTGCGTGATGTGACGGATGCCCTCGGTGTGGATGAGGGCGGGGTTCACCCAAAAGCCGTGGGCCAGCGAGGCGAGAATGCCGGTCTTGTGGGCGGCGTCGTGGCCGTCGACGTCGAGGGAAGGCTCGGCTTCGGCGTATCCCAGCTTTTGCGCGTCGCGAAGGACGTCCATGAAGTCGGCGCCTTCGCGCTTCATCCGGGTGAGGATGTAATTGCAAGTGCCGTTGACGATGCCGTAGAGCCGTGTGATGCGGTTGCCCACCATCGCTTCGCGCAGCACCTTGATGATCGGAATGCCGCCCGCGACGCTCGCTTCGTAATACAGATTGCCGCCGCGCTGCTGGGCGATCGAGAAGAGGGATTCGCCATGCGCCGAGAGGAGCGCCTTGTTGGCCGTAACGACGGGCTTGCCCGCGCGGAGGGCCGAGGCGACGACCTCGCGAGCCGTGGAGGTCCCGCCCATGAGCTCCACAACGATATCGATCCGGGGATCCTGCGTCAGTTGCTTCCAATCCGTGGTGAGCAGCGAGCGGGGGATTCTGACGTCGCGCGCGCGGCGAATGTCGCGGACAGCCACGCGATGGATTCGCAGCGAGACGCCCAATCGGCAGGCCATGAGCGACGCGTTCCGCTGGATGGCTTGATACACCCCGCCGCCCACGGTTCCCGCGCCGACCAGACCTATATTCACCCGACGCATAAGGCCGCGCAGCTTCTCTGGAAACGGCCCATGGGACAAACCTTTTTCTCCGATTCGAGGGCGATGCCAGCGCTTGGCAGGACACCCCGCGGCTTGCCATGCTGGTCGACATGGCTCACAGAATCGCCGCCGCGGTGGGCGCCTCCATCGCTCTCGCGCTCTTGAACTCCGCGTCGCTGCGCGGGGCGGAACCGGGACGCGCGCCGGCGCGCCAGCGCTCGAACGTGGAGCGTCTCGCCCTCGCTCATCTGAGGGCCGCGCACGAAGACGCCGAGCGCCTTCGCTCCCGGCGAGCCTCGCCACCGCCCATGGCGGGGCTCCATGATCACCGATGCATTCTCCACGCGCACGCCGAGGACTCGGCTCACACGGGAGGGACGCTGCCTGAAATGCTCGCGGACGCGAAGAGAGCGGGCGTGAGCGCGATCCTCCTTGCGGATCACTTCCGTCCGCCGCGTGATTTTATCGACGGACGTTGGCGTGGATTGAAAGAAGGAGTGCTGTTCATTCCGGGCTCGGAGGTCCGGGGATTCGACATCCATCCCATGGTGTCTATCTTGGACAAGATGCAATTGCCGACTCCAGACTTCGTGACCGCTGTGGCCGGAGGCGAAGGGCTGATTTTCCTGTCCCACATCGAGGAGCGGCCCGATCACTCGCTCGAAGGCCTGACCGGGCTGGAGATCTACAACCGCCACTGGGACGCGAAGCGGGATCCCGGATCATTGATCGCTCTCGCCATGAAGCTCACCGATCCTGAAGGCTTGGCCGAACTCCAGGAAGCCGTGCGGCTGTATCCGGATGAAACGCTCGCGTTCCAGTGCGACTATCCGCAGATCTACCTCGAGAAATGGGACTCGGGGACCAGGACAAGGCGGCTGACCGGAATCGCGGCAAACGACTGCCACCACAATCAAGTCTTCGTGATGAAGATGGTGGATGCCGAGACGGTGGCGCTGGGCACGATTGTCGACAAGGACTCCGATCTGAAACAGTTCAAGGCCTTGTTGCGTCCCGGCATCCGACAACTGACAAAGGGACATCAGCCCGGCGACCTTCTCGCGAAGGTGGACATGGATCCGTATTACAGATCCTTCCGCAACGTCAGCACACATGTGCTGGCAGCGGAGCTGGACGAAGCGTCCGTCCGAGCCGCGCTGAAGGCCGGCCGCGCGTTCGTCGCTCATGACTGGATGTGCGATGCGACCGGGTTTCGCTTTGAGGCGCTGACGGCCGGCGGCGAGCGTGTCGGACTGATGGGCGACGAGGTGAAGTGGGTCCCGGGCCTGAAGTTGAAGGCGTCGTTGCCCGTCCCCGCTCTCATTCGCCTGCTGCGACACGGCGAGGAAGTGGCGAGGTCGGAGGGCAGGGAGTTATTCGAGTTCCCGCTCGCGGAAGCCGGTGCCTACCGGTTGGAGGCCTGGCTCCAACTCGATGGCGAGCAGAGGCCGTGGGTGTTTTCGAACCCTGTTTACGTGAGGTGAGAGGACCCGGCGCCGGTCGGACGCCGGGGGCAAACAAGCGGAGAGAAAATGGGGATTGAGAAAATAGCACTTGCCCCGCGGGGAGTGCGTCACTAATTTCTGCCCCTCGGTTTTGCACTCATAGCTCAATTGGATAGAGCATCTGACTACGGATCAGAAGGTTCCAGGTTCAACTCCTGGTGGGTGCACCAGCCTTCGCTCAAACGTAGTGTGAGCAAGGGCGCCTCGCCAAAGCCCCTTGGGTGTAGGCGGGCTTCGACGGACCTCCCCTGTTGCTACGGCTTGTGGCAAGCCCCCTTCCAGAGATTCGAGATTTCCACCTGTTCCTCCTTCGCTCGCTTGTGCCCCTTCGCTTTTGGCGATGGAGGAAGCCGAGTGAGAGCAAGGCTGCCCGCCGAAGCTCCTGGGGCGGGGGTCGGGCTTCGGCAGACTTCCCGTGTCGCTACGCCTCCGCGCGCCAGCCCTCCAAATGAGGTTCTTCTCGCATACGACACTCGTGCTTTGACAGCGGGCACGAAATCTGAGCACGTTAATGTAATTCAAAAGTGTCGCTTATGAGAAATGGCCTCGTAAGATCTCTCCTGAGGATCCTGAGCGTCAAAGTCACCCGCGTTGGTGCGACTTCAGCCTTCCTGGGATCAGCTCTGTCTCTGTCTTTCACTCCTGGTCTTCATGCAGCTACACTCGTGGTGGATGCCCGCTGCAACATCTTTGGGGCGGGGCACTCATCACCCAAAAACACGCCACAAACGGGTGGAGGAGGAGGCTTGCCGCCCGTTTCGTTCTCCTTTCCTGCCGCTTGCGGACAAGTGCTCACATTCTCCAAGGTTACCGGCACGATTGATGTAGCGTTCGGCGGCGCGGCTTTGCCGGAGGGGCATGGATCCGACAGCGGACCCAGTGGCTTTATCATCAGCCCCGTGAATGGTATCTCGGGTTTTGAGGCTCAACGCTATGCCTGCCTGGTGGGGGTCTTTCTCTCAGACATCGAGCCCGTGAACCCGGCGCCACCGGCCATCAATTTCGCCGCGATCAGCCTCGCCTTCACAAACCTGGAGCCTGGCATCGGCCAGGTCTTTTATATTGGAGATGGGCTGACGGCCTTGGGACAGGTTCAACGATTCATCGTTCCCACGAACGCGACGCGTCTTTTCCTGGGCATCCCCGATCATTGCGGCGGCACCCTCCCTGCAGGTTGGTATGACGATAATGTCGGCGCCGTGACCGCTGAGTTTCTTATCTCCAGAATTCGCACGGTGCCGATCCAAACAGTTCTCAACCGTCAGCCGGCGCTCGTGGGCGGGTGCAGTTATGCGCTGGTCGCGGGAAAGGACCTGGTGGTGCGGGTGTTTGGTGACACCGGTGTCGACGGCCCCACGGCTGACGTGGACGCCTCCCTGTGCGTCGATGGCGACGCAGGCAGCTGCGCGTCGGATGAGCTGTTTCGCAGCAGCGGAAAGTTCTATCCGTTGGGTCACAGTTTCACTTTGGGCCAGCGTCGCCGAGCCGAGGATAGTCTCAATTTTTTCATCACCGGCGACACCGCAAACCGACTGCTTACCGCCGGTACACATACCTTTTCTGTTCGCGTTTCTCCGAGAAGCGCCGGCGTCCTTCCTGAGATGACCGACACGCTCACGTGTCTGTTTCGCGAAAGCGTGCAGATCAACATTTTCGTCCTCCCGGTGGGTCTTGACGACGGGAAAGGCAATCTGATTGGCCCGGAGGATTCCCCGGCCCCTGGTCCGGATACCGCTGATGGGGTCCTGCTGGAGCAGGCCGGTGACTTTCTTCGCCGCGTCTATCCCGTGGACGAGGAGCACGTGCAGGTCACAGTCCTGCCTCGATATGACCTTGATGGGAGAAGTGAGCTGGATTGCAACGACCTGAGTCGATTCCAGAAACATTTCCTCTGCCAGATTCTCCGCAATGACAAGGCTGTGACCAATCTTTACGGGCAGACCAGTCCTCAAAACAACTTCGTCCTGGCCGTGGCGAACAATGTGGTTGGCGCCAACAACGCTCCCGCTGGAAAGGATGAGGGGGTTTCCTTGCTGGGCTTTACCTTGCGCAATCAACCAAGTCCCAAGACTGTCATCACCCTGGACCGCATCCCCAGCGGCGATCCCACTCTGCTCCGACCCAATGCGGTGATCATCGGGTCCACGGTGGCTCACGAGATTGGTCACACGCAGGGCTTTGGAGATGACTATGCGAACCCGAGCTCCGGGGGGGGAGTGAATGCAGCCCATGGGGAGAAGATGGATGCCCAAGGCACCTCTGCGGGGTACTATATTCTGGAGGAGGAGATGGCCTTCGATGTCAGCGGCCTGAGGCCAGTGCTGAAGAAACGTGATGACGATCTTCCGGTGACTTCGGACGCTGGCGCCGGCGTGTTCATTACAGTGGATGCCAGCAAAAATCCGCCGCAACCTGAGCCTGAACCCATCGCCCTGGGAGCGGTTTATGGATACATGAGTGGTACGGGTCGCTCCGCCGTTCCGGCTGGCATTGGGGCTGCGCTCGAGGGAGGTGGGGATGTCCGCGCCTGGACTCGCCAATCGGCTTACGAATATCTTTATCCCCGGCTGACCAAGGAGCTGCAACGGCGGAAGCAAGCTTTCGATCTGGTGGCCGCGCCGCCGCGCCAGGTTATTTTGATTTCCGGTAGGGTCAGCCAGGCTGGCAAAGCGGCATTCGATCCCTTCATCGTGTCCACCACGACGTTTAGCTTCGAGTCGCCGCAGCCGGGTCCGTATGCGATTGAGTTTCGAGACCAGGCCAACAATGTCGTCGGCACTGTCCCGTTTACCTTGTCCTTCCTGCAGCATCTTGGCTTCGACGGCGACCGTGCGCTGGACTCGTCTGCTTTCAATTTTGTCCTCGATCTCCCGCCGAACACGCATTCGGTCCGACTTCTCAAAGAAGGCGCGCCGCTGGCTTCCGCCACGTCCAGCGCTGCTCCGCCTGCGGTCCGGATCCTTTCGGTGCAACAGACCAACGCGGCGGTGCGCCTGCGCTGGAGCGGCTCCGATCCGGATGGCGATTCGCTCCGCTACTCCGTTCTGTATTCGCCGAACGGGGCCGATCGCTACCTGCTCGTCACGGATGCGGATCTCACCCAGCTCACCGTGAGCCTGGCTTCACTTCCGGCGCCCGAGAGCAACGCCCGGGTGATTCTCCAGGCCGAGGATGGCTTCCATTCCGCTGAGGACAGTGCGCCGCTACTGCCTCAACTGTCCGTTCAGCGCTTGGGCCAGCAAGTCATCATCTCGTGGCCGGAGGTCTTCGACCGGTTTGTGCTGGAGTGTTCCACCAATCTCTTGCCCGACTCCTGGATCAGCGTTACGAAGCCTGCCGTCGCATCGGGCGGCATCGACCGGGTGACCATCGAGGTCAATGAGCGCGTGAAATTCTTCCGGCTCCGGAGCTTGTAGGACAGGAGCAACGCCATCACTTTGTGTTCCCCGAGCTTGAGAAGCCGTTCGCTGGTGTGACGATTGAGGTCTGGAGCTGTAAGGCTTTTCGAAATTGCAAACTTCTGGGCCGTTCCATAGCTATGAGTTCATGAGAACCCTGGTGTGACTCGTCGCTTCGCTATCGCTCCTGCCTCCCCCATCTGACGCAGCCGGTGCGACGACGGACAGCGGGGATCGCGAATGAATCGCCCTCCTGGTGTGATCGCCGGTCCGGCTTCGCAAGACGTGGGAGACTTTTTTCCACGATTCCCCGGAGCGCGGTCAACCAATTCCCTGCTTACTTTCCTCTCATTCTCATGAACTGGTCGCTAGCACAGTCGCCAAACGAAGCGCGCGTTGGTCAAGGGCGGATCAGACCTACGGGAGTAACGGCAACTACGCCTGTTGTTTGGCAAACCAATTTATAATCCGGGATTCGCCTCCAAGATCAAACAAACGCAGTAGAGAGCGTTCGCGTGCAATCAGGCGGAAGAACTTTGAGACACCGGTATCATATTCAACTGCGCGAACAAAAAAGTCTCCTTGCTCGATATCAGTGGCGTCGAAAAGCAGGTCAAGAATGGTTGTCCCTCCGAATCGCGCGGCGGCACGCCAGATGAAGCGAGGCATCGGCTGGGACAACACTTGTTGCTTCTCGCTCCCACTGATGGAGTCCGCTTTCAGAATCTCGCTCTTGAGTTCGTTGCCATTGGTCAGGTAGATGTCCCACTCAAATCTTTCTCGAAGCACGTTTGGCGCTAGTTTTCGGAGTTCTTCCACGAAGCTGTCGAAGCGCACCACGGCATCATGTACCCTGTCAAAGGGAATGCGAATCTTGTGGTACAGCGGCACCAGCATGACGTCGGGAACCGCGCGAATTTGATCGCCGAAGCGCGGCACCCATGAGGTGGTCAACGAGGTTTGCTTACCAGTGGACCGGGTCATTACTTCCACACCATCCAAGATCATTCGTGCAAATGGTCCCACTTGATCGTCGTGCGCGTAGAGCTTGTTCATCCGAGAGGCACGCAGAAGAAATTTAGTGTCGCCATGAGGCTCCGGCTTGAGCTTCTCAAGGCGAAAGCCGGTGGCTGTGACAGCATGTTTGCCGTCGAAATGGGCCTTTCCTTTCTCCATTTCATAAAGGTCGATCCCCAGCAGCACGGGGACTCGCCCGCGCAGATAAGCGTAGAGAGTGCTTTTGAGGACGTAATCGTTCGAAGCCTTCACGTAATACGGCTCCAGGCTCACGCTGCGCATTGCCTGTGCCATCTGGAAGACGCTGAGTCCACTGCTCGGCAAACTGCGGCTGCTCGAGGGAACAAAGACGTTGGCCGCACGGGTAATCTCGACTGGAGACGGGATGTGGTGATGAAAGAGCTTCCCTGTGCCGTGGAAGACCGACCAGAGAGCACTCGTCGCGCAAGCCGCAGCCACGCGGTCCTGCTCTTGGTAAGCGAGCGACTTGACCGTCAGAGGGATGCCGAAAAGATTGGCCTCGTAGTGGCGCGTAATTGGAAAGCAGCGCTCGTCCTTCTCGATATACGTTCGCAAACAGGTGCGCCCGATGATGGTTTCCGGCAGTGGCTTGACAACGAGAAATCCCAAGTAGCCCTTCTGAAAGCGCGCGAGTGTCTTTTTGTCGGCCTGCGAAGCAAGCAGGTTCGTGAAGTCCGCTTTGGAGAAAGTGAAATCAAAAAAGTGAAGCCGCCGGCAACGCCGGGCGTAATTGGGAAAGCAACGAACGTAGTACCCGGCGAAGTCTTCGAGGTAATCCCGATCGATGTAGTCGGCCTCGGAGACGATGGTCTTCGCGTTGAGTGCCTTGAAGTAATTTCGGAAGTACTGCGTGTGCTGCTTGCGGCTTACTACAAGCGCCGACGCTCTGGCGCCCCGACGCAGCAATCGTTTCAACGCGTCGATGGAGTAAGGTGCAACCTCGAACGCGTTGGCCATGAGGGAATCACCGAGTCACTGGTTCGTGCAACGCCTCGCGACTGACACTGCGGACTTCCGCCAGGCGCTGAGTCGTGCGGTTGGCTGCGGCCAAAGCTCGTCGAATGGTTTCCTGGCCTTTGCTGGAAGCAATCCAACGCTTGGTCTCGTGAGCCAGCTGGGTCACGCCATCTCCCTTGTGCAAGGTCTGCTTGGTTTTGGTCATTGGTGTCGTTTGCCGATGGCCGCCTTCCGTATTCACCCGGTCCCGTTATCGCAACTCGGTTGCGTTGACCGTGTGGCTGGAAGGAATGGCGTTTTGTATCACGCCGCGCAGAAAGTGCAAGCGGTTTGGTTAAATCGGTCGCGCGCGATCAGTCCGGCCCTGTTTTCAGAGCAAGGAGCGTAAGCACCATGCCGGTGCCGCCAAGGGGGAAAGCTTCTTCCCAAAGCTCCCGGTGGAATCGTCGCTCAGAGAACCAGTCCTCGGTGTTGCTTGTGCCTTCGCGAATGTCATTTGCGACATCAGGCTTCCCCGCGTCGAACGTTTTCGAGCGTGAAGGAACGGGCGCTCCCTTGCGCAAGAAGCCAAACCCCATCGCCCTCGCTTCATCGGACGGTGAGTAGAACTGGACGATACCGTCTTGCGAAACTACAACGCTGCACGCTTCCGACGTGAAGCGGGCGTAGCGGATGGCAGCACTCGTGGCGGAACTTTGCCATTCCTGCGCCAGCGCGAGGACTTCGCGCAAGGTCATAAACCGGCGACGCGCAAGTCGTTGTCGAAGCGCGAAAGACGGAATCAGCAATGCAGCCGCGAATCCATCCGCTTCGCGTTCCAAAGCGTCGTCACAGATGAAATCGCTGGTGGAATTGTGGCTTCCTCCCGACATGAGCATCGCACGGTGATGCTCCAGGAAATAGTGACCCAGCTCGTGCGCAATCGAGAATCGAGCGCGGCCCAAGCTCCTGGCCGTTTCCAGCCGGGGATGGAACAGAACAAAACTTCCGACCTCGCGATGGTATTCGATGCGGCCACAGAACGGCTCCGCGTAGTCACCTTCGGCCAATTCGATTCCCTCTGCCTTTGCAATTGTCAGCACATCGACCGGAGCGGTACACACTTCGTAGGCGGACAAAACATCGTCCGCCTGTTGCTCGACCTCGCCAATCTTCATTTGCCGCGTTGCTTCTTGCGGTTCTTGATGCGTTCGAGTGCTTCCTTGCGCTTCTTTTCCAGTTCCTCCTTGGTGCGAGCATCCATCTCGCCGGAGGCGTTCTTGCGATTCATCGCCATATAGAGAGGCGAGAGTTCTTCTTCGGCCTGTGTGGCGCGAGCGGATGGTGACTGCCTTGATGATGCTTGGGTGATGCGTTGGACAATATCCGGCCCCAAAGCATCGAGGGCTGCTTTCCCTTCCGGTGACATCGGCGGGACATTGGCGAGGAATTTCTGAATCTCCTCGTCGCTGGGTTCGTTGAACTCTGCTTGACGCAGAGCGGCCGCGACCAGGGCATCAACAGCCCGGTCTTCGCGGTCCTGTTGAGGCGGCGTTTTCATACGTTCTTCCTGTTCTTTCGACGTTCGACAAATGAACGAAGTTTTTGCCAAATCTGCGCACGGGCGCTCTTGACTTGCACAACCGTCGGCCGTTTTCCGGTTCGACGATAGATTTCCTCACAAATCTCTTCACGATTGGGCTTGTCCGGGTAGAAATCCGCTTCGACCTGGGCCACTTGATGTTGTACGTCTGGCAACGTCAGGAGAAAGCGGCGGAACTCCTCGGCTGCTTCTTTCGCTTTATCTTGCCGAGCCAGTTCCTGCCAGTCGGACCCGACTTCTGTTCCCTCCAGGTCATTGCCGATGCAATCCAACAGTTCTGCGGAGTTCAACGGCCGTCTCACGTATTTTCGCCTCTCATCAGCGGCGCGGCGCCAACAGGTCTTGAACAACCAGTTCACCAATGGCCTGTCCAAGTCAAAATCCTGCGCTTCAACCTTTGAAAACAACTGCCGGTAAGCATCAAGAACCGCATTGGCGACCAAATCCTTGGGTAAAGCCGGAAATTCACCTTCCACAT
This sequence comes from Verrucomicrobiota bacterium, assembly GCA_016199985.1. Taxonomy (GTDB): domain Bacteria; phylum Verrucomicrobiota; class Verrucomicrobiia; order Limisphaerales; family UBA11320; genus UBA11320. The sequence goes on along the minus strand of JACQFQ010000013.1, from coordinate 53,150 downwards.
ACGATGTCAGGCGGGATGAGTACATTTGCCAAAGCTGCTCGAGTGCCTCGGCGCGCTCTTCGTACGAGCCGAGGAACCCCAGCTTTATGTGGTCTTCGTCCGGCTGCACTGTTTTCGTGGTGCTCACCATGCTTCAAGCTCTTCTACCAGCATACTCGTAAGGCCGGTAAAAACGGACCAAAGAAAATTCAGAAAAATCTCGATGTGGCGTTAGTCCGTTCGATAAGGCGCAGACGAGTCAAGAGGTGAACCGCAGTCAGTTCTGCGGCGACAAACTCAAGAATGCACCGACAATAGGTATGAAAACACTCGACCTCTTCGTTCACCTCGCGCACTCCGTTGAGCCCATGCAGGTCTCCATCGTGGAGGACGCTTCGGTGGGCGAACTCGCCAACCAAATCCACCACGCTGGTCTGCTCCAGCGCGAGAACGGCGAGGAGACGTTGCTCTTCCTCGATAACCACGACGAGCCTTTGGAACTCAATCAGCGTCTGTGCGACGCCGGGGTGGGCCACCGTCACTTACTCCACTGCCATTGTTGCCGGCGTGTGGAAGTGAAAGTCCATTACAACGGCGCGGCCAAGGAACGAGCTTTCGCCCCATCCGCCCGTGTCTCTCGCGTGCTCAAATGGGCTGCGAGCGCCTTTGGCCTCGCGTGCGCCGATGCTCAAGGACTGGAGTTGCGGCTCCAGTGCGACGCCAATCAGCCGTTGCCGACGGACAGTCACATCGGCTGCTATAACCGTCCTCGCGTTTGCGCCGTGGATCTCTGCCTTGTCCCGAAAGTGCGGGTGGAGGGCTGATGATGGCGAGTCCCGACGAGAGCCTATTCCGGCTCCATCTGGAGCAGGCGCCCTTTCAACTCGGCGCTTCTCTGGGAAAGTGGGGATTGCACCAACAAGACGGAGTGGGGGTCTGGCCGCACGCTGTGTTATGGGTCGATGTGGATCAGCGATTCATCACCGACGGCCGGATGTACCTTCGTTTCACGGTGGACGGCTACCCGCAGCAGGCACCCACGGCTTGTCCCTGGGACATCCTGGAGAACAAGCCGTTGGCTCCTGAGCGTTGGCCGAAGGGTGAAGTGAATGTATCGCGCGTGTTCAAACCGTCATGGAATCCTTCCGCGCTCTACGCTCCATGCGATCGGTTGGCTATGATTGGCCACGAGATATGGCGGCAGCAGTTCCCTCGCTGGTGGTGGCAACCGGACTTCACCATCGTTCGCTATCTCGAATTCGTTCACGACTGCTTGGAGGGCATCCATGAATGAGCCGACTGGTTTGGAAATCCCACGCAGCTTGTGGGGGCGGGTGGTTGCAGAACTGCGTAATCGAGGACAAAGCCGTCGAGAAAGCGGGGCATTTCTGCTGGCTGGCACCGGCACTTCTATCGTCTCGGAATTCGTGTGCTTTGACGATTTGGATTCTGTGGCGCTCGAAACCGGGATCATTACTTTTCATGGCTCTGGCTTTGTGAATCTCTGGAATCTCTGTAGGGAGCGCTGTTTGCAAGTGCTGGCCGACGTTCATACCCACCCCCACGAGTGGACAGGACAAAGTTTTTCTGATCGGACGAACCCAATGATCAACCAGCCAGGACACGTTTCGCTCATCGTTCCTGATTACGCTCAACGTCCTCAATCCACGCTTACGGGCGTAGGAATCCATGAATATCTCGGCCGCCACCGCTGGAAGCGCTGGCTCCCGACAGGTGGACGGGTGCGACTCTCTGGTTTATGACAACTGACAGTCTCAACGAGAACAATCTGTGCCGGCTGGCCAAGGCCATCATGCTCAAGCGCAGTGTCGGCTACGATGAGTCCCTCCGCATCTTGAGTGAATTGCGGCTTCACCTGGTTTGTGACGCAAGTATTCGCAATTCTTCTGCACTCCAAGCCGCCTTGCTAACCGCAGTAAACTGCGGCAAACGTGCTTTTCACGGCGGCACATCTGTTTCGATGCCGGAGTCAGTCAGATGCCTCTTACCGTGGCCTGGAGCACTGTCTCTGGACGAAATTGTCCGCAGCCTTGGCGCACTTTTAGTCAATGGCCGGCCTCAATCCGGCGAAGTATTGCTCATTGGGCCAGACTCTTCGCCCGCAACCTCAACCGACTTGCGTGTGCTGGCGACTGGCTGGCGCGGTGGTGTGATTCCCGCCGATGAGATGATTGCCCCGCCGAGCGGATCAGACTTCGCCACGGGAGGAATCTTCGCGGGCGCTCTCGGCGTCGCGAAGGCGTTCTTCCGAGCGTCGGGCATCTGCGTGCGGGCTGCCCATGTGGCTGGCGGCGCATCATTTTGGAATCCATTGAGCGGATGGCTTGATTCGGACGCGGAGGGGCCGGAACTCGCCTACCTGCCAAAGCAGTTTTGGCTGCTCGGCCTCGGACATCTCGGTCAGGCGGTCGCTTGGAACCTTGGTTTGCTGCCTTTCGCCGATTCGTCGCAGGTCACAGTCCAGCTTCAGGACTTCGACCGCGCAGTCGAAGGAAACATGAGCGCCGGCCTTTTGTGCGAATCCCAGCACATAGGTCGCTACAAGACGCGCATCGTCTCCGATTGGCTGGAAGCGCGAGGCTTCTCGACAAGCATCTATGAGCGTGCCTTTGATGCTCTCACGCAGCGTCAATCAGATGAACCTCGCATCGCGCTCTGCTGTTTCGATTCGGCTGGAGCGCGTCGGCACCTCGGCGACGCCGGCTTCGACCTCGTGGTTGAGTGCGGGCTCGGAAGTTCCCTGGACGATTTCGATTCATTCCTGCTGCACACTTTCCCAGATGCGGCGAAAATCCCACGCGAACTATGGCCGTACGGCATAGAGAATCCGCACAGAATGGTTCAACCTCGGTTGGTCCAAGAGTTCCACGGCAAGGGTGAATGTGGCGTTCTCGCGGAAACTCTGGCGAAGAAAGCAATTTCGACATCCTTCGTGGGCGCTTGCGCTGGAGCATGGATGACGGCCGAACTGTTCCGCGGTCTGCATGACGGCACGCGCATGGAAATTCTGTCCCATCAACTCCGCAGTGATGACGCGGTGTCTGCCATATCCCACAGAGAAACCTACGTTCACCGTGTCGCGCGCAATGGTTTTGTACCAGCGCGGCGTTCTGCAATTTCCTAGGAGCCGCTTCACCATGCTGAATGACGCCTCTATGCTTCGGTTGCCCCATGTGCTCAAACATGGTCGAAGGTTCCTGAAAAGGATTCAGCGTCACGGACGCACAAGGGCACGTGCGTTTCTTAACAATCCTAAAAACTCGACCCTTTGCTCCATTTTGAGCTTATTACAAGACTCTGCTAAACCGACCGCTTTAGATGCCGACGATTTCGACTTCGATTGCATGTCGTTTCTCAGCGATGATGCGAACCGCTTCGCCATATCCGGTCTCGAGCTTGCGCGCTCCGGCTTCGGGAGTGATAAATACCAGCGTCTTGATTTTTAATTCGCGGTGGTGCTCGTTGTGGACCGCCAGAGGGCGGGGGTTGTGTGTGGTCTGAAGTTTTCTGCCGACACCACGCAAATTCTCGCTTAGTTCCCAAGAATTAGCAGGATTCTAAGTCATCATCATGAAAAACAAGAAACCTCAGGCACCGTTCACTGTGCCGCTTGATGACTTTCCTGAGGAATTCAGGGAATTATTCACCATCACAGCCGAGGATTACGAGAGGCACCAACATCCACCACGCAGACTGAGACCGGAACAGTGCCGGAATATGAAGGATGTGGTGCAGTTAGTCTCTCGTTTGGCCGATCTGAATAGCGACTGTCAGGTATTAAAGGAGCACGACATAATTGTTCGATGGATTTGGCCGGGAGCAGAGTTTTCAGATCGACATGCAGATGTGGCCGCCCGCGCCGCAACGCATGCATGCGATGTCGGATTGATAAAAGAGATCAGATTGGTTGGGACGCGTGTTTCACAAAGAGGTATAAGGAAACTGCAACAAGCGTTTCCTCACGCCAAGGTGACCTCGATCTCGAAGAAAATGGAGCTCACGAACTGGCGTTGGACCCAGGCCGTGTATGATGGAGAACTCGATTGAACTCCTCACGGATGGGAAGCTGGGAATCCTGTCTTTTATTTCCGATCCGCGTTATCCGCGTCATCCGTCATCCGCGGTTCTCCTCCTATTCTCGTTCTCCCCGGCTGGCGTGAAGCGCCCTCGGTTTGATGCCTCAATTTGCTTTCATTCGGACCGCGATCCTGCCAGCGTCCGCCTAATCCACGAATGGCTCGCTCAGCTTATGCAAACCGCAATCCTTCGTTGCCTCCTCTTTCTCCCAGTCTGCGCTGGAGTTCTGCTCGTCTCGCCGCGCGAGGCCGCGGCGCAGCTCGAGATGAAAATGTCCGTCAAGTTCATCCTCAGCGCCGGCGGCGCGCGTCCGCCCGGCGGCAGTCTGCTCACCGACGCCGATGTTCTGCAGGCCTTCACCGACATCAACACCTTGCTCGACACATTCGGTCGTGGCTACCACTTCCGTGTCACGGAAATCGTGGATGTTCCCAACCACTCCGAGGCCTATAACGTGGATGTCCAAACGGCCAGCGAGATCATCAAGGCGGCGGTGGCCAACAATCCGACCGCGTTTGGCTGGCGGAACTCCGCCGCCAATATGTACATCAACAACGACGCGGGCGGCGGGAGCGCGTTCAGCGGGATGGTGGTCGTCAGTCACAACTCCACCTCCCGGACCGTCCTCCATGAGTCCGGCCATCACTTCGGCCTCTGCCACACCCAAGGCTGCGGCTGCCAGACCTGCGCGGACTGCGGTTTGACGGACGACGACGTCGCCGACACCTTGCCGGACCGTGAATGCTGGACCTTTGATCAGATCGGCGCCCATGCCTTTCCCGCCGTTTTCCCCAACCTGTCGCTGGGGCAGATCGGGATGGTGAGCAACACCTTCAACAACGTGATGTCCTATCATCACGACGGAACTGGAAACGTGCTGACCAGCGGCCAACTGGATCGCATGGCCGACACCGCGGATTCGCTCGTCTCCGCGGGCATTGTCACGGGCCGCACATGGTTCGTGGACCTCAACAATAGTTGCTCCGGCCGGACCGGGAGCAGCGCCTGCGTCGGCGGCATTGGAGGCCCTTTCCAAACGGTGGCGACGGGCGTCAGCGTCGCCGGCTCGGGCGATATCGTCCTTCTTCGCAAGGGCCACTACAACGAACCGATGACCATCAATAAAGCCATCACCCTGCGAGCAACCCGCGGCGACGCGCTGCTTGGTAAGCAGTGAGGGAAGGGAGTCGGTCCGGGGAAAGTCACCCTCGATCCTGATCAGTCCGTCTGCGATCAGGCTGGCGCGCTGATGGGCGGGTCCGTTGGAAATCCGGCCGGGCTTCGCCCCTAGTTCAAGGCTGCTTCAACCCTGGCGATTGTCTCGCCTGGCCTCGACGCGCGAGAAGCAAACCCATCGCGCCCACGAGGACCACCGAAATCGTTGAAGGTTCGGGGACCGCCGCCGCGATGGGAGGCATGCCCCCAGCGGGAGCGTAAGGGGTCGCCAGAATCGTCGTCATCCCTTGCTCGTCGCTCATCGAGAGGACCGACAGCGAGAGTCCAGGGTAAGATCCGCTACGATAGGGAGAATCACCAAAGTTGTTGATAACAATCAGTCCAAGGTCCTGCGCCTGTCCGATCACCTGTGGCTCGGTGAGCGTCGTATCGGCTGGCGACTCGAAAGTGGCGCCTGTGCTCACGTAACCGCCAAGCGTGACGCTGCTCAACACGGTGCCGGTCCCCTCGTCAGCCCCGGCGCCCAGAGCGGCGGACAGTAGGACGGAGCCCAATACCCATCTGCAGATTCGCGGAAGAGACGCTTTCATACATTGCGACAATCGACTTCTGATGTCCCGATAACGATGTGGGTGGAAGACTGCTTAGGCTTTGGGCGCACGTCCACACAATTGATCATCGCCCGCATGCGACCCTCTGAGGGTGGTTGTCATCGAGGGCCATAAAGTTTGACTCCTTCACAAACCGCAGCTCTACCAATCCCCCGCCGCCCCGTCGGGGTAGAACACTTGCTGCGCGATCTCCTGCTGGAAGGGATGCTTCTTCACGGCTTTCTCGTTGATGGCGATGCCGAGGCCGGGTTGGGTGTTCGGGCGGACAATCCGGCCTTTCTTCTCCACGGTGAAACCCTCCTGCACGACGTCCTCTCGCCAGGGCACATCGTTGTGGACGGTTTCGCAAATGACATAACTCGGCTGCGAGAATCCGAACTCCAACGATGCCGCGGTGCTCACCGGCCCTTGTGGGTTGTGCGGGGCGAGAGCTATCCGGTGCGACTCCGCCAACGCCGCCACGCGCCGCGCCGCCGTGAACCCGCCGCAATGCGTCAGATCCAGCTGGCAGATCTCGCACGCCCGCTTGTCAAAAAGCTGCCGGAACGCTTCGAGGTGAGTCACGCGTTCTCCGGTGGCGACAGGGGTTGTGAGCGCCGCGTTGATCTTCGCGAGCCCCTCCACGCACTCCGGCCAGCAGGGCTCCTCGAAGAAGTAGAGCCCGTAGGGGTCCAGCGCCTTGCCGAACTTCAGCCCCATGGCCGGCGAAGGCCTGGCGTGGCAGTCCACCATGATGTCGATGTCCGGGCCCACCGCGTCGCGCATCGCCGCCACCGCGGCCTCGGCGGCCCGCACCGGCTTTTGGCCCTCAATGGGCATCGTGCTCGGCACCGCCATGCTCTTGAACGCCGTGAAGCCATCCGCCACCGCCGCGCGCGCCAGGTCGGCGAACCGCTTCGCATTGTCGACAGGCGTCTCGTAGAAATCCTCCATCCTTCCTCCGCCCAGATGGCAGTAGGTCCGCACATAATCGCGCACCGGTCCGCCAAACAACTTCGCGAGCGGAAGCCCGGCGACCTTCCCAACGATGTCCCAAAGGGCGATATCGATGCCTGAGATCGCCGTCGCGCGAACAATGCCGTGGCCGTGCCAGAAGTGCTGCCGGTGCATCATTTGCCACAGATGCTCCGGCCGCGTCGGGTCTTCGCCCCGGATCAGCTCCGCGATGTCCTCGATCGCGCCGACCACGCTGCGCGTATGCCACTCGAGCGTCGCCTCGCCCCAGCCGATCAGCCCCGGTTGGTCGGTGACCACTTTTACGAACACCCAGTTTCGCATCCGCGCATGGCAGACCAGCGTTTCAATCTTCTTGATTTTCATGTGTGTTCAACCTGCTGTTCATTCGTCAGCCCAGCTCCTGCATCCGCGCGGCGATCGACTCGATCACGCGTTCCAGGCTGCCCGGAGCGACGACGGCGATGGTCTCCTGGTAAATGCCCGTTCCGTAGATGTCGCGCGGAGGCAGATAGGACGCGCCCCAGTCCGCCGCGACTGTGGCCACCACGATGGCCTTGGCGGGGAAGCGCCGACGCAACTCGGTTTGAAGGACGCTGTAGAGCTCGCCCTGCACGCCGACCCAGAGGGCGTCGCCCATCCGCCAAACGATGATTTGCAACGGGAACTTCTCGCCCGGCGGCAATTGAGCCAATCGATGCAGCAGGCGGCGTTTCCGCTCCGCCATGGCGCGGCATTCGGAGGCCTGGGTCGCGTCGCCCTTGGCTCGAGCGGCGTCCTCATCGGAGAGGAAGCGCTTCAGTTCGATCTCAACCAGAGCCGCCGTGGGGAGTCCGGGGCGATAGGGCAGCGGCTCGCTCCAGCGCGCGACCTCCCATGCCTGCTTCGAGGCGAGTTCATCGGCGGCCAATGGCTCGTGAGCCCAGGCGCCGAGGGTCGCGCCTGACACGACTGGGCCTGTGTAGCGAAAGCGCGTGCCCGCCGCCGGAAGCGCCGTCAACGCGGAGAGGGCGGCGTAGGCAAGCTGCCGACCATTGCGATCCGCGACGGCGGGGTCGCCGACATACCCCTCGACCGGGCCCAGTTCGCCGCTCGCTCCTTGGAGAAAGAGGCAGGGCGCCTTCGTTTCGCGCTCCACGACCTCGCGGAGCGCGCCGATGTAGTCCGGGCTGATGAGCGAGTTATCCCAAGCGAGCGTGGTCGGATGGCAGGCGTAGTTCACCAGGGTGGCAAGCACCGCGCCATCCGAACCGGTGACTCGCGCAACAAGGACGGTGTCATCCGCCGGAGCCGCGGGATTGAACCCGCAGACGAAGCTCTGGCTTGCCGCGTCCCAAAAATCGCGATGCGCCGCGAGGTTGCATCGACCCGTGGCGTAGCAGATATCGACGAGCGCCAGCTTTTCCAACGCCTCTCTAACCAACTCCGCCGCGCGTTCGCCCATGCGCTGGAGGTAGCTTGGAATCAAATCGCCGCCCGGCAGCGAGGCGCGCTCCAGCCCCATCAAGCCCGCGGCGTGCGTGTGTGAGAAAACGATGAGGAACACCTCCTCCGGCAGCCCGACGACCTGCGTGAGCCGCGTCAGCAGACGCCGATGCTCCTCAGCGCCGAGCACGCAGTGGTCGAGGGCCAGGACGACCTGCGGGGCAGGGTGCGCTGCGCCGGGCGCCGACGGCGTGTCGTTCGCAGGGGCGAAGACGGCCGCCGTCGCCCGCAGCGGACGGTGGATTCCTGTGGCGCGTTCGTGTTTGGCCGCGCCCCACATCCGATGATAAATGTCGGCGGGCGGCGTGATATCGCCCCATGCGAGGGCGAAGCGGCAGCGGCTTTGAGGGGTTTCGATCCGGGTCATGGGTTGAATCCTTTTGGGTTGGGGCGGGCCAGGGCTTGATCAAAGACGCTGCCCTCGGACTTGAGCATCCACCAGAGCAGCGCGCTGACGAAGTAAACCATGCCGAAGCAGAAGAGCACTTGGTTCCAGCTTTCAGTCGCGCGCAACAGCCAGGGCACGACCACCGGAGAGAGCATCGCGCCGAAGTTGCCGGCCATGTTCATCACGCTATTGACCGTCGGGACATGTTCACCGCCCATGTCGATGGTGATCGCATAGGCGCAAGGCCCCGCGACGCCCGCGAAAAATGAGCCGATGCTGATGACGAGCACCGCCGCCAGAGGATCGGCGAAGAAATAGGCTGAGAGGGTGAGAGCGGAGCAAAGTCCCAGCGAGATTCCGGCGATGCCTTGTCGCGCGAGACGCCGGCTCCCGGTGCGCCTCAGGACCGCGTCAGAAACCCAGCCTCCAACAAGGCTTCCCGCGACCACCGCGAGCAGGGGCAGCATCGTGAGGAATCCGGACTTCACGATGGTGACGCCGCGAGCCTCCTGGAGGTAGGTCGCGAACCAGCTGGTGAAAAAAACGTAGCCGGCCCCGCGAAAAAGCTGCTGCCCGCAGATGCACCACATCGCAGGGCTGGTGAGGATCTGGAGCCAGAAGCGAGCGGGCGATCTGGGCGGGCGGGGATCCTGCGGCTTCGCTCCTTCCGGTTTCCTCACGACGCCTAGCAGCTCGAGCTCGCCCGCGTTCACCGATCCATGTTCGCGCGGGGTTTCGCGGAACCACCACCAGAACCAGATCGCCCACAAGGGGCCCGGCAGGGAGTAGAGGATGAACATCCAACGCCAGCCGACCTCCGAGACGAGCCACCCCGTCAGAGACGCCCCCACCGCGCCTCCCACGGACATGAAGCTGCCGTGCGCGCCAACCGCGAAGCCGCGGCCCGTGCTGGGAAACCATTTGGCGATGACTCCCGTGCTCACCGGAAACAGCCCGGCCTGCGCCACGCCCTTGACGACGCGCATCGCGAGGAGGCCGGCGAAGCTGCCCAGCGCCGTTGCCGCGGTCGCGATGGACCAGACAATGGCGAACGCCGGAAGCGCCCGTCGCGCGCCGAACCGCTCCCCGACCCAGGCGCCCGGGATCTGGCAGAGAGCATACGAGAGGAAGAACGCGCTCATCAGCCATCCCGTCTGATCCTTGCTCAAGCCGAGGTCCGCCCGCACCGTGCTCTCCGCGACGCCGATGGCGTTTCGGCTGACGTAGGAGAGCGCCGCGGCGACGCACAACCCCGCGAGAACAACAAAGCGCGCTTGCGTCGGCGCGGCGTTGGCGGGCGGCTGGTTCAATGCGCCATCTCCCGGGGTTCGGCAAACATCCCTCGCCTTCGCTTCATGATAGCGCTTCGTGGATTCCTCATTCGCTGGAATGGGCGCTCGTTCGCCATTAGGCCGCCGCCTCCATGAGCCGGTCGAAGAGGCGATCCACCTCGCGGGTGGTTTCTTCATCAAGCCGGAAGCCAACAGGCCCTCGGATCATCGTATTCTTGAAGACGCCTTGCCGCACCAGCAGGTGCTTCTCCACGGCGAGAAAAGCGTCGAGGCTGGTTTGCATGGAGATGAGCGCGGCGAGCGGGCCGTGGATCCTGTCGGCGCGCTCGGAGTCCCCCGACACGAGCGCGCGCCAGAGGGCGACGAGTCCGCGGATAAGATCCGCCCCGGGCATTGTCCCCACGATCCCGCGTCGGTACGAATCGACAAGCGCGATGCCCCCCGTGCCTTCGAAGATCCGCGCGCGTCCGTCGGTGGCGTCGCGGAGCTCGGACAGTTTGGGCCCGATCGGGTTGGCCTCGGGTTTGTAAAGCACGCGGGAGGCGCCGAATTCATCGAGCAGCCGCGCCTGCAGGGCGATGGGCATCGGCTTGCCAACGTAGCCGCTCGCGTCTTGAACAATCACCGGGATCCGGATGGCTTCGATGATCCGGCGGTAGTAGGCGAGCAACTCCGCCTCGCCGATGCCCGTGGACACCGGAGGAATGGCCATCACGGCGTCCGCGCCCTGGGCCTCGGCGTGCCGGCTGTAGCGTTCGGCGAGCTTTGCCGACTCCGTGCCGACGCTAATGACAACCACCCCGCGGGCGCGCCCCAATCTACAGGCGGCCGCGGCCAGTTCCTCCCGCTCTTCGCTGGAGAGGCGGAGCGTCTCGGACACCATCCCCATGACAATCCCGGCCGCGCCACAGTCCTGGAGCCAGTGGATTTCGCGCTCGAGCGTCGCGTAGTCGATCGTTTCGTCAGGGTGGTAGGGTGTTTGGAAGACGGGCAGGACACCGCGCAGCTCGCGTGGGGTGGCGTTCATGAGTTCGCGCGGACAATACCCGGCGTCGCCGCCATGGCAAGCGCGCGCGCTTTCGTTCAATACCCCGCTTCACGGCTACCGACAAAGTCGGCGCCGTGGTGATTCTGGGACGAGAAACGCCGTGCGGCGTGTCAGGCGCTGCGATAGCGTTGTGGATCGACAAAGCTCTCCACAAAGAGCACGGGATGACCGATGTAATGTTTCCAGTCCTGACGATGTCCCAGCTTCCATTTCGTCAGCACTGGGCAATACGGAACATCGGGCGTCCGGGAGGTTGCCCGCGAAACACGCTAAAAGCGCGAAATGGGAATGGATCGAGGAATGTGAGAGCATCGGTTTTCTGTCCCGCCTCTTTCGCGTCTTTAGCGTGTTTCGCGGGCGACCACATCCGAATCGGGCGACTCCCTTTCAGGCCTCTGGCGGACGCATCATCACTTGCGCCGGGTTGATCGCTTTGTATTTCCCCTTGTTCGCGGTGATCTCGAAAGCGCGGGGGACCGACTCGATTCCAGAAAGCACATGCGTGATCGTCGCTTTCAATCTAACCCGACCGGAGGCGACCAGCTGGACGGTGTGCGCCAGATGCGCCTGCGTGCTGATATCCGGGAAGAGGTAGCGGAGGCTGCGCTCGCGGAGCAAATCGATGTTCAACAGCAAAGGGGCGCCAAACCAGGAAACGCCGATGATCTTCCCGCCGGAGCGCGTCGTCTCCAAAGCCTGGAGGAGAGTCTGATTCCCGGCCAGCCCTTGCTTCGGACTGCCGCCCGCGCACTCGAAGACCACATCCGCGCCGTTGCCATCGGTCAGGTCGCGGATGGCTTCAACGACGTCGCAGGCGCGGGCGTTCAGGGCGTGGTCCGCCCCGAGCTCGCGGGAGATCTCGCACGCCTCGTCGCGCACATCGACGGTGATGACCTGTCCCGCGCCGCTCAGACGGGCGATTTGCAGGCATTCCAATCCCATGCTGCCTTGGCCGAAGATCACCACAGAGTCCGCAATCCGGAGTTGCGCCGTTTCGACCGCCGCAACGCTGTCGCTCAGCGACTGCAGGCACGCGGCTTCGCTGTCGGAGATCCGGTCGTCGACTTTGACGAGCGCGATCTCCGGGATCGAGGCGATCTCGGAGAAGCAGCCGGGCAGGTCGAATCCGATGACCGGTCCCTTGCGGCAGAGTTCGCTCCGCTCCGATTTGCAAAGCGGGCATTTTCCGCAAGGCAGCTTCGCTCGCGCCGCGACCCGATCGCCCACGTGGAACCGGCTGGCGGCATCGGATTCGAGGACACGGGCGCAGAACTCATGTCCAAAAAGCTGGACGGGCGCCTCGGTCTCGAGGCGGCGCTTGATTCGATCCAGCGCCAGAGTCGGGATTCCCCGCGCGAGCTGCGCCTCCGTCACACTGGGCTGCACGAACAAGGGCTCGACCAGCACCTGTCCGGGGGCCCGGACGGGCGCGGGCACGTCTTCGAGCCGCATGTCATTGAAACCGTAAAACCGCCAAGCCTTCATGATGCGCCTTTCTGTCGAACAAATTTTTGCAACGTGTGGCATGTGGGCGGCACCAGGCCCCGCTTGCCGCCGGCCGACATGACGACCTCGGCCACATAGAAATCGCCGCGCGAGTCGACCCAGATGCCGTGCGGCGCGAAGAAGTCTCCGGGATCGCAAGGTCTTTCGCCGCCGCCCCAGCGGGCCCGAAGATCGCCGCTTCGATTGAAAATGCTCACCCGTCCGCCGGTTGCCTCCGCGGAGGGAGCGGAAACCCCGGGCCACATCCCCGCGCGAAAACCCAGCTCGGCCACATAAACATGGCCTTCGCGGTCGATGAAGACCTGACAGGGTCGCGCCACATCGGTCCACTCCGAAAGGAATCCGCCATCGGGCGCAAAAAGCTGGATGCGGCTGTTCTCACGGTCCGCCACGTACACGATCCCATCCGGGCCCACCGCGATTCCATGCGGCACGTGAAACTGGCCGGGACCATTTCCCGGCTCGCCCCAGGAAAGAAGCAATCGACCATCGGGCGCGAACTTGTGGATCCTGGCGTTGCCGTATCCATCGCCGACGTAAATCTCCCCCGAGGACGAAAGCGCGACATTGGTGGGATAGTGAAATGGCGGGCCGGCTCGCAGGATGGTGCGGTAGTCCACGCTGGTCGCGCCCGTGTCCGACGGACGGCCGCTGGTCCCGAGAGTGAGGAGAAGGTTGCCGTCGGGCGTGAACTTGCGGACGGTGTGGTCGAGGTCGTCAGTGCAATACACCGCGTCGTCGGGCCCGATGAAGATGCCATGAGGCCGGGCGAACAAGCCCTCGCCCCAGGAGCGCAGAAAGGATCCGTCGGGATTGAAGACCATGACCGGGTGCTCGCCCCGGTTAAAAACAAAGACACGGTCCTGCGCGTCGGTGGCGATCGCGACGACTTCCATCCAGCTATAGCCTGCAGGCAACCGCGCCCATCGATCATCCGCCTCGTAGCCGCGGTCGGATGGAAGACGCCCCATTGTCGCGGCGCCGCGGGAGTGGTTGTTCAGGAGCATGATTCCTTAACAATATGCGCTATCGTCCGGCCCAGCGCGGAGGAAGTCCCTGAGTCTTGACGCGGATGCGATAGAGGCTCTTGTCCATGGTGACATAAAGCGTGTGCCTGTCCGCGCCGGTGCCGAACTCCATGTTGCTCGGGATGCCTCTCCACTCCTCGAAAAGCCCGCTTTGGTTGGTGGGCCCTGTGGGGATGAAAGCCTGCTCGGCGCCGGCGGGATTGATCACCAAAAGGCCGGGTCGGGCGAGGCTGCGGACGGCCACGTAGATGTTCCCCTTCGCGTCCACCCGCATGCCGTCTCCGCCGCTTTCCTTGCCAAAGTCCACGAGAGTTTTTCGAGGTCCGCTGACGCGGCCCTGGTCGTTGAGCGGGAACGCATAGATCTTCATCGCCCCGCGCTTCGGCTCGGGATCGGAGGGCGACAGCCGGTTGCCGCCGTTGTTGTGATCGATGAGATAAAGCGTTCGCTCGTCCGGGCTCAGGGCGAGGCCGTTGGGCTTCTCCACCTCGCGGGTGATCTCGATGACCTCGCCATTCTTCTCGGCGCGATACACCGCCTCGTTGGGGAGTTCGCGCGGCTCGGCCCCACTGTAGCGGGGGTCGGTAAAGTAAACCCGTCCTCTCGAATCGACGCAAAGATCGTTCGGGGAGTTGAGGCGCTTGCCCTGATATCGATCGGCGAGAATCTCGCTCTGCCCGGTCTTGAGATTCCAACGCCGAATAGCGCGGCTGCCTCCGTCCGCTCCGTCACACGAAAGAAGATTCCCTTTTTCATCAAAGGCCAGCCCGTTGGACTTGCCGGAGTTGTCGGTGAAGACCGTGGTCTTCCGGGTTTTGGGATCGAAGCGGAGGATCATTCCGTTGTCCTTTCCGAACGGCATGTCGGTGAAATACACGCTTCCGTCCGGCGCCAGGGCAGGCCCTTCGGTGAGGCCGCTGTTGAGTTTCACCTGGCGCGTATGAAGCAATTCCAGCTTGGCGCCTTTGGCCACGATCAGATTGTTGGACGGTTCCGCCGCCGTTGCCACCCGGCCCGCGAGCAGGGTCAAGGCCAGGGCGAGCAGAGTCGCCGCGCGTGGATTGGAACCGGCCGTCGATCGTGAAGCTTCGAGTGTCATGAGGGGCAAGTGGTGTTGGCGACACACTGCCAGCGATTCCGCTCGGGTCAATGCAGTTTGCGGGCGTGAGCGGCGTCCCTCCGATGTTCCTGGAACACGCCGAGCCGCGCGCTATCCGGTCGGGATTGATAGGGCCGCGCCCGAGGTCCAACATGCGACTTTCTTTTCACTCCCAGTGGGTCCATCTTGATCGCGAACATCCGATCGCCCTGTATCTCTGTATGTCTCGACGTGCTTGTCCGGCCTTCCTCTCGCTTCTACTCCTCTCCGCTGAACTCGTGGTCCAGGCGCAATCGCCCGGCGTCTTTATCTCCGAGGTCATGCCGGCCAACACGAGCACGCTCAAGGACGAGGACGGCGCGTTCTCCGATTGGCTTGAGATCCAGAACGCCACGCCGCTTCCCGTCAACCTGCTCCATTGGTCGCTCACCGACTCGCGCCTGGAGCTCACGAAGTGGCTCTTCCCGTCGGTGACGATCGCTCCAGGCGGCTATCTTCTGGTCTTCGCGTCAGGCAAGAATCGCGCCTCAGACGCGGCGCACCTGCACACAAATTTCCGGCTCAACGCGGGCGGCGGCTGGCTGGCGCTGGTGAAGCCCGATGGCGCGACCGTCGCCAGCAGCTTCGAGCCTGATTACCCGGCGACTCGCAACGACGTGTCCTTCGGGACCGCGCAGAACCAGATCACCCAGTCCCTGCTGGCCGGCGTCGTTCCCCAAATACTGATCCCTACAAACGCCGCCAGCCTGCCTGCGGACTGGGCGAGCCCCGGCTTTAAGCCGGATGCGCGTTGGATCGCGGGCTGGGCGCCCGCCGCGATTGGCTTTGACACCAACCAGCCCGCGGCCATCCCGGCCAATCTCGCGCGATCGGGCTCCGCTCTTCAAAGCACGAGCGTCGGAACCAATCGCGCCCAGCTGGCGATTGATGGCGCCGTGACCGATTTCACCCAAACCCTCGCGACGGACACCGCGCCTTTCTGGCAGGTGACCTTGAGCACCGACGCCTCCATCCAGAGCGTTGTCCTGCGGAATCGCTCCTCGGGTTGCTGCGCGTCCCGGCTCCGCGACATCACGATCGACATCATGAACACGAACAGGACCACGACGAATTTCACGTCCAGCCTCCTGAACGGCGAAAACGCCGGGCGTCTGTTCCCCGCCGGCCCCGATTCCATTGTTCTCGACCTTGTCCAACTCGCCGGAGGGCCGGTGGACGGGCAGGTGATCCGGGTTTCCCGCAGGGCGGATCCGGATTTGTCCGGCTCAGGAGGGCAGGGGGGCTCCGATGAGATCGCGACTCTCTCGCTCGCCGAAGTGGAGGTGAACGGGATTCCGAAGTCGTCCACCGACGTGAACCTCGCCCGCGTTGGAAACCCGGCGCCGACGGCGACTCAATCCACCACTCTCGGAGGTTATGCGGCTGGCCTGGCCATCAACGGGCTTCTGACCGACTTCACTCATACTCTCGGAACCGATGCGAATCCCTTTTGGATGCTGAACCTGGGGCGAATGGCGTGGGTCAAGTCGGTGACGCTGTACAATCGAGGCGACGGCTGCTGCGGTTCGCGCCTGCGCGATATCACGGTGGAAGTGCTGGCCGCGGACACCAACACGGTCCTCTATCAATCGCCGCTTCTCAACGCCGAGAACGCGCGCTACACAGCGCCCGCGGGACCCGACAAACTGGCTGTGGAGCTCTCCGATTCGCCCGTGATCGGACAATTCGTGCGGGTCCGTCGAACGCCGGATCCCGATTTGTCCGGCTCGGGAGGGCAGGGGGACGGGAACGAAGGCGCGGTGATTTCCCTCGGCGAGGTGAGTGTGCTCGGCAGCGACGTTGCGGGCTATCGGCCTTACATCCGCACCGATCTGCAGGCGCAGATGCTGGGTCGTACGGCTTCAGCGTTTGCGCGGTTGCCTTTCGTGGTCACGGATCCGTCGGCGCTGAACGCGCTCTCGTTGCGGGTTCGGTACGACGACGGGTTTATCCTGTATCTGAACGGCGTCCGCGTGCTGGATCGGAACGCTCCCGCCGTTCCCGCGTGGAACTCGACGGCGACGGCGAAGCGCGACGTGGCGCAAGCCCTCGCCGCGGAAACCATCGATTTGTTCTCCTCGCGATCCCTTCTTGTCCCCGGCGCCAATGTCCTGGCGGTTCAAGTCCTGAACACGAAGGCGGCCGACGGGAATCTTCTCTTTCAGCCCGAGCTCGTCTCCACCGTCATCGAGAGCTCTCCGAACGCTTTTCTTTCAAGCCCGACGCCAGGACAGAGAAACGAGAGCGCGTACTATTTTGGCGAGGTGGCGGACACGCGCTTTAGCGTGGATCGCGGATTCTTCGACGCTCCCTTTTCTCTCTCCATCACATCGGCCACACCGGACGCCGTGATCTATTATTCGGTCGATTGCGCCGAGCCGGAGCCCGGCCGCGGCCAACTCTACACCGGGCCGATCACGATCACGAACACAACCGTCCTGCGCGCGCGGGCCTTTCGTGATCAGTGGAAGCCCAGCAACGTGGACACCCATACGTACCTCTTTCTTGCGGACGTAATTCATCAGGCGCCCACGGGCGCGGCGCCTCCCCACTTCCCCGCGACCTGGGGCGCCAACAGCGTGGACTACGGGATGGATCCCAACGTGGTCAACCTCTACACCCTTGCGGAGTGGAAGGAGGCCCTCACCCAGATCCCCTCTGTCTCTATCGTCACAGAGATGGAGAATCTGTTCGACGCGAGCAGCGGCATCTACGCCAACGCTCTGCAGCACGGCTCGGAGTGGGAGCGGCCGGGGTCGATCGAGCTGTTGGATCCCACGAACGCCGTCCCCGGGAGATTCCAGGAAAACTGCGGCCTTCGCGTTCGCGGCGGCTATAGTCGCAATGTTCAGTATGTGAAGCATTCGCTCCGCGTTTTTTTCCGCTCGGAGTACGGGGTGGGGAAGCTTCGGTATCCGATGTTCGAGGATCAGGGCGCCACTGAATTTGACGGGTTTGATCTTCGTTCGAGCCAGAACTACGCGTGGTCGACGGAGTCGGATCCGAGCATAGGGAAGCAGGAGACGATGGTGCGCGAGGTGTTCTCGCGTCAGACGCTCGGCGCCCTGGGTCAGCCCTATCGTCGGTCCCGCTACTATCATCTCTATCTGAACGGGCAGTATTGGGGCCTTTACGAAACGGACGAGCGCCCCGAGGCGTCCTACGGCGCGACCTATCTGGGCGGCAACAAGGAGGATTACGACGTGGTGAAGTGCGGGAATCATGCCCAGGGATTCGTCACGGAGGCCACGGACGGAACGATGCTCGCCTTCTCCAATTTGTGGAGCATGGCGCGATCGCTTTCCACGAACGCGTCCAACGCGCGATATTTCTCGATCCTGGGCCGCAACGCGGACGGGAGCCGCAATCCCGCGCTTCCGGTGATGGTGGACGTCGACAACCTGATCGATTACATGCTCGTGATTTTTTACACGGGCGACGGCGACGCCACCCTGTCCTCGTTTCTGGGCAACGCGATGCCGAACAACTGGTTTGGGATGCGCGACCGGACGAACCCGGATCGCGGCTTCATCTTTTTCAATTCGGACGCAGAGCACACGCTGGGCGCGGCGAACAGCCAGGTGGATCGCACAGGCCCGTTCCCCAGCCCAAACCAGAATCTGCTCGCTTACGCGAATCCTCAATGGATCCACGAGGATCTGATGCGCAACGCCGAATACCGCCTCCGATTCGCCGACCACGTGCAGCGCCACTTCTTCAATGGAGGAGCGCTGACCTCCGAGGCGGGCGTGGGACGATTCATGGGAAAGGCGTCGCAGATCACCCGGGCGATCCGGGCGTACTCCGCCCGCTGGGGCGACGCGAAGAAGGAGCCTCCCTATCTGGAGGCGGACTGGTACGCGGAGATCACGAACATCGTGCGGAATTGGTTCCCGCCCAGAACCGTCATCGTTTTGCAGCAGCTGAAGGACGACAGCCTGTACCCGGCCGTGAAGCCTCCCGCGTTCTCCCAGCTCGGGGGGAACGTGCCCGCGGGCTACGCGCTTGAGATCACCCAGGGCACCCCGGGCGCCACCCTCTTCTACACGCTGGATGGATCCGATCCTCGGCGTGCGGGGGGCGCCGCCGGCGACACGGCTCAAGTCTACGCCGGCCCCATTGCGATCAACGCTCCCACACAAGTGCGCGCGCGGGTCCTCAGCGGCAAGGACTGGAGCGCGGTCATGGAGGCGACATTCTTTCCGCCGCAGGATCTCAGCCGCCTGGTGGTGTCGGAACTGATGTACGCGCCGCTTCCGGACGGCCTTACGGACGGCGCGGAGTTCGAGTTCATCGAACTGCACAACGCCGGGCCCACATCGCTCCGTCTCGCGGGGCTGCAATTCACGCGCGGGATCACCTACACGTTCAGCGCCGACGCTCAGCTGGCCGCGGGGGGGTATTTGATCCTGGCTCGCAATCCCGCGGCCTTCGCGAAGCGGTATCCTGGCGTTGCGGTGTACGGAAAATACGAGGGGAAGCTCGACAACGCGGGCGAGACCATCGCTCTGTCGCATCCGCTGGGCGGAACTGTGTTTTCATTCTCCTATGAGGTTCTTGCGCCATGGCCGGCGACCGCGCGCGAGATGGGCTTCTCCCTCGTGTTCGCCGGAAGCGATTCGACAACGATGAACGATCCCGCTGTCTGGCGCGCGAGCGGGGCGGCGGGAGGCTCGCCAGGCGCCGTTGATCCAACACCCGCAATCCCACGCGTGCTGGTCAACGAGGCGCTGACGCACTCGCCTCTGGGCTCTGATTACATCGAGCTTTTCAATCCCACCTCGGAGCGAGTGGACATCGGCGGCTGGTTCCTCACCGACGATCCCGCAATTCCCGGAAAATTCACGATCCCCTCGTCGACCACCATCGCCCCTTTCAGCTACGCCTTGTTCGCGGAACCGGAGTTCAACAACCCGCTCGCGGGAACCAACGCGTTCGCGCTCAGTTCTCGCGGGGATTCCGTTTATATTTTCTCGGCGGACACCGGGGGCCGGCTCACGGGATTCAGCCATGGCTTCGCGTTCGGGGCCGCGCCGCAGGGCGGAACGCTGGGCCGCATGGTGATCAGCACGGGAGAGGAGCAGTTCGCGTTGCAGACATCGGCCACGCCTCTCGACGCGAACGCCGGACCCCTGATCGGGCCGGTCGTGATCACGGAGATCCACTACAATCCCGCCGCCCCGGCGCTCGAGTTCATCGAGTTGAAGAACATCTCCCTCGACGCGGTTCCGCTCTTCGATCCCGCGCATCCCACCAACACGTGGCGTTTGAGCGGCGTCGGATACGATTTCCCCCTGAACACCACGCTTGCCCCTGGGGAGATCATCGTGATGGCTCCCGTTACGCCCGCGGCCTTCCGTGCCCAGGAGACTGTTCCGGCAAAGACGCGAATCTTCGGTCCCTACTCCGGAGCGCTTCAGGACAGCGGCGAGCGGATTGATTTGCAGCGGCCCGACCTGCCTGACGCCGCCGGCGTCGCTTACATCACCGTGGATGGAGTGCGCTACAACGATCACGCGCCATGGCCGCCCGAAGCCGATGGAGCCGGGCCTTCGCTCCAACGCAAAAACCCGCTGGCTTACGGGAACGACCCCGCCAACTGGCAGGCCGCGCTGTCGACGCCCGGGACCGAGTTCATCGGAGGAAGCGCTCCGGCTCTCTCGAGCCAGCCGCAGGGACGCAGTGTCCGGGTTGGGGAGAGGGTGGTGTTCAGTGTTGGCGCCACCGGCCCGGGCCCGCTTCGTTTTCAATGGCGATTCAACGGGGCGCCGTTGGATTCCGGCGCGGCTCCCGATTGGATCATCGATCGCGCGAGACCGCAGGACGCCGGGAATTATTCGGTCGTGGTGTTCAATGAGTTTGGCGCGGTCGCCAGCGGCGTTGCGTCGCTCACCGTCCTTCAGCCTCCCACAATCTACGTGCAGCCCGCGAACCAGTACGCAAGGCCTGGAGCCAAGGCGACGTTCACGGTTGTCGCGGCGGGCGATGGTCCGGTTCGCTATCAATGGCGGTTCCAGGGGAAGACCCTGGACCTGGCGACGAGCGCGAGCCTCGTTGTCACGAACGTTCAGCTCAAGGACGTCGGAACCTATCAGGCGACGGTCCAGGATCGCGTCGGAGGCGTGGAGAGCGTCGAGGCGGCGTTGAATCTCTTGATCGATCCTCTCATCGTGCAGAACCCGGTCAGTCAGCCCGTCATCGCCGGTTCCTCCGTGATCCTGAGCGTTGAAGTGACCAACACCGCCACGCTCCCCATCGGATATCGCTGGCGCCGCAACGACACGAACATTCCGGGAGGATTCGTTGTGCTCAACGATCGCACCTCCTTCTTCACCGTCACGAATGTTCAAGCGACGGCGACAAACTTCAGCGTTCTGGTCACAAACTTGTCGCGGACGGCGGGCTTCATCAGCGCGAAGGCTTTTCTCGCGATTGTGGAGGACAAGAATGGCGACGGGGTTTCGGACGCGTGGGAGGCGGCTTTTGGATTCGGAGCGGGCAATCTGTCCGAGGATTTCGATCATGATGGGATGTCGAACCTGCAGGAGTATCTCGCCGGGACGAATCCGACGAACGCCCTGAGCGTTTTGCGGCTGAGGCCCGTGGGTTTAGGAGGGGGCGTTTCGGTGGCGTTCGACGCGGTTTCCAATCACACCTACTCGGTTCAGTACTCCGAAGCCCTGCCCGCCGCCCAATGGCTGCGCTGGGTGGACTTCTCGGCGCGTGGAAGCAATTGGACCCCGTCGCTGCCCGTCCCGCTCGACGGCCCGCAGCGCTACCTCCGCGTGGTCACTCCGAGACAGTAGGACACAAAGCCGCGATGGCCCTTGTTTTATGGGCAGAGCTCATCGGCGCCTGCCTGACGCGCAACTCCCGGTCAGCGGCCTCAAGATCGGCCCCACTGGCCAGAGCAGACAGGATGAGAGTTCGGCCTTCGTCTTTGGCCCGCCGGTATCAAGGAGGATTCGTTTCATGTCCTGGCGTCCTACCATGTCCCCGGCCGCTCCGGTGGGGCGTCGTGCTGGATCACCGCCTACGGATTTGGAGAGTGAGGTTGAGCGGACGAGTCCAGTCCAGGAGGGCCAAAGGCCCGATCACAAGCCAGCCCAGGGCAAAGCCCTGGGTAGGCCCGTCGTTGGGAGGGTCAGCCCCAACGGGGCGGCACAATGGACTTCAATCCTGAAGACAATGTGAAGAACGACCCTCGCCAGTGATTGCGGCATGCCGGAAATTGTAACGCCTATTTGATTCGGTTGACAATGGGTTGCGACGCCCTTTCAGGGCTTGCGGTCATGCTGTGACGATGAACCCAGGGCGTTGCCCTGGGCTGGCTTGTGATCGAGCCTTTGGCCCTCCCCATCTGGTCCAGCCCGCTTTGTGAATTACACACCAATCTCTTTTTGGCCTACAGGCATTGGCCCTAACGGCATTGAGGTTAGGCGAGGATCTCTCGCACGACTCGGGCGTCAGTCACTCCTGTCAATCGCTCTTTCAAGCCGTTGCGCTCGATATGAAGCGCGTCGTAGTTCAATCCGAGCAAATGGAGCAGCGTCGCATGCCAATCGGGGACGCTCACTTTGTCTTTCACCGCCGCCAGACCCAGTTCATCGGTCTCGCCCAGGACGAATCCGCGCTTCACTCCGGCGCCGGCCATCCAGGTGGTGAACGCGTTCTTGTTGTGGTCCCGACCCGCCTTGGCGTCGCTCTTGTCCTCGGTCAGTTGGGCGATCGGCAGACGCCCAAACTCCCCGCCCCACACCACCAGCGTGCTCTCCAGAAGCCCGCGCTGCTTCAGGTCCTCCAGCAAAGCCGCGATCGGCAAATCGGTGCCGCCGCAGGCCGAGATGAGCCCTGACTGAATTCCGGCGTGGTGATCCCAGATCTGTCCGCTAATGAAGATCTGCACAAAACGAACGCCCCGTTCCACCAGTCGACGCGCGATGAGACAGCGCTTCCCATAGGAGTCCGTGGCCGCCTGCCCAATGCCGTACGCCCTCCGCAGCGACTCCGGCTCCGACGACACGTCCAGCGCCTCGTCCGCCGCCAGCTGCATCCTGGCCGCGAGCTCATACGAGGCGATGCGCGCGCCCAGCCGCGGCTGGCGCGGATGTCCCCGCAGATGCTCCTGATCGAGCTCGCGCAGGAGTCCGCGTTCGATCGCCGACGCTGCTTCGGAGGTCTTGCGGGACGGGTGAAGATTCAGGACCGGCGCGCCTTGGGATCGGAACCGAGTGCCCTGGTGAACGGGCGGCAGGAAGCCCGCCGTCCAATTCTCGACGCCGTTCACGGGCATGCCGCCCGGATCGTCCAGCACGACATACGCGGGCAGATTCTGGTTCTCCGATCCCAATCCATACACCACCCACGAGCCGATGGTGGGATATCCGGAGCGAAGCTGTCCGCTATGGATCCGATAGAGCGCCGGTTCATGGGTGATGCTCGTGGTGAACATCGAACGAATGACGGTGAGCTCGTCAGCCTGCTTCGCCAGATGCGGAAGCAGCTCGCTCATCCAGATGCCAGACTGGCCACGCTGCTCAAAGCGAAACGGGCTTCGAAGAAGGCTGCCCGCGGAGCCGATGTTCTCCACCTCTCCCGCGATCTTGTCGAAGTAGGACTCCCCATGATGACGATCCAGGAATGGCTTCGGATCGAAGAGGTCCATCTGGCTTGGCCCTCCGTTCATGAACAGCTGAATCACCGAGCGAGCGCGGGGCGCGTGATGCGGCCGCCCCGCAGGCTCCGCGTCGCTTGTGTCCGCGGCCTGTGAAGGCTGGCCGCCGAAAAGGTGGCTCAGCGCCGCGACATACAATCCTCCCGTCATCCGCTCGCACCAGGAGCGACGGTTCATCAAGCCCCAGGGCGGGGCGAGGGGATTGGGTTCGTTCAGTTGCGCGCGGCGGCTCATGCATCAATCCACGTAAATAAACTCAGCCGCATTCATCAGGGCATGGCAGAACAAGGTCAACGCGGAAAGAGGGGCGCTCGCGCCGCCGTCGCCGGTTGGCGCCGCAACCGAGAGCTGCGCCGCGCGATCGAGCCATGCGATGGAGCGCCGGGCCTCGGCCTGGGAAGGCGGACGAGCGAACGCGAGAAGATACGCGCGCTCGACCTGGCGATCCGGCTGGCGTCCCGCTTCGCTCAGAACCCTGCTCGCAAAATGCTCCGCGAGCTCCTGCTGGACTTCATCGTTCATCAGATGCAACGCCTGGGGCGCGACGATGGATTCCGATCGCTCGAGGCAATTGGGATTCAATTGCGCCGGGTCGAACAGCTCCAGAACCGTGGGGATGTCCCGGCGCCGCTGTTCCCCATACACGCTGCGTCGCCATCGGGCGCCGGTTTTCCCCGGCGTGATCACGCCCGACTGGTGCGTCACGACCGCCACAGGAGGCCCGTAACGCTTGTCGTCCAACCGCCCCGCCACCCACACCGAGATGTCCCAGATCGCCTCGGCCTCGAGACGCCGCAGCGGCATCCGTGAGAGACATTCATTGTCCGGATCGCGCTGCAGGGAGAGCGCGGAGATCTCCGACGTTTGGCGATAGGCGCGCGACGTGACGATCCGCCGGTGCAACGCCTTCAGGCTCCACCCTTCGCGCACAAACTCCGTGGCCAGCCAATCGAGCAGCTCGGGGTGGCTCGGGGGCGTCGCCGCGCGTCCGAAATTGCCGGGACTTCGGGCGAGTCCCTGGCCCATGTGGATCTTCCAAACGCGATTCACCATCACGCGCGCTGTCAGTGGATGGTTGGGCCGGACGAGCCACCGGGCCAGCGCGAGACGACGGCCCGTCGTCCCCGCCCCGGGCCAGGGAGGCGCGACCTCGAATTTCTCTCCGGGTTGCATCAGCACCGCCGGAACACCTCCGATAACCGGCGCGCCGGGCTGATCCGGGTCTCCGCGACGATAAATATAGGTGGGTGACGGATCCCCCTGATCCCAGAGCGCGGCGATTCTGGGCTCCTGCGGCTTCTTTCCAGCGGCGACCTCCGCTTGCCACGCCTTTCGCTCCTCCACCCTAACGAAGGGAAGAGAGCGTTCCTTCAATGGCCCCACATTCGCCGCTCCTCCGAAGGAGCGGAGATCGGGCTTGAGCCAGTTGTATTCGTCCAGAGCGCCCTTGAGCAAATCCGCCAAACGAAAGAAATCGCGCTGCGGCAGCGGGTCGAACTTGTGGTCGTGGCAGCGGGCGCACTTCATCGTGAGGCCCATGACCCCCGAGCCAAGCACTTCAATCGCGTCGGAGATGATCTCAAGTCGATCGGGGACAAAGCCGGTGATGTTGGCCCAAGTCGGATCCGGCCCCATGCGCAAGAACGCGGTCGCGACGAGATTGTCCTCGATCTCCTGGGTGATCTCCGCCGCGCCGCGATAGTCCGCAAGCTCATCGCCCGCGATCTGTTCCAGCAGAAAGCGATCGTAAGGTTTGTCCGCGTTCAATGCCCGGATGACATAGTCGCGATACCGGTAGGCGAATGGCCGCGGAAGATGCTGCTCGCGGCGTCCCTCTGTGTCGGAGTAGCCCGCTACATCCAGCCAGTAGCGTCCCCATCGCTCGCCGTATCGGGGCGAAGCCAGATAGCGGTCGACGCGCGTCTCGTAGGCGGATGGAGAATCATCGGCCAGAAAGCTCTCCACCTCCTCAGGAGTCGGTGGCAGTCCGGTGAGGTCAAACGCCAACCGCCGTAGCAAGGCCTGCTTCGGGGCCTCGGGGGAGAAACCGAGACCCTTCTCTCGCAAGCGTCGGAGAAGAAACGCATCGATCGGGTTTCTGGCCTCCTCCTTGGGGACTGTGGCCGGGAGGGAAGGCCGGGAGGGGGGGCGAAAGGCCCAGAAGTCGCGATCCTTCTCCCGGACCAATGGATCTTCCGGTGAACCCGCGACATCGGCCTTGGGTCCGCTCTCGGGACACCCGGCGGCAATCCATGCTTCTATCCTTTCTATCTCGGGGGAAGAAACCGGCTTCACGCCGGCCTCCACCAGGCGCTTATTCGGAGGGCACTTTCCGTCTCGGATCCGGCGAATCAACGGGCTTTGATCGGGGTATCCGACAACCACGTTGGATCCCTGTTTTCCTGCTCGCAGAATCGCGCTCACCGTTCGGAGATCGAGCCCGGCCTCCTTCAAATTGCCCCCATGACAGGCTGTGCAATGGCGCAGGAACACGGGGATGACGCTGTGTTGGTCAATCATCCTGGAAAGCGCCGGATCCGGGGGAGAAGCGGCGTGGAGGTCAGCTATGGACAGCGCCAGCAGGAAGGACGCGAAAAAAAGCGACGGGGCAGCCCGGCGCCTCGGGTGGGATCGAAAGCCGCGGGCTGTAGGAAAACTTCTCAAGGCTTCGTGAAGTCAAAAGTCGCGAAGGTGAGAACAAGGGATGACGATCGTCCGGTATCGAATGGCTCGGACTGAGACCTTCCGGGAATCACGTTCGGGTTTGAACGCGGGCCCGCTTCCGAGACTAAGCCGTGCCGTTGCATCGCGGGCACCTTAGGGGAGCGGAACGCGCCCTGCAATCGCCTTCAGTTTTTTTCCAATTTCGGCTGGCCATTCCTCTCGACATGGTGTCTTCTGACCGCGTTCCTTTTCTTGCTTTGGGAAGTCGTAACGCTGGCCCTCCTCGCCGCCTGGAGTTGAGCGCCTTTGCCTGTCAGCGGATATGGGTTTGGGTCGTGTGAAGCATTTTGAGTTCGAGGTGCTGGAAGCGCGGATTCTCCTTTCTGGGGATACCGTTTTGCATCCGTTGCCTCAGCTCGGTCCGGCCGATCCCGGCGTTGCTGAGGTCCAGGTCCATGCGGACACTCCCTCCTCATCCATCTCCCCCGACACCCTCGCGGTTTCCGCGAGCGACACAGTTGCCGACATTTTCTCCGACTCCACGCCTGGCCCACTGAAGTCCTCGACTCCGAATTCGGAGTCCGCTGCTTCGACGCGTTCGGAGCCCCCCGGCCAGGACGAGAGCCAGAGCTCTGATTCCTCCGATGCGAAGAGCCCCAACGCGGCCACTCTTCCTGCCAAGAATCCCCTCGATCCCTCCGCCTCAACCCCGGGTTCAGAGCAAGGCGGCAACGATATTCTTTCGCAGATCTCCGCCAGTCTTCTTCTTGCAAACGCCCCGCCTCCGATCAACTCAAACTCCGCCGCGCCCTTCAACCCTTTGCAACGTCAGGGCGATGAATGGTTCTTCACTCTTTCTGGAAAACAGAACGTGCTGACGGTGGACGCCTCATTGGCGGGTCGTATCGTCATCTCGGGTTCCAGCGATGGCGTTTCGCTAGATCCCATCCTCCTCGAAAACGCATCCAAGCTTCTCATAGGTTTCCTCCCAGGAACTCCCATAACTCCCGGAGCAGCCGGGGCTGATATCTCCCTGATCCTGGGACCCGACCTGGGGCCTCTTCGGTCTCTTCACATTGAGACGGGCGACGGCGATGACCGTCTCGTCCTCAAGACGGATCTCCCCACACGCGACGGTCTGGATCTCAGGTTCAACGCTGGCGGCGGACGGGACGAAATCGTCGGTCCGGACGGCGACACACGATGGTCGATCACCGGACCTGACTCGGGAATCGTTGACGGGCTTGCCTTCCACAACGTCGAGAACCTGACCGGCGCCGCGAACAACCAGGATACCTTCGTTCTCGAACAGGGAGGCAGCCTCACCGGCGTTATGGACGGCGGAGCGGGCGGGTTCGATACTCTGAAGATCGCTGGCGACGGTTACGATCGAGTGGCCTTCGATGCCACCGGTCCGCACTCAGGTCATGTCGCCCTCGGAGCTTCTCTTATCACCTACGATGGGCTGGAGCCGATCACCCTCAGCGGGTCGGGAAGCCCGGACGTCATCGTCAGTGGATCGATCTTCTCCGACGACCTTGTCCTGGAGACCGATCCTGGCAACAGCAACTCCCTTCGAGTGAGGAGTCCGTCGGGCACAATTGAGAGTGTCTCTTTTCCTTACCCCTCGCATTCCCTCACCATCAACCTGGGCTTGGGCGACGATACCCTGAAAGTCAACGCGATCGCCGCCGGATTCAGCGGCGGACTGACCATCAACGGGGATGGGGGACACGACACCATTGAGATCACCCCTGGGGTCGCGTTGGGTCTCAAGGGGCACGACCTCAATCTGAACGCAGAGACGATCAAGGTGGACGCCGGAGCGGTCGTCGACACAACGCTGAGCGGCGGACTCGCTGGCGCGATCAATCTCACAGCGTCCGAAACCGGCGATTCGCTGATCCCGGCGGCCAACACCTCCATCCAAGTGACCGGCGCCACGCTCAAGGGAGGGAATATCAACCTGTCGGCGACTTCGACGGTGAACGCCTCCGCGAGCGTGACGCTCTTCAAGCTGCTGGTGGCTCAGTCGCAGGCTCAGATTACCTTGGACAGCGCGACTCGGTTGATCAGTTCCGGCAACATTTCAGTCAACTCCGCCTCGAACGTCACCAGTTCGGCGATCGTCACGGCCGGCAGCGGCGGAAGCAGCTCGGTGGATGCGGCCGTTAGCGGCTCAATAGTCACCAGCACCGCGGTGGCGCGCGTCTCGGCGGGCGTTACGGCGACCGGAACGCTGGGCGTCAATGCGTCCAACACGGTTCAGGCGACCACGACGGCTGACGGCTCCACCGCCGGCGCCTCGGGCGGCGGCGCGTCCATTGCGACCGCCATCGTGACCGAAGTGACCCAAGCCATCCTGGATGGGACCACCGCCGTGAACGCCTCGGCCATCACCGTGACGGCTGGTTCCGCAAGCAATCTCCCCACGACCGCCAAGTCGACGCCCAAAGGTTCGAGCCAGAACAACGCTGGCAACGACCCGACGACCAAGACCGAGGGCAACGCCCAAACCAGCGAAGGCACGCTTCCCGTCGCGGGCGCGCTCGCTTTCACCAAGCTCTCGGGTCAAACCCAAGCGTATGTCGCTCCGACGGGCGTTACTCTCACCGCGGGCGCCCTGAAGGTGAGCGCGACCTCCGCGGTCTCGGTGAATTCCAAAGCGGACGGAAGTCTCACCAAGACTTCGGGCGGCGACCTCGGCGTCGGTGTCGCCATAGCCGTCAATCTCGCGGATGTTTTGACCGAAGCCTATCTCGGCGGCACGCCCACTCTGGCCGTCGGGACAACGACCGTCGAAGCCGTCAAGCCCTCGTCCTCCTCCTTCAATGCCGAGGCCACGTCGGGCGTAGGTTCACCCCAGAAGACCAGCATCGCGGGCTCCTTCGCTTTCAACAAAGTCTCCGACCAAACCAGCGCCTATCAGAAAACAGGATCCAGCATGGTGGTCGCCGGCAGTGGCGATCTCTCCTTCACGGCGACAAATGCGGTCACCCCCGTGGCGATTGCGAAATCGGCGCAGTCCGGGAATGTCACCACCGGCATCGGAGCGTCGGTGACCTTGGGAATCGTCGGGGTCGTCACTCGGGCGGAACTGGAGGACGCATCGACGGTCGCCGGCGTTCGCAATCTGTCGCTCGTCGCCACAACGACGCCCCTGCTGACGGATACAGCGACGGCCGGGGCCGGAGGCGGCTCAACGACGGTTGGCGGCGCTTTCGCGCTCACCTTGGTGAACCATCGGACGATCGCCCGCATTGGAACCTCGGCCTCGCCGACGAGTTTCGCGGGAGCCGTGACGCTCCGGGCGACCGAGGACCGCGGCACGATCCTCACAACCGCCGACGGCGCCGCCGCCGGCAGTTCCGTCGGCGTAGGCGCCGCGCTCGCGATCAACATTTCCACGGACAGCGCCAGAGCAACGATCGAGCGCGCGCTGAACGTCAGCGGTTCCTCCGGAGTCTTGCTCGACGCCAAAACCGTGGCGCGCTCCGAGACGCTGTCCAAAGCGAGCGCGAAGGGTGAATCCAAGGATCAACCCGCCGACAAGAACTCCTCGCAGAAGCAAAGCGACAAGGCCGCGAATTTCCTCAAGAGCAAGGCGCCGGCCGGGATGGACACTGGCAAGTCGGGCGGGGATCAGAGCACGAGCGACGGTCCGGTGGGAGTGGCGGCCGCGATCGCGGTCAATGTTTCCAGCGTTGTGGCGGAGGCCGTGGCGCTGAAGGACTTCTCCGGCCCCGCCACTCCGCTGACGCTGCACAGCTCCGCGAACGCTGACGCCAGTGTGAAAGCGGACGGCAGCGCCACTGTGATTCCGACGAAGACACTCACCTTTGATCCCACAGCGAACGGTGTCGTGGACACCGCCGCGGACACCCTTACCGTGGGGACGCACGGGTGGAAGGACGGAGATCCGATCAAGTATTCCGTGGGTTCTAGCGGCGTCGCGGTGGGAGGCTTGAGCGATGGGGCGACCTATTACGTCATCAAGACCGCCGATGACACAAAGATCAAGCTCGCCGCTTCCGCCAAGGACGCCATGGCCAAGACCGCCATCGACCTCACGAGTGGAGCGGCGGGAACGGCCCACACGGTCGCCGGTCCGGACCGCGGCTCCGGCAGCGGTGTTGGCGTGGCCGTCACGGTGAACGTGGCGGATCTCGTGAATCGCGCTTACATGGCCCCCGGCGTCTCCGTGAGCTCAGGTGGTTTTACGGCGACGTCCGACATGGCGCCGCGCGCCGCGCTTTTCGACGCCGCGACGGCTGTCGACATCGCCGCGGACACCATCGATGTGGGCGCTCAAGCATGGGCGACCGGCGACATCTTCAGCTACAGCAACGGCGGAGGCGCCGACGTGGGCGGGCTTGCCAATGGCTCCACCTACTACGTGATCGTCAACAAGGCGACGCCGACCAAGATCAAGCTGGCCAAGACCGCGCTGGACTCAACTAATGGAACGGCCATCGACCTGACTTCCACCGGCTCGGGCGCCAGCCAGGCCCTGAGTGAAAAACTCAACTCGTTTAGCGCGCAATCGGTCGCGGGCGCCGGGGCGCCGGAGGTCGGCGTGGCTGGCGCGGTGGCGATCAACGTCATCGTGGCGAAGACTTCCGCCTACCTCTCCGCGGGCAGCTCGCTCAACGCGAACGGCGGATCCGTGACGCTGACCGCGGGAAGCGCGGACATCGTAAACGCGATGGCGACTTCGAAGAGCGAAGATGGCTCCAAGACCGGGGTTGGGTTGTCCTTCGCGATGAACATCCATCATTGGATCACGCGCGCCGAGGTTGAGGACACAGCGGTCGTGACCGGAGCGAAGAACTTGACGCTGACGGCGACCTCCTCCCCGAACATCGCCACAAAAGCCGAGGCGGGCGCCGGCGGGGACAGCTTCAGCCTGGGCGGAGCGGTCGCGCTGACACTGAGCGATGACCGAACCACGGCTCGCTTGGGGACCGCCGTGTCGCCCACCGCGCTGACCGGCGCCATCGCTCTCAAAGCCTGGGAAGACCAGGGCGCGATCCTCACCACAGCCGATGGGAGCGCGGGCGGCAGCAATGTGGGAATTGGCGTCGCGATCGGGATCAATATTTCCACCGACATCGCCAGCGCCACCAGCGAGCGGGCCCTGACAAGCACCACTTCGGGCAGCTCTTCCATCGAGGCCAAGACGATTTCCCACAGCGAGATCACCACGAAGGCCAGCGTCAAAGGCGAGGCGAAGGATCAGTCGGCCGACAAGGACAGTTCGCAAAAACAATCGGACAAGTCTTCAAACTTCCTCAAGAGCAAGGCCGACGCGGGGATGGATACCGGCGGCTCCTCGACGGATCAAAGCACCAGCGACGGACCGGTGGGCGTCGCGGCGGGGATCGCTGTCAACGTGACGAAGATCAAGGCCGAGGCGGCCGTGCTGAAGGACTTCATCAACCCCGCGGGCGTTCTCCAGGTTCATAGCTCGGCAAATGGGGACTCGCTGCTGGTCGCCGATGGCAGCGCCACCGTGAGCCCTGTCAAGGCGATGACTTTCGATCCCACCGCCGCCGGTATCGTGGATGAAGCCGGCGACGTTCTGACGGTGGGCGCCCATGGGTGGAAAGACGGCGATCCTGTGAAGTACAGCGCGGGCGTCGGCGGCACAGCTGTCGGCGGGCTCACTGAGGGGTCCACCTACTATGTCATCAAGACCGCCGACGCGACCAAGATCAAGCTCGCCGCTTCCGCGGAGGACGCAAAAGCAAAGACTGCCATCGACCTGAAAATCGGGGCTGTTGGCAAGACGCACACGCTCTCTGGCGGCGATCGCGGCGCCGGGAGCGGCGTCGGTGTTGCCATCGGCGTCAATGTGGTCGATCTGAGCAACCGCGCGTATATCGCCTCCGGCGTGACGCTGAGCAATCACGGGCTGAGCCTCCTCGCCGACATGGCTCAGCGACTGACCTCGAGTCCGGGGCTGCCTGCCGAGAGCGTTCATACATTCTCGACGCGGTCGACGGCCGGCGCTGGCGCTCCCGAGGTCGGCGTGGCGGGCGCGGCGGCTATCCAGGTGGTTACGGTGAACACGGCCGCGTTTCTGGCTTCGGGGTCAAGCGAGAACGCCAACGGCGGCGATGTGTCTCTCGGAGCCGCCGGAAACGTCGTCGGGAGCGCGATCGCGACATCGAAGAACGAGGACGGTTCGAAGACGGGAATCGGGCTTTCCTTCTCCCTCAATATTCTTCCCATCACCGCTCGAGCCGAGGTCGAAGACAACGCGGTTCTCTCCGGGGTCAAGGATCTCTCCCTTTCCGCCGTGGCCGCGCCAACCATCACGACCCAGGCCGCTGCGGGAGCCGGCGGCGACAAGTTCAGCCTGGGAGGCGCGATCGCATTGAATCTGGGCGATACTCGCGCTACGGCCCGCATCGGCGCGGCTCTCCTTCCGACCGCGCTCACCGGCGCGATCGTTTTGAAGGCTTACGAGGATCAGGGGACCTACCTCACGACGGCCGACGGCGCCGCGGCCGGAAACAAGGTGGGGATTGGCGTGGCGATCGCCTTGAACATTTCCAGCGATCGCGCGCGGGCCACCCTCGAGCGGAGCATCACAACCACCGGCGCCGGGGCGTCTCTGGTGGAGGCCCGGGCATTATCCCGCTCGGAGACCACGACCCAGGCCAGCGTGAAGGGGGAATCGAAATCCCAGCCGGCCGACAAGGACACGTCGCAAAAGCAGACGGACAAGAATGGCGATTTCCTGAAAAGCAAGGCGCCGGCTGACACCGACACCCAGAACTCCCAGAAAACCGATCAAGAAACCAGCGATGGCCCCGTCGGCGTTGCGGCCGCCATTAGCGTGAACATCTCCAATGTCGTGGCCGAAGCGGCCATTCTGAGTGATTTCACGTCAGCCGGAGCTCTCGCGGTCCACTCCGGCGCAAATGTCGACACGCTCCTCAAGGCGGACGGCAGCGCCGTGGTCAAGCAGGAGGGCGGAAGTTCGAGCAGTAGCTCGAGTTCCGGCAACAGCTCCGGCTTTGGACTCGGATTGGGCGTCACGGTCAATATCGCCCGGTTCTCCAACAAGGCCTACGTCGGAGCGGGCGTGAACGTGGGCGTCGCCGGGCTCGCCCTGACCGCCGACATGGCGCCGCGGAGCACGGCGACCTTCGATCCCGCGTCAAAGCTGAGCGCGACGGAGGACACGCTCCTCGTTGGCGCCAACGAGTGGCGCACCGCCGATTCCGTTGTTTACGCCAGTGGAGGCGGCTCGGCCGTCGGCGGGCTCGCCGATGGATCCACTTACTATGTGATCAAGGATGTCGCCAAGGTCTTCGACAGCGGCAGCAAGGACGTCGTGAGCGACACGGACGACACCATCAAGATCGGCGCCACAGACTGGAAGAAGGGCGATGAGGTGGTTTACAGCAACGGGGGCGGCAAGAGCATTGGCGGGCTGGAAGACGGCAAGTCGTACTTTGTCGTTACGACAAACGACAGCGAGAAAATCAAGCTCGCCTCGAGCGCGGCCAACGCGGCAACGGATAAAGCGATAGATCTGAAGACCGGGGGAGCCGGCAGCGCGCATACCCTGACCCACAAGATGGCGCCGGAGAAGATCAAGCTCGCCGCCACCGAGGAGGACGCCGTGGCGGGCAAGGCGATTGACCTTCAGGCGGGCGCGACCGGCGCGTCGCACACCCTCAGCGACCGGGTTCACACTTTCTCGGCGGAGTCCGTCTCCGGCGCGGGTTCTGACAACGTCGGGATCGCCGGCTCCCTCACGGTCAATATCGTGAACACGGACACGGAGGCTCGGGCGATCAGCGGCTCGCGTTTGTCGCTGAGCGCGTCGGGCGCTCTGGCCTTGCGCGCCGAATCGATAACCGCGAGCTCCGCGCTCGCGAAGCCGAGCGGCACGGCGTCGGGCGGTGATGTGGGAGTCGGAGCTTCGTTCGCCCTCAACAAGATTGCTCATGTGGCGCTTGCCCAGTTTGACGATTCTGTCGCGGTGGCTGGAACTCCAGGCGATGTGACGCTCGACGCCTTGGGACGCCACACGGTCACAACCTCCACCGACGCGGGGAGCGAAGGCGGCGACGCCATCTCGCCGTCCGTGGCATTGTCCATCGTCGATAACACCACAACGGCCCGCGCCGGCGCCGGCGCGCAAGCGGCGAACAATGGCCTTGTGCGCGTCCAGGCGGACCACAGCAGCTTGGTTCAATCCACCGCCAAGGCGGACGCCGCGGGCGAGAAGGTGGCCGTTGGGGCCTCGGTTGCCGTGGGAGTTGTCCATGAGGACGCCTCCGCTGTGGTCGCCCGAGACCTGCATGCGTCAGGCGCCATCACGATTGCGTCCCACTCCGACGTTGCGAGCCATCAGTTCGCCAACGCCAGCGCCAAGGGCAGCAAGTCCAAGGACAAGGGCGGCAAGAACGCCGACTCCACGGCGAACGACTCTGTCACCCAGAACGCAAACACCGGGCAAACGACGGATCTGCCCAAGGTCGCCGACCAAACCACGGCGGGGAACGACAAGTCCTCCAAGAACTCCAACTCCAGCAGCAGCAGCGTGGAGGTGGCGGCCGCGATCAGCGTCAACGTGGTCTTCGTTCACAACACCGCCGCCATCGCCGGCGGCGTGAACGTCAAGTCCGACAACAGCTCGCTGGTGATCAGCGCGGTCAATCGAACGGAAGGGAAGGCGGAGTCCGTCGGCCTCGCCTATAGCCTGTCCGAGTCCAACAACATCGGAGCGGCTGTGGGCCTCAACTACTATGAGGTTTCAAACCTGGCCCAGATTGCGCCGCATTCCACTGTTGAAGCGCGCGGCGTGACGGTCGAAGCGGTGACCCCGGTCGGCAAGCAGGATGAGTTCGACGCGTGGGGCATGGCGGCCGCCGGCGGGCGCGGCGACGCGGGCGTTGCTGGATCCGCCGCGATCAGCGTCGTCAACGCGACAACCGAGGCCTCCGTTGGTGAAGGCTCCGATCTGAAGGTCTTCGGAGACCTGATGGTCAACGCGCGATGTGATTTGGTCCTCCAGGGCATAGCGGGCGGCGCGGGCGTAGCCTCGAGCGCTGGAGTCGGCGCCGCCGTCGCCCTGCACATTATCAACAAGACCCAGCGAGCTTTCATCGGAGCGGCCAATGTCGACGCGACGGGAACGCTCACGGTGAAGGCGGAGGCGAGCATCGGCACAAGCGACTTTGACATTCCTCACGTCGGCAAAGTCCCCCTGACGTCGATTGCGGCGGGGGCGGGCCTCAGCTCCGGCAACGCGGGCGTCGCCGGCTCCGCGACGATTAACATTTTCAACCTCGCCACGCTGGCCTATGTCGTCGCGGACGCGCGGATCAATCAGCGGCTGAGCGGCGATGCCAATCAACGGCTCGTCGTTCAGGCGACGGACTCGACGATCACGCGCAGCGGCGCCGGAGCGATCGGCGGAAGCTGGGACGGCGCGGGAGTCGGCGCGGGGCTCGAGCTGAGCGTCTTCACGAAGGACACGCGCGCGTATATCGCCGCCGGGGTTGTGGCCAGCGCGGGCGGCGACATCACGGTGAAGGCGGAATCCTCCGAAAAGATTCTCTCCGTCTCCGCCAACCTGGGACTGGGCAGCTCCGCCGGAGTCGCCGGGTCGGTCTCCGTGCAGGTGATCACGACGACGACCAAGGCCTATCTCGAGGATGGCGTGAACGCGGCCATCGCCACGGTGAGCGCTGGAGGCGATCTGCTCATTCAGGCGCGCGGCGACTTCAAGGCCACCCTGATCGCCGGCTCCGTGGGCGTTGCAAGCAGCGCAGGCATCGGCGCCGCCAACACCAGCCTTGTCCACAATGACACAGTGCTCGCCTTCGTCGGGCGCGGAGCCTCCGTGGCGTCGCGGGGAATCCACGGGCTTTCCGCCGTCGCCATTTCCACCGAGGAGCTGATTACGGTGGCCGCCGCCGGCGGCGGCGCGAGCACCGCGGGCATCGCCGGATCGGCGGTCGTCAATGTCCTCAACGAAAACACACAGGCCTTTGTTTCTCCGGGCGCCGTTCTCTCCCTGGACAGCGGGGCCGCGGCCGGCGCCCCAGGCCTGACGATTCTGGCGTCCGACGCCACCACTTTGGTCTCCGTCGCCGGGTCCATCGCGATTGGCGGCACGGCGGGCGTCGGAGTCGGCGCCGATGTCGCCACGTTCAACAAGACCACGCAGGCCTACATCGACTCCGGCGTCGTCGCGAACATCGAAGGCGACATAGCCATTGATTCTAATCCGTCCGAGGAGATCACTTCCGTCGCCGCGGGACTGAGCGCCAGCGGCAGCGCCAGCGTTGGACTGGACGCGTCAGTGCATGTTTTCAACGTCAAGACCCGCGCGTTCATTGGCAACGACCCGAACGACGCGGGCGCCAGCGCGGGCGCCGGCCAGATTCATGCGCAGGGCAACATCGCCATATCGGCCAACGACGCCACGAAGCTGAACACGATCGTGGGCGTTCTTGCTGTTTCGGGAACCGCCGGCATCGGTGCGGCGGGCGCTGTGACCGTCAGTGACAAGCTCACGGAAGCGTTCATCGGCGTCGGCGCGTTCGTCACCGCGGACGGGAACACCGCCGGGCGCGATGTGAGGACCGGCGCCTTCACCCCGGGCCTGGTTTCCGCCCCGACCTACGATCCCAAGGATTCGAACTCGCATCCTCAGGCCATCCAGGTCAACTCGATTTCTCGCGACCCGGCGGACATCCATGCGCTCGCGGCGCAAGGGGAGATCAGCCTTCCCTCATTGCCTTCCGCGGACGTGAACAATGATGGGAACGACGATGTCGGCCCTATCACCAGCGCTCGCCATGTGGCGACGCCGGGAATTCAATCCGGCTTCCACGGGCTTTCGTTGAGCGCGACCAACAGCGACAACATCGGATCCATCACCATCAGCATCGGCGGAGGCACCGTAGGCGTCGCGGTCTCGGCCGGCGTCAACGTCGTCAACACCAAGACACAGGCCTTCATCAGCGCCGGCGGTCAAGTGAATCAGGATCTATCGACCGCAGGTCCTCTGCAGTCGGTGCTGCTGGGAGCCGGGAACGATTTCCACCATCTTGCGGTCGCCGGAACAGTCGCCGCCGGCGAGGTGGGCGTGAGCCCCGCCGTGGACGTTTCCGTGCTGAGCAACACCACGCTTGCCGCGATTCTCGCGGGGGCGACAGTCAACGCGCTGGATGATGTGCTGGTTCACGCTCACGCGAGAGAGGATGTGGTCCTCCTCGGGTTCGGCGTGGCCGCGGGCGTTGTGGGCGTGGGCGGCGGCGTGAATGTGTTCACCTTGAACAACACCACGACAGCGTCGCTCGGCGGAACGATCTCGGCCGGCGGGGACGCCCTCGTGTTCGCGACGGATGACAGCACGATCAACGCGATCGCCGGAGGGTTGGGCGCCGGATATGTCGGCGTCGGCGCATCGGTGGGCGTGATGGTGATCAACAAGACCACGACGGCGGCGGTCGTGGATGGCGCCCGCGTCGACGCCCGCGGCAATGGCGCCGGACTCGCGGGAGTTCTCAACGGAACCACCCTCTCTTCGGGAACAGCGTTCGGCTCCTTCACTTCCCACGGACTGGTGGCGCAGGCGCAATCGAGCGAGGACGTCTTCCACATGGCGATCGCCGCGGGCGCGGGCTTCGTCGGAGTGTCAGGCGGTGTCGGCGTGACGCTGATCACGTCCAACACAACGAGCTATATCGGCGCGAACGCCCAAGTGAATCAATCCGGAGGGAACGCGGCCGCGAACGCGAATCAGGGCGTGGTGGTGTCGGCGTCGAACCGCGTCGACGCCAAGGCCGCCTCTGGCGCCGGCGCCGGCGGGGCCGGAGGCGTGAGCGGCGCGGTGAGCGTGGGCAGCGTGAACAACAACACCAACGCCACGGTCCGCGCTGGCGCGAAGGTGGCGGCGGCCCGGGATGTCATCGTGGCCGCGGTGAGCATCCAGGATCTCAAGGTGTACTCGGTGAGCGCCGCGGGCGGTTTCGTGGGTCTCACCGCATCGGTCGCCGCCTGGACTGTGGGGGCCAAAATCGAGAAGAATTACTCCGACAACAACGGGAAGACGGCGAACGCGCTTCAGAGCAAGGACGACAAGGGCAATCTCAACCCGGGCGCGGATTCTGACACCGCCCGCCAGGCCAGCGCGGGACAGGGCGCGGTTTCCGGACTGCTGCGGGGCTACGGGACCGCCGCCTTTGATCCGGCCGCCAAAGTCGACCTCGCGGCGGATGCCATCGACGTCGGCGACCAAGGCTGGGCCACCGGCGACGCGGTGGTGTACAAGGCGGGAGGAACCGGCGCGGCCGTGATCGGCGGTTTGACGGACGGCGCGACCTACTACGCGATCGTGGATCGCGCCACGCCGGGGAAGGCGCGCTTGGCCTCGAGCGCCGCGAACGCCGCTTCGGGCACGGCCATCAACCTGACCTCGAAGGGCGCCGGCGATCAGCATTCGCTCGCTCGCAAGGATTACTCCCGCAGTCCGTCTTCAGCCAATGAGCGCGTGGGCTCGATCACATCCGACGCCGCCGCCCGCCTCGACTCCGATGGACCGAGCCAGCAGGCGCTGGCCAACGCCATCAATGCCGCGCCCGCCACGCCCGGCACGGAAGCGGCGATCGCCGCCGGCGCCACGGTCGTCGCCGGGCAGGACATCCAGGTCCTCGCCGTCGAGGTTCTCCGGGTGACGATGTTTGTGGGCGGATTTGGCGGCGGCTTCGTCGGAGTTGGCGCCGCGGTGTCTGTGACGGGCATCAACGCCAATGCAAGCGCTCATGCCGACGGGACGCTGTCCGCGGGAAGGAACATCACCATCTCCTCAAGCCTGGATGAGACCGCCAACATCACCACGCTCTCCGGATCGGGCGGGGCTGTGGGCTTGGGCGCGGCCGTCGCGGTCTTCTCCGACTCCAGCGTTGTCCAAGCCTATATCGGCGACCGGGCGACGATCACCGCCGCTCAAAGCGTCTCCGTCCTCGCAAGCTGGCTGCAGAGCCTTCAACCGCGAACCGACGTCGCCAACACCGGAGCGGTCGGCATCGGCGCGTCGTTTATCAAGCTGAGCGCGACAGGCAGCACGCTCGCGTTTGTGGGCAAAGACGCGCAGATAGGGCAATCGGTCTCGGGCGCCGTGGGGCGTCTGTCCGTGACCGCCGTCGCGACGATCGACGCTCATTCTCAAACAATCGCGGGCTCCGGCGGCGTCGGCGCCACCACGGCAAACTTTGCCTTCATGACGGTCAGTCCCGTTGTCCGCGCCGAGATTCGGGACGGGGCGGATGTGACGGTGTCGTCCGACATCGACGTCGCCACGACGGCGCATCTCCAGGTTCTCGGCGAAGTCATCGGCGTTGCTTTGGGCGCGGGCCTCGCTCTGGGGGCTTCCATCGCCGATGTGAACGTGAGTCCGACGGTCGCCGCGTTCCTCGGGCAGCTGGCCACCGCGACCGCCCTTGCCGGGAGCGTGACTTTCAGAGCGTCTCTCAACGATCAGGACGGACGCAAAGTCCGGGCCCGCGCGCTATCCGGATCGGGCGGCGTCATCGCAGGCTCGGGAGCCGACTCGAATGTCACGCTCTCGCCCTCCGTGACAAGCTCGACCGGATCGCAGGCCGCCATCTCCGCCGGGGGCAACGCGTCCGTGACAGCGACGGTCGGGGCGATCGGGGAGGCGGAGGCCGCGGGCGTCGGAATCGGCGGCGTGGGGATGGGGGCGAGCGTGACTCGCGTCACGCTGGGAGGAACCACTCAAGCGCACTTCGACGGCGCCACGCTGCGAGCGGGCGTCGACATCTCCATCACGGCCACTCGCTCCGGCGAGGCCACCGCGACGTCCAACTCGGTCACCGGAGGTGTCTTCGCCGTGGCCGTCAACAGCGCGCGAGCCGATTTCCGGGATTCGTTGAAAGGTTATGCCGGGGACGGTGGTAACCTCACGGCGGGAAGGGACATCCTCGTGGGAGCGATTTCCCTGGCCAACGCGAAGGCGAGCGTCGGAGGCGCGACGGCGGTCAGCTTTGGCGTGGGCGCCAAGATCGGGTTCAGCGACGCCACCGCGCTCATGACCCCGGCGATTGAGAGCTACATCGGAGCGTCGAACGCCGTGGCGGCGGGATCGATCCGCGTTCGCGCCCTCCACAACGCCGCCGAGGGCTCTCCGGGCATCGTCACACTTGTCGTTGGCCGCGGAGCGCACGCTGATTCCCATTCGTCCGGCGGATCCCTCGGCATCGCGATCGCCGGCGCGTCCGCCACCGCCACATCGAAGCCCGGTGTTTTGGCCCATGCGGGCGGATCCGGGGCGCATCTGAGCGCGGGCAGCGGGGCGGTGACGATCACCGCCGCGGCCTCGAATCCCTCGGACGCCGTCGCGGATGGGGTGAACATCGGCGGCCTCGCCGGAATAGGAGCGATCACGACCACAAGCGAGTCGAGCGGCAACATCCAGGCTTATGTGGGCGCGTTGACAGCGAGCCTGGGCGGCGGGGGCCTCAACGTCATCGCGATCGGATCGGACATCGCCAGCGCCAGCGCCAAGGCGGCCGCCGGGGGCATCCTGGGCGGCGGAAACGCGTCGATCGCGCGAGCCACCGTCAAGCCGAATATCAGCGCGGCTGTCCAGAACAGCGCGTCCATCAACGTCGCGGGCGGTGTGAAGATCAACGCGGTCTCGCGCACGGAGGCGGACGCGAGTTCCGACGGCATCTCGCTCGCCGTCGGGATCGCCGGCGGCGCTTCCGAGAGCCACATCATCGACAGCCCAACCGTGAGCGCCACTGTCGGGGCCAACGACGCCATCATCGCGGGCGGCGGCATCGATGTGAGGGCCCAGCACAACGAGCAGGTCACGATCTTTGACGGCACATTCAACGCCGACGCGAGCAGCGTCTCCACTTCGCAGGACCTGATCACGCTGCCTGCGAACCACGGCCTCTCCACCGGGGATCGCATCACGTATCTCACGGGCTCGGGCGGATCCCCGATCGGGGGACTCGTTGATCAAACCAGCTACTCCGTCATCACCGTGAGCCCCACGGCTCTGAAGCTGGGCGCCACGTTCAAGGCCGCCAACGTGGACGATGTCTCCGACACGATCCGGTTTGACGCGGCCCACAACCTGCGTGACGGACAGCGGGTCACCTTCGGCAACCTCGGCGGGCCGGGAGTCACAGGTTTGTCGCTCGGCGCGGCCTACTTTGTCCGCGTGATCGACCCCTATACGATCAAGCTTTACGCCACCAAGGCCCTGGCCCAGGCGGCGGCGCGGTCGTTTGCGGCGTCCGCGGTCAACAGCGCGACCGATGTCGTGACTCTCAACGCCCACGGCTTCACCGAGGACCAGGCTGTGACTTATGGCGCGCCCGCTTCCAAAACGTTCGCCTCCTCCAACGTCAACAATGTGTCGGAGACCATCGCGATCTCGAATCACCTCTTCGCCGACGGACAGCGCGTCACCTTCCAGGCCGCGGGCGCCGCGATCGGGGGACTGGCGAACAACGCCGACTACTACGTCATCCGCGTCGACGCGAACACTTTTCAACTCGCCGCCACCCCGGCGGACGCCGCGGCAAAGAAGGCCATCAACCTCACCGCACCGACATCGGCGAACGCTTACTCGCTGGCGGCGTACCAGGAGGTCGCGATCGGAGGCTTGTCGTCGGGTCGCACCTACTACGTTCACGTCGTCGACGCGAACCATCTGCAGTTGAAGGCGGCCCCGGGCGGCGCCGCGCTGAATATCGACGCGACGAATGTGGCCGGCTCGCACACGCTGGGGTCCGCCGGGATCGAGATGTCCGCGGTCGGGCTGACAAGCACCCAGTACTTGGCGATCGATCTGACGTCGACGGGCAGCGGCCCCGCGCAGCGCCTGGCTGGGGCAGGGGGCTTGCTGGGCGTGATCGGGCAGCCGGGCGGCACGGGCCTTTCCACCGCGGTCGCTTCAGGCAGCGCTGGCGCCCTGGCGGGCGGCTACGTGACGTTGGTTTCCACCGACACTGTGGCAAGTATCCTCGCCA
This sequence comes from Verrucomicrobiota bacterium, assembly GCA_016199985.1. GTDB lineage: Bacteria > Verrucomicrobiota > Verrucomicrobiia > Limisphaerales > UBA11320 > UBA11320. The sequence continues at coordinate 11,069 of JACQFQ010000013.1, read as the reverse complement.
AGGTGGGCGACAATTCATCGCTCCAGGCGGGCGGCGACCTGTCGGTCACAGCTTCCTCCTACGCGAACGAGGGCGGCTCCGCGCGCAGCGCGGCCGGCGGCCTTGTGTCGTACGGCGACGCGGATGTGACCACCAACATGTTTCAGGATGTCGGCGGCGTGGTGGGACGGCTCGCCCGGCTCACCGCGGGACAGAAGATTTCCGTGAACGCCGACAGTCACTTCTACACCACCACAACCACCTACGCGGTCGGAGGCGGCGTTCTCTCGGGGGTGAATTCCTCATCCAATGTGATGATGAATCACGCGACTCATGTCGACGTGGGGTCCGGGGCGAGCGTCGTCGCGGGCGGCGATCTGGACATGCTGGCCACCGTTCATTTCGGAGGCATCCTGGACGACGGAGGCGACAGCGGCGGCTTCGCCACCGCGCCCAACGCGGAGGCCATCTACACGATCGGCGGCGGCGGGGCCCGCCAGATCACTCAGGTGACCATCGGCTCCGGCGCGACCGTCTACGCGGAGAACAACGCCCGACTGATGGCGGTGTTCGGCTCGTCTGGAACCATCGAAGCCCATGGCAAGGCGCGGGCGTTCGGCGTGATCGCGGACACGAATGGGCGCGCTTCGATCCTGATAACCTCGCGCGCGAAGGTGGAAATCGACAGCGGAGCGGCGGTCACTGGAAACGACGCGCTCACCGTGTCCGCCGAGCATGAAGGCCTTTCGACCCTCACCGAGGCCGTGGCGGACGGAAAGGCGCTCTCGGTCAGCAAGGCCTACAATCATCTGGCGCTGGACACCGACTCGACAGTGGTTGCCCAGGCGGGAGCGAAACTCGCCTCCAGCGGCTTGAATGTTCGCGCGATTGTGCAGCCCAGCGGGCAGGCCTACATCTATTACTACTTCGGCGTTCCATTGGCGTCGGGCGAGGATCACCCCTTTGAGTGGACGCCGACCCGCTCCATCCTCTTTGACGCCGACGTCGCGGCTCTCGCTGGAAACCCGCGGCTGATTGTCGACGCCGCGGGCAATGTGACATCGCGCTTCGTGGCCTACCAGAACAACGCCGGGCGCGTGATCGTCACCGGCCTCGACAACACGGCCTCCCAGCCGGTCCTGTTCGAGATCAACGCGCGGGCCGGCCAGCCCCCCGGCGCGATCATCGGCTCGCGTTCCACTTTCTCGTTCCGCGAAACCTTCGGGAAGGTCACCCTGATCAACAACTCCCAGAAGGATCTTGAGATTGATGGCATCGACGTGCTCAACAAGGCCACGCCAACGGTCGGCGTCTCCGTCCAGGACGACTCGAACTTCCAGTTTGCCATCGGCTACGACTTCGCGACCAGCCTCGTCGAGATCCGCAATCAACCCTCCACGGGTTCGCCGCGCCTTTTCCTCCAGGGCGTGATCAACAACCCCATCGGCGAGACCCGCATTGCGAGCACGCTCGGCGACGTGATTGTCTCCTCGGCCCAGGCCCTCGTCCGATCGAACGTGGTTCGCCTGGACGCGACGGCGGGCAATCTCGGAACTCCGATTGCTCCGATCCCCGTTCAGCTCATCCAAACCCCCGGACATCCGACGGGTTTCTTTGTCACCGCCGGCGGCAAGGCTTCCCTGGATCTCTTCCCCACGCTGCGGGACGTCGCGCCGGCGACCAGCTTCAGCGTGAAACTGGATACGATGGCCGCCGGGGGCGATCTGAACTTCACCCTGGAAGCCGCCACACGTGAAACCACAATCACCGCGGTGGCGCATTACGGGGCGATCGTGTCCGAGCCCCTTGTTCCGCTGAGCACTCCGGTCATCTCCCACTTCCGGCCTTTGGGAGTCGACTCGCAGCCGAGCCTCGATCTCGGGTTGTTCGGCGTGAACGGGCAGGCGTTGGACAGCGTTTACAATCTCGGCCTGGTGAAGGCGGACGGGGATATCAATGTGGTTGCGAAACCGGGCGCGACTCGGATCGTGGTGAACGGCAACAGCAACATCGGGAGCGCGGGCAAAGTGAGCGTCTCCACGAACGGCCCGATCTCGATCATCGAGACGGACGGCGACCTGCGGGTGGGCACGATCACGTCGACAGCGAGCGATGTCACTCTCACCGCGCCGGGCTCGATCGTGGACGGCAAGGGCGACGCTCTCAGCGATGTCAACGGCGCGAATGTCATCCTCGTCGCGCAAGCCGGCGGGATCGGCGCCGCGGGCGATGCCCTGGATATTGTCTCCACTCTTCTCAAGGCCACGGCCGTTCAGGACATCAATATTTCCGAGGTCACCGGCGATCTGAACCTGGATCAAGCGACCTCCACAGCGGGAGGCGTCACGCTGACGAGCGTCGCGCGAATCCTCGACGCCGATCAAGGGGCGGCGCCGGATGACGTCCTGGCGGGCTACGCCGTGCTCGTCGCGGGCGGCGGAGTCGGGGAAGCGGCTCATCCCATCCAATCCCGTGTTTCGAGGTTGGAGGGCCGTGGCGGCGCGGGCGGGATCTGGGTGTTGAACGCGGGCGGCTTGACGATCGGAAACGCCAGCGCGCTCATTGGCCTCAACGCGAACGGGCCGATCGTCATCACCGCCGCCAGCCCGATCACTGTCCAAGAGGATGTCGTCTCCTTGGACGCCATTGTTCTGACAGCCGGGGAGACGCCGCAAACCGGCGACGACCTCTCCGTCCTTTCCGGCGTGAAGATCAATGGCAAGAGCGTTTCGCTGATTGCGGGCGACAATCTTCGTCTCTTCGCGTTGGCTTCAGTGAAGGCCTCCGCAGCCATCCTTATCCAGGGCGACTCGATCACGGCCGACAACTCCGTCTCCATTGACGGTGGCAACGTCAGCCTGACTTCGCCGGGGGATATCCTGCTCGGCCCGGGTCTTGTGGGGCATGCGGCCGCGCTCTTCAAGGTAGAGGGCAGGAATGTCGCCTTCGGGGACGGAGCGCAAATCGTCTCGGCGTCCTTCCGCGTCACCGCGATCGCGCAACTTTCGTTTGGAGCCTCGGACTCCGCCCAAGGAACCACGGACATCACTCTCCTTGCCGACGCGATAAGCGCGGCAAACGGAGTTTCGCTCAACGGGGGAACGATCAGTCTGACCGCGACCAAGGACATTGTTCTAGGAAGCGGAGACCTCCTGCAGGCGGGGACGACGCTGACGATCCAGGGCCGCGCCGTCGGTTTGGGAGACAATGCGAAGGCTTTCGGCGCGTCGACGCACATCACCGCGGCCGCCGTCCTCACGCTTGGCGCGGGTGTGTCAGTGCGGGGAACCACTGATGTTCTGCTGCAGGGCGACGCGATCGCGGCCGCCCAGTCGGTGTCCGTCGACGGAGGCGCGACCACCTTGATTGCCGTCAACGACATTAGCGTGGGTCCCGACGCCATCGTTCACGCGGGAGGCTTGCTGAAAGTTCAGGGCAGGAACCTGCTCCTCGGCATTAATGGTCGATGGAGCGCCAACGCGGCTCACTTCACTTCCATCGATCGATTTGTCCTGGCCGCGGCTTCCCAGATTCAGGCCGCCGCCGATATCGCGGCACAGGCCGCGTCGATCGTGATCGAAACGCGCGACTCGCTGTCCGCCGTGGACATCGGCCTCACGGCGTCCGCCGACGTCTACGTCGGCATCGCAAGCTCCATGACCGCGACCGGGGGCCTGCTTATTCAGGCACGCGGGCTTCTGCTCGCTGAGAACGCGAAGGGCTCCGGGAATGGAGTCAGCGTGAAAACCACGGCCGATGTGGTGCTGCAGCCGGCGGCCTCGCTGGTCGCGACGGCCGACGTTGTTCTCGAGGTTGAGAATTTAGCGCTCTCCCGGGGCGCGAGCATCCGCGGCAACACGGTCAACCTGCTTTCCCGCTCCGACATCCACTCGGAACTCGACACGCTGATTCAGGCGACGGCCGGTCTTGTCATCCGTGTCGCCTACGGCGACACGCACCCAGGCGTCGGCGCCCGCGTGATCCTTTTCGGACAGTTGTCCGCCGCGACCATCGATGTTTCGGGCGGCGCAAATCGGGACGAGATCAACCTGAACCTCCAATCCCGCTCCGGGCTGTTCCGCGTGTTCGGCCTGGCGGGGGATGACTACATCAGCGTGGACGCGGATGTGATCGATGCTGGAGACGGAAACGACGTGGTGTTTGGCGGCCCGGGCGTTAACACGATCAATGGCGGCGCCGGCGATGATTACATCAACGGCGGCGGCGGCGCCGATATTCTGAACGGCGGGGACGGCAACGACGTTCTCATCGCGCAGGGTTCCATCGGCGCGACGATTGACGGCGGCGAGGGCAGCGACTTGATGTATGGATCCGAGGGGCCCGACACGATCCACGGCGGCAACGGCAACGATCGGATCTATGGCCTTGGAGGCGGCGACAACCTGTTTGGCGACGCGGGCGACGACACCCTTGACGCGGGCGCGGGCGACGACACGGTCGAGGGGGGTCTTGGCAAAGACCTCGTTCTCGGCGGCGCGGGCGCCGACACGCTCTACGCGTATCGTCAAAACGCGAGCGGCGACGACAGTGCCGTCAATTATTTGTACGGCGATTTCGGAACCAATCTGAACGAAACGGGGGGGGCGGCGGATCGGTTGGTCGGCGGCGGTGGGAATGATTTTCTTTTCGGAGAGGCGGGCAATGATGTGATCACGCCGGGCGGACCCGGGAGCTACGTTGATCCCGGCACGGCGGCGGTCGGTCCTGTGTCCACGTTCGTTCCGCCCATGCCTTTCGTCCCGGGCAATGCGACGAACGATCGCGAGGCGGTGTTGTCGCTGCCCGGCGCTCCGGATCTCCTCGGTCGATGGACGGATCTTGAGGGCTCGGGGAGCGGCACGGGCTTGAGCGGCGCGTTCGGCGTTGCAACAGAGCCTTCGCTGGTGGCGGGTCCCTCGGCGCAATGGGTCGCTTGGGCCGACGCCAGAAGCGGGAACTTCGAAATCTATGTCGCGCGACGACAGGGCGGCGCATGGGCGCAGGTCGCCGGCAGCGCCGAACTGGGCGGCATCAGCGGAACTCCCGGAGCTTCTCGCGCCCCCAGCATTACGCTGGGCGCGGACGGACAGCCGATCGTTTCCTGGACTGAGTTCAATGGCGGCAGCGGAGACATCCGTGTGGCCAGATTTGACCCTGCCGCAAACTCCGGCAACGGAGGTTGGGTGGCGATGGGAACCTCCCTCAACGCCGGGGGCATCAGCGGAACCGGCGCGGCGGATCACTCGACCGTGCTGACGACGGCGGGCGGGACTGTTGTGGCGTGGACCGATGCCTCCTCTGGAAAGGCTCAGGTGTACGCGAAGCGCTTTGCGGGCGGCGTCTGGTCCGCCCTGGGCGCCGGCGCCTCCAGCGGGTCGGGAGTTTCCCAGGCGGCCTCGCCGATCGCCGATCTCGCGGCCGCGACCGATGGAGCGAAGATCAGCGTCGCATGGTCGCAACTCGATGGCGCTGGTCATTCGCAGATCTATCTCCGCGAGTTCGATGGCGCCGTTTGGAAGGAGCTCGCGGGGTCTGGAAGCGGCGTCGGCGTTAGTGGAACCGATGGCGTCAGTCGCGCTCCGAGCGTCGCCTACTTTGGTGGATCCGTGTTTGTGGCCTGGCAGCAGGAGCGGGCTCATGACGTGCAGCCGATCGATATCTACGCGGCCCGGTTCGCGGCGGGCGCCTGGCTGGCCGCGGGCGCCGGAGCGCTCAGCCCTGGCGGAGTCTCCCGCTCTCCGGGGGCCGCCACGCAGCCCAAGCTGGCTTCCAGCTCGTCCAAGCTGGAGCTCGTTTGGCGCGATGACGCGATGACCTCCCGGACCTCGACGGTGAATCGTGTTTTTGCGACCGTCTGGAACGGGAACGCGTTTGTGGAAGAGGTTCCCGGGGACGCAACGAACAACGGCATCGCCAGCGGCGGCGCGGATCTACGCGTCAGCGGACTCGCTCTCGACGGCGCCGGCCACCCGTTCCTGGCGTGGGAGGACGCGTCGAGCGCCGGATCCTCGGTCTTCGTCCGCTCCAACCCATTCGATCTGCGTCAGGTCTACGTTGCCGATGCCGGCCATTCGATCCAGTCGATCCTGGACGCTCAGCCGCTTGGCAAGGGCGACGTGATTGTGGTGGCGGCGGGCACGACCTTCCCCACGGGATTCACCGTAGCGGCCGCCGACTCTGGCGTTATGATCTTGGGCGCAGCGGACGGATCAACCGTCATCCAAGGCGCCGTGAGCGTTGCCAACGCCACGGACATCGTCCTGCGGCGACTCACTCTCAACAGCGGGATGACCGCGACGAACGCGGACCGCCTGACGCTGGCCGGCAACACAATCGCCGGCCCTGGCTTGGATGTGAGCGGCGGCGCGAGCATTCGCGTCCAAGAGAACTTGTTCAAGGGAGCGTCGGGCATCCGGCTGTTGGCCGCCGCCAGCGGGTCCATTCTGTCCAACCGAATCCAGGTGACCGGGGTGGGCATCACGATTTCCGCGGCCTTCAACGGCGTCATCGGAAACAACACGATATCGCAAGGGTCCACGGGCGTCGTTTACGGGGCCGCCGCGACGCTCAGCGCGAACCTCATTTCCGGGGCTACGATCGGCCTGAACATCACGGCGACTGGCGCCGGGGCGGGGCTTGGCTTCGTTGGGGCGGCGCAACCCAACCAGATCTTCAATAATCAAACGGGTGTCGTTGTGGCGTTGGATGCGCGCGTGCGAGGTCAGCATATCTACGGCAACACGACCGGCGCCGCCGGCTCCGGAGTGCTGGGCGGCGATGACCTGGAGACGGCGAACGTGATCGAGCTGAACACAACCGGTGTGAACTTCATCGGAACCATCCAGTTCAACCGCATCGATGCGAATACAATCGGCATCCTCGCCTCGAACGGCCAGATAGCGACCCATAACCTGATCTATCGGAACACGGACGCCGGCATCCTGGTGAATGGAAAGTCCGACGTCCGCGTCGTTGGCAACACGCTCTACAGCCCGATCGGCGACGCGATCCGCGTGGCGGGCGGAAGCCGCAACGTCGAGGTGAGAAACAATGTGATGTGGGTCGAAAGCGGCTACGACCTCTATGTCGGGAACGACAGCCAGAACGGATTCTTCAGCGACTACAACGACCTTCACGCGAGCGGAGCGGGTCGCATCGCCTACTGGACCAAGGACTTCACCGACATTCTCGACCTGCAGGCGGATGTCGCGCTGATCGACCTGCATTCCATCGGCCGCACTGTCGTGAATCCGACGGGCGCGGAGCCGCGCTTCCTCGGCCGGGGCTCGGACGACTATCGGATCTTTGAGCTCGTCGCGGGCCAGCGAACCTCCAGTCCAACGGTGGACAGCGGAGATCCGCTGGTCGACATCGGCCTGCCCTCGTTCTACACCAACCTGCTGACAAACCCGGGCTTCGACGCGGACCTCAATGGCTGGGCGACGAGCGTTGGCGCGGGCGTTGGCGCGACCGATCCGGCCCCGTTCTCCGGCAAGGGCTACTTTTCCGCGCAGAGCAACCCGATTGGCTTTGCGGAACAGGTAGTCGATCTGCTCGCCGCCGGCTTCACACCGGCGCAATTGGACTCGCAGGATTGGGTGATGGTTTTTGGCGGACGCGTTCGCTCCGTGGACAAGGCCGCGCGCGATCGCGGTCAGATCAAGGTGGACTTCCTGGACGCGAGCGGCGCGATTGTCGGCGTGGGCGGCCTGGGCGCCGCGCAGAACCTCCCGGATCGTTGGGAGCTCAGCGGCGGGCGTCTCCACCTTCCGCAGAACGTTCGCAAGCTGCGCTTCCGATTCGAGGTGACGCGTCAGTCCGGCTCGACCACCGACACCTTCCTGGACGGGGCGTTCCTCTACGTGGTGAACGACGCGGCGGCGGCGAACCAGGGCGCCTATGGGAACACGGTGGCCGAAAGCGCGGAAACCTCGCGGGCCCATGTGGCGCTTCGTTTCCCGGTGCTCTACACCGACTGGGAACGCGACAAGCCGTTGCAGATTCTCTGGGAGTCCTACAACAACGTTGGCGAGTCGAATGTTCGCGTGGATCTGTATCAGGATGATCCGACCCGCGGACCGGCCTTGCTGCTTACGATCGCCGCCTCCACGCCCGATGATGGCGAGTACATCTGGACGCCCGCGTTGAACAACATCAACTACGGGACCTTGAAGCTGCGCGTTCAGGTCTCGCTCGTGAGCGAGCCCAGCGTGGTGGATCGCGGTTCAGAGACGTTCTCCGTGCCGGAAAGCGGCGACACCTACTGGGTCGATGACGCCAGCAACGCCAACGACGAATACACGCCCAGCGCGATCGGCGACAACCGCAACACCGGAAAGCGCGCGGATGCGCCGAAGCCGAATCCGATCAATGTCCTCCGGGTTTACGACCTCGCGAGCGGCGCGACCTTGAATGTGGACGCCGGAACGTATCCGTTGCTCTACACGGTGGCCTTGAGCGCCAACGCGGGAGTCGGTTTGGGGACGGATCGCAGCTTCCTCCTCCGCGGGCCCACCGACGCCGCCAAGACCGCAACCTTCACCACCGCGATCCCCAACAACACCCAGCAGGACCTGATCTATCTTTCCAACTCGGACCAGACTCAGGTGCGCTTCCTCAATCTCGTCGGAGGGCGAATCGGCCTTTATGTCAGCGGGGGATCCACCGCGTTTGTCGGCGAGCGCATCACGGCGCACGACAACGACCGCCAGGGAATCGTCTTTGACGGCGGCAGCGACTTCACGCTGCTAAAGGACATCACGACTTACAACCATCCCGGCTACGACGGCCTCAGCCTCAACGGCGGCGCGGGCGGGTTGATTCAGAACTTCGCGAGTTGGAGCAACCGTTACGGGTTGTACAGCGGCGGCCTTGGCGCGCTGTCGATGACGAACGCGCGAATCTTCTCAAACGCCTGGGCCGGCGTGCGCATCGATGGCGGGACCTCCGTCACGATCGACAACCTGACGAGCGCGTCCAACGGCTCTGGCGTGGAGTCCAGCGGAGCGCTGACCCTGACCAACTCCGACATCGCCGACAACGTGGGCGCCGGGGTGAACGCGTTCGGCGGCAGCTTGAACCTCAGTGGATCCAAGGTGCATGGCGGCGCGGACGGAGTGCTGTTGCAGGCCGGGCAGGTGGTCGGCAATCGGATTTACGGGAACACGCAGTCCGGCGTGGTCGCGGCTACCAACGGCGTCACGGTCAGCGGCAACGCAATCTACTCGAATCAGTACGGCGTCTATGCCTCGCCGTACGCGAGCGGGGTGATGACCATCGCGAACAACCTCATTTATGGCGATTCCGTTGCGGCGATCCGCCTGGTGCAGAAGGGGCCATCCGCTTACGAGATCATCAACAACACCATCTATGAAGTCTCCGCGGACGCCGTTTACGCGACAGCCTCTGACAACATCCATCTTCGCAACAACATCATCTGGACCCGCAAGGGCTACGGCGTCTATGTGGCGAGCGATAGCCAGGACGACTTCCAGAGCAACTTCAACGATCTCTACGCGACCGACGCCGGGCGGGTCGGCTATTGGCAGGGCGACCGCGCGACCCTGTCGGATTGGCAATTCGCCAACTTCCGCGACGGCGACAGCCTGACCGCCGATCCGCTTTTCGTGGATCCATCGGGCCCGGACGGAGTCGTGGGAGCGCCGAACGTTCAGGGCCTGACCGCGACGTACTATCAGGGTCGCGCTTGGTCCGGGAATCCAGTCCTCACGCGCACCGAGCGACAATTCAGCTTCCAGGGCTTTGGGGTTCCTGTCGGAGGGCTCAGCGATGACAACTGGTCCGCGTCCTGGCAGGGGTATATCCGTCTGGACTCCGCCGGAGACTACACTTTCTACCTGAACTCGCTCGGACCTCAGCAGTTGCTCGTCAACGGGCAGTCCCTCGTGAGCGATGGGGCCGATCCGGGCGCGGAACGCGCCGTGGTTTATCATGCCAACAGCGCGGGCTGGGTCGGCTTCAGCTACCGGATGGCGGACGATGGCGCGCAAGTGAACGCGCGTGTCGAATGGTCGACGCCTGTCGCGGGGCGAACCCTTCTCCTTCCAGGCCAGATCTCCACGACGAACGCGGCGGTGGACGGAAGCGACGACAACTTCCACGAGAAATCCTTATATGGAAGCTTCAAGCCCGGCCTCGGCTTCACGGTCGACCAGGCGCAAAGCCCCGTGATCGACCGAGGCGCGCCCTCCGACTCCTTCGTCAACGAGCCGAGCCCCGCGGGCGGCTACATCAATCTCGGCGCTTATGGCAACACGGCGCAGGCTTCCAAGAGCCCGACGAAGTATGTGCTCATCACCAACCCGAATGGCGGGGAGCGTTTGCCACAGAAGACCACCTTCAACGTTCGATGGCGCTCCGACGGATTCGCCGGGAACGTCCGGATTGAGTTCTCCACATCCGGGCCCACCGGAACTTTCTCGAACCTGGTCGCCAGCGCTCCGAACACGGGCTCTTACGCGTGGTCGATCAATCAGGGCGCGTTCCCCACCTCGGATCAGTACGTGCTCCGGCTCAGCGCGGTCGCGGATCCGGCGACCTCCGATCTTTCCGACGCCACATTCAGTGTCATCGACCCGATCACGAACTACTACGTGAACGACGGGGTCTACGATCCCGTGGACGATCAATACACCCTGGCCGCGGGCAACGACACGAACGATGGGCTAACCCGTCTGACGCCGAAGGCCAGCGTTCGCGCGATTCTCGAGACCTACGCCCTCCAGTTCGGAGACACCATCTTTGTGGACAATGGCGTCTACAACCTGGCGACCAACATCCTGATCACCCATGCCGATTCGGGCGTGCGGATCCAGGGACCCACCTGGGCGGGTGGAAAAGCCTTGCTGAACCGCGGGAACGCGGCCGGCGGATCTTACGTGTTCGAGCTGAATAACGCCGGGGCGGTCACTTTGGCGAACCTGAGCATTACCGGCGGCCTGGACGGTGTGAACGTGTCGAATGGGTCGATCCAATTCACCTTGAAGAACTCGATCCTCTACGACAACGCGTCGTCGGGGTTGGCGATCATCGACTACGGGAGTTCGAACGCGCTGGTCCAGGACAACGTG
>JACQFQ010000075.1 GCA_016199985.1 Verrucomicrobiota bacterium | reverse complement strand
GAACACATGAACTTTCGGATGATCCTTGTCTTGTTGTCCACGAGGTGGGCCGCCCCGGTTCTGGGATGGGCTCGCGTCCCTCGCATTCTGATGAGGCGACAAGCCTATATAGAAGAGATAAGAGATCTGACCCCGAAGGCCCCCCCACAATGAGCATCGAGAAGGCGCGTAAACGGGCGATCTTTGGGGCAATCGCTTCGATCTTCATTGGCTCTGTTACGATGCTTGCAGTCGTCGTCGTTTATGCGTTGGCGGGAGATTGGCTGAACGTGCTTTCCGAACAAGCATCCCACGTGGCTGCCTGTGCTTTGCTAGTCAAAGCACTGAAGGCGGCTGTGTTTCGAGTGATCCCAGGCTTGTCGATTATCTTAATAGTCTCGGCCGCGAACACACTTTCTTACCTGAGAAAACAGAGAACGTAAGCGGTGATTTAGCCTTTCAATTACCCACAAGTGTCGTGGCCAATTGAAACCCCAGTTGAATGTCGTTCGGGCGCGACATCCCGCGCCACATGACCACATTCCCTGTTACGCACTTAATTGACATCTTACTTTTGGCCTTATGTTGAGTGATCAGTAATGTGGAGTTGGAGCACGTTTCTTCATGCCTGATGTGAGGAAGTGGTTTCCTGCGTGCGCGAAGCGCGACGCAGAAAGAGTATTTCGGTTGCCGATCCAAACCAAATTGTAATGACTTCTATATGAACAACGTAGGCTCCAGTGGTAGTGTGTTGCCTGTCTCAAGAAGCTCGAGAAAGGCACTTACTACTGGCCTCAAAGTGCGGACGAACCGAACCCCAAAATCAAACTCGCTCCCCAGGCCCTTCAGCTCTTGCTCGATGGAGTGGAGTTGAAGGACGGCGGGCGTCGCGCATGGTACGAATCGACCGCGTGATGGAAGTCGTTTTCACGTTCACAAAAAACTCTCCACAAAGTTTGAACGAGTCGGAATCGGTCGCGTCTGACCCTCGATTCCGATGAACAACGTCTGCCTCCAACAATAAATCCTCGAGCTGCGAGAGCAGCTGGCTTTGTTGCAGGAGTCCTCAACGCAGACGATCTCGGGTCTCCGCACCGAGCTGAAGGCGGCCCAGCTTGAGAACAAGTTGCTGCGACAAAAACTCGACGCCTTCATCCGGCGGTGCTTTGGGAAGAAGAATGAGCAGCTGAGCAACGCTCAGCTGGAACTGCTCCTGGCGGGTATGGAGTCCGCTCCGGTGGAGACACACGCCATTGTTCCCAAGCAACCTGTTTCCTGTCCCAAACGCGTCGAGGCCCGGAAGCCGCCGCGCGCCGCGCGCGCATTCTTGCGGACTTCAAACGCAGCGGTCTTTCGGCTTACGCCTTCGCCCGTGAACTCTCGCTGTCGTACACCACCCTCATTCACTGGATGACAGACCTCCTCAGAGCGGGCGCGTAGATGACCGGTGACGGTTCGGCCGCTCCAAGAGCGGCCAACCTACCTCCTCCCCGAAACCAGATGAATCAGCCGTGCTTTTGCGGCGCCACGAGCGCGATTTGGTGTTGGCAAAGGGCGAGGGTTCACCCCATATCTTGTGGCTCTGGATTATGGCAGATGGCAAAAAACACAATTACGACGAGAGCAAGATCAAGACTTTGTCCTCGCTGGAGCATATCCGGCTCCGCACCGGGATGTATATCGGGCGCATCGGCAACGGCTCCCATCACGACGATGGCTGTTACATCCTCATTAAGGAGGTGATCGATAACGCCATCGACGAGTTCATCATGGGTTTCGGCCGGGAGGTTCACATCAAGGTGGAGGGCAATTCCGTCGAGGTGCGCGACTTCGGACGCGGGATCCCCCTCGGCAAGGTCGTCGACTGCGTTTCACAGATCAACACCGGCGCGAAGTACAACGACGATGTCTTCCAGTTCAGCGTCGGGCTGAACGGCGTGGGCACCAAGGCGGTGAACGCGCTGTCGAAGGATTTTTACGTCCGCAGCCATCGCGACGGCGAGTGCGTGGAAGCCTCGTTCAAGCTCGGAAAGCTCAAGACCGAGAAGAAGGGCAAGACCGCCGAACCCAATGGAACGCTCATCCGCTTCGAACCCGATCCCGGCATCTTCAAGGACTCCGCGTTCAGGACCGAGTTCATCGAGAGACGTCTCCGCCACTACAGCTATCTCAACACCGGCCTCCGCCTGATCTTCAATGGCGCGACTTTCCAGTCGCGGAACGGGCTCCTGGACCTGGTGATGGAGGACCTGAAGGGCGACAACAGCGAGCCGATCTACGCGCCGCTGCACTACACGTCCAAGACGCTCGAGTTCTGTTTCACCCACACGAACAGCCGGTACGGCGAGACGGTGTTCTCGTTCGTCAACGGGCAGTACACGTCCGACGGCGGCACGCATCTCAGCGCGTTTCGCGAGGGCGTGCTGAAGGCGGTGAACGAGTATTCGAAGGGCAAGTTCGAGGGCGACGATGTGCGCGAGTGCATGATCGCGGCGGTGGCGATCCGGCTGAAGGATCCCATTTTCGAGTCCCAGACCAAGAACAAGCTGGGCAACACCGAGATCCGGACCGACCTCGTCAACCAGGTGCGCGAGGAGCTGCTGCACTTCTTCAACCGAAACAAGCAGATCGCCGAGACGATCCTCGCGAAGGCGCAGGACACCCAGCAGCTGCGCAAGGAATTGCAGGACGTGAAGAAGCTCGCGCGCGAGCGGTCGAAGGCGATCACGCTGCGCATCCCCCAGCTCAAGGACTGCAAGGTTCACCTGGACAAGGCGAAGGGGAAGGGGAGGGGCTCCATGGTGTTTCTGACGGAGGGACAGTCCGCGGCGGGATCGATCGTGAGCTGCCGTGACGTGAACCTGCAGGCGATCTTCGTTCTCAAGGGGAAGCCGCTGAACGTCTGGGATCTGAAGCGGGACATCGTCTACAGGAACGACGAGATGTACAACCTGATGCGCAGCCTGGACATCGAGGACAACATCGAGAACCTCCGCTACGAGAAGGTCATCCTCGCGACCGACGCGGATGTCGACGGCCTGCACATTCGCAATCTGCTCATCACCTACTTCTTCAAATTCTTCGAGCCCCTCATCCACGCCGGGCATCTGTTCGTTCTGGAAACGCCCCTGTTTCGGGTTCGGAACAAGGAGAGAACGCTCTATTGCTACAGCGAGACGGAACGCGATCAGGCCTCCGCGCAGCTGGGCAAGAACGCGGAGATCACGCGGTTCAAGGGCCTCGGTGAAATCTCGCCCAACGAGTTCAAGCAGTTCATCGGAAAAGAAATGCGGCTCAGCCAGGTGGAGCACGCGCCCCGCTCGGACGCCCAGAACATTCTGGAGTTTTATATGGGGAAGAACACCCCGGAGAGGCGCGATTACATCATGAATCACCTGGTTGTTCCCATTGACCCCTGAAGCGGGGATGGGCGGCGATGGCGACAGGCGCCTGGGTCGCGCGCTCCGAACCGTTCTCCCGCCGGGAGGACTACGATCACGAATATCCGATTGCCAAGATGAGCAAGAACAAAGACGGACAGAAGAATGGCGCTCCGGCGCCGCCTCCCGAGGGCGCGTCGGGCGAGTTGGTCGCCGAGCAGGCCGCCGCGGAGATCGCCCACCGGATATTCGATCCGAAGCTGATCGAGCTCCCGTTTCACCGACGCGTGGACGGAGGTTTCCTTGAGTACGCCTCCTACGTGATCCGCGATCGCGCGATCCCCAATCTCAGCGACGGCCTGAAGCCGGTGCAGCGCCGCATTCTGTGGTCGCTGCACGAGAAGGACGACGGGCGCTTCATCAAGGTCGCCACCATCTCGGGTCACTGCGCGCAGTATCATCCCCATGGGGAAGCCGCGATCCAGGACGCGATGGTCGTCTTGACGAACAAGCGCTACCTGATCGAGCCTCAGGGGAACTTTGGCAACATCCACACGGGCGACCCCGCGGCGGCGGCCCGGTATATCGAATGCCGGCTCACCGAGCTCGCCAGGAAGGAGATGTTCCGCGACGAGATCACGGTGTTCGTTCCCAGCTACGACGGACGCAACCAGGAGCCGGTCGCATTCCCCTCGAAGATCCCCGCGCTGCTCATGCTCGGGGCCTAGGGCATCGCCGTCGGGCTCTCCTGCAAGATTCTCCCGCACAATTTCCCGGAGCTGATCGAAGCCCAGATCGCCATCCTCAAGAAGGAATCGTTCAAGGTGCTGCCCGATTTCATGAGTGGCGGGCTCATGGACGCGCGGGATTATCGCGACGGCGCGGGCAGCGTCCGGGTGCGCGCGAAGATCAAGGAGAAGGACGAGTCGACGGTCCTGATCAAGGAGATCCCGCCTGGCACGACAACCGAGTCCCTCACCGCCTCCATCGAGGACGCGTCGCGGAAGGGAAAGATCAAGATCAAGAGCATCAACGATTTCACGGCCGAGAGCGTGGAGATCGAGATCAAGGCGCCCGGGGGCGTCGCCGCCGGGAAGCTCATCGACGCGCTCTACGCGTTCACGGACTGCGAGGTGACGATCTCGAGCCGGATCGTGGTGATCCGCGACAACCGCCCGGTGGAGATGACGGTGTCCGAGGTGCTGCGCGAGAACACGGCGCAGCTGTTGCGGACCTTGAAGCTGGAGCTGGAGTTGGAGGAGAAGAAGCAGCTTCAGGAGATGCATGTCCGGACGCTCGTTCGCATTTTCGTTGAGAACAGGCTCTACAAGAAGATCGAAACATGCCGCACGGGTGAGTCGGTGCAGGAGGCGATCGTCGAAGGCTTCCGGCCGTTCCGCAAGGAGCTGCTCCGCGACCTGACCCCGGAGGATCTGCAGATGCTCCTTGATGTGCGGATACGCAGAATCTCCCTCTTCGACATCAACAAGCACCGCGAAGAGATGGAGAAGGTCAAGGCGGACCTGACCGAGACACAGAAGAACCTGAAGAACCTGACGCGATACGCCATCAGCCATCTGCAGGGGCTTCTGGAGAAGTACGGTCCGATGTACCCGCGCCTGACGCGCTCGAGCCGCCACGATGAGATAGACGCCCGCGAAGTGGCGTTCAAGGCGTTCAGGGTGGCCTACGACCGCGAGGCCGGATACGTCGGGCACAAGGTGTCGGGCGAGGAGTTCAAGACGGAGTGCACGAAGTTCGACAAGCTCTTGATCGTGTTCAAGGACGGCCACTACAAAGTCATCGACCTTCCGGAGAAGCTATTTGTCGGTCCTGACCTCTATTACTGCGCGGTGCCTGATCGCGACCGGATCTACACGATGGTGTACACGGATCGCGACGCGACTTACATCAAGCGCTTCACCTTTGGCGGCTCGATCCTGAACAAGGAGTATTTTTGCGTGCCGCCGAAATCCAGGATCCTCTTCCTTGAGCCCGGGACCCCGGAGCAACTCTACATCAAGTACAAGCCCGCGCCGCATCAGAAGATCCACCAGCAGGTGTGCTCGCCCTCCGAGATCGACGTGAAGGGGGTCAAAACGCTGGGCCGGCAGCTGACGATCAAGGATGTGGGCTCCATCGGCAGCAAGCCGCCGCGCGGCTGGGACACGGAAACGCCAACGCCCAAGCTGCAGTTTATATAGGGGCCGTCGTCACTGGACGAACCGCGGCGGTGTCAGCCGTCTGAGATCCCGAAGCGTCTTGGAGCGCTGCATTCTTCCGCCGCTTTTCCGCTCCTTCGCGTCCCTGGGGCCGCGCGACGCGCTTCGCCAGTCGGGGTTCGAGAGGCCGCGAGGGCGGTTTGTCGGGCGGGTTTCCCCGCCCCGCGCTCCGGCTCCGGCTGAGCGCTCCTGGCTCGGCGTGAGGCGCCGAGCCTCAGAATTCCAGAAACAACTCTTGCACAGCCCGATGGGCCGGGTAAAGACTTCTCAAATTTTAGTGTCCTAGAAGGACTCGGCAGCGGGTCCACGCCCTTAAGATAATGGAAGAAAACTGCGCCACTGGTTCGGGACTGAACATCGATCGGCTGACCGGCCTGCCCCTCAAGCAAGGCCTCTACGACCCCCGCTTTGAGCATGATGCCTGCGGCGTCGGGTTCGTGGCCAACGTCAAAGGTCGTCGCTCCCACGAGATTATCCGACAGGGTCTCGAGATCCTCCTGAACCTCGATCACCGCGGCGCCTGCGGGTGCGAGGTGAACACCGGCGATGGCGCGGGGATTCTCATCCAGATGCCGCACGCTTTTCTGAAGAAGGCCTGCGCCGATTGCCGCATCGCGCTTCCCGAGCCTGAGCACTACGGGGTCGGGATGATATTCCTGCCGCCCGACGCGACGGATCGCGCTCGGTGCGAGAGCGTCTTCGAGCGCATCGTCGCCGACGAGGGCCAGATCTTTCTCGGATGGCGCACCGTGCCCACGGACAACTCGTCCCTGGGCGACACCGCCAAGTCCTCCCAGCCTGTCGTTCGACAGGCCTTCATCCGTCGCGCCTCCTCGATCCCCGACGCGCTGGCTTTCGAGCGCAAGCTCTACGTCATCCGCAAGCGCGCCGAGAGCGCGATCCGATACGCGGAGAACAGGCCGTCGGGCGGCGAGTGGTTTTACGTCTGCAGCCTGTCGTATCGCACAATGGTGTACAAGGGCATGCTGATGCCCGCCCAGGTCGACGCTTTTTTCCCCGAGCTGAAGGATCCGACGATGGTGTCCGCGCTGGCCTTGGTGCACTCGCGTTTCAGCACCAACACATTTCCGAGCTGGGGGCGCAGCCATCCCTATCGCTTCATCGCGCACAATGGCGAAATCAACACGCTGCGCGGCAATGTCAACTGGATGCACGCGCGCGAGGCGCTGCTGGAGAGCGAGCTGTTTGGCGACGACATCCGCAAGGTGCTGCCGACCGTGAACGAAGACGGCAGCGACTCGGCGATGTTCGACAACTGCCTGGAGCTGCTCGTTCTGGGCGGACGCTCCCTGGCGCACGCCATGATGATGATGATCCCGGAGCCGTGGTCGAACCATGAGAGCATGAGCCCGGAGAAGAAGGCGTTTTATGAATTCCACGGCTGTCTGATGGAGCCCTGGGACGGCCCGGCGTCGGTTGCGTTCACGGACGGCACGCGCATCGGCGCCTGCCTGGATCGAAACGGCCTGCGTCCCTCGCGCTTTTACGTCACGAAGGACGACCTCGTTGTCATGGCCTCCGAGGTCGGAGTGCTCGACATCGAGCCCAGCCGGATTCTGAGCAAAGGCCGGCTGCAGCCGGGCCGGATGTTCCTGATCGACACGGAGCAGGGGCGGATCATTTCGGACGAGGAGCTGAAGCGCACCGTCTCCGCCGAGCGGCCCTATCGCGAGTGGCTGAACCAGCATCTGCTCAAGCTCGCCGACGTCCCCGACGCGCCGCACCTGACCGAGCCGAGCCATGAGACCGTGTTGCAGCGGCAGCAGGCCTTTGGATACACTTTCGAGGATCTGCGGGTTCTGATGGTTCCCATGGCGCGGGACGGCGTGGAGGCCATCGGCTCCATGGGCACGGACACCCCGCTGGCGGTCCTGTCGCACAAGTCGCAGCTCCTTTTCAACTACTTCAAGCAGCTGTTCGCGCAGGTGACCAACCCGCCGATCGACTGCATTCGCGAGGAGATCATCACCGCGGTGGAGACCACGCTGGGCACCGAGGGCAACCTCCTCAAGCCCCGCCCGGAGAGCGCGCACCTGCTGGAGCTCAAGAGCCCCGTTCTCACCAACGAGGAGCTCGGAAAGCTGCGCCACATTGACCGCCCCGGCTTCAAGTCTATTTCGTTGCCGATCCTCTTTCCCGCGAAGTCCGGGGCGAAGGGCATGGAGAAGGCCATTGACGATCTTTGCGCGGCGGCGTCGAAGGCCGTTGTCGACGGGGTGAACATCCTCATTCTCTCGGACCGCGGCATCAATCGCGAACAGGCGCCGATCCCCTCGCTGCTCGCGGTTTCCGGCCTTCACCACCACCTGATCCGCGAAGGGACCCGGACGAAGGTGGGCCTGGTGTTGGAGTCCGGCGAGCCGCGCGAGGTGCACCACTTCTCGCTGCTGATCAGCTATGGCTGCGGCGCGATCAACCCCTATCTCGCGTTCGAAACCCTCGACGACATGATCCGTGAAGGGCTCCTTCCCCACATGGAGCACAAGGCGGCCTGCAAGAATTTCGTGAAGGCCGCCGTCAAGGGCGTCGTGAAGGTCATATCGAAGATGGGCATCTCCACGATCCAGAGCTATCGCGGCGCCCAGATTTTCGAGGCCATCGGACTGGCCTCGGCCTTCGTCGATAAGTATTTCACCAAGACGCCGTCGCGCATCGAGGGCGTGGGGTTGGACACCATCGCCGATGAAGTCCTCATCCGCCATCGCCACGCCTTCCCCGACCGCCAGGCCCCGAGCCACACGCTCGACGTGGGCGGGCAGTATCAGTGGCGCGCGGACGGAGAATTGCACCTCTTCAATCCGCAGACCGTGCACAAGCTGCAGAAGGCGGTGCGGAACGCGGACTACAAGACCTTCAAGGAGTACAGCGCGCTGGTGAACGACCAGCTCCGGCAGCACTACACGCTGCGCGGCCTCCTCGATTTCAAGCCCGCTCAACCGATCCCCATCGAGGAGGTGGAATCGGTCGACCAGCTTCTGAAGCGGTTCAAGACGGGCGCCATGTCCTATGGCTCCATCAGCAAGGAGGCTCATGAGTCGCTGGCGATCGCGATGAACCGCATTGGCGGCAAGAGCAACACGGGCGAGGGCGGGGAGGACCCGGAGCGCTACCAGTGGAAGAACGAGAATGGCGACTCCAAGAACAGCGCGATCAAGCAGGTGGCGTCCGGACGCTTCGGGGTCACCAGCCTGTATCTCACCAGCGCGCGGGAGATCCAGATCAAGATGGCGCAGGGCGCGAAGCCCGGCGAAGGCGGACAGCTGCCCGGCTCGAAGGTTTATCCCTGGATCGCGAAGGTCCGCCTGTCGACGCCCGGCGTCGGGCTGATTTCGCCGCCGCCGCACCACGACATCTACTCGATCGAGGACCTGGCGGAGCTTATCCATGACCTGAAGAACGCGAACCGCAGCGCGCGCGTGAGCGTGAAGCTCGTCTCCGAGGTGGGCGTGGGAACGATCGCCGCGGGCGTCGCCAAGGCGCACGCCGACGTGGTGTTGATCAGCGGATACGACGGCGGCACGGGCGCGTCGCCGCAGACCAGCATCAAGCACGCGGGCATCCCGTGGGAGCTCGGCCTCGCGGAGACTCATCAGACGCTGGTCCTGAACAATCTGCGAAGCCGCATCGCGGTGGAGACCGACGGACAGCTGAAGACCGGCCGCGACGTCGTGATCGCCGCCATGCTGGGGGCCGAGGAGTTCGGCTTCGCCACCGCGCCGCTCGTCGCGCTCGGGTGCATCATGATGCGCGTCTGCCATCTCAACACCTGCCCGGTTGGCGTCGCCACCCAGGAGCCGGAGCTGCGGAAAAGGTTCACCGGCGATCCGGATCATGCCGTGAATTTCATGAAGTTCATCGCCATGGAGGTCCGCGAGCTGATGGCCCAGCTGGGCTTTCGCAAGCTGACCGAAATGGTGGGCCGCACCGACCTTCTCGAGGCGCGCAAGGCGGTCGAGAATTGGAAGGCCAAGGGCCTCGACTTCTCCAACATCCTGTTCCGGCCGCCGGTTCCCGCGGACATCGGGCGCTTCTGCCAGATGACGCAGGACCATGGCCTCGACAAATCGATGGACCTCACCGTGCTTCTCGAGAAGTGCGGGCCGGCCATCGAGCGCAAGGAGAAAATCGCCTTCGACCTTCCCATCCGCAACGTCAACCGCGTCGTGGGCACCATCGTCGGCAACGAGATCACGAAGCGCCACGGCGCCGCCGGGCTGCCCGAGGACACCATCACCGTGCGGTTCAAGGGCTCCGCCGGACAGAGCTTCGGCGCCTTTGTTCCTCGCGGCATGACGCTCAGCCTGGAGGGCGACGCGAACGACTACTTCGGCAAGGGCCTGAGCGGCGGACGGCTCCTTCTCTTCCCTCCCGCCTCGAGCACATTCGTGCCCGAGGACAACATCATCGTCGGCAACGTGGCGTTCTACGGCGCGACGTCGGGCGAGGCTTTCATCCGGGGCATGGGCGGCGAGCGGTTCTGCGTTCGGAACAGCGGCGCGCATGTCGTTGTGGAGGGCGTGGGCGACCACGGATGCGAATACATGACCGGGGGAACCCTCGTGGTGCTCGGGGCCACGGGACGAAACTTCGCCGCGGGGATGTCCGGCGGCGTGGCCTACATCCTGGACGAGATCGGCGACTTCCAGACGCGGTGCAATCCGCAGATGGTCGGGCTGGAGAAGCTCGAGGATCCGAAGGAGATCGAGGAGCTGCGCGAGCGGATCGAGCGGCACGCGGTGCTGACGCGCAGCGCAAGAGCCGCGGCGATCTTGTCGTCGTGGAAGGAAATGCTTCCGAGATTTGTGAAAGTGATGCCCAAGGACTACAAGCGTGTCCTCACGGCGCTCAAACGGGTGGAACAGTCCGGGCTGACCGGCGAGCAGGCCATCATGGCCGCCTTCGAGGAGAACGCGCGGGATCAGTCGCGCCTCGGAGGCGGTTGACGCCGGGAAGCGGGAGTTGAGACACTGATTGGACAACGCTGAGAGACACACGACCGAGTGGAACGACTGAATTGACCCATGGGCAAACCGACCGGATTCACAGAGTATTTGAGAGAGCTGCCGCTGGACCGTCCGGCGCTGAAACGCATCGAGGACTGGAACGAGTTCCATCTTCACATGGAGGACGCCGCCCTTCAGAACCAGGCGGCTCGCTGCATGGATTGCGGCGTTCCGTTCTGCCACACTGGAACGCTGATCAGCGGGATGGCGGCCGGCTGCCCGATCAACAACCTCATCCCCGAGTGGAACGACCTGATTTACCGAGGCCTCTGGAAGGAGGCTTTGGAGCGGCTCCACAAGACCAACAATTTTCCCGAGTTTACCGGTCGCGTTTGCCCTGCGCCCTGCGAGGGATCCTGCGTGCTGGGCATCCACTCCCCGCCCGTCACGATCAAGAACATCGAGTGCACGATCATTGATCGCGGATGGGAAAAGGGGTGGGTTGTTCCCGAGCCCCCCGCCCGCCGCACGGGCAAGAAGGTCGCCGTCGTCGGCTCCGGCCCCGCGGGACTGAGCGCCGCCGCCCAGCTCAACAAGGCCGGGCACACGGTCACCGTGTACGAGCGGGCCGATCGCCCCGGCGGTTTGCTCATGTATGGCATCCCCAACATGAAGCTCGACAAGAAGGAGATCGTGATGCGCCGCCTGTCGCTCCTGGAGAAGGAGGGCGTTCAGTTCATCTGCGCGACCGAGGTGGGGAGGAATCTCCCTGCGGAGAAACTGATGAGCGACTTCGACGCGGTCGTCCTGTGCACCGGCGCGACGAAGCCGAGGGATCTGCCCATCGAAGGACGCGCCCTCAAGGGCGTCCATTTCGCGATGGAGTTCCTGACCGAGAACACCCGCGCCGTCCTGAATGGATCAAAGGCCGGTGGTCCCATCAACGCGGCGGGGAAGGACGTGGTTGTGATCGGCGGCGGCGACACCGGCACCGACTGCGTCGGCACCGCCATGCGCCATGGCTGCAAGAACCTCGTGCAGGTCGAGATTCTCCCGAAGCCGCCGGCGGACCGCGCCAGCGACAACCCGTGGCCCGAGTGGCCGAAGGTCTATCGCCTCGACTACGGACAGGAGGAGGCCAAGGCCCGGTTCGGGAATGATCCGCGCGTCTATCTCACCACGGCGAAGAAGTTCGTGTCCGACGAAACCGGAAACGTGAAAGCGGTTCACCTCGTGACCATCAAGTGGGAGAAGAACGAGAAGGGCCAGTTCGTGGCCGTTGAGCTTCCGGAAACCGAGCGCGTCGTGCCGGCGCAGCTGGTGCTGCTCGCGATGGGGTTCCTCGGACCCGAACAGCCTCTGCTCGAGAGCCTGAAGGTGGACCGGGATCCGCGCAGCAACGTGAAGGCGGAACACGGCAAATACCAGACGACCATTCCGAAGGTGTTCGCGGCGGGCGACTGCCGGCGCGGACAGAGCCTCGTGGTGTGGGCTTTCAATGAAGGCCGCGGGGCGGCGCGCGAATGCGATCGCTGGCTGATGGGCGCGACCGACCTGCCTTGAGCCGGTCGATCAGGGCTTCATCGCCCGGAGCGCCTCGGCGTAGCGTTGCCCGAACTCGCGGAGCGACGCGCTGTCGAAATGGATTCTATCCGGCAGGACCGTCAGCCGCTCGGATGAGACCACGGCGTAACGAGGAACGCGTCCCTCGAGCGAGCGCAGCTGGTCGTTGATCGTTTTGGCGAGGGGCGTGTCGTCGCGGGGATCCGAGACGAGGAACCGGCCCAGCTCGCCCGCGATGAAAGGGATTTCTCCCGCGCCCAGGTCCTGGCGAAGGTCCTGAATCATTCCCGCCAGCCGCCGGGCGTACGACTGCGCGTCCTGCTCCGCCCCGCTGTCGTTCTCTCCCTGGTGCCAGAGGATGGCTTTCAGCCGGCCTTGTTTCATCGCCGCTCGCGCCTGGTCGAGCGCCTGGAGGTAAAGATCGCCCCCGCGGACCCATCGCGAAAGCGGCGTTCCGCCCACGGCCGCCGGGATCAAGCCCACCACACGGTTCGAGCCGCCATCCGCGATGGATCTTCCGAACCAGCCCCCGAGGCCGACGCCCGCGTTCGCCTTGTCATGGTGCAGCGGATCCACGGCGACGCGCCACCGCTTGTTGGCTTCGAACGATAGGAGCCTGGGATGCGGGGTTTCGTCGATCGCCTCCAGCGGGCCCCGGCCGGCCATGTTGGACTGCCCGATCAAGAGATAGAGATCGAGCCGATCCGGCGTCGTCGCGTCCAGGAGATCCTCCGCGCGGAGTCGCTGCAGGGCGCCGACGGCCGCGTCCACGAGGATCTGCCCGCATCGGTCTTCGCCCGAACCGGCCACGCCCATTTCATATCCGCCCCTTCGTTTCTCCCCCGTGGGTCCGACGTATTGAACTCCGCCGCCGTTGGAATATCCGAGGACCAGCGTGTGCGGGAAGGGCGAGCGGCGCTGGATTTCGAGATTGAGCGCGGTCAGCGGCTCGCCGGGCAGCGCGACGATCGCGAGATCGCCCAGGGAGATCGCCTGCGTCTCGCTGGCGATGGCGTCGCGTCCCATGTCGCGGCGCCCCGCCTCATTGAGCGGCAGCGTGACGGGAACACGGGCCACGCGCAGCTTGCCCGTTTGAACCCGGCCGCGAACGCTCCACGCCTCCAGCGCGCGATCGCCGATCAGCTCCGACATCCGATCACGCGCGGGCAGGTTGCGCCGGATCGGAACAATATCGCCCGCGCAGCCCTGGGCGAACAGCGACTCCCCGCCGAGGGACGCCGCGAGCCGCGCGCTCACGGGGCCGGGCCAGTCGGCGGACACCCGCTTGTCGTGGGGATAGATCGAAACCGGATGGCAGGGCAGGCTGAACAGCGTCGCCACGGCGCGCGGAGGCTCGGCTTCGGATTCCCATCCAAGAATCGTGAGAGTGGGATCCATGGGGCCGAATCGCTGCGCCTGCGGCAGCGCATAGGGCCGATCGGGAGTGAAGGTGGTTTCAACGCGGCTGTCCTCGCGGACGGGGCGGCGGTTGAAGACAAGATCGCCGGCCCACGCGCGGGCGATGGAGAGATGGACCGCGCGCTTCGCCGCGTCCGCTTCACGAACGGCCCGGATCGTTTGGGCGACGACAAGGTTTCCCCAGTCGAGAAAGCCGGGGCCCTTCTCGACGCGCAGGAGAGTTTTCTGCTCCGCGGAGAGAAGCGGGTCGCCTTCCGAGGGCACCCAGGGCGCGGAGTGTGTGTGGGAGGCGTTGATGAGAACATGATCCCCGGGGATGCCCGTGGCTTTCTGAATCTCCTTGCGAACGCGCGCGACGAAGCCTTCACGCGTGTCCGTGAGATCCCAGGTCACGACGACGGCGCGGGACTCGCCGTCGGAGATCACGAGCGCGCGGGCGAACACGGGGTCGAGAACGCCGGGGTAGGGGTCGTGTCCCACCCAATTCAGGATTTGTGTGGAGGGGCTGATCTCAGCGCGCGCCGCGCCGACGGAGATCGCCGCGTCGGCGGTGGTCGGCGATGCGGCATCGAGGGACACCGCAAGGGCGAGGGCGAGAGCCAGGACGGGCAGCTGCCGCGCCGGGCAATGATGAACGCGGCTCAAGCGAGGGCGCGCCGCTGCGCCGGGGTCCTGATGATGCATCGCGTGAACTCTCCTGGAACTTCGACGAGGGTCAAGCCCTCAGCGTTCGCTGTTAGCGATGGGGGAGGTCAAACTCATGAAGCGTGACGCTGAACGGATCGAAGACGAGGTCGCAAACGGCGCGGCATCCTCGAAGGGGTCGCTGCGAGAGTCGAACCCTCGTCGGATCGTCGCGGGTGTTGAACACCTCCGGGGTGAGGCCGTGGCGCGAGTCCGTCAGCGCGTAGCGAACTCCTCCCACGGCGCTCGAGCCGTCGAAAGGCAATCGTGTTCGCGTCGTCAGCGTCCTGCCCGTCGAGTTCACGGTATAAAGGTAAAGCTTTCGCCCGTCGGCGCTGATCAACGCGCTGAGATCAGGCTCCTCAAGCTCTCGCGGAATCGGCTGCGCGGTCTCCTTTGGGAGGACCTGGATGCGCGCGGGATAGGCGCCGGCGGCTCGAGCGTAGAGTTGCTGAGCGTAGTAAGTGGGCGCCAGATAAAGCCAGCCAGGACCCGTCTGGATCACTCCCGATCCAAAGGAGTCAATGAGGTTCGATCGGATGGCGATCTCCACCGAGTCCGCGTGCCGGTGCATCAGATGATGATATCGGGAGCAGGCCAGGGCGTTCCCGAGCGTTTGGAGAGTCGCGCGACCCAGGCCCCAGTCTCCCGCGGTTGTGTTCCACTCGGTCACGGCGATTCGCAACGGATGCCCGGCGCCCGCGTCCTGGATCCATCCTTCCAGCGCGAAGATGTCCCGCTCGGTCGCGCTGAGCTGAGCGCAGTCATAGTGATGGGGGCACAGGTAATCGATGCGCTGTCCGGCAATTCGGGCGAGATTGGCGGAGGGGAAGGCTGAAAGGATCTTGATCGAAGGATCGACGCGCCGCATGGCCTCGGCGAACGCGTTCACCGAGGCGTCGTAGGCGGTTCCGCCCACTTCGTTTCCAATCTGCCAGTATTTCACGCCCCAGGGCCTGGTCCGCCCGTTTTGGGCGCGCCGACGACCCCAAGCCGTGTCCGGGGCGCCGTTAAAATACTCCACCTCCGCGGCCGCGTCCGCGGGGCTCTTGCCGGTCCATCTCTGGCAGATCAACGGCTCAGCGCCCACCTCCCGGCACAGGCCAACGAATTCCTCGGGGCCGATGAAGTTCTCATCCAATCCCCCCCAAGCCTCGAGAGAGTAAGGGGCGCGCGAGTCCGGGGCGCCGACGCACTGATCCCACTCGTAAGCCTCCATGGTCGATCCGCCGAAGCGAATGACCGCGGAGCGGAGTCCTCGAAGGGCTCTCACAACGTCGGGCCGCCACCAGCCCAAAATGGCATCGTCGCCAATGAGCGACACGCGATCCAGCCAGACCGTGCCGGGCCCTTCGAAGTCCAGGGTGAGGGTCGCGTTTTCCAGGCTGCGGGAGGCGCGCAAGACGCCTGCGCAAAGGGTCCATTCCGATCGAGGCTCGCCCATTTCGATCGGCGCGCCCGCCGCGCCTCCTTCGCCGTGGAGGCTCGCTCTTAGAGAGGCCCGCCCTGAGGCTCGCGCGTGGAGCCGGAGAGCGTAGGAGCGGCCTTGTCGGAGTTGGAATCCATCTTGCGAAACGCCGGCTCGCGCGCCGGGCGCCGACAGTTCGATCCGGAGACTCCGCCGACCGTTGAATGGCGCGCGCGCGTCGTAGGCGTAGACGGCTCGATGAACCGCTCCGTCCGGGTACCAAGGGCGATGCGGCTTGTCGACATCGCGGCGAAACTCCACCTTGAAGGGAGGCTCCTCCTCGAAGCTCGAGTTCGCCACCTGCTGCGAGATCATGCTCGGGATGAGTTCGCACAGAGGCTCAATAAACTGGCCTCCCTGCTTGGCGTCCACAGGCCCTCGCGTCAGCCGTTCCGCCGTCACCCGAACCTCCAGCGGAGCGTCCGAGCGGATTTCTTCCAGCCTCAGGTCGTCAAACCAAGCCTTGCCCGTGCCTTTGCCGAACCCGATGTAAAAGAGCACGACTTTGATCTGTCCGTCGTCCGGCGCGCGAAAGGGAACGAGAACCTCATGCCAGGGAGTCGAGCCGAACGAGCTGCTCCCGCGCGCGAGCCCGGCGCCGCTGGGCGTTTGAATATGAACGGCGCCGCCAGTGTCTGTGCGGTCGCGCGCCCGGAGGTCTTCGGTCTTCACCCAGCATCGGGCGCGCCAGAGAGACCTTGGCGGCAGGGACACAACCCTCCCCAGAGCCACATCGGCAGGCGCATCCGACGCGATCAAGAGGGAGCTTTGACCCTGATGGGCATTTCGCTCGTCGAGGCGGATGGCGGGCGGTTGGGCTTCGACGTAGATCGACCGCTTCCATTCTGGGAGGCTGTTCGTGGACTCGAAATCATCCAGCAGTCGGAGGGAAGGCGGCGGCTGCGCGGATAGGGATGTGGCCGTTAGCCATCCCAACAAGAGGATTGCGAGCGGCCCGGCGGAGTCCGGCCGCGAGCGATGAGTCATGTCGGATTGATCCTCGCTTCCCGCGCAGAGGTCAACGGTTTTCAAGAGGCTGGCGTCCGCTCACTCGGGGGTCCGTGGAGCGGCTCGCTTCAAGAGGCCCTGGTCTTTGAGCCATGCCGCGCAGGATTGAGTCCATTGCGCATAGGGTCGATCCGCGCCGCGGACGCCGAAGTCGTGCGCCGTGGCGGCGTAGATGTGCAGCTCCGCGGACGCCCCCGCCCGTTTCAGCGCCAGATACATGAACAGGCTTTGCTCAGGACTACTGATCAGATCCTCCCCGCCATGCGCCAGAAACACGGGAGGCGTGTTGGAGGCGATGGTTAATCCCGGCGGCAGCTCGTCCTTGTCCTTGGCTTTCAGGTAGCCCGGGTAGACAAGAATCGCGAAGTTGGGACGGCAGCTCAGCTTGTCGATGTCGTCCACCGGCTCGTAGGTTCGCTTGTCGAATGATGTTGCGGCGGCGATGGCCAGATGTCCGCCCGCCGAGAATCCGATGATGCCAAGTCGCTGAGGATCGATATCCCATCCGGCTGCTTTGCTCCGAATGAGGCGGATCGCTCGTTGCGCGTCCTGGAGGGGGCGTCGAGCGGGCTCTCTCTCCGGTTCGCCTGCCCGCCGCGGGACGCGGTATTTCAATAGAATCCCGTTCACCCCGATCGAATTCAACCAATCGGCCACCTCCTCGCCTTCCAGCTGCCAGTATAGATTCCAGTAGCCTCCTCCAGGACAGACCACCACCGTGGCCCCGGAGTCCTTGTCCTTGGGCGCGCGACGCAGCGTGAGGGTCGGAGTGTAGACGTCTGTGATCATCCGCGTCGGTTCCGTGACTTCAACCTGCTTGGAATCGAGCCGCGGGGACATGCGAGTTCGCTCCTCCCGGATCGGGCCGCTCTCGTCCGGCGCGGGCCCCGGCCAGAGCGGCAGGACCGTTGGCGCCTCGGCCGCCCTCAGCGCGGCCGTCAGCAAGAGGCCGCTGGCGGCGAAAAGGAGCGACAGCAGCCGAGCGGTCCCCACCGCCGCGACGCTATGTCTTGAGCGAGTCATGCGATGTTGTCAGCGCGAAGGCGCGTGTCTTCGGAGTTCCGGCAGCAGGATATCCTGGATGGCGTGGTCGGAGATCAAGTGGCTCGGGGCGGTGTCGTCAATCTCCAGGCGGAACGTTCCGCTTCCAATCCGGCTGAGCGCTTCGCTCACCTGCTGGGCGTAAAGGCGCATGGCGTTCGCGTAGGGAAGGCCGGTTGTTCGAGGATCATGCTCCGCTTCGCCGAAGCAGCAATCATCGCGTCGATTCAGGATCTGAACCTGCGCCCGATTGCGCCCGTGGGCGCCCAGGACGTACAGGTCCGGATAGCCGGCGATGCGGTAAAAAGACGGCTCGAACTGCTCCAGATCTCCTATCGATCCGCCGCTGCGCAGATACAGAGGGATCGACCCGGCGATCGGGAAGCTCAATTGAATCGTTGGATCGATCGCGGCGTAGACGGTCGCGGTCCACCCGCCGCCCGAGAGGCCGGCCATGTGGTAGGCGCGATATTTGGGGAGGTCTGCGGCGCCGGAGCGCGACTTGAGATGATTTAGGCTGAAGGCGACAGGCTCGAGGAAATACTTCAACGCGCTCCCCTGGGTGGGGATGGAGAAAAGGGCCTCATGGGAGCCGCCGCAATCTCCCGGTCGTTGTCGCGGCATGTAGACCCCGAGCACGCCGTACCCGTTGAGCAGCAGAGCCCGGATGGTGTGCTGCAGTCCGTATCCGGGATCCGCGGGCGATGGGCTGTCATCGAGAGAGCACGCATGCCCGTGATGCAGGATCACGAGCTCGCGATTCGGGGACGCGGGGATGAAGTGATACGCCAATCCCTCGAGTCCCGGCGCCAGGTCAAATCGCAGCTCATCCACGCGGGCGAGCTTATCGAGACCCCTGACAGGGCTCGGCACATTCCGCTTCACCACGCTCGGCAAGCGTCGTTCCGGGAACCCCTGCGGGCCCCAGATATGTCGGATGAGCTCCTGTCGTCGGACGGCGATGTCGCGCTCGGTCCGGAGCGTGATCGCTCGATCATCCAGAGCCGGGGCGGGGACCGCGAACTGCGCGGTCGCGGCGAGGACAAGCGCCGCGACGATGAGTCGCGTTGTGGAATGATGGCGGGTCGTCACGGGGCGAGGCTAGACCACTCCCTTGTCGCGAAGCTATAACGGACTCGCCCGTGAAAGAAGCCAACCCCGATCGCGCGGAACCGTCGCGTTGACTTCATTGGCGGGGTTCGGTATGAGGCCCACGCGTTCCACATCGCCTTTGGCTCCTCAGCGTATGCAGAAGCTCATATTCATCTACTCGTTGGTTTGCCTCGCAGCCGTCGGCCATTCGGCCGAGAAATCGTCCTCGGCGCTCCCTCGCAGCGCGCCGGAGTCGCAGGGGATCTCGTCCTCCGCCATCCTGGACTTCATCCAGGCGGCGGATCGCGAGGTCAGCGACATGAATAGCTTCATGCTGGTCCGGCATGGCGCCGTTGTCGCCGAGGGTTGGTGGACGCCCTACGCCGCGGAGACGCCCCATGTGCTCTACTCCCTCAGCAAGAGCTTCACTTCCACCGCCGTCGGCCTTGCGGTGGCCGAGGGCAAGCTCAGCATCGACGACACGGTGCTGAAGTTCTTCCCCGAGGAGGCGTCCGTTGCCCCGACCAACAATCTGAGATCCATGCGCCTGCGCGATCTGCTTTGCATGTCGGCGGGACATCAGACGGAGGTCCGCCTCGCCGAGACGAATCCGGTCTCCTGGACGAAATTGTTCCTGGCCCACCCCGTTCCGCATAAGCCCGGCGCCCACTTTCTCTACAACACCGCTGGCACTTATATGCAATCGGCGATCGTCCAGAAGGCGACCGGGATGACGGTGCTCGATTACTTGCAGCCCCGCCTCTTCCAGCCGCTGGGCATCGACCACCCGACGTGGGGCGTCAGTCCGGAGGGGATCTCGCTCGGAGGCTACGGACTCAACATCCGCACTGAGGATATCGCGAAGTTCGGGCAGCTGTTTCTTCAGAAAGGGAAATGGCATGGCAAGCAGTTGGTGCCCGCCGTGTGGGTCGAGGCGGCGACGTCCCGTCAGACCTCCAATGGGAGCAACCCCAACGGGGACTGGGACCAGGGCTATGGGTATCAGTTCTGGCGATGCCGACACGGGGCCTATCGGGGCGATGGGGCCTTCGGACAGTTCTGCGTTGTCATGCCCGATCAGGACGCGGTCGTCGCCATCACCAGCGGCACGCGCGACATGCAGGCGGTGTTGAACCTGATCTGGGACAAATTACTTCCCGCCATGCAGAGATCGGCCCTTCCCTCAAACCCCGCCGCTCGGAAGAAGCTCGAGGATTCCCTCGCGCGCCTCGCTGTGAGAGCCCCGCAGGGAAGCGCGACGAGCTCGCAGGCGCAGAAGGTGTCTGGCAGGAGGTTCGTCTTCCCAGCGAATGATCAAAAGGTGGAGTCAATCGCCCTGGAGTGCAGTGGCTCAGCGGCGCCGACGCTCCTGCTTCGCGCTCGCGGGGGCGAGTATCGGCTGTCCACGGCGGTTGGCGGATGGAAGAAGGGGCGGATGGCCTATGGACCCTTGACCGAGCAGCCTGTCGCGGCCTCCGGCGCTTGGACCGCCGACGACACCTTCACCTTCAAACTGTGCTTTTACGAGGGGCCGTCCTCCGTCACCGCCAGCTTGAAGTTTTCCAACGAGCGGGCGCTGTACGACGCGGAGTACAATGTCGCCTTCGGTCCTGCGAAACAGCCTCAGATCATCGGGATCGCCGAGTGATGGGGGGCTCGGACTCTACTCTATGTAGGGCAGGAAGGTCACCTTGCGCACAAAGCCCGCGTCGTTCTCCGTGATCAGCAGGTTACCCTGCCAGTCCATGGTGATCGCCCGGACCTCGCTGACGCGGGCGTCCTGGGGCGCGTAGAAATAGGACCCATCGCCCCGGCGGGATCCGCTCCGATAGCCATGGAGAAAGAGGTGGATGATTCCATCGACGTCCACGTACCACACCTGGCTCCCTCGGTGGGTGGCCAGGAAGTAGGATCCGTTGGGGAGGAACCAGACCCCGCGGACCTCCAGGAGCCCGGTTTCCAGGGCGTCATAGCCGTCGCCTCCCCCGAACCCCGTGCCGTTCCCAGCGATTGGCGTTTGGGCGCCGGTCGAATCCACGCGGTACACGCGGTGGCCATTCCGATCGGTGACCACCAGGTTTCCGCCCGGATCCACCACGAGGTTTCCGAGCTCGGCATAACCCGTTGAGAAGTCGCGGGCGCTTTTCGAAGGAGTCCACTTTTTCACCGTTGTTCCGCAGGCCACATACGCAAGGCCCTCGTCGTCCCTCACCCAAATGCCGCGGCCTGTCGACACGCCCTGGGAAACGGAAAACAGAGTGCGCAACGTTCCATCCGGCGAGAGCCTGCGAACCTTGTCGTTGCCTGTGTCTAGAATGTAGACAGTGCCGTCGCCTCTGACCCAAAGCCCGTTCGGCTGGTTCAGAGCGACTTCGGTGGCGGGCGTGGGCTTGTCGGTCCCGTTTCCTTTCTCGCTGGTTCCGGCCGCGGTCGTGATGATGCCGTCCGGGGACACTTTCCGGATGGCGTGGGATTGTTTGTCGGCGATGTAGATGTTCCCCGCCTTGTCCGCCATCGCGAAATGAGGGTTGGACAGCAGCGCATCCGTGGCAGGACCGCCTTCGAACGCGGGATCCCACTTGTTGATATCGAAGGGCGCCCCTCCCGCGCCGGCCACCGTGTCCAGGATTCCGTAGGCTTCGATCAAGTTCTGGAAAGCGTCCCCTCCCGTCCCCAAATCTCGCGAGACGCCTCTCAGGAAAGCAACGCCCGAGGTTCCCAGGTCGGGGAGAGGGAAAACAGTCGCGGTCTCGGTGATGTACTGGTTTTGGACAGGGAGCCAAGGTCCCGTGATCTGGTCCGCTCGCTCCAGCGTGAAGATCCCGCCGTCGGCGCCGCCCGTCAATCGCGCCTCATGGCGCGCGCGGTCCGCCTGGATGATGGGTTGAGCGATTGTTGAGGCTGCTATGGCCAAACAGCCGATAGTGAATAGTGCGGGGAATCGAAAACCCATAACAGAGGCAAGTGAACTTCAGGTGAAGACGAACATGCGCGTGTCGGAAATATGCATCGGGTTTCACAAGATCGCCAGCGGGGATTTGAAGCAAGGGTGGACGGGCGACGTTTTCCGACGCGAGGCGACATCCATCAGCGGTCTCAAAAAAAAGCGCGAAAAAATTCGCAAAACATGAATGGCGCCCTTGAGTCCTCAAGGTCGTGTGATAACTTCTATCGCCGGTCTCAGGAGGACTGAGGGCGGTTAGGGCGATGATCTCCAAATTAGATAACGAGAGGCTTTCAGCGGGAGATCTGGTCTTCATCCGGAGCGGCAGTTATCTATACGGCCAGGTGGCTCACCTCACCCGCACCTGGACATCCCATGTCGGCGTCCTTTTCAAGAATCAGATCGATCGTTGGGTCGTGGCGGAGAGCCGCATCCCGCGAGTGGTCTACACCCCGCTTTCCTCCTTTCTCATGCGCTCGGCCAGCGGACTTTTCGCGATTGAGCGGATGCGGGAAGGCGTGAGCGAGGAGATGGCGTCGGAGCTGAAGAAGGCGGCGGATCGTCGGATGGGCCTGCGGTACTCGCTCGGGTTCGATTTCGACTCCCGGGGCGAGTTTTGCTCCAAGTTCGCCTATGAGATCTACCGGGAGGTGCTCGGCGTCGAGATCGGGCGGGTGGAGACTTTCCGGGAGCTTGTGGACCGCAGCGATGACGCCCGGTTGTGGTTCTGGCGCTGCTTCTTCTTCGGATCCATCCCCTGGGACCGCCGCACCGTCACTCCTGCGAGCATCCTCGAAAGCCCACTCCTGGAGCCCGTCGTGAAGCACACAACACCGGGTCCGGACGGTCTGCCGACGAAGGCCGCGCTCAAGGAGATCGAGTGCTTGGACCGGGGCTTGCGCTGAGCGGCCAAAGCCTTGGATGAAGGCTTCTTTGGCCCGTGAGGCCAGAGTTCGCGTGTCATTCGATCGGCGCGCTACTGTTTTCGCAAACGCCAGAATCGCGCCGCGATATCACGTCCGGGCTCGACCCGGAAAACCCGGAGTCCGTTCTCAACGATCAGGGCAGGGGGCTCCTGCTGCCAGCCCAGCCCGAGAGCGTCGCTTCGCTCCAGGACAACGCCCGTCGCGCTGGCAGGCCAGCGGAACACAAGCGCCAGGGCGCCGTCGGGCCCCGCGTTGAGAACCTCCACCCGCAGGATCGGCGCCTCCCCGCCGCCCGACGGCTTGCTGCCGGGATCCAGCGGATCCGTCCCTGCGTCGTGCTCCTGCTTGTTGGTGAACCCATCGCCATCCGCGTCGCCGTTCGGATCATGGAGGCCGAAGCGCGCCTCCCAGCGATCGTCCAAACCATTGCCGTTCGCGTCCATGAGCAGGGTGAACGCGCTGCCGGAGTAGTTGAAAACGGCGATGTCCGCGCTGACCTGGTTCGCCAGCGCGAAGCTCCCGCCCGCGGGGATGGGGGCGAAGGCTTGAACCGAGGGCGAACTCAGCCCGCGCAGAATGTCGAAGCGCTCAATGGTCGCTCGCAGGCTCCCGGGCAGTCCGACGGGCTGCGAGCTCCACTCGCCCGCCGCGAAGCCCGCCACGAGATGGGCATCCTCGACGACAAACGGGTCGGCGTCGAAAACGAGAACGTTCCCCTGGGGCGCCGGGACGGATTGCGCCGCCGTGGCCGTGGCGGCCGGGGACGCCAGCAGGCCTGCGAGCGCGACGCCATGCGAGAGGGAAAAACGCGTTCTCATGGGATTTGGATTTCCCCGGCCGGGATCGTCGATTCGGGCTCGCCATTGGGGCCGTAGTGGAGGAGCCAGTAACGATACTTCGCCCCGCTGAGCAGTGGATGGGTGTCGAGAATGAAGAGCTCGAGCGCGGAGGGGAGGTTAAACAGTCCGAAATTGGGATTCGCCTTCACGCCAATGAAAGGATCCACGAGCGATGCGATGGAGGCGTCGCGCGCGAAAGGGATGGGGTTCCACGCGATTTTCTGAACGAGCGGGCTGACCTGCGCCAGGTCTCCCTTCACTCGAGGAAAGGCGGCGTTGGGGATTTGTTCGCGATAGAGAATGGCGGGGAGCAGGGTGACGTTCGTTCTCGGCGGAGAGCTCGCTGAGTCCGTGAACACCCACCGGTTGGGGTCGTAAAGGCCCACATCGGTCGCCGGGGCCTTCGCGAGAATCACGGGGCCCGGGCGTCCATTCCCACAGCTCGCGTCCGCGCTGAGCGGCATGGCGCCGATCCGCACGCCGACCTGCGGCGCGTCGGCGTCGGACTGACAGCTCAAGTGGCTCGCGGCCGCGATCCCGGGGTGGAACTCCACGCGCGGCGGCAGCGGGCGAGCGGGCCATGGCGCCTTGGATCGGGGGGGCGGCGGTGGTCGCCACACGAAGCGCTGCTTGTAGCTTTGGCCGCCGCGTCGACCGGTCGGACCAACCGCCTTCACCCATACGTCATAGGTTTTTGTCGGTTGGATCCGGAGGTTGAGCGTGAACTGTGGCCCTTCGCCAAAGTCGCCCCCAACCTTTCCTGTCAGGAAGGATTGCTCAGCCGCGGCGCTGGATGAATCCCCGGACTTCACGTCCTTCACCGTATGAAGCGCTCTGGCGTTGAAGATCGAGGACGGGGCGGGGGGCCACGGAATGAGCGTCCCCGAGGTTTCCACCAGAAGCTGGTCCAAGTCCACCTTGCCGGCGACCGAGACCAGGAAGACTTCAAACCGCTCGACGCCCGCCGGATCGCAGAACCACTGCAGCTTGACGCGCGGATCGGCGTAGTCGCCGTCGGTTTCCGGGGACGCCAGCACCGGCGTGGGAAGGTCCGCGGTGTGGGTCAGGCAGCCGAGTAACGACATCGGGCTGACGTTCCCGTTGGCGTCCAGCAGCTGGGCGTAATAGCAGATCTGCGCCCCGCGCGGGGGCTGGGCGTCGTCATCACGGGTGATCGACGGCGTCTGCGAACCATCGACGCGTCCCTGAGCGATCAACTCCAGCGGACCTGCATCCACGCGCCGGAAGATCCGGTACTGTCGCGCGTCCGGAGTGAGCCGAACACGCACATGAGGATGATGGACCCGGCTTCCGCCGTCCGCGCGCGCGAGATGGGGGCAATCGGAGAGCCCCGCGAGATTGGGGCTGACGAGATAGCCGCAGTATTGCCACGGCAAGTTGTCGGCGTTCCGCGCGTTGACCTCGGCGTCGGTCAACGCGATCGAGCCGGCGTCAGCGCGGAAGGTTCCGAGAGCGCGAGGCGAATGGCCTTGTTCGACAGCGAAGAGCACGGCCAGTCCGTTCCCCAGTTGCGGCGATTGAATCAACACGGCGCCGTCATCGCGCGCACTGACTGGGCTGAAGCAAACCTGCCCGCTCAGCAAGGGCGCTGTCAGCGGGTCGTCTGGACGCAGATCCCAGGTGGTCAGCTCCGCGGCTTCGAAGCGGTCAATCGTCAACCGGCCCGCGGGCGGCCGCAGAATGCTCGCGACGGGCCGGTCGGCCGCGTTGCTTGCCGCTCCTTCAGCCGAGGCGACGGCGCAGCTGAGCTGAAACGGAGTGTCGGCCTCTTGCGGGCTCAGCGTATAGACCGCGGACACCACATCCAGATCGGCGGGGAAGAAGACGCGATCCAGGCGAATCTCCCGTTTCGATCGCGGCAGAAACACGCTGAACTCCGCCCAAAGGACTCCCGGACCCCGGCGGTGGCATTCCGCGCGAAAGTGGACCTGTCCGTCGTTCGCCACGGACTCCGCATCCGAAAGGCGATTCACGGACCACGCCGCCATTGGAAAGGGACAGTTTCCCTCGACGGAGCCGGAGGGCGCCGGAGGAGCGGTTGCCTTGCGGAGCGAACCGAAGATGGGAGGACTCAAAGGGGAATAGATCGCACCGCAGGGTCCTTCATACACAGCGCGGCCCGCGTACCAGAACGTCCGGCCGTAGAAGTTCTCCTTGGGCGCCAACGATCGATCGTCGTAGGACAGCGACCCAGTCGCCGCATGGGGCACTGAGGCGACGCGATGGGCGAGGGGAGGGCCGTCCGCGGCCTCGAGTTCCGACAAATCCAGTCCGCGGAAGATCTCGTAACGGGTCGGGACGGCGCGTTGGCCGCCGGGGTTTGGAATCCATTCAACGCGCAGCCACTGGGAGTCGTCGCCGGCCTCTTTGTCCGTGAAGGCGTGTTGATTGGACACCTTGAGTCCGGAAGGGATCGCCGGACCCAGCGTGCGGCATGCCGTGGCGAGGCCAGCCGGGGAAGGAAGGCCGTCGCGGCCCAGGATGTCGCGAGCCGTGACGAAATAGGCGAACTCGGCGCCGTCCGCAAAAGCCCGCGCGGGGTCTTGCGCGCGTCCGTTGTCATCCGCATAGAGGTAGACCGGGCTGGAGAGGTCCTGCGCCTCCACCTCCGAGAGATTC
Source organism: Verrucomicrobiota bacterium (assembly GCA_016199985.1). GTDB lineage: Bacteria > Verrucomicrobiota > Verrucomicrobiia > Limisphaerales > UBA11320 > UBA11320. The sequence goes on along the minus strand of JACQFQ010000075.1, from coordinate 34,487 downwards.
ATGGCCGGCTGAATCGCGCCCGAGTTGACGCGTTGGGATCCGGCGATGAGCGCGTCGACGCTCGGGGCCTGCGCCAGCCAGCCTCGGGTCTGAGCTAGCGCCTTGGGAAGACGCCAGAGGTTGAACCCTTGCTGCAAGGGCGAACGCCGGCGGAGTTCCGGAGACGCCGCCCATCGCAGCTTGATCCGCTGGTCGCCCGTGGGAGTGAGATCATGGACCTGGACCGGCCCTCCCGGCGAAGGCAATGGGGGATGGAATCCGGCGACGACCGTCAAGCGCGCGACCACGCCCAGATCGATGCGCGTGATCGGATGCGCCTCGCGGATCTCGAATGTCGTCGTCCCCGCCACGATCGCCCCGCTCCATGCTCGCCCCATGGCCAGACCGATCGCGGGATGTTGGCGCGCGAGCAGATCCAGGAGTTGAGCGGTCTGAGGCTGGCTCGCCGCTTTCCCGAGGATCGTCGCGAGCTGCTGGGCGAGCGGTTGACCGGCGGGGGCGCCAAGGCCCGCCAGCGCTTCCGGAAGCGGGGACAGATCCACGTTCATCTTCGCCGCCTCGGAGAGAATCGCGTCGAGGCTCGCGGGCTGCGCCGGAGGCGGCAGGAGCGCGCGCTGAACGAAGGGGGACAAAGAATCCGGAGCTCCGACCTTGGAGTAGACCGCCAGCACATGTCCGCGCAGGAAGTCCGGGGATGGCGGCGTGAGGACCAGGTAGGCGATGTCCTGGCCTTGCGCGTCGCGGGCCGTGGTCGCCGCGGTGAGCAGCAGGTCGGGCGACGCGGCTTTACCCGGAAGCGAGAGGACAATAAGGAGGGTTGAGAGCGCGAGACGAAGCGCAAGGCGGGGCGCGTGGACTGGGGTTTGCGATTTCATTACGGCTCCAAGGGACTGAAGGGAACCGCGCAGCCCTTCGCGGACACGAGATCCTCCACCGTGACCTCGTAACAAATGTTGCGAATCGGCGCGCCGCCCAGGAGCGGGTTGAACGGCCCGGGAATCAGCGTTGCCACGATTTTCGTTCCGAGCGTGATGTTCTTGATCGGCGTTTTGAATCCGAGATCTCCGACCCCCGAGAGATGCGCTCTCGCGTCGAAGAGCGGAATGAACCCGAGCTTCCGCCCCAGCGGCACGACGCCCACGGCGCCGGCGAGATCATATCGGCCCGTCGCGTCCACCATGCAGAGCAGCCTGCCGTGCAGCCCCTGGCTGCGTCGGTAGCCCGCGAGCAACGCCGGGCTCGGCCCTTCGGCGCGGTCCACCAGGAACCCGAAGTACGCGTTGCCGCCGCTCCCGCTCAGGCTGAGGGCGCATGTGGTCGGAATCCCGAAGAGTTTCTCGAGTGGGAACTCGCCGTCCGCCGAAACATAGAAGCCGATGACTCCACCGCCGGGCCTCACCGCGGATTTGTAGTCATCCAGCGCGAGGATGTTCTCCACCGCCTTGTCGAGAACCTTGAGCGTGTCGATCCTGCAGGCCTGTCCGATGAAGGCGCGAACGTTCGCGTCGATTCCGTTCAGGTTCCCTTGCGCGACGCCCAGAAGAAAATTGCCGCCGTCTCCCGCGGCGAATTTGAGTCGCGCGTCCTTCAATTGGAAATCACCGACATCAAACAAGCCGGTCAATCCAACGGCGCCATCCAAGCCAATCGGAGCCGCGACGTTCTTGCCCAGCTTTTTGAGCGCCACGGCCAGGTCCACATCGGCAACCACTCCCTGCGGATTCTTCTGGTCCTTCCCGTAGTTCACGACGGCCGAGGCGCGGGCGCCGACCTCAATCTTCAGGAGCGAATCGCCGGCGTCGCGGCAAGCGGCGAGGGGACGATCCACCTGCTGCTCGCTGACGAGGATGTGCCCTTGGAACCCGAATGGCCGGCCGGGATCCTCCAGGGTCAACCGGAGATCGCCGTCGACGCGAGCCTCGGTTATGGAGTTGCCGTTCCATCGCGCGTGGCCGTGGAGCTTCGCCGCCTGGAAGGAGTTCTGAAGAACCCCCGCGGGACGCCTGAGATCATCGGGGAAAGCGGCGCCCGCAAACTTTTCAACCACCGCCTCCTTCAGCGCCTGGTTGACGCGCTCGAAAATCTCGTCGAGGGCCTGATGGAAGAGCCCCCGGGACTCGCTGAGATAGGCCCGCAGAACAAACGCGAAGCGCTCGGAGACGAAGGAGGAAAGGAGCTCGTCCAGAAGCACCCTTTTGAGCCGCGCTTTGGTGGCATCCCGCGGATTCTCCTGCAGGAGGCGGCCGGGAAGGGCGGTGATCCGGGCGAGATCGTCGCAGGCGAGCTGGCGGCAGCGATCCCGGAGCGCGTCGATCTTCTTAGACTTGATGTCGAGGATCTGATTGAGGCCGAGCGCAAGATCGCCGGCGGGGCCCACGGCCGCTTGCGCTTCGCCGATCCGCCCCGCGAGTTCGCCCAGCTGTGCGTGGAGCTCTTCGAACGTGGGGCCCAGCTTTTCCACCTGGGCTTCCACTTCGTCTGGAGTGAGCTGCTGAAAGAAGGAGGCGGAGTCCGAGTTCTTCGCGAGCTTGGCCGCCAGCAGCGCGAGGACGGGATGCCGCCCATTCTGGCTCGTCACCACATCCTGCGCGCTCGTGACGCCGTCCTTTGCTTCGCCGAGCCGTCGGTGAACGTCCCCGAGAAGGCTCTCCGCGTCCTGGATTCCCCCCACCATCTGGTCGAGCGCCTTCTTGAACTCGCCGTCGACGATGTTCTGCGTCTGGACGCACACGTCGGCCTGATACTGGGCCGTGGACTTTGATCCGTCCGCGTAAGCCGTGATAAGACCGTCGTAGAGCTTGTCCACGAGCGAATCGAAAGAGCGATTGAAAGGGTTGGCGAGAAGGCCTTCACTTCGATCGCGGGTGAGCGCGTCGAGATCCTCGACGGCCTTCGTGATTCCCAGGGCCTTGGTTCCGTCCTGCATCGCCTCTTTGAGCGCCGTGAACACGCCTGTGCGCTGGTCAATCACGTCCGCCAGCAGCTGGTCGACGGAGAACTGCGGGGCCTTGGAAACCTCCGCGCCGAACTCAATCTCCACGCTCGACGACGAGAGATGCGACACGCGCGACTGGATCTTCACGAGCTTCAAATCAACGTCGACGTCCTGGTCGGGGATTCTCGCGAAGCTCCTCTTGAGCCCGCCTTCCCAGCGAACCGGGTAATCCAGATCGATGACATCCAGCCAGGTGTGCTGGGCCCGGGGTTGAAACCGCGCGCCCGGAGGCGATCGATAGTCATCCACGCTCGCTAGGCCCGGGGGGAATCCGCGGTTGTCGGCGTCGAAGCCCGAATCGTTGAAGAAACTGTTCCCGGTCGCCGGATCAATCCACGCGCGGTCCGCGTTGTCTGGCCTGTTCGCGGAGTTCCATCCCCCCATCAGGCTCACTCCGACGTCGCCTAATCCGGGAATCGCATGGATATGCGTTTTCACCGATTCGAAGAACGGCACATTCAAGCGTCCGACAAGATTGACAAACCCGTCGTGGGGCGGGTTGGGAACGAAGCGATTGAAGTACGCGCGGAGAACGGGCGCGAAGTTGTATTGGATTCCGCCGGGCCCGGCCAGGGGCAGGTTCGTCGGCAGCTCGAGACGGGAGTCGACGCCGATCTTGTCGGAGGCCGATGTGAGATCACCCCACTTGACGCCCGGACTTGGCGTTCGGACGATGAAACCGAGAACGCCATGAACCGGCTTCGGAACGAGCGGCAACCGGACGACGACGCCGAGAGCCAGCGCGCCTTCGGTGGGGAGGACGCAACCCGCTGTCGCGGCATGCCTGAACTCGACGCTGACCGGAGTGAACGGCGTGCTCCAATAGTCGAGGGCCAGGTCGGGCGACCCTTCGGCGGGACGGGCATCCGCCAGCTGTCCGCGGCAGCCGAAGGTGAGCCGGTCGAACTCCAGCGAGAAGTTGCCTGGATAGGGGACCGTCAAGCGCCCGTCGGTGCGCGAATCGCGGTTCAATCCATCCAGAAAGGACAGGCTGTAAACACGGATGCTGGCGTCGAAGGAGCAGAGCTCCAGATGCTCGGGGAAGGACTGAGCGTCATGGAGGCCGGTGACTCCGCCTGGACGCACATAGTACTTCGAGCAAAGGGTGAGTGGGTAATCGCCTGTATCCTGTCCCGCGAGCCGGCTTCGCCCCTGATGATCCGCGTCATGGAGCGCGCGGAAGTTGAGCCCCGCATAATCGGCGAACCCGTCGAGATAGCCCGTGGTGCGGGGTCGCTCGGCATACGCCGGCTCTCCCGGCCGCCCCACGCCGCTCATCAGCAAGCCGCCGGCCCGCTCTTCAGCGGGGAGCAACTGGGATTGCTCCCCATCCAGGACATGGCCGGAGAAGAGCAGGCTGGCGTCGGTGAAAGCCTTTGCCTGCTGCGCGAATTGATCCGGAGCGAGAGCCCCCCACGAGAGGTCATGCTGGGGGATCACGCCCTCCGCGCGGAGACCGCCGTCGGCGGTGAAGTGGAGCTGACCGTCCATGGGCGTGAAGACCACCGAAGCGTCCGGAGCGAGGGCGCCGCAGTCTCCTCCCGAACAGTTCCGTTGATACGAGACGGCGATGTCGCGCGCGCCTTCCAGTCGGCTTGCGTCGATGTCCACTCCGTTCGCGTTCACCGTCATCAGGCCGCCGACATCCCAGGCGACCTGCCAACCGAGCGGAAAGTGGCCGGTAAACGCGCCAGGTTGGAAGGCGACGGATGTGTCGATCACGGCTTCCCCTTGAGCTCCGACTCTTACAATGAGAGGCGTTCCCGCTGTCCCCGTTGCCATTCGGAAGACGTGATCGTTGGACGCCTTGATGAGCGCGTCCGGTTCGGCGACTGGTGGCGGGACCATCGCGGCGAGGGCGTCGAGCTGCTCAAGTTCGTCCGCCGCGACATGTCGCGCGGAGCATTCGCCCAGATCCAGGGTTCCGTCCGCGATCCGCCAGACCGGGCCAGGGCTGAGGAACCGGAGCGGAAACCGATCGGTGTAAGCGAACCCGTTGGGCGCTCCGACGGGAAGGTCCTCCCGAGGCGCGAGCGAGGGGGAGAGGAAGAGATCGATCCGCCGGAACGAGGAGCGAAGCACGCGGGAGCGAGGGTCGTCCGCGTAGGCGAAACCCAGGGGGAAACGGACGGTGAGCGCTTCCGCATGAGCCCCGAGATAGCTGAGAGCGACGTTTTCGCGCACGAACGAAACGCCTCCGGGCGGGGATTCTTCGTCAGGAATGGAGGGCGGCGCGACGGTGAGCGCGACCAATCCTCCATCGGCGAGAACGAATGCGTCGCCCGCCGGATTCAATCGGACCGTGAGGGGGCTTGCGGGATCGCCAAAGCGAAACCCGGGCTTGCCGACGATTTCGCCGCCGAGGGCGGGCAGCGCAATCCGCGCGCGCAGTTCGCCGCCCACATCCACCACCGTGGCCGCGGGATCGTTCGCCACCGCGGTGTAGGTCGTCTCGACCGCGTTGGCGTCGCCTTCGGGGCCGAACACAAGACGTCCGGAGAGCGCGAGGAAATGGATGTTGTCGAGCACGCGGGTCGTGTCCAGGACTTCGCTTCCATCCCATTCGAGATGCAGGAGAGCGACGGTGGCCTGATAGGCGTGCTGCGGGTCGAATGGCGAGCCATCCGCGGCGGCCAGCGGAAGAGAGAACGATCGGTTCTCTGTGGAGGGATCGAATGCTCCGGTGTGGCTGGCCATCGCCGCGACGGTTTGCGACTCCCAGTCGCTGAGCGGGACCTCAAGCCCATCGGTGACGTCGGTCAGCGAAACACGGACGATGGATGTGATGGGATCCTCGTGCGTCGGCTCCGTGAAATCGTCGAATCGGGCGAGCGCGGCCTCCACCTCCAACGCCGGTTGGCCGGCAGGCGCGCCGCCCGCCAGGGAATAGGCCCCGGAGAGGCGCGCTCTCGTGAGGGCCTGCAGCACGTTCAAGGAGTCGTCCGGGCTGGCGGTGTTCGCGAAGTGGAAGTAGCGGCTTCCCGCGCTCTCCGTGAGGGATCCTCGTGGCAAACGATCCGCCCCGCTGACGAGGAATACCTTCGCTGACACTCGATAGTGGTCCTGCTCGTCGAGCCGACTGGCGGGGCGGAGCGTTGCCATGGCCTTGACGTTGACGAAGCTGACCACGCCGGCCTTTCGCACGGTCAGCGTTTGCTGGACGTAGGGAAGAGGACCCTGAGCGCCTTCCAAGGGGGTCGCTTGATCCTGGTCGTTCATGAGCCTGAACTGAATCTCATAAGTCGCGGCGATGCTTCCCCCGGAGAACACGACCTTCATGCCCAGGGCGGCGTGGACGACGGCGCGACTGGCCTCGGGCGTCGGATTGCCGAGGTCGGAATCGAGGAGGAACCCGGTGTAGTTCGCGGGACCCAAGCTGACAAGAATCTCGGAGACCCCTGGCGTCTGAGCCCAAAGCGAGACTGAGCCAGCGAGGCAAAGCACCCCGGCGAACCAGCCAGTGAATGAGCGGACAAAACGCGCCATCATTAGAGAACTAAGGAACGCGGGGAGGGGATTACAGAAAAACGTTTAGGCTGCTCCTCCCGTTCCTCTAACTTGCGTGAGCGCAGGGGAGAACCAGCGCGGCCTCTTCATGTCTCCGGCGAGTGAGGGCGCCAGGACGAGTTGGTTTTTGCCCCTTGCCGTTTTCCGGACAACCCCTATGGTTTCCTCTTTGCGGCTCAACAAAAGACAAATTCGGCGACTCGTCTGGCGCTTGCGGGAGCGAAGGACGGGGCCCTCTAAAATGATATGCTAGGCTGGCCTGAAATTATTGGAATTCTCGTGGTGGTGTTGGTGCTCTTCGGCGCCAAGAAAATCCCCGAATTGGCGAAAGGCCTGGGGAGCGGCATCAAGGAGTTCAAGAAAGCGTCCCGCGAAATCCAGGACGACCTCCAACGCGCTGTTGAGGAAGAGCCCCCGCCGCCGCCCCGGAAGCCCGCTCCGCCCGCCGAGAGCGTTCCGCAGTCCGGGGATGCCCATAAGCCTTCGGAACCTCCGAAGGCCTAGCTCGTGGGGTTTCGGAACTTTTGAGGCATGGATCCTGAAAAGGACGACAGCACCCTCCACCCCGACTCCGAGGAGGCTGGCGGCGGTCCGGTGAAGTCCTTCCTGGAGCATCTGGAGGATCTCCGATGGACTCTCATCAAGTCCATCGTCACCGTCCTTGTCGCGATGCTGGTCTGCATGATCGCCAGCGATCGCATCGTCACGATCCTTCGCTGGCCTCTGGACCACCCCCTTTCCATCCTGAGCAAGCTTCCGCCAAACCAGGATGTTTACCTTCATCTCGGCACCAACCATCTCGGTGTCATCCCCGCGTCCGTCCTGGGAGTCACGAATATCACGACCAAGAGCCCGCCTCGGTCGGCGCGTCTGGAGCCTCGTCAGATGGGATCGAACGTGGTTCTCACGATCATCTTTGACGACGCCCCGGTCCTGCCAAAGAGCACTCCGTCCCTGATGACTTTCGGCCCGGTGGACGCGGTGATGATCGCCCTGAAGATCGCGCTCTACGGAGGGCTCATCCTCGCGATGCCGTTCCTGATCTACTTCATCGGCCAGTTCGTGCTGCCGGCCCTCCACGTCCACGAGAAGAAAATCCTTTATCAAGCGGTGGGGTTTGGCGTTGGCCTGTTTATCGCGGGCGTCGCCTTCGCCTACCTTGTGGTCACGGGAGTGGCCCTGATGGCGTCCGTTGAGTTTGCGACGTGGCTGGGCTTCACGGCCGACCAATGGCGCGCCCAGGATTACATCAGCTTTGTGACCATCTTCCTTCTGGGGATGGGCGCCTGCTTCGAGATTCCGGTGGTGATTCTTGTGCTCGTGAAGATCGGGCTGCTCGATTACAAGAAGCTGTCCAAGTTCCGCTCTTACGCCATTGTCATCAACCTCATCATCGGCGCGGTGGTGACGCCCTCCGGCGATCCGTTCACGATGGTGCTCTTCGCGGCGCCGCTGCACCTGCTCTATGAGCTCAGCGTGCTGGTCGCCTGGATCTGGCATCGCCGCGACGCCAAGAGAGCGATGGCCCTGAGCAGGACCATTGACGTCTAGGATCAGGCCTGGGACATCCAACGGCCGCGCGATCTACGCGCGGCTTTTCCGCCGTCATCTCCAAGCGCTTCTCAACGCCGCTCCCTGCGAGACACCATGGCGTGTGTCGATGTCATATTGTTTTTCCTTCGCGATCGCGTCGTCGACGACGCTCTTTCCAAGCGCGTCAATGCGTTCCCGAAGCGCGAGGCAGTCTGCCGCTTCCCCGACTTCGTCGAGTCGTTTGCGCAATTCCGTCGCGGCATCCAAGGCGAACTGCGCGTGACCGCGCTCGTGCCTCGACAGCGCCTGAAAGAAGCGGATCCAGTTGGTTCGGGTGAGACTCGTCGCGTTTGTTGAACCCTGCCATCGGGGCAGTGTGGTGGTCAGCGCGGTTTGGACGGAAAACGATGTGGGTTGGCATCCGCTCGCCGACGTTTGCGACGTGAAACGCCACGTGACATTCCATTTCGTGAATCCTTGCCACTCCGTCTGCCCCTGCGCGGGCCTCGACCGCCGCATGGAAGCCTCGATATCAGGAAGAGTCGACCCGGCCACGGTGTAGTAATTGGTCGTCCACCTTGTCTCCGACTGCGCGAGAGTTGAACCTGCGCACCAAAAAACTCCCGCGCCGAGAACAGGGATGACAAGGCGACGCGCCCAATGACAGAGTTTCATCGACCCACCGCGCCAGCTGTGAGGAGCATGCGTTTGCACAACGCATCGGAAGCTATGCGTGAACACAACCACGTTCGTATTCTTGGGCAAGAAAACAAGCAAGCCCGCCGGTTGCCATCACGTTTTGCGCAGGGAGCACGCGATGATCCTTGAGAATGCCCATGCCCTATTATTTGCGCGGCAGTCGATCGGGGCGGCCGGGCTTGGCGCGGGATGGCCTGATTCGATTTGCGGGAGCTCCACGCAGCCTACGGACCCTTGCGGAGGCGGAAGAAGCGTTGCGGGCTGCCTGCGGTGTCGGGGTTGTAGTAGATACGCTCAAGGCCCACCGTCGAGATGCTGGCGGTGACGGCGGTCCAGGACACGGGAGGAATGAGATCGACGGCAAACTCCAGGATCAGGCCGGGGACATTCGAAGGCCACGCGATCTCACACAGCGTTTCCGCGGGCGCGCTGGCGCCCGGCGATCTTGCGATCAAAACCACCGGCGTCGATGTGTTCGATGGGACGGACTTTGGATCCTGAGGATCCGTTCCCGCCTGGTATTCCTGAAGGTTGGTGAACCCGTCTCCATCCGGGTCGCCATTCGGATCCTGGATGCCCAAAGCCTTCTCATAGTCATCGGAGAGGCCGTTATTGTTGGCGTCGACCGGCGAGACGGGACCCACGCCTGGAAGCGCCGCGATCTGGTAGCGCGCGCGCTGAATGGCCGACGGTGGATTGGATTGCGCGAAGGCCGTGAACTCTGTCGTGGCGATGATCCGCGGAGGGGCGTCAGCGTCATACAGCAGCCACGGCGACGCCGGACCGGTTCGGTAGTAAAGCGGGGCCGCTGGCTGCGCGCGGATGTGGATCACCAGCGGTAAGTCCACGGACGCCGCGTACGTTCCTGGAGTGGGCGCGAAACTCACCTGGCGGAAAATATCATCCGAGGCGGGCGACAAGATCGAGACGCTCTCGCCGCCGCTCCGTTGGTTGACCAGGGGCACGACACCAAAGGACGACAAGGCCGGCAGGCTGAGGTGAATGTTCGAAGAATTTCCCAGCCCGATGACGCTGGTGACGGTGTGCTGTTGCTTCACGTCGAGCGCTCCGGCGGTGAAGGACGCCTGGACGCTCCACTCTCCAGCCTTCGCCGCGCGCAAGAAGACGGCGGCGTCCGAGGCGAGAGGATCTCCATCATAGAGGAGCACATTGGCTCGGCCGCTGGCGGTCGTGATTGCGGGGAGGGCGCCGCTCCCTGCGAGCGTATGGGTGGCGCCCTTGTTATTCCATCGTTGATAACCCGTCGAGCGGCCCTGACCTCCCGAAGCGCCGTTCAGCAGAATGAAGTCGCCCCGGCGGAGGCCGCCAGCCAGGGAGAATCGGGTCGAGCTGGGCGCCGTGAACACCTGCCTCTGGACCGGCTTGCTCACTCCGTCGAAATCATACGTGCGCGCGGCGGCGCCGTCGTTGAAGATCGCCAGGAGCAGCGCTCCTGTCGTTGTGGGCAACACCGAGATCTGGCTGATCGGCGATCCCAGATCGTAGGTTGCGCCCGGCCCCCAGGCGAAGGTTGACGGAAAGGGTTCGCTGATCGAAGGAGCACGCAGGGTCGATTTCCCAGGCTCGTAGAAGAGGAAAGTGGAGAAGCCGGAAGTCTTGAACTCGCCCCAGGCCCACCGTGTGTTCGCGGCGAGTCCAAGGAGCGTTGGCCCCGCAATAAACCCCGGCCCCTTGAAGTAGGGCTCCGTGAGAAACTCGCTGGATGTCACGGCCGGCCTCAGCGCCGCCAGCATCCACGCGCGATCCGTTTTGAACCTCGCGCGGTTGGCCTGGACCAGGGGGCCAGCCAGGACTGCGGCGCTCGACGCGGATTGCCACTCCGACGGCGCCCACTGGAAGCCTGCGAAGCGCGTGGCATCCGGAGGGTCGTCCCATTGCGTGGCCACGATCAGATCGTCCGCGACATCGCCCGCGAAATCGAAGGCGACGACCGCGTTGGGTCCGATTCCGAAGGAGGGAACCAGTACACTTGCCGAAGTCGGCGTGGTGAACGAGGCCGCGCGGTTTGCCTCGGGGGAGGCGATGGCGAATCCCTCCGCCGGGCTGTTGGTGTCAAAATGCCCCACGCTCAGCGATGTGATGCCTTCGAATCCCACGGAGGCGGGGTCTTGCCAGCGGAAGCCGCCGTCCGCCTGTCGAATCCCGAGCTGGCGCACTCCGGAGGATTTGTCCACCACGATGACGTCCCACTCTCCATCCCCGTCCGCGTCCAGGGATGCCGTCAGCTCAGCGTCTGATTCGTAAGTGAACGCCGCGCCTCGCGCCATGGGCGCGGCGAGGAGCAAGAAGAAACAGGTTGCGATGGCTGTTGAATAGTTCATCGGACCGTGACCTCTCCACAGGGGATCGTTTGCACCGGTTCCCCAAATATGTTGAATCGAACCAGCCAGTAACGATAGCGGGCCTCGCTCACCACGGGCTGTGTGTCGACCAGATAGAGATCCAGCCGAGGGTTGTTTGGATCCGGACCGATCCACCGGAAGAGCGGATCGATCAGGACCGAAAGGTCCGGGCCCCCACCGGATCGCAGGTTCATCCAGGCGATGGACCTGACGAGGGGTGAGCATTGAGCGACATCATCCGTGACATTGGGGAATGTGTCATTGGGGACCTGTTGACGGTAGAGGACACAGGGGAAGAGGGATTGCGTGGGATCGCTTTCATGCGGGAAGACCTGTTTGTTGGGATCGGCTTTGCCGTACGCCGTGGATGTGGAAGGCGCCATGAACGCGGGGCCCACAGGATTCGGGGCGGCCGTGAATCCGGCCCTGGCGCCCTCGTAGGTGATGCCTCCGAGCGAGCCCACTCGGATGCCCACCGGAGTGGTGTTCGTGTCCACGGACCGCAGTTTCACCTGGGCGACGCCCCCCTGCAGAAATGCCCAGAAGCGCCGGTCGTCAGAAAAGTCTCCGAAATCCACAACGTTGATCCCGTGGTTGTAGCTCGCCACCGGAGGCAGCGGACGCATCGGCCACGCGATGTCCGTGATGGGGGGGGCGGGAGACTGCCACTGAAACTCGACGGTTTTGCTGATTTCCCCCGGCTCTCCGTTCGGGCCCAGGGCGCGCACCCAGACGGTGTATTTTAACGTTCGGTCCACCTGCATGGGGAGGTTGAATCGAGGCCCCGGCTCAAAATCGCCTCCCACGCGGCCCGTGAGGAAACTCTGCGCGGTGACAGCGTGTCTCTTCGTGAATGGATCCTCTTTCGTGCTTATCTTGAAACGCCGGAGGATGTCGGAGCTGCTCGGGGTGATCGTCCTTAACGCTCCCGCCGCCTGCGTGATTCCCAGATGACGATCCATGGCCGGCTTTGCCGTCTCGAAAAACATTTCAAATCGATCCACATGTTCCGGAGGGCAAATCCATGTGAGAGTGACGGTGGGCGCCGAGGCGTCGCCGCCGTACGCCGTGGCAAGCGGCTTGAAGAGCACCGGAGTCGGCGGCTTGTCGCCGGTGAAACGGACATGACCCAGGCGGCGCATTGCGCTGGGGTTCCCGTGCCTGTCCAAAAGCTGTCCGAAGTATTCCACCTGACCATTGAAAATGGTGGAGCTTGAGTCCGTGAACGTCACCTTCGATCCAGCCCCAGCGTAGAACTGGATTCCCTGGCCTATGAGCGTGATGGGCCCATCCTTGACTCGGCGATAGATTCGGTATTGCGCGGAATCCGACGCCAGGGGGAGCGTCAGCTGAGGGTGTAGAATCTGGCCGCCGGCGGGGGATACGGTGTGGTGGACATCGTCCGCGCAAGGCGGCGCGGCTTCCAGAAGCATCGCGCTCCAGAGCGGATCGCCGGATCCTTGTCTCGCGAGGAGCTCATCCTGGGAGATAGCGCCCGCAACGAAATGGTAAGTCCTTCGTTGATTCCCGTTGGGATCGACGCCCGTCGCTTTCGAATGCGTCCAGGCGCTGGCCACACCTCCGACGGACTCGGCGCGACACTGGATGTCCAGGAGGTGCCCTAGCGAGGAGACGGGAAGGGTCCAATCCACGTCGCCTTCAGGATCGTCGGCGCTCAGCGGGATCAAGGTCTCCGGCACAAGCTCGGAGCCGTCGACGGTATCCACCACATGGAACCGAACGGCCGCGATGCCTTCGCGTCCCGCGCAACGCGCGATGTAGCGAAGGGCGAGGCCTTCGAACGGTTCCGCGGGCGCTTCAACTCCGGGCTGCTGGTCCGCGAGACATCCGACCCTCAGACACTGGACCACGGGCGCGGGGATTTGATCCGGATCCGGCGCGCCGGGGGCGGACCGCTCGGGCAGAGATTTCATCTGCGGAGGGCTGAGAGGCGAGGCGACATCCGGGCATCCTGGAGGGCCCTGATGAATCGCTCGCGCGGAGAACCACCAATGAGCTCCGGGGGGGCCGTCGGCGGGGACCGTCGTGAGGAGGGTTTGGATCGTTGCGCTTCCAGGATCCGGCACGTCCGCGATCTTCTGGATGGCCCAGGGATTGGCTGGAACGATCGGGTTCGCGCCGAGGTCGAGAGTGTCGTGCTGCGCCGCGGACAGCTGTGCGAGGTCATTGCCACGGTAGACCTCATAGCGTGTCGTGGCGGTCCCATCCGTCTTTGCGTTCGAGTTCCAAGCGATATCCCAGACTTGTTTCCTCTCTGCCGCGGACCACCGCGCTCTCACAGAAAGGTGCGAGGGAATGGAGGGCGGGACTCGGCGGCAAAAAGTGGCGAGCACGCCTGTTGATGTCCTGCCTGGACGGCCAAGGGCATCCACTGCCGCGACGAAGTAGTAATATTGCGAACCTTCCGCGAAGGGTTGGCCGCCGTTCGCGAAGCGATTGTTGTTGTCCGTAATGTAGGAGGTTCTCGGATCCAGACCGAAGTCCGCGACGGTCAAGGAGGTGAACAAAGGGTTCGGACTCACCTTGCTGGCGACGCGTTTGACGACGGACGGATTCGAAAGCCCCAGCGCGTCGAGAGCGGCCGCGTCAGGAGGCGTGATATGGAAGCCGCGGTCTTCGGCGAAGCCGCGAGCGACGCGCCACACGGCGTCGCCTTGATGTCGGGCTCCGGCCTGCCGCAGCGCATCGGAGGTCGCCCATCGCAAATTGACGCTCAGATCTCCCGACGATCCCTGATCTGGCACCAGAACAACAGGACCGGGCTCCGGGAGGGAATCTCGCTGACCGGCGATAATCGTCACCCGGCCGAGAACGGATCCATCTTTTCCAGCGGCGTCCCGTTCACGAACCTCGGCCGTGACCGGCGCTCCCACGGCGACTTCCAAGGGCCCCGCCCACGCCTTGCCTCGAATCATCCGCAGCGCGGGATGCGCGAACGTCATGAGGTCGAGGAGTTGAGCGAGCGAGCTGTCCGCCGAGGCTCGACCGACGATCGCGGCGATCCGCTGAGGCAGGGGCAGGGTGGGGGCGGTCACGGGTGGCGAAGGCGGGACGCGCGACTTATCCAAGAGCCACTGGTGCAAGGCGACCATCTCGGCTTCCAGCGCCCCGAGATCATCGCCGACCGCGCGACCGCGCGACAGGAGCACGGTGATCGCGGTGGCGTCCAGGGTGGGCGCCACGGCTCCGCGGAGAGTGAAGGAGTTGGGAGTCTCGGCGGCCCCGGCCTTGAGATAGACCGCGAGGTTCCTCGAAGCGATGAGGCCCGGCTGATTCTCGCCAAAGGCGAGATAGAGCCAGGGTCGTCCGTCGGACGAGACGGTGGTGGCCGCCGTCGTCTGAAACAAGGGCGGGACCGGATCCGCCTTCCCGGTCGCGATCCCTCCGATCACCAGGGCGAGCAGGCTGACTAGAAGTGGTCGAAGCGCGAGCATGGCCTAGAAGTCGAGGTGATTGATGAAGATGAGTCCCGGAGGCGGCGCCAGCGGCGGGGGGGTGTAGCTGCCCTTGGCTGAGAAAGGACAGTGCTTCGTGATGGTCTCCTTGAAAGGACCGATGCCCGCGCCGATTTCGACATTCACTTCTCCGGCCACGGCGCCATCCAGCAGCCCCTGTTTCAGGAGGCTCAGGCTCTCCATGAATGCCAGGACGTCATCGTGCTTCACCAGGCTCACCGCGTTCACTCCGCCCAGGGCCTTCAGTTCCGTGTTGATGTGGGCGGTGGCGATCCCTACGTCGATGCCCATCCGCCAGTGCTGTCCGGGAATGATCGCCTTCACATCATCGGTGAGGAACAGGAAACTCCCCACCCCGCCTTTGCCCACCAGGGTGACCACGGAATCGGGAATGTCGAAAATCTTGTTCAGCGACACGGCGCCATCGGCGCGAAAGTAGTAGCCCGTGACGGTGTTGTCCTGGTTCCCTGGATGGACGCCGAGATTGCCCAATACGAGACCGATCTCAGGATCGATCGAGTCCAGCAGCGTGGTGTTGCAGGTTCGCCCCATGAAGACCTTCACGTCCGCGTCGATGATGTAGACCGTCCCGGCGCCCGCGGCCTCCAGGTAATTATCGCGCTCTCCGAACTCGAAATTGTACTCCGCGTTTCTCAACGCCAGGAGGTCGAAGTGGATGTCGCCTTTCGCCGACAGGCCGCCCGAAACGGCCAAGGGCTGTCCAGCGCTGTTCAGCGTGAATTGTCCCCGAGCCGACACGGACACCGGCGGCGTGCCCGCGAGGCTGGCGCCGCCGCTGGCTTGCAGAGTGATCTGCATCTGGCCGTCGGCCAGTCCCGAGGAGCACGCCGGGACGGGCTGATCCGATTGCTGGCAAAGATAGTCCAAGGATCCCTTCAATGTGATCGGATCCGGGACATGCAGGGCGAAGGTCGTGTCGATATGGGCGCTTTGAATGACGTTGCCTTCGATGTGGGCGGATCCATCGGTCTTGGACATCTCGAAGGTCTTGCTGAAGCCGCCCACCGCCCGATTGACACGGCCCACGTCCTCATTCAGATGTTCCACCACCTCGTCGCTCAACTCCTCGAGCGCGGATCGCACGACATCATTCATGACTCCGAAGATCTGGTCGAAGGACCCTTTGTATTCGTCCCGGACCGGGGTGAGCAGATTCCGGAAAGTGGTCTGCACCTCCGTAATGAATCCTGATTGAAGAATGGCCTGGCGGGTGATGTCTTTCAGTTTGGCCTTGATGGCATCCTTGCCGGCTTCGACGAGGTAGCGGCCGTTCGGATCGTAGGCCTTATTGAAGTAGTCGGTCAGGTCCTTGACGATGTTGTCGGGAAGTCCTTTCCCGGATTGGACCTCATTCACCGCGTTCAGCGCCTCTCGGGTGAGCGTCTCGACATCTTTCAGCGCATCGGCGGCGGTGCTGGAGAGCTCGTGCGCCGACGCGACGATCGTCGCGATCTCGTCGAGAGTGGGGGCGAGTTCGCCATTGATGGTCTGGTCGATTTTCGTGGTCACCTGCGCGAAGTCGTCCTTCGACATCGAGAGGGAACCGGCGATGTTCAGCGTATCGAGGATGAAGGCTCCCCTCTTGCCGCCGGCGTCCTTTTTCAGAATCGTGTCCGCGACGCTCAGGCCCGTGTTCACCGAATCCAGGGCCGTGTTCACCTGATGGAGGATGGAATTCGCTTCGTCGATTGTTCCCGTGATCTGGCTCAGCTGGCTCTGGATGTCGGCGTTCAGATGGATCGCAGGGTCGTTCAGGATGGACGAGGCGTCCGAAGCGGAGAGCGCGTTGGCGAGAGGTTGTCCGGGCTCGAAGAGTTTGTCAAAGAGCGGATCAAGAGCGGCGTCGAGCCCTTGCAGGATCAGCCTATCGCTTTCCGTGGCGTCATTGTTTTGATCGTTGCTGAGCAGTCCGCTCAACGCGTTCATGCCGGCGACAAGATCGGATCCGTGGGGGATCAGATGGATGATCTCCTGGGTGGCCTCCTTGTCGTCGATGAGGAGCGTGGCGAGATTCAGTCGTGGCAGCCCCTTGAACTGGAGGCCGAACTTGATGTCGGCGCCCGAAGGGGTCAGCTGCTTCAGCACCCTCTGGGAGCGGAACACGAGAAACTCACGGTCCTCGGGAACCGACGAGAGAAACCGACGCAACGCGGGATCCCAGACCACCGGCATCTTGAAACTGACGAATCCCAGCCAGCTTTGCTGAGCGAGCGGGTTGTACGGATTGCGGTTTTGGTGAGCCATGTCCTTCGGATCGGAGTCGTCGAAGTATTCGAACCCGACCGGCTCGGCGCTGTTGGCGTAATCGTTGAAGTCGGCCAACGCCGGGTCAAAGCCCCGATTGTTGGCGTCGAAGTTGGCTTGGTTGAAAAACGACTGCCCCGACTTTGTGGTCCATCCGCCTCGTATCAATGTGTTCTGGCCATTCGCCCGCGCGAGGACGTGAACCTGCAGGGCCTGGAAAAAGGGAACCTTGATCGTTCCCGCGAAGGCCGCGAAGCCCTGCTTGGGCGCCCCCGGCTCGTCGGGATTGTTGAAATAGAGATCCGTGACAGGTTCGACATTGAACGGCGCCTTGGAGGCGCTGGTGAGCGATCCCGGTCCATGCAGGCCGATGTGACTCGGAGGCTTCAGCCTCGAGTTGACGCCGGGGACGCGGTCGCTCGCGGTCGCCATCCGACCATCCGAGAAGAAGCCCAGGCTGCCCCGCAGGGGATCGCGAAGCACTCCCGGGATCACGACTTCACCCCCAAGAACCAATGCCGTGGGCTCCGCTTCTCCGGTCTTGTTCATGAAATCGCCTTTCAGCGGATGCAGTCGAACATTCCAGTAGCTGAGGAGGTGATCCGCGTCGTTCGGATCGGGGAGTTCGAGCTCCTTCGGCCGGCCTTTGGGATCAAAGAACATTTTGACAAAGGCCTGTTCGAATCCCGGGTTGCCTTGCGCGCCAGGCACGGTGATCACCCCGCTCACGCGCGTGTCTTGGACGACGTTGTCGAGATAGGAGACTTGATAGTCATCCAGCTTCAGAGGGAACCCGTACATCTTGAGCGCGCCGGCGAGCCCGCTGAACGCTTCCTTGACGGCCGCGTGGATGCCGCTGACACCGCTGTGTCGGATGTAGAATTTGGTGATGTCGCGCAACGCATAGGGGCCGACCGACGCGTCGCCGATCAACGTCGTGGCGCTTTGATCTCCCGAGGCAACCACGCGGAAGTTCAATCCCGCATAGTCGGCCATTCCTTGGGCGTAGGCGGGAGTTCCTGGACGTTCCACATAGCTGGGATCCCCGGGCATTCCGTGTCCGCTGAGCAGCAGGTGACCCGGACGATTATCCGCCAGAGCGTCCGTGGAGAACGCTCCACGCAGATTGACCCCCGGGATGTGAGCGCTGCCTTGCGAGAAAGTGGAGACCTGCTGCGCGAAGGTCGCGGCGTCTCGCGCGCCCCATCGAAGCGGCGCCGCGGCGATGTTGCCCTCGGCCCGCAAGCCACCATCGGCGGTGAATCTCCAGACACTGTCCGTCAGCTCGAAGGTGAAACTCTCGCCCGGGGCCGGGGCCGGAAGGGTGGGGGCGCCGGGTGTTTCGTCGATCAGAACATCCAAAGCCCCCGGAAGCTGGCTGTTGTCCCGATCGATCAATCCGTCCTGCACGACCAACCTCCCAGCTTGGGTCCATTCCACGCGGATGCGATCGGGGAAATGCGCCGTGAAGACGGATGGGGGCAAATCGATTTGCGCGGTGGTCAGAATGGCTCGGCCCGCGGCGTCCGCGGTGATGACGACGTTGTTCCCATCGCCTGGATCCGGGTGGAGCAGATATCCGTCGTTGGAGGGACGGTCCTTCGCGATCAGGGTTTCGACGGTCAAGGGGAAGCCTTCGAGGATGGCTGTCTCGACGACGCGCACGTGGGCGGTGTCCACTCGCTGCGCTGTGAAGGCGCCCGCCGCCACGTCCCACACGATGCCAACGCACTTGAACCGTTCAGGCAATTGCTCATGGACGGCGTATAGAAACTCCGCGTTCCTGGCGTTGGGGGAAAGTGTGAGCGGTCCGACGGGCATGAGCGCGCCGTCCAGCGGGACTTTGCCGAGAGGGTATGTCGCAAGCATGCGCCGCGCGGTGGCGTCGGTGTTCACGCCGAAACCCGCGGGCAGCCGCACCGAGCAAGTCGCCTGAAGACCACCGCCATCCAGCGTCACGGAATCGCGGATGAATTGGACGCCATTCGCCACGCCGGTGTCGGGATCCGCAGGCGACGCGAAGTGGATGATATCGGTGGTGGTGGCGGCGCCGTCGATCCCCAGCACAACGTTCAGGTCGGAGTCAGTGCCGAAGGTAAACCTAGGATCGGCGTCGAGCGACGCCCCGTTCGCCGGAATGCCCAACTTCGTTGTTTCGCCCACATTGGCGAGCGTGCCCAGGGGCTGCGGGTCGTTGGAGATCGCGGTGAACGTGGTGGAGATGTCTCCAAACCGCAGCATGCCGCTGAAATGCATCAGGCGCAGGTCGGTCAGGGTTATCGTCTCGGCCAAGGTTTCGACATTGTCCGCGCCCGCAAACAGCACCCGCAGGGTGAGCGTGTAATGGTCGGTGGAGTCGATTTGCAGCAAGGGTTGGACATCGAAAAAACTATCGATGGGCGCCGAGTCGGGAAGGGGACCCGGGGCGTGGGAATCCAGCGTGACGGCCAGCGCTGTGCGGGGAGCGACGAGGCTGACCGGTCCGGTGTTGGCGCCCTCGAGGGCGGCGTCCAGAAAGAGCTGATAGCTGTCCGAGGCGACCGGGTCCGCCGGAGCATCGAAACGCCCGACGACGCCCTGAGCTAGAAACTGGAATGACGCGGAGCTCGCGGAGGTGGCCAGGGCGGTCGCGCGCTCGAGACTCAGCGTGTTGACCCAGGGCGACAGGCCAGACGAAGCGGCGACGTCGGTGATATTGAAACGATAATGAGGGCTGACGGCGGCGGGGCCCGTGGCGTTCCAGGTTCTGGGAACGGGGCCCTCGGTATAGAGCTGAGTGGAGAGGTGGTAGGCCGCGCCGGATTGCGGGATCGGGGGGACAAATGAAACCGTTTGGGAGCCGGTGGTGGATTGGCGAGGCTGAACGGTTCGGCTGAAGGCGGTCGTGAACTCTTCGCTGCCCAACGGATTGCCGTCGGAGTTGATCCACCGGAAGCCCACGCGATAATTGCCGGTCACGGCCTTGGTGGTCGGGTTGTTGATCACGTAGTCGCACTGCGCGGAGAGAGCCTGCAGAGAGCCTCCGGTTGTGAGGAGGATCCCCGAATAGTTCTTCACAATCGGGCGCTGCGTTGAGCTGACCCCGCACGCCGAGAGTCCCGCCAGAAGCCAGAACGCGAGGACTCCCGGCGCGAACAAGCGATTCATTGAATGATTTCGAAGAGACCAATGAGCCGTGCCCTGGGAACGCGGTACGCGGTTCGACTCGGGGTGGGACGAAGAGAAGAGGGAGATAAACTCCATTGTTGCACGACTGCTTACAAGCGCGGCCCTTGATACTCCGTAGGACCGCGAAGGTCAATCTCGTAGCTGGCTAGGCTCAGGTTTTCAGATTTTGTGCCGGCCCGTTCGGACCCTTGGTATCACATCGACGGAAGGGCCGTGAGGTGTAACGAGAGCTTGTCCCCAGGCGCCCCTTGGGGACGAGCTCGAGAAGGCTTCTGATGTCGCATGAGCCACAAGCCAGGTCCCCGAGTTGACGCCGCTGAAGTGGAAGGCCAACCGCGAGAAGCCCACCCGCCGGGCCGTGTAGCTCGCTCGGGCCCTCGCAAAACCCGCGAGCGTAACAGGAGCCAGCGGCTTCACAATGGGGTCCACCTCACTAGATCACCGCTTGCGCTTGTTTCGCCATATCCACAAGCAGAGTCAGGTTCCCGTTCCCATCGGAGTGGAAGAAGGTGCTTTCGTTTGCATCCGTTCTTGCAAGCAATCCCCCGATGCCCCCGGGGCTGCGCAAGGCCGCCGCTCAAGCGGCGTGGTCTTCGGTCGGTAGGAATTTCCAGATCGCAGCGGAACTTGCGGACACCGGGGCGCGTGGTCGCACAATAGACGCTTACCACTGTTTGGCCACCTTTAGATCTTGGGGTGAGCTCGGCGCTGCAGGATCCAGCACATGCAACAAGTGAAAAGGACACAGGCTCCGCCAGCGTAAACCATGCCTTCTCTGGTGTAATCAACGATTTTCGCGAGGGTCGGCCGGTCCGATCTACTGATTGGCAGTTCAGAGATCTGCGCGACGTAGGGTCCTACGACTAAGGCGAAAGTTCCCATGCCGAAAAGGAGGCCGCAAATTAGGAGAACATCGACGATCATCCGCTTAGCTTCTTTATTCATATCAAAAGTTGTTCTTCCAATACTCGAACGCATCATCGTCCTTCCCCGGAAACTGCTTACCAAACTCGTAACAATTAATTCCTACTTGTAGACATGGAGTGACTTCCATTCTGTTAGCGGAATCCCTCCACGAATCAAGCGAATGCTCATCTCGTTCGTGCCTGCCATTCGGTCAAACTTCACCTTCAGATCAGAATCGGCGTCCCACTCTTTCTCCATGCCAAAAACAACAGTTACTTTTGCCGCAGACTCCATTTGTCGAAGTTGGTGGCCTGGGATGGGCAGGCTGAAACCTATAGTGTTAGTCCTAGACAGGCGGAGTTCCACAGCATCGACTGTTGGCATAGATTCAACCCAAAATGCGTACATCCCCCAGCCACCGTTCTTTCTCGGTATGAGCGCGCTCGAAGCTAACGTAGGCTGAGCCAAGCCCTTTGCGTCAACTGCTGCCAAGACGGCTAGGATCTCTTTGCTCCATACTTCTTGGATCGGATTTGTGGTTGATTGCAGCCTACTCTTGTAGAATGCGGCTGCGGAAGCTCGTCGTGACTCGATTGCATGCTCCTGATCGGAACAACCGTACAGAAGAACGAACGCACAAAACACAGATAGTGCACAGGCTATTCTTTTGATGAACTTAGAAATCAGGCTGTCGTGCAAAATCAATTCTGAGAGTGAAAGTCGTTGGAAATGGTTGACACAGGTTTTGGTTTGTTTGACCGAACGACGATCCAATTCTGGCAGCGGATCCAGTCTTCCACGCCCCAGCGCCAAGCGGCGTTGGGGTTGCGGGGATTTCGTTCGGGCATGCATGGGGCAAACTGCCAGTAGCCCCCAAAGATCTCACGGAAAATCTGTTTCCTCACCGCGCCGTGCAGTTTCACTCTCCCTTCCGGATCATGAAAGCACTGACAGGGTGTTCGTCCCCCAAGCCCAATGTGATGCTGTTGCGCGAAGGCGGGGGGCCGGTGTTGACGATTTCAAATCACATTGCGGATGCATCCATTGCGTGCTCCAGCCCATCCGCACAGGCTCGCATCGTCGATACCGCAGACTTGACGTGAGCTCAACTCACTGGCTACGGGTCGTAGGTGGTGCTCACGCCAACATTATCCAGCCCCCAGCTTTCGTCCGCCAGCTCCTGAAGGCCGATGCCGCTGAAGTTCAGGTCCACCGTGGCGCCGGTATGTTGGAACGAGTAGTTCAATCTGTAGACAGAGTCGTTGGAGCTGATCGTCCGAAATACGAAGCCTAGGGAAGCTCGTTCCGCGGAGCTTGTGTTCCCGGGAAAGCTGGCCCCGATCGTCCCGGGGTAAGCCTGTGGCACTGCCGGGTCGTTTGAGAAGGTCGTGTGAAGGAGGGTTGGCCCTCCTGCCACACTGAGCTGCCACATATCCGGCCCGAAATCGGTCCCGTTCCCATCCCAGCTTCGGATGATGAACAGGTCGCAGTTCACACTGATCGAAGTGTGCACAGGCAGACCACTGAGCCGAAGTCTCACGGTTTGC
Organism: Verrucomicrobiota bacterium; assembly: GCA_016199985.1. Classification (GTDB taxonomy): domain Bacteria; phylum Verrucomicrobiota; class Verrucomicrobiia; order Limisphaerales; family UBA11320; genus UBA11320. Next base: position 12,028 of record JACQFQ010000075.1, on the reverse strand, counting down.
GCCCCGAATTGCCCGAGGAAGCGCCGGGCGCCAACCGGAGTTGTGTCGGTGGTTTTAAGAGACCACTCGTTGCCGACGAGGCCTTGGAAGTCGTTTGTGTAGGCAATCTTCGTCACGGACTGCAGCGGTACCGCGCGGTAAAACCGGTGCCGGTAGGTCTTCGCATCACGGTCTATGATGGCCACACGGGGATAGATGTCAGCCGTGTTGCTCCCGATGGTGATCCATTGAATAAGGTTGCTCGAAGCTTGAACTGCGAAGCGGTCTCCGCCTTGTCCTGTGACTGGAATATAAGCGTCGAAATTTCCGTTCGAATCAATGGACGGGTTGGCGATCGAGGGCAGATCCGTCCGAACGATCGTGGAAACGACCGTCACAACCGTATCGGCTGTCAGGCTCGGGAGGAGGCCGTCGTTGACCGTCAGGCGGAATTGATACTGGCCTTCCACGCTCGGGATGAAATAGGGCGTGGCCCTCGTTGAGTTCTGAAGGGCGACGGATGGGCCGCTTATCTGTTTCCAGAGATACGTGAGCGAGTTGCCATCCGGGTCGTAGCTCCCTGTGCCGTCCAGACCTATACTCTGAGTTCCGAAGCCCGTCACGGTGCGGCTTGCCCCGGCAGACGCTATGGGACGACGATTGGCCGACGGGGGCAAGGTTCCGAAGTAGGCGGTCGACCATGTCAGAGGCTGATTCTTGACTGCGCCGTCCGGCCAGTTTCCGTTGGCGTTCTGCGCGGGAGCGGTTTCATGACTGAACATCAGTCGCGCGGCGTGATTCCATCCGCCCACCAGGGTGTCGGCGATTCGAAACTCGGCGCTCCAGCCGGCCCGGCCACGGTTGATCACCGCCGTAAACCCAGATCTGGGACTCAGCGTGAATGGCATGTCGCTCCCGTTCCCAGCCGCCTGAGAGGGCACACCATCCTCATCAACAAAAAAGCCGAGGTCGTCCGCCTGCGGGAGCGCGCTTCCGTTTGCCTTGGGACGAATGCGCAAGCCGACCCGGGTGCGGACAGAGCCGTCATTCGAAAACCTCAGGTCTGTGAGACAGACGTATAGGAATCCGTCGGCATGAAGCAGGCAAACGTCGGCGTAGTTTCCGTTCGACAACTGCACTCTGGCCCGTACCGCGCCCGAGTAACCGGGATCGTTGCACACTCCGTCCAGGCCCGGTGCGTCTCCATCCGGCACTGTGAACGGCAACACTTCGAGGCGGCGCACCGCGATGCTGATTTGATGGTCAGAATCCGTGCCGCTCAGGCTGGCGGAATACTGGCCTGGAGGAAGATTGTGCAAAGAGAAAGCGGGCCCCCCCGCAGTTCTGGAGACCGGACCGACAAGCTTCCAGTTCAAGTTCGCGCCTTCCAGGCTTCCATCCTCGGCATCCAGGGCGAGTCCCACGAGCTCACGATCGGTTCCATAGGGCAATCGTTCGTCCTGGCTGGCCCCGCCGATAACAATCCGAGGCGCATGTCGGTCGAGCGTGAAGGGGGCCGAGGTGGCGACAGTGCTGTTGAAGCCATCGGAGGCAACGACACGCGCGCGTGCCCGCGTCCCTCCCGGGAGCGTCTGCGTGTCAATGACGGCGGAAAGCCAGGGATAGCCTGCCCGCAAGGCCTGCCAGTGCACACCATCATCGGGACTGTATTGAACGATGAACGAGATCGGGTCGTTATCCCCGTCCGAAGCGTTCCACCTGAGGGCCATGCTGTGGTTCACTGGATCGAGGACGGGAGGAAGGAGGGTGAGCGTTGGCGCTTGACGACTTACCGCCTGTTCGATCAGGACTTTTCCGCCGTTCATCAGCTGAACACGGCGGGTCCCCGGGAAGTAGGGGATGAGTTGGACGAAGGGCATCGGGACGCCTGGATCCGGATCATGGGTGTCGAGTTCGATGGGAGAGATGCCGGACGATCCGAGGAGGTTGCCGGCGCCGTCCAATTGCCGGATGGCATAGGGCCCGGGCGATTGCTGTTGGGCGTCCGCAAGGTTCGCCGGGTCAAAGCCGCCGACAGGCAAATGGTAGAACGGTTTGAGGTAACCGGAATTGTTTTTCGGAATGATTTTCCCCTCCACCAGCAAAACGGAGCCGTCGGAGATGCCCGCGAGAGCCGGGGTGAAAAGCGCCCTCGATTGTGACAGCCCCTTGAAGTGGCCGAGAAAGTTGGTCCAGGTCTGGTCCGATGTCCAAAAGATTGAGGAGGCATAACTCATGAGATCCGCCGCGCCGATGGGTCGGATGACCGATCGGGAAAGCAGGTCGAATCCGAATGTGGTTGAGACATCACTTTCGGTGGTGGCGCCGATGTAGCATGTGTCGTACTTGTAGGGGTCCAAGTCGGTTCCCACGCCGGCGCCGAACGTGCAGGAGCCCGAGGTGGTCGGGAGATGTTTCAGGCCGACGTTGTGTCCAAATTCATGAGCCAGCACTCGTCCGGAATCCGGCAGCGAAAATTGGGTCGCTGGATCCCCGGTGGACATCTTCAGCCAGAACCCAATGCCATCCTGCCGACCTTGCCCCGGTGGGCCGCCCGCCGCACTGGGCTGCACCATCCCCACGTAATGTTCATCCTTGCCGTCGCATTTCCTGGACGACGCGTTGTAGAGCCTCTCGAGGGAGGAAACGACATCGCCGGTGTTATCGACCGTAAAATCGAACGGCTCCGAGATGGTTTCCACAGAACCCGCGCAGAACGAGCACGGTCGATTCACCACGTCGTGGTCTTTTGAAATCGACTCGGCTTCGTAAAAGATCTTGAAGCCTTCTATGGGGAGCATGGACTCGGCCCGGCTGATCGTGCGGGAAAAGTCCACCGTGTTTGCCGCCGTCTGGGGATCGTAAAGGGGAAGGTCTTTGTTCCAAACCGGGTAGAAGACCATGCAGGGGAAACCTGATTTGCGCACGACGACGCTCTGGGAAATGGTGTTGTTGTCGTACGGGTTGGCTCCCAATTCATCCCGCCCGTACGGGTTGACCGTCATTTCGAATATCATCTGGTTGAGCAGAAGCGAACCATACCGGATCCATTCCGCAGGGACGGCGAAAAGGAAGCTTCGTTTCACGTCGCGACGCAGCGTTCCCCAATCCTGGACAGAATCCAGCATGGCCGGTTGAAAGGAATCGATCGCTCCCAAACTCTCCCCGAACGGTCCGGTGACCTTGAGCCTGGCATTGACGAAATAGGTGCTCTTGCCCGTCGTGTTGAGCCGGAGATGGGCGTATCCGCGAACTATAGCCCGCTTGTTCGAGACCAGCGGCACGCTGTTGTTGATGTTCTGGGTGTCCTGGACCACTTCGAGGCCATCCGCCTGGATGTCGAATTGAAGCGCCGGCGAGTCCGTGCGGAGGTACATTATTTTGTCGAAGCGAAGGAAATACAGATAGTCCCCGTCGCTCGCCAGACCGAGCCCTTCGTTCCCGTAAACCCGGCCGAACGGATTCGGCCCCGCCACTTCCTGAACGATGACGTCCCAGTTTGGCTGAGTGTAGGCCTTGCGCTGAACGGTGCCTTGTCCTGTCGAACAGCCTGTCAGATCGCCGCAGCTCAGAAAACGCTCCGTGATGTAGATGTTCGAATCGTCAGTGGCAACACTGTCGAATTGCCGGTCGCTGCTGGTTGCCGTTCGAAGGACCGTCGTGCTGGCGTCCAGAGCATCGATGCCGAGCAGGCGGCCCGGAGGAGGATTGAGACGGTGGTACCCCTGGGTCGCATAAATCGTGGTCACGACCCGGAAGAAGGATCCCCCCTGGACCACGCGGCTGTGGATGGAGAAATCTGTCACATTGATCGCCAATCGCTGGACGAGCGAGGCACGCGGGTTGTAGTTCCATTTGAAGAGTTCTCCTCCACCCGTGAGAACGCAGATGGCGTCGATGAACTGAATCCCATCGCGATAGGTGAAGGCGGCGATCTTCGTCACCACGCTGCCGCTCAGCGAAAGAAAATACTGCTGATCGCTTCCATCAGGATTGTTGCTCCAGATGCTGATGGATCCTCCGGCAGTTTCCGTCCAGTAAAGCCGCCCGTTCAAGATCATCATCGCGCCGAGGGTTGAGCCCGGCTGAGTGGTGATCGGAAGCAGTTGGGCCGGATCCGCCGGACTCGCGTTCTGCGCTTTGCGATAGTGCCGGCCATTATCGATGAAAAACACATAGCTGTCGTCCTGCACGACATACTGAAAGTGTGAGTGGCAGTCGGATGCGATGGTGCGAGGATTCGGCAGGGGGCGATAGCCCGTGAGTTTGATTTCGCTGGGACTGTTGAACTCGACCGAGCAATCGCCCCCGCCCGCCCACCAGTGAATGCCGCCGAGGTAGAGATTGAAGCCGTGGACGATCTGGGGGGAGGAACCGAACGCGGGCTCCCTGATGAAGGTCAACGGGTCCACCGCGCGAGCCATGGTTGAGAGCAGGAGTGAGAGGAGGATGACATTCCGGATTGGCGATTTCATAAATGGAGTTGCGCCAAGTCTACGGAAGCAAGCGATGGCGACAGGGGAGATGGCCGATGGGTTGAAGGTTGGGGGGACAACCGCCGGAACGTAGGCATGGGGTCTTGGCCACGCAAGAGGAATAGGAGGTCCACCCGATCCACGGCTCCCGACAAAGTCGGCGCCGTGCTGATGTCGCAGGGGTGGGCGCGTTCGCCCGTGTCGCTGGGAGGCTGAAGTGAGTCCAACTTCAGAACTCCTGACGTAGCGGTGTCGATATCGTGAATTGTGGGAACTTTTGGCCCGCAGTGAACTTCACTGGGTCAGACCCAATGCTCCGGATCCAAAAGGCAAAAGCCAAAAGCCAAGCGCCGGAAGTAAGCAGGGCGCCCATCATAGCGCATCGATTTTGCCCTCAACGACCAAACCCAATTCGTATGGCCTCATCCCCGACGAACGTTCCACCCATACGGGCGCGCTACGCCGCCGACTTGGGGACAAGCTCTAACTCTCCGCCGGCCCATTGGGACGGCTCTGTCCGATGGGGCTGCCTGCGACAGAGGCGCTGTCGCCCCTCCCTACGCTCAGCCAATATCTTGTGTCGGAGGCTTGCGCTTTTTCTTCGAAGCAAGGAAAACTCTTCAATCGACATGAAAACCACGAATTGGAAACTTCTCTGCGCTTCGCTCTTCATCGCCGCTCAATGCCATCAGGCTTTCGCCGCCGATTTCGCCATTCGCGACGGGGATCGCGTGGTGTTCCTTGGCGATAGCATCACCGAGCAACGCCTCTACACCACCTACATTGAAGCCTACACCCTCACGCGCCATCCGCAGTGGAAGCTGTCCTTCCGCAACGTGGGCTGGGGCGGCGACACCGCGTGGCTGCGGCAGCGCGCTCACCCCGACGAGGGACAGCTGTTCGCGGCCGACGAAACGAAGCAGCAGAAGATGGTCGAGGATTCGGTCGGACGCGGACTTGCCCGCGATGTGCTTCCTCTCAAGCCGACTTTTGTCACCGTGAAGTTCGGCATGAACGATCACTCCTACCAGCCCTTCCGGGAGGACATCTTCAAGGCCTACACCCGCAGCCAGTCCCAGATCGCGAAGGTCCTCGGCGAACATGGCGCGCGCCTGGCGTTCCTCACCCCGCAGCCCATCGAGGAAAAGCGCCCCGATCCCGACAAGGACGCCCGCAACCAATCTCTCCGGCGCTTCTCCGACGGATTGAAGGAGGTCGCGAGTCATTCCGGCGCCGCGTTCGTCGATCAGTTCGATCCGTTCATGGCGGTCCTTTTGAAAGAGCGAGCCAACAGTCCGGGCGGCTTCATTGGCGGCGGCGACGCCGTGCATCCGGGGCCGATCGGCCAGACCGTCATGGCGTGGGCCGTGTTGAAGGGGTTGGGAGCCTCAGCCTCCGTATCGAGCGCCGAGATCGACTCCGCCGCGGGCAAGGTGAAATCCTCGGAAGGGTGCAGGGTGGAGCATGTGAGCGCGGCCGATGGCGGAGTGAGCTTCGACCGCAAGGACGACGCTTTGCCGATGCCGATCGACGAACGCGCCGAGGCCGCCCTGAAACTCGCTCCGGTTCTCGACGACCTGGATCGACTGGATCTTCGGGTATCCGGTTTGGCCGCGGGCCAGTACGACGTGACGATCGATGGGGAATCCGCCGGCCGGGTCAGCGGCGAGGCGTTGGCGCAGGGCTGGAATTTCGCGAACGCCCACGGCCCGATCACGAAGCAGGCGCGCGAGGTGCTGAAACTCGTCTTCGAGAAGAACAACGTTTACTTCCGTCGCTGGCGTGAAGTGCAGCTGTTCACGTTTCCCTCCTGGGCTCAAGGGCCCGAGGTCGAGGGCAAGCGCGCCGCAAATCTAGCGCAGCTGGACAAGCAAATCGCAGACCTCGAAGCGCGGATCGACCAGGCGCGCGTCCCGAAGTCGCACCGCTTTCAGATCAAGCCGGTCGCGCAATGAGGATCGGCGGCGGAGATGTGACGGCGAGCGTCCCGCTTGCTGTCGAACTGGGCGTCTCGCCCAGCCGTCCCCGCCATCGTCGCCGCCATGCCGCTCGCCGCTTCCTGCAAGCCGCAACAAGCCGTCGGAGCCCCTGCGCCGAGAACCCGGAAGGCGAACCGCAACGGACGCGAAGGGAACCGCAAGAGGGAATCGCTGGCGCTGGAAGCAGCCCAGTGAGGCGCCTGGGGAGCGCGACCCTTGACATGCCGCGCGAGGCAATTCCGCCTAACGCGATTCTGATCAGCGTTGTTTGCCTGATCACGCTGATTGCCCGCGGCCACGCCTTGGGCGCGGCCTCGCCCGAGGTCGCGGCGAGGCATTGGGCGTTTCAACCGGCGAGCACGATCCAACCGCCGGCGATCCGCGGCGTCCAGAAGGCGAGGACGCCGATCGATCGCTTCCTGCTTTCGAAGCTGGAGAAGGAAGGGCTGAACCTGAGCGAGCCGGTGGGACGAGCCACTTTGCTCCGGCGCGCCTCCTTCACCCTGACCGGACTGCCGCCCCTCCCCGAAGACATCGAGGCGTTCCTCAAGGACCGCGCTCCGGACGCGTTTGAGCGACGCGTGGAGACGATGCTCGGATCGGCGCGGTACGGGGAGCGATGGGGTCGTCATTGGCTGGATGTCGCGGGCTACGCCGACTCGAATGGCTATTTTAACGCCGACACCGATCGGCCTCTCGCCTATCGCTACCGTGACTACGTCATTCGCTCGATCGCCCGCGATGATCCGTTCGATCGATTCATCCGGGAACAGATCGCCGGCGACGAGCTCACGGGCTGGGCGCCGGGGCAACCCGCGGACGATCGGGTTGTGGAACTGCTCGAGGCCACTCACTTTCTCCGAAATGGACAGGACGGCAGCGGCGAGAGCGACGGCAATCCCGATGAAGTGCGAGCCGATCGCTACTACGCGCTGGAGTCGGCAATGCAAATCATCGGTTCATCCCTGCTCGGCCTTACGGTCCAGTGCGCGAAATGCCACGACCACAAGTTCGAGCCCTTTTCCCAGAAGGACTACTACGGATTGCAGGCCGTCCTGTATCCGGCGTTCAACATCGAGAAGTGGGTGAAGCCCAACGATCGCTTCGTCCACGCGTACAAACCGGGTGAACTGGAGGCCTGGCAGGCGGAGGACGACGCCATCGGTCGGGAGGAGAGGCGGTTGAGGGAGGCGTTCACGAGCTGGGTTTCCAGTCATCGACTTCGCGGCAAGACGGTTTTTCGGGATGACTTTGATCCCGCGCGACCGTTGAGCGAGCGTTGGTCGAACACCGCGCCCGGCGACGACGCGCCCGGCGGCAAGCCGCCGGTGACGTTGGATTCCGATCAGGGTCCTGGCGCCGTGGTGAAGGAGGGGCGTCTCCAGATCGTGGAGGGCGGGGGATCGGGGGATCGCTGGATTTCCACGCGACAGTCTTTCAGCTGGAGGCCCGGCAACACAGGCGATTGGATCCAAGTCACCTTCGACCTTGTCGCCGACCGATTGCCAGGCGCATCCAGCGGGGCTGAGCGCGTGGCCTACTTCATCGCGACGCGCGACTTTGACGGGAATGGCTCTCAGCGCGGCGGCAATCTTCTCATCGATGGCAATCCGGGAGGCGCCACATCTGTTCATCTCGAATACCCCCGCGCCGGGAGCAAGGGGCTGGGGAGCGTGGGCAAAACGGGCTATCGCCCCGGACACAACTACGGCGTTCGGCTCACCCGCGTGAACGCCACCGAGCTCTCGATGGAGCATCTGATGGATGGCGCGGTCGATGGCAAGCCTCTGACCGTCGCGGCCTCGGATCTTCCCGACGGCGGATTCGGATTCGAGTACTGCTGCTCGCGCAGTTTCATCGTGGACAATGTGGTCATCGAGGCTTCAGCGATGGAGGATCCCGCTTGGGCGGAAAAGAGCCGGCTGTTTCAAAAAGAGTTGGAGGATCGATCCTCGAAGCTGGAGCCCGAACTGAAGCGCATCGAGTCCCGGCGGCGCCCGAAGCCCGGCAGGATCAGCTGGATGACCGATCTTGGCTCGGAGGCCCCTGAGGTTCGGCTGCTGAAACGCGGCGATCACACGTCGCCAGGCGATCGAGTGGCGCCCGCGTTTCCCGCATTCCTCAATCGGGGCGGCGAGCCCTTGGCGCCCGCGAAGAGCGCGCGGACGACCGGGAGCCGGCGTCGCTGGGCCGAGTGGATCACGGAGCAGGGGAGCCCCCAGGCCGGGTTGCTGGCCCGCGTGACGATGAATCGGATGTGGCAGCACTACTTCGGCACGGGCCTTGTCTCCACGCCCGACAACCTCGGCGTGAGCGGATCCCCGCCGTCCAACCGCGAGCTCCTCGACTGGCTGGCGGCCGAGTTCATCCGGTCCGGATGGAGCATGAAGGCGATGCATCGTTTGATGACGAAGTCGGCGGCGTTTCAGCAATCGAGCGCGCCAAAGCCCGTTGGCATCGCGAAGGATCCTTCCGACCGGTGGCTCTGGCGCTACCCGATGCGCCGGCTCGACGCGGACGCCATTCGCGACGCCACGCTGGCGGTCGGCGGGAAGCTCGATCTCGAACACGCGGCCGGCCCGTACGTTCCCACCGCGAGAAGCGGCTCGGGCGAAGTGGTCGTGGATGAAACCGTTCCCGGCGCGTTCGCGCGGTCCATCTTTCTGCAGCAGCGCCGCACCAAGGTGCCGACATTGCTCGGTCTTTTCGACGCGCCCTCGGTCGTGTTCAATTGCTCGCGTCGCGCGGAAACGACCATGCCATTGCAGTCCCTCAGCCTCTTGAACTCCGACTTCTCGGTGAAGCGCGCCGAGGATTTCGCGTCCCGCGTGGCTCGCGACGCCGGCGCCGACGTCGAGCGGCGGATCCAGAGGGCGTTCCTCCTCGCTGTGGGCGCAGTTCCGACCCGGAGCCAGTCGCGTCTGACCGCGAAGTTCCTGGAATCGCAGAGAGCCGTGTACGCCGCGACGCCTGACCCCGATCGACGCGCGTGGAACGACCTTTGCCAAATGATCCTGGCCTCCAACTCTTTTCTTTATCTCGAATGACTCCCTCCCTGGATTCATGGACAAGGCGCGCGTTTCTCGGACGGTCCGCAGGCGGGCTGGGAGCGATCGCCTTGACGCACTTGCTGGGCGGACGCGCCTTCGCCGCCGACACGCGGCCCAAGCCCGGGAATTTCCAACCCAAGGCCAAGGCGGTGATCAGCCTGTTTCAGCACGGCGGCCCGAGCCAGATGGACCTCTTCGATCCGAAGCCGGAGCTCTCGCGCTGGGATGGGAAGGTTTATCCGGGCGGCGCCCTCGAAGTTCATTTCGACAAGCAGGCGGGCAAGGTGCTCGGAGCGCCTTATCAATTCCGCGCGAGCGGACAATGTGGGACGCAGTTGTCCGAGCTTCTGCCCCACACAGGGAAGATCGCCGACGAGATGACCCTGATCCGGTCCATGAACACGGGATCGGTGGACCACGAGTCCGCGCTTCGGATCATGCACACCGGGCGTTTTCTTGCGGGGCTGCCCGGACTGGGATCCTGGGCGCTGTATGGGTTGGGGACGGAGAATGAGAACCTGCCCGCTTATGTTGTTCTTACGGATCCGGGCGGCCTGCCCGTGGATGGCGAGCGGAACTGGTCCTCCGGTTTTCTGCCCGCGCTTTACCAGGGCACGCCGTTTCGCTCCGGGCCTTCCCCGGTTTTCAACCTCAAGACCCCCGAGGGCGTTCCGGAGCGAGCTCGCTCCGAACAGCTGCGCTTCCTGAAACAGATCAACGAGGCCCACGCCCTGCGTTACCCGGAGAACACGGAGCTGAGCGCCCGCATCGCCAACTTCGAGGTCGCGGCCCGGATGCAGAGCGCGGTGCCGGAGGCATTGGATCTCTCGGGCGAATCGAAGGCGACGCTCAACCTGTACGGCGTCGGGAATCCGACGACCGATGAGTACGCCCGGCGTTGTTTGCTCGCGCGTCGGCTCGTGGAGCGCGGGGTTCGCTTCGTTCAGCTGTTCCTCAACGGCCAGCCCTGGGACACGCATGACAAGAACGCGGAGCGCCTGAAGGGGCTGTGCGCGCGGACCGATCAGCCCAGCGCGGCGCTGGTCCAGGACTTGAAGCAGCGGGGGCTCCTGGATTCCACGGTGGTGTTGTGGACGGGGGAGTTCGGGCGATTGCCCGTGTCGCAGGGCAAGGACGGACGCGACCACAACCGCCATGGCTTCTCGCTCTGGGTCGCGGGCGGCGGATTCAAGCGAGGCTATGTCCACGGCGCCACCGATGAGTTCGGCTACAAATCGATCCAGGATGTGGTCCCCGTGCACGACTTTCACGCGACGCTTCTGCAGGCGCTGGGCCTCGATCATCGGAAGCTCTCGTTCCCGCACGAGGGTCGAGCGACCACGTTGACCGATGCCGATGTCACCGCCGCCAAGGTCAATCCGGCGCTCCTCGCCTGAGTCGAAGCGATATGAACTCACTTGCGAATCGAATGATGCCCACCCCCACCCCGTCTTGTGTTCGATGGTTTTCAGGAGCGCTCGGATCCGGGATCGCGTTCTGGCTCCTTTCCCCGCTGGCGCTCCTGGCGGCTGATTTGGCGCCTCCGACCGCCCCCGTCCCTCGGATCCAGTCCCCCGACCGTTACGTTGTCCGGGCGCAACACGATCCCAATGGCATCGGAAAGTTCTACATGGGCCGGGAGATCGCTCACGTCATGGGCCATCCCGCGGCGGACTGGCTCGAGCGATCGAGCCGCGAGGAGGAGGAACGGACGAGTCGGCTGGTGGAATTGCTGCGAGTCCGTCCTGGGGACACGGTGGCCGACATCGGATCGGGCACCGGGTATCTCACGCGACGCATCGCTCCTCTGGCGGGGCCGTCGGGGAAGGTTTATGGCGTGGACATCCAGCCCGAGATGCTTCAGCTCATGACGAACCAGCTATCGAGGCTCGGCATCACCAATGTGGTTGCGGTGCTGGGAACGGAGAAGGATCCAAAACTTCCCGCTGGCGCCCTGGATCTCGTCGTGATGGTGGATGTTTACCATGAGTTCGAGTTCCCACTTGAGATGACGGAGGCGATGGTCAAGGCCTTGAAGCCGGGCGGGCGTCTGGCCTTTGTCGAGTTTCGCGCAGAGGACCCGACCGTGCCCATCAAGGCGGTGCACAAGCTGTCCGAATCGCAGGTGAAGAAGGAGATGCTGCCCCACGCGCTCGCGTGGGAAGAGACGAATCGCGAGCTGCCCTGGCAGCACCTGATCGTATTCCGCAAGAGGAAGCCCTAATCGGCGAGAATGCGCAGGGCGTAGGGAAATATTTCAAGGTCGTCGAACTTCCTCAGTAGGGTTGGACTGTGCGCGATCGAGGTGAGTTTGATTCGCGGCCGACGTCAGGGATGAACCGCGGATTGCGCGGATGACGCGGATGGGAAGCGGGGAATCCTGTCTTTCATTTCCTATCCGCGCTATCCGTGAGGGTATGAGGTTCGTTATGGCGATCCTGAAAAACTCAGGCAGCAACGGTTGCAGAAGGGACGGAAACTGGGTCACCATACGACCTGTCGGACCGCTAAACCAGCAGGTGGCTTACGGGACATGCTCGAGGAT
>JACQFQ010000078.1 GCA_016199985.1 Verrucomicrobiota bacterium | reverse complement strand
TGTCCCTCTGTTGTTGTCGAAATTGAAACTCGAGGGCGAGCAGGCCTGGGCGCTCCACGTTCTGAGGCGGCCAGCGTTTGCAAGGACGCCAAGGGAGCAAACGAATGACCTGACCCCTTGTCGGGGGCCTGAAAACAAAGGACCTGACCCTCTATCGATCTGGCCCTGTGCCCATCGGGAACGCGGGCAGGGGACAACCATGGGCCTGTCCCTCTGTCATGGTCCTCCTTTGGCTAAGGACCTGGCCCTCTGTTGTTCTGGTTGTGGAACTCGGGCCCCATGCGCGGATGCGCGTGACATCGCCCGAGCAACTCGAGATGGCCGCTGGCCTCCTCAAACACCCCCAGAGGAGTAAACGAATCACCTGACCCCTTGTCGGGGGCCTGAAAACAAAGGACCTGACCCTCTATCCATCTGCCCCGTGTCCATCGGCAACGCGGGCAGAGGACAACCATGGGCCTGTCCCTCTGTCATGGGCTGCCTCGAGTCGCGCGGCCAGACGGCCTTGGTGGCTTTGGACCTGTCCCGCTGTTGTTCGCTCAGGGTGTCGGTTGGTTCCGCTGAGCCGTTGCGTGGATATGCGATTGCAAAAGATCGCGAGGCGCTTTACGAACGCATCCATCATCTCAACCACAGATCATCCAATGCATCGCATGAATCGTTTCGCGCTCACCCTGCTCGCCCTTGGCCTCGCCGCCTCCGTCCTCCCCGCCGCCGACTTGAAGTACTCCATTGTCCCGAATTTCTTCGAGGCCAAGCCGGAGAATCAGGCCCTGGGGCCGTGCCATGGCGGCGCGGCCATTGATAGGGCAGGGAACATTTACATCACCACTGACACCAAGCGCGGCATCGCGGTGTTCAACCGCCATGGGAAGTTCCTGCGCTCGGTGGGGCCCACCCGGATTCACGCGCTCGAGTTGCGCCGGGAGAACGGGACGGAGTTCATCTACGCCGCCCGGCCTTCCGACCACGAGGTGCTGAAATTGAAGCTCGATGGCGAGCAGGTCTGGGCGATCCACTTTCCTGAAGAGGCCGGCATTTACAAGGACGCCAAGGGGTTCAATCCGTGCGCGGTCACCGTCGCTCCGGATGAGTCGATCTTTGTGGCCGACGGCTATGGCTCGAACTTCGTCCTCAAATTCGACAAGAACCGGAAGTTCGTGAAGGCCTTCGGAGGTCCCGGCGCGGCGGAGGGGAAATTCAACACCTGCCACGGCATCGCCCTCGACACGCGTCAGGGCAAGCCGCTGCTGTTCGTGTGCAACCGCAACAACAACCGCGTGGAGCACTGGGATCTGGACGGCAACTTTGTGAGAGTGATCCAGAAGGATCTCCGAATGCCCGCCGCTGTGCACATCCGAGGCGACTACGCGCTCGTGCCTGAGCTGCAGGGCCGGGTGACGGTGCTGAACAAGGATGGCTCGATCGCCGCGCAGCTGGGCGACAACCCCAACGAGAAGCACCGCGCCAACTTCGGCCTCGCCCCGGATCAGTGGGTGGATGGCGTCTGCAACTCTCCCCACGGCGGCTCGATCGACAAAGACGGCAACCTTATCGTGAGCGAGTGGAGCCAGTACGGACATCTGCACAAATTCGCCCGGAAAAAGTAGCCGCCACGCCGCGCGGCTTCGCCGACTTTTGGATTCGATTTTCTTGCCGACAGTTGATAGGAATGACGGGTGATGCCGCTTGATCCATTCACGCGAGCCAGGCCCGCCTGGAGGGCGTCGTCCCGCCTGCTGATGGGCTTCGCGGCTCTGGCCTTGGCGCTGCCCTCTGTCTCGACGCGCTCAGCCGGCGCCGCCGATGCCGCCGCTCCCTCCAAGAGGGATCCCGCCCTCACCTTCGAGCAGCATGTGCGGCCGATCCTCAAGGCCCATTGTTTCGACTGCCACGGCGAAGGAGATCGCCTGCGCGGCGGTTTGGATCTGCGCTTGAGACGGCTGATGGTTCAAGGCGGCGAATCAGGCCCCGCGCTTGTTCCCGGACAGGCGGAGGCGAGCTTGGTCTTCAAGATGGTGAGTTCGGGCAAGATGCCGAAGCGCGATCGGAAGCTGTCCGCTGCGGAGATCGAAACGCTGAGCCGATGGATCCGGGAAGGCGCCGGAACCGCGAGGGAGGAACCCAGGACGCTCGGCGAAGGGATGCAAATCACCGCGGAGGAACGATCGCACTGGGCCTTCCAGCCGCTGCGCCGTCCGTCCGTTCCGAAGCTTCCAGACCCGTCCCCGCGAAATCCCATCGACTCTTTTCTCGCCGCGCGGCAGGCCGCCAAGGGAGTCTCTTTCTCCCCCGACGCCTCCAGCCGCGCTCTTGTGCGACGCGCTTTTCTGGATCTTTGGGGGCTTCCTCCGACCCCCTCGGACGTCGACGCCTTCACGCTTGAGGCTTCCCCCGAAACGTACGCAAAACTAGTGGACCGCCTCATGGATTCCCCACACTACGGCGAACGTTGGGGACGCCTGTGGCTGGACGTGGCTGGCTACGCCGACTCCGATGGCTATTCCAGCGACGACACTCCGAGGCCCTTCGCGTACAAGTTCCGTGACTATGTCATCCGGTCGATGAATCAGGATCTTCCGTTCGATCGTTTCGTGCTCGAGCAACTCGCCGGCGACGAGCTGGCCCTGGCGAAGCATCCTGACGTCGAAGCCGCGTCGCGCGATCCCGTCACTCGTGAATGGCTTGCCGCGACGGGGTTCCTGCGCATGGCCGCCGACGGCACGAGCAGCGGAGGCGTCGATGCCGAGAAGGCGCGGAACCAGGTCATGGCCGACACGTTGAAGATCGTCTCCACTTCCCTGTTGGGGCTCTCGGTGGGATGCGCTCAGTGCCACGATCATCGCTACGATCCTGTTCCGCAAACCGACTACTACCGCCTGCGCGCGATCTTCGAGCCCGCGTACGACTGGAAGCGGTGGCGCAATCCTTCGGAGCGTTTGATCTCGCTCTACACCGCCGCCGACAGGGCGAAAGCCACCGCCGCCGAGGCCGAGGCGGCAAAGCTGGGCAAGGACAAGGAAGCGAAACAGAGCGAGTATCTGGACGCCGCGCTGAAAAAGCATCTGGAGAAGATGGAGCCGGCGCTTCGCGATGGTTTGTGGACCGCTTTCAAGACCGCTCCGGACGCGCGCACACCGGAGCAGAAGAAGCTCCTCGCCGATCACCCCAGCGCGAACATCAACGCGGGCGTGTTGTACCAATACGATCCGAAAGCGGCGGATGACCTGAAGGCGATGGACGCCCGGATCGCGGAGGCGCGGGCGCGGAAGCCCGTGGAGGATTTCCTGAGCGTATTGACGGAGCCGATCGGCGCTACGCCGGTCACGTATCGATTTCACCGCGGCGACCCCAAGCAGCCCAAGGAGCCGATCCTTCCCGGCGTGCTGTCCGTGCTGGCGCCGTCAGGGAGTTCGTCGGATCTCCCTCTGCCTTCCGAGGCGCCGCCCACTTCGCGACGACGCCTGGCCTTCGGAAAGTGGGCGACGAGCCCCGCCAATCCGCTGCTGGCGCGCGTGATCGTCAACCGGGTTTGGATGCACCATTTCGGTCGAGGGTTGGTGGGAACCCCCGCGGACTTTGGGCTGCAGGGCGAGCGACCGTCCCATCCTGAGCTGCTGGATTGGCTGGCCTCGGTGTTCTCCGCCCCGGCTTGCGACGGTCCTGAGAGACTCGGTTTGGGCTGGAGCCTGAAGCGCCTTCACCGGCTGATCATGACCTCCACAGCGTATCGCCAGTCTTCCTCGCGAGAGCCGGGCCGCGACGCGCTGGACCCTGAGAATCGTCTGTACTGGCGACGCTCGATCCAGCGGCTGGACGCCGAATCCATCAGGGACTCCATCCTTGCGGTGAGCGGCGCGCTGAATGAGCGGATGTTCGGGCCTCCGGTGCCCGTTCGCGAGGATGTCGTCGGCCAAGTGGTCGTGGGCGTCGACAAAAAACAAGGGGACAACAAAATGCCGGTCGATGTGCCCATGGGCGACGAGGAGTTTCGGCGCAGCCTGTACGTGGAGACCCGTCGAAGCCGTCCTCTGGCCTTCCTGAACGCCTTCGATGCGCCGGTGATGGAGGTCAATTGCGAACGTCGAACAAGCTCTACCGTCGCGCCCCAGTCCCTGATGTTGATGAATAGTGATTTTCTGATGCAGCAGTCCCGTTTCTTCGCTGATCGCCTTCGCCGCGAGGCCGGATCGTTTCGCGACGCCCGAGTGGACCGGGCGTGGCGACTCGCCTTCGGCAGGCCCGCATCGGCCGCTGAACTTCAATCCGCGCTCCGCTTCTTGGAAGGACAGGTGGAGCGCATCGCGTCGAAGCCCGCCCCGGAACCCAAGCCGGACGCGAAGGGCGGCGCCCTTTCCGAGACGTCGCCCGAGGATCAGGCGATGCGGAGCCTATGCCAGGACTTGCTCAGCTCGAATGAATTCCTGTATATCGATTAGGTTCGCATGACGTCGCCCTCTCCATTCTCTCGACGCGAGTTTCTGCATCGCAACGCGCTGGGGATCGGCGGCGTGGCGCTCGCATGGATGCTGCGCGAGGAGGGTCTTCTGGCGACTCCGCCCTCCGTCCCGCGACAGCCCCAATCCTTCGACCTCAAGCCCAAGCCGGCGCCGGGCCGGGGCCGCGCGCGCGCGATGATCTCGCTGTTCATGCATGGCGGCCCGAGCCATGTCGACCTCTTCGACCCAAAGCCTGAGTTGAGTCGCCGGAGCGGCGAGGATTATCCGGGCGAGATCACCTACAGCTTCGTGGATCGGGCGAGCAAGAAGCTCTTCGGCAGCCCCTGGGCTTTCCGTCGTCACGGCGCAAGCGGGATGGACGTCTCGGAGTTGCTCCCGCATTTCTCCCGGATTGTGGACGACGCGTGCCTGATCCGCTCCATGCACACGGACATCAACGGGCACGAGCCTTCCATCTGGACGATGAACACGGGCCGCGCCCAGCCGGGGCGCCCGGCCCTGGGCTCCTGGGTCACCTACGCGCTCGGGAGCGAGAGCCAATCATTGCCCGCGTACGTCGTGCTCACCGATCCGGGCGGCCATCCTGTCGACGGCGCTCGCAACTGGTCGAACGGTTGGATGCCGCCTCTTTTTCAAGGCACGGTCGTTCGATCGCGCGAGCCAAGGATCCTGAATCTCGATCCGCCTCCTTTTCTGCGCGGCGACCTGCAGCGCCAGAACCTGGACTTTTTGGCGGCCCTGAATCGGGAGCATCTCTCGCGTCACCCCGGGGAAGGGGATCTTGAGGCGCGCATCGCGAGCTACGAGCTGGCGGCCCGGATGCAGCTGGCGGCCAAGGAAGCGCTGGATCTTTCCGGCGAGACCGAAGCGACGCAGAAGCTTTATGGGCTTGATGAGCCGGTGACGCGCGAGTACGGGACGCGATGCCTCATCGCTCGCCGGTTGGTGGAGCGCGGCGTGCGTTTCGTGCAGCTGTTCGTCAACGGGCAGATCTGGGACAACCACGAGAACATCCGCAGCGGGCTCGCCGACTGCTGTCGGAAGACGGACAAGCCGTCGGCGGCGCTCGTCATGGATCTCAAGGCGCGCGGGCTGCTGGAGACAACGATCGTTCATTGGGGCGGGGAGATTGGCAGGCTTCCGGTGACGGAGAACCATGGGCCGGCGGAGAAGGCGGGTCGCGACCACAACGGCCAGGGGTTCAGCACCTGGTTGGCGGGCGGGGGGATTCGCGGAGGAACGATCTACGGCGCCACGGACGAATTTGGGCACAAGGCCGCGGTGAATCCCGTCAGCGCGAACGACTATCACGCCACGCTGCTCCATCTTCTGGGCTTCGATCACAGCGAGCTCGCATTCCACTACAACGGCCAGCAGCAGACGCTCACCGACGGAAAGCCCAGTCGCGTGATTCAGGATATCCTTGCCTGAGCAGGCGTGGGAGACCTCGAAGGGTTTTGGAGCGCGGCCGTCCTCCCCTTGGCCCGCAGTAGCCACGCGACGGCCGCCGCCTCTTTTCCCGGTTCGCGTTGATGGGGTCGCGCCGCGCGTTTCGTCTGGTGACGTTTGCGCGCTCCCGCTCCGCGACTCTTCCGGATTGACCTTGCCGTCTTCTCTCCTAGGCTCGCGCGCATGAATCCACTCAGGTTCCGGATGGCCCTCGCCTGGGGCGTCGTGATCGCCGCGTCGACCGTCGCGCTCCGAGCAGCGGACAATGGCGTTCAGATCAAGGACCTGGATGGGAAGGCGCGCGTGGAGATCAATGGCGAGCTCTTCACCGAGTATTGCTACACGGGAGCGCCGCACCTTTACTGCTACCCGCTCATGGGTCCCGGCGGCGTCCGGATGAACCGTGATTTTCCCATGCAGTCGAGCCCCAATGAGGAGCAGGACCACAAGCACCACCGCTCGCTCTGGTACGCGCACGGCGATGTCAACGGCGTCGACTTTTGGTCCGAGGAGCCCCATGCCGGCCGGATCCAGCATGTGAAGTTCCTGGAGATCCAATCCGGCAAGTACGCGGGATGGATCCGGTCCACGAACAACTGGGTGAACGACGAGGGCGGATTGATCTGCTCCGATGTCACGACGCTCCGGGTTTTCAACCGGCCCGCGTCGGAGCGTCTTTTCGATTTTGAGATCACGCTGTTCGCCGCCAACAAGGATCTTGTGCTCGGCGACACCAAGGAGGGCACAATGGCGGTGCGTCTCAATGAGTCGCTGCGCTTGAAGCCTAACAAGGCGAACGCGGGGAAGCCGGTCGGAACCATCGCGCAGAGCACGGGGATCCGGGACGCGGAGACCTGGGGCAAGCGCGCGGCGTGGTGCGACTACCATGGATTGATCGACGGAAAGCGGGTGGGCGTCGCCATCTTCGATCATCCCCACAATCCGCGTCACCCGACCCACTGGCATGTGCGCGACTACGGCCTGTTCGCCGCCAATCCTTTCGGCGTCCATGATTTTGAGAAGAAGCCAAAGGGGGCCGGCAACCTTGTGATTCCCGCGGGCCGGAGCCTCACCTTTCGATACCGGTTTTACATTCACGAGGGCGACACCGAAGCGGCGAAGGTCGCTGAGCGTTACAAGGAGTATGGAACCGAGGCGCCCGTTCAGTTTTGAGACAAAACTTTCGAATCCTCCCGCATCGTGTTGCGTCCTGTTCTTCATCACTCGCCTCCCGCTCAACTGAATTGATTCTATGAAATCCCTCAATCGTCGTTCCTTTTTGAAACGCTCCGCTCTCACTGGCGCCGCCGTGGCGTGGAGCGCCCGGAGTTGGTCCCAGGTCGCCAGCGCTAACGAGGACGTGCGCGTGGGCGTGATCGGATTCGGAGGCCGCGGGAAGGACCATCTGGGCGGATTGTCCAAGCTGCCTGGCGTTCGGATCACCGCGCTCTGCGACGTCGATGAAGCGGTCATGCGCGCGGAAGCCGAGAAACGCCCCGGCGCGGAGACGCACAAGGATCTTCGCCGCCTGCTCGACAGCAAGAACGTGGATGTCGTGACGGTCGCGACTCCCAATCATTGGCACTCGCTCGCGGCGATCTGGGCCATCCAAGCGGGCAAGGATGTCTACCTGGAAAAGCCGGTTTCTCACAACGTCTGGGAGGGCCGGCAGGTCGTCGAGGCGGCGCGCAAGCACAAGAAGATTGTTCAGACCGGAACCCAGAGCCGCTCCAGCGAGGCGATCCGCGAGGCGGTAGCCTGGGTGCAGCAGGGGCACTTCGGGAAGATTCTCGTCGCGCGCGGCCTTTGCTACAAGCCGCGTCGCAGCATTGGCAAAGTGGATGGCCCGCAGCCCATCCCTCCCGGCGTCGATTACGACCTGTGGTGCGGCCCCGCCCTCAAGCTGCCTCTGATGCGCCAGAAACTTCATTACGATTGGCACTGGGATTTCAACACCGGCAATGGCGACTTGGGCAACCAGGGCATTCACCAAATGGACATCGCCCGATGGTTCCTGGGCGAATCCGAGCTGTCTCCCAGGGTGATGAGCGTTGGCGGACGCCTCGGCTACATCGACGACGGCAACACGCCCAACACCCAGATCGTGTGGCACGGATACGCCAAAGCTCCCCTGATCTTCGAGGTCCGCGGATTGCCGAAGGGGAAGCAGTATCAGACGGACAAGGACTGGAACGGGAACATGGACAGATTCCGCGGCGGCAGCGTCGCGGTGTTGATTCACTGCGAAGGCGGAACCGTGCTGGTGCCGAACTACAGCAGCGCCACCGCCATCGACACCGAGGGCAAGGAGGTGAAGAAGTGGTCGGGCGCGGAGGACCATTACGGGAATTTCCTCAAGGCCGTGCGATCCAGAAAGACGAGCGATCTCAACGCCGACATCCTCGAGGGCCACCTCTCCAGCGCCCTCTGCCACACAGGAAACATCTCCTATCGACTGGGCAAACACGCGAGCCCCGAGGAGATCAGCGAGTCCATCGCGTCGGACAAGGACCTGGTCGAGACCTACGGTCGCATGACGGAGCATCTCGCGGCCAACGGGGTGTTTATCGCCAAGGATCGATTGGGCGTCGGACCGATGCTGAAGATGAACCCCAAGACGGAGCGGTTCACCGGCAACTCCGCGGCGAACAACTTGCTGACGCGTCCCTATCGCAAGCCCTACGTGGTGCCGACGCGTGTTTAGCGAGCGGTCTGTCGAATACGGTTGATGACAACCGCATTCGAAGACGGTTCACGAAATGCGGGCGATTCCTAGGCTCCGGCGTTCAACCGCCGGACGGATTCCACCGTCGCGCGCGCCGCGGTGATGGAGTCCGGGAACGGCAGAGCTTCGACGGAGAGATATCCGGAATAGCCAATCTCCCGCAGCGCCCGCGCAATCCCGTCGAAGTCGGTGTGCCCCATGCCCGCGGCGCGACGATTGCTGTCCGCCCAATGCACATGCCCCACCCGGCCTCCCGCTCGCTTGAGGGCATCGGCAATGGACGCCTCTTCCACGTTCATGTGAAAGCAATCGCAGAGCAGTTTCACGTTGTTCGTGCGCAGCGTGGATAGGAACCGCAGGGTGTCGTCGACGGTGTTGAACAGGTTTGTCTCGTAGCGATTCAGGGGTTCGAGGAGCAGGGGAACGTCATAGGCATGGGCTCGCGGAGCGAGTTGCTCCAGGGCCTCGGCCATCCAGCGCAGCGCTTCGGAGCGCTCGATGCCGGCTTCGACCCGTCCTTGCATGGATCCAATGATCGCCGGCGCTCCCAGCTTTCCGGCGAGATCCACGATCGCCATGATAAAATTCTTCGCCCGAGCCCGAACCGTCCCGTCGGGGTCCGTCAGCCGCAGCTTCTGAACGACCCAGCCCGCGCCCGTGCCCACCGCGGCTAGTTTTAGTCCGTGTTTTTCCAACAGCCCTCTGAGCTGGTGCGCGTTCAGCTCCTCCGCGGACGGCGGGAACACCTCAATGGCGTCGAATCCGAGCTCCTGGGCCGCAGCGCAGGCGGCTTCGAGCCCGTCCCAGAAGATGAAGGGTCCGCCCTGGGCTTGGGGAACGAGCGAGACCGTGACCGCTGATCGAAACGCGCTCATGAGGGGTTGCGTGTGATGTCGTTGTTCCGCTCGGAGCCTCGGCGGGGAGGAAGGACGCGGCCTAGACCGAGACGAGGATCATGTTGCCGTAGGCGGTCGTGTCGCCGGTCCGGATGAGCCCGATGGCGCCCGGGACCCGTTTCTTGAAATCGAGGTGCGGCTCGAAGGCGATGGCGACGGCGCCACAGGCCTTGGCGAACGCGTTTTGAGTCGCGCGGCTGTTGCGACCGCGGAACTCGTCCGCCATATAGATCTCGCCGCACTTCCAATTCGGAAGCAGCGCGCCCACGACATCGAGCACCGTGGGGATGCCTTTGATCAGCGAGAGGTCGACGGTCTCGATCATGGGCCAGAAGGGAAACGCGGCGTCGGCGATGACGAGCGCGTTGGTGTGCCGGACGCGGCTGACAAGATCGAGAAGGCGCGGATTGATGATGCCGTTGATGAGCATGCGGAACGCTACCCAGGAGCCGGCGACTCGGTGAACAAAAATCGTCCCGCGTGGCGCTCAGCCGTTCAGGAGCAGGTTCGCGGCGCCGGGCTCCGCCAGCACGATTTTTCCAGGGCTCTTCAGCGTGGAGGTGATCTCCAGCAAGCGGAAGAGGGCCTGCGCGACCTCGGGTTGCTGCTGGATCTCCGCCAAAGCGCGTCCGACGACTTCAGGCCGCACCGCCTGCGCCTGTCCGAGGCGCTGGGAGGCTTGCTTGTCGGCCTCCGAGTGGATGATCGCCACGGTGTTGTCGCCGGCCTGCTTCATCGCGGCCGTCACCTGCCGCAGCCGGTTCACGACCTTGCGCTGGATCTCGGCGATCATGCCCCGGTCGCGGAAGGCGACCTTTCGGATATAGGTGGATCCGAGCGCGAATCCCCACTGTGACGAGGTGGGCGACACTTCCTCGCGCACCTTTCGGGAGAGCGCGTCGCGATCCTCCAGCAGCACGTCCAGCTTGAGGTTGGAGAGCTGTTTCACCACGGCGGTCGCCACATTCGCCTTCAGCGAACCCATGGGATCGGAATTGCGAAACAGATAGGCCGCGGGATCGTTCACGAACATTTCGAACCAGACGCCGACGCCCATCGGCGCGCCTTCCTCCGAGTTCACGAGTTGGTTGCGCAGATAGGACTGATGCAGCTGCGTGCTCACGGCGTAGGCCCTTCCGAAAAAGGGGAACAAAAGAGCGCGTGGACCGAAATCGACGATCGGGAAGAAGAGCCCGGGCTCCTCCACGTGGCCCACCACCTTGCCGAAGAAGGTATAGACCAGAACTGTTCGTTCAGGCAGCACGCGCCAGAGCTGGAGCGTGCGGCCGATGGCGGTGAGAATCCCGGTGAACACGAACACGGCGATGAAGCCGAAGAAAATGGAGATTGCGAGGGTCATATGGATTGGAAGAAAGGGGTTGCGGTCGGAGGACGCGGGGCAAGGCGGCTAAACTTTGAGGATCGTTTCCGCGGAGCGCTCACGCAGCGGCAGGCTGGCGTTGCGGAGGTAGATGTCGAGGGCGGCCCGCCCGCCGTGGCCATGCATCGCGCTGAGCGTTTTGGAGAGCTCGAGCAGGGGCGCGGCCTCGGCTTCGGCCCGGTTCTGCGCGATCTGCACCGCCTGCTCGGCCATCTTGAGCTTCTGCTCCGCGTCCGCGCGCGATTGGCTGACCGCGGCGGCCACCTGGTTTTGAGTGGTGTTGATCGAGGCGAGCGCCTCGTCGACATCGCTGGGTGGATCAATGTTGGTGATCAGCGCGGCGTCGAACTCAATCCCGTATCGCGCGGCGGTCTTGCGGCAGGCGTCTTCCATGTGGCGGTTGATCAGCGACAGATTGCGCCGGAGATCGTTGATGGAAACTCCCTCCACGGAGCCCTCCGCCCGCTCCCCGTGGAACGTGGCGATCCGGTCCCGAAGGGTCGAGATGAAGTATCCGACGACATGCGCCGCCGGCCGGCCCACCCCGAACAGATACGCGTAAAGATTCCGCTCGCAGGGCTTCCACCGGATCTGCCCCGAGATCTGCACGGTGAGGTTGTCCTTCGTGACGGCTTCGATGTAGTCCTGCTTGATGTCGGGATCCCATGTGATGTCCACCGCCTGGATGGTCATGTCGACTTTGTAGAGTCGCTGCCAGGGCCACTTAAAGTAAGGCCCGCCGGGTTGGATCACCCGAACGTTCGGATATTTGTATCGACGCTTCTCCTCGTCGGTCAGGAGCGAGCCGAGCTGGGGATCGTCGCTGGTGCTGCCGTCCATGCGTTCGGCGCGACCGAATGTCGTCATGACGCCCCTCTCGGTGGGTCCGATGGAGTAGACGCCGTAGAGCAGGGTGAGGAGCGCGGCAAGGCCGACGCCGACGAAGAATCCAAGAATGATGGGGGTCATGGTGCGGGGAATTTTCGAGGTTGTGACAGGCGCGTCGCGGACGGCTGCGCCGGGATCGATGGCAGCATGGTCATGAATGAGCGATCGCCAGCGTGGCTTGGCGCATGACGGAGAATGATCTTTCCATCGACGACATCCGGACGGAGGTTGTGCATGGCTTTGCCCCCGAAGACAAGCCATGTGTTGCGGTTTTGTTCACACGATCAATGCGCTCCCGCGCGCTGGATGACGGTCAGCGCGCGGGCCAGCTGATCGCAGAATGCTTCAATCTCCGCCTCCCCGTGCGCCAGGCTGAGGTAGAGCTTTGTTCCCATGGGGTTCAGGAAAACGCCCTGGCGGAGCAACTGAAGCATGAGGTCTCGCCCCTTGGCGCGGTCGCTGGCCAGCCATTGTTGGTTGTTGGTGACGGGCGCCGCCGAGAAGGCGACCTGCGCCAAGGGTCCCTCGCCGAGCGCTTGGGCCGGTTCCTCCGCCGCCCGCAGAACCTCGCGCATTCCGGTTCGCAAAAGTTCGCCTCGCGCTCGAAGCGCGGGGTACACGCCCTCGCCCGCGAAAATTTCGAGCGCAGCGATCGCCGCGGCGCACGAGACGGGGTTGCCTCCGCTCGTCGACGCCGACCATACGTAGCGAGGTCCAGGTAGGCGGGACTCCTCGACGACCTCCATCAGGTCGGCGCGGCCGCCGTACGCGCCGATAGGAAATCCTCCGCCGAGCGCCTTTCCATATGCGATGAGATCGGGCGTCACCCCGTAGAACTCGCACGCGCCGCCGAGCGCGAGGCGAAATCCGGTGACGACTTCATCGAAGATGAGCGCGACACCCAGCTCGCGAGTCAGCGATCGCAAGCTCTGGAGGAATCCCGGCGCGGGCGGCAGGCACCGATGGAGCGGCTCCACGATGACCGCCGCGATCTCGGTCGCATGGGCCCGGAGAATCGCTTCTGTCCCGGCGGCGTCATTGAAGGGCGCCACGAGAACGTCGCTCTCGACCCAAGGCGCTCCCGCTCCTGAGGAGTCGCATCCAGGGAGCGTCACATGTTTTCCGTGAATCATGCCGGCGACGCCGATGGGGTGTTGTCCGTGGTAGGCGCCTTCGAAGCGCAGAATCCTGCGTCGTCCGGTGGCGGCGATCGCCACGCGCAGGCAAAGCATTGTGGCCTCGGTTCCTGACGCGACGAAGCGGACCCGCTCGAGCGCGGGGTTGATGGATCGGAGTCGTTCCGCGAGTTCCACCGCGCGGCAGTTGACGGCCGCGAAGTTGGCTCCGAGAGCGGCCTGTTTCATGACGGCTTCGATCACCTTCGGGTGGGCATGTCCCACGAGAGCGGCGCCCCAGGCCATGGTCATGTCGAGGAACTCTCGTCCATCGGCGTCCGCGACGCGGCAGCCCTTCCCGCTTCGGATCACGGGGATCAGGTCCGCGGGGATGCCATACTCGCCGTTGGAACCGGCGGGGAAGACGGAGAGCGCCCTTTCGCGGAAGGTGTCGGGTGAGGTCTGCATGCGTCGAGGCTGCCCACGAGGGTCCTCGCTGTCACGCGTGGAGCGAAGCGAGCCCGCGAACCCGCTGTCGGGGCGAATCCGCTTGCGGGCGATTCTGATTCTTGCGAACAATTCGCGGCGGGGATTGACCATCCTCAACGATCTGGCGGGAAGGGTGGCTGAGTGGTTGAAGGCACCTGACTCGAAATCAGGCGTACGGGTAACCGTACCGTGGGTTCAAATCCCACCCCTTCCGCCACTTTTTGCATCGGATGCAAAAAGTTAGGGTCTGTCGACCCGGTTTGCGCGCGGCGTTGGAGCGGCTCAATCCCGCACTGCTGCCCGAGGCCATTGCCGCCGCCTTCAGCGGCACACTGCTCATCCTGCCGCCCGGCCAGAACAAGATTGATCTGTCACGGTTTTGCCGGAGGGTTTTTCTTTTCAGGACGGAAACCTTTCCCCTACGGTCCACCTCACGCCATGCACTGGATTGAACCATCGGAAACGGACATCAAGTCTGTCGCGCTGGAAATGAGTATCTGGTACGCCGTCGAACCGTTTCACATCAACTCCTGGCGGTTGAAACTCACGCCTTAGATTCCCCCTTTTCTTCATGGACCAAGCGCAACTCAACTGGATCACCAACTTTATCTGGAACATCGCGGACGATGTTCTTCGAGACGTTTTTGTTCGTGGGAAGTATCGTGATGTGATCCTGCCCATGACGGTTCTCCGGCGCCTCGACGCAGTGCTCGAACCTACCAAGAAAGCTGGATGAGTTCCTGAAAATCTCAGGGCGACAGCTTCTGGATCATGCCGGAGGCGTTTCCGCCGAGGATGCCAGGTCCAGGGCGGAGCTGGAATACGCGAAATACAAAGCACAGCTCGATACTTCGCCGCGTGCGGTGGATGCGGATTTTGAAAAGGCGGCCAAGGAATTGAAGAAGCTGCCCAAGCCACGCAAACCGAAGGGAGGCCAATCATGATCGAGGGACTCAAACCGTAAGCGGAATACAAGGAGTCCGATATCCCATGGGCTCGTTTCTTGCCGACGCATTGGGTGATCAAGCGCGGGAAGTCCTACTTGATCGCCATCGATCGACGCTCAAAGGCCGGTGCTTTTCAAAGACGACGCTCAGCTGTTCAAACAATTTCAAGACAATGAGTCGTTCCGTGGGTGGCTCACAGACACCGTGTTTGGCATGACCTACGAGAATTGAACGGATGTTCCGCGTGCCGAGTTTTCCATCGCGTGAAAGCCATGCCCAAGGTTGCGCAGGCTACGGCGAGCTGGGCGGGCAAGGGGCGATCATCCGGAAGAAACGCTGCGCGCCGGTGGCCGGCAGGCTGATCGCCGAGGGGCCGGGAAGCAGGGTCCAGACGGTGTTCGTCATTCGGGTCTCCAGCCGAGTCGCGCCTTGCAGACAGAATTCCCCGCTGCTCCACAAGAGCAGGACGTTCGTCGCCGAGCGCTCGATCAGCGGCCGTCGCGACGCGAGCTTTAGCCGCAGGCTGCTGGTCGCGGGCGTCCAGGTGGCGCCGTTGTTCGCGCTGAATTCGGTCCACACATCAAAGAACCCGCTGATCAGGTAATCGCCGGCGCTGCCTCCGGGATGGGGAAGAGGCGTGCGGCGCATCGTTCCCTGCCCGAGGGATGGTTTCACGGGGCTTATGCGCAGGCGCGTGCCAGTCGGCAAGGTTCCGCCGGAGATGTCCAATGCCAGCAGCTCAAGATCGAAGAACTGGCTCGCCCCCAAGTCCAGCACATGGGTGATCTTCATGACGGGGAGTGCGGTGGCCAGAATGTTCGAGTCACTCCGCTCTCCGTCCAGGGAAAGACGAAACTGCGCCGGGCTGGCGGGGAGGATATGAACCAGGCTCCCCCCCAGAGGCGGAGCCGCAGGATGAGGCGATAGGTCATAGACGATCAGATTGCCCACGAATCGTCCGTCCCCAAAGGTGATCGGGGACGCGCTCAGACTGGAGGCATACGATCCGGCGGCAGGAGATAGATTCTGCGAAGCCGAGAAGTTCTCAGGCGCTTCCTCCGTCCGTTCGGCGCGCAACGGCGCAAGGCCGGGGGTCCAACTGACTCCGCCGTCCGCACTGATTTCCGTAATCACGTCGAAGAACGCGCTGATCATCGCGCCGCCGCCGGGCATCGCCCGGCTGGTGGCCCGGCCGCGGGAAGCAAGCGTGGGGCTTTCGCGGATCCTCAGGCCAACAGGAAACGTTCCGCCCGTGATGTCGAGGGAGATCACCTCGGTGTCGAAGAACCGGCTGGCGCCGTCGTCCTTCACGCCGGTCAAGCGCACACTGATGCTGCCGGGGGTGCTGATTTCGCTGAACGACACGCCACCGTTGATCGAGATATCCAGCAAGGCCTTCAAGGTGGAGGTATAGACCAGGCTGCCGCCCGGCGGCGGGAGCGTCGGAGTCAAGGCCAGGCGCCGAAGACGGACATGCTGGATGATCAGGCCATTGACGTTGGTCTGCGGTGTGGCGCCCGGCGGACCGTTGTCGCTGAAGTTCGGCGGACTCGCGTTGGCCGTGACGGAGAGGTTTTCCGGCGATTCAATTCCGAGCACGATGCGGGCGGGAATGGTGGCGGGAGTCCACGTGGCACCGTTGTTCAGGCTGACTTCCAGCAGCACATCGAAAAAACCGCTCACCACCGCGCCGCCGGTGGGCACGAGGCGGCTGGCCGCCTGGCCGGGCGAGACGAGCGTGGGGCTTTCGCGCACGCGCACGCCGGCCGGGAGATTGCCCCCCGCGATGTTGAGCGAAATCATCTCGGTCCGGAAGAGGCGCGCCGTCCCGTCATCGGCGCTCGTGGTCTGGCGGACCACCACATCGGCGGGCGCGGTCACGGGCGTGAAGGTGCTGCCGCCGTTGAGGGATAACTCGAACCGCACCTCGCCGCCAGAGGAGTAAGTCTGGGTGCCGTTCAGCACCGGCGGCGGCGGATGGAAGCTAAGCCTTCCGTGACTG
Source organism: Verrucomicrobiota bacterium (assembly GCA_016199985.1). GTDB lineage: Bacteria > Verrucomicrobiota > Verrucomicrobiia > Limisphaerales > UBA11320 > UBA11320. The sequence goes on along the minus strand of JACQFQ010000078.1, from coordinate 22,659 downwards.
ATATTTCGGATGACGATGCCATTGGGGAAGCTCACAGCCCCCGCGTTGGCCGGACTGGAATAGACGGCGTTGGGAGGCGTGAGATTGCCCGAGGGGGAGAAGGCTTCGCTCACAATCACGCTCGGCGGTTGCACGACGAGGATGGCGACCCGGCTGTCAAGGTTGCCCGCCGCATGGGTCACCCGCACGAAGAACTTTCCCGCATCCGAGGCTTGAACGTTGGCGATTGTGTAGTTGTCGGCCGTGGCCCCGGCGATGCCCTCGCCATTCTTGAACCATTGGTAGGTGAAGGGGCTGAGTCCCATTGCCACGACCCTGAACGTCGCTGGCGCACCGACCGCCACGGTCTGATCCGATGGTTGTCCGGTAATCACCAGCGGAATATTTGAAGCCTTCGGCGTGGGGCGCATGGAGTAGATGTTGGGGCCGCCATTGGGCCAGCGTCCCTGGCTCACACCAGTCAGTTGAGAACCGAATGTAAAGGAATCGATCATCACTCCGCCGGGTGTGGACAGGCCCACGCTCTCACCGGCGCCGGACAGGGAAAATCCGAGTTGCGTCTGATCGAAGGCCAGGAAGCCCCCCGCCGCAATGACCGTTCCACTGGGGATGGAAAACTTGGTGGGATTCAACAGATCGTCCGTCAGGAAATAGCCTGAAAGGTCAAAGGGAGAGGCACTGGCATTGAAGAGTTCAATGAAATCAAGCTGCGGTGGTTCCGGGCTGGCCAGCCACTCGTTAATCGTGACGGGCGGCCGAGGCGGAGGGACGACTTGGTAGATCGCGATCTGCGTGGTGAGACCGCCCAGCTGATCCTTGCCCAGAAAATAAACGGTCTGCGGGCCGGGGCGGGTGTCTGCCGGGATGCTCCCCTGCCAGAAGAAGCCGGAGCGACTCAGCACGATGCCGTTGGCCCACACGATGGACAATGGCACTGTCTCGGTGAAGGCAGCCCGCACAACGATCGGCGCGCCCGGTGAGGTGGAGGACGGTGTGACGCTGGTGGCACCGGGAATGACTATCACTTGCTCACACTCGTCTGGCATGGAGTTGAAGTTTCGATCCTGTGATGTGCCGTTCGCGATGTCCACGGCGTCCGGAATGCCGTTATGATTGCAGTCGTTCACGGCGCCGGCGCAAGTTCCAGAGGGGACGGAAGCATCGACCACCAGCGCCATGCCGGCGCAGCCCAGGGCCGGCGTGTTGTCGGCGAAAACGCCGGTGACGCGCAGCGTGCTCTCGCTGCACGAGCCGTTGGCACACTGCCCGTAGGAACGCATGCCGACCGTGACGATGCTGGATTGCCCCGGCGCGAGGACCGGCAGCGCATTGCTGATGGGTTGCTGTGTGTAAGGATGCGAGGGCAGCGGGATGCAGCTGTTGCCCGGATTGAACAGAATCGGAAAATCGTCGCCAAACGGATTCGAGATCGCGAATACGCCCTGCAGTTCATTGGCGCCCTGCGGACGCACCGCCGACTGCCGCGAACCGGCAATGGCTGTCAGCGAGACCGACCTGATCGGATCGTTGTTCTTCACCAGGTAGCGAGCCACCGTCATATCCCCAGGCGCGACCCGCGGGGCCGAGTCCGACAGCAACGTCAGGCTCAGTCGCGGCACGGTGGGCTGGCCGGGCGCCTGCGCGACGATGCATACCACTGTGTCGCCGCTCGCGCTCAACGTCAGCCCATCCGAGAATCCAACCGTTACCGTGCCATACGCGCAATAGGCTCCCAAGGGCGTCGCTGCCGGGACCGGAACGACCACGGTGTAGGTTGTGAAGGCTCCGTTCGCCGAACAGGCGGGCAACGCCAGCGGCGCGGCGTGGGAAAACACCGGCACTCCGATCGGCGGCCCCGGTGGACACGCCCCCGCTCCGCCCGTGTAAAAGCCCACCGAGACACTTGCCGATACGGGCGTCGCGCGCGTGACGCACGGCGTCGTCGGACAACTTGGACACGCGGCCGTGAGCGTGAACACCAGCGTCACCGTGCCGTCGGGAAATCCCGCAAGCCCCATCCCTGTGGGCGCGGATTTGGCAAGGCTCATCGACTTCAGGCAGGGCGACGGGCTGACAGCGCAGGCCGGACCAAGGCTTCCGGCGCAGACCTGGGCGGGTTGAGCACACAAGACCGCCGCGAGGCAGAATGCCGCCAGCGTCATGTGGCGCACCCGAGTGAAGCTATTCTCTTGTTTCATGGGGTGATTCTCGTTGTTGCAGAAGCGAGCTACTCAGTTAACCGCTTTCACGTTTCATTTTGCCGGGCGAGTCAGCGACCTGCCGCCGACGGTTTGTGCGCGTTGCTCATTGCTCATTGAGGTCCGCGCAAGCGTTCCAGGGGCCATTCGCCTCGGCTATGAGAGCGGGTTCCCGCCGTCTTTGGATTGATCTCAACACTAGTCCAAGAGGCGAGGGACACAACTCACTTGTTGAACAGTTGGAGCACCCGCCCAAATGTCTCGAGGGCTGTCGAAGAGCTGCCATCACGCCCAAGAACTCAAATGAGCGTAAGATCGGGGTGACCGCAGAAGGAAGAACTCGGCTGCCAAACGATGGGTCGGAAAGCGCCGGAAAAGGAGATGCGGACGTCCGAGCGGGAGCGATCTTTCAGTGGTCAGGATGAAACACAATTGTTTCTTAAGAACCTCGGGCGCTGCCGATATATCCATCGACTTGGTAAACGCTAGGTCGAGAGAGATTTAGCCGATCTTCGATTGGCGTTCGCCGTGCTGCCCTCGTCTCATTTTCGTAGCAAGTTTATGAAGAATAGTCAGACCAGCCTGGGTGATGTTTGGACTGTCCGAACCCGGCTCCTCCTGGGCTACGGGATCGAGATCCTCATCACGGTCATGCTGGGCGGTTACGCCCTCACCCGGTTGTCCGCGATCAAGGGCGACTCCGTCCGCTTGACGCAGGATTCCCTCCCAGCCATTGGCATCATCAACCAGATCGACTCCCAGGTGGGGAAGGTCTATGGGCTCACGCTGAAACACACCATCACCACCAACGCGGCCGAGGCGGACGCGATCCTGAAGGACATTCAATCGGAGCTGGAGGTGATGAACCAGACGCTCGGATTGTTCGAGAGAACCGTTTCCACCCCCGTGGAACGGGTGAGCTTGGAGGCGATGCGGACGGTGCGCGCCACGTACGCCAACGCCTCGGTGAACGTTTTGATGACCGATCCCGGCCGCACGCAGCAAAGGTTGGAAGCGGTGAACCGCCAGCTGGAGCCCGCCTACCGGCGTTTCCAGGAGGCGATCAAGGTGGCGGTCGAACAGAAGCGCGCCGTGGGCGCGGCGGCCGGCGGCGGGATCCTCACGGCCGTGAATCGGGCCGAGGCGGGCATTCTCGCCGGCATTTGCGCGTCCATCGTGATCGTCGTCATCAGCGGCTACTGCATTGTGCGAGCCATCAGCCGGCCTCTGGTGAAGCTGACCGAGGCGATGGAGAGCATGCGGCAGGGAGATTTCACGGGGCGGCTGGCGGTGGACCGCCAGGACGAATTTGGCGAGCTGGCCGGCGGGTTCAACCACATGGCGGACAGCCTGAGCGCTCTCGTGAGCCAGGTGCAGGAGTCGGGCATCGTGGTGAACTGCTCCGCGACGCAGCTCTCGGACACGGCGCGACAGCAGGAGGGCGGCGCGCAGGAAACGGCCGCGACGACGGTGGAGATCGGCGCGACGGCAAAGGAAATATCCGCAACGTCCCAGGACTTGGTGAAAACCGTGAAAGAGGTCGCCCAGGTCGCGGAGCAAACGACCACCATGGCCGGCAACGGGCAGAGCGGACTGCTCCGCATGCAGGAGACCATGGTGCAGGTGATGAGCGCGGCGAGCGGGATCAGCGGCAAGCTGACGGTGTTGAACGAGAAGGCGGGAAGCATCAGCCAGGTCGTGACCACCATCACGAAGGTCGCGGACCAGACGAATCTGCTGTCGCTGAACGCGGCGATCGAGGCTGAGAAGGCGGGCGAGTACGGCCGCGGATTCTCTGTTGTGGCCACCGAGATCCGGCGGCTGGCGGACCAGACGGCGGTGGCGAGCCACGACATCGAGCAGACGGTCAAGGAAATGCAGGCGGCCGTTTCCGCGGGCGTCATGAGCGTGGACAAGTTCTCCGAGGAGGTTCGGCGCGGCGTGCAAGAGGTCAACCAGGTGGGCGTCCAGCTCAACGAAATCATCCGGCAGGTTCAAGCGCTGACCCCGCGGTTTGAGAGCGTGAACGAGGGCATGCAGATGCACGCCGTGGGCGCCCAGCAAATCAGCTCGGCGCTTTCGCAGCTCGGAGAGAGCACGCAGCAGACGGTGCAATCGCTCCGAAACTCCAACTGCACGATCGAGCGTCTCAACGAGGCGTCCTCGCTTCTGCGCAACGCGGTGTCCCAATTCAAGCTGCAGACGATCGTCCCGCTCCGCGACCCCGGCTCGCGCGCGGCGGGCATGAGCGTTCGACGGAATTCGGACCGCCCCACGGAGGAGTTTCGGAACGTGGACGCCTGAGCCGGAGGAGTGCGCATGCTCTTTCTTCTTTGCGAGACCCGCGCGGGACGTTTTGTAATCCCGGGCCAGAGGATCCTGGAGGTCCTTCCCATGATCGCCGTCAGCCCTCTCGCGGGCATGCCGCCCGGCATGGCCGGCGTGATGCGATGCCGCGGCGTGTCGGCGCCTGTTTTGGATCTCACCCAGCTGACAACAGGCGCCCCGGCGCCCTGCCGGATGAGCACGCGCGTGTTGCTGGCCGGCTTCAACAATGCCTCCGGCGCCGAGCAACTGATGGGCGTGATCGTCGAGCGCGCGACACGCATGGTCTCCATCCCTCCGGATCAGTTTTCCGAAGTGGCCGCCGAGACGGGACCTCTCTCCTTCCTGAGGGCGGTGGCCTGGGACGGGGGCGTCGCCGTGCGTCGCGTGGACCTGGATCGGCTCGGGGATCTCTTGACCCGTTGGATGGGCGCTGAGGAGGCGGCTCTGCGCATCGCGGCATGAAAGCGTGCTCCATCGCCAGTTCGGTGATTCATCCCATCGAGGAGCTTCTCGCGCGGCGGGTGGGGCTTGACGCCAAGTCCCTCGGCCCTCAAGCGCTGAAGCGCGCCGTGGCGCAGCGGGCGAAAACCTTGAGCCTTCCTTCGCCGCAGGCCTATTGGGACCGGCTGCGGGCTGATCCGCGCGAACTCCCAGCCCTCGTCGACTTGCTCGTCGTGCCCGAGACATGGTTTCTCCGGGAACCGGAAGCCTTGACCGCGCTGGTTCGGGAGGTCGAGGTGCGACGAGATCACTCAACGGCGACATCGAAATTGAGGATCCTGAGCGCCCCGTGCGCCACCGGAGAGGAGCCGCTCTCCATTGTGATCGCCCTCCTGGACGCCGGATGGTCGTCCGACTCGATCGAGGTGGTCGCGGGGGACATCAGCGAGCGCAACCTGGCGAAAGCGGCGAGCGGATGCTACCAGGCGAACTCCTTTCGCTCGCGGGAGCTGGGATTTCGGAATCGTTACTTCGAGCCGGGTCCGACGGGGTTTCGCGCTCAGGCGCGGCTCATGCGGCCGATCCGACTCGACGTCATGAATCTTGTGACCCGGGATTTCGGCGCTCTCCACGAGCCGTTCGACTTCATTTTCTGCAGGAACCTTCTCATCTATCTTCACCCGGAGGCCCGTCGTCACGTCCTGGACAATCTTTTCTCTGTGCTGCGCGACGGAGGCGGCTTGTTCGTGGGGGCCGCGGAGTGCGGGTATCTGAGCCGCCAGCTCTTTCAATCCGAGCAGGTCAACGGGTCCTTCGTCTTCAGAAAGCGCGCTTCACGCGCCGGCGTTGGCCGCCTCAGGGACCAGGCGGATCCGTTGTCTCCGATCGCGCCGGCAACCCCGGACCGCCTGGTCAGCGAGGCGAGTCAGCGCGCTCCCATCGCCGCTGGGAACAAGACCGTCCTGGAGAGAGCGCGACAGCTGGCCGACGCTGGAAGTTTGTCGGAGGCGGCGGGGATCTGCGAGGCGTTGCTCAGGAATGAGGGGGGTTCGGCGGAGGCGCTCTACCTGCTCGGAGTTGTGAGGGACGCCGAAGGCAGCCCGCGCGAGGCGGAGGCGCTCTATCGCAAGGCCCTCTACCTGGACCCCGGGTGCTACGAGGCGATCCTGCAGCTTTCCCTGAATCGGGAGCGCGGCGGAGACGCTCGCGAGGCGCGGATGCTTCACGAGAGGGCCCGGCGATTGAAAGCCAGTGGAGAAAGCCAGCCATGAACCCGCCGATCGAGAGCGCGTCCAGCGACGCAACCGAACTCAAGGCCTGTTGGAAGGAGATCGGAGTTTGGGGGGACGGGCGCTGCCCAGAGCTGCGCGCTCACACGCACTGTCGCAACTGCCCCGCCTTTTCCTCCGCCGCAAGCAGGCTGCTGGATCGCAGCCTCCCTCCGGGTTATCGCGATGAATGGTCGTCGCACTTCGTGGCCAAGAAAGCGGACATGGCGCTGCGAACGCTCTCCGTTCTCGTCTTCCGCTCGGGATCCGAGGCGTTGGCGATTCCCATGAGAGTGCTTCAGGAGGTGACGGAGTGGCGCGTCGTGAGGACCATTCCGCACCGTCGGCAGGGAATAATGATGGGCCTCGTGAATGTGCGGGGGGAGTTGGTGGTGTGCGCGTCGTTGGAACTGGCCCTCGACATCGGGCGCGACGACGACCCGCAGGGCCCCTCGTCGCGGGCCGTCGCGCATAGACGAATGCTGATCGCCAAGAAGGACTCGGATCGATTCGCGTTTCCCGTCGACGAGATCTTTGGCATCTCGCGCATCAGCCTCGGCGACATCAAGGACCTTCCCGCGACGGTCGTTCACAGCGGCAAACGCTGTGTGAGCGGCATGATTTCCTGGCGGGAGAGATCTGTGGGCCTGCTGGATGAGGAGCGACTGTTCGAACTGCTAAACCGGAGCCTGGGATGAGCGAGCCTGATCTGAGCGAGATGTCGATGATGGACCTCTTCCGCACTGAGGCGGACACGCAATTGGGCAACATCACGCAGGGGTTGCTGGCGCTGGAGCAGGATCCCGCGAGCCCGCGGCAGCTTGAGGTCATGATGCGTTCGGCCCATTCTTTGAAGGGCGCCGCCCGGATCGTGAACCTCGCGGCCGCGGTTCGCGTGTCGCACCTGATGGAGGATTGCTTTGTCGCGGCGCAGCGCAATCGGCTCCGGCTTCAGCGGGAGCAGGTGGATGTCCTTCTGGCGGGAGTGGATCTTCTGGCGCAGATCTCGAAGAGCTCGGACAGCGAAGCGGCGCGCTGGGAGAACCAGGACAAGGGGCTCGTTGACGATTATGTGGCTCGGCTGCAGAACCTGCTCAACGCCGAATCAATGACGGCCCCCGGCTCGAGTCCCTCCGTGGCCGTGTCCCACGAACCGAACGCCAGCCCAGCGATCGTTGCTCCGCCGGAGACGGCTCCTCCGGTCGTTAAGTTCACGCCCGCGGCCGTTCCGGCTCCCTCGCAGGCCTCCGCGCTTCAGGGCGTCTCGGAGCGGTCCGGATCCAGCGACGCTCCGACGCCCGGGAGCGGCAAGGCCTCGAACCGCGAATACAGCGAACGCGTGTTGCGGGTGAAGGCGGAGCATGTGAATCGCATGCTGGGGCTCGCCGGCGAGTCGTTGGTGGAGTCGCGGTGGCTTCGCCCTTTCGGCGAGTCGCTCCTTCGGCTGAAGGAGCTCCATGGCGATCTGGGCGCCGCTCTGCAAGTCGTGGAGGAATCCATGGGGGGCGCGTGGATGGACGATCGAACCACGGCGGCGTGGGCGGAGACCCGGGCCACGCTCGGCGCCTGCCAGGAGCTCCTGGCCACGCGCCATGCCGAGCTGGATAACTTCGACCGTCGCTCGTCCAATCTCTCCCATCGGCTTTACCACGAGGCCCTGGCTTGCCGGATGCGCCCGTTCTCGGACGGACTGCACGGGTTTCCGCGGATGGTTCGCGACGTTGCCCGGACGCTGGGGAAGGAAGTGCGGCTTGTTATCGAGGGGGAGGACACGCGGGTGGATCGCGACATCCTCGAAAGGCTCGAGGCGCCGCTCACCCACCTGATCCGAAACGCCATCGACCACGGGTTGGAGTCTCCGGACGATCGGGAGAAGATCTCGAAACCCCGCGAAGGAACACTGCGCGTCGAAGCGAGGCACAGCGCGGGTCGTCTCTTGATCGCGGTGTCGGACGACGGCCGCGGCATCGAGATCGAAAAGGTGCGCAAGAGCGTCGTGAAGCGAGGGCTCACCACCAAGGAGACCGCGGCGAACCTCAGCGCCGCGGAGCTTCTGGAGTTTTTGTTTCTTCCCGGGTTCAGCGTGAAGGAGGAGGTGACGGAGATCTCCGGCCGAGGCGTGGGGCTGGACGTGGTGCAGAGCATGGTCAAGGGCGTGCGCGGAACGATCCGCGTGCTTTCCGAAAAGACAAAGGGCACGCGATTCCAGCTTCAGCTGCCCCTGACTCTCTCCGTTCTTCGCACCCTTCTCGTGCGGATCGGGGGCGAGCCGTACGCGTTCTCGCTGTCCCATGTGCTGCGAACCTTGAAGCTCAATCGAGCCCAGATCGAATCCATGGAGGGCCGGCAACATTTCCAGCTGGAGGGCCGACGGATCGGGCTCGTCTCCGCTCACCAGGTTCTCGGATACCCGGAGCCTTCCCAAAGGACAGACTCCGTTCCGGTGGTCGTTCTGGGAGAAAGCAATCAGCGCTACGGACTGGCGGTGGACGCTTTCCTCGGCGAGCGCGAGCTCGTGGTGCAGCCACTGGACGCCCGCCTGGGCAAGGTGAAGGACATCAGCGCCGGCTCGGTTATGGAGGACGGAGCGCCCGTGCTGATCGTCGATGTGGAGGATCTCGTGCGCACCATTGAAAAACTGGCGGACACCGGCTCGCTGACGAAGCTGGGCATCTACCGAGACGATGCCTCAATACGAGGCATGAAGCGCATCCTTGTCGTCGACGACTCCCTCACAGTGCGGGAGCTCGAACGAAAGCTCCTTTCCTCCCGCGGTTACCAGGTGGAGGTCGCGGTGGATGGCATGGACGGATGGAACATGCTTCAAGCGGGACGATTTGACCTGGTGATCAGCGATGTCGATATGCCCAGGATGGACGGCATCGAGCTCGTGTCGATGCTGAAGCAGGACCCCCATCTGAAATCCCTGCCCGCCATGATCGTTTCCTACAAAGACAGGGAGGAAGACCGGCGACGCGGCCTGGAGGCAGGGGCGGACTATTACCTTTCCAAGGGCAGCTTTCATGACGATACCTTGATAAGAGCGGTTGAAGACCTGATTGGAACCGCGCAAGCCGCTTGATCGGGGACGACAAGAGTGCGACGCGGGAGAGTGGGACTTGAGAGGCGCAATGAAGGAAAAAGAAAAAAGCCAGGAGACTTGGCCAGGAGCCGGCAATTCGCAGCCTGCGGACGCCGCGGGGCGCTCGGTTTCCGAAGCCTCGGCGGCAGGCCTCGGACGGGCGGAGGGATTGGACACCCCCGCGCTCATTCTTCTCGTCGATGATCAGGCCCTGGTTGCCGAGTCGGTCAGGCGCATGCTGGCTCAGGAAACGGATCTTTGCCTCCACTACTGCGCCGATGCCCACGACGCGCCGAGAGTCGCGCGTGAGCTCAAGCCGGCCCTGATTCTTCAGGACCTTGTCATGCCCGGCATCGACGGGCTCGCCCTAGTGCGCCGCTATCGGGAGGATCCTGTCACGCGCGACACCCCGGTGATCGTTTTCTCCGCTCGCGAGGAGGCGGAGACCAAGCGGGAGGCGTTTTCGGCCGGCGCCAACGACTATGTGGTGAAGCTCCCCGATCGGGTCGAGTTGGTCGCCCGCATCCGCTACCACAGCCACGCCTACATTGTCCAACAACAGCGTGATCACGCTTTCCGCGCGCTGCGGGAAAGCCAGCAGCAGCTCATCGCCAGCAACACTTCTCTCAACGTCCTGAATCAGAAGCTCGAGGAGGCGACCCGTGCTAAGTCCGAGTTCCTCGCGAACATGAGCCACGAGATCCGCACTCCGATGAACGGCGTGCTTGGCATGGCGGCGCTGCTGAAGGACACCCTGCTGGACGAGGAACAGCAGGATTTCGTCGAAACGATCCGTCACAGCTCGGAGGCTTTGCTGGGCATCATCAACGACATCCTCGATTTTTCAAAAATCGAGGCTGGAAAGATGGGGATTGAGAAGCATCCCTTCAGCCTGCGCCAGTGCGTGGAGGAGGTGCTGGAACTGCTCGCTCCCAAGATGAGCGAGAAGGGGATCGATCTGGGGCAGGAGGTCGACGAGGACGTTCCCGATCATCTCCTGGGCGATGTCACTCGGCTCAGGCAGATCCTTCTGAACCTCGCCGGGAACGCCGTGAAGTTCACGACGAAAGGCGAGGTGCTTGTCCGCGTCAGTCTAGCCGGCGCGGGCCGTTCGGAAGGCGGGCATCGCGTCGAGTTGCAATTCTCCGTCCGCGACACGGGGATTGGCATTCCTGCCGACCGCATGGAGCGATTGTTTCAAGCATTCAGCCAAGTGGATTGTTCCACGACCCGCGAGTACGGGGGCACAGGGCTGGGCCTCGCGATTTGCAAACGGTTGGCGGAGCTGATGTCGGGAAAGATGTGGGTCGAGAGCGTGGCGGGCCGGGGGTCTGTCTTCCACTTCGTCCTACCGTTCAACGCCTGCGACGCTCAGCCGTCGAGGACCGTGGACGTCGTTCCACTCCTTGCCGGAAAGCGACTCCTCCTGGTTGAGGACAACGAATCCTCGCGAAATCACGTCGATCGCTGCGCCACGGCCTGGGGCATGGAGGTGACGGCGGTGGCGACGGGCAGCGACGCCCTGAGCCGGATGATCCAGGGAGAGCGATTCGATCTCGCGATCGTCGACCATCAACTTCCCGAGATCGAGCCGGTGAAGCTGGTCGAGTCCGTCAGGCGCCTGCCCCATGGGGAACGGCTGCCCATCATGTTGCTTTCCTCCATCCGCAGCCGCGCTCTGGACGCCGCCTGGACGGACCGGGGGGTTCGGAGCGTCGCCTACAAGCCGATCCGCTCCCGTCAGCTTCTGCAGTCCCTCTGTCGCGCCCTGGACCTGGAAGCGCCGGAGCGGCGAGGAGTCGCGGGCGGGGAGATCAACCATGAGCTGGCGGCGACGAAGGCTCTGCGCATCCTTGTGGCGGACGACAGCCCCGTGAATCAGAAGGTCACGCAGTCGATGCTTCGTCGGATGGGCTACGCGCCCCGTATCGTGTTGAACGGGGCCGAGGCTCTTCAAGCGGTGATGGAGGAACATTTCGACCTGGTGTTCCTGGACGTCCAGATGCCCGTCATGGACGGCTACGCCGCTGCTCGCGCGATACGGGAGCGATTCGGCTCCTCGCCCCGGCCCTGGTTGGTGGCCCTCACCGCGAACGCGCTTCAGGGCGATCGGGAACTCTGCCTCCAGGCGGGCATGGACGACTATGTCTCCAAGCCCGTTCGGCCCAAGGAGCTTGAGGCCGCCATATTCCGCGCCGCCACGCAGACCGCGCCGCCGGGTCGCCGGGCGGCCTAGGCTTCGCGCCCTCTGCCTTCAGGATTCCTCCGCCCGCAACCCGCGCGCGCGTGGCTGCTGGCGGCGGCCGATTCCGCTGTCGAAGGCGATTTTTTCTTGCAAACACCCTTTGATCGGAGCTCACTGCGAATCGGTTCGGTTATCCTGGCCGCAGCCGTTGTTGTTGATCACTGAGAGGCGCATTGGGCGCGGGGGAGGGTGACATGCGGTGTCCTCCGGCCGGACATGCCGCCTCGATTTGTTCGGGCAACGGATCGTTTCTGCGGGATATCCTCTATCTCGCACACCTCCTTGGCGACTGTTGCCCGAACCTTCTTGCCTTCTCACTGCCCGCTAAAGTTACTGATCGTTCCCACCGATAACGGCTTCAAGAGAAGTCCTCGCGGCGAATGCCGAGCAGCGAATTGGGGAGGCGAACGAGCTGGATAGCGATGGACGCCGAATAAGCTCCGAGGTTTCTCAGGAACGACGCTGAACCGATGAAAACGAAACAGATAAAGTCACGGGCGGGATTCACGCTGATCGAGATGATTGGCGTGATTGCGATCATTGCGATCCTCGCTGCCGTGCTGGTCCCCAAGGTGATGAACGCGATCGCTCGCAGCAAGGTCAGCGGGACTTCGCTGGTTTTCAACGCGCTCAAAACAGCCGTCGCGGACTATTACTCCCGGAGCAACAGCTTCCCGCTGCGGTCTGGAACCGGCGCCGCGGACACCGCCACGCCCACAGGACGCTTCGACGCCGATCTGGTGGCGGCCGGCTTCATCGACAAGCTGGTCGGCGTCCCCATCGGCTCCACGGCCACCACAGGCGCTCTGACAACGCGGACCCATGTCCGTGTCCTGGCCGCCGTTGCCGCCGCGGCAGTCAACCCCACGGCGGCTGCGGGCGGGGACAACTTTGACCTCGATAGCAACGCGGCCACGGCGGATTTCACGGCGGGGCAGAATGTCGTGAGCCTGATGATCCCGCAGGTGGCCATCGCCGACGCGATCGTCCTCAACAGCATTATCGATGGCGTGGTGAACTCGGGCACGGCGGCCGACCGGGTCGGGCGCTGCATCTACAGCGCGGCGGCCGCCGGCACGGTGACTGTGTACATATACCTCGCCCATCAGTGATTCCCGCAGGGAGTCCGGGACGCGGGGACAAACCTTTTTACGCAGCCTGAGGTTCAGGATGCGACTGTGAGTAAGGCAAACACGCCGGGGGCGACCCCCGGCGTGTTGTCGTTGCCGGGTTCGCCGCGCCGTGCCGCGGCGCCGGGGGCCGGATCGTAGTATTCAGTTCAGGGTTGAGGACCGCGGTGAATTGGGAGTTGGAGACTTCCGCCGGCCTGTCGATTAAGAGGGAAGCAATATGTCAGCCCCCAACGCCATCACGCCTCGCCTCGGTGACTGGTTGCTCGACCAGGGACATCTGAGCCAGACCCAACTCGACCTCGCCCTCCGCGAGCAGAAGCGCAAAGGGGGGATGCTGGGGGAGGTCGTGGTTCAGCTCGGCTTCGTCAACGAGCGGGTGCTCGCCAGCTTCCTGGCCTCCAAGACCCAGACCCAGAGCGTTGATCTGGCCAAGTCCAAGATTCCAAAGGAGGTCATCGCGCTGGTGCCCGAGCCGATCGCCCAGCGGTTCTGCGCCATTCCGGTCTCGTTCGCCGACGGGCTGCTCCGGGTCGCGATTTCGGATCCGTTGAACGTCCTGGCCTTCGACGCCATTGAGCAGGCGACGCAGCTGCGCATCGAACTGGTGGCGGCGGCGGAAGGGGAGATCCTTCAGGCGATCGACCGGCACTACGCCTCGGGCGAGCGCCTGGACCAACTCGTTGACGAGCTCCTCAAGCTGGGCAGCGAAACCCTCGCCACGACCACCGAAACCGACGCGCCCATGATCCGTCTCGCGGACCGGATCATCAACGAAGCCGTTGTCATGGGCGCCAGCGATATTCATATCCAGCCCGAGGAAAAGTTTCTTCGAGTGCGATGGCGCAAGGATGGCATTCTGCAGCCCGGCTACCTCATGCCGAAGGAGCTTCAGCTCGCGCTCGCCGCGCGATTCAAGATTCTGGGAAGGATGGACGTGGCGGATGTTCGGCGGCCTCAAGGCGGCCGCTCCAGCGTCACGGTGGCCGGGCGCGAGATCGGACTGCGGCTTTCCAGCCTGCCGACCTGTTTTGGCGAGAGCATTGTGCTTCGGCTTCTGGACAAGGCCACCACGAAGCTCGATTTCGACCGTCTCGGCATGCTTCCGGAAATGGAGAGGCGATTCCGGGATCTACTGGATCGCCCGCATGGAATCATCCTGGTGACGGGACCCACGGGCAGCGGCAAAACCACCACGCTCTACACAGCCCTGAGCCAGATCAACGCCGCGGAGAAGAGCGTGTTTACGTTGGAGGATCCGGTCGAGTATCAGCTTCCCCTGGTGCGCCAGACGCAGATCATCGAGGCCGTGGGCCTCACGTTCGCGGAAGGGTTGAGGACGCTGCTTCGGCAGGATCCCGACGTGATCCTCATCGGGGAAACGCGCGACGCTGAAACCGCGCAGCTGATGGTGCGAGCCGCGCTCACAGGGCACCTCGTGTTCTCCACTCTCCATACGAACGACGCGCCGGGCGCGGTGCCGCGGCTGATCGATCTGGGCGCCGAGGGGTATCTGCTGGCGCCCACGTTGGCCGGCGTGATCGGGCAACGACTTGTCCGGCGTCTCTGCCCGCAGTGTCGCGTGCCGGTTCCCCACCCCGAAGTGATCCTGAGCAAGATCAAGATCAAGCTGCCTTCCGACCTGCCGCCGACTCTGTGGGAGGCGAAGGGATGCAACGCTTGTCAGGCGGGCTACACAGGGCGCGTGGGCGTGTATGAGATGTTCGTGCCTGACGAGAATTGCCAGAGCCTGATCACGCGGGGGGTCGACGCCAGCCGATTGAGGGAAGCGGCCGAGACGCACGCCAGCTTCCGCCCCATGGTGCACGATGGAGTGCTCAAGGCTCTCCGCGGATTGACGACTATCTCTGAGGTGATGCGCGTCACCCTGGGCTGACGCGCCTGTTGCCATGCCTGTCTTTACCTTCGTCGCCATCAACGAAGCGGGTCGTGAGTACACGGGCCGCGAGGAGGCGGTGTCGGAATCCGCGCTGGAGGGGCGTCTTCGCAAGATGGGCCACTGGGTCGCGGATCTGAAGGAGGTGCGAACGATGCGCCGCGCCCGGGGCTTGGGAGCCCGCGGCGGAAAGCGCGTCCCCAGCCGGTTGCTGACGGAGTTTTTTCTCCAGCTCTCCATGCAGCTGCGCGCCGGCATACCGCTTTTCAACGCGCTCTCGAACGAGACCGTCGATAGCGGCAGTCCGGCGATGCGCCAAGTTGTGATCGATCTCACCGAAAGGGTCCAGGCGGGGCAGTCGTTGAGCGAGGCCATGTCGTGCCACCCTCGGGTTTTCTCCAGGTTGGTCGTGAACATCCTGAAGGCGGGGGAGGCCAGCGGCAGGCTCGCCGAGAGCTGCCAGCAGGTGAGGCGCTATCTGGAGTGGCAGGACAAGATGATGGGCGATGTGAAGCAGGCGTTGGTGTATCCCTGCTTCATCCTGATAGCCGCCCTCCTGTTCGTGCTGCTCGTTTTCACCTTCGTGATTCCCAGGTTTGGCAAGCTGCTGGCCGAGATGAACGTCCCGCTCCCCACGGTCACCCAGATCGTGATGGATATCAGCCAATTCTTCGTTCAGCGCTGGCTTGTCGTGATTGTCTTTGTCTTTGGGGCGGTCGCGGCTTACAGCGCCGCGGTGCGGCACTGGAAAGGCTTCGCCTACTTCACCGATGTCGTGAAGCTCAAGATTCCGATTGTTGGGCGGCTCTATCACATGATCGGGCTCTCCCGGTTCGCGCAGAACCTCTCCATCGTCTACACCTCGGGAATCCCGCTTCTCGAGGCGCTGGCCCTCGTGGGGGAGCTTGTCGGCAATCATGTCCTGGAGCGGGCCGTCGGGGACCTCAGGAAGGCCGTGAGCGAGGGCAAGCAGATGCACACCGCCATGTCCGCTCACCCTGTTTTTTCCCGCCTGGTCATCCAAATGGTCGCCGTCGGCGAAACCACCGGCAGCCTGGGGACGGCCCTCGACAATGTGGCCCAGTATTACGACGAGATGCTGCCGCGCTTGGTCAAGCGCATGTTCAGCCTCTTCGAGCCGTTGATGATCCTCGGGTTGGTCGTGTTCATCGGGGGGATCGCCATGGCCGTGTTTCTGCCGATCGTCAGCCTGATCACCGTCCGATGAACCGCGCGCGTCCATCTCAGCGGCCTCGAGGCGAACGGGAGGCTTTCTCGCTGATCGAGATGGTGGGCGTTCTCGCCGTCATCAGCGTGCTCGTGGCGGTCGTCGGTCCCAACTTCATCCGAAAGATCGTGGACAACGTCTCGATCAAGGAGGGCAAGAGCCTGGAGACGCTCGCCCAGGGCCTGCGTCAATCCCTGCGCAACACGCAGACCATCCCGGGAGGAGTCACCTGGTCGGCCAGCGTCGCGACGGCAACGGGGCTCAACCCCGCCGAAGTCCTCTACGCCGATCCGAACAACCCCGCCACGAGCCAGCGGATTATGGTGATCGATCCTCGCTTCTCCCCCTCCACGGGCGCGGACCCGGTGTTCACGCCGACTTCGGCGGGAGCGCTCGCGCCCACCAACGCCCGCGTGATGCTCGTCAGCTCGACGAAGAGGGGACTTGCGCTCCCGATCGCCGGAGGCAAGGCGGCGAACACCGCGGCCAATTGCGCGCTGTTCGACAACGTGTGGAACTGGACCCTGAACCCTTTCACGAAGCTTCCTCCGACCGGCTGGCCGGCGGCTTGGGATGGACAGGGAGAGCACCTCCACGTTCAGCGCGTCAACCTCGCCGACGAGTTCTATCGCGTCACCGTCAGCAATTCTAACTTTCCCACGAATATTCCATTCGGAAAATTCAACCTCGCGTCAACCTACCCGTTCGATGTCACCAACGCGGTGGACAGCTACTACGTCCGGGGCACGACGATCCGGCTCTATCGACACGACACGCCCTATGTCTCGGTGCCCGTCAACCCGGACGAGCTCTGCATCTCCCACACCCTGAAGAGCGACGTGAACTTCATCTACGACGGGAATCCGCCGCGGTGGCGGATACCATGATCCTTTCGATCGGGTTATGAGAACTTCGCCTCCAACGACCCGAGGACGAGAGACCGGACTGAGCATGATCTGGGTGTTGGTGTTGCTGGGTGGGATGGTGGCGGTCGCGACCGCGCTCGCGCCGAGCTTCATCACGACCCAGGCGCGCGAGAAAGCGGAGGACGAAGACCAAAAGGTTCAGGAGATCGCCTCCGCTGTGGAGCGGTCGGTCCCCCGCACGCAGGTGATCCCCGGGGCCGCGACCTGGGCCGCGACGGCCGCCGATCAACTCGGCAGCGACGTTGTCAGCGTGCTCCAGGTGTTTCCCCAATTTCCGACGAGCGTGAACACGCGTCGCGTCTTTCTTATCGACCCGGCGTTCCAGCCGGCCACTGGCGCGCCGCTTCTGCCCTACAATCAGGCGCCCCTCGGGCTGGATCCGCTATTGGGCCAGGAGCCGGGCTTGAACACGCGGATCCTGATCGCAAGCAGCAGCGTGGGCACATTGCCGTTGCCCTTTGCCAGCGGCGCCATCCCGGCGGCTCTCTTCAACAACCTTTGGGACTGGACCCCCGACGGAACGGGCAACTCGCCTCTGTCCACTGTGAGCCCCGCTTGGGCCGGACGCGGCGGCGCGCTGCATGTCGCGAAGGTCGATTTGCGTTCCGTGTTCTCCCTGCTGACATTCCGGAAGCTCGCGTACGCGATTCCAGGCAGGCCGCTCACAAGCGTCCCCGGGTCGCTGCAACGCTACTTCCTCAAGGGCGCCGCGCTGGACTTGTTCGCGCTCACCAACACGCAACTGGTGCGCCGGCACGTCGTGAACGGGGATGCCAGCTTCGATCTCGCCTCGCCCTACGAGCCGATCGGATGGTGGCGTTTCGACGGAGGCGTGAGCGTCGTTGCCACGAACACGGGCAAGCTTGCTCCGGCGGGCGACGCGGGGACCACCAACGGGTGCGGTCTTCTGACACAGGGGCCCATCAGTCCGTCCTGGCCGGGCTACGCCACCAACAACATAGGCCTGGTCTTCGACGGGGTGGACGATTTCCTCGATACACGATCGAGCCTCATGAACAGCCTCAGTCAGTTCACAATGGCCTGCTGGATGAAGCCGGCTTCCAGCGCGCTCACCACATGGGCTCTCTGCGGTCAGGGAGGAGTTGTCCAGTTTGGGCTGGGCGCTGGCAACAGCCTTCAAGTCACGACCACCACGGCGGGGTCGGCCTCGGTCGCCTATCCGCATCCGGTGAACCAGTGGCATCACGTGGCCATCACTGGGAATGGATCCGTGCTGCAGATCTACTTGGATGGCGTGTTGGTCAAGACCGGCGGCGGGCCGCCGGGTGGCGGGACCTATGGCGCGTCGGGGAACAGCTTCCGGATCGGCGGCGGATCCATCTTTGACGCCAGCGGGAATAGCTTCCACGGCGACCTCGATGAGGTGCTCCTTTTTGACAAAGCCCTATCGCTCGCGCAAGTGCAGGGCTTGGTTCTGAACCAGGTGCCGCAGTAAACGCCGCCCGGATCGACTGGGGTTCCTTCTCCCTTCCTCGCTCATTCTCTTCAGCGCCTTGGCTTTGGACCTGCTTGGTTTGCGCAGGTCTTCAAGCACGCGGCAGAGTCTGCCGAGTTGATGGCGCGTTCGAATTTCGGCGCGATCGTCGGGCGTGGCTTGCTTCAACAAATGAGCCGCAATGTATTGGTGATTCAGTGGATGAACGGCGCCTTGTCCGCCGCGCAGGTGGCTGGCCGAAAAGTTCTCACGGAATGGACGAGTTCGGCGCCTGTGGAAACGGTGGATGATTTTGCCCTGGCGCTTCCTGCCGCGGTTGTCGGGACTCAATTCCACGGCCGCGAGGCCGTCATGGTGATCGAGGATCGAAAGCTGGTCTATCACCTTCAAGAGGCGCCTGCCGGCAGGCAGAAAACGATTCGACGGTTCATTGAACGTCAGGTCCTCAAGAGCCGGTTCTTCGAAGATCAGGAGCCGGTTTGGGGGATTCATCAAGCCATCCCGGTGAAGACCGGCCAGCGGTTTCTCCTCACGGTTTTCCCGCGCGAATGGGTGGTGACGATCCGGGACGCGTTTGCGGGCGAGGGCTTGAGGCTCGCGGGCGTGTTTTCCGCGGCGACCGTCCTGGCGCGATGCCTGCCCCGGTTGAGCAATGACGCCAGCTCGCCATCCCTCATCACCAGTGACGCGGCCGGGATCCTGTCCCTGACCGCCGCGCGTGGGAATGGGCATCTCATGTTCGCGAGGTCTGTGGCCTTGGTCGCCGTCGCGCCCGTCGCCGAAGCCAGTCCGGCCGGCCTGCAGCTCCGCGTGGCGAAGGCGGCCACACGAGCCGCCGACCGTCTGGAGCAGGAGCTGAATCGAACGAGGCTTTTCTGCCAGCAGCAGTTTGAGACGCAGCTGAGAACCCTTTGGGTTTTGGGGGAGGAGGCCAGGAAAACGTTCGCCGACGTCAAGCTGCCCGACGGGATGCGGATGGAGACCGCGCCTCCGGATCAGGCAGCTCATCTTTTCTTGATCGAAGCCGCCGCGATGACCGCGCGCTCCCCCGGAAGCCTGTTGGCGCAGATCACCGGAGGGGATGTCCATCAGCGCCGGGTTCTCGCGCTGAGCGTCGCCGCCTGCCTCCTCTTCGCCCTTGGGTTCTGGGGCTATGTGAATCATCTCGCGCGCCAACGCGACGCCGAGCTGCAGTCGCTCCAGGCGCGGGCCGAGGAGGTCAAGCTGCGGAATGACGAGAACATCAGGCTGTGGCACGAGACGCTCGAGAAAAAGGCCCTCGTGGCCTCCGTGGGGAATCCCGATGATCCAGCCATCGCGAGCCTCTTTTGTCGCTACCTCGGCGCTTCGCTTCCCGATCGCTTTGTCGTCAGCCGGATGGAGCTCACCCAGGCTTCAAATCGCTGGATGGTGCGTCTGGAGGGCCGTCAGCGCGACCCCGCCGACGAACATCTCCGGGGCTTGGCGGATCTTGAAAAGCAGTTCCTCGGCGGGCCATTCAAGATGGTCACTGTGTCCAGCAGTCGAACAGCGCTCTTGCAGGAGGGGGGCGCCGAGATTCGGAGAGTGCCCAACGTCCTCGCCGAGGCGACGGATGAGAAGGTCTTCTTCATCGACGGTTATATTCCATGACTCCCGAGCCGAGATCCCCGGAGGGTTCGTCCCATCCTGCCGCTGCCGAGACGGGCGCCAAGGCGGGCCGGCGGGCGACGCGGGTGGTTCGCACCTTTGGCGAGCGCTGCGAGCTGGTGCTCACATCGCTGCCTGCGCTTTCGAGCGTGGGAGCGGCCTCCGTCGGGCTCATCCTTTGGGTTCTGGTGGCGGAGTTGCCTCGGACCCTCGAGAAGCGGCTGGTGTCCGCGCGATCGAGCCTGGAGGAGACACAGAAAGCCGCGGATGAGGCCGCGCAGCACGAAGCCATCGATCAGGCGGTTCTCAACAATCAGGTCGCCCTGGCGCGACGGTTCCTGATCCAGGACAAGGACCAGTTGGTGAGTCTGGCGTCCGTGATCGAAAAGATGGCCAAGGCGTCCGGGCTCCAGGCCGAGGTCAGCAACCTGGCGGCGTCCGAGCGCGCGCCGATCGTGCCTCAAGTGACCATCCACTCGTCCCTCGTTCGCATCCAGCCGCTCGTTCAGAAAGGCCGCACCAACGCCACGCCCATGTATTCAAGGTTGCTGCCGTTCTTGGCGAAGCTCGACGAACTGACGAACAAGGTGGAGATCTCCGCAATATCGGTGGCGGCGGACCGCAACGGCGCGGCCTCCGCCCAGCTGGAACTCCAATTCTGGGTTCGCAAAGGCGATGAGAAACATTCTGGAAAATAAGTTTGTCGTCGCGGCCCTGTCTCTCGTCGCGCTGGCGACGGTCGCCAGCAGCTTCCGCGGCCAGTGGAGGGGCGACCAACTCGTCAACGCCCGCGCCAACCCTGACTCTCCTACCGCGGCCGGGGACGCGCAGGACCCGGCGGGGAGAGGCGCGACGTCGCAGAAGGACAAATACATCGCCATGATCGTGAACCGCTGGATCCCCAGCCCGGATATCGCGACCTGGAAGCAAACTACCGAGGAGTCCCTCCCGCGTCGGGACCCGTTCGCCCCTCCTCCGAAGCCGAGCGTGGATCCGTCGCTCGCCGTCGGAGACACGAACGGGGGGGCGGGCCCTCCCGCGCTCGAACTCCAGGCCATCAGCATCCATCGAGGCGTCGGCCTCGCCGTGATCAACCGGATCGTGGTCGGCAAGGGCGATGAACTGCAGGGATACTCCATCCAGCAAGTTTCGCGGGACGAGGTTGTGGTGTCCGGCTACGGCCAGCGCAAGGTGCTTCGCCTGGATTTCTCAAGCGCCGCCCCGAGTCCAAGCCCTGAATCCGACGCATCGAAGCCTCCTCTGCAGAGCACGCTTTCGGACCCCAAGAAGCCCTGAAATGGAACCCATCCGGCCATCGACCTTTAGACAAAGACAAGCACTGATCATGAATCGAAACCTCTCCCAACAATGGACTCGCACTCGAGTTTGGGCGGTGGTGTTGGCGACAATGGCCCTGGCGATCGCCCCGGGTTGCCAAACGACGAAAGTGAAGCCGAAGGAGCCGGACCCCGCGGCGCTGGCCCCGGCGTCGAAACCGCCCCCGCGGATGGAAAGCGAGTTCGCTCAGCCCGCCACTCCCAGGACCACGACCGAAACGCCGCCATTTGCCGAGCCGCCAAGAACCAGCCTGATTCCGAAGGATTCGAAGGCCGCGGCGGAAGGGATTCCGGGCGGCGACAAGACCTATAGCTTCAGCGCCAGGGGCCTCGAGTTAAAGGACGCCCTGGTTCTCTTCGCAAAAACATTCGATCTCAACATCCTTCCGGATCCGGACGTGACCGGCCTCGTGACGGTGGACTTCAAGAACCTCAGCCTCGATAAATCGATGGACGCGCTGCTCGAGGTTTTTGGCTACTACGCGGAATACGATCGTGGGTTGATTCGCGTCAAGAGCGTCATGAGCGAGAGCTTTACCCTCGACTACCTGCGGATGACTCGTGGTGGAACAGGAAGCAGTTCCGCGAACATCTCCTCCGGCTCCTCGTCGGGAGGCGGCTCCGGCGGCGGTTCCTCGGCCGTGCCCGGTTCCTCCGGATCGAGCGGCAGCCCCGGCGGCGGCGACGGCGCGGGCATTTCGATCAACCAAACCGATACCGTGAAATTCTGGGAGGAGTTGGACGAGCAGATGAAGAGCCTGATCTCGACGAAGGGAAAATACGTGATCAACAAGACCGCGGGCCAGGTGTTCGTCACCGATCAGAAAGCCACCCTCGACAGGATTCGTCGCTACCTCAGCGGCGTTCGCAAGACTTTGCACCGCCAGGTGGACATCGAGGCGCGGATCTTTGAGGTGGTCCTGAACGATGAGTATCATCTCGGCGTGGACTGGCAGAATGTGATGGGAAAGGTGGGCGACTACTACGTCAACAGCGGCGGCGGCGCCACGCTCATTCACTCGTCGCGCAACATCGTGGACAGTCCCATCGGGGGCAATACGCCGGGCGCGCCCGCGTTGTCCCTGGCGATGGGACGCAAGGAAGCCCGCGCCGTGGTCGACGCGTTGAAGGAGATGGGAACTTTGCGAATCGTCTCCCAGCCAAGAATTCGAACCCTGAACAACCAGGCGGCGATGATCAAGGTGGGCTTGGATCGTCCGTTCTTCAGGAAGGTGACCGATACGGTCGCCGCGGGCGGAAGCGCCGCCGTCCAAAGCTTCACCATCCAGGTCCAGATCGTGACGATTGGCACCATCCTGTCCATCACGCCGCAGATCTCGGAGGACGGTTTCATCACGATGGATGTCTCGCCGATCATCACGCGTCTGGTCGCCACGGCGAAGAGCACGGATGGGAGCACCACCGCGCCCGAGGTCGATATCAAGCAGACCTCGTCGCTGGTGCGCATAAAGACAGGCGGCACCGTGGTCATCG
>JACQFQ010000076.1 GCA_016199985.1 Verrucomicrobiota bacterium | reverse complement strand
TAACCCTTTGTGATATACGGCTCCTTGGGGTCATCCTTGCCCGCCACCAGTAGGTCGGCGTCCGGCGAATCAACAACCGTTCGCTCCCAGAGCACCGCGTTGTCCGCGTCCTTGTCGAGAGCCTGGGCATGTATGATAACGCTCCCGCCCTCGACGTCCAGCGACAGCACGAGCGTGATATTGTTGTTCTTCAAGTGCGCGGCCTGGCCCTGGTCGGCGACGAAGTATTTGTTGATCCCCTTCGTGATCAGGATGTCGGTCGTCGACTTGGCAAACCCATAGCCGCCAAGTGTGCCCGGACTGGACGACTGCGGGATGAAAGCGAGGACGGCGAAGGAATCCTTGGCGCCGCCTTCAATGACGTCGACCCTGAACTCAGTTCTCTCGCCTTCCTTCAACTCGAACACGCGCGAGGTCTTCTGGCTAGCGCTGAAGATTGCGGTTCCAACAGGAGGCATCTCAAACTTGAACTGTCCATCCGTCTCGCTCGGAATGCCAAGTTGAAGGTCTGGTCGGAAAGTGAAATCCGTCCACCCTGTCTTCAGATTGTCGTCGAAATTGTCCAGGACCGTTCTATCCATGATATCCACTTGGGCATTGTCATAGTAGATCTTGTAGGGATTCTCAGGCGCCTTCGAGTCGAAGTCCTCGTAGAGGTAGAGCGTGAAGTAACCCTTTGTGATATACGGCTCCTTGGGGTCATCCTTGCCCGCCACCAGTAGGTCGGCGTCCGGCGAATCAACAACCGTTCGCTCCCAGAGCACCGCGTTGTCCGCGTCCTTGTCGAGCGCTTTGGCATTGATCGTGACGCTGCCATCCTGCGCTGTAAGCCGCAGAACAAGAGTGATGTTGTTGTTCTTCAGATGGGCCGCAGGGCCCTGGTCGGCGATGAAGTACTTGTTGATCCCCTTCGTGATCAGGATGTCGGTCGTCGACTTGGCAAACCCATAGCCGCCAAGCGTGCCCGGACTGGACGACTGTGGGATGAAAGCGAGGACGGCGAACGAATCTTTTCCGCCTCCCTCGATAACGTCCACCCGTAGCTCAATGGTGCGGCCATCTCTCAGCTCCAATACCTCGGAGACTTTCTGGCTGGCGCTGAATATGGCGGTCCCCACCGGTGGCATTTCGAACTTGAGCTGACCATCCGCTTCCACAGGAATGCCCAGCTGAAGGTCGGGTCTGAAAGTGAAATCCTGCCAGCCTGTCTTCACGTTATCATCGAAATCATCGAGTACGCGGGCGGACGTCCGATGAGACGTGGCGAGTATGAGGAGGAAGAAGGTGAATAGGATCCTGGTAAAGGATACAACTCCGGAACGACGTGACACATTCATATAGGGTTGGTGGTTCCCTCTATAGATCCTCTGGTAGCCGCCCGGAGTCAAATTCTTTGTTCGAGTTCTCCATTGCCAGTCCTGGGTCAATTCCGGTTTGATGCCCCCGAAACGCGCTTACTTTTTTTGCACTGATGCACGGTTACCTGGCCATCATCCTTCATGCTCACCTGCCGTTCGTGCGGCATCCCGAAAACGAACGATTTCTGGAGGAGAGCTGGCTGTACGAGGCGGTGATCGAGACGTATCTCCCTCTGATTCAGGTCATGGACGGCTGGCTCCGGGATGGTATGGACACCCGGCTGACCCTGACGTTGTCCCCCACCCTGTGCTCCATGCTGCTCGATCCGTTGCTGCAGGATCGTTGCGGTCAGCGACTGGATGCCTTGATCGAGTTGGCCGAAAAGGAGACACATCGCACTCTCTGGGATCGCCCCTATCATCCTCTGGCCCAGATGTACTTCGAACGGCTGACCGGCCTGAGGAGCACGTGGCATCACTACGGTCGCAACATCGTTGGCGCTTTCCGGAAGTTCCAGGAGCAGGGGAAGCTTGAGATCATCACCACAGCGGCGACGCACGCCGTGCTGCCGCTCCTGAGCTCTCATCCGCCCTCGCTGCGCGCGCAAATCCTGGTCGCCAGGGACCACTACCGCCGGTGCTTCGACCGCGACCCGTCCGGCATCTGGTTGCCGGAGTGCGCGTACGCTCCGGGGTTGGAAACGGCGCTGCAGGAGGCGGGCATCCGTTGGTTCCTCATGGATACGCACGGCCTCCTCCACGGAACGCCACGTCCGCGCTACGGGGTTTACGCCCCGGTTTTCACGCCCAACGGCGTCGCCGCCTTCGGACGCGACCACGAATCCGCCACACAGGTTTGGAGCCGTCAGAGCGGCTATCCCGCCGACCCTCGATATCGTGATTTCTACCGGGACATTGGCTACGACCTCGACCTGGACTACGTGAAGCCGTATCTGCCGGGAACCAGCGGACGAGGATTCACGGGGATCAAGTACTACTCCATCACCGGCGCGCAGTCGAAAAACGTATATGACCGCAAGGCGGCGCTGCAGGTGGCGGCGGACCAGGCCCAGCACTTTCTGGAGAGCCGGATGACGCAGCTGCAGCGCTTGGGGAATATCATTGAGCGCCCGGCGCTTTTGATATCGCCCTACGACGCCGAGCTGTTCGGGCATTGGTGGTATGAAGGGCCTGAGTTCCTCGACTACTTCATGCGGAAGACGGTCTATGACCAGCGGGTCGTTCGACTGACCACGCCCCACGAGTATCTGGCGGACAACCCGACGCACCAGATCGTCAGCCCCGCTCCGAGCACCTGGGGCGAGGAGGGACATCTCAAGGTCTGGTTGAACGACCAGAACCAGTGGATCCTGCCCCATCTCGACGCCGCGCAGACCCGGATGACCCAGCTCGTGATGCGTCATCCGAACCCCGGCCCGCTGACACAACGAGCCCTGAAGCAAGCCGGTCGCGAGCTTCTGCTGGCGCAGTCCAGCGACTGGCCCTTCATCATGCGGACGGGCACAAGCCCCGACTACGCGGCTCGCCGGGTGCGCGATCATCTGATGCGCTTTCTCGCGTTGCACGAGCAGCTCTCCACCACGCGAGTGGATGAGGCGCGTTTGTCCGCTCTCGAGGCGCAGGACAATTTGTTCCCCGACGTGAATCCGGGCTATTGGGCGCCGAAAGGCTGATCGTTCGGATCGCGATGACCGCGAACATCCCACGCGCTTTGCGGAGTCCCCTCCCTCGCTCCCCCCAAACGCGGCGCCTTTCAGTCCTCGGCCTCGTGTGCGCGGGATTCGCCCTTCTCTTCGGGTCTCTCCAACACTGGGGACTCGAGGGGGTGACGGAGATGGAGTTTTTCGCGGAGGACCTGATCCTGCGCCAAGGACGACTTGCGCCAGTGGATTCCCGCCTGGTGTTCGTGGCCATTGATCAACCCAGCTACGTGTCGTTCTTCAGCGAGGAGGAGATGCGGAAGGATCCAGCGCTCCGGATGGCGTCGAAGAATTGGCCCTGGTCGCGCGAGGTGTGGTCGATCGCGATCGAGCGACTCGTCGCCGCGGGCGCCCGGGTGGTGGCTTTGGATCTGGTGTTCGCGGCGGAGGGCCCGGGCGACGACGCCCTTCGCGCGACCGTGGAGCGCCATGCCGACCGTGTCGTTCTGGGAGCGGATATCGTCGTGTCCGAGCAGGATTCCGGATCGTCCACCAACGTCCTGATTCCTCCGAGCTCGGTGCTGCGAACGCAGGCGCGACATCCCTTGCTCGACCCGCGATTGGGCGTGATCACCCAGGAGCCCGACATGCCGGGCTCCGTGATCCGCAGGGCGCGTTTTCGATCCGGGGACGAGCTGCGGGCCTTGATTGGGCCGGACGCCCACGCCGAGTCGCTCGCGGCGCGCATGCTC
This sequence comes from Verrucomicrobiota bacterium, assembly GCA_016199985.1. Lineage (GTDB taxonomy): Bacteria > Verrucomicrobiota > Verrucomicrobiia > Limisphaerales > UBA11320 > UBA11320. The sequence continues at coordinate 6,597 of JACQFQ010000076.1, read as the reverse complement.
CGTCAAGGCGGCCTTGCGGAGCGCATTCCCGCCGGCGAGGAGCTCATGCGTTTCCGTTTCCTCTCTCCTCCCGGCAATGGCGTCTCGCGCGTTCCGCTTCTTCAAATCCTTCACACGCCTTCCTGGGAGGCGGCTTTCGGTCGCACCGGTTTTTTCAAGGACAAGTGGGTGATCATAGGTCCCGCCGCGCCGATCTTCCACGATGAGCATCGGAGTCCATTCGGAGAAAACATGCTGGGGCCCGAGGTGCATCTCAACATTCTCAACGCCGCAAGCGGCGGCGAGTTCATCCGGTCCACTTCCGTCCTGGGTTCCTGGCTTCTGACGCTGGGCGCCGGCCTGGTCGCTTGGACACTCTCTTGGCGCGCGCCAAAGCTGATGCAGCGCTTCGCGCTCGCCGCGCTGTGCCTGGCCGCGTACGGCTTGGCTGCGTGGATGCTCTACAGCGTCCACGGCGCTGGAAGCCGGTTCATCCCCATATTCGCCCCGGCCTTCACTCTCGGGAGCGCCACGATGTTCACCCTGGTGTGGGATTTCTCGCTGGCGCGTCGCGAGAAAGCGCGGCTCCGGAGAACGCTCGAACGTTATGTGGGGAAGGACGTCGTTCGCGAGCTGATCGACAATCCGGATTCCTACCTCAATTCGCTCGTCGGTGTTCGCAAGCCTGTGGCCATCTTGTTCTCGGATGTCCGCGGCTTCACGTCGATGACCGAAGAGGCCAACGCGAGGCTCCTCGTGAAGCAACTCAACGAGTATTTCCAGGAGATGGTGGACAAGGTGGTGGTGAACCGCGGACGCCTCGACAAGTTCATCGGCGACGCGGTGATGGCGGATTGGGGGAGCTTTGTCAGCGGGGGGACTTCGATCGATTGCGAGCGGGCGGTGGTGTCCGCGCTCCAGATGCGCGCGGCGCTTCCAGCCCTCAATGCGCGCTGGTCTTCCGAGGGGCTCAAGCCGCTGGCGATTGGGATTGGCGTCAACCTGGGCGAGGTGATTGTTGGCAATCTGGGCTCCGATGAAAACATGAACGTGACCGTCATCGGCGACGCTGTGAACACGGCCTCGCGCCTTGAGAGCCTCACGAAGCAATATCAGGTGGACCTCCTCCTCGGCGAATCCATCGCGGAACAGGTTCGCGATCGCTTCACGCTGCGCTCGGTCGACTGCGTGAAGGTCGCCGGCAAGTCGCGGCCCGTCGAGGTCTTCACGATTCCCCCGGAGGCCGGAGACGCGAAGGTTCGCTTCGACTGGTTGGACGCTCACGAGCGGGGCGTGCGGCTCTATCGCGAACGGCGGTTCGTGGAGGCCATGGCCGCGTTCCGCGAGGCCTTGTCGATGCGCCCGGACGACGCCCTTCTTCAGCTCTACATCGATCGATGCGCCCATCTCCTCGCCCACCCTCCCGACGCGTCCTGGAGCGGCGTTTTTGAGATGACGAAGAAGTGAGAGACGCCTGATTGCCCCTTTCCAGATCGGCGGAATTGAACCATATTGCCCGCATGAACGAGCCCCAGCGCTCCACGCATCTCGTGATTTACGATGATCGGTGCTCTTTCTGCGTTTTCCAGATGCGGGCGCTCACGTGGCTCGATTGGTTCAACCGGGTCAGCCTCGTTCCGGCTTCCCATCCTGACGTTCCGCAGTACACGCCAGGGATTCTCCCTGCGGCGTTTCAGGAGGCGATCCATTGCGTCACTCCTGACGGACGCGTCTATCGGGGCGCCCGAGCCATTCGTTTTCTCTGCGCAAGGATGCCCCTCGCGTGGATCCTCGCGCTCATCCTTTGGATACCCGGCGTGATCTGGATTGCGGAGAGGGTGTATCGGTGGGTGAGTCGAAACCGATACGTCCTGAGTCGGTTCTTTGGCTGCGGCGGCGCTTGCGCCGTCATGCCGGTCCGCGAGCGTGAGAACGAAAAGACCCTCGGCGTCTCCCCGCCCGCCCCGCGTGTCTAACGATACCATTCTGGTCATTCGTGGCGGGGCGATCGGGGATTTCATTCTTACCCTTCCGGTCCTCGCCGCGCTGCGTAAGCGATTTCCCGGAGGCCGGATCGAGGTGCTGGGCGTCCCGCGAATCGCCCAGTTGGCGGAGCGCGCCGGGCTTGCCGACGCCGTTCACAACCTCGAAGAACGGCGCTTTGCGCCGTTCTTTGGCGCCTGCGGCGCGGAGGCGGGCGAAGCTGAGGCGGTGGTGAGGGGAGGTTCTCTTGTTCTCTCTTTTATCCATGATCCAGAGAGGGTTTTTGAGACGAACTGGACCCGGGTTTCGGGCGCTCGCTGGATCCGTGGGCCGCATCGGCCTTCCGATCTGGATTCGGTTCATGCGTCGGACCAATTGCTGAGGCCTCTCGAATGCCTGGGCATTTCGAGCGCGGACGCTGTGCCTCGAATGAATCTGGCATTGGAGGCGGCGCCTGGTCCCATTCGCGAGCTGGGAGCGTGGTGTCGGGAGCATCGGGCGCTCGCCGCGCATCCAGGCAGCGGGTCGGCGCTGAAGAACTGGCCAGAGCCTTCGTGGGCCGCGCTCCTGGAGCGCTGCGTTGCCCAGACCGATCTCGGCGTTCTGCTGGTGGGCGGCGAGGCCGAGGGGGATCGGTTGAATCGTCTTGCGGCTCGCCTGCCCTCGGCCCGTTTGCGACGCGCCGAGGGTCTCCCGCTCGGTGAACTGGGGGCGGTGTTGTCGTGTTGCGGCCAGTTTATCGGCCACGACTCCGGCATCACCCATTTGGCCGCCGCAGTGGGCGTGCCGGTGCTGGCTCTTTGGGGCCCGAGCGTTGTCGAGGTGTGGCGGCCGCGCGGCGATCGAGTGCGCGTTCTCCGACATCCGCTGGGGCTTCCCGCGATCACCGTCGAATCGGTGATGGAGCCCCTCGCCGCCGCTCGCGACTGACCCATGTTTGGGCGGCCAAGAATTCGTTACCTGGGCCTTGGAACCCGGGCGGAGCGTTGCTAGGGTCGCCCACCCGTAACACACAACGCCAACTCACCGAATCCAGACATCCCGGCCATGAATCGCATCCGCCTGCTGTCCGAACAAGTCGCCAACCAGATTGCCGCGGGCGAGGTGGTGGAGCGGCCCGCCAGCGTGGTGAAGGAGTTGGTGGAAAACTCCCTCGACGCAAACGCCTCCCGCGTCGTCGTGGAAATCCAGGCGGGCGGACGCAGCCTGATCCGGGTGACGGACGATGGAACCGGCATGAGCCGCGACGACGCCTTGCTCAGCCTGGAGCAGCACGCGACGTCCAAGATCCGAAAAGCCGACGACCTCAGCGCGATCGCCACCCTGGGATTCCGCGGCGAGGCCATCCCGAGCATCGCCAGCGTCAGCCGATTCGTTCTCACCACGCGCGAGCGGGACTCCGATGCCGTGGAAGCGACCCAGGTGATCGTCCAGGGCGGAAAGGTGGTGGAGGTGCGGGCGGCGGGCGCTCCTGTCGGAACAACGATCGAGGTGCGGCAGATTTTTTTCAATGTCCCGGCGCGCAAGAAATTCCTCCGAACCGAGGAGACGGAGTTCGCCCACATCCAGCACTACCTCACTCTCGCCGCGCTGGCTCATCCCAACGTGGCTTTCACCTTGGTCAAGGACTCGAATCCTGTGTGGCAGCTGCCGTCCGGCGTTGCGGCGAGCCCTGGGGCCCTGCCTTTGCCCGCAGTCGCGGAGCGCCTGCGCTCCCTGCTCGGAGGAGAGGTCGCCCTTCTCCCCGTCGACTTTTCCGCGGAGCTCGCGGAGATCCCCTCGGGCGCCTTCGCCAAGGATCCGGAGGCTTTTCAGGACCTTCAGTCGCGCCGCTTGCGACTCTGGGGATTCATGGGGCGACCCGGCGTGTCGCGCGCGACGCGCGATCAGCATTTCACTTTCGTCAATCGACGTCCGGTCGAGAATCGCGGACTCAACTTCGCGCTCCTCGAGGGCTATCACACGGCGCTGATGAAGGGGAGGTATCCGGTGTGCTGCCTGTTTCTGGAGATCGACCCGGCGCGCGTGGATGTGAACATTCATCCAACGAAGAGAGAGGTGAAGTTTCACAACGAGGGCGAGATCCGACGCCTCGTCGCCGACGGGGTCCGCCAAACGCTCCTCCGATTCCACAAGAGTCAGCTGCCCGCGACGCCCGTTGCCTATCCCTCCTCTTCTCCCGAGGCGTCATCGGTCGCTCTTTCCGAAGCGCCATCGAGCCACGCGCCCAACGCCCGACCGGATTCCACTGGCGCCGCTCATCCTCCGCCCGCTCCAGCCATGTCGCTCGCGCGCGAGTTGCCTGGCTTCGCGCCGGCGCAGCCGTTGTTGACGCTAGCCTCCCCGGCTGCCGCTGCGTCGCCGACTCCGCCTCCGGCCTCCGCCTCCGCTTCCGCGGCTCCCGCGGACGAGGCGGGCGTCTTCCGGTCCCCAACCTCGACGACCGCCGCGCAGGGGGCGACCGCTCCCTCGCCCGTGTTTTCCTTGCCTTCGGCCCCGTCAGCGACGGCCGCCGCGCCGAGCCCGTGGGCCGCGGGGGCCTCGCCGGCCTTGTTGCAAGGACCCCTTCGGATTCTAGGCGTCGTGGGGCGATTGTATGTCGTGCTGGAATCGCAGCGCGGGATGGTGCTGATGGATCAGCACGCGGCCCACGAGCGGATTCTGTTCGAGCAGATGTTGCAACGACTGGAGCAAGGCCAGGCGGCGTCGCAGAGATTGCTGCTTCCGCAGACGGTCGAGCTGGGTCCGCGCGACGCCCAGTTCCTGAAGGATCTTATTCCCACGCTCACGCGGCTCGGCGTCGGCGTCAGCGAGTTCGGCGAGAGAACCTTCCTGCTGGACGCGCTGCCGCCGTTTGTGAAATCGACCGACGCAAGGGGCTTCGTCCTCGGGTTGGTGGACGAGTTGCGGAAGGCGGGGCAGGAGGTGAACACGCTGCGGCTGGGAGAGGACGTTGTCGCGAAGACCGTGTGCCGGCACGCGGTGAAGGCGAACGATCCGCTGAAGGGCCCCGAGCTTGAGGCGCTGTTGGCGGATCTGCGGCATTGCGCGATGCCGTACACCTGTCCCCATGGGCGGCCTACCTTGATAGAAATGAGCTATCGCGAGCTCGAGAAGCGCTTCGGGAGGACGACCTAAACGAGGCTCAGCGGCCGCCGCGGATACTGGACAGAACCTGATCCCACTGCGCCTTGTGCGACTCGAGGTCGCCCTCGGTCCAGACGACGTAATGGGCCTGCGCCATTTTCTTTTCGACGGGCGACTGGGCGGCGATGCGGCGCTCACATTCCTCGGGCGACCATCCCCGCCGTCCGAGCCGTTCCTTTTGGGAGGCGGCCGAACACGCGACGCACACCACGACATCGAACGCCGCTTCGCCCTGGATTTCGTAGAGCAAAGGGATGACGACCACTCCGACAGGCTCGTTTTGATCGCGCCAGACCGCGACCTGTTCCTCCCATCGCTCCCGGATCCGGGGGTGCATGATGACCTCAAGCTGCTTGCGGCGGGATTCGCTGGAGAAGACGATAAACGCGAGCGTGTCCCGCCGCAGTCGTCCCCTGGTGTCGATCACCGATTCGCCGAACGTCTTTCGAATCTCCTCAAGCGCGGGCTCCCCGGGCTCCACGATCTCGCGAGAGAGGACGTCGGTGTCCACCAGCGGGATCCCGCGTTCTCGCAGCAGCGCCGCCGAGGTGCTCTTACCCATGCCGACGCCCCCGGTGAGGCCAATCAGTTTCATGAAATGCGTCTGTACCTGAGCGACGCCGCTGTTCACAAGCGCAAAAGCGGCGGGTTTTTGCTCGCCTTCCACTCCCTCGAGTTCTACGGTCGCGCCCAGTCCCTGAATCTCAATCTCCTGACCCGTTATGGATATCATTTTTGAGTGTCCGACGTGCAAGCAAGAGCTGTCGATCGATGCGGTCGGCGCCGGTTCCCAGATCGATTGTCCGCAGTGCAACACCAAGGTGGTCGTGCCGCACCCGGATGCCGCCCAGTTGGAAGCCGCCGCAAAGGCCGCCGCGGCGGCCCCCGCGCCGCCTTCGCCTCCGCCGACCATCGGGAAGGAGATCAACGCGATGGCCTCCTCAGCGGCCGCCAAGGAATTCAAGCACTTCGTCGTCCCGGTGCATGAGGGTCCGACCGAAAGCCTCATCGCGAAGCCGCTCCCGACTCTTGAGGTCGCCGCGAAGGAAACCGACCGTCAGATGCGGATCAAGAGCTTTCGCCACTCCGACCATGTGGAGGTGGGCAAGGATCACTTCGACGAGCATCTGAATCAGTGGCTGGGCAAGGTGGGCGAGGCGAATGTCATTACGATCAGCACATTTGTTTACACCCATCAGGACCTGGCGAGCCGCGCGTGGATCACCGACTACGGAGTGCTGGTCGTGTATCGAGGCTGACGGCCTGACCGCGGGCGCGGTCCTCCTCAAACCCTCGAAGAGCTCAGGCGGAGGATAGACCCGCGCGTTGCGGCGCGCGGAATCCGGTCGCTAGTGTTATGTCTCATAAATGACTGGAGTTATTATTTTGACCCAGTATTTTGGCTCCGTGCCACGTATCGCCACACCGATTTGCTTGGAGCCGCCTGAGCGGCTTGAACTTGAACGATGGGTTAGCGCTCACGGAACT
>JACQFQ010000073.1 GCA_016199985.1 Verrucomicrobiota bacterium | reverse complement strand
AGTTCCGTGAGCGCTAACCCATCGTTCAAGTTCAAGCCGCTCAGGCGGCTCCAAGCAAATCGGTGTGGCGATACGTGGCACGGAGCCAAAATACTGGGTCAAAATAATAACTCCAGTCATTTATGAGACATAACACTAGCGGATTCCAAGGCGCCTTCGGACTATCTGTTGCTCGTGGCCAATGACAATGACTTCAAGGCGCCGTGGGTTTACCACAACGGCGTTGTCGTCGGCACAAACACGGAGGTGGTCGACAACTTGTTCCTGGCCTACCGCGTCACGCTCCCCGCTGTGGGCGCCCCGACTCCCCCGAACCAGGCGCCGGGAGTCCTCATCACAGGGCCCACCAACGCGACTCTCTCCGCGCCAGCCCTGGTGGAGCTCACGGCCAGCGCGTACGACCAGGACGGAAAAGTGATGCGGGTTGAGTTCTACGAGGGCGGGGTGAAGATCGGCGAGGACACGACGTTCCCGTTCAGCCTCTCCCTGCCCCTGGTAACGGCAGGCGCTCACGACTACAGCGTGACCGTCACCGACAACGAGGGAGCGACCTCCACGGCCGCCAGAACGGTGATCGTCACTCCCGATAACCTGGCTCCATTGATCAAACTCTCGGGCCCGACCAACTCAACCTTGTCCGGCCCCGCGCAGGTTGCTCTCACCGCGACAGCCAACGACCCCGATGGGTTTGTGAAGCTTGTGACGTTCTACGACGGCGACGCCAAGGTCGGGGAGAAATCCTCCCCGCCCTACGCGACCACTCTCTCCAACGTCGTAGCGGGGCTTCACGCCTACTCCGCCGTGGCCACGGACAACCAAGGCGCCACGCAGCGGGCAACCTTCAGCCTGATGGTCACCCCGGACAACCAGCCTCCAACAACAGCCCTCGCCACACCCACGAACAACGCCGTCTTCATCCAACCGGCGAACATCGCGTTCACAGCCACCGCGTCCGACTCCGACGGATTCGTCAGCCGCGTGGAGTATTATCGAGGCGACACCAAGCTGGGACAGGCCCTCGCTCCGCCCTACTCGTTCATCGCCTCGAACTTCCCGGCGGGCGACTTCCCTGTCCGCGCGATCGCCTACGACAATCAAGGAACTCCAACCGCTTCGACGGACGCCCTCATCAGCGTGCGAGACAAGACCGCTCCGATCATCCGGTGTCCGACGAATGTATTTGCCGAATGCGCCGCTTCTGAAGGCGCCCCAGTAACCTTCACGGTCACGGCGACGGACAACAACGATGCCGGCGTCGAGGTCGTGTGTGTGCCGCCGTCAGGCAGCCTGTTTCCCAGGGGAGCGACGTCCGTGAACTGCGTCGCCCGGGACGCGGCCGGGAACGCCGCCTCCTGCTCATTCACAGTGACCGTCGGGCCATCGCTCCTCACAATCGAAAAGGCCGTCATCCTGCGCTGGAAGTGCGGCGAGAAACTTCAGTCCGCGGACAAGATCGCGGGCCCGTGGCAGGATCTCGAAGGGGCGGCGAGCCCCTACATCGTCCCGTCAGCGGAAGCCCGGCGTTTCTACCGTGTCGTGAACTGAGCCACATTGCCGCCGCCGCCCGACAGACACCGCTGTCGGGCGGCGCGCGAGGAATCGAAATCCTGAGCCTGACCCGCCTCTCGAAGTCCTCCGGGGCTCCTCTGGGGTCAAGTCCGACTACTGACGCCGACAAGGAGTCCACAGGGCTGGACAGCGATTGGATCGGGGCCCTGAGGCGAAGAAAAGGATTGTTCGGGAGCGTCACAATCGATAAGTAAGGCCCGCCTGGAACCAAATGACCCATTAAGTCACCCTATACTTCTGCCGAAGCTTTACTCAAATGGTTGACCGAGTTCCCTACCTAGATCTGGTGGCCCAGATGAAACCCATCCGGGCCGATATCAACAAAGCCATCGCTGAAAACCTCGACCGATGCTCCTTCTGCCTGGGGCCCGACGTGGAACAATTCGAGAAGGACTTTGCGACCTATTGCAAGACCTCCCACGCCGTCGGCTTCAATAGCGGCACATCTGCGCTGCACGTCGCGCTGCGATTGCTGGACATCCAACCGGGCGACGAGGTCGTCACCACCCCGTTTACCTTCGTGGCGACGAGCTGGGCAATCTCCTACGTCCATGCCAAGCCCGTGTACGTGGACATCGATCCCAAGACTTTCAACCTCGACCCCAGGAAGCTTGAGGCCGCGATCACCCCGAAAACGAAGGCCATCATGCCGGTGCATCTTTATGGGCATCCGTTCGATGTGGACGGGATCCTGGCGGTGGCTCGCAAGAAGGGGATTCCCCTGATTGAAGACGCCTGCCAGGCCCATGGCGCGACCTACAAGGGGAAGACGGTGGGGGGATTCGGAGTCGCAGCCGGATTCAGCTTCTATCCCGGGAAGAACCTGGGCGCATATGGCGAAGGCGGGGCGCTGACCCTCAATGACGCCAAGCTCGCCGCTCGCGCGAAATCCCTCCGCGAGCACGGATCCACCGTCCGTTACTACCACGACGAGATCGGATACAACTACCGGATGGAAGGCGTCCAGGGCGCTGTTCTCAAGGTGAAGCTGCCCTATCTGGCTGGATGGACGGCCGACCGCCAACGCGTGGCACGGCGCTACAACAGCCTGCTGAAAGGGCTTCCCCTGCAACTCCCCAGCGAGGCGGAGGGATGCGAGAGCGCGTGGCATCTCTATGTGGTCCGCCATCCCAAGCGGGACGATCTCAAGAAACATCTCGAGGCCGCCGGCGTCGGCTGCGCGCTGCACTATCCCCTGCCCTTGCACCTGCAGAAATGCTACGCGTCGCTGGGATACAAGCAGGGCGATTTCCCGGAATCCGAGCGCGCGGCCAGCGAATGTCTGAGCCTCCCCATCTATCCCGAGCTGACGGAGAAGCAGCAGGATCGGGTCGCCCACGTCGTTCGCCAGTTCTTCACTTCCTGATTTCCTCATTCAATCCTTGAATTAGGGCTTGCAAGCCGGGGTGGGATGGCTACGTTTTGCCCTCCTTTTCTGGAACTTTATATTTATGGCGAGAATTTGCGAACTGACCGGTAAGCGCCCCGCGAAGGGCAGTATCATCTGGCGTAGTGGCAAGGCGAAGAAGAAGGGCGGCATCGGCACGCACGTCACCGCCATCACCAAGCGCCGCTTCTTCCCCAATCTCCAACGCGTCAAGGCCGTGATCAACGGCGAGGTTCGCTACATCCGCGTGGCCGCCAGCGCCATCAAGAAGGGCTTGGTCTCCAAGCCCCCGAAGCGCACCTGGAAAAAACCCGAAGCCGCCAAGAAGGCTTAACTTCCGTTCCCATCTTTCTCCGCAAGGCGAAGTCGACAACGACTTCGCCTTTTTTCTTGGCCGCGACCGCCTGGCCGCCGGCAGTTGTCCAGGACGCTGTCCTGTTACCGGGCAAGGCCAACGCCAGCGCGCGCGGATCTGAGCCTGATTCCAGCGTCCTGGCGATGGCACTCCCGCTGCTGAATGAGCTTCGAGGCATCAGGCCGGCAGGGAGAGGCTCGGAAGGAATCCGAGGCACGCTGCTTCCGCCGCAAAACGACCCGCCTCCGCTTTACGCCATGAAGACAGTGAATCTCAATCAACGTATCGGGAAACGTCGGCCCTCGCTCCAGGCCTACACCCTCGTGGAAGTTCTGTTCGCGACCGCGCTGACTTCCATCATGTTCTTCGCCGGGCTGGGCGCGATTACGTTCTCCAAGGTGCAGCTGATGCGGGATCGGGAGCGCGCCGTGATGTCGGACTTCTGCACGCACTACATCGAGACCCTGAAGGGAATCAACTTCGACAACCTGACGCCGGGCAACGCCATCAATCCTTTGTACGACGGCATCGGCGCCAACGAATACGGAAAGAAGGTCACGATCCGCATCCCGAACGACGCGAGCTGGGTCTCTCTCAACAGCACGAACTATCAGAGCTTCTGCCCGGATCTCGCCTACCTCAGCGGCCGCAATCCCCAGATGAGCCTGGGCCTGGCCACCACCACCTCTGGAGGAAGCGTCCGAACACGCCAGGCCACGCTCCAGGTGCGATGGGACGCGCCTCTCCGACGGGGCAGCCAGGAAATGCTGCGCATGGATCTGCTCCGGCTGCGCGACATCGAATCGGGGCAATAGACGCGCCCGGCCCGGAAGCCCTGCGCCAAGGACGGCATCCCTGTTTTTCAACGACTCCTGACTCAGACGCATATGAAACTTTTCTTCTCAAAACGGTTCCCAAGTCGATGGCGCCAAGCCGCCGCGTTCACGATCGTGGAAATGTGGATGAGCATGGCGATTGGCTCCATGTGCCTCGGCGCCTGCAGCATCATCTATGTCGTGATGGCGAAAGAGCATCGGGCGGGCCTGGCGGACTCCATCGTCGAGGAGCGCATCGACAATCTCGAGGACAAGCTGACTCAGTTCTTCCAAACGATGAGCGCCACAACGGGCGCGACCCTCAGCGCCCCCGCCTCCACAAACTCCAGCGTCTACCGCATGGTGGTCGTGTCGAAGGGCGGCGCGGCGCCGCAGGAGCGCATTATTTTCAGCACGGACACGGCCAAGTTGTACTACGATCCCAACAACCTGGTCGCGGGGGATGAGAAGGTCTTTTGGAGCGGCGAAACGAACAAGTTCTTCCTCAGAGACGTGTATTTCACGCTCGGTTTGAAGGAAGGGTACCGCCCGGATGGATCGCTCCTGAATGTCAACCTGGTCATCGACGATGACAAGGCGGCGCGCCGTCGCGTCGGGGCGAACTACACCGCCAATACCATCAAGCGCAGCTTCACCGTCCGCCTTCGAGGGCCTTGAAGCGATCGCGCGGACACGTCATTTGAAAACAAAGCGCCTCACTCCATCGATAATCGATAAGCCCACTGCCCCTCTGCGAGACGCAAAAACGGTTAACAACGAACGGACGGCACATATGAAACTCAAACTCTCAACGCTTCAGGATCCCAGCCAGGAGGGATCGGCCTTGGCGCACTGTCTTTGGATGACGATGCTGGTCGGGATGGGGGCGGCTAGCCTGATGAACCTCAGCACGCAGCGCGTCCGCATGTCGCACAATCGATCGGACTACAACGAGGCCTTCTATCACGCCGAAAACGCGCTGAACTGGGCGGCGATGCGCATCGTGGACAACGCGAATCCGAATGGCACGTTCAGCTACCACGCCAACTCGCTGTCGTTGCCCTATTACGGCAGCTTCACGAACAGCGCGTCGGGCTTCAAGGACGTGGAAGCGGTGATCACGGCGTCCACAAACGGAACCGCGAATGTGTACAGCGTCCGTGTGTCCGCCCAGGTCGGCAGTCGGACGCGCACGCTGCAGGCGACCGTGCGAAAGGATCCGCCGAGCAAAGTCTTCGACTATGAGTATTTCCTGAACAACTGGGGATGGTGGTGGGGTTCGAGCATCACGGGCAACGGAGACAACCGATCCAATTGGGACTTCGACTTCCGCTACAGCCCCACGGTGAACGGCCATGTCAATGCGACGGGCGAGATCTCGTCCAACGGGAACCCGATCGATCCGTTCAACGCCGGATCCGTGCCGCTGGCCGGCTTGGCCAAGAGCGATCCTGTCACTTATCTGAAGGACGGTTCCGAGCGCGTCCGCATGCCGAACTTGAAGAGCCTGACGGACTACTCCAATCTCGCTGTCTCGAAGGGAGGAACGTTGACCGCGGGGAGCACATCGATCAGCGGCGTGCATACCAACGGCGCCCAACCGGGACTGTACCTGGTGGGAACCGACTCGAATCCGATCACGATCAACGGACCCGTCGTCATTCCAGGCGACGTCATTATCTCCGGCAAGCTCACAGGCAAGGGAACGCTGTACGTCGGCGGCAACCTCTACATCGCCGGCGACCTGAGCTACAAGAACGGGCCCGATTTCTCATCTCCTCCCGAGACGATGACCCCGGCCAACCGGGACTCCTGGGTCGCGAACAACGCGAACAAGGACCTCGTTGCCTTCGCGGTGCGCGAGTCGATCCTGGGAGGGAACGTGAATTCATCGTCGTGGAAATCGGCGTGCTTTGACCCCTCCTCCTACGGGCTGAAAAACGTCGGCGCCGAGGGGAGCTTGGGGGCGGATGGGATTGAAGGAACCCCTGATGACGGCGTGCCCTACAAGGACACCAACGGGGATGGCGTCGCCGACAGCGCGTGGTACGACGCGGATGGCGATGGCGTCGTGGACAGCAACTACGATTACAACAATCAGATCAAGGTGACCGACACCCGCGCGTCCCAAATCCAGGGCTACCCGACGGACTCGAGCGCCAATCGGGTGACCTACGACTCCGTCGCCACCGGGAATTACAACCGCATGGACGGTATTTTCTACTGCAACCATGCGCTGGCGCTCTATTCCTCAAAGAGCGGATTCATCGGAAACGGCGGGGTGATCTGCCGCGACGAGGCCATGGTCTTCACAGGGTGGCTCAAGTTCAACTACGACTCCCGCGTCCACAGTCGCTACTCCGCGGACCCCAACTCCTACGTCGACCTCGGACTGCCCAAGGCCAACACCATCGCGCTCCTGTCCCTGACGGAGACCGCGCCCGTCGCCATTCAGGGAGCGTCTAGCGTGTCCGTAGGCAACTAGCGGGAAACACGGGCGGTCGCGAGAGCTTCGCCCCGGCAAGAGGAACCACTATCACATGAAAACGATCGCAACATTCAGCGCCGTAGTCCTGTCAACGCTGCTCAGCTGCGTCCTGGCGCGCGCCGTGGACCCTCTGCCTCCGGAGCTGGAGAACGCCCCGCTCGAGAAGAAGGCGGAGTACTGGCAGCGGACCTCGAAGGAGTCGGGGGCTCTGCGAAGGAAGGTTGCGCAGGAGCGATATGATCACGCCGTCGCCTACAAGGAGGCCCTTCTGACGCAGATGAGCGACAGCGCGGCTGAAGTCCAGGCGCGCATCCAGGCGCAGCAGCAGGCAAGTCAGTCATCGTCGTTCCTGGAAACTGGCGCCGCAAACTCCGATGAGCCGCCCGCCTGGTCGGTGTTCACCCTCATCGCCGGACTCCTGGCGGGAGGCGCCGCGTTCATGCATCACAACATGCGCAAGGCCGAGCAGATCGTGTAGGGGCAAACGGGCTTGCCGCCAACGAGCGCCGCGCGCCGGAGCCGAGGCGGTTGGCGAGAGCACGGAGGGGAGGCGGCGCGCCGCGGCGGCCGCCGGCTTCGTTTCCAAAGAATCCCGTTGATCCGAGGAAACACAGATCGGTAGCATGCGCGCGTGTCATCGGACGGAATTCCAATAGCGGCCCGTTCTCCAGCGGCGAACACTTCGCCCGATCGAGCGATCTTGATAAACCCGCGCTCGACGCTCCCCCGCTCGAAGTCGGGCCGCTTCGCACGATCACGAGCATGAACGCGAGCCCAACACCCATTGAGTTGCCCGGACTGAGCGTCAAGCTCGTCCGAATCCTGTATCGACGGGCAAAGGACGTGTCGCCCGACCGGCCGCATTGTTTCATGTATTCCATCGAAATACGGAATCAGTCGGACGTCCCTTTCACTCTCAAGGCCAGAAAATGGGTGGTGACGCATTCCGACGGCAGCATCGTGGTGGTTGAAGGCGACGGTGTCGTGGGCCAGACGCCGACCATTCCTCCCGGCGGCGAGTTTAGCTACGAGAGCCAGCACTTCATCGACACGCCCTCCGCCTACGCGGAAGGCAGCTATCTGGGGTTGGACCCTTCCGGGCGCAGAATTGTGGTGCGGATCCCGCGGTTCGGCATGCAGGCGCCCGCGCTGTTCAGCGACGAATAGCCGGCAGCCTCCCTGTCCGCATGCCTCTGCTCGAAGTCAGCGACATCACCATCCGCCGCGGCCGAACGCTCTTGCTCGACGGCGTGAGCTGGAAAGTGGAAGCCGGCGAGCACTGGGTCGTCCTCGGGGCGAACGGCTCCGGGAAAACCTCCCTGCTCAGCGCCCTCACCGGCTACCTCACTCCCACCTCGGGCCGGATGCGCCTGCTCGGCGAGGAGTTCGGAAACTCCGATTGGCGCGCTCTGAGGCTGCGCGTCGGGCTCGTCAGCTCGTCCATCCGGCAGCTCATGCCCGACCACGAACCCGCCCTCATCACGGTCGCGAGCGGACGCTACGCCATGATCGACTTCTGGGGCGATCCGCGCCGCGAGGATCGCGCGCGCGCGCGAAGAATCCTGCGCCAGATCGAGTGCGCGGCCCTCGCCGATCGGCCCTGGATCTATCTTTCCCAAGGAGAGAGGCAGCGCGTGTTGATCGGCCGCGCGCTCATGGCCCGACCCAGGCTGCTCATCCTGGACGAGCCCTGCGCGGGCCTTGATCCGGCGGCGCGGGAGCAGTTCCTTCATTTCCTGGATCGCCTCGGACGCCGACGCGGCGGCCCCGCCCTGATCCTCGTCACGCACCATGTGGAGGAGATCATGCCCGTGTTCACCCACGCGCTCGTGCTCCGACGCGGGAAGGTCCAGACCCAGGGTCCGACACGCGCCGCCCTCACCTCCGCCACGCTCTCGCGCGCCTTCGACTCCAACGCGATCCTCAGAAAACGCCAGAGCCGCTACAGCCTCTCGATCCGCTCGAACACCCATTCGCAACGGGTTTGCTAGGGACTTCGCCTCCGGCTCCCCCCGTCAGTAAACATCGCGCAGGTAGCGCCGCTCCGTTCGCATCATCCCTTCCTCGACGTAGGCGCGGGCGCCTTCCGACGACAACCCGCCCTGCTCCTGCGCGACGCGCAGCAACGCCGCGTGAACGTCCTTCGCCATCCTACGGGCGTCGCCGCAGACATAGAAGTACGCGCCGTCCTGGATCCACTTCCAAAGCTCCGCGGCCAGCTCCAGCATCCGGTGCTGCACGTAGACCTTCTCCGCCTGGTCTCGCGAGAAAGCCAGGTCGAGGCGCGTCAAGACTCCTTCCTTCTGAAAGCGGTGAATGTCGTCCTCGTAGAGAAAATCAGTGGCTCGACGCTGCTCGCCGAAGAAGAGCCAGTTTCTCCCCGCGGCGCCATCCTGCTGGCGCTGCTCAAGAAAAGCCCGGAATGGGGCGATACCCGTTCCAGGCCCCACCATGATCACATCGCGATCCGGCTGGCTGGGAAGAAAGAACTTCGCCGACTCCTGAACAAAAACCGGCGCATCAGGAAGATTCAGGGAGACCTCGTCGGCGAGGAACCCGGAGCAGAGTCCGGTCTTGCGGCGTCCGTGCGTCTCATAGCGCACGACGGCCACGCAGAGATGCACCGATCCCGGGTGTCGCGCGGGCGACGACGCGATCGAGTACAGCCGAGGCTGCAAGGGCGAAAGCAGCTTGATGAACGCCTCCGGGGATTCGAATCGAATGGAAGGGAACTCCCGGAGAACGTCGACATAGTCGCGGGTGAAGAGGTAGTCGGCCGCGAGCTCCTCAGACTTCACCACCGCGTCGAACGCATTCCGTGCTTCGCCGGCGGGGAGACGTTCCAAAACGCCGTGCAGGATCTTGCGATTCGCGCGATTCAAGGTGTAGGAGCGCGTTAGCGCGTCCTGAAAGGCGACCTGCCTTCCGCCGGCCAGGGTCACCGGATGCGCGGGATCGAGCTGGAGCAGAGCCAGCAGCTCGGAAACGAGACGCGCGGGGTTGCGAGCGAACACGCCCAGGGAGTCGCCAACGGTGTACTCGAGGCCGCTTCCCGCGATGTCCAGCTCCAGATGGCGTGTGTCCTTCCCCGACCCTGGGAGCGTCAGGGATCGCCGAACCCGCACGCAGGCGAGGAAGGGGTTCTTCCGGTCGTGGCGGCCCGGGGCGATCAATCCCGCTGTCGATGTGTTCATGCTCCTGCGGAGTGCATTCTCGGGAACCTAACGATCGCGCCGCCGCGGGGCAATGGGAATCACGCCCCCGGAGCGCGTCTCCTGAACACGGTGACGTAGGCCCCGTCCACACTGTGCTCAAAGGGCGTCAGCTGCCTGCTGAACACGGATTCAAACTCGGGATTGTGCCTCAGGAACCATTGCGTGACCTGCTGGTTCTCCTCGGGCTCGAGGCTGCACGTGCTGTACACCAGCAAACCGCCGGGCTTCAGCTGCGTTGACGCGTTCTCAATCAGCGACTGCTGCGCGCCTTGGAGCCGCTGGATCTCCTCCGGCGACACGCGCCAGCGAAGATCGATGCGACGACGCATGACGCCCGTGTTGGAGCAAGGCGCGTCCACAAGGATCCGATCGAACGCGAGGCTAAGCTCCGGATGCGTCACGCCGCTGTGCGTCGAAATACGAACGCAGCGAACGCCCAAACGCTCGCAGTTCTGCCGGATCATCTCCGTGCGGGCGCGATGAGTGTCCTGAGCGATAAGAATCCCCTCGTTCCGCATCCGCTGTGCGATCAGGGTTGTCTTCCCTCCGGGCGCGGCGCACGAATCCAGAACGGTCATTCCCGGCTGCGGATCCAGGGCGTGCACGGCCAGCAGGGTGCTCGGATCCTGAACATAGAAGCGCCCCTCCCGAAGGCTCTTCAGCCCGCTCAGAGACGGATGCTCCTTGAGCTCATAAACGTCGGCGTTGGGGGCCCATGCGAACTCATGGCGTTGGAACACGACGCCTTCGTCGGCCCATTGCTTTTCCAGGCTCTCGGGCGTGGCCAGGAGACGGTTGACGCGCGCATAGACGGGAGGCGGCAGGTTGTTCCACTCCATGAGAACCCGGACCCTCTCGCGTCCCCAAACTTTCTCCCAGCGATGGGCCAGCCACTCTGGATGCGAGAACCGGATGTCCGGGTGCGTGGCGGCCAGGGCAGCCAGCCTTCGCCGCGCCTCGTCGAGCTCCCGGATCAAGCTCCGACAGAGCGCGTTGATAAAGCCAGCGATCGGGCCGAGGCCAAGAGATTTGGCGAGCTCGACCGTTTCATGAACCGCCGCGTGGGCGGGCACGCGATCGAGCCACAGCAGCTGATAGAAACCCATCCACAGAAGAATCCGGACAACGGGCTGCTGGGCTCGCCCGCGGGTTCTCCACTCGATCAACCAATCCAGGGTGCGCCGCCATCGCACAACCCCTCCCGTGAGCTCGTGGACGAGGGCCCGGTCGTTGGCCGCCAGCGTGTGCTTGGCGAACTGCTCAGCGATCACATCCTCGAGGTACTCCGAGCCCTCGGAGTGTCGCCGCAGGATGGCAAAGGCAATTTGTCTTGGTTTTTCCACGTTGAGACCCTAATAAACCTGGACGCGTTGAATTTCACGGTTTTGTCACCGCAATCTAACTATGAGAGAAGAGTTCGAAAAGCTGGCCGCTGCCGGCAAGCTTGAAACGAAGCACATTGAGGCGCTGGTGGCCCTGACCACGAGCGGCTATTGCCACCATCGAAGCTGGGGATTTGGACGCATCAAGGCCATTGACACGGTCTTTTCCCGATTCACGATCGATTTTCAAACGAAGGCCGGCCACTTCATGGACCTCGGTTTCGCGGCGGAATCCCTTCGCCCGATTCCCCGGGACCACATCCTCGCCCGCAAAGCCGGCGACATCGAAGCATTGCGACAGATGGCAGCGCTGCACCACCTCGACCTCATCAAGGTCGTCATCCAGAGTTTCGGCGGCAAGGCCACTCTCGAGCAGATCCAGCAAATCCTCGTTCCTGACGTGATCACCGAGGACTGGCGCAAGTGGTGGGAGGTGGCGAAGAAGGAGATGAAGAAGGACGGGCACTTCCAGATCCCTCTCAAGAAAACGGAGCCGATCGTTTTCCAGGCGCAGGAGACGGCGTTGGGCGATCGATTGACGTCTGACTTCCGGGCGGCGAAGGGCCTCAAGGCCAAGACTGTGATCGCGAACGACGCCTTGAAAAGCTTCACGGACATCGCGGATCAAGTCGGCGTCGCGACCGAAATCATCACGGGGCTCAACAACGAGATCGCCACTTACGTCCGAAACCAGCCCTCTGTCGCGCTTGAAGCGGTGTTTGTGCGCGACGACCTGCGCGCCGTGGCGGCGCTCGCGGCCGCCACCGGGGAGATTGGCTCCGCCTCCATCTGGGGCCAGGAACCCAAGTTTTCCCAGATCTTCGAGCTGATTTCGGTGGGCAAACACAAACGCGCGCTCCACTCCTTCCGTGACGCGACGGCGCTCTGGCACGAGGCGGTGCTCGCGTCGATCAACAACCTCTCCGCCAAGGCGGCGGGCGAATGCGCCTCCGTGCTCATCCAGGAAAACCGGATGGCCCAGCTCAAGGAGACGCTGGCCATGCTCATCAGCCGCCATAGCGCGAACAGCGAACTCCTCCTCTGGCTCGCGAAGGAGCGATCGGATTCCTTCGCCGATATCCTCGGGCCCGAGGTTTTCCGCGCGATGCTCACGGCAATTGAGCGCGACCAATTCAACGAGAAGAAGTCGAATCGGCTGCGCGACTACATCATGGACGACCAGCAGCTGCTGGTGGACCTGATTGGTTCCGCGGACATCGAGGTGATCAAGGATCTCACCCGCGCCCTCCAGCTGTCGCCGTGCTTTGACGACATGGACAAGCGCTCCCTCCTCGCGCGCATCGTGAAGAGCTATCCCGCGGTGCAAACCCTGATCTCCGGGGAGCAGTCCAACAAGCAGGACGTCACGCTCGTGGTGTCATGGGCAAGCCTGGAGCGCCGCAAGAACGAGTACAATGAGCTCGTGCAGAAAACCATCCCGGCGAACTCCAAGGAGATCGCGATTGCGCGCAGCTACGGCGATCTTCGCGAGAACCACGAGTACAAGGCCGCGAAAGAGATGCAGAAGATCCTCATGCGGCGCAAGGCCGAGTTGGAGGCGCAGCTGATCCGTGCGCGCGGGACCGACTTCGCCCAGGCGCGCACCGACGCCGTCAGCATCGGAACGCGAGTGGCCGTCACCAACCTCACCAGCCAGGAGGGCGAGGAATACACCATCATGGGGGCTTGGGATTCCGCTCCGGAAAAGAACATCATCAGCTACCTCACGCCCGTGGGTCAGGCATTCCTCAACAAGAAGCAGGGCGAGACAGTGGACTTCGAGCTTGAAGGACAGAAGCAGTCCTTCCGAATTGAGGCCATCCACCTGACGACCCCTCCGGCTGCGTCCGCCTGACGATCCTCAACCCTTTTTGCTCCTTGGGCTCGGCTCCGGTTTCCCGGAGCCGAGCTGGCGCTCTGGTTAGTAACTTACCCGCCTGAGCCAAACCGCTTACCTCACCCAGGGGTCGCGTCCCGGTTTTGAGCCAAAAACTCGCCCCAAACCCGTCATTGTCCCCAACCCTCGGCCTTGGCATGGCTTCCGCTTAGGGGGGTGCCGCCAACCTTCATCCCGGCCGGCGGGTACTGGGAAGCGATATGCGAACAAGCCTCATGACGGCGCAAGACCCCCTCCAAACAAGCGAGCGCAAACGCGTCATGATCGTGGATGACGACGCGGCGGTGCGAGAATCGCTCGCAAGGGTCTTCTCAGATTACGGCTACGAGGTTTCCCTCGCCGAGGACGGGGAGGTGGCGGTGCACTGCTTCTTAAAGCACAAGCCCCAGGTGATCCTCCTGGATATCAACATGCCCGGGCGGAACGGGTGGCAGGCGCTGGACTCCATTTCGAAGATCGATCCCCTGGTCCCCATGATCATCATTACAGCGCGTCCCAATCAGCAAGGAGTCGCCTCGGGCCGCGGAGTCGACGCGCTGATGGAGAAGCCTCTCGAATTTGAGTTGCTGCTCGCCACGGTAAAACGCTTGGCGGAGCAACCCCGAAGCGAGCGATGCCGCCGGCTGACCGATCCCACTTTCCGAACTGAAATCTTAACCCGCTGAGCCGTTATCAAGGCCCCCGGGGACTGGATCCTGAAATTAGGCCCTCGTAAATAGGTGACCCGCTCCCGGGTGCTGACCGCGAGTCATGGTGCGATCGGTGCTCGTTCGATAAGCCTAGTTTCAGGATCCAGTCCCCGACAAAGTCCGGGACAAAAGTTCATTGCGCACGGCCGGCCGGCCGAATGCCTTTGCCGATCCTTTTTAGAAGAGAGTCGCCCAACTGATCCCGCTCGATCTCGGCCATTCCCTGCAAGCGCTGAATGACGCCAGGATGCGACGCGGCGACATCCACGGTTTCGCCAGGGTCCGTGTCGAGGTCATACAACTCCAGGCCCACCATGAGCCTGCTGTACGGGGCGGGAAGCCCGTCACGACCTCCCGGCCGATCCAACATCACCTGGGCGACATGGGGAAAATGAAGTTTCCACCGACCGCTCCGCATCGCCTGCAGCTCCCCCTGTCCGTAATAGAAATAATACGTCCTGGGCGAATCCTTGGTGTCGCCCCGCCCCGCTAGGGTCCTCCACGCGTCCACCCCGTCGATGGGGGCGCGGGGCAGAGGCGCCCGCAAGCGCCGCGCGATCGTGGGCAGAAGATCGATGGTCATCAATGGCTCATCGCAAGTTCGCCCCGCCGCGATGTGAGCCGGCCAGCGCATCACGCAGGGAACCCGGATGCCGCCTTCAAACACGGAGCCCTTGCCCTCGCGAAAGGGCCCCGCGGATCCGGCGTGAGATCCGTAGCTGTGCCAGGGGCCGTTGTCCGACGTGAAAATCACCCAGGTTCGTTGGGTCAGCCTCAGGCGGTCCAGCGTTGCGAGCACCGTCGACACCGAAGCGTCGATTTCCTCCACAACATCGCCATACAAGCCGGCGGGCGAGCGGCCTTCGAAGGCGGGGCTCGCATGCAGGGGCACATGAGGCATCGAGTGGGCTAAATAGAGAAAGAAAGGACGCTCCCGATGGCGCTCGATGAACTCGACGGCACGATCAGTGTATCGCCGCGTCAAGAAGCGCTGATCGGGCATGAGCTCTTTCACGGCCTCGAGTTCGATCAACGGGAGCGGTGGATACGCGTCCGGCTTCGCCGAGGGGTGGTTCGGCCACATGTCGTTCGAATACGGGAGGCCGAAGTAGTCATCGAATCCATGTCGCGGAGGGAGGAATTCAGCGGGCCGCCCGAGATGCCACTTGCCGTAGATCGCGGTCGCGTATCCCTGGCTCTTGAGCATTCGCGCCAGAGTGACCTCGTTGGTGTTCAATCCGATTTTTGCCTCCGGGAAAAGGGCGCCGTGAATTCCCAAACGGTTCGGATAACAGCCGGTCATCAAGGCGGCGCGGGACGCGGAGCAAACCGGCTGCGCGACGTAGAAACTGGTGAACCGCGTTCCCTCGCGCGCGAGCCGATCAATGGCGGGCGTGCGAACGCCGCGAGCGCCAAAACAGCCCACGTCCGCCCATCCCAGGTCATCACAAAAGATCACCACGATGTTCGGCCGGTCATCACGGGCCGACGCGAGCGCGCCGCTCCAGGCCCCGAGCAACAACAGCAGTCCAAACCCGACGCGCGCCGCCAGCCGCCATCGTAGATATCGCAGATACCGCATGACCGCCAAGCTAAGCGCCTCGCGATGGACCTGACAACCGCCGACTGATCACAGCATCGACCTCTGTTGTGCTTCACCGCTCCTGTGTCAATGCCACCTTCTCAGGTGGCGAGAGGTCGATCGCCGCCAAGGCCGCATCACGCCATGATCGCGTCGATGGCTTTGCCGGCGATCCCGGTGAGCCGGGCGTCCAGGCCTTGAAACTTCACGCTGAGACGCGTGTGCTCCACTCCGAGCGCCTTCAGCATCGTCGCGTGCAGATCATGCACGTCCACGGGTTGTTCCACGGCGGCGTATCCCAGCTCGTCTGTGGCCCCGTACACCATCCCCGGCTTGATGCCGCCGCCGCACAGCCAAACGCTGAAGCCCGCGTTGTGATGGTCGCGGCCGTCGCCGGCTTGGCTCATCGGCGTCCGACCAAACTCGCCCGCCCAGACCACCAGCGTGTCTCTCAGCATGTCCCGCTGCTTCAAATCGGTGATCAATGCCATGCAGGCGCGATCCACTTCGAGGGCCTTCAAGCGAACGCCCTCCTTGACCCCGCCGTGATGGTCCCAGTCCTTGTGATAAAGCTGAACAAATCGAACGCCCCGCTCCGCCAGTCTCCGCGCAAGCAGGCAGTTCGACGCGAAGGATCCGTCGCCCGGGGCGCAGCCGTAGAGTTCGGTAACCGCCTTCGGCTCCTTGGCCGTGTCCATCAGCTCCGGAACACTGGCCTGCATCTGAAAGGCCATCTCGTATTGAGCGATGCGCGTGGCGATCTCCGGATCTTCCACCACGGAACGATGCCGAGCGTTCAATCGATTGATCGCTTCCACCATATCCTTCTGACGCTCCCTTGTGACTCCCGCCGGCGAACCGAGATACAGCACCGCGTCGCCCTTCCCGCGAAAATGCACTCCCTGATACTTGCTGGGAAGAAACCCCGACGCCCACTGTCGCGCCGCGATCGGCTGGTTTTGTCCCCCCTTTCCCAGGGAAGTCAGCACCACAAAGCCAGGAAGATTCTCCGCGTCGCTCCCGAGGCCATACGTGACCCACGATCCCATGCTGGGACGACCCGCGATCTGCGACCCGGTGTTCATGAACATGTGGGCGGGATCATGGTTGATCGCCTCCGTCGTCATGGAACGAACGAGGCAAACCTCGTCCATCACCGACCCGAGCTGTCCGAACAAATCACAGATCTCAGTCCCCGCCTTGCCAAAGCGCTTGAACCCCAGCTGCGGACCAAAGCAGTTCAGCTTCTGCCCCTGCAGCTGCGCGATCTGCTTGCCCTGGGTGAAGCTCTCCGGCATCGGCTTGCCGTGCATCTGGCCGAGCACTGGCTTGGAATCGAACGTCTCCAGATGCGAGGGTCCGCCGGCCATCGTCAGCCAGATGACGCGCTTCGCTTTGGGCGGAAAGTGCGGCGGATTGATGACTCCGACACCGCGCCCGGAAACAGCCGCAGGCGCGTTGGCGCCGCGCATCAGCCCCGGGTTGAGCAAGGAAGCGAGGGCCAGGGCGCCCAACCCGTTAGCGGAGCGGCCAAAGAAGTGGCGTCGATTGAAGGGAAGCGCGGGATCGAGGAAGTTCATAGTCGGCAAGAAAGTTGTGATCAACGCTTACGACCGCGTCAGGGTTTCATGAAGGTTCAGTATGACCCTGGCGACGCTTGTCCACGCGGCGAGCTCCGCGGGATCGACGTCTCGGGGAAACGGTTTCAGGCCGGTCGCCAGCAGAGACTCCGCCGCCGCGCGATCGGATCGATACTCCGCGAGATGCTTCGCGAGCAAAGCGCGCATCGTGGCCAGCTCCTGTGAGTCAGGCGGACGCTGCGCCGCGGTCCTCCAGGCCCAGCGGATCCGGGCGTCGACGCTTGCGCCGCCCTCCGACACAATCCGGGCCGCGAAGACGCGAGCCGCCTCGACGTAGGTGGGATCATTCAGCAAAACGAGAGCCTGCTGCGGAATGTTGGAACGAGGCCGATCCGCCGAGCACTCCTCACGGCTGGGCGCGTCGAAGGCCACCATGCTCGGATGCGTATAGCTCCGCTGCCACCACGTGTAGAGCCCGCGACGATATTGATCCGCGTCCTTGCTGGCGTCGTAGCCTCGTTGAGGGAAATTGAGATTCTCCCAATAGCCGTCCGGCTGATACGGCTTCACGCTAGGCCCGCCGATCTTCAGCTCGAGCATCCCCGCGATGGAAAGGGCATTGTCGCGCACCAGCTCGGCGTCCAACCGCCAGCGTCCCTGCCGCGCGAGCAAACGATTGTAGGGATCCTGTTGAAGAAGCTTCGCCGGGGCGGTCGACACCTGCTTGTACGTATGGCTGTCCACCATCAATCCGATCATGTGCTTCAAATCCCACCCGCTTTCCATGAACTCGCAGGCAAGCCAATCGAGAAGCTCCGGGTGGGAAGGCTGCTCTCCCTGAAGCCCCAGATCATCCACGCTCTTCGACAAGCCGATTCCGAAGAATTGTTTCCAAACCCGATTCATCACCACCCGGGCGGTCAGGGGATTCTGGCGCGAGATCAACCAATCCGCGAGGTCCATTCGGTTCAGTGGGCGGTCCTTCGGCGGAGAGTAGCCCGTCATCAGATACGCAGGCAGCGCGGGCTTCAAGATCTCCCCGGTTTCGATCATCCAATTCCCGCGCGGCAGGATGCGCACCGTCCGCGCCTCCTTGGTTGACGTGGAGACGAGGCACCGGGGAATGCCTTTCTCATAGTCCGCGTGGGCCTTCCTGGCGTCGGCGATTTGCTGACGAAGACCCGCGAGCTCCGGAGCTATCCCCTTGTGGAAAGCGACCAGCTTGGGGGAAGGCTCATTGCTCCCGGGCTTCCACGCGACGATCTCGGAAACCAAATCCTCAGACATCGGCGATGGAAGCGCGGACTCGGCGACGCTGGCATCCGCCGTTGCCGAGAGTCGGAAACGGCCCAGCGTGTGACTGCCGTCTCCGTTGTTCTGCTTCAGCCGCAGGACAAAGATGTCCTGGGCCTCCAGCGTCACTGGCGACTTGAGCGAAAGCACCATCTGATGCCGCTTGCCCACTTCGGGAAGCACCGCCCAGCCAAATTTGTCGCCCTTGGCGTCTCCGTCGATCGCCGCGGCGGCAAGCCAGGCCTTGTAGGGATTCTTGTCCGCGCTCTGAGTTTGCTCAAACCCGGCGCGGGCCGACGCGAAAGCCACGGCCTGCGTGCTGCCATCGGACTTCAGCACATGGGCCAGCGCTTCGCTGACGACGAAGTTGCCGTTGTCCGCGCGGCCCGGGCCCTTGGAGGGAAGCGAGTCGTGAGGCATCGCCTCAAGCCGTAGCGCAACCGTCTTGGCGGGAACTTCCCCGAGCCGGAGCGTGTAGGTGTCCTTGTCGGGCTTGGCGCCTGACACGAGGATCGACAGATCTTTCTGAGTGTCCAATGTTGCGCCGCCCGCGGATTCCGACGCGACGGGCCGCAATGCGACCCACGCCTGATCGCGCAGCAAGGCGTCGCGCTGTCCGCGCAGCCAATTGCCGAAGACTCCGGCCAGCGAGGGCTGAGGTTCCTCATACTGCTTCTCAACGCGCTTCAGCTCCTTGTCCAGGCGCTCGAGCTCGGCGGCCTGGGCGTCGGTGGTCACCAGCATGCCGGGCTCGCGCGGAGCGATGATCCCCTCCTGGATGTCGGCGAAGAACGCGCCCAGGGAGTAAAAATCCCGCTGCTTGCAGGGGTCGAACTTGTGATCGTGGCACTGCGCGCATCCCAGGGTTTGCCCCAGCCAGATGCTGCTCACCGCGCGCACGCGATCGGTCATCATCCGAACCTCGTAGTCCTTGGGTTGAGCGCCGCCCTCCTCCGTCGTGAGCAGGAGGCGATTGAACGCGGAAGCCACGCGCTGCTCCTGGGTGGGATGGGGAAACAGATCACCGGCAATCTGCTCGCGCGTGAAAAGGTCGAAGGGCTTGTTGTGATTGAAGGAGTCGATGACGTAGTTCCGGTACGGCCAGACGTTCCGTGGATTGTCGGAGTGATACCCGATGGTATCGGCGAAGCGCGCCACATCGAGCCACCCGATCGCCATTCGCTCCCCGTAGTGCGGAGAGGCCATAAGGCGTTCCGCGAGGTTTCTGTAGGCGTCCTTCGACGCGTCCTTCTCGAACGCCTCCACCTCGCTCGGCGTGGGAGGAAGTCCGACCAAGTCCCAGTGCAGGCGCCGCGAGAGGATCCGACGATCGGCCTCGGGCGAAGGCTTGAGGCCAAGCTCGCGCAATCGCGCGCCGACGAAATGATCGATGGGGTTGACGCCCGCGGGAACCGCGGCGCGAATCGGCGGTTCGTAAGACCAATGCTTCTGGTAGGCCGCGCCGGATTCGACCCAGCGCTTAAACATCGCCTTCTGATCAGGGGTGAGCGTCTTGTGCGACTCCGGCGGGGGCATCTGCTCATCGGGATCGGTGGAGAACAATCGGGCGATGAGTTTGCTCTCGGCGGGCTTGCCCGGGACAATCGCGCCTTTGGCGACGGCCTCGTCACGCAGATCCAGGCGCAACTTTCCTTTGCGATGAGCGGGATCGGGGCCATGGCAGGCGTAACATTTATCGGAGAGAACGGGGCGGATGTCGCGGTTGAACAACACTGGGCCGGGACTCGAGGCCGCGCGCAGCGACCACGCGCCGCCAGTCAAGCCGACAATCAGGCTGGCAACACAACACAAGGGTCGCGTCAGGTGAGGCATCGGGGAAAGGATAAACGCCTCGTCCCGTGCCCCGCCACATCAAATCGCGGGCCCGGATCACGCGGATGGGGACAGGATGGCGGAGGGTTCGCGCCAAGGTCATGTGGCGCGGGATGTCGCGCCTGAACGACATTCAACTGGGGTTTCAATTGGCCACGACACTTGTGGGTAATTGAAAGGCTCCTTCACCGCTTACGATCAATCAAGAGTAAGCGGTGATTTTTCGACCCCTCCCGGCGTGGCACGAGAATCCCTGGTTCGGTCTGGGAATCTCTACCGACAGAAGAACTACGCCGCTTGAGCGGCGGCTTTGCGCCGCGACTGCTTCCACCGCCGTGGCGTCAGCTCT
>JACQFQ010000072.1 GCA_016199985.1 Verrucomicrobiota bacterium | reverse complement strand
TGGGAGGAAAGTGGCTTGCAGGGGTACCAGACCAGACTGGGCTCATGCTTTCAGGGTGAAGGGACCGCCGCCAACCCGTCCGACCACCGCCAGCGGGGCGCGAAACTGGCCCTCGCGCCGACTTCCATTCTCCTTTTTAGGCTAAGACAATCGCACCACTGATCCGCTATCGCATCAGCGCGCTGAGCGACACGGCCTTCGCGCTGGCTTCCTCGGCTTGACGGATCGGAGCGATCTGGCGCCGCAGGGCCTCCCCTCCCTCGTGATCGGCCAGCGCGGGATCATCTCCAGTCCCGACTCGCATCGCGCTCAGGACATCATGCGCGGTGATCGCCTCGATCGGACGCCCGGGAACGAGTCCCTGCACGGGGTGAGTCAGCTCGGCCAGCAGCCTCGAGCCCAGCAGGGGCTGGACGACGCGGGCCACCAGACGCGAAGGCAGCGAGAGCAATTTCGCCAAGCTGAGCGAGGTGGGTGGCGCCTTCCCGTCGCGAAACGCCATCGCGCATTCCATCATCACCTGGAACGCCACCCACTCGTGCGCCGCGTGGTTCAAGCTCTGCAGCTGCTTTTCTTGAAAACACACCCGCCGATTCTGGAACACATATCCCACCTGGGCGCCGAACAGCATGATCAGCCACGACAGATACAGCCCGATCATCACCACCGGCACCAGCCCAATGCTGCCGTAGATGTAGCTGTTGGTGACCACGCGCGAGGCGTAGAACACGCTCAGCAAATTGTTGAGCTGCCACAGCGTGCCTCCCACGATCCCGCCGATGAAGGCGGCGGGCCAGTCCACCGGCGTGTGGGGCATGATCTTGTAAAACACCGCGAAGGCCACGATCAGGATGAGAAACGGCAGGGCGCGAAACCCCACCGTGAGCAGAGGCCCCACACCCAGCGGCAGGTGGCTCAGGTACTCCCTCGTCGGGCCGATATGCGAGCTCCCCGTCAGCGCGATCACGGCGACGAGCAGGATCGGACCCAGGGTCAGCGCGGCCCAGTACAGGACGATCCGGGAAAACCAGCTGCGGCCGTCCTGAATGCCCCAGATGTCATTGAACGTGTCTTCGATCCTCACCAGCATCCCGATTCCCACGGCCAGCAGCGCCACCATGCCGGTCACCCCCAGCGTGCCGCTGCGCGTGTTCTGGATGAATTCGTCGATGTAGGCGGCCAGCTGCTTGCGAGCCTCCTGAACCTTAGGATCGCTCTGCAGCTGGCCGAACGCGGATTTCGATTCCGGCGTCAGCTTCGCCGCGACTTGCTGGATGAACTTTTCGATGCGTTCCGTTCCCTCATCCTTGAGCAAGCTGCTGGTCACGCTCAAGGCCACCGCCAGCACGGGGACCAGAGCCAACAGGTTGGAGTAGGCCAGGGCCGAGGCGCGCACGGGGCACCGATTGCTGACGAAGCTCTTCGCCACGGCGGAACAAAACAGGCGCGCCTTCTCCCACCGGGTGAGAATCACGAGCCCGAAGGCGGGTCGGGGGACCTTGGCGGCGGCGGGGGCGCTGGACGATTCATTGGACGGGCGATCGCTCATCGGCCCAAGCCTATTCAGCCCGCCAGGAACCGCAACTCCCGCCTAACTTCCAATTGACGCTGACGTGGCTTTTGGAGTGGACTGAGCGCATGTCTCCAACCGCATGTAGAACGCGCGCTGTCTCCGCTCTCGCGGCCGCCATCGCCCTGGCCGCTCCCTTCCTCGCGTCGGCTGAGGTCCGGATCCACGGCCTTTTCACCGACCACATGGTCCTCCAACGCAACATCGCTGTTCCCGTCTGGGGATGGGCCGATGATGGCGAATCGGTGACCGTCACCTTCGGGAGGCAGAAGGTCAAAGCGAAGGTCAAATCCGGCCGCTGGATGGCCGAGCTCTCGAAGTTGAGCGCGAGCGCCGCCCCCGAGAAGCTCATCATCGAAGGCGCGAAGAACCGGATCGAAATCAACGACGTGCTGGTCGGGGAAGTCTGGATCGCAAGCGGGCAGTCGAACATGGAATGGCCGATGAGCGCTTCGTTCGACGCCGAAAGCGAAATGGCGAAAGCGACGCAACCCCTGCTCCGCCTCTACACCGTCCCCAAGCTCAGGGCGATGCAGCCGACCGACAATGTTTCCGCCAAATGGGAGCAGTGCGGCCCGGCGTCGGTTCGCGGATTCTCGGCCGTCGCCTATTACTTCGGCCGCGACGTGCAGAAGGCGCTCGGCGTGCCGGTCGGCGTCATCCACACCTCCTGGGGCGGCTCTCCCGCCGAAGTTTGGATGAGCCAGCGCGTCCTGGAATCGAACCCGCGCTACAAGTCCGAGATCCTCGATCCCTACCCCGCGGCGGCCAAGCAATACCAGGAGGCCACTGAACGCTTGAACAAGGAGCGCGATGAGGCGAAGGCCGCCGGAAAGCCCTTCAACAAGAACAGCCCCTGGGCGCCGTGGCGCCCGACCGAGCTCTACAACGGAATGATCGCCCCGCTCATCCCCTACGCCATCCAGGGCGCGATCTGGTATCAGGGTGAATCCAACGCCGGACGCGCTGAGCAATACCGTTCGCTCTTCGCCGACATGATCGTGAACTGGCGCAAGGACTGGGGTCAGGGCAGCTTCCCGTTCATGCTCGTCCAGCTGGCGCCGTTCCTTGCCATCAAGCCCGAGCCCGCGGAAAGCAGCTGGGCGGAGCTTCGCGAGGCCCAGTTCCTCGCGACTCAGACCCTCCCCAAGGTGGGGATGGCGGTGATCACCGACGTCGGCGACGAGAAGGATATCCACCCCAAGAAGAAAGAACCCGTGGGCGCCCGCCTC
Organism: Verrucomicrobiota bacterium; assembly: GCA_016199985.1. Taxonomy (GTDB): domain Bacteria; phylum Verrucomicrobiota; class Verrucomicrobiia; order Limisphaerales; family UBA11320; genus UBA11320. The sequence continues at coordinate 84,670 of JACQFQ010000072.1, read as the reverse complement.
GCGATCGCGGCTCGGCGGATTGCCTACGGACAAAAGATTGAGCACTCCGGTCCCCAGTATCGGTCCATGTCGCGCGACGGCAGCAAGCTCGTGCTGCGGATGGATCACGCGGGAGGCCTGAAGGCGGCAAACGGCGAAGCCCTGAAGGGTTTCGCCATCGCCGGCGCCGATCGCAAATTCGTGTGGGCGGACGCGGAGATCCGGAACAACACGGTCGTTGTGAGCAGCCCAAAAGTGGCGCAGCCGGTCGCGGCGCGCTTCGGGTGGGCGGACTTCCCCGTGGTGAACCTTTGGAATGGCGATGGACTTCCGGCGATTCCTTTCCGGACCGACGACTTCCCCATGATCACCGCGCCCAAGCCTCCCGCGAAAAAATAAGCCCCCGATTCGGCTCACCGCCGCCCTTCGCCATGACCGCAGGCTTCTCCTCCCTGATCTGGAGTTCCGCCATCGCCGCAGGGCTCCTCTTTGCCTGCGTCGGATGCGTCACGACTCCCGCGACGACGACTTGGAAAGGCGCGACGCCGGCCACAGACGGGCCCGTCCTGTTCAGCGGCTTCGTCGCCGAGAACCCTCCCTTCCCCGAAAGCCATGCCTCAACCCTGGTGGAAACGAGCGACGGCGTGATGGCCGCGTGGTTTGGCGGGACGCATGAGAAGCATCCGGACGTGTGCATCTGGACCGCTCGATTCGACGGACGGGCGTGGTCGGCGCCCACCCGCGTCGCCGACGGAGTCCAGGCCGACGGCACGCGACATCCGTGCTGGAACCCCGTCCTCCATCAGCCCAAGCAGGGCCCCCTGCTCCTCTTCTACAAAGTGGGTCCCAGCCCCTCGCGATGGTGGGGAATGATCATCACGTCGCGGGACGCGGGAAGAACATGGTCGACTCCCCGGCGCCTGCCAGAGGGACAGCTCGGTCCGATCCGCAACAAGCCGGTCGTTCTTCCAGACGGGTCCCTGCTCTGTCCCTCCAGCACCGAGGACGATGGCTGGCGCGTTCAGATGGAGCGCACGCCCGACCTCGGCGCGACATGGGAGCGCTCCGGCCCCTTGAACTCGCGCGAGGCCTTCGGCGCGATCCAGCCCACGATTCTCCAATGGCCCGATGGGCGCACGCAGATCCTGAACCGCAGCCGCCAAAAGGTGATCACGGAATGCTGGATGAAGAACGGCGATTGGCGCCAATGGACTCCCATGGAGCGCACACAGCTTCCGAACCCCAACAGCGGCATCGACGCGACCGTGCTTCACGATGGCCGGGGCCTGCTCGTGTTTAACGACTCCGATTCTCGTCGCACGCCCATCTCGGTGGCGCTGTCGGCCGACGGGAAGGAATGGAGAACGGTCCTGACGCTGGAGGACGTGAAGGACGGGGAGCTTTCGTATCCGGCGGTGATACAGACCCGCGATCAACTGGTGCACATCAGCTACACCTGGAAGCGGAAAACAATCCGCCACGTGATCCTGGATCCGCGCAAGCTATAACCGGATCGAGCCCGCCCTCGACAACCTTCCGGGCTCGCGCCTAATCTCGCGGCCGATGTTGCCAAACGCCCGTCCTCTGGTGATCGCCGGCCGCGAGTTTCAGTCCCGCCTGTTCGCGGGGACGGGAAAGTTCGCCTCTCCGGAGTTGATGCGCGACGCGCTCGCCGCCAGCGGGACCCAGATTGTCACGGTGGCGCTGCGACGCGCGGATCTTTCCGGCGCCAAGGATCCATTCGCCAACATTCTCGAGTTCATCGACGCGCAACGCTATCTCATCCTCCCAAACACCAGCGGCGCGATGAACGCGGCCGAAGCGGTCAGGCTGGCGCGGTTGGCCGCCGCCGCGGGGCTTCCCAGATGGATAAAGCTGGAGATCCACCCCGACCCGCGCTATCTGCTCCCAGATCCCATCGAGACGTTTTCCGCCGCGGAGCAGCTGGTTCGGGAAGGCTTCACGGTGCTTCCTTACATCAACGCGGATCCGGTGCTCGCAAAGCGGCTCCAGGACGTGGGCGTGGCGACGGTCATGCCGTTGGGCTCGCCCATCGGATCGAACCGTGGGGTTGAAACGCGCGACCAGATTCGGATCATCATAGAGCAAGCCACGGTGCCTGTGGTGGTCGACGCCGGGTTGGGCTCGCCCAGCCACGCGGCGGAAGCCATGGAGATGGGCGCCGACGCGGTGCTCGTCAACACGGCGATGGCTGTCGCGGGAGATCCGGCTCGAATGGCCCGAGCCTTCAGGCTCGCCGTCGAAGCCGGCCGCGACGCCTATGAGATCGGCCTCGGAGCGAGCCTGCTGCAAGCCTCTCCCACAAGCCCGCTCACCGCTTTCCTGAACTAACAAGCCCTCGCCCAGCATGTCCGACGCCTCACAGACCCCACGACGCGCCCTCTCCGCGCAACGCCTTCGTCAATTCCTCGCGCGCTCAGCGGACGCCCGCGTGCTGGTGGTCGGCGACGTCATGCTCGACCAGTTCATCTGGGGAGATGTCGCGCGCATCTCGCCGGAGGCCCCCGTGCCGATCGTCGAATTCACCAGCGAGAGCTACATGCCCGGAGGCGCGGCCAACGTGGCGCGCAATCTTTCGGCGCTGGGAGCGCGCGCCGCGCTGTACTCGGTCGTCGGCGAAGACCTCGCGGGCGCCGGACTCCACGATCTCCTCACCGAGCAGCGCGTGAGCTGCCGCTCGCTCTTCCAGCATCCGAAACGGCACACGAGCATCAAGACACGGATCGTCGCGCACCGACAGCAACTGGTCCGCGTCGATCGCGAAACCAAGGATCCCCTCGACGAGAAGGCCACGCAGGGATTGATCGCCGCGCTCCGTCGCGACGTGCCCGGATGCGACGCTGTCATCGTGGGCGACTACGGCAAGGGGATCGTCACCCAGGGATTGCTCGACGCGCTCAAGTCGATGTGTCGAGCGAACGGCGTCTGGCTCAGCCTGGATCCCAAGCCTGTTCATCGCCTCCAGCTCGATCAGCTTTCCCTGATCACCCCGAATCGGAAGGAGGCGTTTGAGCTGTCAGGATTGCACGACACCCAGCGGGCGGCGAATCCGCTGGATGACAAACCGCTGCTCGCGACCGCGGCGACGCTTCTGTCGGAGCTCTCGCCCGCCGTCCTTCTGATCACGCTGGGCGAACTCGGCATGCTCCTCTGCCAAAGGGAGCGCAAGCCCATCCACATTCCCACGGCTGCGCAGGAGGTTTTTGATGTGAGCGGCGCGGGGGACACGGTCATCGCCTCGTTCACTCTGGCGATCGCGACCGGCGCTTCGCCCCTGGAAGCCGCGGCGTTCTCAAACCAGGCCGCCGGAGTCGTGGTGGGCAATGTGGGCACTGCGACCGTCAGCCCGGCGGAACTCCAGCGGAGCCTTTGAGGAGGCGATGACCTGCCGTTCGTTGACGCTTCGGTTCTCAAGCAGTCCAGACCTGTAGAGCCTGGACTCAGTTCTCCTCGCGTCCCTCATGCCCGCGCATTGCCCGGTGAACCGTGGCGCCTCACGTCCAGGATTCCTTCATCTCTCCACGACGCGGAACTCCGCGGCGAGGCGGGCCGCGCAACGAGCGTCTAGAGCCGTGGCGCGGGGGGCTTGATCGGAGACTGATAACTCAGCGCTCCCTTGGCCTTGGTCTTGCGCTTATAGACCTTGTCGCCGCAGGTGACAAAGAGCTCATCGAAACCGGCTCCGCCAAACGCCACGTTCGAAAGCCAGGCGCTCTGCGGCTTCGGGATGATGCCGTTCACACGCCCGGCCTGGTCGCAGAACTGCACCCCTGCCTGTGTGGCGACATACAAACGACCCAGCGTGTCCACAGTCATGCCGTCGGCGCCGCTCTCCGTTTTCCCGTCCACCAGGTGCAGATGATGATACGGCTGCTTGAAAGCGAGCGAGCCGTCCTCGTTCACTTGAAACGAATAGACGAACTGCCCGGCGGTGTCGGCCACAAGGAGAAGCGATTGATCCGGCGAGAGCCGAACGCCATTGGGGCGGCTGATTCCCGTGTCGACAACTTGCTTTTCCCCGCTCGGTCGCAGCAGCCAGACTTTCTTCTCCGAGGGCTCTGTCACATAGATGTTGCCGCCATGGCTGACGGAAAGATCGTTGCCTTCGATGCCTTCCGCCAGGACGGTCTCCTTGGCCGATTCGTCGTAGGCCACCACACGCTTGCTCCCGCCTTGGCAGGCGTAAAGGCGTCCGTCCGGGCCGAACATCAGCCCGTTGGCCTTCTGTGTGTTCTCGGCGAAGAGGGTCACTTTCCCATCGAGGGCGATCTTGTGGATTCGGCTGTTCGGGATATCGGTGAAGAACACCTCTCCTCGCGCGTTCGCCGCGGGCCCTTCGGTGAACTTGAATCCGGCGGCGACCTCCTTCCAATCCTCGCCCGGGAGCAGCACCTCCATCACGGGCTGTCGGTTGTTGACAGGCTTGGCGATCGGCTTGGGATAATCCCTCCACAGCCAGCGCAGCACATCCGGCAGAATCGGGCCGCCGTGCTTTCCATTGTGTCCCCCGTCGCCCCACTCGTGGTTCACGTCGTAGCCGGCGAACTCGAGAGCCGAAAGCATGTCCTGGTTCGCGACCCACCAACTGCCTCCGTAGATGTTCAGATCGGCGCTTCCGTCCTGGAGGAAAACGCGGATGGGCTTGGGCTCGGTTTTGCGGATCAGGACAGGGTAGATGTTTCCGCCGCGAAGGCCGACGAAGGTGCCGATGGTGCTGTAGACGCGGCGAAAGGCGTCCGGACGCTCCCAGGCCGCGGTCCAGGCCGCGATCGCGCCGGAGCTCGAGCCACAGAGAGCGCGATCATTCGGATCGGCGCTGATCCTGTGCGTCTTCTCGACCTCCGGGAGCATCTCCTCGATCAGGAATCGCGCGTAGCGATCGCCGAGCCCGTCATACTCGAAGCTTCGATTGAATCGCGGCTGCGCGTTCGGGCCGCGCGGGGGAACGACTCCCGGATTGATGAAGAGTCCGATCGTCACGGGCATCTCTCCCTTGTGGATTAAATTGTCGAAGACGATCGGCGCGCGCCACTGGCCGTTTGTGCTCACGTATCCGCCGCCGTCCTGAAACACCATCACGCAGGCGGGCTTGGATCCGTCGTACTGCGCCGGCACATACACCCAGTAGTCGCGCGTGGTGCCGGGAAAGATTTTGCTGACCCAAGAGCGCTGGGAGACTTTGCCCTGCGGGACTCCTTCGTGGGGAAGAGAGTCAGGGCCGTATTCGTAGGTCTTTTCGGCCGCCGCGACCGGCGATGCGATGGGCAGGAGCGACGCGACGATGATGGCGATGGGAATGAGGCGGGAGGCTTTCATAGGATCACGCCCGGGACCGTAGCCAGCGGTGAAAGGCGTGGCCAGAGTTATTCGTGAACCCAGGAAAGGACGCGCGGCCTCGTCTCGCGCGTGGAGCAGGCAACGCAAGCCGCGCCCAATCGGGGAGGCTCTCAACCTCGGGCGTCAGCCCGAGAGAGCTCAGGCCGTGCGACGCTGGAAGAGGCCTGAGGTATCGGCCATGTTGAGCATGGACAGATCAAGGCCGCCCTCGGGAGTTCTCTGCGAGGCGACCAAGTGCTGGGCGCCCACCGCGCGAATGGTGCTCGCGGCGTAATACTTGACGGCGCCCACGCTCAGCCCGGCGCGGAACACCACGGCGAGCAACGCGTAGTCGTCGATGTTCGAGACGAGGAGGCTGAACTGTTCCCCTTGCTGATAGAGGCTGCTGAAGTTGGGCTCGTTGACGATGCTGGCGATGGTCTGCGTTGCGGCGAAGGAGCCGGCGGCCAAGGCGGCAAGGCTCGTGGTGTCGATGGATCCCGACTCCCCCCGGTGCGAGATGAGGAAGCCCCCCTTGTCGATGACCAGCGCCACGGAGGCCTCCGTGCTGCGAATCAGCTGGTCCAGCGCGCGGTTGATCACCGCGATGTCCTCCTCGTAGAGCTGGGGCAATGTGGGCATATCAGGCGGCCTTCCGCTGACTTTCGTTGATGAATTTGTGCAGCAACATGCGAGTGATCATGTTCAGCGTCTCAAACACGCCCTCGCACTTGCTGGCGGACGCCGTAAATGAGGGCACCTGCACCTCGCGGTTGTTCAGAAGGAACTCCATGTATTCCATCGGAGCGGAGTTCGGAAGATCCCGCTTGTTATACTGCAGAACGTACGGAATCTCGGCCATGTTCAGGTTCAACGACCGAAGATTCTCCTCCAGGTTCCCGAAGCTCTGCACATTGTCCTGCATCTTCTCGTACTGCGAGTCCGCGACGAACACGATGCCGTCGACGCCCCGCAAAACCAGCTGACGCGTCGTGTTGTAAATGACCTGCCCCGGCACCGTGTACAGCTGGAACTTGGTCTTATAGCCCTTGATGGCCACCGCCTCGATGGGAAGGAAATCGAAGAAGAGCGTGCGATCGGAGCTTGTCGCCAGGGACACGAGTTTTCCCTTGCTGCCTTGCGCGGTCTGCACGTTGCCGTGCACCTGGACCAGATTGGTCGTCTTGCCCCCCAGCGCGGGACCGTAATACACGATCTTGACCTGAAGTTCCTTGGTCGCCTGATTAATAATTGCCATACAGAATGACGATCGGTGGCCCTCCGGGAGGCAGGCCTACTTACTATGTCGGCTAAGTTCCTTTACGATTAACTGAATTGCTGGCAGGGAAACCTCTTCTCCGACTTTGCTCACAATCGCAAAGTAGATGATTCCCGCCGTGAACACGAAGAGCGTGCCGCTCGGAGTGTTCAAAGTGACGCTGTCGAGGTCCCCGGCCTCGAGCTCCTTGAGGTACTGGTTCATCCGGGAATAAATCTGGGGGAGAAACGCCGCCGTGGCCTCCGGGCGCCAGGGAGATTGCAACTGCGCCGCGACGAGAAGCCCGTCCTGCATCGCTATCACCGCGCCCGCCACGCCGCGGACCCGTGTCGTGCTTTGCACCACCTCCTGGGGAGTCCAGTTGCGCTTGCCGGGCTGGCCGAACAGCTCTCCGAGATCCGCGGGGGGCTTCCGGAAAAACTGCGTCGTCGAGTAGGAGGACGCTCCCAATGGCTCGGCGGGCGCGGCCGGAGGATGGGCCGCTCCATGCTTCTGCGTCTCGGGCGAGGATTCCGCGACGGCCGGCGCCGGGGTCCCGTGATTCGAGCTGTCGATGGCGCTCGCGCCACCCCCGGAGAACAGGTCGGGAATCTCCTCGTTCACCTGGGCCTTCCTCGTCGCGCGACCCGGCTTGAACTGGCCCAGGAACATCGGAGCCACCACCTTCAACGGAAGCGTCAGCATCTTGTCCGCGTGGTCCGCGCCCAAACCTTCCGGAAGGGCCGGGTGCATCCATTCGCACAATTGCTTCCAATTATATTCCAGCTTCCCGTTCTTCAGCCCCTTGTTCGCCTCCTCGTAGGGAAGGTTCAGCTTCAATCCCGCGATCTGCGCGTGGGCGATCTGCGATTTCAGCGCATCGGACCACGACTCGTCGATCATCGCCAACGGAATGGACAGAAGCTCGCCGGACGCCTCAGACGGCTCGGGGTCGGCGGGAGCGGGAACAGGCGGGGCCTGGACCGAGACTTTCGCCACGAATCCCTGGGCTGGGCTCGATTGCGCGCTGGCCTTGGTCGCGGAGGGAACACGCGCCTGCGCCGCGGCGGGCGCCACCGCCCCAGTGGCGGCATGGGGCTTCTGAGCCGACGCTGTCGAGGCTGCGGGCGCGGGGACCGAAGGCGCCGCCGGAGCTCCCCCTTGAAACATGTCCGGAATCGAGGCGTCGAACTTCGAACGGGCGCGCTCCTGCCCCGACGCGCTTTGCCGGGCGGCGAGAAACAGCGGAGCGATCACTTGCAACGGAAGGTCGAGCGCCACATCGGCGTGCGATGACTGGGCCCCGGGAGGCGCCGCAGGGCTCAGTCGCGACAGGATCTCTCCCCAAGGGTATTGCACGCGTCCCCGCCGCATGGCCAGATTCACTTCGGAAACCAGCAGCATCAGCGCTGAATCGCCCACACCCCATGAAGCGATCTCAGCGGTGACATCCCCTGGCCACCCCGAGGACACCTGCGCCAGAGGAACCGCGAACACAGCTTTGTCGTCGACCTGCGTCGAAAGAGTTGAATCGCCAGAGGCGGAATCGGATTGCGACGCGGCAGGCGCGGTCTCGCCGGGCTTCATGCGCATTGAAGCCGCTGGAGCCGACGAGGCAGGCCCTGGACTCGAGGTCTGCGGTGAGCCCGGTTTCCTGGCCGCAGGACCGGACTTTTGGGGCGTGGAGTCGCCGCCCTGCATGGCGGCGAGGAGGCTAGGAGCCGCGATCGGCTTCGATGGCGCGCCGGGCGGGGCTTCCGCGCCGGCCGTCTTGGCTTTCTGTTGCGGCGCGGCAGGGGCGGCGGGCGGTGATGCCGGACGTGGCGCAGGAGGCGTCAGTCCGCTTCCGGGAATCGCCGGACCCTTGGCGCTCGGGGACGCGGGCGCGGAAGGCTTCTGTACGATCGCAGTCCCCCTTGAGGTGGACGATCTTGCCAGATCGGCAGGTTTCGCCGCCCTCCCAGCAGGCTCGGGCGGCAAATGCGGCGCGGGCAATGGCGGTTTCTTGAACTGGCTGGTAGGACCCGAAGCCGTCGCGGCGGATCCGGGCCGTGCCGCGACAGGCGTTGCGGACGGGCCGCCCGTTTTGCCGGGCGCAGCCGTCGGTTTGGAAGCAGGCGCCGACACCGCGTTCGTCTGAGGCTTGTGGGTGGATGCGATCGAGGTGCCTCGCGCCGCAAAGACATTCGTGACCTCCTCGGGAACGTAGGTGGCCTGCTGATGGGAACGGCGCGAGTAGGTCCCTTGGCTCAACTGCGGCAGCACCTCACGCAAAGGCAGATCCACCGGCTTCGCGTCATGTTCGCTCGACGCGGTGAAGAAACCTGTCGGCGCGAGCCGCCTGAGCTCGCCAAATGGGATCCGCGCGCAACCCTGCGCCAACTGTCCGAGAACGAGGCGCAGCGGAATCGAAATCTGGACACTCGCAACATCTCCGACGGCCTTGATGGGCTTGAGCTGAGCTGGCAACAAATCCACGACGCCAAGAAGCGATACGCGAATCTCCCCGGAGTCCGTCACGCTGTTCTCGTCGGAAGCCGTGTCGCCAGGCGAGGGCTCAGCAACGCTGACGGCGGCAACGGAGGCCGGAGGCCGGGCGGCGACAGCCGGGGCGCTCCCGCCGTGGCCGCGGGCGTTGGCGGCGGCGCGGGCCGCGTCCGCGGCGGCGGATGGGGAATGGGTGTGGGTATGTGTTGAAGAAAGCGCCGGCGCGCCGCCGGTCGGTTGTCCCTTCTTTCCGAGCCACTTCTTGACAAATCCAAACATGCCTCGGGCCGCGTCAGCAAAGCGTACGCCAAGCGGCCTTGAAAGCTCCTGAAGCGCGCGCCTTGGCGCGATACTCATGCTTGACGCCTAAAGTTGAACCCCTCCGTGTCGATAGACCCATTGAACCGGTTGCGGTTTCATTCTGCTGTTCCATGGTTGGGCTCACCAAAGTATTGATCGTCGACGACGACGAGGAGTTCCTGAGTTTGTATCAGAAGCTGCTCGCCCAGCACGTCACCGTTGCCGGCGGCGTCCTGACCGCCAACTCAGGACAGCGCGCGCTGGGACTCCTCGAGTCGGAGCAGATCGGGCTCATGATCGTGGATCTCAACCTGCCCCGCATGGACGGCCTGCAGGTCATCTCGATCGTCCGTCGCAAGCACCCCCAAACACGGCTCGTGGTTCTCACCAGCCTGCACGACGAGCAATTCCGAGCGCGCGCATACGCCCTGGGAGTCGACCAGTACTGGCTCAAACCGGAGACGGACCATGAGACCGGCCTGTTTCTGGAGGCGATGGAAGCGCTCATGCGGCGCGATGCCCAGATCGGGTTCCGCGGAGTGCAGAACAAGAGCCTCGCCGACATCATCCAGATCGAGTGCCTGGCGCAGAGCACCTCGGTGCTCCGGATCACGCATGGCGTTGTCGAAGGAAGGCTCTGGCTCGTTCGCGGCGATCTTGTGGACGCCGAGACCCAGGAGCTCAAAGGCGAGGAAGCGTTCCAAAGAATCATCTCCTGGACCGAGGGCACCTTCGAATCGCTGCCCGGCGACGAGAACCGAACGCGCACCATTTTCACCTCCGTTCAAGGGTTGTTGCTCAACAGCGCCCAGGCCTTCGACGAAGCCGCGCAGGCAGAACTGCAGGACCCCGTCGCTGGCGCGCGCTCCGGTCCGCCGGCGCCGGTGCTTTCCGATCTCTCGGGCTACGCGGGCGTGGAATGCGCGATCGTGCTGGACGAGCAGGCGGGGGTCAGCGAGGACCATTGGGGCATCCATGACCCGAAGCAGGTCGCGGACTGGACCCACAAATCGATGAAGGAGTTCCGCGCGCTGGGGGAAAAGCTGCGAGCCGGGGACGTGCGACGCGTCTTCTTCATCGGCTGGGAAAGAAAGTACGCCGTGAGCCCCGTGGGAACGCGCGATGTTTGCGTGGGGTTCCAAAGCTCGCTGCAGCTCGGTGAAATGCGGGACATCCTGCGAACGATTCTGACCAAATGGGTCTGCTAAACTTCATTCCCTTTCTGCGGCGCAGCACCGACACGGACCTCACCAGGCTCCCCTCGGGGACATTCACCATGGACCGCAAGGGCTCGATTGTCAGCTCCACGCTGCCCACGTCGTTTCCCCTTGCCCATGTGCGCGAGATCGGACGATGTGTGATGGACTCTTTCCGGGCGGCGCGGCAATCCCGGATTCGCGTCAACGAAATCCATATTCACTACTCGACGCTCAAGATCACCGCCAAGGAGATGAAGGGCAGCGCGGTCGTGTTTGTCATGCCCACCAGCCTTGAGGAATCCAGCTACTGAATACTTCACGCCTATGAACCGCAAAGCCCTCGAACAAACCGTCGCACGCCTGGAGCATCATCTGGAGTGTTGGAAACAGTTCAACGACTACGTTGGGCTGGCGCGCACGAAGAAGTTTACGCCCGAGGACGAGACGCAATTCCTCGAGATCAAGTGCGTGCTCACCCAGGAGCTCGAGCTGATCATGGCGCAGCTGCAGAATCTCCCGATCCGGCGCGAGGATGCCCACGCGCTGATCTCCACCGCTCCGTCCATCCGCTATTTGAGCGAGCTCACGGAGGGGAATCTCAAGACGCTGGAGAACGAGTGGCACAAGATGTTCATCAACTGGCAGGCCACGCTCGGCCAGCTGAAGGTCCGACGCGAGGAACTCGCGCAGCAGGGCTTCTTCCGCTCGGTTTTCGGCGGGAAACCGAAATCAGTCGACAAGTAGAGGTCGGACCCAGCCCTGGAGGAGCGCGTTCAACGGGGCCCCCAGCCCGCCTTCCCGCGTCACCGCGCTTCGATCCGCGAACCGCCTCTGGCCAGATCGAAGCAAATCACCGGCGCCTCCCCATCGCGAGCCCATGTGTTCTGTTCGAGCAGGAGCGGACGACTCGCCTCCCGCAAACTTCGCTTTTCCGCCCCAGACACCACCACCGGCGCGCCCTTCCATCCGCGGGGCAATCTCAACGTGAAGTCGGGGCAGGCGAAGGGCGCGTGAACGGACACGCCCGTCGGGTCCGCGCTCAGCGTCGTCAGCTCGCGGGCGGCCCAATACCGAGCGATCTCGCGCAGCTTCATCCAAATCAAGTTGTCGAACCGCGCCTTCAGCCGCCGCACCACCTCCTTGAGAATCTGAAACCCTTGCTCCTCCCCGTTGAAATAAATGCCCGTCCAGTGTGAAAGCGCGATCGCGGGCTCCCCGCGCGCGATGATCTCGACCATGCGCCCTCCGCCCAGATCGGACGTGATGAATCGGTCGGCGCCGCCGGGAGGCGTGTTGTCCCATCCGCCGGTCCAGTCGCCCGTGCACGCGACAATGCTCACGACGCATTCGGGATGATCGCTGTCGAGCCGGCGCGCGTACTCCACCCTCGGCGCGACGCTGTCGGCGCCCCGATCGAACAGATGTCGGAAGTAATGCGGGATCTCCGCCCCAAACACGGAGCGGACGGACTGCAACGTCGCCTGCGCGAGCTGGGGGAGCGCGCGGACGCCAAAGCCGCCGGGCGTGGTGACGCCTTCGCACGCGAGCCCCGCCTCCTTCAAAATCCCAAGAGCGTAGGCCATGTAGTCGGCGATCTCGCCCACGCCGCGTCCCGTGGTCCACTCCCAGTTCTCCATGAACTTCAGCGATGAGTCGGCGAACGGCTGCCCCGTCTTCAGGTCGATCACCCGCGTGTGCGTGACCATCTCGGGATGTATATCCCAGTTCGGCATCATCACCGTCCGGATCATTTCCAGGCTTTCGCGCAGCTCCTTCTGGCTCCATCCCGGCAGGAATCGATCAAGCCGTCCCACGGCGGCGGGATAAGGGACGACGCTGAACTTCCCACGAACTCCCTGTGACGCGCACCACTCCCCAAACTCGCGAACGAAACGATCGGGAATCTCATTGGGCCAATCGCGCCAGTTCCGCTGGTACACCGCATTGGACCCGCCGAACGCGGCGTCGAACTGGGGCATCGCGAACTTGTTGAGGTTCACGAGGCATGTGGAGTCGTCAATAATCCAGCTGACCGGGACGCGCCCGCGCGGATTCAGGACCTGAAGACCTGTTGAGGCTGGAGGACGATCGCCGCGCTCCTGCGCGAGCGAGCTTCCGACGCCCGCCGCTCCAACGATCCCCGCGGCCATGCGCTTAAGGAACAGTCGACGATCATTCGATAGAAGGGCTGCGCTCTCAGGGTTCATGCGCCTTCGTTAGCGCGGCCACGCTCCCGGGGTCAATGGTTAACGCGCGACGCCTGTCCCCGAAAAAGGGAGAGCCCCGGCGCCTGGAGGCGTCGAGGCTCTCTATGATGGGATCGCTTGACGGACTGACGAACCTGACTACAGGTGGCGCAGCCGGAAGTATTGGGCAGAGGCGTCGCCTGTGTTGATCGTGACGCGGTTGTTCACCACTCCAGGAACAGGCCCCCACGTCGGATTCGCCACATCGTCGGAACTTTCCAGTAGGAATCCCACGGTCGCTGGCGGCCATGCGATCGTGATGGAGCCTCCACTAACGACGATCGAGAGCGACACCGGCTGCGACACGACCACCGGAATCCCGTAGGGCGACGCGCCGCCGAGCGTGATCAGGTCGTCGTCCGACAACTTGACCGAGCTGACTTGGATGCTGCGCAGGTAGGTGTCGGTCATATCGTCGTTGTCGCCGTCGGCGATGAGGAGCACCAGCTTCTGCCACGAGCGGCGAGGCAGATCCAACCCAGGCTGGATCCAGTCCTGCTGCTTGATGCCGTCCACGAACTTCGTGATGACAGGGGGATTGGCGCCCATGTCCGCCGCGAGGGATATGCGGTGCCATGCGCCCGCGGTCGCCGTCCCTTTGCTCACATATCCTCCGGATCCCTGGCCAATGTCATTGCCCTGCCAGAAGATGCTGCCATCGGTCGTGTTGTTCGTGTTCTGGCAGTTGAACAGCGACGTCGTGCCGCCCTTCTTGAAGATGTCGAAGATGATTGTGTACTGGTTCACCAGCTGTCCGCCGCCGTTCGCCGGAACCTGATGATCCATGATGTAACCAATCGTGTTCAACGTGAGGCCCTTTCTCAACATGATCTTGCTCGGGACTCCGTCGATGTCGGGCACGCCAAGGTCTGTCGTGGAACCGAACTGAGTGTTGGCCTTGGATTGGCCGCTCGGACCGTCGAGGTATTGGAGGTCCTGGCCCACCGTCGCGGAGAGATCTCCGGCCTGGAAGTCCCACTGACCCGTCACATGCGTCTCCGCGACGTGCGCAGGTATCTTGTTAGCCGTGGGCTTGCCCAAGATGACGAGCTGAGCATCGGTCAGCTTGCCGCTGCGGACCTGAATGCTGCTGATGTACGTATCGGTCATGTCATCGTTGTCGCCGTCGGCGATGAGGAGCACCAGCTTCTGCCACGAGCGGCGAGGCAGATCCAACCCAGGCTGGATCCAGTCCTGCTGCTTGATGCCGTCCACGAACTTCGTGATGACAGGGGGACTCGCGCCCATGTCGGCGGCGAGCGCGATGCGATGCCATGCGCCTGCGGTCGCCGTCCCTTTGCTCACATATCCTCCGGATCCCTGGCCGATGTCATTCCCCTGCCAGAAGATGCTGCCATCGGTCGTGTTGTTCGTGTTCTGGCAGTTGAACAGCGACGTCGTCCCGCCCTTCTTGAAGATATCGAAGATGATTGTGTACTGGTTCACCAGCTGTCCGCCGCCGTTCGCCGGAACCTGATGATCCATGATGTAACCAATCGTGTTCAAGGTGAGCCCCTTTCTCAACATGATCCTGGTAGGAACGCCGTTGATATCGGGCACGCCAAGATCGGTGGTTAAGCCGAATTGGGTATTCGCCTTGGACTGCCCGCTGGGGCCGTCGAGATACTGGAGATCCTTGCCGATGGTGGCGGACAGATCTCCGGTCTGGAAGTCCCACTGTCCGGTGACGACCGCTTCGACGTTGGCGGAAGTCACAATCGTGAACTGCCAACTCTGGGTGAAGGACACGGGGACGGCCGCGTCGTCCGTGTACGTGATCTCAACGGTGTTGGTCACGGCGGTTCGGGTGGCATTCGGATCGTAGGAGACGGTGGTGAATGTCCCGGATTTGGTGATCGTGGGCTTCACCACGGTCCCATTGAGCGAAAGCTTGACCGACCCAGGTTTAACGGCCCTTCCGTCATCCCCGAGCACGACCGTGATCGGCGTCTTTGCGGCGACGCCTGCCGCGCCGGAGGGCGGGCTGAACTCCGCCACGTAAGGCTCGCGCAGAACCGCTGATGTGCCTTGATAGGCCAGAATGGCTCGCGCATCGCTAGGATCGTTGATGAGAATCTTGTCCCCGGTGGCGGTGTCCACCGAGTACCAAGCGAGATTCGCCCCTGAATTGTTCTGCCAGTGAACCAGGCGGAAAGGATAGAGGCCTGCGACCGGCGCCACAAAGGTGAATTCATTCAAGTTCTGTCGGTCGTTGAAGTTATCCCCTGTCCGGACGAACTGGCCGACAAGCGTGGAGAACTGATCCCTGGGGTTGGCTCCCGCGTAGAGGCGATAGCCGTCATCGCCGCCAGGAGGCGCGTCCACGCGCTCGATCCCAACATCCACGCCGAACACGTGCGTGCCCGCGGAGAGTTCGAGGTAGGCGAGTGTTTCATCGGCAAAGTTGTCCTTCGTGCCATTGACGCCGGGGATGCCGGGGAACAGCGAGACCGGGCCGTTGGGAAACGCCTTGAGCGCCTTGCCGGCCAATTCGAAATCGATCACATCCACGTTCGCCGAGGAGGGGTCCGCGTCGTTCGCATAAGGGTTGTTATCCGGATCCAGCAATGTGCCGTCGAGCTGCTGAAGCGCCCGGAAATAGCTGTTTTGAAGATGCGTGCCTGCGGACTCCGCAGGGGCCTGCGCCACATTGAAGAGGAAACCGGAATCCGTGCCAGACCCCGAGGGCAAGGCAGCCTGCGCGGGCACCAAGACATAGCCGCCGACGATGAAGGAGAACTGAACCCCCAGCGGATGCGCGGCGGTATCCTGGTAGCTCAGGCTTACCGAGTTCACCGACAGGGAGGGAAGGAATTCCGAGATGTCATACGAGATCGTAGTGGTGGGGGCAGATCGGTTTACTGTCGGGACTACACTCTTCTTGTTGATCGACAACTTGACCGTCGTCGGATCGACGGCGGTGATGCCGTCGGTGAGCACGATCTCGATATGAGGGTTCGGCACAATCGTCGATCGGCCCGGGAACCGCAGATCCGAGGAAGGAGACAAGGACTCCACATAGGGGGTCGGAGGCGCGGTCGTCAAAATGCCTCCAGGGACCGGGGCGCCCAAGGCGCCCAGCAGCCCATCCGTCAGCTTCTCGTCCTGGAATTGCAAGCTGGCGATGAAACCGGATTGCGAGTTCGTCTCCAGGTCATTGAACAGATTGAGCGCCGAATACACGGAGAACTTTCCATCGATGCCTCCCCTGGGCGTCTTGAGTTCGCCCGCCTTCACTCCATCGATGTACTTGACGGTTGTGCTTGTCGCGCTCGTGGCGTCCACCGCGATCGCAATGCGGTGCCAGGCGCCGGCCGTCACCGTTCCCTCGCCCGCGCCCTCGGACAGGACGATCGAGTTGTTTGAATCCAGATACACCTCGCCCCGCTGCGCGAGCTTGGCGGACCCAGCGTTCACGTCGCTCACGAACAGCGTCCGAACCTTGTCCGAGGACGCCGAAGGATAAAACACGTCCATGATCACCGTGTACTGGTTCACGTTCCCGCCGCCCCCGTTGGGCGCCGCGCCAATGGGAACAAAGTAGCCTCCGAATTCGTCGGCCGCCGCCGGGAATTTCATGACCTTCACCGCAACGCCTCCGATATCGGGGATCCCGAAGCTCGTCGTCGTTCCGAACGCCGTGCGAGCCTGGGTGTCGCCATCCAGGTAGTCCATGTCCTGGCCAATGGTCGCCTGAAGGTTGCCGCCTTTGAAGTCCCACTGCCCGGTAATCGCCGCGTCCGCGGGGTCGGAAAAAAGGGATATCGCGCAGGCCGCGATTGCTATTCCTATAAGTCTACGTTTGGCTTTCATATGAGGTCTTGGGTTGGTGGTTGCTGAAATACTGGCGGGGAGTCGTGCTGATGAGCGCGCTTGCGATGAGACATCCATCGAGGCAGAGGAAGCGCTGTCCCAGGCTGAACGATTGCTGGTCGGAGCGGGCACATCACATTCACGGGTTAACAGACCTGCTTCTAGTTTGAGTTCGATCTTGAGGGCAAGCACAAACGCCGAGGAACGCCCGACAACGATTGTGACATCCTCGCTTACCACGTTTCCACCAACCGCAGACATCTCCTTGACCGGGCTCCGCTGAAGTAGGGGGAGGCAGGGTCCGGGAGGTTGCCCGCGAAACGCGAAACACGCTAAAGGAGTGGAACAGAAAATCCGGTCTTCTCGCTCCTCAGTCCGTTCCCATTTCACGTGTTTAGCGTGTTTAGCGTGCAACCCGAAGACGCCGGCAGTCCGCGGGCCCGAAATGCCTCTGGACGAAGGAACGCGGGCTCGTGCATTGTCCACACATCCAACCCCGAAGCGCGCCGCCATGTCGCGCTCCAGGGGTCGGCTTTTATGGTCATGACGCGCCCACGAAATCCAGAGAGTCGGTGCCCTTTCCGACACAGTCCACGGCCATCCACCTCGGTTTGCCTCGCTGGGGCGGCCTTGCTCCTCTCGGCGCTCATCCACGCCGCCCCGATCCTCGCCGAGCCGCAGAGCGGCGCGGCTCGCAAAGGAAAGGCCATCGACTTCAACCGCGACATCCGTCCGATCCTCGCCGAGAATTGCTTCGCCTGCCACGGACCCGACAAGAACAAGCGAAAAGGCGGATTGCGCCTGGATCTTCAGGAGGACGCGACCAGGAAGCTAGAATCTGGCCATCGCGCGGTCGTTCCGGGCGATCCAAGAACGAGCCGGTTGCTGGACGTGGTTTCGCTGGTTGACTCCGATGATCGCATGCCGCCCGCCAAGACGGGAAAGACGCTCAACAAGAGCCAAATTGCCCTGCTCCGCGATTGGATCAGCCAGGGGGCGCCCTGGAAACCGCACTGGTCGTACGTGCCTCCCGAGAAGGGCCCCCTGCCCGATGTGAAGAACAGAAGCTGGCCCCGCGGAGAGATCGACCGGTTCATCCTCGCGCGATTGGAGAAGGAAGGCCTCAAGCCCTCGCCCGAGGCGGAGAAGCATTCGCTCGTCCGACGGGCGACGCTCGACCTGACCGGACTGCCTCCGACGGTCGCTGAGGTGGACGCCTTCGTGAACGACAAGAGCGCCAACGCCTACGAGTCCATGCTCGATCGTCTGCTGAAGCAGAAATCGTTCGGCGAGCGATGGGCGCAGCACTGGCTCGACCTCGCTCGCTACGCCGACTCCGACGGCTATCACGCCGATGTGCCCCGTTCGATGTGGCAGTATCGCGACTACGTCATTCACGCCTTCAACCAGGACAAGCCCTTCGACCAGTTTACGCTTGAGCAGCTCGCCGGGGATCTCCTCCCCAACCCGACGCTGGAGGATCGGGTGGCCACGGCGTTCATGCGGAACGGAATGAGCAGCACTGAAGGCGGCGCCGACCCCGACGAATACGCCAACAAGTACGTGACCGATCGCGTCAACACCTTCGGCACCGTTTACCTGGGCTCGTCCATCGCCTGCACCGAGTGCCACGACCACAAATACGACCCGTTCACCCAGCGTGAGTACTATCAGCTCTATGATTTCTTCAACCAGATCCCGGAACGCGGCCTCGACAATGACCCCGCCCCGCCCTTCATCAAGGTGCCCACGCCCGAGAACACCGCCGCGCTGACCCGGATGACGAACGAAATCGTCTCGCTGGAGGGGCAACGCAAAGAGCTGCTCGCGAAAGACAATCCCGACGACGACAAGGGACAGGCGAAATGGGAAGCCGACCAAAGGAGCTCCGTGACTCCGCCCTGGACAACGCTCCCGCCAACCGACTTCAAGGCCTCAGGCGGCGCCACGCACCAGGTCCTCGAGGATCGGTCGATCTTGGTGGCCGGGAAGAATCCCGAGAAGGATGTCTATGACGTCGCGCTCCGTTCCGACCTCCGAGACCTGCGCGCGTTCCGCATCGAGGCGCTCACCCATGACTCGCTCCCGCTCGGAGGCGCAAGCCGAAGCGCCAACGGGAACTTCGTGCTCACCAGCGTCGAGCTGGAAGCCGAGAGCGCCAACCCGTCGGGCGAGCCCTCCGTGTCCGACTTGGGCTGGGGAAACTGGTCGATACTGGGCGCTTTCAAGGCCGCAAACGCGAAGGAGGTTTTCGAGAAGGCGTTCATCCCGGAAGGCTCGGTCGACCTGAAGCAAACACACGAAGAAGGACGCCTCAAATGGACCGAAACCCAAGCCTGGAAGGACAACGCCGTTCAGCCTCTGTGGGGCGAGCATTCGGTGACGTATTTTTATCGCACGATCACCAACCGCTCGCCGCGATATGCGGAGGCGCGCGTCGGAACCGACGGCGGGTTCCAGGCATGGCTCAATGGGGAGAAGGTCGAGGAGGGCAAGGTGTTTAAGGGGAATGCGAAGGAGCCATCGATCTTGCGACTGCGCCTGAGCGCCGGGGAGAACAAGCTGCTTCTCAAGGCGCATCACGGCAGCGGCGCGCAGGGTTTTGTCTTTCACCTCCCCGAGCAACCCGTCCTTCGCGAGACCGCGCGTCTGCATCGCGCGGTCGCGGATCTCCAGCAGAAGGATTTTCCGGCGTCCGCGGCCATCGACGACAAGCCCGAGACCGGCTGGGCGGTGGCGGGCTACGACGAGAAGCTGCGAGGTCCGCGCCAGGCGCTGTTCGCGCTGCGCGATCCGATCCTTTTCAACGGCGGGGCGATTCTCCACCTGAAGCTGAAGTTCGAGTCCGCGTCCGGGCAGCACGCGATCGGCCGGCTCCGAGTGGCGGCCACGGAGACGCCCGACCGCTGGGCCGACTTCCTCTCCCTGCCCCCCTCCGCGCAGACCGCGCTCTTTGCGGAACCACCAAAACGAACACCCGCTCAACGCCAGGAGCTGAAAGACTACTATCGCGATCACTTCGACGCGACGCTGAAGGACGTCAACGCGAAACTGGCCGCCGCCCGCAAATCGCAGCAGGATCTCTACGCGAGCATCCCGACCCTTCGCGTGATGGAGGACATGCCCGAGGGGCGGCCCAGCAACATCCGGGTGCGCGGCGACTATCGCAACAAGGGCGACCGCGTCACCGCCGGCGTCCCGCATGTGCTGCCGCCGCTCCCCAGTCAGGGAAAAACGAATCGCCTCGCCCTGGCCCAGTGGCTGACAAGCTCCAACCATCCCCTGCTCAGCCGCGTGACGGTCAATCGACTCTGGGCTTCGCTCTTTGGACTGGGAATCGTGAAAACAGGGAACGAGTTCGGCACCCAGGGCGAACAGCCCACGCATCCCGAGCTGCTGGATTGGATGGCGAAGGATTTCATGGATTCCGGGTGGAGCGTCAAACGGACGCTCAAGAAGATCATGATGTCGGCGACGTATCGTCAGTCCTCGAAACCCAGCCCGGAAGGGATCGCCAAGGACCCGACCAACCGACTGCTCGGGCGGGGTCCGAGGTTCCGGCTCCCGGCCGAGACCCTGCGCGACTGCGCCCTGGACTACGCCGGGCTTCTCGACCGCAACAGGGCGGTCGGCGGGCCCAGCGTGCGTCCCTACCAGCCGGCCGGGCTGTGGGAGGAGAGGATGTTTGGCGGGAATCGCTATGACGAGAGCAAGGGCGAGGATCTCTACCGTCGCAGCGTTTACACCCTATGGAAACGAACGGTCCTGAATCCCGCGATGATGACCTTCGACGCTCCCGATCGCGCGATCTGCACCGAACAACGCAGCATGACCTGCACGCCGCTCCAGGCCTTTGTCACGCTCAACGAGAAGGGCTATGTGGAGGCCGCGCGCATGTTCGCGGCTCGCGTCCTCCGGGAAGGCGGCGGTTCGATGGACGCGCGCCTCCGCTTCGCCTACAAGACCGTCCTCGCCCGCGACCCGACGGAGACCGAGAGGAAGGTCATTTTGGGCGTCTACAAGGACATGGTTGCCGCGTATGAGAAGGACCTCAAGGCGGCCCTGGATTTGCTGAGCGTCGGAGAGTCCAAGCCCGCAACGGATCTGAACCAGATCGAGCTGGTCGCGTGGACCGCGGTCGGCAATGTTCTCTTGAATCTCGACGAAACCCTCACGAAGCCTTGAAGCCATGAACCTCCCTCCGGATTTCCTGCGGCAGATGACCCGCAGACAGCTGTTCAGCCGCGCCTCCCGCGGGCTGGGAACCGTCGCGCTGTCCTCGCTCCTGAGCCCCCAGCTCTTCGCCGCCAGTTCCTCTAAGGCGCAGACGAACGCGGGCAAAACGGACCTTGGAACACCCGGGGTTCTGAAGCCCCTGCACTATCCGCCGCGCGCCAAGCGCGTGATCTACCTCTTTCAGTCCGGCGCCCCGTCGCAGCTGGATCTCTTCGACTACAAGCCGCGGCTGATCGAACTCAACGGCAAGCCGATGCCCGAGAGCTACACCAAGGGCCAGCGCATCGCGCAGCTCGCCGGACAAAAGCTCACGTGCGTGGGAACAAAGTTCAAGTTCAGCAAGCACGGCCAGTCGGGCGCCGAGCTCTCCGAGCTCCTTCCCCATATCAGCCGCATAGCGGACCGGATCTCTCTCATCCGGTCGATGCACACCGAGGCCATCAACCACGACCCCGGCGTGACCATGATTCAAACGGGCAGCACGCAAGCCGGCCGCCCCACCCTGGGGTCCTGGCTGTCGTACGGGCTCGGGAGCGAAAACTCCCAGCTCCCGGCTTTCGTCGTGCTGACCTCCGGCCACGGACAGGATCAACCCTTGCTCACGCGTTACTGGGGCAGCGGCTTTCTTCCCAGCAATCACCAGGGCGTCGAGTTCCGCTCGCAGGGCGAGCCCATTCTTTTCGTCTCGAACCCAAGGGGCATGAGCGATCCTGTTCGACGTCGACTGCTCGACGGCGTGCGCGACCTGAATCAGCTCGAGTGGGACGCGGTGAAGGATCCCGAGATCAGCACGCGCATTCAGGCCTACGAGATGGCCTACCGGATGCAGTCGAGCGTCCCCGAGTTGATGGACCTCAAGAAGGAGCCTCAGCATGTGCTCGAAAAATACGGCGCGGAGCCCGGCAAGCCCTCTTTCGCGAACAACTGCCTTCTCGCGCGGCGGCTCGTCGAACGCGGCGTGCGGTTCGTTCAGCTGTACCACCGGGGATGGGATCACCATGGCAGCCTGCCGTCCGAGATCACGCGCACATGCAAGGATGTGGATCGTCCTTCCGCCGCTCTCATCGAGGACCTGCAGCAGCGCGGCCTGCTGGAGGACACGCTCGTCATCTGGGGCGGCGAGTTCGGCAGAACGCCCATGAACCAGGGCGACATGGGCAACGGAAACTACGGACGCGATCACCATATGAAGGCCTTCACCGTTTGGATGGCCGGCGGCGGCATCAAAGGCGGCCAGACCATCGGCGCCACCGATGAACTGGGCTACAACGTCACCGAGCAGCCCGCCACCGTGCATGACTTTCAGGCGACCATTCTTCGCTGTCTCGGGGTGAACCATGAGAGGCTCACCTATCGCTTCCAGGGCCGCGACTTCAGGCTCACAGACATCGCGGGCGAAGTGATCCAACAGCTGCTGGCTTAGCGGACGCGGCCCTCCCATCCCCCATGGCTCAAGACGACTCCACGGTTCGATCGCGCTTCCTCACATGGGAATGTTCGGCAGGAACGCGCAGGTTGGCGGCTTGCGATAAGGCAGGCTGGGCGGCTTGCGCGGCTCGGACCACGCCGTCCGCCGCGAGGGGGTTCTTCGCCCGATCTCAGGCTGGGTGGGGAGGCATCGCGACGGCGCTCGCTCTTTGGGTTGTGATCTCCGCTGGCCCGGCGCTGGGCCACGGCGACACCCACGCGATGATCGTCGCGGTCACGCAGGAGCTTCAGCAGCGTCCTCGCGATCCGGACCTTTATTATCGTCGCGCGGAACTGTATCGCCGCCACGGGGATTTCGACCATGCCTGGACGGATCTTGAGACGGCGCAGAAATTCGGAACCAACATGCCAATCCTGGATTTGTCGCGCGGATTGTTGCTCAGCGACGTCAAGTGGCCGTCGAGCGCGAAGATCTATTTGGATCGTTTTCTGGCGCGCGAGCCGAAGCATGTCCCTGGGTTGGCCGCGCGCGCGCGGGTTCAGCTTCAACTCACCAATCGCGACGCCGCGGCGCGCGACTTCACCCTCGCCATCCTTCACTCCGAGAACCCGCAGCCCGAGCTCTACATCGAGCGAGCGCAAGCCCTCGGCGCCGAGGACGCCGCGGGGATGAAGGCGGCGCTGCAAGGCCTCGATGAGGGCCTCAAGCGGCTGGGACCGATCATCACGCTCCAGCTTCATGCGATTGACCTCGAGCTCCGACTCAACCAGACCAACGCGGCGGTGGCGCGGCTGGATGGGATCATCGCGCAGTCCCCGCGCAAAGAAACCTGGTGCGCTCGCAAAGGCGAAATCCTTCAAGCGGCGGGTCGTGGGATGGAGGCGAAGGCGGCCTATTCCGAGGCGTTGACGCACCTCGCCAAACTGCCCCCCGCCCGTCGCAACGCCCCCGCGATCCGCGAGCTCGAGACAAGGATTCAAGCCGCCATGACCGCGCTCTCCCCCTCCGGCGCGAAACCCTAGCCCGATCACTTCGTCATCGCCGGGCGCGGGCGGGGCTTGTGGAGCGCCAGGACATCCGTTTGATGACGCTGTCCCGATCGGGGAAGCTGTGAAGATCCCTGCGTGAACACGGGGCTGTCGCGTCGGTCAGATTCACGCCCCGTCATCACCTCGTCCGTCAGGTCCCCAACGCTTTGAAGCACGCGTGTCGGCTGATAGACGTAATCTCCCACAACCTCCAGCTGGGTGGACCCGCTCAGCACCAAGAAAGATTGCATCCCGGCCTCGACCGCGCCGCGAATATCCGTCTCCATGGTGTCGCCAATCATGATCACCTGCTCCGGTTCGCTCAGGGTGATCTCGACCAGCTTCCTTCGGGCCCGGTGAAACATATAGCCGTTGGGCTTGCCCAGGTAGTAGGCGCGACGACCCGTGCTCGCCTCGAGATACGCGGCCGTGGCGCCGGCGCCAGGACGCGTCTTCTCGCTCGACACCGGGCACCAATTGTCAGGATTCGTCGCGAGCAACCGCGCCCCTCGTTCGATGCACTCGTGGGCCCTTCCGAGCTTCTCCGTGGTCGAGGCGCCTTCGCCAACGACCACATAACGCGGTTGAATCGCGTCGTTGGCGATTCGACGTTCATGAAGCGCCGTGTGCAGCCCGCCCTCCCCCAGGACAAAGGCGGTGCAGCCCGGGTCGGTCTCGCTCAGGAAGTCCGCCGTGTTCTGCGCCGAGGTGTAGAAATGGCGGGCTGAGAGTCCTGCAATCCCCAGATGCTCCAGACGGACAGCCAGGTCCTGGGGAGTGGGGGCGGAGTTGTTGGTCAAAAAGAGAAAGGGCGTCCCGCTCGCGCTGAGCGCGCGCACAAAATCCGCCGCGCCAGGAATCAACTGGTTCTCCCGGTAGATGACACCATCCATGTCGATCAAGTAGCCCGTCTTCATGATAAGTCTTCATTCCCGGCAAACGCGGCCGAGAAAGCACGTCCGTGCTCTCACTCCCCTTCGGCCCGCGCTCCGCGACAGAGAAACCCTCCATCGCCAGGGCATGGCCTTCTTTGGAGGCCGACGCGGCATGAGCACAACCCCTGCCACCCGCTCCGCTTCGTCGCGCGGGGACGCGAGAGCTATTCCGCATCCCCTCGGGGGCCTCACGACCTCGCCTCAATTCGCTCATTCCGCGCGGTTCATGAAAGCGCTAAGCCCCGGGATCGCGCATGCGCCCTTACTTTTGTCACACTGGACAAAACTCCACAGCCCAGGAGAGCGCCAACGGGATCCTCCAGGCCGCGGCGCTTGCCGAGGCTGAATCCCGCTCATGCCCTGGATGAGCGAAGCGATGATGGAGCTTCAGGGGGAGCGATGGCGCTCAACGCCGCGCATCCACATTTTTCCTTCAGCTCCTCTGGGTTTTCCGCTTTGCTACGCGCTCGGCTCGCGCCGGAATCGACAGACATGCACAACATTCTGAACCAGCCTCCTCCCGAGGAACTCCATGGACGACTCGCATTCACCGTCGGTTCCTTTGTTCCGAAATCGCGGGTGGATGGGATGTCGGTGCTGAATGTCGGATGCGGATACGGGTGGTTCGAGAAGTGGGCGACGAATGTCGGCGTCGCGAGGATGGCGGCCATCGATGTCACCGACGCCGACCTCGACACCGCCCGAAAGCACGTCACCGATCCCCGCGTGGAGTTCAAGGTCGGCTCCGCGATCGAGATCCCCTATCCGGCGGGCTCCTTCGACACCGTTGTCTCGTGGGAAGTGATCGAGCATATCCCGCGAAACACCGAGCCGAAGATGTTCGCCGAGGTCCGCCGCGTCCTGAAGCCCGGGGGACACTTCCTGCTTTCCACTCCCAACCGTCATTGGCTCTCAGTGGTTCTCGATCCGACCGTGCTGCTCATCGACCACCGGCATTACTCCATCGAGTTTCTCGAACAGATCGGCCGCGACCAGGGATTCGCGCCCGTCGGGCACGAGGTGAAGTGCGGACTCCTGGAAGCCTTGGACATGTGGAATCTGTACATCTCCAAGTGGGTTTTCCGCCGGGACCGCTTCTTCAAGGAACGGAGCCTCCGAATGACCGACTACGACTACGCGCGACCCCGAGGCTTCAACACCCTCTTTGCGCACTTCCGGAAGGACGGCTGACGCTGCGGCGTCTCTCGGGGGTTTTGCATGCGAGTCTTGCTCATCAAGGTCAACCCCAGTTCACGGCTTCGCCAGCCGCCAGAATCGAGTGTAGCTTGGCAGCGGAACGGAGACTTCCAGGTCCTCGGGGTCCTCGGCGGACATCGCCCTCACGAGCGCCCATTTTGATCGCGGCTCCAGCGAATCGGCGGCTTCCAATCGCCATCCTTCATCCCCGCCCAGAATCCGCACATGAACCTGCGAGCCATCGACGTTCAGGCGCAACTCTGGCGCCAATAAGGCAAACTCAGGCGCCTCCACGTAGACGTCCATCGTGGCGGTCTGCCCGTCAAGCTTCGCCAGGATCGTCGCATACCCCGCGCCCTGGGTGATTAGCCCGCCATCCGCGTCAACGGTCACGACATTCGTGTTGCTCGAGGAGTACGTGGTTCCGACCGCGCTGGACGTGACGTCGTGCTCCACCTGGTCCGAATACAAGCCGAGGAACCGAGCCTGGGTGGTCCGTCCTACGCCATGGATGCTGACGAAACCGGGTTCAGCGCGCAGGCCGATCGCGACCCCGTTGGGATTCACCTGGATTCCCACGCTGGCCGACACCCATTTTCCACCCGCGTCCAGCGCCAGCAGCGTGATGGTCTGGGGTCCGATCGCCTCAGGGGGGAGGGTCAGCGAAAACGCGAGAGCCCCGTCGGGGTTCTCGTCCAGGATCCCGCGCGTCGCGAGCACCACGGTCGTTGGCGTAAGCCCATCCGAGGCGCTTGCGATCACGCTCAGAGTTTGACCGGATCGAAACACAGCGCCTGCCGCCGGCGCGACGATCGTGAGCTTTCCCGGAGGAGGAGGAGGAACGGACGCCAGCGATAGGGGCGGCGGCGGCGCGTGGAGGATCAGAGGCGGGGACCAAGCAGGAAAGCCGCGCGCGTACTTCGGATGATCGGGCCAAGTGTTCAGCAAGGCATCGCACACCAGAACCACGTCGGGCTGATTCGCCGCCCCCATGTGCCAGTGGCCGTGTATGCTCGTCTGCCCCGGGCTCAGGCCTCCAGCCTGACTCGAAACAGACACGAGAAGATCTGAATGAGTGTCCAGCGGAGCGCTGGACGGATACAGTCGCTGAAGCAGCCGCGCGATCCCTGTCATGTCAAAGTTCGCGCCCAAGGTTTTAATGAGCCCCACCCAGGTTCCGTCGACCTCGTAGTCGCCAATGATCGCATGGCTGGGGGTGATCCCGGTCCGGATGTTCGCGTCCCTCATCGCGTCGCTGAATGTGGAGAGATCGCGCCCCGCCCCGTCATCAATCGGGCATCCCAGCGATCGCATCACAGTCGCGAGATCAGCATAAAGATCGGGATCCGCCGCTCTCAGAGCAAGAAGGGCATCCGGGATGAAAGCTCCGTGAAGCGGCGAATCCAGTGTCACCAGTCGCTGGATGTCGCCAGCGTAGTAGTTGTTCGCTCGGATGGACCGTGGATGCTGCGACCAGATTCTGCTGAGAACGCCTCCCATGCTGTGCCCAAACACATCCGCGCGCGCGACGGCGTAGCCCTTCGACCGAAACAGATCCAGCGCGTCCTGGATTCCATCCCGGACCCGATTGCGATTTGAGTAGAAGGAGGAGGCGTTCGGGTAGTCAGGACCCGTGATTTGCAGATCGGGGATCAGCGACAGCATCTGCTTGCGAAAACCTCCGAACGCTTCGTTCATCGTCGACCATAAGCCGTGAAACACCACCACCGGCGCGCGCGCGATGCTCACATTCATCCCTTCCGTCACCTCGTCCCCGTCATCGGGATGAAAACGGAGCGACATCGCCAGCAACCGGAAAGCGGAATGGCTGTCATCCTCCCCGACGCGGTCGAAGACCTGGGGCGCCCGGTACAAAACGAACGCCTGGTGTCCGCGGGCGGTCTTGGGAATCGTCCGCGCATGCGCCGTGGACAATTCAGCCGGGTCCCCGGGCATCAGGAGAACCCCGTCCTCCTTGACGTCGCCCGCCACGCCCAAGGCGCCCTCGGACGCGTCGAGGCTCACGGTGAACTCTCCCGCCCTGTCGCTTTCCAATCGCAACAGCAGTCTCGCCGCGCCGTCGGCCGCCAATCCGGCGCGCAACCCGCCCGCCGCGCTCAGCGCCTCGGGGTTGGACGTGACGCCGCGACGCGTGATCAGCGAGGGATACGGATCCACGAGTTCCCAACGAACATTCGGGCGCGAAGGCGCGCGACCCGGGCTCATGAGGAACGCCCGTGTTTGTCCTCCCTTCTTTCCGTAACCCACGATCTGGCCGGAATCATTGATCGAGTAGGCCACGTCCAGGTCCCATCCAGATCCTTTGGGAAGCATGTCCTGAAGGATCAACGCGCGATTCGTCGTCCACAGAATCGCGGTATCGCTGGAGACGCCCGCCCCAACCACCTCGCCCCGGCCATTCATCCCCAAAGGCACCCCGCGATTGTCGCCCGTCAGCAGCGGCAAAGCCCGCATGCCGTTGGAGGATGTCCAAAGGAACGGGATCCCATCCATCACAGTGGGAAAGTTGAAGGCGTAACCCGCTATCGAACCATCCGAACCGATGGCGATCGCCGCGCTATTCGTTCTCCCGTCCAGGGGAGCGATGTGAATGCTCTCGATCTTGCCTCCGCCCACCCATCGCACGGCCTTCTTGCCGACCTTGCCGCCAAAGGTCGACCACCCGACCACGGTGCCGCGGTCGTTGATCGCCAGGGCGTCGCTGTCCGAAAACGGGTTATCAGGCGAGAGAGTGCCTAGATCCCTCATGGAGCCGCCGAAGAACCGCATCGCGCGCCGCACTCCGAATGGCGGATAGTAGGGTCCGAAGGAGGCGCTGGTGTACCATGTGCCCACGCCGGCGCCGACGTTATTGAGCCCTTTGCCTTCCGTATTCGGAGGCGCGAGCGAGAAGGCCTTTCCGGGAGCGCCGACGAATCCCGCGGTTCCACGCGGTCCCGGGTAGCTGGCGGTTCCCGATAGGAATCCCCGATCGTTCAAGCCCGTGAATAGGGTGGAGGAACTCCCAGAGAGAATCGCCAGCTCGCTCTCGACGCCGTCCTCGCTCAGGTACCATCCTGATCCTCCTACGGGCGAACCCACGCAAAGGATTCGGCCCTGATCGTTGATCACCCTGCCCTCCGCGCGCGTCCCATGAAACACGCCCAGATCGATGATCTCGTACGTCGCCGTGGCCCCGAAGGCTGTCGCGGATCCCAGCGAGGCGAACCCCAGTCCCAGCGCGAGCGCGGGAGCAAGAAACTGTCCGGTGTGGAGGGTTCGTTTCATAGAGCCAGCGGGAGCCTCGGTTGTGGGCGGGCCGGGCTTTGGCCGCTACTCTATTCTACTGGATCGAAGGCAAAGTCTTACCGGATCACTTGCGCGCCTCCGGGGTCACGGCGATCTTCAGCCGCTTCCCATCGCGCAGGATCTCGATATCAACAGCTTGGCCAATCTTCACGGCGTCCAAGGCGTAGGTGTAGTCATAGATGTTGGCGATCTTCTGTCCCGCGAAGCCCACCAAGGTGTCGCCGCCCTTCAGCCCCGCCTTGTCCGCCGGGCTGCCGCCACGGACGCCGCTCAAACGAACGCCGCTGACCTCCGCCGCGTAATCAGGGATCGTCCCCAGATAGGCGCGCAACCCCTCGCGGCTGCCGCCTGCTGATCCGCTGCGCTCGACTTTCACGTAGCCCAACGTTTCCTTTGGATTCAGCAGGTCGCGCGCGATTCCCTGGGCCAACCGCGCGATACGCTCCAGGCCTTCGTAGTTGATCTTTTCGGCCGTGTCGCTCGGACGATGATAATCCTCATGGCTGCCCGTGAAGAAGTTGATCGCAGGAATCCCCTTCGGGTAGAGCGACGTCACATCCGTGGGCAGATAGGGATCGTCTTGAAGCACAAGACTGAATCCCGACGAGACGTTTCGTTTCTCCATGAGAGCCCGCCATCGAGCGGAGCTGCCGGCGCCCTGGACGATGAGTTTGTTGTCGCGAAGGCGTCCGACCATGTCGAAGTTGACGTACGCCACCATCTGCGTGAGCGGGAGCATCGGATGCTCGGCAAAGTGCGCCGATCCGAGCAGCCCCAGCTCCTCGCCCGACCAAAACGCGATGACGAGCCCGCGGCGGGGCGCCTTCCCCTGCGGTTTATCCGTCCCGAAGGCCTCGGCGAGCTCGAGCACGGCGGCGACGCCCGAGGCGTTGTCGTCCGCGCCCAGATGAAATTGGTTTTCCTCGTCTTTGTGCTGAAGCGAATTGTGGTCGCCCGACCCGAGATGGTCGTAATGCGCGCCGATCACGACATACTCTTTCACGCCGGCGGTCGGAGGAAGCAGCGCGAGAATATTGCGATCGCGACGACGGATCGGCCGAACCGCGGTGGCCAAGGAGACCTGAACGCCCGGGATCGCGAACCCCGACTCGGCGTGCGGATTCTCGTTGTCGAGGCCGGACTGGAACGTCGCGACGTCCTTGCCTGCAGCTCGGAACAACGCCTGCACCACATTGCTGCCGACCGAAATCGCCGCGATGCCCGATCCCGACAGGCTGCCATCCGAGGACAGTCCGACCAGCTCCCCCGCCTGAGGCGAGTTCGGGCCCGCGGCGACCAGGAGGGCGAGCGCGCCCCGCTCACGAGCCATCATCGCCTTATAGCGCAATCCCGCGTAGCGGTTGAGCTCCTGCCTCCGCTTCGCGTCCACGGCCTCGGGGACATAGCGGAGCACCAGCGCGATCTTGTTGGAAACGTTCAAACCCGCGTAGGAGTCGTAGCCCTCGCCCGCCTTCCCGGGCGCGACCAACCCATAGCCCGCAAAGACAACTTGCCCCGTCACCGACGCGGTGGCGCTGAAACTCAGGGGGCGAAAGTCCGCGTTCACCGCGAACGTCCCGCGTTCGCCCGGCCCAAACTCCAAGCGATTCTCGGCAACAACAACCTCATTGCTCGCAGTGAACTCAAAGGGTTGCTCGAAGTTCGCCAGCCCGGGCAGCGGCTTCAGCCCCAAGCGCGATAGCTCGGCGCTGAGATAGGCGGCGGCCTTCTCCGCGCCAGCGCCGCCCGTCGCGCGGCCTTCCAACGCGGGCGACGCAAGAAACTCCACATGACGCCTGAGATCCGCCGCGCTGATGGCGGGATCGCCGACAGATCGCCGGGCAGGCAACGCGTGATCCGCGACATCAGCATGCCCCGCAGGCAGAGTCGCCAACGTCGCCGCGCCGCCGCCCGCTCGCCTCGGGGACTTCTCCAGCGCCGCAAGAGCCTCGGCGTGGTTCCAGTCGGCGATGAAGATCTGCGACTGCTTTTCGGGAGTGCGATTGGATGTCCAGCTCAGCTTGCGTCCATCCGGGGAAAAGACCGGCAGCCCGTCAAACCCGTCCGTGTCGGTCACTCGAACCGGCTCGCGCTCGCCCGCCGCGTCGACCAGGAAGAGCTCAAAGTTTTCGAAGCCGAGCTTGTTGGCCGTGAAAATCGCGTAGCGCCCCGAGGGATGAAAGAACGGGGCCCACGACATCGCGCCGAAATCCGTGAGCCGCCTCGCGTCGCCGCCGTCCGCGCGCATGGTGTACACATCCGCGTTAACGCCCGTGGAATCGAAGCGCCTCCAAACAATCCTTTTCCCGTCGGGAGTGAAGAACGGTCCGCCATCGTAGCCCGGCGCGCGCGTCAGCCGTCGCGGCATGGATCCGTCCGCCTTCATGATGTAGATCTCGCCGAACCAGGAAGGATCGGTCTCCAGGCGCTTGCGATCCTCCGTGCTGAGCTTCTCCGTCGGATACGCGTCCCGCAGCGAACAAAAAACAATCCAGCGTCCGTCCGGAGAAAAGGAGCCCTCGGCGTCGTAGCCCAGCGACTTCGTCAGCCGCCGAAGTCCGGAGCCGTCGCGTCTCGCGACGAAGAGGTCCATCTGGGAGTCATAATCCCAGGCGTAGCGCCTTGTCTTTCCGCTGGCACGGAATTCCAGCTCCGCCTTCTGCTTCGCCAAGCATTCGGGATCCAGGTGCGTGGAGGCGAAAAGAATATCGTCCGACCCGGGGCGAAAGAAGGAGCAGGTCGTCTTGCCGATCCCGGGGGACACGCGACGCACGTCCCCGCTTTCGAAGTCGAGGGTATAGATCTGATAGAAGGGGTTGCCCGGATCGCGCTCGCCTTGGAAAACGAGCTGCTTCCCATCGGGAGAAAAGTAGCCCTCGCCGCTGCGTCGCCCCTCGAAGATGAGCTGCCTCGTGTTGCCCAGAAACCGCGCCTCGATCGCTCCGCCCGAAAGCCTCGCGTTGATCCAGCTCAGCGCGAGACAGAAAAGAGCCCAACGGAGGAGGTAATTGCCATGTCGCATGCGGCCGCAACTCTTACCCAAGACGACGGGGACTGACAATGCGCCTCATAATTTCCTTTTCCATGCCTGCGCAAGTTCCCCATGCTGGGCCCATGTCGGGTATTATTGCCATCGTCGGTCGTCCGAACGTCGGGAAGTCCGCCCTCTTCAATCGAATCGCGGGACGCCGCATCGCCATTGTTCACGATCAGCCTGGGGTGACGCGCGACCGCGTCACCGCGGAGGTCGAGTATCGAGGCCGGCCGTTCACCCTGATCGACACCGGCGGCATCGGACTGCTGCGACGCGAATCCTCCGAGGATGTCATCGTGAAGGCGGCGGTGGAGCAGGTCGAAATCGCCATGGGCGCGGCCGACGTGATTCTCATGGTGGTCAATGTCCAGGAAGGCGTCGCGCCCCTGGACGGCGAAGTGGCCTCGCGTCTGCGCCGGAGCGGCAAGCCCGTCATTGTCCTCGCGAACAAGAGCGACCACGCCGGCGTAGAGCCGGCGGCCGCCGAGTTCTCCGCGCTGGGCTTCGATCTCGTGTTCCCGGTGAGCGCGATCCACGGACGCGGGATCGACTCGGTCATGGAGGCGGCCTTCAAGCTCATGCCGCCGTTCATCCCCGAAGAGGCCAAGCCCGAGGGCGAGCCTCCGTTGAAGCTGGCGATCGTCGGACGCCCCAACGTCGGCAAGTCCTCCATCATCAACGCGCTCACCCGGTCGGAGCGCGTCATCGTCAGCCCCATCCCCGGCACGACGCGCGACGCGGTGGACGTCCCCTTCGAAGTCGACACCGAGGGCGTTCGTCAGGGCTACATCCTCATCGACACCGCCGGCATGCGGAAGAACCGACGCGTGGACAACACGGTGGAGTTCTTCAGCGTCAAGCGGAGCGAGGATTCCATCGAGCGCTCCGACATCTCCGTCCTCGTGCTCGACGCGGAGTCCGGAATCCTGGAGCAGGACAAGAAGATCGCCGACAAGATTGTCGAATCGTCGAAGGCCTGCATCGTCATCATCAACAAGTGGGACCTGATGAACGACGTGGTGCGCAAGGCCCGCGAAGAAGAGGTGGACCGTCGGGTGAAGAAGGACCGACGAGAGCGCACGGCGGGCGCGCCGTTGACCATGCTGGCCGAGTTCGGGACCTGGGTTCAGGAGAAGCTTTTCTTTCTCGACTACGCTCCCGTGATCTTCACGTCGGCGCGCACCGGCTTCAATCTCGACCGGTTGCTGGAGGCGGTGCGCTACGTCGCGGCCCAGCTGAAGCAAACGGTGCCGACGGCGATTCTGAATCGCACGCTGCATGACGCGATCGAGCGACGGCAGCCGGTGAGCGGCGACGGGCACTTCCTGAAATTCTTCTATGCCACCCAGGTGAGAACCAAGCCGCCGACTTTTCTGCTCTTCGTGAACCGCAAGGAAAGTTTCTCGCCCGCGTATCGGAAGTATCTGTGCGACCAGATGCGTCGGGCGTTTGGATACGAGGGCTGCCCGATCGCGCTGGTCCCTAAGCCCCGTCCCAAGACCGTCGACTCCGTGCGTTCGCGCGCCCCGAAGCGCCCGACACCGCGCCACGCCAGGGACCGCAATGTCCGCGAGCGCCGCCCCGGCCCGCCCGCCTCCAAGTTCGGTCCGAAGCCCGCGTCCCGCGCAAAGTCCGGCCGGCGCTGAGCCTTGGCGCCTCGCTAACGGACGACCGTGGCTTGCCCCGCGGCCCCGAGAGTGAATTCCTTCGCGCCTGCCGGGACGGCATTGGTGCGCCACTGCGTCGTTCCCGGCCACCGCACCATGACGCGCGTCGGCGCAGGGCTGGCGGCGATGATCTGCACCGCGCTGTCCTGCGACCAGTAACCCGAGCCCGATTTGAGCTCCCGCGCCGCTCCCCACTTGCCGCCTCGCTCCGCCCTGAAGACCGCCCCGATCGCCGACTCATTGCCGTCCGACCCGACCAGCCGCATCCGGATTCCGGGCTCCGCGGTTTCGTTATGGTAGAGCAGCGTGGCCGCGCTGTTCTGCGCGATGACGGCGTCCCAGCGCCCGTCGCCGTCATAGTCCGCCACGGCCAGGCCGCGGCCTTCCCCATACACAGCGAGACCGCTTTCCTTCAGCGCCCGGAAATGTCCCTCGCCGTCTCCTAACAGAGCCAGGCCCCGCCCCGCGTCCTGCCTCCACCCATCTCCGGGAACCTCGAAGAAGTTCTGCGCGATCAAAAGATCCTCGTGTCCGTCGCCGTTCAAGTCCGCCGCCGCAAGTCCAAACACGGGGCTCCACTGGACCTCGCGAGGCAGAGGGCGCGCCTCAAAACTCCGGCCGCGGTTCAGGAACACCGTCGACTCCATCATCGTGACCTTCCACTGCCCCATATCCTTGAGCCGCTCGCCATACAGAGTCTCGACCGAAGCCCTGCCATACGCCTCGAACCCGCCCACGACCTCGCGCAGAAAAGGCAACGACTGGCCAACGACAAGAAGGTTCCGCTCAGGCGCCTGAATGGACAGATGCGGCTCGAAAAAGGTCTCGACGATATCCACGCCGCCTGAGCCTCGGAGATCGCCGAAGTAGATCCGGCGCGGGCGCTCGACGCTCGCGCTGTAGGGATGATTGGAACCCCAGTTTCCCGCGATGATGTCGAGTCGTCCATCCCCGTCGACGTCCGCGGTGGTCACGCTATTCCACCACCCTTCCGTGTTGCGCAACCCCAACTCCTGCTCGGTGAAACGCCCCTGGTCGTTCAAGAACACCCGCACCGGGCCCCACTCGCAAACCACCACAAGGTCGGGGTCGCCATCGCCGTCCATATCGCTGAACACGGCGCCGGTGACCAATCCCAGCTTTTCAAGCTTCTGGCTGAGAACAAAGCGGCCGCTCTCGTTTTTCATGATCTTGGAAGACGCGGCTTCCGGATACCGCCCGGCGATCGCGCGTCCGCCAACGAACAGGTCGAGATCGCCGTCGCCATCGACGTCAGCCAGGCAGATCGGCCCGGTGCTCGCCTCCACGCCGGTGACGACCTCGCCGCTTACCTTGTGCTTCGCGTCGTAGAGTCGCAGCGCGCCGCCGTTTGTTTTCCCGTCCTCCCAGTTGGAGGCGCCGGACAACAACACGCCGTTGAGGAACGCGAGCCCGGTCTGGTCGCGTCCGACCGGCCGATGGAACGGCGCGTTGGTCCAGGCGATGAAGCCCCTGCCCTTCTGATTCAGAAACGCCGCTGGCGCCCGCCCTCGCGCCGCGCCAATCACCAGATCCTCCCAGCCGTCTCCATCCAAATCGCACCACGCAACGCCGGGGCCGAGTTGGCTGAGCTTCCGCGGCAGCAGCGGCTGTCTCGCGAAATCATCGAAGGGCTCCTCGTGATGGGAGTGATTCAGCGACGAGGAGGCGTCTGAAAAGAGCGGCTTGACCACGGCCGGGGCGGGACGCGGGGATGAGGTCGCTTCGGATTCGTCCAGCTCGTAGAGGCGATTGCCCCGGACGCCCGCGATCCGGCTGACCTTGCCGCTTCGCCAGCGCGCCTCGAGGACCATCTCGCGATCGACGGATCCCGCCGCGAAAACGCGGAGCGCCTGGTCGCCCGAAAGATAGCGTCCGCCGCAAATCATCTCCTGCGATTGCTCAGGAACAGCGCCTCCGCTCAGCCGGATGAACGCTCCGATGCCGGATGGATTCGCGCCCTCGCCATTGAGCCGCACCGCCACGCGAGGCTTGCCGCCGTTGTTGCGCAGAATCCCGGCCTCCTGATTCAGGTTGTTCACCACGACATCCATGTCGCCGTCATTGTCCAAGTCCGCCATGGCCATCCCCTGGGAGATCACGGGAAGCGCGAATCCCCACTGGGATCCCACCTCGTCAAAGGTGGCGTCGCCGCGGTTTCTGAACGCGACATTCGGCGTATAGAGGCCGGGAAAGCGCTTCATCAGCTCCAGAACCTGGTCGTACGAGAACGCGGCGCCCGTCTTGAGCCCCTCCAACGCCATGGCGAGATCCCCGTTTTGAAAATCCCGCAGCTGTCCATTGGCGACAAGGATGTCCTCGTAACCGTCCAGGTCCACGTCGAGAAACATCGGTCCCCAGGACCACTCCGAGGCGTGCACGCCGGAAAAGAACGCGATCTCCGCGAACGTCCCATCGCCGCGATTCAGCTGAAGAGCGTTGCGAGGCAGCTGGGCGCGATAGTCGATCAACCCCGGCGGCGGGCTCACGCGCATGCCGCCCGAAACCTGCGTCATTCGCCTCGTGTGATCGCGGCTCAGCATGTCGACCGTGAAGAAGTCAACGAAGCCATCGCGATTGAGGTCCCCGAAGTCCACGCCCATTGAGAACGTGGAGTTGTTCCGCAGCGCCAGCGCGGACAGGGCGCGGAACTTGCCGCCGCCCTGATTGATCCAGACACGATCCGGCGTGAAAAGATCGTTGCACACATACAGGTCAGGCAATCCATCGCCGTTGATGTCGTGGAACTGAGCCGCCAAGCCCCAGTCGTGCGGTGCTTCCGAGAGCGGATTCCCCTGCTCGTCCAGGAAGGATCCGTCCGTGAAGGAGACGGCCTTGAAACGCCCTCCGCCCTCGTTGCGGTAGAGCACGTCCGCCTCGCCCAGCTCCAGCACATCGCCCGAGGGACTCACGATGAATCGATCGGCAAGATCGGGCTCGGTGGTGGGCCGCCCGTTCACGAACGCGACGACCGGCCCGCGATCCGTCGGCTGGATTCTGAACTGGGTGCCCGGACGATCGATGATGCTCGTCGGACGGAAATTGCAAACGTAGAGATCGAGATCGCCGTCCCCGTCGATATCCGCGAGGGCAAACGAGGTGCTGCCCGTTCGCGAGCGGAGGCCAGCGGCGTCGGTGGACTCAGTGAATCGTCCATGTCCGTCATTCAGGAAGAGGCGCGTGCCGTTGCCCATCGAATTCACCAACAGGTCGAGATCGCCGTCGCCGTCAATGTCGGCAAGCGTCGCGCCCGTTGAAAACTGGCCGGCGCATTCGACGCCCGCCGAGGCTGTGATGTCCTCGAATCGCAGACCGCCCTTGTTGCGATACAAACGATTTCCGGCCTGGCTGGAGCAAAAGTAGACGTCGCAAAGTCCATCTCCATCCACATCCCCGAGGGCCACGCCCGAGCCGCTGAGCAGATTCCGGTTCGTGACCGACACGCGGTCGTCCAGAACGTTCGTAAACGTGATCCCTGTGGCGGACGAGGGGAGCAAGGTGAAGCCCGCGTCGCCGGCGATCGGAGCCAAGGCCCTCCAGCGGCCCCCGGGAACGGTCTGCCACTCCGCCGCGGAAACGCGGCAGGCCACGACGACGAGAATCCAGATCCAATGTTTCATTGCTTCACGATGACCTTCCCGGTCGAACGGTCGATTTCAACCTCCTGCGGCTCCCCGGTCAATGGATAGGTGTTCTCCTCGCCCCCAGGCCACCGCACCCAAACGCCCGACGGCGTTCGGGCGCGCCCCATCACCTGAACCGCCGCGTCCTGCGACCAGTAGCCTGAACCGGAATGAATTTCCCGCGCGGGTCCCTTGGACTCCGCCCCGTAGACCAGCCGCAAACAGGCGCCGGTCGCCGTCGTGTTCTGCGGCCCGTAACGCAGGCGAACGCGAAGACCCGGCCGAGCGCCCTGGTTTCTCAGCAGCCGGGTGGGGCCTCCGTTCTGCGCCACCACGAGATCCACGCGTCCATCATTGTCGAAATCGCCGACGGCGCAGCCTCGCTGATCTCCATCGATCGCAACACCGGACTCAAGCGCGGTCATCGTGGTCAGTCCTCCGTGTCCATCGCCCCGCAGCCAAAGGCCCTTGCCCCCGTCCTGCCGCGCGGTCTCGGGGTTCATGGGGAAAAAGTTCTGGCTGAGAAAAACATCCTCCAGGCCATCCCCGTCCACATCCGCAACGGACACGCCCCAGCCCGGCGTCCACTGAGCCTCGGCCGGAAGCTCGACCGCCTCGAAATGATCGCCGCGATTCAGGAACGCCATGGAATCCGACAGGACGATCTCGATCTTGCGGCATGCGGCGAGCCGTTGCTGATAGATCTCGTGCGCGCTCATCGTCCCGTAAGCTTCGTAACTGGGAATTCGCTCGTTGAGGAAAGGCAGGGCGGCGCGGACCAACCGCCATGAGCGCTCAGGCAGTTCCCGTCCCGCGAAGGGCCGAGCCTCGATCAGGTCCACGAACGCTCCGCCTGAGAGGTCCCCGAAATAGAGGATCCAAGGCTGATCGGGCGACGCCTGATATCTTCCGTTGCTGCCCCAGTTGGAGGCCACCAGATCCATTCTCCCATCCCCGTCCAAGTCCACGGCCGCGACGCCGTGCCACCATCCGTTCAGCGCGCCAAAGGTGGCAAGGCGCCTCGCGTCTCCGATGCGCCGGGGCAGAATCACCGGCGGATCCCACGGCGTCAGCTCCCCCTTTGTATTGTGGAGAAAACGCAACGGCCCCCACTCGCACACCGCGACGAGGTCGGGGAGCCCGTCGCCGTCCAGGTCGCTGAAAACCACGCCGCTCACCAGGCCGAATCCTTCGAAGCGCTGAGCCTTCAAGAACCGGCCATTCTCGTTGCGCAGCCACTGCGACGCGACCGGCTCCGGGAAATGTCCGCCCAGGACGCGTCCCCCCACGAACAGATCCAGGTCCCCGTCGCCATCGATATCCGCCAGCGCAATCGGACCCGTGCTGGCCAGCGGACCCAGCACGCTTTCGCCGCTCGTGCCCTTCGCCGTGTCATAAACCCGGATCGCTCCGCCATTGGTGGCCCCGTCCTCGTAGTTGGCGGAGCCGGCGATGAGCAGCGACCCGATGCCCGCCAAGCCGGTGGCGTCGCGCGCCAGTGGGCGGCTGAACGCGCCGTTGGTGACGGACGTGAATCCGCCGCGCGCGTCGCCCCGGAAGAGCGCGATGACCCCGGACCTCCCGCCTCCGATGGCGAGATCGAGCCAGCCGTCGCCGTCAAAGTCATGCCAACAGACG
Source organism: Verrucomicrobiota bacterium (assembly GCA_016199985.1). Taxonomy (GTDB): domain Bacteria; phylum Verrucomicrobiota; class Verrucomicrobiia; order Limisphaerales; family UBA11320; genus UBA11320. The sequence goes on along the minus strand of JACQFQ010000072.1, from coordinate 45,937 downwards.
CCCGGCCCGAGTTGGCTGAGGCGCCACGGAAGCAGCGGCTGTCGCGCGAGATCGTTGTAGAACTCCTCCTTGTGCGTGTGCCCCAACCGCTCGCTCACATCCATGAAGAGCGGCTGGGCGGCCGGAGAAGGTCGCCGCGTGGCGTCTGGCGTCGATAAGGGGCGAGGCTCCGAGATCTCGTAAACACGTCCGGGGCGGACGCCGGAGATTTTCGAACGCGCGCCGTCGCGCCATCGCACTTCGATCTCCATGTCGCGGCCCGAGGCCCCTGAGGCGAACACGCGCTGAGCTTGATCGGAAGACAGGTATCGACCGCCCGCGATGAACTCCTGGGTCTGCTCCGGAACGGCGCCGCCCCGGACCCAGATCCGCGCCCCGATCCCCTGTGTGTTTCCGCTCCGCCCCTTTAATCTCACCGCGATACGGGATCCAGTCCCTGTGTTTCGATACACGCCCGCCTCCCCGTTGAGGTTGTTGACGAGAAGGTCCATGTCTCCATCGTTGTCGAGATCGGCCAGGCACATGCCATGGGACACAGCCCGCGTATCGAAACCCCAGAGGGACGCGCGTTCCTCGAACGTGCCGTCGCCTCGATTCCGGAACGTCACATGCGGCGGATCGAGCCTCGCAAATCGATTGTTCAATTCCAGCAGCTCGCGAAAGGTCGCTTTGCCCGAGCCGATGGTTTCGGAGCTCCGTTCGATGACGTCCGCGTTCATCGCGTCGCGCTGGTGGCCGGTGGTGATCAGCAGATCCTCGTAGCCGTCCAGATCAACATCCAGGAAGATCGGAGTCCAGGACCACCCCGAAGCCTGCACTCCCGCGTGGAACGCGACATCGACAAACGAGCCGTCCGTTTGGCTGAGGAATAAGGTGTTCTGCGAATACTGCGGCCGCTCCAGACCGCCGCCGATCGGCGTTTCATAAGGAGGAACCCCTCCAATCTGCAACTGGCGGCTCAGCGGCGTGCGCCCCATCATGTCGACGACGAAGAAGTCATCGCGTCCGTCGCGATTGATGTCCGCGAAATCGATCCCCATTGAAAAAAGGCTCAGGTGCCGCAGCGCCGACTTCCGCAGAGCTCGAAAGCGTCCTCCTCCCTGATTGATCCAAACGCGATCGGGCGACTCGAAATCATTGCACACATAGAGATCGGGAAGCCCATCGCCATCGATGTCGCGGAACATCGCCGAAAGGCCCCAATCGTGAGGCGCGGACGCCAAAGATCGCCCCTCTTCATCCAGGAATGATCCATCGGTGAAGGAAGCGAGCCTGAACTCCCCTCCGCCGAGATTCAGATAGAGGGCGTCCACTTCGCCTTTTTCGATGATCTTTCCAGTGTCGCTCAGAACGAACCGTCCTTCGAGCTCGGGATTTGACGTGGGGCGTCCGTTGTACTCGAGCACCTGCTGACGTCCGTCCTTGAGGCCGACGCGGTATCGCGCGCCGGGGTCGTCCCTCACCGACGAGAGACGGTAATTCGAGATGTACAGATCCAGTTTCCCATCGCCGTCGACATCCGCAAACGCCAGCGAAGCGCCGGAACGCGCCGGATTCAAGGACGCCCACAAGGTGAAATGCCCGCGCCCGCTATTGGTGAAGCACAAGGTCCCCTGCCCGACAGAGTTCACGACTATATCGAGCGCGCCGTCGCCGTTGATGTCCACAAGGGCCGCGCCCGTCGCGTCCGCCGGCAGGTGTGTCAATCCCGCGCTCGCGGTGATGTCCGTGAACCGCCATGCGCCCTCGTTGCGGTACAACCGGCTTCTTCCCTCGAGGCCCGCGAAGAACACGTCGCACCACCCATCCTGGTCCACATCGCCGGCGGCGACGCCCGATCCGTTCAGGTAGATCTGGTTCGTGGTGTAGCGCTCCACAGGAACAAAGTTCGAGAAGGTGATCCCCGTGGAGGCGGAAGGAATCAGAGTGAACCCGGTCTTGCCGCCTGTCGGAAGGGCAAGCGCAGCGCTGCGGGCGCTAGCTCCCAAGGCCTCCCATACGACGGGCGCGTCGCCGCCACGGACAACGCCGCCGAAAGCGATGAGCGCGACACAAACAAGCCAACGCGCGTTCACGGCCAGCGCATCGCGATGTCGCGGGCGCCTCATGGGATCCGCTCCACCCTTCCTCGCTGATCCACTGAGATCGCTGGGGCGTTTGCGGGCAGCGTCACGAGGTTCGTAAGGCCTCCCGGCCATCGGATCCACAGAGAGTCCGGCGGCGTCGCGGAATGCAAGACCTGGACGGAGGAATCCTGCGACCAGAACCCCGAGCCGGAATGAATTTCGCGGGCGGGTCCGAAGCGGCCGCGCGAGCCGAGCCGCATCGTTGCGCCGATGGCTGTCGGGTTCCCGGCGGGACCCATCAACTCGATCCTGAGCCCGGGTCTCGCCCGTTGATTCCGGAAGAGCCGCGTCTCGCCGCCGTGCTGGGACACAGCGATGTCCACCCGTCCGTCCAGATCGAAGTCGCACACCGCGACGCCCCGCTGCTGTCCATAAATCACCACGCCGCTCTCGGGTCCTGTCAGCGGACGCCATCGGCCTTGTCCATCGCCCAGCAGAACCAAACCTCGTCCGGCGTCGTGCCGCGAGCCCTCGGGGGGAACAGCGAAGAAGTTCTGCGCAAGAAACAGATCCTCGTTCCCGTCGCCGTCGAAATCCGCGACCGCCACGCCAAACGCGGGCGACATCTGAGCCTCCACCGGAAGCGGCGCGGCTTCGAAGCGCCCGCCGCGGTTCAGGAACACCATCGTGTCGAGTGTGTCGACCTCAACAACGCTGGAGATCTCGGCGAACGGCCCAAGAATCTCCTCGATCGAAGCGCTTCCGTAGGACCGATAGGAATCAAATCGCTCGCGAACCGGCGGCAGCGTCTTGCTCAGATCGTCCCACGACGTCCAGGGGACGTACTTCTTGAGAGCGGGATCGAAGTAAGCCTCCAGGAGATGGCCGTGTTCGCCCCGGCCGGGGCCGAAGTAGCATCTCACGGGCTTCTCAAGAAACCGTTGATACTTGGTGTTTCTTCCCCAGTTGGACGCGATGATGTCCATCCGCCCGTCGCCGTCGAAATCGCCGGCGGTCACTCCGTTCCACTGCCCTCGATAACCCGACAGGCCCCAGGCCTCCGTCACATCGGCGAACCGGCCCGAGGAGTTTTTGTAAACACGCAGCGGACCCCAGTCGCAGGCGAGAACAAGATCCGGCTGGCCGTCGCCATCGATATCGGTGAACACCGCGCCGCTGACCAGGCCGGCCTTGTGCAAGAGCGGCCCGTTGGTGAAATCGATGCGGAACCGCCCCGCCTCGCTGCGATAGAGAACCGACCCAGCGGGGGCGGGATATCGCCCGGGGACAACGCGGCTCCCCACGAATAGATCCAGGTCTCCGTCGCCATCAATGTCCGCCATCGCGAGGGGACCCGGGCTCGCCGGCCGGGCGCGCAGCCCATCGATTCCGGTCCCCTTCAGAAAATCATAAACGCGCAGCAACGCGCCGTTGGTGCTCCCGTCCTCATAATTGGAAGTCGCCGCAAGAAGCAGCGGATGCCCTGCGCCCGCGTTCCACCCCAGGACCGTCGTTTGCGCTCGGGAGCCCGGGCCCTCGGAGGGAAAGTAGTTGGTGCGAACGAACGCGCCCGCGCCCAGGTTCCGGAACACCGCCAACGCGTCCCCGGTTCCCCCTGCGACGATGAGGTCGTCGCGATGATCCCCATCCACGTCGAACCAGCTGATCCCAGGGCCGAGGTGACTCAGCTTGAAGGGGAGAAAAGGCTGGCGCTCGAAGTCGTCGAAGGCGCCGTCGCGATGCGAGTGCGCCAATCGCGAACTGACATCCTCGAAAACGGAGGACGCTGCCACGACGGACGGGACCGCGCCGCCAGAGATTGCCCCGCGCGATTGTTCGACGATATACGCATGGTTGGGTCGCGCCTCGGGCACCCTGGATCTCGAGCCGTCCGGCCATGTCACGTCGATGGCGAAGCCTGCGGTGTTCGTCCCGGTGGCGAACACGCGCATCGGATCGTCGCCGCCCAGATAGCGACCGCCACTCATGATCACCTGGCTTTGCGGGACGGGCCCGCCCGAGACCTGGATCCGCGCCCCGATCCCCTGCGTGTTCGGGCCTCGGCCGGCGAGCCTCACCGCGATGCGCCCCGCTGAAGACTCGTTGCGATACAAGGTCGCCGGGGCGTTCGCGTTGTTGATGATGACGTCGAGATCCCCATCGCCATCCAGGTCCGCCAGCACCATGCCATGCGACGCCCCAACCAGATGGAATCCCCAGGCTTGGCTGAAGTCCTGGAACGTCAGATCGCGCATGTTGCGGAAGGCGAGATTCGCCGTCGCCAGACGCGGGAACGCGAGAAGTCCCGGAGGGAGTTTGCCTCGCGAGCCGGCGCGCTCCGCGGCGTCGACCGCCCGCGCGGTGTCAGCGTCGAGAACGTCGTGTTCGTTTCCATTCGTGACGAGGAGGTCCTCGTAGCCATCCAGATCGACGTCCAGAAACACGCAGCTCCAGCTCCATTCGGTGGCCTCGACGCCGCTGAGCCGCGCGATCTCCGCGTAGGTCGCGTCGCCACGATTCAGGAACAATGTGTTTCGGAACACCTCCGGCCGATAGTTCGGATCCGTGACGGGCAGGATCAGGTCGCCCTTGAGCAGATTGGCTCGCTGCCGGTGCCGCGATGTGTGATCGCGGCTCAACATATCCACCACCATGAAATCATCGAATCCATCGCGATTGATGTCCGCCACATCGATTCCCATGGAGGACATGCTCTGGCTGCGAAGCGTCAATCGCGGCGCGGCGCGGAACCGGCCCTTCCCATCATTCAGCCAAAGCCGATCCGGGCTGTAAAAGAAGTCATTGCACACATAGATGTCCGGGCTGCCGTCGCCGTTGAAGTCGCGCATCACGACCGACAGCCCCCAGTCGAGAGGGGGCTCCTTCAGGGCGTGTCCGTCCTCGTCGACGAACGTCCCGTCGGTCCAGGAGATGAGCGTGAAACGACCGTGTCCGTCGTTGCGATAAAACTGGTCGGGCTCGCCTCGCTCAAACAGCACCACGCCTCCGGCCTTCTGGACGGGCATGGCGAGAAAGCGATCGGCCGGGCTGACGACCACCACGCCGTTCTCCATCCGAGCCTCTGGATTGACTCCCGGAGGCCTGTCCTTGTAGTTCGTCGTTCGGTAGTTCGCGACATACAGGTCCAGGTCGCCGTCGCCATCAATGTCAGCCAGCGCCATGGAGGTGCTGCCAAACCGCGTCGTCAGGCCGGAGCTCCGCGACTCCTCGAAACGGCCTCGTCCGTCGTTGAGAAACAGCCGCGTGCCGCCCCCAACGCTGTTCACGAGCAGGTCCAGGTCGCCGTCGCCGTCGACATCCGCGAGCACCGCGCCCGTCGACAGCGGGGCGGCGCCGCCAAGGCCTGAGGTCCGGGTGATATCCTCGAATCGCCAATCGCCCAGGTTGCGATAGAGCCGATTCCCTCCCTCCATTCCGCAGAAGAAGAGATCGCATCGCCCGTCGCCATCGACATCCCCCGCAGCCACGCCCGAGCCGTTCTCAAATACGCGGTTGGTGACGGCGAGGGCGTTCGACAATCGATTGCTGAACAGCACGCCCGTCGCCGAGGGCGGCATCAGGGTGAATCCCGCGCGCGACGATGGGGGGACCGTCAGCGGACGGAACCGATATCCGCTCCCGGTTTGCCACGGCGGCGCCACGGCGGCGTCCGCGACCGAGCCGAGCAGGAGCCCGGACGCCGCGATCCCGGCCGCGACGGCCGTCATCAGCAGAGCTCGGAGTTGACCCACCATGCGGACGTGAGGGGAATGGGCCGGATGCATCGCTTGTTCCTACTATCGGAGGCGATTCCTGAGGATTAAGAAGGAGCTGCCGCTCTGCTCCCAATCCTTCCGCAGGAATTCAGGCGTCTTGCTTGGACCGCGGATGTAGGAGCCCAGGGCGATGTCGAGATCCCCGTCCCCGTCCAGATCGCCCACATCCATCGAAAGCCAGCGTCCCGAGATGCACTCGCGAAACGTGGCCGCCTTGTACTTCCCCTTCCCCACGTTCTCCAAATACACGAAGCTCTCCTCGGGCGCGCTTTCGTAGTCGGGGAAAAAGGAAATGGCGGCGATATCCAGGTCGCCGTCCTGATCGAAGTCGCGCGCGACCGCCTTGAACGCGCCGTTCAGCGGATAAAAGAAGCTGACGGGATAGTCGTCGTTGCCCTGGTTCTGATACACGCGGATGCCGTGATACTTCTTCAGCGGCGAGGGATACTCCCCGTTGTCTCCGTTGGTGACGAGAAAGTCGGGGCGTCCATCGCCATTGAAATCGATCACCTCGAACCCGGTGTGCCCGTAGAGCGGATGCTGCCGGAACACTTCGCGGCTTTTGAATGCGCCGCCTCCCTGGTTTTCATAAATCAGGAGCGCCTCGGTGTCCTGGGCGACAAGCACCGCGATGTCGGGGCGGTTGTCCCCGTTGAAATCCCTGACCACGCACTTCACCGCCCCGGGCTTGTCGAGCAGCACATGTTCTCGGTAGTCGTCGTTGCCGAGGTTCTCAAACCAGGAGAACCGTCCGGCCACGTTTCCGAACATGCACAAGGCGAAGTCGGGCTTTCCGTCGCCGTTGAAATCGGCGAACGCGGCGTCGACCGTGCGCGGCAGCTGATCGAGCAAGACGCGCTTCTTCTCCAACAGGCCTCCGGCGCGAACGAACTGAACGAGAGCTCCGTTCCGCCTCTCCGAGGGATAAAAATCGCCGACCATGGACACGAACAAGCCCTGCGGCGTTTCGGCGAGGGCGACCGGGGCGTTGCTGACCTGGAGCCCTCCCAAGAACTCACCGGCGGGCGAAAAGTATTCCAGGACGCGAGCGGTGGCGTCTCCGACATACAATCGGTGGTCCGCCTCATTGATTCTCACCATGGTCACAGCGGCGGGGCGGCGCCGGAGCGGCGGACGCACGACCTCGAACCCTTTCAGCCCGACATCAATCTCCTCGCGCGCGTCCTGCGGCAAGGGCTTCGCGGGGGCATGGGACAGGTAGTACGACTCGATTTGATCGAACACCGACATCGGAATGATGGGCTGGGCGGGAAACTTGCCGGTGGCCTTCAGCAGCGCCGCCTCGGGATGCGCGTCGACGCTCTCGGGCGCGAGGCCCATCCGAATCATCATCCGCGGCAGGGTTTCCTTCTTCCAGGTCGCGCGATCCAGCAGATCGGGAGTCGGGAAGACATGGCAGAGGCCGCAGACATTTCGAGCCATGCCCTCGGGGCTCAGGCCCGGAGGCATGACGATCTCCGTGGGGATGGATGCGGAGGATTTCGGGTCGGACGCGATGGTCGATGCCGTGCCGGCCTCTTTCGGCTCAGGAGCCGCGGCGCGCGCTCGACCGGCTGGAATCGGTCCCAACAAGCAGAGAGCCAACAAAAGCGGGAAAACAGGTCGAACCGGCGCCACGGACAAATCTGGCCCTCCTCCACTGACCAATCCAAGCGGAAAAGGCGCGCGCCACCGGAACTCGCCTTGGTCAGGCTCTTGCCATCACCGTCCAAAGGACCACAAGTGGCTGTCCGTCCGCACATACAATCGATCGCCAACGATCGCGGGCGTGGCGAAAATCGGCTCTTGCAGATCGTTCTTCGCCGCCACCTCCAGCTTCTCGCCGTCCCTCACCACCGAAACCACGCCGCGTGTGGAGCACAAATAGATAAGCCCGTTGGCGGCGATCGGCGAGGCGTAGTAGTCGCCATCGGCGTCCAATCGCTCCTGCTCGTAGGCCTTCGCCCCTGTCTTCGCGTCGTAGCAGGTCAGGCGTCCGCCGTCCTGCACGACATAAACGCGCCCGTTCAAAAACAACGGCGTGCTGATCGAGGCGACGCCTTTCTTGTGCTTCCACACGATCGAGTTCGTTCCCAGTTCGCCATCGACAGGAGTCTTCAACGCGAAGATCCCAAACTCGGCCTTCGCAAACATCGCCAGCGCGTCGGTCCACTCCTTCTCGGTGATGAAGCCGTCCTGATTCCTGTCGAGGCCCGAGAACATGCCCTGTTCGATAAAGGGACGCGGGATCTCATCGCGCGAGATCTTTCCATCGCCGTCCTTGTCGATGCTGGACGCGAACAGCGCGAAAGGCGGCAGCTTCGACCCTCCCATGCTCCTCGACATGATATAGAGTTGCCCAGCCCCTTCAACCGGCGTGGGACACACGCTCACCGCCTCCGTGCCTCCCACATGCCAGCGCTCCTTGCCATCGCTGAGATCGTATCCCGTCACCTGCAGGCTCCCGGAGACCACGATGTCCTTCCGATCCTCGTGGCTCCAGAGCATGGGCGTCGTGTAGCCGCTGATGAATGTGGGGCGCGAGGTTCGCCAAAGCTCCTTGCCTGTGGCGGGATCATACGCGGCCAGGAACGATTTCGACTCCTCCACATCGCAGTTGAGGATCAGCCTGCCTTCGATCATCGCGGGCGATGTGCCGCTGCCGTTGCGGGCGAGCATTCCCGGCATGGGCTTTCGCCAGAGTTCCTTCCCGGAAACATCATAGGCCACGAGCCCGAAAGTCGCGTGGTAGACGCACACAGACTGCCCATCCGTCGCGGGAGTCGACGCCGCTGGATCATTCCGTTTGTGCATCTCGCGGGGCTTGTCGGCGTCGATGGACTGCTTCCAGATCTGCTTGCCCGTCGCGCCATCGAAAGCCAGCGTGAGAAGACGGCCGCCGTCGGCGGCTGTGAGAAAAACGCGGCCACCGGCCGCGCAAGGAGACGACAGGCCCCGCGGCGCCTCGACCTTGAAGAGCACGTTGCTGCCGGGTCCGAATGAGGAGGGCGGATGACCGCCGGCGTTCAACCCGGACGAGTTGGGCCCTCGGAACTGCGGCCAATCGGGCGCGGAGCCGAGTGCGGAGAGTTGAGCCGCAAAGGCCAAGCCGAGCAGGACGGATGTAGTCTTCATTGATAGATGTGTGGCCCCATGGACAGGGGCCTGCATCGCTTCTACCTCCGCTGGTCCAGTCTGTCGAGCAGTCGGAATCAACAACTGGAAGCAATAGGGAAGGCCGTTCCGAGCAGATCACTCCGACAGCCGGTAAAACCGCTTCGCGGCGCTGGAGGGCAGGCGCAGCACACGACGGCCATGCCTCAGGCGCGGAGACTCAACGCTCTCCGCCGCCCATAACGCTCCGCCATCCAGGCTGGGGGCGCCGAACAGAGTGAAGGCGCGAGGCGATGACAACCATGAAATGTCCAACGCGCCGTCCTCCGAAACCAACAGTCTCAGCCGAGGCGATCGTCCCCCCCCGTCCAGGCCCGTCAGGGTGAACGACGGGATGCCCCCCGCGGTCAAGTCCATCCGAGACAGCTCCAGATCGCTGTCGTCGCCAACGTCCGCCAACGCGGGCGGAGGACCCGGCGGCACGCTGATCGTCCCGGAGAAATGCAGCAGCAAAGCGTCGCCGATAAAGTTGGCGCCCGAGATGTGACCGATGCCGGTCGAGCCGGTGAACTCGAGACCCATCGCCAGCCTCACCGCCACGGACGACGCGCCAGCCGGAGCGGCGTCCAGGCTGAACGTGCAGGTCTGGATCCGGGCCGCCTTGGCCAGGAAGAGCAGCACAGGCTGCTGGTCCGCGAGCGACGACGCCAGAACCCCCTGGTTGTAGATCTCAATCAGAGAGCCTGAAAACTGCGAAGGATCCATGGCTGAAGTCGCCGTGAGGGACAGCCGGTTGCCCTCGTTCGCGACAACCATCGACGCCAGGAATCTTTCGGCGGTCTTGCCCAATTTGCCGAAAGCGTTCACGTCCAGGTGAGCGCCAACGCCGCTCAAGTCCACGGGGAGCAGCGAGCTCTGCCAGCTCGCGGTAGGCGCGACGAGGGGTATGCTCACGCCGTCCTGGCCGGAGCCACCCAGGCTCGACACCACGATGTCCCCGTTTGAGGCGGGCGTGACCGCCGCGCCACCCGTGGGGTTCACCCCCTGATCCCCAAGCCCGGCCCCGACGTTGAAGGCGTAGTCTTCCACTTCGCCCTCGCTCGCCGGGCCGCCAGGCCCGAGATGCCCGCTCTTGTTGAAACGGAACCGCGCAAAAACTTTTCCATGCGCCGCGGCGGATGGCACGATGAAGGAGAGTTGAACGCTCGGAGGCGCGACAGGCACGTCGGTGGCCATCTGCTCGGACGCTTCCCAGACTCCGTTGCCATTCCAATCCACCCAAGCGTTGATGAAGCCGTTGGTGGAGGGCAGCGCCTGGACCGTCGCCACGCCGCCCGGAATGAACGAGCTCAGGGCAATGACCCCATCCTCGTCGTCCAGCGCGGGCGCCTGGTCATCGCCCAAAGCGTCCGCCGAAGGCTGCCCGTCGGTCTCTCCATCGATCACCTGTCCGAGTTTCCATCCCGAAACGATCGTGTGCCGCGCCCCATTGTTCGCACGGAGCGTTGGATAGGAGGAGGGCGCGTCGCCCCAATCCTCGACGGCGCCGGTCCTCACCTCCACGGTGAAAGCGCAGACGGCGACATTGCCCGAGTGATCGGTGGCGGTGCATGTGACGACGGTGCTCCCCACGGGGAACAGCGACCCGGACGGCGGCGCGCAAGTCACGGTGACCTCGGGATCGCAGGCGTCGATGGCGGTCACGGCGAACTGCGTCGCGACGGGTTGTCCGTTCGCGGACTGCACGGAGAGAGTGTTCGGACATTGAATGACAGGCGGGGTCGTGTCCCCAAAGTTCACGCAGCCGGACCACCCAAACGATTCGTAAAGATTCCATCCATACACGATCACTCCCACGGGCTCGTCCGCGGTCACCGTGTACTTTCCGGGCGGCACATTCGTCGCGTACCAGGCGAAGCTTGTGCCGGGGATGTTGGCGAACAGGCTGCCGTCTATCGTGGCGGACCCGAGTTGAACGGAATTCCGGGCGGACTTAGGCACGACGATGCTCACGTAGTCGGCGGTGAACCCGCTCAACGGCGTCGCGAGGGTCACGGACGCGCCGTAATGGCTGCGCGCGGGCAGGGTCACCATGAACGGGTCGGCGTTGCTCACCGAATCGTAGTCGGCGCTGTTGGCGTACTGCTGCACCAGAATGGGCTTGTCCGAGGTGATGGCCGCGGCCGAGGACAGAAGATAATCCGCAAAGGATCCCGGCTTCGGCAGGATGCGAGCGACGCCGCTCACGGTCACGGTGGTGTTGGAGGTTCCCGCGATCACGCGAAGCAGATCGCCGCTCCGGGTCGCGAGCGGGGTCGAGTAGAATTCGTTCCCCCAATGCGACTTGGGCGGAAGCTGCTCCACCACATAGTCGGCGAAGAACAAATCGGAGGAATTGATGTTCGCGATCCGGTGGCCGCCAAACACAGCGATGGGCTTGTCCGACGTGATCAACGCGCCGGTCAGGTCCGCCCCGTCCAGAGTATTGCGGAGCTGCCATGTGTAGCCCGCGCCCGCCAGCGTCACCACGAATGGAACGCCGGCGAAATGGGTCCCCGTGCTCACGGGCAGCGTGATGGTGACGTGCGTGTTGGTCTGGCTCGAGACGATCGCGAACTGCGTGCCGTTCAGCTCAGGCACGCCGGTTTGAGTGTTCTTGTAGGCGGCGACGACATAGTCCAAGCCCAGGGCCGTGACAGGCAAAGCCAGAAAGCCATCGGAGGATTGCAACACCTTGCTCAAGCCATAGACCTGGATCGGCGCGGAGGAGGTGATATGGACGCCTTTGGTCTCGACGGTTTCGATGGAGTTGTCGAGATCCACAGCGCGATCCAGCGTGATGGTCATGATCCCCGACGCTGGAATGACGCGCGCCAGCGGGCTCGCCAGGGCGGTCGATGTCACCTGAACCGACACCCCCGGGTCCCCAAGGACCGTGAGCTGCGGGGACGCACGCTCCACATCGAACGAATAGTTTCCAGGGAAGGTGATCCAGAAGTCGGAGGAGGCGCAACCGAGTTGGCAAGCTCCGGGCGTTTGGTCGACGCCCTTCTGAATGCGGAAGCGATGATCCTCCACCTCGCCGTCGCCGCCGTAACCGTCCGGCGAAAGCCCGCCCGTCCGGCTCAGCCGCCACCGCGAGTGAGCCAGGCCCGGAACCGCGTTGACGGGGACGGTCAAAGCGAGCCGGTTCGTTCCCGGAGTCACCAGCCAATGGTTGGCGATGTTTTCGCCCGCGTCGGCCCAGGAGCCATTGCGATTGAAATCCGCCCACGCGTCGACGAAGGCCAGCGATCCGGGAGCCATGGTCACGAAGACCTGGATCTCGATGGCGTCGCCCGGCTTGATGCCGGTGGGAATGATCACGCCATCCTCATCATTGGAGGTGAGATCATCTCCGGTCGCCGTGCTGTTGGGCTGGCCGTCGGCCTCCGCGTCGACCTTCGTGCCGAGCATCAGGGCGTTCGTCACGGAGTGCCGCGGACCGCCGCTCGCTTCAAGAGTATGAAAGCTCGTCCCCGACTCCGGCGCGTCCCCCCAATCGAGAGCCAGAATTCCGCCGCCCTCCTGGGAAATCTGGACCTTGTAATCCTCCACCTCGCCATCGGGCGCGGGGCCGAAGTAATTCGTGCCGGGCTGGGTGCTCAGCCGGAACCGGGCGTAAGTGGTCCCCGCCTTGGCCGTCGACGGAACCTGAAAGGTGACCGTGTTTGTTCCGCCGAAGACCACGAGGTTGCTCACCACCCACTCGCCACTGTTGTTGAAGCCGTTGGTCTGGTTCCAGTCCACCCAGAGATTCAGCCGCGCGATGCCCGGGGCGGTGACCATCACCGGCAGGCTCACGAGCCGCCCTGGCGCCCAGTTCAAGGGCGTCGCCACGCCATCCTCATCGTTCACGGGGCCGTTGTTGTCGTCCGACACGGCGCCGACCGAAGGCAGGCCATTGGTCTCATAGTCGACGCGATTCCCGAGGGCGATCAGCGCGCCCGTGTTCGGGGCGTGGCTTGCGCCGTTGTCCTCGCGACGCGTGAGATAGACTGTCGGGGCATCGCCGTAGTCGGCGCGACCCGTGGTGTTGGACGATCCTCCGACCTGAACCGCATAGTCCTCGACCTCGCCCGCCTCGTCGGTGATCCCGGTGGGGCCCTTCGCGTTGTCCACGCTGAGCCGAAAGCGGGCATAGGTTGTCCCCACAAACGCGGCCGCGGGCACCTGGAAGGTGATGTTGGTCACTCCCGCGCGACGCATTCGATACGGGCCGAATGCCTCGCCCGGATCTCCCCAAACGTTGTTCGTGTTGAAATCGATCCAGAACATCAATTGACCGTCCACGGCCGCCCCGATCGAGGGATGCCATGTGTCTGTCATCGTAATCGCGACTGTGGACATCTGTCCGGGAATCAGGGGCGTCAGGAACTGAACGCCATCTTCATCCCCGCCATCGCCGCTCGCGTCGATCGACGGCTGGCCATCGGGCTCGGCGTCCGGGACAGCCCCGAGCCCGTAGCCCGCGTGAATGCCCTGGGCGGCGCCGTTCGGCGCAAGGACCGGATACTTGGGCGGCGCGTCCCCAAAGTCATGCGGAGTCACCTTCGCGTTCGCCTTGCGGCTCGTGGCGTCGCCGTTGGCGTTGTGCACCACAACAGAGAACTCACCGCTGTTCAGAACCGTGGCGGCAGGAATGGTCAGGATGGAGTCCGTCGCGTTGGGAATGTCGTTGTCCTTGAATCGCCACTGGTAGGTCAGGGGTCCGTCGCCGGTCGCGATCACCTCGAGTTTCAGCGGCTGTCCCTCGGGGATGTCTTGATCCGCGGGCTCGCGGAGGATGCGCGGCGCCTGTGTCTGCGCGACAACGCTCACGCTGAACCGATTGCTGCCCACGGCGCCTCCCTGGTCGGTCACCTGGAGCGACAGGTTGGCCACGCCGACCTTCCCCGCGACGGGCTTCAGGGTCACCGTGCGGTTGGATCCTATTCCTCCTCCAAGGATGATCGCGCTCAGGGGAAGCAGATCGAGGTTGTCCGAGGTCCTCGACAGCGTGAGGGCCTGGGGGACCTGCTCAACGTCGCCAATCACGAATGGGATGGGACCCAGCGTCGCGCCACGCGTCGCGACCTGATCGAGAATCGGAGAGATCGTGGGCGCGTCATTAATCGCGTTCACCTGAACGTTGAAACGGATGCCGACGATGAAAGTGCCGTCCGCAACACTGATGTCGATCGGCGTCGCGCCGGACCCGTTTGCCGCCGGCGTCACAGTCACCGTGCGATTGCTTCCGGTCCCGCTGATCACGATCTGGTCGTCCGGAACGACGTTCTGGAAGATGCTGTGAGCGGTGAGCACCAGTTGGTCCAGAGGCGTGTCCGGGTCCTGAACAGTGAAGCTGAGCGGCCCAACGACGGTGTCCTCGTCGACCACCTGGTTCGCGATGGCCGTGATGGTCGGCGGATCATCCACCGGGACCACATGAACGCGGAAGGAGGTCTGCGCCGACGCGCCGTCGGTGTCGGTGACGGTCACCGTGACGCGAGCGGTTCCATTTTGGTTGGGAGCGGGCGCCAAACGAACAGCCGGCAGAAAGGGCAGGGAAACAATCGATATCGCGTCCGGAGGGAAGAGCGTTGGGTTGTCGGACACCACCGTGTGCTGGAGGTTGGCCAGGGGCGTTTCCAGGTCGGTGATCCGGTACTGCGCAAGGATCGGCGTGTCCTCATCCGTCACTTGATCCAGGATTTCCGTGATAGTGGGAGGATCGTTCACGGGCCTCACCGTCACCTGGAACCGCGCTTTCGCGGGCGCCAGCCCCCCGTCCGACACCGTGACGGTGAAGAGGGCGACGCCCGTGACGTTGGGAATGGGCGTCAGCCTGAGCGTGCGATGGCGACCGGTGCCCGTGAGAATCACCTTGTCAGGGCGAAACACAAAGGGGTCCGCCGCGTCGACGTTCACGACCAGCTGCGACGGCGGGGTGTCGATGTCATCGAAATCGATGGAGATGGGCGGGCTCGTCGTGTCCTCGTCGATCACCAGATCGGGGATTGGCGCGACGAAGAACGGTCCGTCGTTCACGGGGCCCACCGTCAGCTGGAAGTCGGTGGACGTGGTGTCCTGGCCGTCGCTGACGCTGACGGTGACGAGCGTCTGACCGAACTGATTGGGGGCCGGCGTCATCACCAGCGTGCGGGTTCCACCGCCCCCTCCAAAGACGAAGCCCGTGTCGGGCATCAGGATCGGGTTGGCGGCCTTCGCTGTGACGATGAGTTGGTTTAGCGGCGTTTCCACGTCGCTCACGGTGAACGGGATCTCGGCCGTGGTCCTGTCCTCGTCCATGTTCACAGGAAAGAAGTTGCTGATGACGGGACGATCATTCACCGAGCGAACGGTCACCTTGAAGGAGTTGGTGGAAGTGTTCACTCCGTCGGAGGCGATGAGCGAAATCACGGCGAGCCCCGAGGCGTTGGCCACCGGAGTGACCCTCAACGTCAGATTGCTGCCGCTCCCGCCGAGAACAATGCCCCCCAGCCCGACAACGTTGGAATTCCCGGAGGCCCAAGTGACGGTGATGCGGTTCAAGGCGCTGTCGGGATCCGAGACGATAAAGGGCAGCAGGGCGCTCGTGGTGTCCTCGTTGATAACCTGGTCGGGAATCGCGGTAAGGACAGGAGGGAGCCCCGCGGCGGACGCGGAGATCGCGCAATGCCAGGCAACAAGAATCCCCGCGGCGATCGCGCGCCGCACGGCGGACGAAGACGGGCGTCGGTCAGGCCGCGCAGGCGCCGGTCCGCATCTCTCGAGGTACACAGGTATAGCGTTCATATTCCCTCACACTTCATTTCGGATGAAAAGCTGTCGCACATGACTCAGGGAGGCAGATGGATGAAACTCACGTTCTCGAATCCGGAATGATAAAGAGGCTGCAGGCCGCTGCTCACCAGCTCGCCGCCAAGGTTCGAGGTGACCAAGGACAGGGCGTCGTAGACGAGGCTGTCTCCCCCGGGCGGACCGGTTGAGGGCTTGGCAGCGCTGATCAGCAGGCTGATCTGAACCGACGGCGTGACGTTGAACACGTCAGGCAGGGCGGTTCCTTTCCAATTCTCAATCCACAGCCCGACGTCTGTCACGCTTTGGGCTCCGGAGCTGACCGCGACCGAGGCGTTCAGGGTCGCCGTGATGCCCAGGCTTGAAACGGACGAGAAGTCGGCCGTGTCGTTTCCGCCGGCGGTCAGCTCGCTCATCACATCCACGCCCCATGAGTTGGCGAACACGTAGAGATCGTCACCGTCGCCGCCGGTCAACGTATCGTTCCCTGCGCCGCCCGTCAGGGAGTCGTTCCCATCGCCGCCCTTGAGAGTGTCATCGCCATCGCCGCCGAGCAGCACATCGTCGTGCTGTTGGCCTCGCAAGACGTCCGCGCCGTCGCCGCCCTTCAGAGTGTCTTTGCCCTCGCCTCCGGACAGATCATCGGATCCTCCCTCCCCCAGCAACACATCGTCGCCGAGTCCTCCATCCAGCGTATCCGCCCCTTCTCCGCCTCGCAGAGTATTGTTCAGCGCGTTTCCAACGACATGATCATCGCCGCCCCCCCCCGTGAAATCTTCGATGGCATTGCAGAGCAGGAGCGTGACGGTGAGGTGGCCTCCCGGGAGCGCTTGCGCGGAGCCCCGGCCCAGATCGAGAGGGGTCGTCGCGTCGCCCACGGCGGCGGCGCTCGCGCTGAAGTCCAGGCGGTCCACGCCGGGGGCGTCGAGCGCCTCGACGACCTGGTCGGAACCCAAGCTATTATCGAGATCGAACAGGTACACATCGCCGCCGTTGCCCCCTTCCAGCGTATCGTCGCCTCCCAGGCCTTCGAGGGTGTCGTCGCCTTCCCCGCCCTGAAGGTGGTTGGCCAGGGAGTTGCCCGTGATGCGATCGCTCCCGCCGCCCCCGATGACATTCTCGATCACATCGGCGTGGGTCGCCGGATCTCCGTCCGCGTCGTCCAGAGTCAGCGTCAGGTTGGCGTTCACCGATTGCGAAGCGCCTGAGTTCAGCGCGATGACGATGGCCGCGGCGACCGTGCCTGAGAAATCCAGACTGTCGGCGCCGCTGTCGACCGCTTCCCGAACAATGTCGGCGCCGAGCGCAATCCCCGCGTCGAAGGAGTACACATCGTTGCCGAGTCCCCCGCGGAGATCATCATCCCCAGCTCCTCCAATCAGGATGTCATCCCCAGCGCCTCCGCGAAGCTGGTCGTTTCCGGCGCCCCCAATGAGGGTGACGGAACCCGCGAACGAGGAAGCATTGATGAAGTTGGCGCTGGGACCGCCCGCCAGCGTGGCTGTCTCGAAGCCCGCAAGAGTATCCACCTCGGAGCCCGCCAGCAACGCCGTCGGCGTGAGAACCATCACCAGGACATCCCGCGCCTCGACGAGCCGATCTGAGTAGGGCTCCCCGTCAGGCCCGACGCCGTCGCCCCCGGTGAGGGAATCATTCCCCAGGGCGCCCGTGATCACATCGCTTCCATCGTTCCCATCGATGGCGTTCGCCAGGCTGTTGCCGCGAAGCACGTCGCTCCCCTGCCCTCCTTCGATGTTCTCGAACGTGTCGACGCGCTTTGCCGGGTCCCCGTCGGATAGAGCGATCGCGAGTCCCGGCGCGACTTCCTGGCGCAGCTCGGTGTCGAGCGCCAGCGTGACGCCGACGGTCGTCGCCGCCTGGAAATCGATCGTGTCGTTCCCTTCCCCCGCGCGTTCCACGATTAGGTCAAAACCAAGAGCCGTATCCGGATCATAGAGGTAGATGTCGTCGCCAAGCCCTCCGGCCAGGACGTCATCCCCGGCTCCGCCGATAAGTTGGTCGTTCCCGGACGTTCCGATCAATTGGTCATTCCCGCCGGCGCCATCGAGCGTCACAACGCCGTGGAATCCGGAGGCGTCCAACTTGTTCTTGCCGGCGCCGCCTGTGAGAATCGCGATCTCGATGCTGGAAAGGGTGTCCTCGTCAACGCCGTTCACTCGCAGCTTGGCGTCGGTAAGCGTCATGTTCGCGTCGCGGGTTTCCACGAGCGTGTCCACGGCGCCAGCGAGCGTGGATCCCACGATGGCGTCCAGGCCCAAGCCTCCGGTGAGAGTGTTGGTCTTCCCGTTCGCGAAAATCGTGTCGTTGCCCGCGCCTCCATCCAGGTAGTTGGTCCCGGTTCCGCCCTTGAGCACGTCGTCGCCGCCGTTTCCGCTCAGCCGAACCAGGCCGCTGAAGCTGGACGCGTCGAGGGTGTTCGGACCGTCGTCGCCCGCGAGCTGGATCTCATCGAAAGTCCCGGCGGGGAAAGTGTCGGTCTCTCCGGCGCTGGCCAGCGACAGCAGCCCGTCGCTGAGCGTCCAGTTCCCGGCGCGCGCTTCCTTCAACGTATCGTAGCCCGCCGATCCGCCATCCAGGTGATCGCTGCCTTCCCGACCCCAGATGACATTGTCTCTTTGATTGCCTGTCAGAGAATCGGCGCCGGCGCCGCCGTACAGGTTCTCGATCCCGGACTCCTGAGGCGTCGCGGGGAGAAGGCTTACACGGGTCACGACAAGAATCGTGTCGCCCAGATAGAGGAGCTGCTGATTGGAGGAGAGGTCGACTGTGTGCAGGGTGAGCGTGAGATTCCCATTCACCCGTTGATCCACGCTGAGGCTCAGATCGAGGGTGACCGGGTGCAGAGCGTCGGTGCCCGCGAAGTCGATCACGTCCACACCCGTTTTCGCGGGCTCGTAGATATGATCATGGCCCTGCTCCGCGCTCGCGTTGAACAGGTAGCTGTCGTTGCCCTCGCCGCCGTCCAGGCTGTCGTCGCCGCGTCCGCCGGTCAACTGGTCGTCGCCAGCGTTGCCGATGAGAACATTGTTCGCGTCGTTTCCAACCAAAATGTCGTTGCCGGATCCAGCGGAGACGTTCTCGATATTGCCCGCGGGCAACGTGAGGGTGAGGCCGCCGATGGTCGTCGTGCCGCCCAACGCCAGATTCAGGGTCACGCTGGCGCTGGTGGTCGAGAGATCGATCGTGTCGACGCCTCCCGCCGGCGCGGGATCTTCGAAAACCACGTCGCTGCCCTGCGAGACGTCGCCGTCCCAGCGATACACGTCATTGCCGCCGCCGCCCGCGAGAACGGTGTCGTCGCCCGCGCCGCCTTCGAGGACATCATCGCCGCCCTCGCCGTACAGTTTGTCGGCGCCGTCTCCTCCGATGAGCGCGTCGTTCCCCATCCCGCCAAGCTGCACGAAAGGATTCGCAAGAGAAGGGTCGTAGTATCCGTAATCGCCGAGCAGCACGTCGTCCCCGTCTCCGCCGTCGATCGTGTCGTTGTCAGGGCACACATCGTCAAAAATCAGAAGCGTCGCGACCGACGGGGCTCCTGTCACCGCCCCGCCCTTGGGATTGAGAAGGAACAGCCGCAGACTCTCGGGGCCTTCCGCAAGGGCGTCCACCACGATGGGGACAACAAATACGCGCTGGGTCTCCGACGCGCCAAAACGGAGAAGGCCAGTCGCCGCCAGATAGTCATCCAGGCTCGCAGGAGAGACGGGCGCGTCGCCGTTGCTCTCGAGAGTGGTGACCCCGCCTCCGACACGGAACACCGCCAGGGGCTCCTGGCTGCCGGGAACGCGCTGGACGGGAATGGCCGCGAAGCCCGTCGCTTCACGAACGCTGTAGACGGTGCTGGCGAAATAGACCGCCCAGGGGCCGGTGGACGAGTTCGCGATGAGCTTCAATCCCGCGTCGATCGTTTGAATGGGAGTCGCGCTATCCACCACAATGGCGGCCGTCAACCCGGTAAGCTCGTCGGCATCGCTGTCGTTCGTGTCGTTCGCGGGCGTTTTGTTCTTCTGCTGCGTCAACTGATAACCCGGCGGAGGAACGAACTGCGCGTAGTACGTTCCGTGGGCCAGCTTGTTGAAGGCGTAGTTCCCGGCGGAGTCGGTCCATGTTGAGGCGACCCACTGCCACTCGGCGTCGAAGAGATTCACCTGGACGCCGGCCACGCCCGATTCGCCGTTACGATGCCCGTTCCCATCCGCATCCAGGAACACATGGTCGCCAATCGAGCCGTCCGCGATGATCGTCGCGGCATCCACGTAAAACCGGCCAGATCCGGCTGACTCGCGAAGGAGGTTCGCGCTGTAGACCGCTCCAGAGCACGCGTTGCCGGGACCGATCCAATGCCCGCCATACAGCCAATCATTGCCCCCCCCGCCATTCACGACATCGTCGCCCGGGCCGCCGTACGCCGTATCATCAAATCCCACCCCGGCGTTGCCCGTCGAGCCGACGGGAACAGCGCCGACAAGCGCGGCCGTCAACCCCACATCTGGAGCGCCGCCCCCCGCGACCACCACGACTTCAAAGTCGAAGCCGCCCGTCGTCACGGTCGCGCCCTCCGGCAGATCGGGGTCTGTCTCCGACACCGCGAAAGTCGAGGTCCCCAGGGTGAGCTGGAAAGTGACGTAGCCGTCGGCGTCCGTGGAGCCCGAGAGGAGCGCGCCGCTCTGCGGGTCCGTGGCCGTCACGCGAATTGAGGCAAGACCGTAGTCGAAATCCGAATCGAAAGAGCCGTTCCCGTTCGTGTCGTAGAAGACGCGATCCGTGACCGGCACGGAGTCGTTGTCCTGGATGTATCCGTCGATCGAGTTCGAGAGGATCACGATCGGAGTCGCGACACCGACGCCCGGCATGACGCGCAAGCCGAGGCTCAAGGGCGACGTGGACGAAAAGACGGCGTTCACCAGGTTGTCCAACCGGACCCTGAAGGTCTCCTCGGCCTCGGCGTCGTGATCATCCACCAAATTGACCTGAATGGTTTGGGGGACGAAGCCCTTCACCGGATCGTAATTGAAGACGAGCGTAGCAGGCGTGGCGGTGTAGTCGTCCGTCGCCACCGCGGTGTCATTCACCGCGCTCCAATCCACGCTCACTGGGAGAGTCGAGGCCCCGCTAACGCTCACCGTATAAATGAGGCTTTTGCCCTCCTTGGCGAGAGGGGTCGCAACGTTCCCTGAAGCGTCGAGGTAAGTGATCGAGACAACGGGCAGGCTGTCCGCCTCGTGGATGGTGAGGGTCGCGTTCTTGTTCACGCCTCGCACAGCCCCGCCTTTCGGGTTCGCGACAAAGAGCTGAACCGTCTCGTCGCCCTCATAGACGCCGTCCCGCGTCGTGGAGAGGGTGAACGTTTTCGTCGATTCGTCGGAAGCGAAGCGCACGATGCCGCGACGTCCATGGGCCCCAAGATCCCAACTCGAGGTGTAGTCCACGCCCGCTGTCGCCGTCCCGCCGAGGGTCCAGAACACCGCGACCGGCTCCTGGCTGCCTTCCGCGCGAACCAACGTGATATCCACTGAGGCGCCTTCGACAACATCGTATTGAGTCCGGCTGAACTCCACGTACCAGGGTCCGGCGTCGGCCCCCGCGTCATCGTCCGCGATGGTCACAACGACATGGTTCGGATTGGCCTCGGTGGTTCCCGTCTGCGCGTTCACCGGCGTGAGCAGGTTCACGTAGAAGTCCTCCGTCGCCGCCTCGTCGCGCGTGTCGCCTATGACCTCGATGTTCACGACGTGCTCCGTCTCGCCGGGCTTGAACACCACGGTCTCGAAGAGATCGACGAAGTCGGCGGGGTCCCCCGCCGCCGTGGTGGTTTCGATGGCGGTGCCCTGGGCGGTGCTGACCACCACCGACGTCTCTCGTCCGCTCACCGCCGACAGCTTCACGGTCAGGGGGATGACTGTGTTCCCGGCATGTCCTTCCGGAGTCGTCGCCGCGCCCGACGCAAACTGGATGTATGGGAGGGGATCATCGTCCACGATCGTGGCCCGAGCGTCGCCGTTCAGCAGGGTCGCCAGACGCGCCGAGGTCTGCGGATCCACGCGGACTCTCAGGCTGAACTTCTCGTCATACTCATCCAAGAGGTCCTTCTTGACCTGGATCGGGATGGTCGCCGTGGTCGAGCCCGCCGCGACCACCAGGGTGGCCTCCTTCTCCTCGTAGGCGTTCTCATAATCGGCGCCGACCGTGGCCGAATCCGAGAGCAACGAGCCGTCAGTCCCCACGATTTGGGCGGTGCGATAGAAGAGCGTTATGTCCCGCGAGCTGGGTCGCGAAAGACTCACGATGAAGTTCGCGTAGGCCTTTCCGGCCGCGCCGGAGCCAGGCTCGGAAACCGTCACATCCGAAACCGAGATCTCCGGCGCGTCGTCGTTGTCAATGATGGTTCCGGTGACGGTCATGGTTTGCCGCGAGGACGGGTCATCGTCGCGCGCCAATGTGGCGTTCACCGGGTCGCAGAGAGCGAGAGAGAACGTTTCATCCACCTCGTCCACGCTGTCTCCCGCCACTTGAATGCTGAGGGTCTTCTCGGTCTCTCCCGGCGCGAACACCAGGGTCCAGGAGGCGCTCGTGTAATCGAGAACGTTCGTGGCGGAACCCGGCGAGGTCGAATAGCAAACGCTGACCGGAGTCGTCGACGGGTTTGACAAAGTGACGGTGAAGACCATCTGAGTGAAGCCGCTGTCGCCTTCGATGACGGAGCTGCTCCCGACCGTGATCACAGGAGTCGCTCCTGTGAGCCCGACATCCCAGCTTTCATCGGTTTGACCCGCCGCGGGGGTGAAGACAGCGGTCTTGGCCGCTCCGCCCGGAGTCGTATCGGTGTCCACGGCGTCGCTGTCGAGGGTGTCATCGGTCCCTTGATTGGCGTTGGTGAAGACGAGACCCGTGGAAGCGGTGAAGCAAAGATAGTAGGCCTGCGACTCCAGGCCCCGGAAGGAGTAGGCCCCGGTCGAATCAGTCGCGGTGCTGGCCACGAGCGTGCCGTCGGACTTGAACAGCTGAACCATGATTCCCGCCACGCCGGGCTCGCCCTCATCGAACAGACCATCCTGATCCAGATCGAACCAGGCCCGGTCGCCCAGGGTGATGCCCGCGAACGCGACCGCCTCCTGAGAGTGGGCGTCATCCGCGAACAGATTGTCGTTCCCGTCGCCGCCGTCGAGGAAGTCGTTCCCGTCCTCGCCGATCAGCGTGATGACGCCGCTGACCAGCCGTGTCCCGCCAAACAAGGAGTCGTTCCCACCGGCGCCGAAAAGCACGTCATCGCCAGGCCCCCCAGCCAGGATGTCGTTTCCGGTTCCCGAAATGTTGAGGATCTTGGGCTTGTCCGGATTTGAAAGATCAATGGATCCATCGTCGCCAAGGAGCGCGTCGTTGTCGGCGTCGCCATTCAGGATGTCATCTCCGGCATTGCCGATCAGGGCATCCGCCCCATCGCCGCCATACAGAACATCGTCGCCATCGCCGCCGGAGAGCGTGTCGTTCCCGTCCTCGCCGTAAAGAACATC
This sequence comes from Verrucomicrobiota bacterium, assembly GCA_016199985.1. Lineage (GTDB taxonomy): Bacteria > Verrucomicrobiota > Verrucomicrobiia > Limisphaerales > UBA11320 > UBA11320. Next base: position 22,630 of record JACQFQ010000072.1, on the reverse strand, counting down.
GCTCCCGGCGTTTCCATTGAGGGTGTCCTTGTCATCGCCCCCGTGGAGAGTGTCGTTCCCATCCCCCCCGGTCAGGGTGTCCTTGCCCGCGTTGCCGTACAGAATGTCGTTCCCCGTCCCGCCATCAATCAGGTCGTCGCCGCCATTGCCGGTCAGGGTGTCGTCGCCGGCGCCGCCGTTGATCGTATCCTTCGCGCCCGCGTAGCCATCGTCCTCGTCCGCGTGCCCCACGATGACATCCTGCCCGTCGTCTCCGTTGTAGACGCCTCCGCCGCGGCTGGCGTAGATCGTATCGTTGCCCGAACCGCCGCTGATCGTGGCGGTCGAGCGCACTCCGCGAAGGTCGATCAAATCATCATTGGCCCCGCCCTCCGCGTAAATGCTCCGAACGCCGCTGAATGTTTGGGTGATGCCGTCAAACGACACCTCGACGGTCTCAGGATCGGTCGCGGTCCCTTCGCCGGAGATGTGCTGAACGACGAAGCTTTCGGCGCCGTCCACGATGTTCCCTTGCAGGCGCCGCGAAGCGTAGCCGCCCATGTTCAACCGCAGGACTCCCTCGGCGCCGGCGTCGGCTAGCTCGCTCCCGGGACTCGACGTGCTGCTGACATAGTTGGCGAGCACCGGCTGGGGACACTTAATATCGAAGGTCGCCAGCGTGAAGTGTCCGAAGTCGACCTCCTTGTCGATGTTCGCGATGAGAAGGTGCACCTCCACAAAAGCGCTGAGTTCCACATAGATCTCGCCATGCACGCTGAAAATGCAGGTGACGTCGTCCTTGGCGAGCTGCGCCAGCTCGGAGAGCCGCACCTTGCCGTCGTTGTCGGGATCGTTCAGGTCAAAGCCGATGTCCGTGAACAAGCCCCCTTTGACACCGGCCTCCGCCACGCCAAGGTCGAGCTTCAATCCGGCGGTTATGCCGCCCGACACCAGCACTTCCGTGATCTCGTTGCCGTTGTCGTCGCGGTCCTTGATGAAGAAGCCCTGGAAGATGTCCGCGGGGTCGCGGGTCTTGCTCCCAAAGAACTTTTGCAGCCCGTAGGAATCGAACCCGAACGTGAGATCAATTCTCGCGCTGAGCTCGCCGCCAAATGTGACCTTCAAGGGCGGGAAGATGGGGAAGATCGGAAAAGCGAGGTCGATCGCGGCGGTGAAATCGAGGACCGGCATGCGGTACTCCACGAACGTCGCCGTCTGTCCGGTGATGAGCTTGAACAGTTCGCTCATCTTGAGGAATGGGAAGGTGAAGCCGAGGTCGGCGAGCTTCTGCAGGAAGTTCTTCGCTCCGGGATCGGTGGTCGTCGCCGCGAGGCTGTCGTTGGTCGTTGTGTCGACCGTGGTGTTCACGATCGCTCCGTTCACCAACGCCACCTGGAGGATGTCTTGATCGAGCGGAACCAAAATCTCGGACGAGTCGCTGACGGAGGTGTCCTTGACGAGATCGGCGATCGTCAGAAGGCCTTCCAGGAACTCCGCGGTGCCCGGCTTGAGTATTCCGAAACGCTCCGCCAGGTCGACGAGGGTCGTGGGCTCTCCCAGAAGATCGCTGATCACCGGGAGCTTGAGGCTCAGAAGATCCACGATGGGATCCAGCGGCTTCGTATAGGCCTGGATATCGAGCAGAATCGGCTTCACGAACTTTGAGATCAGCGAGCCCACATCGAGCTGAATTCCGGAGAAGTGGAATGTTGGCAAGGCCAGCTCGTAGCCCTGGGTGGAGTTGATCGCGCAAGTTCCGTCAGGATTCGTGGTGATCGTCCCCCAATTCCAATCGAGGACGAAGTCCATGACCAGGCGCGGGATTGCGGCGTCTCCCCCGAAGCTCACGCTGAGTTGCAGGTGCAGATGGGCGTCCGCTCCAATCCCAACGCTGGCAAACTTGCTCAGCGTGAATCCGCCGCTGCCCAGATCGGCGGCGGTCAGTCGATCGCCCGAGCCCACCGGATCCTTGAGATCCACGATAAAGGCGCCGCAGAAGAGCGAAGGATCCGCGGCGTCGTCGCCGACGGCCAACTCCAGGAATCCGATGTTTCCCGACGCCGTCAGGCCTGGAATCGACGCCTTGAAGAAGACCTCGAGTTCGGATGCGCGGGAGGTGTCGTAGTAGAATCCATCGGACGTGCTCAAAGCGAAATTCAGCCAGAGGCTAAAGCCCACTTCGACCACCACTGCGCCGTCCACATGCAGCCCGAGAGCGGGGACGCCAACGTCGAAGTTGATCGGATCGTTCCGATTGTCCACCAGCGCCCGCCCCTGGAACAAACGCAGGTTGAAAAACAGCTCGGGGAGATTGTGAGAGTCGGTGCGACAAGTGACATCCAGATCCTGCCAGGCCGTGAGCTTCACGGGGGCGTCCGGATTCGCGCTCTTCGGATCCACGAGAATGTTCAGCCCCGGAGCTCCGAGAATGTTCCAGATGGCCTGCTTCACGAGATCGATCGGGCTGCCGGTCGTGGCGAGGAAGTTCCTGATCTCGGCAAGCAGGCCCGCTCGGAAATCTCCAATGGCGTTTCCAGCCTTGCTCAAGCTGCGGCCCACCACAGGCAGATCATGGTTGAACACCTCGGAATCCAGCGCGCCTTGAATGGTTGCCAGGAGCGCGTCCAAACCATCAACGAGCATCGTGGAGTTCGTGAAGAGATCGCACGGATTGAACGAGGAGAAGAGGCTCGTGATGTCCGGCGTCTGGATCGTCAGGCAGCTTGTCGACAGCGGAGTTCCCGTCTCGAGGGCGTTGAGCACATCCTGGAGGCAGGTGATTCGGACCACCATCCAGTTGTCCGGCTCCGTTCCATCGTCGGCGCCGTCGGTGGTGAGCCCCATGGGGATGGCGTCGCTGGGGAAGTAGAGAGGAAGGAACACCGTGACCTGCGCGTTGAGGGTGAGACTCACGCTCGCCGGATCGAGCAGAACGTCGGTGGGCCGGAAATAGTGCCGTCCATCCCCATTGTTGTCCGCAAACCCAATATGGAACGCGGCATCGCCCGTGGTCTCCGGCTTCCCATCGGCGTCCAAGGTCAACGTTCCGTCTTTCACAAAAACCCCCAGGCTTCCGATCGAGACCTGGAAGGTCAGGTCGGTCCCCGCGAGCGTGAGACTCAGCGTGATGCCGCTGGAGTCGTCCAGATAGGCTTGCGGCAGGCACGGGTTGCTGAGGTCAAGGCCGAAGCCGAGGATCAGGCTCGCGCTGGCTTTCACATTCAGCTTCGCCGAACCTTCCACCTGCACCAGGTCCGTGACTCCGCTCAAGAGCGTCCGGACCGCGCTGCCCGCCGGCAGCAAGCCCACGAGGTCGTCCAAGCTCAGGGCGAAGGACAGAAAGTTGCCATAGGCCAGGTCGAAGCGCAGATCGGCTCGCAGCGCAAGGTGAGTCACGGCGCCCGCTCCATCGTTGCCCGCCCCGTCCCCTTTCAAGACGCTCTTATCCGCGCTGGCCTGGAACGGGAGCGTGGCGTTCTTGTTGACGGCGTCCGTGATCTGCTTCGCGGTGGTCTGCGTGGCGACGTAGTAGATCGTCATGCGCTTCGAGACCGAATCGACGTCGAACGTGACAACGGAAGGCGCCGAGGTTCGTCCGTCGTCCACGAGCTGTATCGTCCATCCATCGTAGGCGGCGCCGGAGAGACGCGCCTGGAACGCGATCGCGTTCCGGCTCCCCTCCGGGTTGAACGTGGTCCTGGACTTGCCGGTCGCCCCCCCCGTTGTCAACGCGGGCGACGAGTCCTGCACCGAAAAGTTGAGCAGCGACTTGGGAATCCCGAGCGCGCTCTCGATCTGGCTCTCGATCGCGTCCAATGTCGCCGCGCTCCCCGACTGAAGCTGCTTCACGGTGTCCGCCAGCGAAGCCGCGAAGTCGAGCAAATCGCCCACGCTCACATTGATGCCCGGGAGCGGCTGCCCCAGGAAGGAGAACGAGCGAAGGGTTTCCAACTGGTCGGCCAGCGAATCGAGCATGAGGATCAGGTCCTCCGCCGTCGTGCAGCTGAAGTTCCCCAAGGGTCCGAAGTTCGGATAGGTGACGAACACACCGTCGTCGTTGGATGCGTCCTCGTCCGTGATGCTGTAGACGCCGGGGTTGAAGGTCAGGACATTGATGTCCGGAATGAAGATGCGAACAGTCGGGTTCGCCGGAAGCGTCAGTCCCGTCACGACGGGCGTGATCGTGAGCGCTCCGATCGAGAGATCGATCAGCCCGCCGAGGGTCGGGACCACCATGGCCCCATCGTTTCCGCTGACGCCGTCGACCAGAGGACCCAGTCCGACGATCAGGTCGCCCAGATAGAAACGCGTATGCCCTGGGGGACCCTCCAGTTCCACATCAATGAACAGATTCCCGGTCCCGGTGATGCTTCCTGTGAGATTGAAGATCGCGAACTGGGCGGACGCCGTGGCGCTGGCGGTGATCAGCAGGCCGCCGGTCATGGCCATCTGGTCGATAAACAGGCCGCGGATGGCCGAGCGGTCCGTCAGACCGACGCTGAACCCCAGCTGGGTCACCATGGGATCCGACGCGTCCACATCGACTCGCAGGGAGTTGATCGCGCCCAGGTTCAGGCTTCGGACTCCGTCGCCGTTCAGATCCTCCGACGCGTCCAGCGCTCCGTCCGCGTCCGTGTCCGCCTCATTCAAGACCTGGAGAACGATGGCGGAGCCTTGAACAACCGCGATCACCGACTTGTCGAGCGCCACGCCGTTGAGATGGGCGCGCCGCATCGCGGTGTTGATATCCGCCGCCAGATCCGCGATGGAATGATTGTTCTGCGTGTAGACGCCGTGGAAGGGACTTGCCGCTCCCGGATCCACAACCGCGAGGAGCACCTCGTCGCTCAACACTCCGCCCACGCTGAGACGGAACCGCGAATCGCGCGACAGCTGACCGTTCGAAGGCGCCGGCAGCGTCAGCACAGGGATCAAAGTCGGCGTCTCCACGGGATTCATGTCCAAGCCCAGCGTGAACGTGATCGACGGAGGATTGGCCGGATCTGTCCCGAAGTAGAGAGACCCGCTGGCCTTGAAGCTCGCCAAGGAGCCGAGCGTTCCCAAGTCCGGATCCACGGCAAAGGTCTTCGTCGCGCCCGCGGCATAGCTCAGCGTGACCTGGAAAGTGGTCAGGTGCGTCGCGAGATCGTGGTTCGCCTTGATGTCGAAGACCACCGGCCCGGGACCATCCGGATCCAGCGCGTCCTCGAGCAGGTCGGCAAACTGCTGGATGCTGTCAAATCGGGGAGTCTCGACGCCCGTCTGGTCCAACCCGAAGCCCAACTCGGTGAAGATCGGATCCGTGCTGACTCCGCTGATCTTCAACACTGTCGCCAGATCGCCGGACACCGTCGTGACTTGAACCCGCTGTTCGGTGTCCAGCGTCGCAAGGACCCGCGTTGAAATCCCGGACGTCGCGAACGCCGCGTTCAGATCCGCGACCAAATCGAGCGCCGTGTGATTGTCCGTCATCGCCGCCGTGTTGAGCGTGACAGTCACGGGCGTCTCCGCGTCGAATTCCAAGGTGAACGTGGAGGTCTTGCTCAACTGCCCTGTGGAGCTGACCTGCGTGGAAGGCGCGTTAAAGGCCGTCAGCTGCAGGCTCACGAGACGGCTGTAGACGGTGTCAACGAAGCCTTTCGAGAAGTCGAACAAGTCGCCGATGGTGGTGTTCGAAGAGAACGGGACTTGGAGCGAGAAGACATCCGACTGGCGGAACTGCTCCAGCCAGTCGGCGAAGCCTTTGACAAATGCCAGCACCTCCGATGGGCTGGTGTTGCAGAAGTCGGCCAGCTCATCAAAGTTTTCCGTCCTCACCGTGGGCGGCGGGTCGGCAAACAGATTCGGATCCGAGATCAGGATCCTCGGAGCCCCGCCGTCGTTGAAGTCCACGTTCGCGAAGGTGATGGTCAACGGCAGTTGGGAATCCAGAACGCCCGTGCCCGTGAAGCCCAGCTTCCACTTGCCCGCGGTCAGATCGGCCGACGTGAGCAGCCCGTCCGCCGGGGTGAGGTCCTGGAGCGTCGCGGTCGCGTCCACATTCATCGACAAGCTCCCCCCCGCGATGGAGGCGCGAACAAAGCCCAGGGTGAGATCGGCGTTGATGTCCGGCGCCGCGACGCTCGCCGTGGCTTCCAGCCGATCCAGCCGGACAAAAGCGTGGCTCGAGTCCAGGGTTCTCGGATCGGTCGGGTTCAGATTGTAAGCCTTCAAATCCAGGCCAAAGGCGAAGTCGCAGACGAAAGCGGTGTTCACCTGAAGCGGAATGTCGGCGCTCAGGTTGATCCCCAAATCCACTCCGAGCTCCTCGAGGGCGAAATGAGAATCGATGGTTCGCGAATAATCATAATGGACGTTGAACACCAGCTGGGCCGTGACGTCCGAGTAGGACCAATCGACCTTCACCGGATCCGGATTCAAGGACAGGTCCACGCCCGTCAACGCGGTGGCGTATTTGTCAATCGCGAGGCTCAGCCCAGAGAAGGTGGGATTGGAGAGAGAGAGGAAGTAGTCCGACGCTGCCTTCTTGAAGTCCAGGAAGCCGCCCACGCCCGGTCCGGTCGGGCCCGTCAACACCGCGTTGAGATCAACGCCGAGCTTGGGATCGAGAACAGGCAGGCTGTCGATTCCGAACTTCTGGTTGAGCTGCGTGGTGAAGCCCTGCAGGGCCTTGAACAGGTCCTGGAGCGCGGAACCCCAGGAGCCGCCCACATCGCCGCTGCCGTCGGGAGGCATCGGCTGCCCCGTCGACCCGTTTCGAACCAGGTCGGAAGCCGGAACGTCGAGCGTCAGCGTCGGATTGGCGTCGCGGGAGAAGCAGAGGGAGTAGGCGTCGGTGGTGGAGGTCGTGCTGGTATCGCCGACTTGGGCGAGAACCGCGTCGCGCCCCGCGCCCAAGACCGTGACGGTGAAAGCCGCATCCTCGGATGGATCCAACGCGTAGACGGCAATGCTGTAGCAGCCGTCCAGCGCGTCGGGGATCGAAACAATCATCCAGTCGGGCGCAGGGTCCAGGACATCCACGACCGCCATGTCGCCGCCGGGGATCTCCCGGTAAACGAGATCGTCCAAAACCCCGGGAAACTGGGGATTGATTCCGATCCGTCGTCCCTCGGGATCCGTGATCACGACATTCACCCGCCCTTGCACAGAGATGCCAATGCCGCGATTCGCGCGCGTGAGAAAGCCAGGCCAGTCGAAGAGCCTCGGGTCGTCCTTGCCCGACGTGCGGTCGAAAACCTGCGAATGTCCCAGCACCCCGCGAGCGGAGGGATCGTAGCCATCACTGAAGATTCCGCCCGAAGCCGAGTGATCCTCGCGATACGTGTAGGAGGCGTTCTGAAAGGGCCCGGTCACGAGGTCGCTGGAGGGATCCGAGAAAGCCGTGCCCGACTGGCGTTGGCCGTTCTGGTACCCTGCCGAGCTTCCAAACGCGTTGAATGGAACGACCGCCGGCTGCTGGAGAACCGTGCCGCCGTTGATGACCGTGCGAATGCCGTTCCGCATGGAGATGTCCCTCACCAGCTGCGCGACGCGCTCCAGCTGGATCTCGGTGGCCCAGGTCGGGTCGGTTTGATGCAGCCCGTCATCGACCATCTCGATCCCGATGGACTCGGTGTTGATCGGGGCCGCCTGGGCCGCTCGCTGCGACTCCAGAATGATCTGGGTGACGCGCCCTTCCCGGCTCACGAGGTAATGAACGCTGACATCCTTGCAGCCCGTCGGTCCTCCGCCGGGGGACGGGACTCCGAGGAGATCGATCTTCGCGTTGATGCGCTCGAATCCGGCGGTGGCGTGCAGAACGATCTCGCTCACGTTCGCGAGGTCCCGCGCGCCATCGGACACCCCTTTGATCACATACTCCACAAGGGGAGAGTCGGGGCGATCGACCCGAGCGCCGGCGGCGGTGGCGAGGTAGAAAGGAACCAGGCCCAGGGCCGGCGAGCCATTGCATACAGGGTAATCCCAGAGACCGTTGACGTTCGGGGACGACTTCACGATCGCCTCCACGCCCGTGGTGTCCTTCGACCAGAACACAGCGGCGCCGTTCGAGGTCATGTGACTCGCGAGGCTGAAATCGGCGACTGTTCCAAAGCCCGGGACGCCGGGCAGAGTCCCGCCCACCCTCGCCGCCATCACGTAGGCCTCAACGCCCACCGCGCGATATGTCGCTCCCGCGGCGGCGCCATACAAATTGAGGCGGCTGGTGTAGAGGGCGCGAGCGCTGCCGGTCACCCGATCGGATCCCTCAAAAGCCACAAAGGCCTGGTCTCCCGCCACCGACCGGCCCACAGCCAAAGGCGCGTCCGGATTGCCGAACGCGCCGATCTCCCATTCCGACGCCTGATCATAATTCCAATCCGGGCCTTGCTCCACGCCGGCGACGCTGAGTCGCTCGCCCGGCTCCACTTTTCCATTTCCGACCACCCCCGCCACGCGCACCACGATCCTTCGCCCATCCGCGTCTGTGGGATCGAAATCGATGCTCGCGAAAATCCCGACGCCGGCGGTCAGCGGGACGGTCATTGAGGCCAGCAATTCGTTCGCTTGGTTCAGGTCCACGGCGCCCGCGGTCGTCAGATTGCCGAAAAACACGATGACCGAACCATCGGAAGTCATCGCGGGAGCGGCGCCCAGATCGGAGAAGGCTCCGTGAGTGTCCGCGATCGTGAGAGGAGCCGCCGTCCCCAAGAGGCCACCCCCTGGATAAAGCAGCAGCTGCTCCCTTCCGCTGGCGTCTTGAGAGAGAGCCAGGATTTGATCATCGCTGGAGATCAGCGGCCGGACATCCGCTGTGAACGTCAGCCGGCGACTCCCCAGGTCCACCCCGTTGGCCGCCTGCCCGTAGAGAGTCAGCTTGCCCGTGCCGTCCAACCCAACAAAGGTCGCCGTCGGTGTGGCGTTGGAGGATGCGCCCGGGCGGATCTCCCGAATCTGGCTGGCGGCGGTGGCTCCCGCCGTCGATTGGGCGATGAGGAGGCTGGTTCCGGGGTGGGTGAGATCGTATCGAGTCAAGGAATCGACGAGGGTTGCCGTGTCGCGGACATCAACGAGAACAAACTTCCCTGAGGGGTCAATGGCCGCGGTCTCGTTGAAAGAAACGCCGCCCGTTGTTCGTTGCGTCGCATTCGTGTCGGCCCCGGTGGTGGCATTGTGAACGAAGATGTTCTCGACGGCTGTCGCAGAGCTCACGCCGACGAAGGCCACGTTCCCCGAGTCATCCACAGCCGGATGCGACCCCACATCCGAATACCCACTCCCAGGGCGCGTCGTCGCCACGGCCGTGTTGTCGGTCATCAGCGCGACGTCGGCCAGCGGGGACGCCTCGGAAGCCTCATGCCCCCCTCCTTCATGCGCCCGCCCAAGGAGGTGTCCCGCCTCGTGAGCGATGACCTGGCTCAAGAGAGAAGCGGCGGCATCGGCATCACGAACCCCTTCCAACACCCGATCACTGAAAACCAGCGCCTTGTCGGATCGGTCCGCATTGCCGACATCCACCTTCTCGGCGAGGCCTTGGAAGGATCCGTAGGATGCGAAGGCCGCGTCATCGCCGCCGACATAAATGGTCGAAAAAAGCGCCCCAGCGTCTGGGTGAACGGTTGTGAACGAAGCTGCAAGGGATTCAGAACGCTCCGCGAGCAGGGCCATCAGGCGCTGAACGATGTCAGACTCCTTTCCCGCCAACGCGCCTGGACCGGCAAACGAAGGGATCGAGAGATCCCTGACCTGAATGGGGCCGTCGTAAGAGACATGAGAGGCGCCCGCGAACTCGAGGTAAAACAGCTGACGCAGGGGGCTTTCATCGGCCCCGTCGAGGGTGGAAGCGGAGCTGGGGGGGCCATTCGCGGCCCGGAGGGTCTCGACGCCCCTCGCGACGATGCTCGGAACCTCTTCGCCCCGCGAGGAGACCGATGTGTCCGAGGAGTCGGAAGAAGGGATGGAGGAAATCAGGCTCCCGGCAACAGGCGCCGTAGGTGATACGGTGTCGTGGGACCCGGAGGTTGCCGTGGAGGCGTCGGCAGCTTTGGCAGGCAGCGCTTGCTGATCGACACCCGAAAAAACCGCGCTCACCAGCTCCGCAGAACTGGCCTCCACCAGAGCCTCGAGCGAACGCGTCGCGGCTGAATCAGAGCCTTCCTCACTGACGGCATTGATGACCGCGGCAACGTCAGCATGCGGGGACGGACAGGAGGTCGAGGGGATAGGGGTTGCGGCGAGCAGGATTCTGGGCTCCAGCCCTTCAACTTCAAACAAACTGCTGGATCGCTTCTGATTCACGCCAGCCCTTTATCCATCTCCGGAGGGCTCGCTTCGCGCCTGGAACGGAGGGCGAAGAGGCGGATCCAGACAGATTGGGTTTGAGGACTTGGAGGTTATAAGAGGAGGGACGCCTGAATGCAAGCTTGCAGGGGGGAGTTGTCGGGCGTGATTAATTCTGGGTGAGGAAAAGGGCTGCGACCCCTCGGGGGTCGGCTGGCACAACGTGTTAATCCGGTGGCGGCGCTGCGCGCAGCCACCGGCTAATTGCTACCATCCCTCCGGGATGCGGACCACGCCCTCAAGCTAGAGGCTTGATAGCAATTAGCCGGTGGTTGAGGAGCAAAGCGACGACACCGCCGGAACTCCCATCCAAATTAATCCCAGCATCCCGGAGGGATGCCAGGCCCCCATCTCACCCGGAATGAATCACACCCGGAGTTCTCGCCGAACCGCCGAACCTGGATCTGTCGGGCAAGGGAGCGCGCCCGTACGCCACATGGCCAATTCTCAAGGAGCGATGGCGAGTGCTATGAAAGGCCCCACGATCCGCAGCGCGTGAAAGGAACCCCGCGGGGCTCGAATAGGTCGAGCGCCCCGCGCCCTGTCGCCAGCGAGATCTCAACTGGAATTATGAAACAAATGACATTCTTGAAACGCTCCGCAACGCTGGCGCTCCTCCTGGGGACGCCGATCGCCTCCTTCGCCCAAGGCGCCCTCCTCCCCGCTGGCGCGCCGGCCCCCTTGTTCAAATCACTCGATCAACTCGAGCCTCGCGCCGCCATCAACGGGCCCGCGACGCTCTCCCAGCCAGGCGCCTACTACCTCACCGGAAACATCACCTTGTCGTCCGGCAATGGCTTGGTGATCGCGGCGAACGGCGTCAGCGTTGATCTCAACGGATTCTCGATCACATCAACCGCCAAGCCGGCGTCGGGCGTTGGGGTATTGATCAGCGGCTCGCTCACGAACATCGCCATCCGGAATGGCTTCGTGTCCGGCGGCGTGACAGGCAATGGCGCTGGCGGATACAGCGGCAGCGGATTCTCCGAAGGGATCTCCTTCGCGGGCAACCAACCCTTCAACGCGCGGGTCTCCGACATCGCCGTGTCGGGCTGCATATCCAATGGGATCTCGCTGAATTCGAACCTGGGGAATAACACCGGGAATACGGTGGACTCCTGCCTGGTTTTCAACTGCGGATCCTACGGAATCAGCGCGGAAACGGTTCTGGATTGCTCCGTGAACGGGGGCGTTTACGCCGGCATCTTCTCATCCACCTGCGCGCGCTCGCGAGCCTCCTCCTACTCGGGAATCGGGCTTCACGCGGCGGTGAGCGCGGAGAAATGCTTCGGAGAAAGCCACGGCGCGATCGGGGTGAACGCCAGCCTGAGCACCGAGACCTGCTACGGTGTCAGCTCCACCTCTTCCGGCGCGGATTGCTCGGGAAACAGCGACGCCTGCCTCGGACAAACAGCAACCGGGGCTTACGCGTTGAGCGTTGGAGGAATGGCCCGCGATTGCCTCGGCCTTCATGGCGGACCTGGAGGCGTCGGACTCATCCTGGGCAATGGCAACGTCGCCATCGGATGCGTGGGCATCACCGGCGGCGCGGACGGATACGGAATCTACAGCGGAGGCATCCTCAACGGATGCGTCGGCATCGGCGCCACCAACGCTCTCTTCAAGTTCAAATACAACATGCCCTGATCCTCCTCTGAGCACGCCCTATTCCCTTTCCTCAAAAACCAAAACTATGAAAACCACATCGATTCCAACGCCAATGCCCCTCGCCTTGGCCGCCCTCCTCGCGCTCTGCGCCGTCCCGCTCTCCCCGGCGTGGGGACAAGGGGCTCTCGCTCCCTCTGGAGCGCCGGCCCCAAACATGAAAACGTTGTTTGAAGTTCAGCCGCGGACCGCGATCACGAACCGCAACAGCCTGGTCGCGATCTCCCAGCCCGGTTCGTACTATCTCACGGGGAGCCTCACGGTGAGCGCTGGCGACGCCATTGATATCAACGCGAACAATGTCACTCTCGACCTCAACGGCTTCACGCTGTCTTCCACCGCCACTCCCCCGAGCGGCACAGCGGTGAGCCTTTCGCATTCCCTCACCAACCTGACCATCGTGAATGGATTCGTCTACGGCGCCATCACCAACAATGGCGCGATGCTTTACGGCGGCGGCGGATTCTCGCAGGGGATCTACGCCAGCGCTCCAATCTGGAACGCCCGTGTCGTGGGCATTCAGGTCCACGGATGCGGACTGCGCGGAATCTATCTCGGGACGGGCACGACAACCTTGGTGAAAGGATGTCATGTGACCGACGTCCCTTGGGACGGGATCGCGGCCGACCTGGTGTTGGGGTCATCCGCCAGCACGGGCGGAGGAGGCAATGCCGCCGCCATCGCGGCGGGAACGGCAATCGACTGCCGCGGGGCCAGCTACGCCGGATCCGGAGTCCAGGCCACGCACATTGCCGCCAACTGCTTTGGGACCAGCTCCACTGCCGCAGGGATCGACACCGCTATTGCCAGCAATTGTCGCGGCGACAGCGTCAACCAGGTGGGCGTGCGCGGGCAGATTGTGAAGAACTGCTTCGGGACCTCGCAAAAAACGAGCGGTGTGACAACGTCGCTCGGCTCGAACTCGCAAGGGAACACCACCGCGAGCGGGAGCTCCGGCTTCTACGCGACCTACCTCGCCACGGGCTGCTACGGATACGCCCCGTCTGGAACGGGAATCAGCGCCTTCCTCACGCTCGTTTCCTGCGCCGGCACGAGCACTTCCGCGAGCCACAAATACAACATGCCCTGACCGTCCAACTCCGCCCAATGTGGCGCAGGCTGCCCAGCCTTCGTTATGGCGAAGCCCACAGCCACCCACTCTCCCACACACTATGAAACAACTCCTCACACTCCTGCTTCCCCTCCTTTCGGCGGGATCCCTCCAAGCCGCGACCACGATCGACGGCGCCCAGCCCTACGCCTACGGCGCGAACATCGGTTGGATCGATTGGCGCGGCGACGGCGCGCACGGGGCCGTGCTCGCCAGCGGCGTCTGTTCCGGCTTCATCTACTCCGCGAATGTGGGTTGGATCTCGCTGGGCAGCGGAGCGCCGCTCAACGGGACTCAGTATCAAAACAACTCGGCGACGGACTACGGCGTGAACATCGACGCCGCGGGCAACCTTTCCGGCAGCGCTTACGGCGCGAACATTGGCTGGATTCAGTTCGAGCCCAAAGGATCGCCGCAAGTCAACCTGGCCACGGGCGACCTCAGCGGATACGCCTACAGCGCCAACTGCGGATGGATCTCGCTGGGCAGCGCCTCGGGCGGACACCTTCACACAGGGCCCGGGCTGCTCGGCGGCGGAGGGAATGCTTTGTCCGCGAAGTTTGGCGGCGTCTCGCCGCAATCGAATGGATCCGTCCTGCTCTACGGCTCGGGCGTGCCGAATCTGGTCTACACCGTGTTGGCGAACACGCAACTCGAGCCCCTCCACTGGGCGCCGATCGGCACAGCGCAGGCCGGGCCGTTGGGCACGCTTCAGTTCTTTGACATCAACGCGCCCAGCTTCAAGCAGCGTTTCTATCGATTCAACTATCCGTGAACGAAGTCCTCGGGGAACCCGTGAAGGCTGGATCACGCCCAAGAGCGCAACGACAAATCGGGCGAACCTAGTGTAGTGTCTCATAAAGGACTGGAGTTATTATTTTGTCCCAGTATTTTGGCTCCATGCCACGCAGAGCCACACGGATTTGCTTGGAGTCGCCTGAGCGGCTTGAACTTGAACGCTGGGTCAGCGCTCACGGAGCTCCACAGCAGGTGACGCAGCGTTGTCGCATCGTTCTGGCCGCATCTGACGGTCCCCGAACAAGCAAATCGCCGAAGATCTCCAGATCAATTTCAAGCCCGCTGCGCTCTGGAGGACGCGCTTTTTGAAGGAGGGCACTGATTGTCTTGGGGAGGTGGCTGCCGGACGCGGGCGCAAGCCGACCCATCCTGTCGACAAGGTGGCGGCTATCATCGAATCAACACTCCAGACCAAGCCTGTAGGTGCGACGCGCTAAACCGATGCAAACAAACACTGGAGACAATCAAGCCCGGTTGCACTCGACCGCGGGTACGGAAAACAAAGGAAAAACAACTCCAGTCGTTTGTGAGACACTACACTGGCAACCGAGGGTTTTTAGTATGAGACTGTGCTTCTTCTTCAATCGCACCAACCTCTGGCACACCGCAATTGCGCTCGCCTTCCTTCTCCATGCGGTTGCCGGAGCAGGGAATGCCGCAACCCTTGCAAGTGACCCCGGTTCTTTGACAGTTCATGATGGACCGGGTGAATTCAACGACGTCTACGTGGCCCTCGGGAATGTTGCGGAACTGTATGTCTACGCTACGGGCAATGGCGTCTTGCATTATCAATGGTTTCACAATGGCGCCGCCATCCCTGGAGCCACGTCAGCCGCACCCACGTTCCGACCCACCGCTGTCGAAACCGGGTTGCTGTGGGTCGTTGTTACGGACGATCTTGGGACGGTGGAATCCAAGCACGTTCAATTAATTGTCCGAAATGATTCAGCGCGCGTGGACTGGAAATTCCGGGTTTACTACCCTTGGTCGATGCCCGCCATTCGACCGGACGGGAAGATTTTCTGAAACCTGCCATGAGTTCGTACCCGTGAGGCGGTCGTAGCGCGGACACTCGGCGGTAGTGATCGAGAATCACTTACTCATTGGGTTCGGGACGACGGAATTTGGGTTCGCTCATGCCGGGAGCCTAGAAAATCAATTCTCCTGTGCCCCGCTCAAAATCACTATTCCCGTTCAGCCACCACCATAGTGGCGTGGGGGGGACGGGTCCTACGCGTTGCTTTTCTCGGGTCATTGCCCGTTCTCTCGGAAGGGATCTACGGTATCCAGTAAGAATAGGAGACAACTTCAACAGACTTGCCAAACGCACCTTTGGTCTCCTCTGTTAGGCGCTCATCGATTGTGATAAATGCGCGTGATTTGTAAGCAGCCTGCAACTCGTGAGCAATTACGAATTGATCAGGCTTCATCGCCTCCAGTTCCTTCGGGAACGCATCGTTTAACAACAGGCGATTCAAAACGCAAAGGCGGAGTCCGATTGGCTTTTGTTGCAATAGCTCTGTCGTCTTGGCTGACAACGGCACCCCCGCAAATCGCGTAGATTCGTACAACAACTTGCCGCTACAAACGATGGCGTTCAGGTTGCTCGCTAGTGCGACCCGTAGCGATGGAGTCACACGGCTGCTAGCCTGCAGCATCCCAATCGTTTCGGCCCCTAGTTTCTCGCGCAAGTAATGAGAAACTCCATTATCGGCTCCCGGAACTCTTAATTGCGAAGCAAAGGCCTCAATATCTGCGATATCCTGCGGTCCAAAACTGAAGAGTGCAGGTTGGCTGCGAAATACCAGTCGACCCGCCAGCTCGGGCTTTGACTCGCCAAGCTCAATGTCCTTGATGATACGTGCGACACAGTTGCTGGAAACTTCGCGATGCTCTGGTGAATCCGCAACGCGGTATTCCGTGGCAAAGACCTTGGTCATCCTCATCTTCAATATGGACGTGCAACCCGAAGCCATAGCCAAAAGGCAGGCCCAAGTGATCACCCTGAAAGCAGCCAGTTTCATACGGTCACATTTGAGGTTGAGATGGATTACGCTCTGCAGCGCGGTTACTGGTTTCCGTCACGGGGCGTTCGCAGTTGTGCAACACACTTGTACCTTTGGCACCCATTCGCGGAAAGGGCTCTAAGCTTCTCAGGCATGCTCGATGGGAGGGTAATTATGTTCGGGCCATCCAATACGTCCCGCACCTCCCAATGAGTGTAAAAATCGCGTGAGCATGGGCATTTAGGCTTCACTTGTGGCTGCGGTAACGCTGCTCCGATCGCCGCAGTCGTTGCGTCGGCGCACTCGTTTCCCCAACTCCAGCGATTGCAGAAGCCTATCCCTTGCTTTGCGTTATTCAGCCAAGTGAGAACCGCAGCTTCATCTAAGCAACTCAGACAAACGATCGAGGGCTTTGGGCCGTTTGCGTAATCCTTCGAATCCGAGTCCGGATCGTGCCATTGGCTCGCAGGATCTGGGCCACGGAGAGGCCAGAAGCTAACGTAAGCTCCATTATCACACTTCAATACTGAATGCCCCTCAGGTGACCAATGCGGGGGATAGTTCGGCGGAGTACCGCCATACTTCCCTGGGCGATACGTCGTCAGGCAACATTGCTCGCCAAGCTTATCTACGTTGCCGATAGGGTTGTTCACGACGAAGCCGTAGAGGTTCCCCCCTCCACGCTCGGCGATCGGATCTCGTGATGCCCATCTCCCTGTGCAGGCGTTGTAAAATCTGTAGCCATAATAGCTCAGATCCGTTGCATCATCCTGATACTTTGTCGAGAACCTAAAGGGGTTTGAACTCGCCATCGCGCCTGAAGCGCGAATGACCTCTCCGAAAGGACTGTAATCATAGTCAGCCGTCTTGCTCGCATCGGAGGCCTTCACAAGCGACGTCACGTTCCCGTTGCCATCATAGCTCGTGAAGTGTGTCGCGCTGGTCGCAGCATCCGTGAACATCAAAAGCCCACCGATGCCTCCGGCTCCTTCCATTGAGCCACTCAAATCCATACCCCAAGTAAGACCTCGCACGAGGTTGTTGCTCGCCGCGTTGAGCTCGACCACCTGCCGCCAGCCATCGAACACGAACTTCGTGTCCGTGCTGACTCCATAGCTCGATCCTGAGTTCGTGTAGCCTGTGCGGGCAATCATCCGGCTCTGGTAGTCGTAGCCGTAAACCACTTTCCGTTTAGAAGCCGTCGGAGCGCTGCTCTGGCTCTCCATCTTCGTCAGCCGGTTCTCCCCATCCCAGGTATACACCCACCGCCCATCGTTCGTCAGGTTCCCGTCCGCATCATACGAAAACACTTCCGGGGTCTTCGGCGTGAATAGATTGCCAATGTTCGTGCCGCTGGTCCCGTAGGTTGCCAGGTTCGTCACCGAGGTATAAACCTCCGTTGAAGCATTGTTCACGCTTAGTTCCGCTTCGAAGTATTCTCCTTTTCGTGCCGTGCTCTGGCCATTGACCGTGACGGTTGCCAGAGGGTGGGCGGCGCCGATCGATTGAATGTAAGCAGAAATCGTCCGGTTGGTGTACTGATTGAGGGTGTTGGCTCCGTAGGTCGCGCTCCGCAGGTTCTGACCTGAACCATCCCCGCCGCTCTTGGTCGACGAACGGTTCCCGATGTCATCGAAAGCATACTCATATTGCTGCCCGGGGACTGGGGTCCCATCGGCCCAATACCGCTTCCCGCTGATCACTTGACCCAGCTTGTCATATTCATAGGACCAGAAAGATCCATCCACCATGTCGATCCTCGTTCGCTGGTTGGCGTCGTTGTATTGATAGGCGTACGAGGAGACAGGGGTTGTTGTGGCTGAGGAGATCGACAGCAGACGGTTCAGTGAGTCGTATGTCTTGGAAGTCGTCATCCGGGTGGTTGTGCTGTCTCGGAACACAATCTGGCCCACGAGCGGAGAGTTGGCAACATACGAGTAAGTCGCCGAATAACTCCCATTGGTGACACTCGTCGGGCGACTGGCTGCGTCGTACCCATAGGTCATTGCGATCAGGGTCGAGGCGGGAGACACCACCACGGCTTTGGAACTGTTCCGCCTCAGGAAAGTGTCATAGGTGTTGGTCAGAGCCAGCCCGCTCAAGGTTCCTGCCGTCGACTTCTCCGAGATCACCTGCCCTGCATCGTTGTAAAGGAACTCGTTGGTGTTCCCTCCCTGGCTCAATGTTGTCTTCCGGCCCAAGCGGTCAAACGTGAACGAGACGTCTGGCGTGCTATCCGAGTAGTCAATCGTCACTACCTCACCGATGGAGTTGGTCACGTACGTTGTTGTGATCCCTCGAACCCAGGCTCGGGCCTTTAGCTTGCCGCCTGCGGTGTACGTGTAATTGGGGCCAAGGCCATCGGCATAGGCTTTGTTGGTCAGAAAGCCCCGGTAACCGTCGTAGTTCCAGGTCGTGGTTGCGGTGCCTGAGTTCCCCGTGAAGTCCTTCCACGTCTTCACGCTTTTCATTCTTCCTTGATCATCGTAGGTGTATTCGACCGGGTAGGTCCTGGACCCATAGGTCTTCTTGAGTTCACCCGTCGGATGATACTCATTGGTCATGGAGGTGGAGTCGGGATAGACCATTCTGATCATCCTGCCCATCGAGTCATACTCGAAGCTTGTCGTTTGTGCGGACTGTCCGGTTCCGGGCATCGGCGTGGTCGTGCTCACCACCTGATCAGCGTCGTTGAACGTTTGAATCGTGGATCCATTCCGAGCATCGGTCGTTAGTGACTGCCGTCCCTGGGCATCGTAGCTGTAACTTAGGCTGGCGATTTGAACTCCGTTCGAATCAAAGCGCGCCACGGATGCCAGGCGAGCTTGCTGGTACAAGGTGACCGAATAGCTCCCGTCCGGCGCTGTGTCCGTCACCGTCCATGAACTCCCCGTGGGAGTTCCGCGCACAGAGGTCTTGGTTTGGTTGAATGCGGTGTTCCATGTTCTCAACCCATCGGTGCTCTGCTCGGAAAGGTTCATGAGGTTGGACACCGAGGAACTGTTGGTCGCCCACGCGTACGTTCTTGTCTGAATCACGTTGAACCCGTGGTTGGTTGACACGAGGCGCTCGGTTCTCGCGATCCGGTCCGTGCTCGAGAAGTCGATCGTTCCATTGCGATCGACGTCCTGAGCCGTGTATTCCAGCTCGCCCCGACCATTGTATTGGTAGAGCGTGGTCACCCCATCCGGATCCACCGCTTTCACAAGCTGGCCTTTCGTGTTGAAGGTCTTCTGGCTGAAGCTGCCATCCGAGAATGAGGTCTTGTAAGCCCGTCCCAGCATGTCCTCGTACGTCTTGGTCCATTCCGATGTGTCATTGCCACTGGCATCCAAAGCGATCCTCTGCGTGTAGAACCGCTGAACGCCGCTCTCCGATTCAACTCCATAGTCGCTTCGAACACCATGCACCGCGGTGCCTGTGGTTCGATCCAATCGACCGTCCTTGAACCTGCGCTCGGTCTTGGTGTTTCCGTCCGGGAATGTGGTGAGCGTGAACGCTTGCCCATTTGTCAGCCCGTAGGCAAGGCTCGTCACTTGGTTGAGGGCATTGGTCACTGCGAGCACTCGATGCTGCGAGTCATAGAGTCGCCCTTCCTTGGCAACGTATGTCCCATTGGTTCCCCAGCGTCCTGTCCCAACTTGGTTCCCATCCGCGTCGAAGAGGTTCGTTGTCGTGATCCCTCGTTCAGTGGAGGCGGCCGTTCGGAACAGTGCGTCCTGGGTATAAGTCGTGACGAGACCGTCGCGGTTGGTCGTCGTGGTAGGGCCACAGCAACCGAAATCGGTCCAGACGAATGTTCCATCAAGAAACGTGGTCTTGCGAGGGCGACATTGCGGATCATAGTCGGCATAGGTTTCAGAACTCAGAGTGAGCCCCGATTCGATATCGACCACGGTCACGCTCACGGGCTCGCTACGCGGTCCTGAAACCACAGTCGTCCTTGTTCCCTTCACCACGTTAGTTCCGCCTCCATCGGCCTCTCCTTTGGCGGTCGTGTTGGTCATGTAACCGCTGGAATTGGTCGTGTAAGAGCAAGTCGTGAGTGTGGCATTAGCTTCCGTCCGGCTCTGCATCCAGCCCTGGAACTGGCTTCCATCGTTCACGTACTTGGTGATGGTGACCAGGTTGCTCGTGTCGTTCCAAGCCACGCCCGGATTCACGCAGGTGATCTGCCGGGTTTCGCCATCCAGATAAATCCAATACTGACGGCGAGTCTCTTGTCCGAGGATCTGCTCCACTTCCCTTCGCGGTTGCTCTGGATTGATCGATATATCGTCTCCAGAACCACTCACGACGTTTGTCGTGTAGTCTCGGGAGATCCATCTCACGAGCGATGTGTTCGTGGTCGATGCCTGGTTCAGGAAAGGATAGAAGATGTTGGTTGGCCTGTCCTGGGCGTCGTTCTGATAGATGACCCAACTCCCATCCGCGTTGGTGACGCTCTCTGGAGTGCCGTTGGTGGAGTAGGTGTACCAGTTGGTGATCGACGTAGAACCATCACCGATGATCTCTTGCGTCTTGCGCTCGAAGCTCCCGAGCCATTTCAAGGTTGTGGCCGTGGAAGACACCAGGTTACTCGTGTTTTGACGCACCTCTCTCGTGACCGTTCGAGTGGCGGCGCTGGAGTTGGTCGTTTCCGTGACTTTTTGAGTAAAAAAACCACCGCCTGAGATCACCTGCCAGCCGTTGGTGATCCATTGATAGAGATTGGTTCGTCCCGACTGCTCAACAAACTGAACTGAGTTCGAAGTGTTTCCTGTTCCATCCGGGTTGCTGACGGTCACCGACTGCGCCGGCGATCCACTGAATGGATAGGAGCCTGCGGAGTAAGCGCCAACGCTGGCATCAGGATAGAAGCTCATCGTGTAGCTCAGCGCAGAGTTGGTCACCACGTTGATGAGGCCATCAGGTGTCTTTAGCTGACGCACTCGATATCCAGAATCGTAGAGCACCACGCATTGGTCATTTGTTGGGAAGCAGTAACGCAGCGTTGAGGGGGTATAGAGCGTGTTTGTGGGCTGCGTCTCGTAGACGCTGATGCACCCAGCCAACTGGCCAAACGCCTGCATTCCCATTTGGGCATCGAAATACACGCTCCCGACTCGTGCGTTGGCTTGTCCAAAGATCATGGTCGGCGACGGCGATCCGCTTGACAGCACCGTTCGGATTCCCGGACCGCCACCACTTCCACCACCACTTCCACCTCCGCCAGGGCCGCCGCCGGACGAACACCTGCTGCACTCATCTGCTTCCACCGTCACAACGATCGTGTGCGAGCAGCTAGCGCATGAGGTGCAGGGTGTTTTCCCTGTCACGGTAATCACGAATTGTGCCGCCCGCAGGGAACCTGGGGCTGAACTTTGCGGAGACACTCCGACCATAAAGCTCCCATCACTCATCGTCTGCCCCCTAACGGTCATACCACCCGTGTCGCCCGAGACGCTGTGCTTAGCATCGCTACAACCCCATGACCCCGTCCCGCACTTGTAAGATTGAGAGAAGGACGGACTGCATTCGGAAAGCGTCACGCGTGTTGTCGGAAGAGGACAAGGCACGGGCGTGGCGGCACGAACGATGCCCTCGAGCTGAAACAAAGCCTGAAGCGCGAAAACAAGCACTAGGAGGTATCGTCCCGCTGTACGATATCCAAGAGAGGATGAAGCTGTATGAGGCATGACGTTTATTCCTCGGTAAGGGGTGTTGTGCCGTTTGATTCTTGCTCTCACTTCAGGGGCGTGAACGTCACCAACCCCGGTCCGCTGCCGATGCCGTAGGTTGAGTTGTAAACGTTGAAATCGGTCTCCCCCGTGTCGACGGTTCCACTTCCGTTGACATCTTCGAGGTAATCGAAGAGGGAGTCCCCATCTGAGTCCAAGGGCACGACACTCGTCGCTGAAGCGGTCGCCACGCTGTGAAATCCTATGTCCAATCTCGTTGTGGTTTCACGTACCTGGTTTGTGTCCGTCGTGAAGAAAGAAAAACCCACCGTGGACGCGTTCGTCACACTGCCCTTGTCCACCAGCACACTGTTGGTCGGCAGGTAATAGTTACCAAGAGCTCCGGCCAGGAAGGTGATCGTGGTCACTTGGTTGCTCCCCACCGTCGGGGTCACCACTCCGCAGGTCCCACAGCCATTGGTGTGATACCCGTTATACCCATTGTCCCAGTCCCCGCCCAATTCCCAGGTCTCCGCCTGATAAAAGATCGTGTCCCTGACGCTGAATGCGGCGCTGGGAGGACTCACATCATATCGCAGCTGGGTCGCCACCCGTTCCATCAGGTTATTGGTCGCGTTGAGATCCAGCCCCGATACGAAGAGGAATCCCCCATGCACCTGACTGTTCCTCACCACAATGGGAGCCGCGTTCGATGCGGGGCCTTGCCCGTAAATTGAGGAGGGGTTCTGGCTGCCCATCACCACGAAGTCCGCGAACTGAAGGTTCACCTGGGGCCCCGTGCCGGGCGTCAGAACGGTTCCCACCGTGAGAAGATAAAAGTCTGCCGATTGCCACGAGGTTCCCGAAAGCTCCTGCGCCGAGGAATGCCAAATGAATTTCGCGGCATCAGTGGCGTTTCCCTGCACGGACAGTTTCCCTCCGTAATCCACCGTCATCAGGTAGGTGTAGGCTGAGGATTTGTATCCCGCCATCACCACTCCGGGGCCGATCGTCACACTGGCTCCATTGGCGATCACAAGGCCGCTTGCGGCGTAATCAATCGGGAAATAGTGCGCCCCATAGTCGGGCGT
>JACQFQ010000077.1 GCA_016199985.1 Verrucomicrobiota bacterium | reverse complement strand
GAGAAGAAGACCAAAACGAAGAAGGAAGAAGAGTCTTCGCACGAAGTCTCGAAGAAGATCACCGGGAAGAAGACGGAATTTCAAACCGCCAGCTTTCCGCCACTTTCATGCCGCCTGTGACAACCTGGCCATACGGAACAATTATTTCAAAAATGTGGCTCGGGGACCGTATGTCAATCTGGGTCAGTTGGGCGCGGCGAACCTTTGGACATCAGGGACGACAACCATCGCTTGGACATCCGGTGTAGGTAAGGTTTCGGGTGGAGTCATGGATTTGAGCAGTCTGGGGAACGGAGATCGTGTTCAAATCAAGGCGAGCCCGAGCGATCCCACTGTGGATGGAATGTATATCATCCAGAACATCACCGCAGGTCCAAGCTTCGATGTGGTCACCTCTCAAACTTTCCCGCGGCCTGCGACAATCAACTTCATCAAAAAGGCATTCGGCGCAGGAAGGCTCGTGATCGAAGGGAACATCATCGAGCTTGTGGCGGTCGATGCTGGCAGCGCGCCAACCAACGCACTGGCTTTTGGGATTGGCGATAGTAATGGAGGGACGAACCCAAGTCCCGAGGCTCCTGACTACCCCAATGGCGATATTATCATCCGCAACAACAAGGTCCGGTATCTTGATGGAGCTTTTAATTCCGGCTACTTGGGATACGGATCCGACATTTCGGGAGTGAAGAACCTCCAAACGCTCAACAACGTCATTGATTGCGCGCCATCCAATCCGCTCCGAAACGCTCGAGTTGGGGCGGCAACCTATTTCAATAACCTGACGACCAAGGGTGTCCTCGTTCAGGGCTTCAAGAGCGACGCTCCAACCAAAACATATGACGAACTTCAAACCCAAGCGGACGATGCGCTTGTAATGGCTTTCGCCGAGTGGTGAGAGACCTGCCGCGTCATCACTCCTGAGAATGGAGTGGTTTTCTATCGGCGCGGAATCTGATTTCACAAACAAAAACACATCAACAAGATCCCACACAAACCTCAACAAAACCAAATATGGCAACATACACACTCACAACGTTGAATTTCGCAACACCTCTTGATGATGCAGGAGGCGTGGCGGCTCCAGCCACTGGAGATAAATTCCCGAACGATGGGCTAACCTTCCTCTATGTCAGGAACACCTCCGGCAGCGCGTCAACCATAACGTTTTCAACTGCTGTGAGCACAGCGAACCCGACGGGGCTTGGCCCGGTCACCATAGCTAGCACAGACCTTACGGTCAGTGTTGCTGCAGGCAAATCGATGCTCATTGGACCGTTTGGCCCAAGTCGATTCAATGACACTGGTGGGCTGATCACTGTAACCTATTCCACCGCGTCTGCATTCAACAACGGTGTGAGGGTCGTTCGCTTGGTACCAATTGCCTAAGTGTGATCTCCTGGTTCTCCATCCGCCCAAAGACCTCGGGGCATCCTTCCCCTGAGTGAAAGTCAGTGCTTCCTCTCAGAACGCAATGAGGCCATTTGCACAAAGGCCCCGAGTGCGTTGATGAGATTCTATCAGGGACGGAGTCATGATTATCACAAACCTCAAATCGCTGAACCAAAACTCAACCAAAGGCTAGAAAATGTCCGTTTCAATACTGAATGTCGGTGTCGGGCAGCTCGGCACCGCCACAACTCCGCCAGGAATCATCTTTGCGGGGTCCACCACCAAGGCAACTATCGTCAAAGGAATCGTCCTCACAAATCGAGGAAGCACGGTTGAGACCGTGAACATCTATCTGAAGCCAGGGAGCGGTGGTCCGCTCAGTCTCAGTAGCCCTACGTATCTTATCTCCCCGAAGGATTTGAGGCTGCTTCCGAATACTCAGTTCATCATCGATACGGAAATCACCTTGGCCACGGGATCCTCCGCCGGAGCTACCTATCCCGATCAACTCCTGGGCTCAACCACCACGGCAAGCACTGTTGATCTTGTCTTAAACGGGATGCAGCGCGATCTGTGATCCAGGGTTTGTCAGTCAGAAACCCCAACGATAGGAACAAATCATTATGGGATTCATCAATCAATCAGGGATAAAATCTGATTCAACCTGCGGACCGTTGGAACCGGGGATTTTCGGTGATGCTTCGGACAGCGACGGAATGTTCACCGGGGGAGCGGCTCCCTCAGGGTCCACGGGATCAAACCCGACATACACCCTCTCCCGATCAGTATTCTATAAGAATATGACCGTCTCCAGTGGGAGGACGGTTATCACTGCTGGCTACAGGATTTTCTGCACGGGAACCCTGAGTTTGGCCGGAACAATTCAAAATGATGGGGGTACTGGAACGTCTGGAGGGCCTGCTTCTGGCGGTGCTCCCGGAACAAGTGGGCCCGGAGGCGCCGGGGCTCCAGTTGGTGATCTAGGTGGTGGAAGCCAAGGTGGAGCAGGTGGCGTAGGCAACAGCGGCGGTGGCACAGCTGGTTCCACTATTATTTCACTGTTATCATCCAACAAAGGAGGAACAGGTGGGAGTGCTGGAGGAGCCGGCGCCACAGGGGGGAATGTGACTTTTGCCCCGTGCCGATCCTTAAGCCAGTATTTGCTATCTGGAGTTAGTTTGATCGGAGGCGGTTCAGGGGGTGGCGGTGGCGGTGGAGGCGCTACTGGCGGTGGGGCCAACAACGGTGGCGGCGGCGGCGGCGGTGGCGGCGGTGGCGGGCAGGTTATGATCTTTGCGCAGAGCATCGCAATCCAGGCTGCAGGCTTCGTGAGCGCGCAGGGAGGGCCTGCTGGAAGTGGAGGTATTGGAAATGGGTCAGGGCAGAATGGAGCCTCCGGTGGTGGTGGCGGGGGGGGGTCTGATCTATCTCGTTTATCAGTGGTTCTCTTCAGCCAATGCTAGTGCGTTTAACGTGGCAGGAGGAGCTAGCACTGCCAATGCAGGTTCTCCGGGAGGCGTTCTTCGCTACAACGCCAGTTCCAAGGTTTGGGAATAGGGACAGGTTCCTTGGCTTAACCCTAGATCTAGAGTGTGTAGTAGAGCTCGGTGTACAGCGCTGTATTGGGTTTCGTTGTAACCTGATGTCACGCCGTAGAATCATGACGTCATCAAGTTCCAACCTCGTCGGCGGAAGTCCGCAGCCGCCTTTTGCCAGAGCTGTTATGGATTTCACCAACGGATTCACCGCTCAGGCCCTTGAGGGGTTTCAAAAATGCATCTCAAGTCTGGAAATCCCCCCCGATCAGGGGTGGTTCAGCCGCTATGCCATCGCGCGGATTCGACACGAGTCAGGGCTGTCGGATCTCCGCAGCATCATTCAAGGTTACGCAGAGGCTTACGACTTTTGTCCTGCGAGGCTTGAGCCCGTTGCGCACTTAGCTCGGCTGTACCGGGAGCAGGGTGATCAGCAAACTGCTTACGAACTCTCTCGGCTCGTGCTCACCACACCACGACCAGACGAAAGTGCGCTGTTCCTTGAGGCCGTTGTATATGACCTTCTCTTGCCACTGGAGTTTGTTCTCGCATGTCGCTCCCTGGGCCGGGGGTCAGAGTCTGCCCATGTTGCAGAGTATCTTTTAGCGCTACCAGAGCTTCCCGGCGCCGTCCGTCAGTTGGTTTTGGGAAACAAAGACGACCTTTCGCATTCCTATAGGTCGGAGTATCTGACGTTTGTTCTTCCCGGATGGTGGGAGACATGAGGCAAGCCCCTCTCCGAATCCTATGGATGAGCGATGGACCCCAGTTTGCCACCGGCTTCGCGCGAGTGACCAGGGAGGTGACGCGGAGGCTCTCAGAAAGACCTGGAATCGATATCGCCTGCCTCGGATGGGCATCTGATGGGGTTGCCACCAACCCAGGTGACCACCCCATTCGTGTGTATCCAGGTTCCGCTACGAGCAACGGACAGGATACGATTGAGAGCGTTGTCGCTGACTTCAAACCCGATGTGTTGGTTACCTTGGGGGAGTTTAGGATGGTGAAATGGCTGGCCAGTCATGGCGTTCGCAAGAAATTCAAATGGGTGGGTTACCTCCCCCTGGATGGCGGACCATTCTATCCTCCCTGGGCGGTGACACTACGGGAGATGGAGGAGATCATCGCAATGTCCCACTTTGGACGCGGTGTTCTGCAATCTGGGGTCGGATCGCGGGAAATCAGGATGATCTACCACGGGGTGGATTGCGAAGTGATGAAGGCACTCCCCAACCGGCAGGAGATCAAGACACACCCCCGGTTTCGAGGCAAATTCGTCGTCGGATGTATTGCCCGCAATCAGTGGCGCAAGAACATCCCCGCATTGGTTCAGGCGTTCTCACTCCTCGTGCGGCGATACCCTGATCTGCACCTATACATTCAATCGGCATCCAGCTCCACAGGCTATGACCTGCCTGAGCTCCTCAAGCGTTATGAGCTTCAAGGATGCGCAGATCTGGCCGCGCCGAATTATTCCGTGACGAATGGATTATCAGACAGTCAGATGAACGAATTGTACAATTTGTTCGACGTGACAGTGCTTCCCACATGCGCGGAGGGTTTTGGTTTACCGTTGTTGGAAAGCATGGCTGCCGGTGTGCCGATCGTCGCTACTGACTTTAGTGCGTGTTCTGAGTTGGTCAGGGGACATGGAGAACTTGCGGCGGTCAAAACGATCATCACGTTGGGTGAGAGTTTACTCGACCAGGCGATCGTGGATGTGGAGGACCTGGCTCGATGTATTGAGAAGTTGTATCTGTCTCCCGAACTGCGACAGCAATATGGGCAAGCGGGGCGGGCGTTTGCCGAGACATTGTCCTGGGATCGTCTCATGCCTCAGTGGTTGGACGTGCTCTCAAAAGTGAGCGGGGTGGATCTGTGAAGGAACGCGGCAAAACCACTTTGACGGGGCCTAAATCGCGGAGAGCCGTTCTTTGTTGTCGAGGCAGTTTCGGATGGTTTTGCGCGACGCCCGCGGCGAGCTGGCCGAGGGACTCCCTCTTTTGCGACTGACGCAGTTGCGCCTCCAGGTTCAGCCGATCGGTGATGTCCTCAGACCACGAGTACACCACCTGATGGGACACAATGGGCGCGAACGACCACGTGATCGTTCTTCGTCCGAGGTTGGTCCACGCAATTGAGAGCTTGTCTGCCGGAATACCTGTCGTCGCCACAGACTACAGCGCCTGCACCGAGCTTGTGAGGGATCGTGGCGAATTGGTCAAAATCCTCACGACACTGACCGTGGGAAGCAATTTGATCGAGCAGGCCGTTCTCTAGCGCGTTGCTAGGCGGGGGCTGTGGTTCTGGAGCCGCCTCTGAGGGAGTTGCTTTTGCCGTCGTTCCCTGGATCGGTGGTTGTCCGCTTCGGCGCGTTCACGTCGAAGGACGGGTCATTTGCCGCGGGGCCGCTCAGGGAGCCGTGGATGATGGCGATGTAGATGAGCGGGAGGCTCGCCGCGAACAGCATGACGCAGAAGGGAGCTAGAGTAATCATAGTATTGGATTCCAGAAGCAGGAGCGGCATCGACCACCCAATCCACCGGAAACCCCGATGGCAACTGCCAGTGAACGGTTACCACCGGACAATAGCGGGAGCTCTACGCGCGTTGTTGAATGCCTCCCCTTTCTTGCGGGCGGGCGTCGAGGCCCCCCTCCTCCGCATGCCCCCGGACTCTTCCTCTCGTCAGCCGTCTGAACCCCATGAAGTCATCCGACTTTGTCTCGGCGGATCCCATCATTCTGTTGTCGAATCTTTCTGCTTGCGTGACAAACTACCATGGTAGTATTACCGAGGTCGCAACAGAAATCGGACTCATTATGACGAAGCCAAAGGTTCATCGGTTGGGAGATCTTCAACTGAGGATTCTGCAAACCCTCTGGGAGCGGGAAGAGGCGCCGGTGGGGAGGGTCCACGAGGCGTTGGGAGGCAGCGCGAGCTACGCGTACACCACGGTGGCGACGATGCTGCGGAAGATGGAGGCGCGCCGTCTGGTGGCGCACCGCGAGGAAGGCCGATCCTTCATCTATCGAGCCCTGGTTGCGGCGGAGGACGTTTCGCGCAGCGTGGCGGATCATCTGGTGAACCAGCTGTTCGAGGGGCGCCTGACCGATGTTGTGAGCCATCTCCTGACAACGCGCGAAGTGAGCCGGGCTGAACTGAGCGTCCTGGAGAAGATGATCGCCGAACGAAAGAAAAAACTATGAGCCTCACTCTTTTATTCTGGGCGGTGTTCTTTGGCCGGCTGGCTCTACTGGGCGCGTGTCTCGTCGTCTTGGCTTCGCTCGCGGCCAGGACGTCGTGGAGCGCGGTGTGGTCGCGAAGCGTGTGGCGAGCCTGTTCGGCTTGCCTGTTCGCTGTGCTGGTTTTGGAGACAACGGGCGCTGGCAGCATGGCGATTCGCTGGACGATGTCGTTGAGACCTTCGCCGCCTCCACTCCGCGGCCTGATCCCTTGGAACTCCAACACTCAAGTTAGCGAAGCGACCACGGCTGTCGCCGTCCAGGAAGCCCCATCCACCGACGTCGCAATCCCGACCGTCTGGTGGCCCGGGATTCTTTGGATAGGCGTCTCGGCGTGGCTTTTCGCTCGGATCTCCATGGCGCGGGCCTCGTTTTGGCGGCGGCGGCGCCTCTTCCTCGGAGTGAACGAGCCTGCGCTGCTCCAGCGTGTTGGCGGCCTGGCGCGCCGCTTCGGAATTCCAGCACCACGACTCTTGCAGTCAGAAGCGCTCCTAAGCCCGGTGGCGTTCGGAACCCTGCGTCCCTGCATTGCCCTCCCCCGCAGCTTCAGCGACGACTTCAGTTCAGCGCAGCAGGAGGCTGTGTTGGCCCATGAGCTCGCCCACCTCGCGGCGCGGGATGCGGCCTGGCAGTGGTTTGCGGATTGCCTATGCGCTCTGTGGTGGTGGCATCCCATGGCGTGGTGGTCGCGGCGACGGCTGGCGCTGGCGAACGAATGCGCGGCGGATGAAGCCAGCCTCCTGCTCCCAGACGGCGCCGCGACCTTGGCGGAATCCCTCCTCACAATGGGGAGGCGTTTGTTGGAACCGCCCGCGGGGCATTCGCTCGGCATGGCGGGCAGCGGGTTGAAGTCGTCTTTGGCCCGTCGTGTGGAGCGGCTGCTCGACCTGAGCCAGCGTCCGTTGCCCCAGGCGAGCCGCCTGGGGACGCGGTGGGGTCGGATGGCGGTGTGGGCGGGGTTTGGCCTCTTGGGGTTCGCGGGTTCCTCATGGACTTCGGGGGCGGGCGGCGCCACCGCGTCGCCTCGATCGCTCTGGGAACATTCTCTCGCCGCGCGGACCTTCGCAGCGCTGCAGGCTTCGGACACCGCCGCCGAGTCCAAGCGGCCCGCCGCGACGCGGAGCCATCCCGACGCTCCTGCGGCCTCCACCCCCGAAAGGCCAGCGAAGACGCCGAATGCGCTGGACGATCGCAGACAGGCCTTGTCCGCCAAGCTGGATCGAATCCAACTGCGCGACCTGGCGCTGGACGGCCTCACCCTTGACGAGGCGGTTCTGGCCATCGCGAATGGATCGCGCGAACAAGATCCGGAAGGGGCAGGGATTAATATCATGTTTCTTGGAGGAGGGACTCAGCTGGGCGGAAAGCGGCTCCGTTCAACCCCGCCCCTTCACCAAGCCTCGGTGAGGACGGCCCTCGACGCCTTGGTTCGGTTGAGCCCTGTGGAGATGGATTACCGGGTTGAGTCGCGGTGGGTGCTTGTCAGGCGCTTGAGCGTGGATCTGGATCCGCTCCACACACGGACGTTTCGCATGGAAACGAACCTTTTGGTTCAGGGGCTGAGACGAATGTCGAGAGGATCAGACTCCTTTTTCCCTCCCGCCGACTCGGAGGAGTTCCATTCGGGCCGATTCATCCGCGACTTCTTCCGCGAAGCGGGCATTGATTTGGAACCACCGAAGCAGATGTTCTACTCGCTCGGAAGCGGGCTTCTGATGCTCAGGGCTTCTCTAACGGACCTCGAAGCGGTGGAGGCGCTTTTGAGCCGTGTTCTCGATTCTCCTCAGCAGCTTCGAATCGACGCGACGCTGCTGGAGCTCACGGATGAGGACGCGCTCGCGATGAACCTGGACAAGATCCTCGGTTTTGCCCCCGGAGCGGATACGATGGCGGGAGTCGTTGAGCCCACTTCGCGCGAGCAGTTCTCGAAGGGTTTTCTGAGCGGGGGCGCTCAGTTTGAATCCGGCTCGCGCATTCCTCGCGCGGAGTCGACCACGATCCTGAACGCGGAGCGGTTTCAGGAGGTGATGCGCTCGTTGCAGACGAGGCCTGGCGCAAAGTTGCTCTCATCCCCAAAACTCATCACTCTGAGCGGCCGCCTGGGGCAGATCAAAACCGTCGAAGTGAGGAATGTGGTCGTCGATCTGGACCGCTCAGAGCCGGGCGAACCGCGACCGTTGACCGAGAAGGTCGAGTTGGGGCCCACATTGGATATCCTTCCTCAAATCACTGGAGACGGGAGCACGATACAAATGAGGGTGACCCCGGCCGTTCGTGAGTTTCTGGGATACGACGAGGAAAGGACGCGCGCCGTTGATCCGAGACGCCGTGTCGCCGCGCCGATGTTTCGCGTCTGGCAGGCTGTTGCCTCCTCCGCTGTCCCCAACGGACAGACTCTGGCGGTCGTGGCCGGGGCTGTGGAGGAAAGCCCCGGCGCCGCAGGCGTCGCGAAGACGTCAGCACGGAAAGTTCGCAAGACGCGATTCCTATTTGTCACGCCCACCCTCATCGATGACGCGGGACAGCCACTGAAGACGGGAGAGCCGCGGTGACGGAACCGCGCTCGAGATTGAGGAATGCGCGCTAGAAACTCCGTTTCGGCGGCTCGTGGGTCAGCATGCCTTGCAGTCTGTAGAACAGAGTGGTGGATCTCGGTCCTCGCGCAATAAGGGACGGGCTTTCGGCGGTGGATGTCGGAGCCGGGGACTCGACTGACAGGAGGTCGCTCGGATGCCGGACCTCAGACGATGATAGCGATGGCGCCGCATTCCACACGGAGTGGTTGCGGCGCGACGACCATGAGAACGCTCGACGAAATCGCATAGATCAGAACCCTGCTCCCATCAACGACACTCCTGGCTAATCGTGCGCTACGGCCCGAAAGTTGAGCGCTGAATGTTGGGATCCCCTAGTTGTAGTGATTTTTTCACGGACAATCTTCACGCAACCACTACTTCCCTCGATTGAGCGAACGCGATTCCTCTCTACGCTGCTCGAACACAAGGTTCTCATATGTTGCACAAGGCGTCACGGGGAGGATGGTTTCGAAACTGCGTTCGCGGCTGGGTCTGCGCCCTCGCGATTCTGAATTTGCTCGGCGACGTCCGCCTTCTCCCGCCGGAGGTGGACTCGGGCGGGAGCATTCTGATCCGCCTGGAAGGCCTGTCTTCCCACCAGAAGGCTCGAGTTGAGAGGGCGCCCACATTATCGCCTTCCTCCGAGGGCTCATTTCAGTTTTCCGAGGTTGTCGCCGGGGACTGGGGACAATCCGTGATCCGTGTTCCGGCGGGCGATTTCCGAGAGGGCTACTACCGGGCCATTGTGGATCAAGGCGCGCCGCCCGCCCTGTCCCGCTTGAGGATTCCCACATCGCTGCAGAGCGTGTCTGTCGGCCAGACGTTGCGCCTGGCGCCCGGAGCGGCGTTCGACGAACCGAGGCCCACTGACGTCGCGGGCGCGAAGCTCGTCATCCATCCCGCCGCTGGATCCGCGTCGATCTCGCGTCTCCGATTGGTCCCGTTGGGTGGA
This sequence comes from Verrucomicrobiota bacterium, assembly GCA_016199985.1. Classification (GTDB taxonomy): domain Bacteria; phylum Verrucomicrobiota; class Verrucomicrobiia; order Limisphaerales; family UBA11320; genus UBA11320. The sequence continues at coordinate 33,711 of JACQFQ010000077.1, read as the reverse complement.
GTGGAGGCGCGCCCCGACGGCTCCGTATACTTCCAAAACAGGAAGGTGGCTCGAGTGGATCAGCAGGGCGCCGCGTTGTCGGTGTCCTTTCTGCCGCAAGCCAGCGCGGATGCGGTCGAGGCCGTGGCCCGTCAGGTGGAGCTGATTCCCAGCGCGGGGGATCTTTCGCGTGTCTATCTTCTGGTGCAGTGGGACTGGACGAATCCCATAGGCCTGTCGGCGTCGCCCCAAGCGCAAACGGTGATGGTTCAGACGGACTGCGGGGGAGCGCAGGACGTTGTCCTCGTCCTGGATCGATCCCTGGCGATGACCGCGATCCAATTCGATCAAATGCTGGAGGCCGCGCGCCGGTTCATCTCTGGTTTTCCCCTGGCCCGGGGATACCAGCAGCTGGGCTTGGTTTCGTTTTGCGAAGAGGCCTCGGCGCATACTCCTCTGCTCGGGGACCGCGCCGAACTTCTTGCCGCCTTGAACAGGATCAAGCGCGGGGCGCGACTGGAAAAGGTGTCCTGCGACAGAACATACTTGGGCGCCGGTCTGGACAGCGGACGCCTGATGCTCTCGAACGCGGGTCCGCGGCGGACGATAGTCCTTTTGTCCCAGGGACACGAGATCGCTCCCGCTTCCGTGGCCGCCTCTTGGGCCAAGGGATCCGCGGCTGTGGCCCACAAGGCGAAGGTGTCCGGTATCCGAGTGGTCACCCTGGCGCTCGGCGAATCCGCCGACGCGGCGCACATGAATGAGCTGGCCACTGAGCGCTCCGACGCGTTCGCCGTGTCCGATCTCAATAGCCTTGACGACACTTTGCGCGGCGCCGTCGTTTCCCGATGTTCGGCCGACGATCCGTTGCCCGCGATTGATCCGGGACCCGATCGGGTCGTGTGGCTGCCCGACGGACTGGAGTTGGCTGGCGATTGCCCGCATTGCGGTCCGGACGCCGAGGCGGGGTGGCGTGTCTCCGACGATTCAGCGGGCGTGTTCATCGAGTCTCGCGGCTTCAGCGCTTCGGCGCGCTTTGCGGCGACCGGCGACTACCAGCTCGAGCTTCACGTCACGGATCAAGGCTTCCACAGCGTGTCGAACCTTCATGTCGCCGTGCTGCAGAGCAACCAACCCCCGGTCATCATCGCATCCGTGGAATCGACGGGCCGGAATGAGCGTTTGCTCGTGGGCCAGGTGACCGACGATGGCATCGGATCCGACAGTCGACGAACTTCCTCCTTGCCCTCGCTTCTTTGGAAGCAGGCATCCGGACCGGCTCGCGCAATCATCGAGCGCCCCGATCGCGCGTCTAGCTTTGCCCGCTTCGACCAGCCCGGGGCTTACGCGTTCGAGTTGGTCGCCACCGATCCAGGAGGCCTGACCTCGAGTGCCCGGGTCCAAGCGCTCATCGATCCGGCCGAGGCCTCGGTGGAAAGCTTCAAGGGCGTGGGCTACGCCAGCGCCGCTGTGGGGGGATTGCGGGATGTGGGCGAAGGACTCATCCAACTGGAGGGAGTCCGGGGCCCTGTGATCCAGGCCATCCTTGTCTGGCACGGGCCGGTCGATTCCGAGAATCCCGCCGCGAACGCACAGGTTCTTTTTCAGGGGCATTGGGTCGCGGGCCAGAGCATCGGAATGTCGCACGACGACCACTGGCTCTATTCGCAGAGTCATCCCTACGCGACTGGACAGGGCTATCGCGCGAACGTGACGGCGTGGGTGAGCGGTGATGGATCCTATCGCTTGCAACATTGCGTGAAAACCCCGCAGGTGAACGCGAATGGCGCATCGCTCCTGGTGGTTTTCGAAGAGCCCGACCCCGGGCGACGCCGCGACGTGACACTCTGGACGGGCAACGATTCAAACGGCGAGTGGGCGGCGGCTCTGAACGGGAAGGTGAACGCGCTGACGGTGAGGACCGATGGACGCGTCATCCTCGCCGGACCGTTCACGGAAGCCGCCGGCTTCCCCAGATTCCACCTTGTTCGCCTGATGCCTGACGGGGAGATTGACCATGATTTCAATCCCGGGACCGGGATCAGTGACGAGATCCTCTGTGTCGGCTCGCTGGCCAATGGGCAGATCCTCGCGGGAGGCCGCTTCGTGACCCCGATGCAAACGAACGGCCTCGCCCGATGGAACGCCGATGGGAGTCGTGACGCGGGGTTCAACCCAAGTCTGCCTCCTCGGACACAAGTTCGCTGCCTCCTTGAGGCGGACGGCCTGGTTTGGGCGGGGGGATCGGATGGCTTGTGGTCCGTGACGCCAGGAGGCGTCGCTTCGCTCCGCGTGGGGGGATCCGTGAACGCGTTGATCCGAACCCGCGACGGCGTTCTTTGGGCGGGAGGCGAGTTCAAGTCCGGGAGCCGAACGGCTCGCCTCCTTCGTTTGCCGCCGGGAGGAGCTATCGACTTGCGGATGATCTCAATCGATGGGCCGGTCCAGGCGCTGGCGGACGCTTCGGACGGACGGTTGTTCGTGGGCGGCGCGTTTCAATCCGTGGACGGCCAACAAAGACACGGCGTGGCAAGGCTTCTGGGCGATGGATCTCTGGATCTTGCCTGGGTTCCCGAAGCGCTGAATGAGATTCCGGAGCAGGATGTGCGAACCTTGCTGACCCAGCCTGAAGGCGAAGAGGGCTTGGCGAGCGGCTCCCTGCTGATTGTCGGAGGACGGTTGAGGCTGCGGGGCAACGAGGGACCCGAGATGGTTTCGCTCCTGCGCCTGGTTGAAGGTCGGGTCGAAGGCGATTCCTTTGAGCGCATGGGGCTGCAGGGCGATGAGGTTGTGGAGGCGTTGGCGCTTGCCAATCCGCAGGGGAATATGTGGGTTGCGGGCAAATTCGATCGCGCCTTCACAAAGAACCGCCTCCAGATCGACTCTTCAGGACGCGTTGTGGAAACCAATCAGGGCGATGAGGGATGGTCGCAACTCCTGACTGTTCCTGCGCCCATCGCGGAGGCTGAGATCGAACTGCATGTTTCCGACGGGCAATCGGCCAATGGCGTGGACTACCTGGACCCGGTTGTGTTGATCAACGGGGAGACCTGGCTTCAGCCGGAAACAGGGACGATCTGCGACCGGGAGCAGGATCAGCTGTTTTCCGGCACGACCGTCCCGAACGCGAATCACGGCTGCGAGGAGAACCTGGGCCTGTGGGATGTCATTCGACGAAAGGCGCCGGCCTCGGCGCTGACGCGGTCGAAATGGACGCTGACGAGTCGCTACGACGGGCCCCAGTCCGAGCAGGACCTCGTGAGCCTTGTGGCGGTGGCGGTGCTGACGCCTCCCACCGATCCCGCGCCGCGAAGGCTCGACATGCTCGTGACCCGGGATGACGAGTTCACTCTGTCGCGGAGCGCCGGCCCTGCGCGATGGGATGTGCTCGGTAATGACAAACTGCCGGGTCCCGTCCGGATTGAGCGATTAATCGGCGACACCCAAGGGAGAGTGGATGTCGCCGAGGACGGTTCGTCGCTGCTCTTTCATGGCGCCGACGAGGGCGATCAGGAAGCCACGCTGGAATTCGACTACGTGGTTTCATCCCTGTCGACGCTGAGCGCCACAGGGCATGTGGTTCTGAGGCTCTCCGACGCTCTGCCTCCTTTGCTGCCTCAAGGCGCCTCCTCGCGGCAGGGTCGCCTGGGATCCAGCCCTTCGCCCACACGAGGCTTGAACCGCTACGCGGATGTTTATCGCTACGATGCTCTCGAGCCGCAGACGCTCTCGATCGAGGTTCATTCGCCCGAGTTCCCGGGGCATCTCTACCTGCGAGATCCGCAAGGGGATCTGATCGCGGCGGACTGGCATTCGTCGGAGGAATTTGGCGCTCACGAGCCACGGAAGAGCTCGTTGTCGATCACTCATCCCATCGCGACCCCTGGGATCTACTGGATTGAAGTCGCGGGAAACAGCCCCGAAGACCGGGGGGATTACGAGCTGCGGGTGGACCACTTTTTGGAAAACGAGTCACCGCTCGCGATCTGGATCGATGGATTGCCGATGAGCCCCTCCATGAATCTGGGCGGACTGGATCCGCGCGGCAGGCTTGTCCAGGCGAGGCTCCAGAATCAGTCCCCCGATCGGTCGCTGACGGTGAGCCTTGCCGCTTTCCCGGTCACCTGGGGCTTGGAGGCCGTGCCGTCCTCGGATGATTCTGTGGTGCTGGAGCCGAGAGGAACACGGACTGTGACCTGTTTGCTCAAGGCCGATGGAATGCCCGTGGGAGCGTCGCTCGCCGCGGAACTTACCTTCCATACCATTGGCTTTCCCTCGCGCACGACGCGCGCGGAGTTGGTGTCGGCGCCCGATCAACCCTCGCTCTGGCTCAAAGCCGCGGTGGAGGGAGAGGGCCGCCTCCAGATGTCTGTCCAGAGCCTGAGCGGCGATGCGCTGTCCGGGATTGTCTTCGTCGCGGATTCCAGCGCGGGTCAGCAGCTCCGATCCTCGAACTCCGGCGAATTGATCTGGGAGGATATCGGTCCGGGGGATTTCGTTCTCTGGGCCTATTCGGATCAAGACCTCTCCCAACGCGTGCGGCTCAATGCGACGAAGCCCGACCTGTTCAGCGCCGCTCGCCCTGATTCGTATCTTCTCAACATGAACTCTGGGCCGGTTGTATTGGGGGTTTTGACAAATGATCTTGGCGGGTTGCGCCTGGCGTCCGTATCGCCCGGACTTCTTGGCGCCACGGAGGCTCTCCCAGGTCAAGGAATCCGGTACACGCCCAGGAACAACGCGACAGGTGTGGATCAGTTTACCTACATCGCCACGGATCAGGCGCAGCGCTCTTACGAGGCTGTCGTCACGGTGCGCCTGACGCCTCTCAGGGTGGAATGGATCGAGCCTGAGACGGGAACGGTCTTCGATCCGGGACGAACCATACGTCTCGCGACACGAGTGGACCGATCAGCGGGCCCGGTGGCTGTCGAACGGATTTGGGATGGCGAAGAACTTATTGCCGAGAACTTCTCGCCGCCCTGGACCGCCGAATGGAGGCCGCAGACTCCTGGATTCCACTCTCTGGTGGCCGAGATCCTGGACGACACTGGAAGCTGGCATCGCTCCACTGTTCTCGTGATCGGGCTGGCAACAGAGTCGGATCATCCTCCCGAGGGCATTATTCGCTCGCCTGTCGAGCGGGAATTGGTTCGGGAGGGAGAGCTTCGCGTGCGGGGCGTGGCCTATGATCCGGATGGGCCCGCTTCGTATTCCCTGGTCCTCACCCGCGCGGACGGAGGCGTTGTGTTTGAAATCGCTGGCGCCGCCCAGTCTCCGGAAGAGCAGGATCTCGGGACGTTCGACCTGACGCTTCTGCGGAATGGGCTCTACACGGTCTCCCTGTGCGTCACTGGCGGCGTGCAGGTCGCGACCCATGCGGTGAGCTTCGGTTTGCAGAGCGATTTGAAGATCGGCCGACTTTCATTCACCACGACAGATCTGCGTCTGCCGACCCTGGGAGTTCCTCTGGTGATCGCCCGAACGTACGACTCGCTCCAGCCCGCGGCCGGCGATTTTGGCCCCGGATGGAGCATGGCAATGTACGACATGCAGATTGAGTTGGATGAAGAAAGGTCGGAGGCCGAGGACGTCGACACAGGGGAACGATTCATGATGCGAACGGGAGGCGGGCGCAACATGGCCCTCACATTGCCAGGAGGCGAGCGACTGGTTTTCAATTTCGCCCTCGCTCCCGGCGCCGCGGAGGGCGGCGTCCCCTGTTTCTGCTACACCGCGGAATGGAAGTCGGCCCCGGGAGTGGCCGCCTCGTTGACCGCCGTGGGGAATCGCGAGCTTCGCTTCGTCCCATTCCAGAAGGAGATGCCGCCATTCTGGGTCGACGCCGGGCCGGAGACGCCGTTTGAGAACTACGACTTTCGCGGATGGGTTCTGACCAACAGTGACGGATCGGTGTTCCATATCGAGCGCGAATACCAGGGGGCGCACGCGCTGGAGAGCTCGTCGTCGTTGATGCGACAGGCGACCGCGTACGGCGCTCCCAAACTTCGGGCTGTTCGCGCAAGAACCGGGGAGCGGATAGAGATCGAGCAGGGATCGAGGATCGACCACATCGACGCCGGCAATCGTCGCACGGTGTCCGTGGTCCTCCGCCGCGACGACTCGGGACGCGTTACGGAGATCTATGATCCCCAGGCGATCGGCGATGACGGGTCCGTTCTGCCCGGGGCGCTGCCTTCGCTCCGGTATCAGTACGACTCGCAATCCGGCAATCTCACCGCCGTTCAACAACTTCAAGACCGCCAAGGCGCAGTCTATTCGACGGAACGCTACGAGTACGCCCATCCCCGGTACCCGCACTACCTCACCCGCGTGGTCGACGACCGTGGCGTGACGGTTTCGCGACAGGAGTTCGACGACGCCGGACGTCTCACCCAGATCTCGGACGCCTCGGGTGTCGCGACCCAGTACCTCCATGATCTCGCCCGTCGCAAAGAGGAGATCGTGAGTCCCTCGGGTCGACGCGTCGTTCACGAATATGACGCCCGCGGCAACAGGGTTCGTTCGGTCGATGCCTCGGGAGCGATCACGGCGCGCTCCTTCGATGAGTATCAACACGTCATCGCGGAAACCAACGCCCTGGGCACGGAGATCGAAAGCTGGACGCTCCGAGAATTCGACGAGGCCGGAAGAGTGGTCGCCGTGACCAACCTCCTTGGGGTCCAGCGGATGGGGTACGGGCGATCAGGGGAGTTGCTCTGGCAGATGAATCCCTCGGGCGCCGTTCTCACCAACGTCTACGACGCTTCAGGGCGCCTCCAATCCGCGAGTTGGACGGCGGGCTCGCTGGGAACGAAGCGTTCGTTTGAGTACGATGAGGCGGGCCGATTGCGCTCCATAGACGACGGATCCGGCGCCTTGCAGGAGGCTTCGTACGACGCCGCAGGTCGCGTTTCGGATGTGAAGATTCGCGGAGCCGCGAACGAAGTTATGGGCTGGGTGGGCTACCAATACGATCGAAACGGCAACCGCGTCGCCGAAACTACGCAACGCACGGTCAGGGAGGGCGCGATGGAAACGTCGACAACGTTCCATCGGTATGACGCGCGCAACCGTTGCGTGGCCGTGACCAACGCCTTGGGAGGCGTTCTAGAGTGGCGCTATGACTCCGACGGACGCGTCGTTGCGCAGAAGGATGAACTGGAGCGCGAGACATTTTTTACCCGGGATCGGCGAGGGTTGGTGGTTCAAACCATCCCGCCTCACGACGGCGCCACTCCGAGAACCGTGGCCAGGACGTATTATGACGAACAAGGCCGGGAGGTCTTGTCGATGCAGCCCACGTTCCTGGCGGACGACGAGGACCCCTACAACGGCTCGCTGACATCGGCAGGCGAGTACATCGAATACGATGAGGCTGGCCGGGTGGCTCGAACCGGGCGTTGCAAGGACCTCACTCTTGCGATTGAGCCGGACGCCGATGGCATCCCACGGATCCGCCTTGAGGGTTTCCCCACGCTCCTGTCGACGAACGAAACTCACTATGACGCGCTGGGACGCGTCTCTTGGCTTCGAAATGTCGCGGGCGTGATAACCGCCTTCGGATACGACGACGCGGGACATCAAACCTCAGTGACCAACGCATTAGGCACGCCTCTCCAGACGGTGACTCGTTCGGTCTTTGGAGCGGATGGTTTGCTGCGCGCGTCCATTGATCCCGGCGGGGGGCGCTTTGATTACGAATACGACGCTCTTCAACGCCTCATACGGACGTGGCTGCCGGAGGTCGACGGGGCGCGCGACAGCGTTGGCGTCGGCTACGACGCCGCGGGGCGCGAGGTCGCGCGGACCAACGAGATGAGGGGCGTGACGCTCTACGGGCACGATGTGTTGGGGAGGCTGACATCGGTGACCAACGCCTTCGGAACCCCGGAGCAGTCGGTGACACGCTTCGTCCTGGACGAAGCCGGCCAACGGGTCCGGCAGGTGGACGGGCTTGGACGCGAAACTCATTGCGAGTATGACGCCCTGGGGCGCCGGGTCCGGCGTCAACTCCCCGGCGGCGAGTCGGAGCGGGCGGTTTACGATGCCGCGGGCAACCCGATCTGGAAGACGAATTTCAACGGCCGAGTGATTCGTCAGGACTACGACGCCCGAAATAGACTGCTGCGAAGGACTGAAGTGGGTCCGGTCGGGGAAACCCAGCTTGCCGCGTTCCTCTACACGCAAACGGGACTCCGCGCGTTCCAGGAAGATCCCAGCGGAGCGACTTTTTACACCTACGATGATTTCGACCGGATGCGGACAAAGGACAAGCCGGGTTGGGGACGACTGGACTACGAATACCTGGCGGATGGACGTCTGGTGTCCACATGGGTTCGGGCCGCCGGCGAGGAGTGGGAGACGCGGTACGAATACGATATGCTCGGCCGCTTGATCGCCGCCGAACTTCCGTCTCATGGCCTGGGAGCGCGCTATACCCTGGACGCCGCGGGCCGCGTCCAGTCGTCGCTGTTCGCGAACGGGATGACCCATCGTTTCGACTACGACTCACGCAACAATGCGCAAAGGGTGAGTTGGAGGCGAGACGCCCAGATCCTGGCGCAGTTCGACTATCGACGCAATGCGATGGGTCAGGCGATGCGGATGGAGGAGAGCTTTTACCGCGATGGCGCGAGGGTGGCGCGCGTCTATGATTGGAGCTACGACGGACTGAACCGGCTGACGCGCGAAACACTGGGGGATCAGTCGGAGATTCGTTATCGATACGATTCTGTTGGCAATCGGCTGGAGCAAGTCTCGACCTCATCCCTGATTCCCAGTCGCGTCTGGCATTACGACGTGAACGACCGGGTGGACCGCGATGCGGATCCGACCAATCCCAATCCGGACTTCGACGCCAATGGCAACGCCCTCGGAGGCGTTGAGGCGGGGAAGCAGCACGAGGATCTTTACGACGCGGAGAATCGACTGGTGGAGCGTCGGATGCGATGAGCTGAGCGGTGTCGGCGCCTTGCGAAATGGCTTGTCTCACGCGAGGGCTGCGTCGTCCAATCCCGCGTGCTCATGTTTCCATGCAGGCTGATTTGCGATTCTTCGTTCTCAGTTGAAGTCGCTTCTTCGTTCCGGCGTCGTCCGGCAATCCGCGATGCCGTCGGGCGATCGGGTTGCGCCGCCTTCCGCCCGCATCCTCGCCGATGAATGCGCCGTTGCCGTCTTCCCCCGGATCGGGGCGATGGTTCTCGCCTTTGCGCCTGCTTGCGCTTGGCGTTTCCGCCGTGGTGATCGCCGTGCTGTCACGGCGACTCGACCGGGGAAGCTTGGTCGAGGTGCTGCGCGAGGCGCGTCCGGAATGGTTGCTGGCGGCGGTCGCCGCGCAGGGCCTGGCCCTGATGTGCGGCGCCTGGCGATGGCACCAGATGCTGCGGCTCACAGACGCGGCGGTGAGCCTTCGCGTCTCGTGGAGATGGACGCTCATAGGGCATTCCTTTTCAGCGTTTCTATTCGGCGCCGCGGTGAGCGACGTCGCGAAGGCGACGCTGTATTCCCGATGGAAGGGTTTCCCCGCCTCGACGATCCTCGCGGCCTCGATCCTGGATCGCGCCGCGGGCGTTGCGAGCACCGTGCTCTACGCGTTGACGACTCTGACGGCCGCCTGGCTCGCGGGTCCCCGTCTCCCGAGGTTGGAGATCTCCGGACTGCCCGCCGGGCGTTGGGCTGTTCTCGTTTTCGCGGGAGCGCTGGCGGCGGGAGGCCTGTTCTGTTGGATCCGGCGTCGGTGGCTCCCCTCCTTGCGCGAGTTCTGGCGCGAGCTCGCAACGACCGGAAGAGCGCTGTTGTCGCGGCCGCGAACGGCGCTGCTCGCGGTGGGAGCGGGTTTCCTGACTCAGCTCTTGATCTCGCTTGTCCTCGCTTGCTCCCTGCGCGCGGTTTCGTCCTCCCCACCGCCGTGGGTTTCCATGGCATGGACGTTCCCTGTCGTTGGCGTGGTGGCGTCGGCGCCGGTGACCCTGTCCGGCGCGGGGGCCCGGGAGGGGGCGGCGATGCTGCTCTGGGCTCCGTTCGGCGTGGCTGCCGCGAACGCGTTCAGCGCGGGTCTCTTGACGCTGTCCGCCAACCTGTGCTGGGCCATCTTGGGAACGCTGATGTTGTGGTCGGAGGCGAAGCGGGCGAAGCGCCGGGCTATTTCGTCTCAGTCGTCGGCGTTCGCACGATAACCAGGGCGTTTCCGATATCGCGCTCGCCCCCGTTGCTCGGGCTGTTGACCACTCTGCCGTCCACCCACAGGGTCGATGATCCCCCGCCATCGAAATTCATCGCCTCCACGCAGCCCAATCCGCGCATGTATTGTCCCAGCTCCCTCAAGGTCATTCCGATGGAAAGGTCCGGCTGGCGGCCGTCGACTTCCACGAGGAAGATATGCGTGGCGTTGAAGCCGATCGCTGAACGGGGATGTCGCTCCAGCACCGACCGATACTTGTAGGCCCCGCTGGATGGCATCTGGAATTCCTGCAGCTTGCCGCCTCGAACCATGATGTTGCCTCCGCCGATCGCGACTTGAACTCCCGGCAGGTCCGGGGCGGTGGCGGTCGAGATCTTGACGACGCTCCCGACGGCGACGTCATTGAGGCCGGCGACTCGCGGCGCGGCGGAGAGGATCAGATGATCGCCCTTCAGGGATGCGTTGCCCCCTTCCCGGATGTCCATCACTTTTGCCGTGTAGGTTTTGGCGGGCTCGAGCGGCAACCACGGGCCGCTTCCTTCACGATCCAGCACATACTCCTTCCCCCCCACGGTCCGCGTCGAAGGCCCCAGGCGCGGCGTGTAGAGCACAATTCCTCGGGGTCCGCGCTCCTCATTGACCCGGATCGAGAACGTGGCGCCGTCCGGCAGGGCGACGGTCATCTTGCTGTCGACATGCTCGGCGTGAGGCTCGCCTGCGGCGTCGATCCAGAACGCGACCTGATCGCCGGGAGAACTGACGACTTCTCCCGCGAGGATCTGCAATCCGCGAGGGTCGCCCTGATAGGGGCTTTGGTCGACGACGTAGAAGTCGCCGTTGATCGCCGCCACAACTTTGCCCGCGCTGGCAGGCACGTTTCGGATCTGCTGGCTGAGCGACGACAGTCCCAGGACGGTGTTGCGCGCAATGGTGGTCCGGAGGCGAAGATCCTGCCGCGATCGATCGATCTTCACCACATGGATCGACCAGGGGCCCTCCGCGCGTCGCTCATTCCAATAACTGAGACCGGGGAGCTTGAGCGCCTGCGCGGGCTCCTGGCCGAGAGGCGAGCTGGATGGCGCAATGGGCGTCGCTTCTTTGGAGCAACCCGCCACCCCTACGAGCAGGCCGAGAGCCGTTCCCACGAACCACGAGGGGTAGACGCGCGAGCCGAAGTTGAAATCCAAACGGCCAGACAAAGCAGATCTCTGGAGTTCGTGGATGTGGCGCTTGCATTTTCCGCCGCTTGAATTCATCGCGCGCTCTTGTAGCCCAGGAGTCGCTGGAGATCAACGGCGGAAGCGAGCGAATTGTGTCTGCATTTGAGGATCGTCTGTCCACCGGCTGGACATGCAGGCGAGTCCGCCCCGGGCTCGCCGCGGCCTGAGGGATTCCGTTTCGCGCCCAACCGATCCCTGATCCTCAAGACCTTTCATCCGACGCCGCGCTGGAGGCCGCCTCATTTGTCTCGTTTGCGGACAAGGTCGCGACGGATCGGGACGGTGTCCAAGTCACTGTCTCAAGCTTGGCAGGTCGCCTGCTAAAGCCCTGGTGCGCCGGAGGAGTCCGACCGGATCCATCTCGCCCACACACCGCCTTCAAGGAGGACCGATGGGGAGACGGATCCAGATCCACGACAGCCCGGGGCATGGAGTTCGGTTGGAGGCGGCGCGTCGCCGCTCGCTCGCCAGGTCGGGGTCAAGGAAGGCCACGATGGGCTGGAGGAGAAACAGGATGTTGTTTGTATGAGTAAGCAAAGCACGGTGTGTTTGGAGGATGTGGAGAAACCGGCGCCCAGCGTCAAAGGACGGAAGCGGAAACCGGGTCCTTCCCGATCAAATCCCTGGCCCCAGCCTGGAACTCCTGACGAAGCCCTCATGGTGGAGCAGAACCTCGGCATGGTGCGTTCCGTGGTCGCGCGGCTCAGCCTGGGGCTTCCCACGCATGTCGACGGCGATGATCTGTACAGCGCGGGGCTCGGCGGATTGCTCAACGCGATCCGCGCCTACAATCCTCAAGCGGGAACCAGTTTCGAAACCTACGCGCGCGTTCGCATTCGAGGCGCGATCCTGGACGAGTTGCGACGCATGGACTGGGTGCCCCGCTCCATTCATACCAAGGCGCGCAAGGTGCAGGCCGTGGCGAAAGTGATCGAGCAGAAGAAGGGCCGGCAGGCCACCGAGGAGGAGATCGCCAAGGGGCTCGATATTTCGCTGCGAGAATACCGTCGATGGGCGGAGGAAATCCGTCCCGCCACGATCATCAATCTTGACGCCGATCTCCAGTCGGATACGGATGACAGTCTCTCTCAGTACGAAAGCCTGGCGGACAGTCGCGCGGAGGATCCCGTCGAAGGCGCCTTCCGCCACGAGCTCGCCGAGCTCATCGTCGAACAGCTCCACCAACTTCCCGAGATGCAGCGCCAGGTGCTGGCCCTCTACTATTTTGAGGAGATGCGATTGGCCGAGATCGCCGCGGCGTTCAGCCTGACCGAGTCGCGCATCTGCCAGATCCACGCGCAGGCGCTTCAATCCATCAAAGGCTGCCTCCAGCGTTGCGATCCCTGCTTCATGCAGCCGTACAGTTTCTGAATCTGAGGGAATCCTAAAAACAACTCCCCGGCTCGACGACCAGCGTCGGGCCGGGGAGTTTTGCTTTTGGAATGTCGCGGCGGGGTGGCCGGGGCGTTCGCTCTTGGGCCTATTTCAGCGCCTTGAGCTGGATGTTACGGAACGCCACCGGATCGTTGTGTCCCGCAAAGCCGAAGAAGCCCGAGGTTCGATCTTTGCCGGGATGCGCGGAGTTCGCCATGAAGTCCTTCGCGGTCGCCAGGTCGCCGTCGAGGATGACCGTGCCGTTCAGCTCCACGGTGATGCGCGAGCCCTTGACGGTGACTTCCTCAAAGTTCCACTCGCCCACAGGACGCTGATATCCGCGATGAGCCGGGATCATCCCGTAGGCCGACCCATGGTACTGACGCGCGTCGAGGTTCTTGTATTGGTCCGCGGTGTCGTCGAGCACCTGCAATTCGCACATGCCCACGTAGGCCGTGTCGCCCGTGCCGGGATACCGGATGGCCAGCCCGTTGTTTCCGCCCGGCGGGAGCTTGATCTCCACTCGCGCCATGAAGTCGGCGTACTCCTTGTTGTAATAGATGGTGCCGCCCTTGTGCGGTTTGCAGAGGACCGCGTGGTCGATGACCTCGTAGTTATCCAGGGGCCCGGCCCAGCCGTTGAGGTTCTTGCCATTGAAGACTTTTTGGAAGCCGGTCCCGCCGTGCTTCGCCAGGATCGCGTTGGCCTCCTGGGAGGGGATCTCGCGGAGGAAGATGTTGCGCCACCTGATTTCTCCGCCATGGGTTTGGAGCTGTATGGGGCCCTTGGCCGGGATGGGGGACTTGCGGTCGTAGTAGTTTTCGAGAAGCGCGTGATCGACGACCCGCTTCGAGTTGAGCCACACGCTGACGCGAGCTCCGACCATGACAATGCGGAACTTGTTCCACTCCCCGAATGGCCGGTCGGCCATCACCGCCGGATCCTTGCCCGGCGCGCCGGCGCTGTTGTTCCAAAGTCCGCCTGAGCCCTTCGCCCGGCCCAGATTGGAAGGATCCGCCTCGGTGTGGTCCCAAATCTGAACCTGGGGAACTCCGCGGAGATAGATTCCGGAGTCCGCCTTGGGCACCGTCTTGTATTCCAGCAGCAGCTCGAAATCCCCGTAGTCCTTCTCGGTCGTCGCATAGGCGCCGAAGCCATCGTTGACGAGCTCGCCCTTCTCAGCCGTCCAGTGAGCCTTCCCGGTCTTGTCGCTCGTGGCCTTCATGGACTGCGTCCACGCGGCGATCTTCGCTATTCGCTCCGCCTCGGGCATCGCCAGAAGCTTGCGGTGATCGAAGGTGTCGCCCCCGCGCCACCCGGACAGGTCCTTTTCGTTGAACAGGGCGACAAAGCCGGAGGGGGGGGACGCCGCGTCGAGACGCGTCAGGAATCCGGGGCCTGCCAGCTGCAGCGTCAATCCAACGAGGCCCGCAACGAGAATCAATGAGGTTTTCATAGGCTAGTGATGCGCGCAGTTCATCCCAGCCCGCCCGGAAACGCCAACTAAATTTCAAGCCGCTTGCGTCGCGCGTCCGGCCTCTTCCTTAAATCCGTCGTTGCGCGGATGGCGAGCAAGCCGATAGGTTCCGTCTCATGGATTCCCTGGAGCAGCTCAGGTCTAGGATTGAGGCGTCGACGCCTGGAGCCAAACTGGCGATCGTTCCCAACGACAGCCCCGCCGCGCAACCGTCTCTGTTGGTCGAGCCTTCCCACCTCGTCGCGGTCGCGCGCTTTCTCCGCGACACCCCGGGCCTGGAGTTCGACTACGCGTCCAACGTCACCGGCGTTGATTGGCCGGATCGCGTCGACAAAACGAAGGTGAAAAGCAAGAAAGTGGTCGAAGGCGTGGAGAAGGAGGTGGAGGAAACGGTAGAGGTGCGCAGGCCTGGGTTCCTGGAGGTTGTGTACCACCTCTACTCGATGAGGCTCAAGCACGGCCCCGTGATCCTGCGCGCGCGAACCCGGAATCGGACCGACCAGGTTTCGCTGCCTTCCCTGACCTCCATCTGGAGAGGCTGCGAGCTTCAAGAGCGGGAGATCTACGACCTGTACGGCGTGGTTTTTGAGGGGCATCCGGACTTGCGACGCATCCTGATGTGGGACGAATTCAAGGACCATCCGATGCGCAAGGATTACGTGGAGCCCAACGATTACGAATACGAGCCCACCGCCCACGACGAAGTGGCGGAAAAAGCCAGGCAGGCTCGCTAACGAGGAGCCGCTAATGCGGCTTCTGCGTGACGGTCTTCACCCAGTCCTGGCTCCTGAGGTACCACTCGACTGTTTCGCGCAGCCCTGTCTCGAAGGTGTATAGCGGGCTCCAGCCGAGCTCCGCCTTGATCTTGCTCGCGTCGATGGCGTACCGACGGTCGTGGCCGGGGCGGTCCTTCACGAACTGCATCAGCTTGCGGGATCCTCCTCCCAGCTGAGGCGCCAGGGCGTCCGCCAGATCGCAGATCTTTTCCACGATCCGGAGGTTCGGCCACTCGTTGTTCCCGCCGATGCAGTAGGTCTCCCCTTCCTTCCCGCGGTTGAGCACATGCCAGAGGGCCTCGGCGTGGTCGGACACAAAAAGCCAGTCCCGGACGTTCATTCCATCGCCATAGATGGGAATGCTTTTCCTCGCGAGAATGTTCTGGATCACCACGGGGATCAGCTTCTCAGGGAATTGATAGGGTCCGTAATTGTTGGAGCAATTGGTGATGACCACCGGAAGGCCGTAGGTGTGGTGGTAGGAGCGGACGAGCAGGTCGCTGGACGCTTTGCTCGCGGAGTACGGCGAGTTCGGCGCGTAGGGCGTGGTCTCGGTGAAGTGGCCCGTGGGGCCCAGGCTGCCGAACACCTCGTCGGTCGATACATGATGGAATCGTCGCTGGGCAAACTGGCCGCCCCAGGCGTCACGGCACGCCTCCAGAAGATGGAAAGTGCCCACGATGTTCGTGTGAACGAAGTCGCCGGGACCGGAGATCGAGCGATCGACATGCGACTCCGCCGCGAGATGCAGCACGTGGGTGATCTGGTGCGACTTGACGACCTGGATCACGTCCGCCTTGTTCCTGAGGTCGGCCTTGATGAAGACATAGCGCGGATCCTTTTCGACGCCGCGCAGGTTTTCCAGGTGTCCCGCGTACGTGAGGCAGTCCAGGTTCACGACCTTTCGGGGCTCGCTTTGCGCGAGGACATGGCGAACGACATTCGCGCCGATGAATCCGGCGCCGCCCGTGACGAGCAAGTTCATAGACATAGAGGGGATCAATTCACGCGGCCGCGGGCCTGGCTTTTCCTTCCGGGACCCAGCGCTTCAAGGCCTCATCGAGCGCTTCCTCGACGGGTCGCATTTTCACGCCGGCCTCGAGCAGTTTGCGCGTGTCGAGGATGCAGTTGGATCGGGGCGTTTGCGCGGCAACGCGGTAGAACTCGGCGTCATCCGCCCAGTACTCGAACGCGCGCCCGGTCCTCAGGATTTTTTCCAGACGCTCCACAACCTGGCGGGTCGTCACGAATCCGGGATTGGTGACGTTGTAGGTTCCAAAGGGCGCGCGACGCTCCCAGAGATCCAGGCAGGCGCGGACGAAATCGCCTCGGTGCGACAGTGAGTTCACGTTGTTGTACACCTTGGCGTATCTCTGGATCTTGCTGAGGTAATTGCGGCCGTTGTCGAGTTCATCGAACGGGATGCGGAGACGCCAGATGAAGGATTGGCCGACGCCCGCGATCGCCTCCTCGCCCAGCGCTTTGGAGCCGCTGTAGAAGCTGCACGGCGGCTGGCGGAAGGAGAAATTGGGAGCGTCGGATTCGGTGAAGCCCTCAAACTTCGATCGATCCCTGGCGAGCAGGGCCATGAGAGCGGGTTGGGCCAGGTCGCGTTCGATGCGCGCGGCTCCGTTTTCACGCACCTTCGCGCCGCTGTAGACGCAGCCGGAGGAGACGTGCCCCCAGGGAGTGTTGGTGGCCGCGCAGGCATGGCTGAGCGTTTGCGGGAATAGCGTGTTTCCCTGAAGCGTTTCCGTCTTCTGTTGCTCGCAGGCGTCGACGTTCGGCTTGCCGGTGAAGCCGGCCGCGTTGACCACGAAGGAAGGTCGGACGGATCGCAGCAGCTCCATCAATGGCGTGAACCGGCTGTAGTCCGCCTCGGTCCTGCTGATCGCGCGATGCTTCCATCCCCGCGCTTCGAGTTCCTTCTTGAAGGCTTGTCCGATGTAGCCGGTGGCTCCCAACAGTAGAATCATAAGATGCTTATCATGCGCTGACGCCTGACCGTATATCGGTCCGTGAAAGGGCGCCTTGAGGCGGCTTCGTGGCGACGCTCAGGACCCGCGGGCGGCCTCGGCGGCCACCTCTTCCAGGTACTGCCTGTACTCGCACTTCGGCAGTTTCGCAATCAGGTGTTTCAAGCTTTCGAAGCTCAGGAATCCCTGGCGGAAGGCGGCTTCCTCGGGGCACCCGATTTTGATGCCGGACCTCTTCTCGACCGTTTGCACATACGCCGAGGCCTCATGAAGGCTGGTGCTGGTGCCGGCGTCGAGCCAGGCGAATCCGCGTCCGAGCGTGCAGACGCGGAGCTTTCCGCGCCGCAGATACTCGACGTTCACGTCCGTGATCTCGAGCTCGCCCCGCGCGGACGGCTTCATGTTTCTCGTGATCGACACGACCTCGTTGTCGAAGAGATAGAGTCCCGGGACCGCGTAGTTGCTCTTGGGCATCTTGGGCTTTTCCTCGATCGAGATCGCCTTGCCGGTCTTGTCGAACTCCACAACGCCGTACCGCTCCGGGTCATGCACGCGGTAGCCGAAGATCACGCCGCCTTCCTTGAAGTCGCGGAAAGCCCTCTGAAACACGTCCCCGCCGTAGAAAATGTTGTCCCCAAGAACCAGGGTGACGGGATCCTTGCCGATAAACGACTCCGCGATGAGGAATGCCTGGGCGATGCCCTCGGGCTTGGCCTGCTCGCGATAGTCGATCCGGAGCCCCCAGGCCGAGCCGTCGCCGAAGAGCTGGCGAAACCGGGGCAGGTCCTGAGGCGTGGAGATCAGGCAGATCTCGCGAATGCCGTTTTCGATCAGCGTGGTCAGCGGATAGTAGACCATGGGCTTGTCGTACACGGGCTGCAGCTGCTTGCTGGCCACAAGGGTGAGAGGGAAAAGCCGCGAGCCGGCGCCGCCTGCGAGAATGATGCCTTTCATGACAAATCGAATTGTGCGTTCGGGTGATGACAGGAGATGGGCCGCGAATAGTCAACGAACGTTTGCGCGTCAGCGCTAAGGGGCGAGATGGGGTCGCGGGCTCGCGGCGGCCGGCCCGTTGGAGCGGCTCAGCCCCAGGGTGGGAGTCAAAAACAACCGCAGCACGCCGTCGCGAACTCCCGGAATGGTTTTCTTCAAGGAGTCCGACAGGGAGGTTCTCGCCGCGTACAGGCGATCAATGGCGGCCATGGCCTGGTCTAGATCGCAGGCTCGCAGATCCACGACCAAGTCGCCGCTGCCGATCGACTCCAGGACCCCCGCGAATTTCCGGCTGTAAGCCATGCACACCGCCGGAACGCCTTGGGACACCGCGGCGATGCAGGCGTGCATCCGCGCCCCGAGAAAGAAGTCGCAGCGCCCGATGACATGCTTGATCTCATGCTGGTTGAACGCGCCTTGGAGCACGTGCAGCCGTCCGTCGCACTGCCCGCTGAGCTCCCGGAAAACCTGCTCGCAGGCCGGGGGATCTCCCTCGCCCTGGTTTCCGAACACATGCGGCACGAGCACGACGCGGGCCCCCTTCTGCTGAACAAAGTAGAGCACGATCCTGCGGATCAGCTCGGGGTAGCTCGCTTTCAATCCGAACATGTTGTCCCGCGTATAACCGCCCATCAGCAGCAGCCCGCTGACATTGAGCCCCACCAAAGGACGTCCGTCTCCCAGGGGAATTCCTTGCAGGCGCTCCGGCGCGGGGGCCGAGGGCTCCATGGCGAAGGCCATGTCGTGCGAGAAAGTGAGCTTTCCCTTTCGATCGCCCAGAAGCGCGCCCGCTTCGTCGAAGCTGTTCTTGTCGCGCGAATAGACCGCGACGGCGGTTCGCATGATGTATCCGGCGATGTATTTCGCGACGGCGCCCTTGAAAGGCCCCAGCGTTTGCGGCAGCAGCACCAACGGCTTTTTGAGTTGAAGGGCCAGCAGCTGAGGAAGGGCCACGTATAGCAGCCGGGGAAGGCCGTAGATGTCGCTGAAGCTGTCGCCTCCCGCGATGGACGCGATGACGTCAGCGTCGAGCAGGCGTCGGAGGGATGGATTCTTCGCCAGCATCCGGCATCGCCAGGTCTCCGGCAGCAGGCGTCCCAGCATGGCCGTGAGCAGCAGTCTCGCGATGTTATTGCTGAGATAAATCTTCTTCGAGAAGCGGATGTTCACGAGCTCCACGCTCATGGGTCCGTTCGGACCATGCACCTTGTAGCGGGCGGGCTCATATCCGTAGTCCAGAAGGAACACTTCGGCGCCGGGGAAACAATTGATGACCGAGGTCACTGTGCCTGAGGCGAGCGCGGAAACGCCCATGTTGCCGGTGTCCAGCGACGCGCCGAGGAGACACACTTTGACGGTCTTGGTGTTCATTCCGGGATCAAAACGTTCGGTTCGGCGCCCCGCCGGCGTCCATCCGGCGATCCACAACGCGGGCCGACGCGACGGTTCGCGGGGGTGGAGGATGCCACTGCGGAGTCTTCATCAAAAAGGTTTCACTCAATGTCTACCGGGATGGATCGCCCGAATGCGCGGGGTCTTAAGCGCTTTCGTCATTGCGCGCCTTGGGGCTGGTCCCTGGTTCGTGGCGGCTGAGCGACGGAAACCGCTCGGTCTTTGGAAGTGAGAAAGATCCACGCGGTCGCGCCCGATGAGGCTGGGCCCGTGGACGCCGACGGGAGGTCATTGATGCGCGCTACTTCAGCTCGTGGTCCGACGGCTTCACGCCCTTCTTGAACTTTCCGAAGCCGAAGGGCGTCGGGTGATACTCGCCCACATACCGGACGTCCAGATCGGGACGAATCTTCTTCTCAAGCCCAGTAGAGTAGTAGCACGCGTTCACGATCAGGCGTCGGAGGCCTTCGCTCTCGAGATCCGTGGCCGCGCCCATCGTTGTGCAGAAGATACGATTGTTCTTCCCGGCCTCTCCTTTGTAAAGCCGCGTCCAGATCAAGGGCATCATCGGATGGTTCTTGGGTCCCTCGACGGACGCGTCCGTCGGCTTCATGCCTTGCAAGACGGCGCCCTGGGCGAGGACGTCGGCGTCGGCGGGGAGATGAACGACTCCATAGACGTCCGTGGGGCCCCATATGTCCGTGACTCCCCGCAGAACCGGATGGTCCTTGAATTGGGGGTTGAAAACGGCGCGGGTGCTTTCGACTCCGTGATTGCCATGGTGGCTGATCCAGGTGTCGCCGAGGACCTGGCGTCCGAATCCGCCTTCCCACGATTTGCTCTGCCAGTCGAAGGTCACGTAAGGGCTGGTTTTATAGCGCTGCATCGCAAAAGCGTGCGTGGAGGTTCGGAGTCCGAAGATGGGCTTTCCGGATTTGAGGTAGTTTGCGAAGTGGGCCATCTCCTTCTCGGGAAACTCGCGGAAGCGCCAAAGCATGACGACCATGTCCGCGCTGTCCAGCGCGCTCAGGCCAACGACGTTCGTCTGGTTGTTGGGATCAATGGTTCCATCATTGGGATTGATCGGAAAGAGCACCGTGCACTTGAAACCGTGGCGCTGGGAGAGGATCTGCGCGAGCATGGGCAGCCCCTCCTCGCTGCGGTATTCCTCATCGCCGCTGAGAAACACGATATGCTTGCCCCGCCCTGGGCCCTGCTTTCCCTGATAAACGACCGTGTCCGCGGCGTGGGCGGCGACCGCGGTCCAGAGGGTGAGCGCGACCAGAAGTGATTGGAGATGTTTCATGAGATGCTGCGGGCGACGTTGCCCCACCTCCCGAAAGATGGCAAGCAGAGCGATACGGAGGGTCGACCCCGCTCCGGAGCGTCATGGGGAGCAATCCTCATGGGATCCCGTCGCGAAGCGGCGGGCTTGGGCCCCTCAAGACATTCGCGGGCCAGACGATCTTGTCTTCAGTGTGGAACCAGCACCACTCATCGCCATGACCCAGCCGTCCTCGGAGGATGAACCCCACCGAAGGGGTCGATGATGAATGAATTCATGCCATCGCGCTCCAGCCGCCGCGAGGGGAGCCACCGATTTTTGATCACGTCGAGCGGCGCCGCCGCGACGCGCTGGTTGGGCGGAAGCTTGAACCGTCATCCCGACATCTGCTGCAGCTGCGGCCCCGGCGCCCTGGAAGTCTCGCTGGACTACGACAGAACCATCACGTCGACGGATCTCGACGCGATCGCGGATTTCCATTCGGAGCACCTGGTTCGCGGCGGCTCTCAGCCTCTGGCCGTGGACGCCCTCTTCGACGCCTTGGAAAGGAGCCGCGACGCGGCGGCCTACGGGAACATCCATGCGGAGACCGTCGCGACATTCGCCAATAACATCCTGCGATATCCTCCCCAGCGGCCGATCACGGTCGTGAATCTCATCCGCCACCCCATCCCGCGCACAGAGTCCAAGGCCGCTATTCTTCGAGGGGACTCGAAGGCCAGCCGGAAGATGTCCGACCTCGTGAATCTCCAGTTCGAGGATCGGCTTGTCAGACATGCGCCGCTGGCGGTCGCGATCGCGGATCAGGTGGGCGACTTTCGAGAAACCTCCGAGCAACGACACTTTGTTAACGCGGTCTTCGACACGATCGAGGGGCTTCTCGAGTTCGAAACCCCGGGCGTCTCGAACACGATCCGCCACTATCCGATCGAGTCTCTCAAGTCCGACCCTGGCGCGTTTCGGGCCTTCGTCGCGCACATCACCGCGGGCAGGGTTGGAACTTCCGACGACTTCCTCGCCTGGGTGTTCAGCCCGGAAAACCTCAACGCCGGCAGAACGCGCAAGGACGCCCTGGGGCAGCGGCCTCCGTTGGAGCCCCACGAGCAATGGCAAAGCTGGGAGGAGTGGCAGCGACGCGTTTTTCAAGTCGCCCTGGAGAGCACAAGATTGCGCGGCCATTATGAGGAGCGGGGCTATGACTTTTCCTGCCTCGGAGCGCTCCCGGCGCCTCGATTTCCGGGATTCGGCCGGCGGATTCTGCCTGCGGCTGCCTCGACCTCTCGTCCCTTGACGTCGTCCCCCGCTCTGTTCAACCAGATGCCCTAGCGGTCCCCCATCACCGCCTTCGCCTCTTTCGCGTCCGCGTTCTACGGGACAGGGTTTCGCGTGATTCGCGTGATTCGCGTGATTCGCGGGCTGCTTTCCCGGTCGGGGGGTGGGCGTGGCGTGTTCGGATATCTCCGAGGCCGCGTCAGTGTCAGTGACGGCGGAAGGAGGCCCGCAGATACTCGAGGCTCTTTCTGGCGATCACTTCCGGGCCTTCGTCAAAGTTGAACACTTCCACCGACACCACGCCGTCGTAGCCTGTCTCGCGCAGCGCCGCGGCGATGGGAACAAAATCCACGTCGCCGAAACCAGGTCCCTTCAGGTTGCGGTCGTTCGCATGGAAGTATCGGAAGTGCGGCGCGGATTCGCGGATGATCTGGGGAATCGGCTTCGATTCCGACGACATCGCCTTGACGTCCAGAATGATCTTAAACTGGGGATGCTTGAACTGATGAACGAAGCGAATGGCCTCGGCGGCGGTGTTGATGAAGTTGGTCTCCGAGGGCGCCAGGGGCTCGAAGCAGATCGTCACGCCCAGGGTTGCGGCCAGCTCGAGCGCGGGTTGAAACACCTGTCCCGCCCAGCTGAACGCCTGCTCGTAGGTCACGCCGTCCATCACGTTTCGTTGCTTGGGGGAGCCGACAACGATCGTCTGGCCGCCTAGGTCGGAACAGCATTGCGCGAGCTCGCGGAAATACGCGGACGTCCGGCCCCTCACCGCGGGATCGGGATGCGTGAGATGAAGCCCTTCAGTCTGCGCGAGCACCCAGTGGATGCCGGAAACGCGGACGCCAATGCGACGCGCCGCCTCGCGAATTCGGGATCGCTCGGCGGCGGGGATATCCGTCACCCAGCGGGCGAGGGTGAAAGGCGCGATCTCGACCGCGTCGTAGCCGGTCTCCTTGGCGAAGGCCAGCGTGTCGTCGATCTTCCAGCCCTGGAAGATTTCGTTGCAGATCCCAAATTGCACGGCGCGACCATACCGCGATCCCCGTCGCCTCCGACAAGTCGAATCCTCCGCGCCCGCGCCGCGAAGCTCTTCCGCCCGGGTCCAAAAGAAAGAGGCGCAGCCCGTGCATGGGCTGCGCCTCGCGCGTTTCAAAAGCGTCCGCCGAGCGATCGGCGCTTGATGGCTACTTACGGAGGCGTCGGGAGATCATCCCGAGCAGCGTCATCGCGCCGCCGAACATTCCAATGGAGGAGCCGCTATCAGGCGTGTCGCGGATCGTCTTCGGATCGTATTCCACAACGTATCCATCGATGTTTCCGAGATTCCCCTCGTCGTTCCAACCCGAGCCGAAGTTCAGTCCGAGCCATTGCTCCGAAGCCGAGCCGTAGTAGTCGTTGGGTTCGCCGGGATTCCAGTTCGCGTAGGGCGAAACGGAATTGAATCCGGGGAAGGACCCTTCGCCGTTCACCCAGGTCCAACCCGCCTGGGGGTCTGTCTCGCCTGCGGGGTTTTGGAATCCACCGGCATACACTTCGCCCAGGCCGGCGCCGACCACCACGCCGTGAACGAAGGCGTCCTCGGCCGCGTCGCTGATCGTGACCAGGTGTCCTTCAAAGCCGGAGTAGTACTTCGAAAGAGCCGCCGCCCTCGCGTCATCCCAGGAGATGCCGCTCTGTCGCACCACTTCATAGTAGTGACCGTTGCCCGCGTAAAAGGATTGTCCGTAGCTGCTGGCAGCCAGCAAGCAAAGTGTCAAACCTCCAAGTGTCTTTTTCATAGAATAGTCCGTACAGTAATGTCCTACCGAATGTTGATGTCAGTTGGGAACGACCCTAATAAGCAGCTCCCGGGCCGTCGCGCCTGTGGCCTTCCTCACTTCACCTGAGCTTTCCGCGTTTATCACGTATCTGGCAGAGCGGCAGGCGCTCCGTGTCATGCCGTGGCCTGGGTCGTCGCGGCCGGATTGTCGGGGGATTCGCGCGGAGGTGTAAGGAGGCCTTGCGTGGTCCTTTACACACCCAGAGCGGGAGGATTCCAACAACCGCGTCGACAGCCACCTATCCGGGGCGGCGGTCTTCTCCTCGCGCTTGGTAGGAGAATCGACGCCGCCGTGCGGCCTTACGCCCGGTTTCTGGACGGTGGGCGCAAGGAGATCTCGAAAACGCCGCGCTTCAAGACACTCAAACTTCCTTCAAGCCGACAGCTGCCCTTCTTATTGAGGAAAGCCTGTAAGGCGGTGGCTGCCTGCGCGACCCACCTTCGGATGACGCATCGAAGAACCGGTGGTGGAAGAGGCGAAGCGCGGTGGCGCGAAGCGTCCCCGCGATCGAGTGGTCGAATGTTCAACTTCCGTTTCCACTCCTCCACTGAAAGACTAGACCCATGAAACTCTTGCGACTGGGGCTGAGCGGGGTGGCCGTTGGCGCTTTGCTGGCCTGCGCGCCTCCGCGTGAGCCCTCCGCATCGCCAGTGGCCAACCTGGGCTCTCAGCCCTCCACGAATATGCCCATTCAGAAAATCTCCAGGACGGACGCCGAATGGCGGAAGCTGCTTACGCCCGAACAATTCAGGGTCGCCCGCGAGCACGGAACCGAAAGGGCTTTCACGGGGCAGTATTGGAACAACCACGACAAGGGCGTCTATCGCTGCGTGGCATGCGACCTGGATCTCTTCGCCTCGGACACAAAGTTCGAGTCCGGAACCGGCTGGCCGAGCTTCCACACGCCGATCGCCCAGCACGTGGGGACGAAGGAGGACAATGGCCTCTTCATGCGCCGGACTGAGGTTCACTGCGAGCGCTGTGATTCTCATCTCGGCCATGTTTTTGAGGACGGACCGAAGCCTACAGGTCTCCGGTATTGCCTCAACTCCGCCGCGCTGAGGTTCGAGAAGCAGTAGAGCTTTGTTCGACGTCCGCGGATCACCCATCCTTGCGCAGCAACTCCCGGATATCCACCTCGTCCATGCCGGCGGCGCGGATGGCTTGCATGCCGAGGTCGGTGTCCTCAAATCCGCGACAGCGTTCCGGCGTCACGCCGATGCGTCGCGCGGCTTCGAGAAAAATATCCGGAGCGGGTTTCTGGTTCACGACATCCTCGCTGGTGACGACCGCCTGAAAGCAGTGTCGAATTCCCAAGCGCGCGAGAACCATCTCGATCACGGGCCTTGTTCCCCCCGAAGCGACCGCCATGGGGAGTTTGCCGTGATGCTCCAGCGCGATCGCCACCACCGGCTTCACCGGCGCGACATTCGCCAACCCTCCCAGATACGCGCGCTCCTTTTCCAACGCGATGGCTTGGGCGTTCAAGGCGATGCCTTGCTCGCGCGAAAGCATTTCAACGATGTGTCGCGAAGGGACGCCGCCCAGGGCGTAGAAGCGTTCCTCCGTGAAAGCAAAACGGTGCCGCTCCGCCACCAAGCGCCACGCCACCCAGTGAGCGGGCATCGTATCCGCAAGCGTGCCGTCGCAATCAAAAACAAGACCTTGAATCATGCGCCGCGAGCATCGCCAAAGGGCGCGTTGAATTCAATGAAACGGTGCGCGCGAAGCGCCGCCCCTCTTGCGCTCATTCACTCACAGATGGCGGATGCGTCCCCGAAAGCGGGCCAACAGATCCGCGTTGCCCGCGGCGCCGTCCGTGTTCGCGCTCTCGTAAATAGCGGGCGTCCACCCCAGCGTCACGGCGCGAGCGGCGGCCTCCAGCATGAGCGCGTTGAGCAGGAACGCTCCCACGATTGTGGACGTCGGGCCCATCCGTTGGCCGATCCCGGGAACCGGCACGCAGGCGTCCCCGGGGACGGATCCGTTGTCGAGCGTCAGGTCGGCCACCTCGAACAGGCGTTTTCCACTGGCATGCCGCGAGGCCATGGATCGGCTGTGCTGGAGGCTCGTGAGCGCGATCGTTCTCAAGCCTTGGGCGCGGGCGAGCTCCACGATCTCGATAGGCACGGCGTTGCGGCCGGAGTTCGAGGCCACCACCAGCACATCGCCCGGCGTCGCGGGGTAGCGGGCCAGCACGCGCCGGGCGTACCCCGACTCCCTCTCCCTCCCCGTGCTCTCGCTGGCGCTCTCGTGCAACATCAGCGGCTCCTCCAGGATCGGGGCGGCCTGCGCCAATCCACCGGCGCGGTAGAAGACCTCCTCGGCGAGCAGATGCGAGTGGCCTGTTCCGAACACGTAGAGGCATCGGTCCTGCGCGAGGGCCGTGGCCATCCAATCAGCCGCCTGATCGAGCGCGGCCGTCTGCGAATGCCAGGCGCGGGACAATGTCTCCTGCACGGCCGCGAAGTATTGAGGCGCTGCGATCATGCGGAAACAGTCCACGGAGGGCCCGCGTGGGGAAAGCGCATTCTTTGAGCCTCAAACCGGGAAGCGCAGGCGTTCCCGCCGGCGCGTCGGGCTCGGGTCGAGAATTGCGGATTGCCGGATCACGCTGGCTCGTCGCGGGAAGGCGCGAGGACACATGGAATGGGAATGCTCGCTTCACCCAATGTCCGTCAGGACGCCGGTGCTCGTTCCGAACTTTTCGGACTGCACTCCCACCTGCCTGAGGACACGGACATAGAGGTTGGAGAGCGGGCGGTTGTTGTGAGGATCGTAGGCGACGTGGCCCTGGTGGCGGAAGCCGCCTCCCGCGACGAGCACGGGAAGATTCGCGGAGCTGTGCGCGGAGGGGTTTCCCAGGTTGCTGGCCCACAGCAGAACGGTGTTGTCGAGAAGCGTGGCGGACCCTTCCGAAACGCCGGCGAGCTTGCCGATCAGCTCCGCGAAGTGGCGCATCTCGTCCTCCTCGAATCGCGCGAGCTCCTCGATTTTGCGGGGCGACATTCCATGATGCGACGCGTCGTGGTGATCCAGGCTGCTGCCGGGCGCCTCCCCGGCGCGGCCCGGCATTTCGATCACCGTGGCGACACGCGTGGAGTCGGTTTGAAACGCCAGGAAGGCGAGGTCGTATCGCATTTTCTGCCCGGTGGACCATGTGGGGTTGAGATAGTCCTCGGGACGCCGCGCGACCTTTGGCTTCGGCTTCCGGCTCCAGGCTTCGCTGCGCAACAGATCCCGCTCGGCGTCGCGAATCGCGGCGGTCATGTTCTCGAGCCGATCGCGATCGGCTGCTCCGAGACTTCGTCCCAGGCTTTTGAGCTGATCCCTCACCTGATCCAGGATGCTGTGCCCCTCCGAGAGCCGCCGCGTTTCGCGCGTCACCTCCTCCGCCGATCCATCGACAAAGAGACTTCGGAAGACCGCCTCCGGCCGGCCTTCGATGGGGAGCGGGATTCCCTTCGCGTTGTAGATCATGGGGGCCGTGTAAACGCCGCCCATGGCGAGATGAGAAATGCGGGTCTCCCTGCCCACGACGTCCGCGGCGGCCTGATCGAGCGAGATCGTGTTGCGAATGTCGTCCAGGCGCGAGATGCGCGGCGGCTCGACGCCGGTGAACAGCCCGGCCTCCGTGTGGTGAACGTTCGGATAGCCCAGGTGCGAGAGCCCTGAGAACACCGTGAACGCGCCGCGGTGCTGGTCCAGAAGCTTCAGGTATCGCGATGCGGTGTAGCCAGGGCCGGTGTCCTTGGGGAAAAAGAAATCCGCATGGGTTCCGAGCAGACGTCCCACGAGCATCAGGCGGCGGGGGGTCGCCAAGCGCGTCCGGGATTCGCCCCTCAACCCGCCAGGCGCCAGGGCCTCGAGCCAGGGGAGGGCGAGAACCACGGCTCCGCCGCGAAGCCAGGAGCGGCGGGACATGAGGCGCGAATGGCGCGGATACAGGGCGCTGCGATTCATTTTTCCAGGAACAGTCGACTTTGCGTCACCGCGTGAACCAGGGAGCGAAGCCCGTGGTTTGTCGAGGCGGTTTGTTTCAGGATATCCTCAACGACCTCCCGGTCCGGAAACTCCGGGGCGGCGCCGGTGGCGTAGGTCACAAGCATTTGAACGAGGTTCCGGGCCACCTGCTCCCGGTCCTGGAGCAGGACTTCCCGATAATCGTCGATGTCGTGGAATCGGACGCCCTGCGCGGTGGCGGCGCCCTGCTCCACGTCCGCGCCTCGCGACACGATCAGGCCGGGATAGTTCGGGAGGCTGGCCCGCTTTTCGCCAATGCCCTTCATCCGATACCAATCGCGCCACCCTCCGATGACATCGAAGTTCTCCAGCGCGAACCCCGGCGGGTCAATGAAGCGATGGCAGCGATTGCAGAGCTCCTGGTTGCGGTGCTTGGCCAATTGCTGACGCACCGTGACGGCGCCGCGGATGTCGGGCTCGATCGCTCCCACGTTCGGAGGCGGAGGTTGGGGCGGCTTTCCGAGGACCTTGCTCAAGACCCAGCTTCCTCTGCGAACCGGGGACGTGGAGGTGCCGTTCGCGGTGATCTTGAGAATGGACGCGTGCGTCAGCACTCCCCCGCGATGCGAGCCGGGAGGCAGGGAGACTTTTGCGTGGAGCCAGGAGTGAACGCCCGGAATGGCGTAGTGTTCGGCCAGTCGCCGATTCAGCACGCTCCAGCTGGAAGCCACGAACTCGTTCACGCCGTGATCGTGTTCCAGCATCTCCGAAAAGAAGCCCGTCGTTTCCTCCCGCATAGACCATAGGAGAATGTCGTCGAACTCCCCGTACATCAGGTCCGGCTTCGTCTCGTACAGCTTCCGCAGATCCAGCCATTGCCCGGTGAAGCTTTCCACGAAGCGCCGCGCTTTCTTGTCCGCCAGCATTCGCTCCACCGTTTCATGAAGAAATCGCGCGTCGCGCAGCCGGCCTTTCGCCGCGTCCGCGGCCAACGAGTCGTCGGGACAGGAGCTCCATAAAAAGAGGCTCAGGCGCGTTGCGATGGCGTCGTCGTTCAGGGGGCCGGGGCTTTCGACGCGAAAGAGAAAGTGAGGGGAGCAAAGGATCGCGCGATAGGCGACGCGCATCGCGGCGTCGAAGGCGTTTCCACGCTGGCGAGCGTCCCGGAACACGCGCAGATAGCTGTTCGCCTCGTCGTCGGCGATTCCGCGTCGGAACGCCCGCGGCAGAAAATCCCGGATGAGTCGATTGGCCTCGCGTTCGGGATCCTTGGGCGGAACGGGGGCCAGGGAGGCGCGGGGCGTCGCGGGTTGCGGCGAGAGTGATCCGAAGAGCCGTCGGTAGCCGGGTCCGGGGAAGGACTCGAGCGGCCCCTCCCATTCCACCCAATCCATGACGAGGGCGGGACCGGTCCAGTCGGGCTGCTCCCCCACGAGCTCGCTTGCCTCGAACGCCCCGACCGGCGATTGAACGGGCAAGGACCACCCGCGAAGGCACACAGATTGTCCCGCGAATCTCTCGGAACCATAAGGCGCGTCCAGCTCGAGTTCCACGACAGCGGGCCGGTCGGGGAGAGCCTCGCGGACGGCGAGAACGTGCTGCTGGGAGTAATCCAGGTTGACATCAAAGTGGGGGAGAAAGCAAAGGACTGCCAGCGGCTCGCCATGGGTGTTTCGCGCGGCAAGCGAAGCGCGAACACGGTAGCGTCCCGGCGCCGCGGGCGTTCCGGCGTTGAACTCGAGAAAAGGGTGGTCGCGCGTTTGGGCATGCACCCAGGCCTCGTCGCCGATCGTCCGGGCGGACCCCTTCACTTTCCACTCGGAGGTCTGGCGAGCCGCGTTGAGTTGTTCCGTGAACCACTGTTTTCCAGTGAAGCGGCGTTTTTCAGGAGCGGGCGGTCTCCAGGCCAACGCGGCGGCGATGGCTCGATCGGCCGCGCTCTGATACCTCGCCCAGTGCGTGGCCGAGGTCTCCAACCCGGCGCTTACGGTGTCGAAGCCGCTCGAGGCGAGATCATCCGGAAACAGGTCGCGCACTTCGACCGGTGTCTCGAGGAGATCGGACAGGGCGTTCTCGAGCTCGAATCGATTGAGCCTTCGCAAGGTCGCGCGACCGTCCCTTCTTTGCCGTTCGCGCGATGCGGAGTACAGCTCCGAGCTCAGGACCGAGGCCCATCGAGTTCTCTCGTCCGCACTGGGCTGCTTCTTGCCCGGCGGAGGCATCGCGCCCTCGGCAACCTGATCGTGGACGCTGACCCAACGCTTCAGGATCGCGGCGTCATCCCATCGCCGAGGCAACGCTTCGAGCGACAGCGCGCCCTTCGACGACGCCTGATCATGGCATTCGAAGCAGTAGGCGATGAGGAAAGGGTCCCGGGCTTTCGACGGTTCGCTCAGGGATTCCGCGCCTCTGGACGCGGTCAAGCCCATCGCGAGAACCGTGCCCGACAGCAGCGCGCGTAGCGCGCGGCTTCGCGAAGCCCGGTCGTTCGAAGCGCTTAACAACACGCGATGAGCATATCGCGGAGAACCTCCACGGCAAGGGGGTTGCGCGTTCTTTGGAAAGACAAGCCGCGTCAGGGCGAGGTCAGGACGCGATAGAATCGTTGAACCTCGGCGCGCCATTCCGGCAAAGCGACGAGGAAGGAGCTGAAGTCGCCGGGCGCGGCCAAAAGGTCTGATTCGAGAGACCACGGAGCATTCGAGACGCCGGCGCGGGATTGCAGCTGATAGCGGATCCCTGGCGCCGAAGGAAAGCGGATGGCCAGCGTTTCCGCGTCGACCGAATCGACTCGCAGGCGAGGAAGACTGCCCGCGAAGTTCGGATCGGCGCCGGACCGGAACTCCTGCGCGTTCGAGATTCCGTCGTGGTCGGGATCGCAGACGGCGCAGGAGACAGCGTTGGTCTTCTTCCCATCGCCGCCAAAATGGGCGGCTCGCCAGGCGTCCAGGATTCCGTCGCCGACGGAATCCTGATACGCGATCTTGATCGCGTCGGAGAACGCCGAGGTTCTGCCGACCGGATCAGTGGCTGTGGCGGTGACATAGTATCCTGGCGGAAGAACGGCGCTGAACACCGTCGTGAAGTTGCTGATTCCCGCGGCGGGGAGAACCAGGGATTGAGACCCGAGGTAGTAAGTCCCCTGCGCGGGCGTGGGGCTGGCGTAGAAATCGAGGACGCGAGACTGGCCTGGCGCGTCGGAATAGCTGCCGGAAATGGAGAGCAGAGCGCCGAGAGTGGCGGCCTTCAGCTTGGGACGAGGGCCTCCTTGCGTCGTTTCGTTTTGGAATCCGATGCCGCCCCAGACGTTTCCGTGGATCGAATTGGCCCGGACGGTGATGTTGGAGGATCTGTCGTACAGGTACACGCCGCTGTTGGCATTGGAAGCGATGAGGTTTCCGAGCCCGGGCCGCGGATCCCCGATGGGGTTCCCGAATGCGCCGCCAAAAAACGCCACGCCGCTCCACGCATTGGGCAGGGCCCTGGCGCCCGTGAGATCCAATCCGATGGTGTTGCCGAGAACTGAGTTCGCCGTGGTGCCCTCGCCGCTCATGACGACGCCATGATTGGAATTGCCGGAGATCACGTTCCTCCGGCCCGGCCCGCCGCCGAGCGTGTTGTGATGAGCCCCCCCGAAGAACTCCGCGCCAGACCATCCGTTGGGCATCGCGGCGGCGCCCGAGGGATCGAGCCCGATCCAGTTGCCCATGATTTCATTGGCCGAAGTTTCCGCGCCGGACAACGCGACGCCCTGATGCGCGTTTCCAGAAATCATGTTGCGGGCGTTGGGAGTCGCTCCGCCGATTCGGTTGCGCTGGGCGCCTCCGTAGATTTCCACTCCCGCCCACCCGTTGGGGACCGCCCGCGACCCGTCGGGGCCGAGTCCAACATAGTTGCCCTCGACCACATTGCCGGCGGTGTTCGTGTCGCCGATCGCGATCCCCTGGTTGCCATTTCCCGACACCACGTTCCTGAGCTCTGGGAGCGGGCCGCCAACGCGATTCGACTGAGCGCCGGCGGCGATGGAAACTCCGGACCAGCCATTGGGGATCGCGGTGATTCCTGAGAGGCTCAATCCAATCCAGTTTCCCTCGACGACGTTGCGGTCGGTTCCGGGATCCACGATCTGGACGCCTGAGTTGCCATTGCCCGAGATGAGGTTGCCGGCGCCGGGGCCGCCGATGCGGTTGTCGTGGGCGCCTCCAAAGATTGCCACGCCGGCCCATGCGTTCGGCAGCGCCATGGCGCCGTCGGCGCTTATGCCAATCCGGTTTCCGAGGACCGCGTTCCTCTCCGTGCCGGAATCGCGAATGACCACTCCCTGATACGAACTTCCTCCGATCACATTGTAGGCAAAGGACGATTCGCCACCCAGCCGGTTGTCGTGAGCTCCGGAGATCATGCCGACAATCGGGAATCCGTTGGAGGCGGGGTTCTCTCCGGTGGCATCCACTCCGAGGAAACAGTTCTCGACGGCGTTGCTCGCGGCTTGGATGCCTTCAAACGCGATCGCGTAGCCTGGGAATCCGTTCAGGGCCAGTGATCGAACCGTGGCGCCGTTCGTTCGCATCCACAGTCCGTGAGCGAACACGCTCGGAGGCTGAGCCAATGCGCCGTTGATGAGAATCGAAGGACCCTTTGGGTTGAAGTGGGTGGGCTGAGTGGAGCCATCGAGCACGACGCCCTGCGCCAGGCTTGGGAACCGGTCGGTGGGACGAATGATGAAAACGGCGCCGTTGAATCCAGGATCGTTTTGCTTCAAATCGAACTGAATGCGAGTTCCCGGGTGATCAATCGCATAGTACATGGCGGCTCGCAGGCTCCCGGGGCCGCTGTCCGCCGTGGTCGTGACTTTGTTGGAGAGGAAGGGCCCGTGACCATACATTGCGGCCATGCCGGCGCGATCCCCGGCGCTGAGCACCGGATCGAATCGCGCTCCCATGATGTCGCGGAAGACGGCATAGGGGGGGAGCGGTTCGATGACATCCTGGGAGGCGTCGCTGGCGAGAACATTCTTGGAATAGTGCATCACCGACAGGAAATCATAATCGCCGCGATTCCGGGTGTTCGGCAGCTTGATGAAGTTTCCATCGGTCCCGGGCGCGATTCGATCCATATGAACCACGATGAACGAGTCCCGGTCGGAACGTTGCTGCTCATGGATCAGCCCGAGCGTGTGGCCCAACTCATGGCACAATGTGGCTCGGTTCCAGGACTGGGGCCCAATGCGCACGAACTGCTCTCCGCCCACCATGCCCACCGCGGAATGGCCTCCCGACCTGCCCGGCTCTTCCTGGATCGTGACGTAGTTGGGCTGCGCGGCGCGCGCAATGAAATGGAGATTCGCGAAGCTGGCCCATTCGTTGGCGGCGTCTAGAAACTCCTTTTGATGCGCGGGCGTCACCGAGGGGTCGAAGGAGTAGTAGACATTTCCCTGCGGCCACAAAGAAACAACGGCATCGAAGGCGCTTTGCGTTGAGGGCAATCCCAGCGCGATGTTCCGCCAGGCTTCGGCCATCGCCACCGGAACATCCATGTCCCCCAGGCGCCTCCAGCGGGGGTCGTTTCCCTTCTCGTTCAGCGCGCGCTCCCATGAGGAAGCCTCGGATCCTCCCGGATCCGATTGCGCGCCGATCGCGAGGGCCGCAAAAGCGACAATCGTCGCAGTCCGGATCAATTGCCTGCGAGTCGCGCGCGGCCAGTGTTTCATAAGAGAGTCGGTGTTGGATCAACGCGTAAACTACTCCAATTGGCGCGTGAATCAACTGCGAGAAAGAGCGCATCCGAGGGCGAGGCGCTTCGTCAGCATGTCCGCTGGCCGGTCCCGCCAACAACCCCTGCCCGCCGGCTTCCGCATCACGGTTCTTTGTTGGTGATTGATAACCAGCTGAGTTTGCCCGGAGTTAAGTTTTTTATAGACAAAAGGCGCTGGTAGGCGCACTTTATCCTGGCATGAAAGGCACTTCTACGGTCAATCGGGTGGGTTCAGCGCACCGGT
>JACQFQ010000074.1 GCA_016199985.1 Verrucomicrobiota bacterium | reverse complement strand
CGACACGGGTAGCTGAATCCGGGATTGAGCGGGGAAGAAGAAACGATTGACTCCGATGGCGGACACAAAATAGGGCCCATTGATCGCGAGGTTGTCGAAAGTGTAGTGGCCCCCTTGGTCCGTTTGGGTTTGGATCTGCACAGGCCCGGAGAGCCGCACCTTGATTCCGTTCAGAGGTTGGCTTTGTCGATCTCGGACGGTCCCCCGGATGGCAAACCCCGCCGTGACTTGTCCCTCCGTGGTCAGATCCGTCAGGTCCAGCTGTTGCAGCCCTGATCCATGCACCGCGAGGCTTAACGGGCGTGGAGTAATGAAGGGGGATCCCAGGCCCGTCCAGCTCACCGCATTCGCGGAGACTTCGACGCCATCGGGCATCTGAAGAACGATCAAGGTCCTCCACTCCGCAGTGATCGAAACCGCTCCGTTCGCGAGGATTTGCGCCGTGATCTTGCTTGGCAGCGCATCGCTTGGGTTTGACCCGCCGTTGCCCCCGTCGGCGAGGGAAGGTTGGGAACCCGGGACAGGCGGCGGCTGCGGAGAGGGAAGATGGAAGGGCAATGGGGGAGCTCCAGCCGCGGCGGGTTGGTCGCTGATCAGCGTGCTCCCTTGCCTTGCCTGGATTGACTGTTGTGTCAACTTCAGCGCAGGGAAGGCCGCTTGCAGCCCGAAGGCGGATCCACCCGGCAACGGCGCCAGCGACAACATTGAGAGCAACGGATTGGGCGCGGGAAATGCCGAGGCATCGAACATTTGGAAAGTGACTCGGACCATTCCGGTGGGCATGAGCGAAGGCGCAAGGCTCATCGAAGCGCGCGCCACCGACGCCGCGCCGAGCGGCCAGAAGACGCCGTCCGTCTCGGAATCGAGTAGAGGGCTCAGTCTGACGCCGGTGAGGAGCGACTCCAGCCGGGTTTGTCCCAGCCCGGTGAGCACCCCGGCGCCCAAGCTGAGGCGGTCGCCCTCCAGGTCTTGCGGGGGCTGGCTTTCGAAAAGAAAGATCGCGGCGCCCAACCTCTTGCCTGCCCACTCAGGTTTCGGAGGAGTGATCAGATCGATATGATGCGGGTAGAGAGGATGAAAGGTTCCCGCTCCATCCGTGAGGTTCAGGTACGTTGCCGGCTTGCCTCCAATCAGCCCTGGGATGTTCTCCGTCCCTAGGGTGATCGCCAGACTGCCATCGTCCCGAAGCTGAATGGCCCAGGAAGTGGGCGGATATCGAACGCTGAATATGGAGGTCGAGCGACCGCCTACTGAGCCACGAATCGTGTTCATCGGAAAGGTCTGGTCCGGCGCGCCGGTTTGATGGACCACCAAGTTGAAGCCGGAGCCGAGCAGACTGAACGAACTCCAGTCGCTGTTGTAACTAACGCAGCAAACCTCCCAGGTCGGCTCGCTCGCGTCGTTCCTGCTATTCAGCGTTCCCAGGTCCTGTCCTTCCGTGTCGATGAGGCGGAGCGAGATGGCTCCGCTGTCGCGAATGGCGGGACCCAGGTTGACTTGGACCTGGTTGTGTCCATCAAGATGCACGCGGAACCCATCCCGCTTTGTGCTGGTCATATTCACTACCTTCACGCGCCCTATGGGATCGGTGAGCAGCAGGGCGTCTCCTTCCGCCGTGTACCTGAATCCAGCTATTTGGGCGGCGGGCGATGGGTTGCTGGCGTCGTTGATGAGTCCTGACAATTCGAAGCTCGGGAGGTTGCGGGTCAAGATCTCGAGGTTGCGAAGCCTCCCCGGGGCCAGCAGCGCCGGCGGTGTGATCGGGTCGGTTCCACGACGCACCCAGAGCAGGGGGGAGGTCCCTCCTCGCGTGGTCCAACTCACGCCCGACGCCGCGATCGCGGCGTCGGTGCTGAGCCTTATAGGAATGGCGCCTTCCCATCGCAGAATCCAAGAAAAGGCGCCACTCGAATCCACCATCGCCTCGACGTGTGGCGTTGATAAGGAGGAGCTGTCGACGATGCTGACCGCGGAGGCGGCTCCCCACGCCAAATCCACACCACTGGCTGAACCAGGGGGCAAGGGACGTCCTTCCTGATCCAGCGCGGTCAAGGTGACGCTTCCTGCGCCCAATGTGGTGAAGTCGGGTTGAGCCACCCAATCAGAGCCCACTTTCGCAACCCTCAGGGACGCGTAGAGGTAGGTTTGGAAGCTTTCAGCAAAATCCAGTTCCAGGAGTCTCCGCCCTAGAACTCTCGCAACCCATTCAGACCCGGGAGCCGCTGGCAGGTCCAAATCAAACGCGAGTCTAGATGCGCCGGCGCCTGTGATCCGGACTCCATCGTTGCCCGTGTTGCCTAGGCCTTGAAGCTCAACAAAGCCCGGCCCAGTGAGGACTTTCGCGTCGCCAAGGCCCTGGTAGGAGATGCCATCGTTCTCCACCGATGCTGACGCGAGAGTGCGCTGGTCGGCTGCGGGGGTTCGGAAGGAACCGAGCCTTATCTCCAGCCTCCCGATCTTCGCGCCGAAACGGGCTATCCCTGGCGCGGAAAGGAGGTGGATAGCTTCCGGGTAAGCCAGGGATTCGTGCGCCCGGTCCTCTCCTGCGTACATCCTGAGAGCGGCTCCCCTCCTCCCATTCGCGCTATCCACTCTGACGTCGATTCGCCCATCATCGAGGACGGCTGCTCGAACTGCTTTCGGCCAGAAATTCCACCAGAGGCTCCAGGGAAGCAGATCAGGGAAGTCGGACCGCAGAGACGCATAGTCGCTGTCGACATGGATCTGAAAGCGGTTGTCCGCGCCGACTCCGAAGGATGGCGTGACATGGAATCCGTAGTCCGCGCTCCCAGTCCAAATGCCTTCCACATCCGCCAACTTCTCACCCGAATCATCGTAAACGAGGATTGAGAGCTTCGCATTCGAGCGATTGAAGCCTTGCGTGGCGTCATCAGGAACGAACTCGACGGAGAGGGCATCCGAGCCGGGTATGGCTGCCGCCACGCCATCGAGACCTGAGCTGGAAAGGCCATCCATCAGAATCCCCGCGGGCGTTGGAGTGAGAGTCGCGGCCCCGAGCGGATAGAGATCGACGCCGTTGAGCCTTCGGACGGAGCCCAGGCTCCCGCCAGGGCTTCCTTCCCGCGGATCTGTCCCTCGACGCAGCTCCTCCAGATCTGAGACGCCATCATGGTCCGTGTCGACATCCGGCCCGGACACCAGCGCGCCCAGATAGTAACGTTCCAAACTATCGGGAACGCCGTTGTGGTTCGTGTCTTCCGGGTCGTCGCCCGGCGGCATATCGAGCAATTGCACTTGGGTCGGCATTATCGCAGACCCGGGGCACTCATGAAGCGGCGCCGCGTAGCCCCGAATTCGAATGTGTGTTCCCTGGGGGACATCAAATCCGAACCCCAAAGGATAGGGGTGGCCGCGATCATCCACCAAGGTCAGGTTGCGCGCGGTCCCGTCCTCCGCCCAGGTGAGGCATTCGTCAGTCCGATAGTTGCCGTTCAGCCGCGCCTGCCATACCTGCTCGATGTGAGGCGGGGCGGCTGGCAGCGTGTTCGCGAGAGCCGTCCTCGCCGCGGCGACTTCGACCGATGACAATCGCCAAAGGCTGGAGCCGAGATACGGATCGTGCTGAGACCCTCCTTGGAAGAAGGAGCGCAGCGCATCGAGGGGCGAGGGGAGGAAAGGTCCCGGGTCTGCCGGCGGCAACGCGGCAACGCGATAGATCTCCGCTGCGATTCGCCGAATGGCCCGGGCATCGGGACTGACCGGGTCCGCCAGGAGGCTATGGGAGAAATCCTGGAGGTCGCCGAGTAGGTAGGCGGGGCGGCCGGCGCCCGCGCTTGTTTCAAGCAGCTTCAAGAGATCCACGTCGAGGGCGTGCAGCGCACCTGCGGGAACGGGCGTGACGTTCTTCGGCGACGTGGTTTCACTCCGCCTAAAGGGCGTGAGCGTGAGTCGCGCCGACGGCAGGGCCCCGCGTTGAAACAGGAGCTGTCCGGCGATGTATTCCGTGAGGAGCACCTCTGTCGTGGTCAAGAAGTCCAAATGAGTAGGCAACACGAGCGGAGCCCGCCCTGAATAGTACGCGCGCGCTTGATCCCTCCATCGCGCCTCCTCGTCCGCGTCGGCGCCGGCGCCGCGCTCGAATGCAAAGGACAGCGGGGGGGAGGCTGGCGGGAGGCAGAATGCGGCCACTTCCCGACCGGCTGCGGAGCGAATCGTCCCATCCGTGTTGCGAAGGTTGAAGTGGTCTTCGGCTGCGGCGATGAGCATCCCGGCGTTGAAGGAGGAGTCGTCCGCGGCGAACACTCCTGAGGGGTTGGGATCCCCGGAAGCAGGGAAATCACGAGTGACCGCTGAAGGCTCCTTCGCTCGCGCCGGATTCGGATCGAGCACGGACACCCGCTCGGGTCTCGACCCGAAGAGATCCCGGAGCGTGATGTGTGTAGGAGCGCCCGCTGTTTCAGCGAGACTGGGAAGCAGCTGCGGAGGCTCGTCGCCGCCGCCTCCATGCGATAGAGGGATGAATGCGAGTTGCAGACTCCGTTCGGGTCGGACACGGGACAGCGCGCCATCCCGATTGACGCTGGATGGGTCCGCCGGATCCGTCCCTTGGAGAAGCTCCGCCAGATCAGTGACGCCGTCGTGATCCGAGTCAGGCCCGCTGGCGCAGGGGTCGAGGCCGTGGAGAGCTTCGATGAAGTCCGGGACCCCGTCGCGGTCGCAGTCCGGTTCGCTTCTCCCCGACAAGATGGTATAGGTTGCTTGCCGGATGGATCCGGAAACCCCGTCGGCGCGCCTCCAATAGTAGAACAAGGTCGTTGTGTGGCTCAGGGGTTCTACTTGGCGAGCGGGATCGTAGGTTTTCCACGCGCCTGTCCCCAGCCGATACAGGACTTGCCCGCCCGCCGCGACAGTTTGTGGCGAAGTGTTGAGTTGCACCACCAGGCCTGGCTTGAAAGCGCCGGAAGCGGGCGCCGCG
Source organism: Verrucomicrobiota bacterium (assembly GCA_016199985.1). Classification (GTDB taxonomy): domain Bacteria; phylum Verrucomicrobiota; class Verrucomicrobiia; order Limisphaerales; family UBA11320; genus UBA11320. Next base: position 23,723 of record JACQFQ010000074.1, on the reverse strand, counting down.
ATCACGTCGGGCAACGGGTCCACGGACGACGCGCCCCAGTAGAAGACGCTCACGTTCGCGCGATACTGATTGACCAAGCCTCCTCGAACTCCGGGCGCGAGGCTTACAGATTGAGGAGTAGCGCCCCCGAGTCCCAGCGCGGCGCCACGGAAACTCTCCGCGACGACCGTTGCCGTGGCAGGGGGCGACGGCAACACAAGCCCCTCAGTCCAGTCTCCTTTCTTGAGACGCGCGATCGGGAGCGCATTCTCGTCCACGAAGGGCACGCCGGGAAGCAGCAGGAGATTCGCCCCGAGGCTCCAAGGTGTGCTGAAAGGGATTGGGTCGCGGCGCAGTTCGGAGTAACCGGATTCAGTGGGCGTGTATCGAATGGAGTGAGTGATGCGCGCGCCTGTCGCGGAGTCAGCTGCAAGCACGGTTAAATCACCGCCCAGTCTCGGAACCAGCCCGATGAACCGGTCGGCGCCAGCAGCCTCGATCGTCGCCACCGAACGGAGGGAGGGGATGGCTGGCTTGAATTGGTAGATCCGTATCCGCTGGTCGCCGGTTTCGCGGACAGCGACTTTCCAGGCGGTTCCTTCCTCCACGGTCATGACGGCTTCCGCAGGTCCCGCCAACAGGAATGAGACCGGACTGCTAAGGACCAGTGCCCCGCCGGCGCCAGTCGTGAGACGGCTCCAAGCTATCTCGGAGCCTCCGACGCTGTAGACCAGGATGTCGACGGCGTTGGGAGAACTGTTGATTGTCAAAACCCTGGGGGAGAGTGGAGGAGCGGGGATCGCAGTGGCCGCGACGGGGCTGTACAGAACTCCGTCCAGGTTGTAGACTTCCAGCTGCGCTCCGGCCCCCACACCGCGCAGCACAAGGCTGCGGTTGCCGAACCCTGAGCCCAGGTTGACGCGACCCAAGAACTGGACCCCCGTGCCAAATGGCTTCTCGATGCTGGCAACCAGCGCGCCGCCCTGATAACGCAGCACATGGAGATGATCTCCGGCGGGGGGATTGTTGAGAGTGCTGATGATAGCGACATGAATCAGATCCGCCGCAGTGGGTCCTGATCTTCCTGAGCTGCTCCACGTCGGGCCGAGACCAGGAATCGGAATCTGATCCAGATCCGGCTGGCTGGGCGAGGCGGGGTTCCAGCGCCAGCGGGCCACGCGATTGGCTTCAGGGGAAACCAGGACAAGGGAATCCCGAGAAGAGAGCTCGAACCGGTCCAGGGCGATGGAGGTGATCCCCGGAAGTCCGCTGGCAAAGGGTCCCAGCCAGTCGTAGTTTCCGTCGATCCGTCCTCGGCCCAACGTGATGAGCCCCGGCTCATGGTCTACCAGCACGACGTCCGTGTTCCCGTCCCCGTCCACATCGCCCGTGGTCCAGATCTGCTCATCCGTCAGATAGACTGGACCTGAGGCTTGGCCGGCCAGCGTCGAGCCCAGCCAACTCACCCAGAGTATCGTCAACAAGTAGATCAGCCCCCTGACCGGGGCGCGAGTCGGCGCCGAGCTTTGACGAGTAGCTGGATTCGAGGTCTCCATGGGCGCAGGCATTGAGGCTGATGGTTGCTTGCTCATGGGATCTTCAGTGAGGGTGTGTGCGCCACGGCTTCGATTTCGCCCGCGCGCGTGAATCTAACGACGACGTAGCGATAGCTGGCCTCCTGCACCACCGGCTGCGTGTCCCGTAGATAAAGCCTCAGCACCGAAGCTCCGCCGACGTCCACGACGCGCAGGTCCACGAAGGGATCGAGAAAGAGCGTCTTCACAGGGTTCGGCGGGGCAGTGATCCGATACGCGATCGCCTGCATCAGTGGCGATACTTGGACCACATCGCCTGAAGCGTCTGGAAAGGAGGTGCTGGATTCCTGGTATCGATAGACGACGCAGGGGAGGGTCGAGCGAGGATGCACCGGATCCTCCGAGAAGAGTGTCCCTACTAAGTCCATGGGATCGACGGGGCCGTTGATCGACGGGGCTCCTGTGTTCAGATCGATGGCGAAAGCAGATCGGGGCAGGGCGATTTCTCCGATGAGCAGCCCGACATGGAGTCCAGACGGATCGCTCCAGCACTCGGGCGTCAGGAAAGAAACCGGAGCGGTGGCTGCATCCGCGAGGGAAGGCAGGGCGCGACCACCCGGCGGCGGCGGCGTAGGCAGGCTGGCGCTGACCACCGGCAAGGCTCGCGCGGGCCAGGCGATCGGCGCGTCGGGCAGGGGAGCCTTTGTGGACCACTGGAAATCGAAGGCGTCGCTCACCCGACTCACGGCCCCGATCGAATCCACCGCTTGGACGCGGAACGTGTAAGCAACACCGGGTGACACATCCGCAACGAGGCTAAATCGGGGATCCGTCGCGCTCCCGAAGTTTGCGCCCACGCGACCGGTTTCATAGACGCGGTAGGAACGCCCTTCGATCAGGTCGATACGATCCGCATCGCTCGCGTAAAGGGACGAGGAAAGGGAGGCCGGCAGGCTCGAAGGGTTCGCAGTGCTCACATACACTCGAAAGCGTTGCACCGTCTGAGGCGGACAAAACCAGTCCAGCTGCGCAAAGGTCGTTCCGCCATGCGGCCCGACAATCGCCTTGGGCTTGGAGAGCTGAGGTGTCGGGGGAGCTTGGAGCCCGGAAGCCTGAACACAACCCAGCAGGATCAGGGGACCCTTTTGGCCTTGGCTGTCCAGGTTCTGGTAATAGAAGCAGATGTTGGCGCTGTTGGCGGGGAAGCCGGAGAACTGTTCAGTGACCCCGGCGGAAGGAACGTTCGTCCCGCGCGCGATCAGGTTCAGCGGGCCGCCGTCAATGGAGGCGTAGAGGCGGTGCTCGCGGCCGTGAGGAGGATAGCTGAGGACGAATCCAATGGGCTGAGTGCGGCCTGTATCGGGGCGCCGGGTGGAGTGGTGATCACACTCAGCCAGGGGAACCTGAGCGCCGGGAACATAAAGGCTCTTGAATCGAACTTGAAACTTCGACCATGTCCCTTGGCTGATCAAGAGCGCGTCGGTGACATCAGAGACCTCCCCTTGATAGTTGCCGGCACGACAACGAATCCGGACGCGTTTGGCTCCGGACCTGGGGATCCGAGCCTGAAGGGCGGTGCTGGAAGCTCCGACGGAGAACCAGGCTCGTCCGAGGAAACGGTCTCTCGAGAGGTTCGCCCCCGTCTCATCAGGTGTATCCTGGGCTGCGAGATAATAATCGACCCAAGCCGTGGACTGGTCCGGCGCCTCGCGGTCGCAGATCAAGTCGAGCTCCTGGACCCGGGGATTTCGGATCGCGACCGTTTGTTCCGTGGCAGCGATGAACTGAACCCTGGGCTTCGCGCAGAAAACCAACAACTCTCCACTCCCGCGTCCGGGGCCGTCGAATTGTCGAAGCACACCCGGGACCGGCGCGCTGTGGCCTGATAGAAGCACGTCGCGGCAGGGGGACTGACGATAGGCTCTCACCGTATACCAATAGGTCTTCTGGTCCGCGTCCGGAAGTCGCGGACGTTGGTCGTTGTCGTCGATAGCGGTGTAGAAGAGCGCGTCGCGGGCCCCGGCTGGAACGATCTTGACGGGTTGGACAGGCGGCGTGTCCGGACGCGGAGGGCGGGTGGGCTCATCGGGCGCGTTCCATCGATACACGTAGTAGCCGTCGGTGGGCACCGCCGCGCTGTTCGTCGGGTTTCTCCCCCATCGGATTTGGAAGAACTGATCCGTTGGCTGACTGGGCGCTGGGGACTTGTTGATGACCTCTACTCGCAGCGAAGCGGGCGGGACGGGGGCGCGTCGTCCGCAAAGGGTGATGAGGGTCGGGGCAGAGGGTATTCCTTCACGGCCCAGCAGGTCGCGAGCCACGACGTAATACCAGAACTGCTCCCCGTCGGTGAACTTTTTTCCTCCGGCATCGAAGCGATCGTTGTCATCAATCACAAAGAATGGCGCCTGCTCCTCATTCGCCAGCGACAAGCCGCGCACGATGTCTTCCACCTCTCGATCATTCAGTTGGGAGTCCGGGTAGATGGCTTGTCGATTGACGCGTTTCACCGCGGCTGGCGCTGATGCGCTGGCTCGAGCCAAGTCGCCAGGCCCCGGGGCTCTGGTTGCGAATGCGCGCGCATAATAGTCGAGTGTGACTCGGTAGACGTTGAATCCGGCCTGGAGCAGCGATTCTGCCCGCAATGCGTCCGGAGAAGACCAGATCAGCCGCACATTCAAGTCGCCTCTCGGACTTTTCCAGCTCACATCGGCCGGTCTTCCCGGAGCGGGGAGGATCGTGGCGCCGCCGCCGATGACCGTGATTCGTGCCATGACGGCTGTGCACTCAACGGCGGCGTCCCGGGGTATGTGGTCGCAGACGCGCAGTTCGAATGTTGTGGGTACGCCTGTTGGAACATCGGCGATGAAGGCCTGTCCAGCGGCGGCGGCGATGCTGGGCTGACTGCGTGCCAGGAACTGGAGCGTGTGCGCCACCTCGATTCGAGTGCCGGCCGAATGGAGGATGAGCTGGAGCTTTTGTTCCAGCGACATAGAGGGCGCCGGCGCCAGTTCGGCGAAGGCGCCTTGGATCACCGTGTCAAGAAGGGCGAGATCCTGACCGATGCTCTGCGCTTTCTGCAGCGCGGCGTGGATGACCGGGATCTCCTCGGAGCGGCTGACGAGAGACACGAGCGAGTAGTTGCCTGGAGCGTCCTGTCCGCCTTCCTTGCGATAAACGGCGACTACCGCGCGCCGAAGAAACTCGGGAGCGTCGGAACTCCACGTCAAGTAGGCCCACGAGCGGCCATCCGCGCCCCGCAAGGAGAGGCCTGCGGTCGTCGCCATTTGTCCGGAGGAATCGCCGCTCAACGCGGGAGCGAAGGGGAGCGGATCCACACCGGCGGCTCCCGCTGAGCGTCCCAGCGCAAGGAGAACCAGGACAGCGCCGGCGGTCCAGATCAGAACCCTCGAGCACAGTGAAGGAGGCGGCGAATCGATGCAGGTCGCGGGATTCATGGGTAGCTAGAGTCGGAAAGTCCAGGAATCCGTTCGGTCCCGGTAGGTGGCGCCAATCTCTTTGGTGAATTTCAAGCAGAACGGACAAACGCCCAGTTTGGCTTTCAGACGTCCTGTGCCATCGAACACGAACCCCTCCGACCCTCCGAGCCCTGTGAGGATGATCTCGCCGGTCGCCGAGAGGACGCATAGCAGTTCGCCTCTCACTCCGCCAAAAATCGAACCGCCATACCGATCCGACTCAAAGTCCGCGAGCACGCCCACGCCCGCTCCGACTGAGAGAGACAGAAGGCAAGGGGGCGCGACCGCGGCGACAGGGATCCAACCTTCCGCAAACACATAGAACCCAGTGAAGGGTCGATCGGTCCCTCCCAGCAACCTTCCGACATCGGGGTTCAACTGCCTCAGGGGTTCGAGATCGCAGGTGCGACCCAGAAATAATCCTCCCTGGAGCTCCGCGCCCCCGTCGCCTCCAAAGTGCGCTTCCAACGAGCCAGCGATGTATTTCTCCTGTCGGCTGAACATGCAGGAACCCGTTATCTTGGCTCCCTGAACAGCGCCAAAGTTCTTTTTGGTGGCCCACGTGAATCCACCGCCAAAGCCATCCGCGGTGAACCCGTCACCGAACGTGGCCTTGATCCAGACGGCGAATGTCTCGGAGCGTTCAGCGGGAATGCCTGGATCCGGGCCTGCGGGGTCTGGGACATCATCATCGTAGCGCGGATCGAGTGTATGGGCGGGAATGGTGCGATCTCGGGATTCGTCCAGTGAGAAGTCCAGCCGACATTCGGTCGCCTTCACGGTTGTGGAGGTGGCGCAGGAGGGGCTGCCTTCCGAGTCGAGACTGTTGACCTCAAACTTCACAGAGCACTTAAAGCTGTTGCCCTTTCCAAAATCGACGCCGCCCTCCCCGTTGAGGCGGAGTCGAAGGATTTCATCACCGCTGAAAAACACGTAGCCTTGTGCGTTTCCGAAGCCCAAAGCTCCATCCCAGGAGTCGATCAGAATATTGTCCAGTGTCTGATCGGCGAACGCCAGGGCTTCGCGTCCGACGGTGTTGATCATCCGCTGGAGAAGCGCCACGACGTCATCCACCGAGGAAAGACCCTCTTCCTCAATCGCTCGAAGCTGAAAAAGCAACGTGTGGTCCACACGATGGAAGAACTCCGTCCCCAGAACACGGACGGAGAGCTCATTGACGAGGAACGCCTGCAGGTCATCCCCCGGACCCGCAACGTGCTCCGCTACCCAACGTGGATCCTCCAACCTGCTTCGCAATGCGGCCTTGGTCGCCGCGGCGACTCCTGAAAGCTCGACCGCCGCCGCAGGGTCCGCAAAGAGGGCTCGCAAATCCAGGTAGAGATCCGCGCTGTCGCTTGCGTATCGGGCTCGCATCTCGTCTATCCGATCCGCCAAATGCAGCATCACCTGCTCCAGTCGCCTGAGGTCGCCCTCAAACGGCTTGAGCAACTCAGGGTCGCCCTCGAAATGCGAGGCGAGCGATGGGTCGAAATGGAGACCACGGATCAAGATCTCGTGAATGAGCCGATCCAGTCTCACCGCGCCGCCGTCCGATCCGCGGTGAAACAGCGCGTCATCGCCGCTCCAGAGCGAGCGGAGGCTTGTCGAGACAGTGGCGAGCTGCCTGACGAGCGCGGCGCGCAGCGTGGCTTCAGCCAGCGTCTCTCCCGCAAGGAGCGTGGGGCCATCGAGCCGAAGACTGCTGAAGACGCCATCAAGGAGCGCGTCCGCGGCTGCGTCGCATGGCATGTCACCCGGGCACGCGGTCATCAGCCCGTCGCGCAAGCCCGCGGCGCCTAGGGTCGCCAGTACGCTGATGCCCCCGACCATTGTCGACCTGAGCTGTCCGCCGGCCAAAGTCCGCAGCGAGATGAATCCTGATCGCGCGTCCTCGGTCAGGGGTGGCAGGAAAGCGCTTCCCATTGTCCCGGTAAGATCCTCGAAGGTGTCCACAAGCCCCAGCTCTTGCAATGTGAGATGAAAACGGGGGAAGCCTTCGTAAGCGGTTCCGAATTCGACCGCAATATCCTCGGCTGACAGGCGGTGGAGTTCCCGGTGGGAGTTAAGAATCAAGATACTGGTGTCGATGGGCCTGACCCCAGCGAAGGAACGCAATGACGGGAACCATTGGAGATCGAAGTCCAGATTGATCACGTCCAGAAAATCTCCGCGCACATGGGGAGCGAAGCCTATGTCCTCCCTGTAGCCGACGACTGGCGGAGAGCTTTCGGAGGTTTTCCATGGCCTGCCCAATGGCTTCCCTCTGTGCGTAGGATCCCCTTCCGCGTCGAATGTCGGACGTCCGTCCTCGATCCACCCCGCTGTGATGAAGTAGGGCGGGCCCATGTCCGTTGGATCCCATGCCGTCACGGGATTCCTGAACAGCGTCATGACGTGGACTTGATTGTCCCCGTAAAAGGGCAGATGGAGTTGACCGAACAGATTGAACCAGCCATCCGGCTCGTCGAGCGAGGCGGGATCGCCGACGGCATCGCTGAAGTAAGCTTTCCCCAGGATCAAGGAGTAGTTCTCCAGATCTTCGTGGGCGGTTCTCTTCCCGCCGACCAGAGTGATCGAGGAGGGACCGGAGAGAGAGAAGGGAACGGCCTCAGGTTTCAAGTCATCGGCCGGCCTTATGATCTTTCCTGAGGGCTTGAAGTAAACAGTGCCGGTCAACTTCTCCTTCACGTTCGCTGGCTCCATCCTCAATGGGAGACCTAGAAACTCTCGTTGTGAGGCGTCACAGGAGCTCGCCAGATGATTCTGGGGAGTGAAGACCACCCCCATCACCTCGATGGGGGCGGACCAATAGGCGAGTGTGGGGTGGCTGCTCCGATCGGCGACGGTCGCGCGGTCTGGGGCCCCGACGCAAGTGAAGGTCAACTCCTGCATGGAGACCTGAATGTCGCTCGGATACGGGAGATGGATTTCGGCGCGCGTTCCGGAATGTTTGTTGAGGTTGGCCTCGAAACTCAGGGAGAAGGATCCCAGCTCAATCCGATAGTCATAGATCGTGAGGAGTGAGGGAGCGAACGAGCCGGGTTCGGCCTCATGCAATCCTGACACCCCGGCCAGCCGAGCATAGTACTTGGAGCGGGCGGAGGGGATGAACGTCACGGGGTCGAGGGAATCGCCCAGGCGGGCGACGCCATGAACGTGCCAGCCCGGGGGTTGAGCCGCAGGGTAGAGATTGATTCCAGCGTAATCCCCCACGCCTGCGTCATAGGCGGGAGTCCCAGGTCGAATCATGACGATGGAATTCGTTCCCGGCCCTTCGCGCGGATCGGATCCCGAGTTCAGCATATGGGCCGGCCCGTTTTCCTCCGTCGCCCCGGATCCTCGGAGAAGGACATGGCCCGCCATGGCTATCGCGGAGTTGGTGAAGGGTCCCGCCTCATGCGCTGCGATCGATCTCCCTTCGTTCCAGCCCCAATGCAGCACGGGCGATCCCCCTTCAGGCGCGACAGCAACCCCTTGTCCCACCAAGCCGCCATCCTCCGTAAAATAGAGTCGACGGGCCGAGGTGAGGATCCCCTCGGGATGACTGGGGCAGCCCCCTGAAGGGCAGCCCTGCTCGTAGTCCACCCGAGGGATTTCGCCGAGTTCCAGCCAACTGTCCGCGACCACAGGCCGATCATCCACCCAGGCGAGCGTGCCACCCGTCCAGGTGAAGCGAACGCCGAGCGGGAAATGCGATGTGAACTCCCCAGGGCCGAAATCCAGAACCCCGCTCAGAGCGGTTCTACCTGCGGGCGTCACGCGAACCGAGAACGGGGACCCGCCAACGTCCGCAGCTTCATAGTAGCGCTCATTGGACGGCTTCTCAGTCTGGAGGGGTGGCAGGTCGGTTGCAGCGCTCAACGCGGCGAATGCGTCCCGACGGACATAGGCGGCGCTTGCCGGGTTGAAGGAGATGACCCCAGCTGATGTGTTCCATGTCAGAGAGGGCGCCTCGAAGAAGAGGGGCCTTTGGTCGAAAGCGACCCTGTCTTCGGCCGCGAGTCCGAATGTCAGGACGCCTTGGGGGTCCAACGCGACGGTGAGATTGCCCGGGCTTGCGGTGGTGAGTCGCGAGCGCAATGCGTACCCGGGTCGGCCCACTCCCATCCCCGCCGGCAACTGCAGCCGGATGGTGGACTTTGCTCCCGAGGTATCCAACTGGATGGGGTTCACGTGACGGTAGCGGATCCGGCCCAGGATGCGATCTGTGTCCGGCATCGCGAGCCTCCCCGATCCAGAGAGAACGCGAGTGGTTCCTGCGTCATCAATCGAGACCTGGATGGGAGCGGACGTGAACAACGAGGCCCCGGGCACATCGCGAAGCCCGCCGACGGCGTTCTGTAGCGACGTTTGAACGTCAGTGGCGGATCGTCGGAGATCGACGGTGGGATCGTTCCCAAAATCGCTGAGCGTGGTCTCGGTCGCGCCCCAGAGCAGCCTTCCGTTGAAGTGGAGAATCGCGGTTGAAGGGGAATCTTTAGTGTTCCCGCCCGTCAGCGTGGGGCTGCCTGGGACATCTTCATGCGACACGCCCACGGATGCTGTGGCGGTCGATTCGCTGACAACGGGGAAATGGGACGCGGGCTGGAATCGCAAACGGGCCGTCCGAAGGGGGCTGCTCCACGGAGTCCTCGGAGAACCCTCGGTGAAGGAGGCGACAGGGACCTCCTCCACGTTACTGTCGAGCCGAGCGCTGACAATGCCCCCATGACTTGTCCTTAAGCGGACGTCGAAATGAACCCGAATGGTATCTGTTTGAGGCCCTGGCCTGGCTAACTCATCATAGCGATAGAGGAGGTAATGGACGTCGGCCTCAAGCCAGTGAGTTACCCCGGCTGGGTTGTCGACGGTCGCAGTCTGATGCCAGGCGACATCCACCAACTCCGTGATAACATGACTCGGACCATCGGGACCTCCGGTGTTGGTGAAGTGGATGTGTCGCCGGGGCGGCGCCGTCATCGCGCCTCCTTCGGAGACCGGCACGCCCGCGCCGAGGTATTCGAGACTGACTTCCACTCTGTACAAGGCGTAGGGGTCGAGTTGAACTCCAGGACCCAGTCGAAGGTTGTAACTCGACGGACGCGAGCCTGCGGCGGAGGTTGTGAATTGTCCGAACTCGGCTCTGGCGCCGGGACTCCCCGGATTTGCGGGGTTGACCAGAGTCACCGGCGCCCCGGACGGATCCAGAAGCCGCGCGACGTGTCGGTAGACCGCGCCAGGCCCGGTGAAGTCGGTGTCCACGCGGACTGCAATCTGGGCTGTCGCGTCGGCGGCCGTTCCGTAAATAAAATCGGATGCGGCGGCGTCGGCATTGGCCACGGAGGTGATATGGCCCGCCACTCCTCCCCCCGCGGTGGAATGAGTGGGCGAGAGACACAGAGAGCAGAGGGCCGCTCCGAGCCACCCGAGCGCGCTCACGGAGCCCATCCATTCTCGAGCGCGTCTGATGCTTTGCATTCCCCGGCCACAATTGCCGTCCGGTAGACAGCCACCTTCTGCTGGCTCCATTTCTCGAAACAGGTGCACGTCTATTACAAAAGAATCCAGGCGAGGGAGTAACAAGAAATGTTTGAGTCATCGAAAGGGATCCTCTCAGGCTCCACAAAGCGGCGTTGGGCAGAGGAGCTTTCCTCCAAGTTCTGCGTGCTTTTGATGCCAGGGTTTGATACCCATTAGCCAGATTCCGCAGGTTGAAGCAGTCGATAACAGACCAGGACACCCCCGCCCGTGGTTTTGCGGAGGTGGACCGGTCGCGGACGGAGTGGGTGAGCTGATGAGCGCAGATGATCGGATGTCCCGGAAGGAGGCCTTCGCGATGAAGGCGGCGGCGGCGTCTCCTCGCTTCCGGACAACACATTGGAACCTGGTCATCGCGGCCGGCGATCTAGGGACTTCAGGCGCGGACCAAGCCCTGGAGACGCTCTGTCGAACATACTGGTACCCCATCTATCTGTTCCTAAGGCACTCCGGGTATCCCTCCCCGGACGCCCAGGACATGACTCAAAACTTCTTCGCACACGTTATGGAGCGTGAGGCGTTGCGAACCGTGCATCCTTCCAAGGGGCGTTTTCGCTCCTGGTTGCTGGCTTCTCTCAAGCATCTGCTCTCGAACGAACGCGACCGAGCGCTGGCGTTCAAGAGAGGCGGGAACATCCAGTTTATATCCATTGAGGGGATGGAAAGTCCGTCCTGGGGGGACCTGGAGGCTGGCACGCAATCGACGCCGGACGAGCTTTACGACCGAGGCTGGGCTTTGTTGCTCCTCGAGGGGGTTTTGCTGCGGCTGCGGCAAGATTACGAGTCCGAGGACAAGGGGCCCCTGTTCGAGGAGCTTCACGGTTGTCTCACTGGAGAGGATCGTGGAGCCGGCTATGCGGCGGTGGCCCAGAGACTGGGTGTCACCGAGGGAGCGGTCAAGATGGCGGTGCTGAGGCTTCGGAGACGATTTGGCGATCTTCTGCGCCAGGCGGTGGAAAAAACCGTCTTGAATCACGAGGATGTCGATGAGGAGATCCGGTACCTCTTCTCGGCGGTGAACCATTGAGTCGGCCTTCGTGACCTTCACCGAAGGATCCTGTTCTGGTAAGTAGAATGCCAAGCCTGCGACCATATGAATGAGGGCGACAGTTGTTCTCAATGCGGGAGCAAGGTCCATTCGGCGCTGATCATGGGCCATTGCCCAGCCTGTCTCTTTGCGATCGGGCTCAAGATCAAAGGGGAGGATCCATTTCACAGGGATATTCCCGCCTCGGAGTCCCCTGCGTCCGGGGCAGAACAGTCGCTGGGGGACTACGTGTTGATCGCGGAGATCGCCCGCGGGGGTATGGGGGTTGTCTATCGAGCGTGGCAACCACGACTCAAACGCATGGTGGCGTTGAAACTCTTGCGAGCCGGTGAATTGGCGGACTCTGTGGAGGTCGCCCGCTTCCAATCCGAGGCTGAGGCGGTCGCCGAGCTCGACCATCCGCACATCGTCCCCATCCTGGATGTCGGAGAGGAGTCCGGGCGGCATTACTTCACCATGAAGCTCATCGAGGGCGATTCGTTGGCGCAGCGCCTCGGCGTTTCCGGCGGCCGCCGCCTCGACGTCCGTGAATCGGTCCTCCTGCTGCGATCTGTCGCCGCGGCGGTTCACTACGCTCATCAACGCGGGATTTTGCATCGGGATCTCAAACCTGGGAACATCCTGATTGATGCCTCCGGCTGTCCTTATGTGACGGACTTTGGGTTGGCGAAGCGGATCGAATGCGACATGGGGGCCACGCTTCCAGGGGTCGTCCTGGGGACTCCCAACTACATCGCGCCCGAGCAGGCCTCCGGGCAAAAAGGCCTGACCACCTCCGCTGACATCTACAGCCTGGGCGCGATTCTGTATGAGATGTTGACGGGGCATCCGCCTTTCGAAGGGGAGACGCTATGGGACACCCTTTGCAAGGTGCGCGAGTCTCGTCCCCCGCTGATCCGCGCTCAAAACCCGCTGGTGGATTCTCATCTCGAAACGGTGTGCCTCAAGTGTCTGCAAAAGGAACCCAGAAACCGCTACCGGACTGCCGAGGAGTTGGCTGATGACCTCGGGCGTTGGCTTCGTGACGAACCTGTTTCCGCGCGCGCCGCGCCGCTGTCCGAGCAGTTGAGAATGTGGAGCCGTCGAGAACCTCTCGCGGCCGGCTTGTCCGTTTTGGCCGTCGTTCTGTTGCTGCTCGGCGTCGCGGGCGTCTCCTGGCAGTGGAGGAAGGCCGTTTCGGCGCGAGAGGCCGCGTTGAAGGCGACCCGGGAAAAAGAGCTGCAGCTCGAGCAGCTTTGGAAAGCGCAGTCGATGAACGCAAGGCACCATCGGACAAGTCGCGTTCTCGGACAACGGACGAATGCCTGGGCGGTGATCAGCGCCGCAGCCGCCATCAAGCCCTCGCTCGAGTTGAGCGACGAGGCCATCGCGACCCTCCTACTGACCGATCTGGGGCCGCGGGTGTGGTGGAAGGACGCGCCCAGCTTCGAGCATCCCGCGTGCTACGATCCCGGATTGGATCATTACGTTCTGCATAGCGAGTCGGGCGTTGTGACCGTGCGCAGATCCTCGGACCATGCTCCCGTTCAGGAGTTGGGGCGGGGACGGCGGCAGACAACATGTGTCAGATTCAGCGCTGACGGCTTGCTGTTGGGCGCGCTCTTTGAAGACGGGGAACTCCGTGTTTGGAACTGGAAAAACGCCGAGCTCCTGGCGGAGATCGAAGATGTTCATGTTCGATGGGGCGCGCAGTCGTTCGACTTTGCGGATGACAGCGAGTCCTTGTTGTTTGTGCAAACGCCCGGCACGACGGTTTCCCGCTTGCGGTGGTTCCATGGCGTCTCGGTCGTTCCGGCGTTGACGAACGCCGGCGTTGAGAGCGTCGCGGCTGGTCCTTCCGGCTCGCAAGTCGCTTGTGCGCTTGGCGGCTCCCTTGAGCTTTGGGAGGGAGATCCTCTCCGTCGCACTGCCGTGTTCCACTCGGGACGGGCGGGAGCGCGCTATCTTCGGATCGCGTGGCATCCGGCGGGACAATGCCTGGCGGTGGCGGGGGAGAACGCCGTGGATTGGGTCGACCTGGGCAAGCGAAGCCTGCGTCCTCTTCCCGACATGCCGGACCTGTTCGTCGGCAACTTGTTCTTTGGGCGTGGAGGCGAGCTCCTCTTCGCTGGTGGATGGCACGATCTGTTTCTGCTCTGGGACGTTGCCAGCCAGGAGTGCTTGCTCCAATCGCAAAGACATATCGGGTCGCCTGTCGCCGTCAGCGCGGGAGGGGACAGGATTGCGTTTTCGCGCGAAAGAGTCGGGTTCGGGGTTTGGGAGCTTCTCGCCCCCACCGGGCTGCATAAGCTGATTGCCGGCTCCCAGCCTTCGCCTCCCTTCGCGTCGATGGACCTCCACCCAAACGGAACTTGCCTGGCTATGTCCGATGCCTCTGGCTGGTCGCTTTGGGATCCCGAGGCTCCCAGGCCATTCTTCAGCAGGAAGACGGACGCTCCTCAAATAGTGAAGTTTTCGCGGGATGGGCTGAGCCTGTACACGGCGGGAAGCGACGGGCTTCTTGATTGGCCTCTGGAACCTGGGAGCGAGGCTCGACGGATGGGAGTGGCGCGCGTTCGGATTCGCCGATTGCCCAACCTGACGCCGGGTATGCCCGAAGTGCCCATCCAATTCGGACTCTTCGCCGCCGATGGGAGAAACGCGGTTCTGGTTGGCGGCGGACAGGCGTTGGCCTGGGACCTTACGGAACATCGCGCTTTGACGGCGGTTGCTCTTCACCGCCCGGAGGACAGCACACTTGGATTGAGCCCGGATGGGAGATGGCTCATGACCACGCGTCACAACGCGGGAAGCCTGGATGCCTATGACCTGCGGGATGGTTCCTACGCCGCGAGCCTACGGGACGTGGGGTTATCCGGGATTGCCTGGCATCGCTTGACGGGCCAGTTGGTTTCCGTGTCGCCCACCGCGCTCGAGTTCATGGAGGCGGGGTCGTGGCGGACCGTCAGTCAAATCCCCTGGCCCGAGCCCGCGCAAGGATGGGCTATACGCGGTGTGGCGCCCGACCATCGCACGGCTTGGGCTCATGATCCCTCGGGGGCCCTTCGACTGCTGGACGTCAAGACGCGACGCTTCTTCGCCTCGATCCAACAGCCGGTCTCGTTCGCCGGGTGGGGGATGGCGTTTGATGGGTCAACCTCGAGAGTCTTCTTCGGTCTACGCGGGGGCGTGGGCGTCCTGGAGCTCTCCCGGATTCGCTCAGCTCTCGAGCAGGCGGGATTGAACTGGGGCGACGGGGACTCGGTGCTGGATTTCACGCACCCTGGATCGACTATCATCCAGCACAGCCCTCTGGCCCCGCGTCGGGCCGGTTTGCCTCATTGAGCCGGACGGTAGCCCGGCTTCGGTTCCCCATTGTCTCCGAGCTTGTCGCAGGCCCACAGAAGCCCGCGGGCCACGAGATCGAGATAGACCTCGCTTTGCATGGTCTCGTTGCCGTGGCCCAGGGTGGTGGCGAAGACGCGCGCGCCCTCCACCTCATTCAGCCATACGCACACATGATCCTTCTGGGTCTCCTCTCCCCAGGCTTTGGCCAGAGGCGTCACGTTCGGCCAGACCTTCTCGTTCTTGTAGAGCTCATCCTTGGCGTCCAACCACTCGGCGGGGAAGCTCTTCATGACGGGATGTCCCGGCTTGAGGTTCACCACCTTCAGGTCCCGGTTCTTCTCGTGGCTGAATGACGTGATCCCCAGGGTTCGCCGCCATGCGTCGGTCTTTCCGGCGCGATAGCTGTGGGTGGAGCAGTGAAGCATGACAGCTGGAAGGTTGGCTCGGTGCGCCGCAGCGACGTTCTCGATGAAGGCGTCGTCGTTCACCATGCCGAAGCATTCGTTGTGAACAATCACGTCAAAGCCCTTCCACCATCCGGGCTTTTCATAGATGGAAACCCGGTTCGTCCGATCGTTCCCCTCCTGGACGATCGTAAACTCCACGCGAGCCCGCGCGCTGATTCCCTCGCTCAGGATGATCTTCTGATGGGCGTAGTCATGGCAGCATCCGCCGCAGACCATCAGGGCTCGGATGGGGCGCGTTCGTTCGGTGTCCGCGCCTCGAGCTTCGAAGAGGTTCGTGGCGAGGATCCAGGCGGTGATCACGAGCGCGCGGTTCATTGGGGCAGTCTGCTGAATTCGGTCCTCGGCTCAAGAACGAAGGATGTCGCGGGAATCCATGCCCGTGGAGACGACGCGATGAGTCGGGGAGGGAACTACGGATTGCGCCGCGCCCACGGCCGAGCCCTAGTCTCCCTGCCTTCGTTGTCGCGTCAATACGAGGGAAGCGAGGATCGCGACCAGGATGATCCCCGCCACGATGCCGAGCGAAAGATTGGTCGGGATCGCCACCCAGGGCGCTGTCACCATTTTCGCCCCGATGAACACCAGCACCGCCGAGAGGCCGTATTTGAGATAGGTGAAGTATTCGAGGGCCTCGGCCAGGACGAAGTAGAGCGACCGCAGGCCGAGAATCGCAAACATGTTCGACGTGAAAATGATGAAGGAGTCCTGGGTGATGCCGAAGATCGCCGGCAGGCTGTCGAGGGCGAACACCAGGTCCGTGGTCTCGACCATCAGCAGAACGATCGCCAGCGGTGTCAACGCCCAGCGTCCTTGCCAGGAGGTCGTGAAGTTCTGTCCTTCAGGCCGCGGCGAGACGGGAAGGAAGCGGCGCGCGAGGCGGATGACGGGATTTCGTTCCGGCTCAATGCCGTCGTTGTTCACGAACACCATCTTGATCCCCGTGAAAACGAGGAAAGCGCCCAATGGATAGAGCAGCCACCGAAACTCATGGACCAGGGCCGCGCCGGCGCAGATGAGCAGGCCTCGCATCAGCAAGGCCCCGGCAATCCCCCAGAAAAGGACGCGGTGTTGGAGGATGGGCTGGACCTGGAAGTAACGGAAGATCAGCGCGATCACGAACACGTTGTCCATCGAGAGCGAGAGCTCCACGATGTAGCCCGTCACAAAGAGGGCGGCTTTCTCCTGGGATTGGGCTCGGAAGATCAGGGCGGCGAAGCCCATGGCCAGCGTGAACCACACGGCGGTCCAGCCCAGGGCCTCCCGGAATCGGACCTCGCGCGCCGACCTGTGGAAAATCCCCAGGTCGAACGCGAGAAAAAGAAGAACGCAGACGACGAAACCCGCCCAGTGCCACGGCGTGATCACCAACTCAGCGAGCATCCGCCGGGGCCTCCGTTCGCTGGATCGTCATGCCTTCACCACTTCCGTGGCCTCCAGGGCCGCCGGCTGGTTTGCGGTGGTCGGGCGCTGGCCCTTGTGCCACCAGAGCACCAATGCGCTCGCAATGTAGATACTGGAGTAAGTGCCGGTGATGATCCCGACCAGGAAGGTGAACGCGAAGTCGTTGATCGCCCCGCCTCCGAAGAGGTACAGCGACATAGTGGCCAGGAAGACAGTGCCGGAGGTGATGATGGTTCGGCTCAGGGTTTCGTTCAGCGCCTGATTGATCACGTCGACAAACGAGCCCCGGACGCCCAGCTTCAGGTCCTCCCGGATTCGATCGAAGATGACGATCGTGTCATTGATGGAGAAGCCGATGATCGTGAGAATCGCGGCGACAAAAGTGGCGTTGAACTCGCGGCCGACGAGGCAGTAACAGCCGATCGTCATCAGCACGTCATGGAGGACGGCCAGGATCGCCCCGACAGCGAAGGCGAACGAGACGTCATAGCGGAAGGCCACGTAGACCAGGATGAGGAAAAGCGAGGCGAGCACCGCGAGGAGCGCGGTCTTCAGGATCTCGTCGCCGATGGTCGCTCCGACATGATCCAGGGCCAGGCGCTGGAACTTCGCCGCCGGGAACTTCTCATTGATGAGCTTCTGGACCGTGTCGCCCGTGCTCACAGCCGACGTGATCCGGAGGGTCTCCGAGGCCACTTTCCCGAGGATGTCCTTCTCATACACGATGCGCGGATCCTTGATGCCGGCCCCTTCCAGGGCGTTCTTCAACTGGTCCTGCTCCACATGCTGGCTGAAGCTGACCACCAGGCTGTCGCCGCCCTTGAAGTCAATGCCCATGCGCTTCGTGCCAAACACGAGGCCGATGACGATCACGGCCCACGAGAGCGCGAACGCGACTTTCGCGTACTTCATGAAGTCGATGTGCGTCGTTCGGATGATGTGCATCATCGGGAGCGACTTGAGGATGTTCTTCGCGACGAGGAAGTCGAAGATCAGGCGGGTGATCACCAAGGCGGTGAACAAGCTGACGGAAACACCGATGGTGAGCGTGACGCCGAATCCCTTGACCGGTCCGCTGCCCAGCTTCATCAGGATGACGGAGGCGATGATGCTGGTGACATGGGAGTCGAAAATCGTCGCGAACGCCCGGTCGTAGCCCGCAGCGATGGCGCCTCGGAGCGACTTGCCCTTGGCCAGCTCTTCGCGAAGCCGCTCGTAGATCAGAACGTTGGCGTCGACGGCCATGCCGATGGTCAGCACGATGCCCGCGATGCCGGGCAGTGTCAGCGTGGTGTCGAAGGAGCACATGATGCCGATCAGGATGACGATATTCGCCATCAGGGCGATGTTCGCGACGACGCCCGCCGCCAAGTAATAGACGAGCATGAAGCCCGCGACGGCCAAGGTGCCCCAGAGCGCTGATTGATAGCCGCGTCGGATGGTGTCGATGCCGAGCAGAGGATCCACGGCGCGCTCTTCAAGGATCTGGACCTGCGCTTCAAGGGGGTTCTCGAGGGTGTTCGCGACCTCGGTCGCTTCCTGCATGTCATAGTCCCCGGTGATCTGTCCGCGTCCCCCTTCGATCGGCCCGTTGATACGGGGCGCAGTCGCGAGTTCACCGTCCAGGACGATCGCCAGCAAATGGTACTTGCCGTTCTTCGGGCTGTATTCCCTGGTGATTTTGGCGAACTTCTCGGCGCCCTCGGGATCAAACTCAAAGTGAATCTCGGGCGCGCCGGTCAGAGGGTTTCGGTAAACGCCCGCGCGGCTTACGAATTTACCGGTGAGCCCCAACTCGGCGCCCTTCCTGACGAGATACGGACGCAGAACGCTCTTTCCATCCTCCGACTTGCCTTTGCTGGTGAGCTTCTCATAGCCCGGCGCGCTCATCCCGTTGGCCAGAAGCTGGTCGCTGTCCTCATGAACCATCCGGAACTCGAGATACGCGGCCTTCGAGAGTTGGCGACGCGCGCTGTCGCGGTCGCTTTCGGAGAGGCCGGGAAGCTGGACCAGGATCCGATTGACACCCGCGGGCTGGATGATGGGCTCGGCGACGCCGAATCGGTCGACGCGTCGGCGAAGCACCTCGACGGCCTGCGACAGGAGCTGATCCCGGGTCATTCCACCGCCCGTGGTTTTTGGGTCGACGCCCATCAGAAAGGACGTGCCGCCTTGCAAGTCCAGGCCCAGACGGATGCGTCCGGCGGCCTCGCGCTGCAGCTTGCCGAGAATGAAAGTGGCGGGGTTCCTCTGCTCCGCGGCTCCGGCGTAATCAAAATAGCCGACGATATCGTTCGTTCCCACGGCGTCGAATAGGTTCGCGTAAGTGCGCGCGGAATTCTGTTTCTCGAGAGCTCGCGCCTGCGAAACGATGTTCGTGAAAGTCGCGTCGCGCCGGACCCCCTTCTGCTCAAAGTAGTCGACCAGGTTTTGTCCCGTTGGCGGGTAGAGCTCGTAAAATGCCCAGCCGAGGACAAAAAGGATCAGGAGGAGTTTCCAGAAATGGTTACGGGTCATGGAAGTTAAATGGATCAGGATTTGGCTTCGACGGGCTCCCCTTTACGCTCCGTCACTTCGGACACAGCCGTCTTCATCACTTCGAGCTTGGTGTCTTCGGAACGGATGGAGAGAGACTTTTCCTTGATGCTAACGATCGTTCCCAGGATGCCCCCGGTTGTGAGGATCTTGTCGCCGGGCTTCAGCCCCTTGACGCGGTCTTCCAGCTCCTTGGTTCGGAGCCGCTGCGGACGGATAATCGCAAAGTAGAACAGCACGCCCATGATCAGGAACATGGGCAGGCTCGTCAGTAATTCCGACCTCGGATCACGCGCTGGAGTGGTTCCTGGCCCGGGGGCCGCCGCGACTAGTATGGCAACAATGGCTATCATCTTAAGTGACCGACAATTGAGCCGGCTAATCTAGGCGCGATCAAGGCATTGGCAAGCAGAAGATACCGGAAGTTTGCCTGAGCTCACGTTTGGCCCTTCCAGCGTCAACGCGTTTATCTCATCCAAGTCGCTCCGTGCTTTCCCGCGCGAGCTCTTTTCCCTCCAGGCGCCGACTTCCGATGCGCCGCGATGCTCAACCGCTTCCACTGTGACACCGCACGCCGCGATGTGTGACAATCTGACTTGTTGTGGGTGCTTGTGACACGCTCACTCTTGCGCCGTTAAGATCGCTTGGGCCTGTTTTGTTGGCATTCTCAGATTTCGAGCTCCTGGCATCGCCGTTGCTTGGCGAACGACTCGGTCGCAATAGACAAAAGCGCATATGGCAAAAGTTCTTGGAATCGATTTAGGCACCACCAACTCCTGCATGGCGGTCATGGAGGGCGGGGAGCCATTGGTGCTGGAAAACTCTGAAGGCAAACGCACGACACCCTCTGTTGTCGCGTTCGCCAAGAACGGAGAGCGTCTTGTCGGAGACTCCGCCAAGCGCCAGGCCGTCACCAATCCCCGCAACACCATCTATTCCATCAAGCGTTTCATGGGGCGCAAGTTCGATGAAGTCGCGGAGGAGACCAAGCGAGTGCCCTACAAAGTGGTGCGCGCTGGCAACGGCGACGCCCAGGTGGAGGTGCAGTTGGACGGGGAGACCAAAACGTTCAGCCCTCCGGAGATTTCGGCGATGATCCTGGCCAAGTTGAAGGCCGATGCCGAGATGCGGCTCGGCGAGACCATCACCCAGGCTGTCATCACCGTCCCGGCCTATTTCAACGACTCTCAGCGGCAGGCAACGAAGGACGCGGGACGCATTGCGGGCCTGGAAGTCCTCCGAATCATTAACGAGCCCACGGCCGCGTCGCTGGCTTATGGCCTCGACAAGAAGAAGGACGAGAAGATTGCGGTTTACGACCTCGGCGGCGGCACCTTTGACATTTCAGTGCTGGAGATTGGCGACGGCGTTTTCGAGGTGAAGGCCACGAACGGCGACACGCACCTGGGCGGCGACGATTGGGACAACCAGATCATCGACTGGATTCTCGACGAGTTCAAAAAGGACCAGGGTATCGACCTTCGGAAGCAGCCGGACGCGCTTCAGCGCATCAAGGAAGAGGCTGAGAAAGCGAAGATTGCCCTGTCCAGCTCCCAGCAGTACGAGATCAACCTCCCTTTCGTCACCGCCGACGCGACCGGCCCGAAGCACATCAGCTGCAAGCTGTCGCGGGCCAAGATGGAGCAGCTTTGCGAATCTCTTTTTGAGCGGACCATCACTCCCACGCGGAACTGTCTTCGTGACGCGGGGCTGTCCGCGGACAAGATCGACGAGCTCGTGCTGGTTGGCGGCATGACGCGCATGCCCCGGGTGGTGGAAACCGCCAGGAACCTTGTCAGCAAGCCCCCGCATCAGGGCGTCAATCCCGACGAAGTGGTTGCCGTGGGCGCCGGAATCCAGGGCGGCGTGCTGAAGGGCGAAGTCAAGGATGTGCTGCTGCTCGATGTGACGCCGCTGTCGCTGGGCATTGAAACCTTGGGCGGCGTGTTCACGCGCCTGATCGAGCGCAACACCACGATTCCGACCCGGAAGTCCGAGATTTTTTCGACCGCCTCCGACAATCAGCCCGGAGTGGAGATCCATGTCCTCCAGGGCGAGCGCCAGATGTCGAAGGACAACAAGCCGATCGGCAAGTTCCAGCTCACCGAGATTCCGCCCGCGCCGCGCGGCGTGCCGCAGGTTGAGGTCACCTTTGACATCGATGTGAACGGCATTTTGAACGTCAGCGCGAAGGACCTCGGCACGGGGAAAACCCAGAAGATCACCATCACCGCGAGCAGCGGGTTGTCGAAGGACGAGGTGGAGCGGATGCGTCAGGAGGCTGAGAAGCACGCGGAGGAGGATCGGCTTGCCCGGGAATCCGTCGAGGTGCGCAACGAGGCGGACAACACTGTTTATCGCACCGAGAAAATGCTCAAGGACAACGCCGAGAAGATCAACGCCGACGACAAGGGCAAGATCGAGAAGGCGGTCGGCGCGGTGAGGGAGGCGCTGAAGGGCAGCGACTCGGCCCAGATTCGCGGCGCGCTGGACGCGCTCAACACGGTCTGGCAGGGAGTGTCCCAGGAGCTTTACAAGAACGCGGGCCCCGATGCCCAGCCTGGAGCCGGGGCGGCGGGCGCCGGCTCCACCTCGACATCATCCTCGGGCGGCGGGGACGCCAAGGCCAAGGGCGAAGGCCCCATCATCGACGCGGAAGTCGTCGACGACAAAAAGTAAACCCATTTGTCCGGCATCGACGGTTCACCATTCGACGAACGGAGAACCAGCGTTGCCGGCCGATCGCTCTTCCTTGGCGAGTGCCGGAAGAGTTTTCATCCTGCAACCAAAACAAACAAAGAAAAACTGAACTATGGCGATTAACGTCAAGCCTCTCGGCGACCGCATTCTCGTGGAAGCGGTGGAAGAGAAAGAAAGCAAGAAGGGGGGCATCATCATCCCCGATTCAGCCAAGGAAAAGCCCATGGAAAGCATCGTGCGCGCCCTCGGCACCGGCAAACTGGACGACAACGGCAAGAAGGTTCCGTTCGAGATCAAGGTCGGCGACCGTATTCTCGTGAGCAAGTACGGCGGCACCGAGATCAAGCTCGACGGACGTGAGTACAAGATTCTCAACTCGGACGATGTGCTCGCTGTGATGGAATAACGTCCCCTGTTTCTAACCCCCCAATTCTGATTTCAATTTATGGCAGCAAAGCAACTTATCTTCGACGAAGCCGCTCGGCAGACCCTGCTGAAGGGCGTTTCCAAGCTGGCGAAGGCCGTCAGCGCGACTCTCGGGCCCAAAGGCCGCAATGTCGTTCTCGACAAGAAATTCGGGTCCCCCACGATCACCAAGGACGGCGTCACCGTCGCCAAGGAAATCGAGCTCGAGGATCCTTATGAAAACATGGGCGCCCAGATGGTCCGCGAAGTCGCGAGCAAGACCAGCGACGCCGCCGGCGACGGCACCACCACCGCGACCGTGCTCGGCGAGGCCATCTTCCGCGAAGGCCTCAAGCACGTGACGTCAGGCGCCAACCCGATTGGCATCCAGCGCGGCATCCAGAAGGCCGTGGACGCGGCCGTCGCGCACCTTGCCAAGATTGCCAAGAAGGTGAAGGACAAGGAAGAGATCAAGCAGGTCGCCACCGTCTCCGCCAACTGGGACACCACGATCGGCGAGATCATCGCCGACGCGATGGACAAGGTCGGCAAGGACGGCACCATCACCGTCGAGGAAGCCAAGTCCATCGAAACCACCCTCGACGTGGTCGAGGGCATGCAGTTCGACAAGGGCTATCTCTCCCCCTACTTCGTCACGAACACCGAGACGATGGAGTGCAAGCTCGAGGACGCCTATGTCCTGATCTACGAGAAGAAGGTCAGCAACCTGAAGGACCTTCTCCCGCTCCTCGAGAAGATCGCGAAAGTGGGCAAGCCCCTCCTCATCATCGCTGAAGAGGTCGAAGGCGAAGCCCTCGCGACGCTCGTCGTCAACAAGCTCCGCGGCATCCTGAACGTCTGCGCCGTCAAGGCGCCGGGCTTCGGCGATCGCCGCAAGGCCATGCTCGAAGACATCGCCATCCTGACCGGCGGGCGCTGCATCACCGAAGACCTCGGCATCAAGCTCGAGAATCTCACCACCGAAGACCTCGGCCGCGCCAAGAGCCTGATTGTGGACAAGGAAAACACCACCATCGTCGAGGGCCACGGCAAGGCCTCGGAGATCCAAGGCCGCGTGAACCAGATCCGCCGCCAGATCGACGAGACCACCTCGGACTACGATCGCGAGAAGCTCCAGGAGCGCCTCGCGAAGCTCGTCGGCGGCGTCGCGGTCATCAAGGTCGGCGCGGCGACCGAAGTCGAGATGAAGGAGAAGAAGGCCCGGGTCGAGGACGCCCTGAACGCCACCCGGGCGGCCGTGGAGGAAGGCATCATCCCAGGCGGCGGCGTGGTGCTGGTCCGCGCCATCCCGGCCCTGGAGAAGCTGCGG
>JACQFQ010000001.1 GCA_016199985.1 Verrucomicrobiota bacterium | reverse complement strand
ACCGGTGTGCTGAACCCACCCGATTGACCGTAGAAGTGCCTTTCATGCCAGGATAAAGTGCGCCTACCAGCGCCTTTTGTCTATAAAAAACTTAACTCCGGGCAAACTCAGCTGGTTATCAATCACCAACAAAGAACCGTGGTGAGGCGCGGACTCCAAAGGAGATTCTCTTGCCAGTTGGCGGCCGCCACGACTATGTGAAGACATCCATCCTATGAAAAACATCGACCTGACCGCTCGACTCCTCGGCTTCGGCGCCTCGATATGCCTGCTCGCCTCGCATCATTCCGCTCTGGCGGAGACACCGGTCCCCGCGGTCCAAGTCGTCAAACCCGGACCGGAGCACAAGAAGATGGGGATCTTCGCCGGGACCTGGACCTACGAGGGCGAGACGTTTGCCACGCCTCTCGGCCCCAAGGAGAAGTTCAAGGGCAAACTCGTGTCGCGCTTCATCCTGGACGGGTTCGCGCTCGAAACCAAATGGGAGGAGAAGAACCCGCTCGGCCTCGCCCAGGGAATCGAGATCCACACCTATGATCTCGCGAGCAAGAGCCACAGGACCTACATGTTCATGAACGACGGAAGCCAGATGATTGGAACTGACACGTTCGGCGACAAGGGAATTGGGTTCAGCTATCGGCTGACGGACGGCAAGGGGAGGCTGATGCTTGCCAGAGCCACGGCAACATTCACCGTCGACCACAAGCAGTTTACGTCCAAGTGGGAGCTCTCCGCCGACGAGGGCAGTTCCTGGATGCCCTTCATGGAATACACGGGCAAGAAGGCGGGGAAGTAAGACGGGTTCTTGTCGGGCCCTGATCTCCTGCTCCTCCTGCCCGTGACCGTTATCCGTCGCCCCCGGTGACCTGAGCAAGGCCGGGATTGGCGTTGAGATGACGAGTAGGACCAGGACTTGGGGAGAGAACGGAGACCAGACCAGCGCGTGACAAGGGGCGGGTTCGTGGCTTACAGTGGGCGATCCGTATGTTGTTTCGTTTGCCACTCCTCGCAGGGCCGCTCACCGCCCTGGGGATCCTGTTCATGAACGGAGTAGCGACGAACGCGGCGCCTTTCATCTCCGAGTTCATGGCGGACAATACCGCCACGCTTGCCGATCAGGACGGCGACTACTCCGATTGGATCGAAATCACCAATCCCGACGCAACGCCGGCCGATCTGGCTGGCTGGCGGTTGACGGATAACGCGTCCCAACGTTCGAAGTGGTCTTTTCCAGCAGGGGTCGTTGTGCCTCCGGGCGGACGTCTTATCGTCTTCGCCTCCGGGAAAAACCGGGCGGGCGCGGGCGCTGAGCTGCACACGAACTTCACCCTGAAGAAGGAGGGCGAGTTCCTCGCTTTCTATCCTCCGACAGGGAACAAGCCGGCCTCCGTGTTCGCGCCCGCTTTCCCTCCTCAATACCCGGACGTCTCGTACGGCGTCGGGTTCCGGGCGTCCTTGCCGGCCTTCGTGACCAATGGAGGGCCGGCGCGAATTCTCGTGCCCGCCGCGGGCGACGCGGGCCTTCGATGGACCGGGGCTCCCGCCGATGAGCCCTTCTCCGACGTCGGTTGGATCGTTGGCACAACACGCGCCGGCTATGATGATTTATCCAGCGGGGGCAACGCGACGCTGCTGGGCTACTGGGATTTCAACGACGCGAGCGCGCCCGGAGTCGCCCTCGACTCCAGTCCCCGACACTCCCACGGAGCGGTCGTTTCGCCTGCGGCGTTCACCGCCGACGGAGGCGGGCGAACAGGGCTGGTCGGGGACCGAGCCATGGACTTCGGCGCGGGCGGCAAGAACTCCTCGGTGCGCGTCGACGCCGCGGGCGCCGGCGCGTTCGATCTCGTCGCGACGCTCGACCAGTTGACTGTGAGCCTTTGGGCGTTCGGCGGCCCGCAGCTGCCCCTGGCGAACTGCGCGTTCTGGTTCGACAGCGGCCTTGCCGGAGTCGACTCGCGCGCGGCGATGGCGCATCTGCCTTGGTCCGATTCGGTGATCTATTTCGACACCGCGGGCTGCTGCGGCAACGACACTCGCATCTCGCGCCAGGAACTCGACACGACGAAGTGGCGCGGACGCTGGAATCACTACGTGTTTCTGAAGGACGGACCGCGCAAGGAAATCTGGCAGAACGGCGCGCTATGGCACGAGGGATCCGGCGCGATTCCCCTGAAGGCCATCAAGGCGCTCTGGCTGGGCAGCGCGCCGAACGGGGGCATCAGCTATCCCGGGAAGCTCGACGACGTCGCTGTCTGGGCCGGCGCTCTTTCCTCGTCGGACATCGTGTTGCTGGCCGGCGGCATGTCGCCGCTTTCGGTGGGCAGCTACAGGCCCTACATCGTCACGGATCTTGGCGCGCCGATGCGCAACATCAGCGCCAGGGCATGGATGCGCGCGTCCTTTGCCTTCTCCGACATCCTCCCGCTCGACGCGCTCTCGCTGCGCGCGCGTTACGATGATGGGTTCGTTGCGTGGATCAACGGTGTGGAGGTCGCGCGTCGCAATGTTCCTGTCACCAGCCGCCGCGCAAAGTTTGACGGCTTGACGCCGGCGGAGATGGACCTGGGCGGCTCGATCGGATTGTTGCGCCCCGGAGCGAACATTCTGGCCGTGGCGGGATACAACGACACTGCGGCCGGCTCCGACTTTCTGCTGAATGTGGAGCTCGTCGGCGGCCAGGCGCTTCCCGCTCGATACTTTCCGTCTCCGACGCCGATGCGTGAGAACAACGCGGGCGTGCAGGGCTTCGTTGACTCGCCGGCTCTTAGTCCGGGGCGTGGGTTCTTCGACGCCCCCGTTTCCGTGAAGATCACGTCTCCGACGCTCGGGGCCACCCTGGTTTACACAACGGATGGGAGCCTTCCCACCCTTTCCCACGGATGGGTGATCCGCCCGCCCGACTCGAACACTCCGCCGTCTGTCACTGTGACGGTGACCAACTCTGGCGTTCTTCGGGTGTTCGCGATCAAAGAGGATTATGCGCCGTCCGAGGTTCAGACGCACAGCTACGTGTTCGCGGGCCTGGTGAGTGCTCAGCCCGCCAAGCCCGCCGGTTTTCCCGCGACGTGGGGCGTCTATGGCGCTTACGGCCCCGTCCCGGGTCAGGCCGTGCCCGCGGATTACGAGATGGATCCCAAAATCACGAAGGCCACGACGGCGGGCTATTCGGTGAAGGACGCCATTCTCTCGCTGCCGGCCATGTGCGTCAGCATGGATGTCAGCAATCTGTTTGATCCCGTCACGGGCATTTATCCCAACAGCGCCGCCCAGGGCGGACAGTGGGTTCGGCCGGCTTCGGCGGAGCTGATCTTCCCGGACGGTAAGCCGGGATTTCAAATCGACGCGGGCATTCGAATTCATGGGGGACTGAGCCGCCAGCATTGGCACGCGAAGAAGCATAGCTTTCGCATGGGGTTCACGAAGGAGTACGGCCCATCGCGCCTGGACTATCGCCTGTTGGATGACACGCGAGTCACCACATTCAACGAGTTGACGCTGCGCGCTTGCTCGACGGACGGATGGGCGGTCGAGGACGCCGAGCCGTGGACGCGTCCGAAGGCCACATACATGCGGGACGTCTGGATCAAGGACACGGCGCAAGCCTTGGGCTGGCCCTGCGGGCATAGCCGGTACGTCCATCTGTTTCTCAACGGGCTGTATTGGGGGATGTACAATCTCGCGGAAAGAACCGAGCCTGTCTGGTTGTCGCAGAACTATGGAGGCTCCCCGGAGGAATGGGACGTGATCAAGGATGTGGGCGAGGTCGAGAGCGGAAACAAGACCGCGTGGAATGAGATGATCGCGATGGCGAGCGCGGGGCTTGCGACGGAGGCTGCCTTTTGGCGGATTCAGGGAAGAAACCCCGATGGAACCTTGAACTCGCTTTATCCCGTGTACCTGAACATGGACAGCCTGATCGACTACATGATCCTCCACATTTATTCGGGCGCGATCGACTGGCCGAATCACAACTGGTGGAGCGGCCGGCGTCGCGGGCCCGCCAGTGAAGGCTTTCGATTCTTTCCTTGGGATCAGGAGATCTCCAACATTTCCCTAAGCATTACCACGACGTACACCGGGGAGCGATTCGAGGCGGTGACCGGTCCCACGGATTCGCCGGCGTTCTTGTATGCGAAGCTGCGCGACAACCCGCTCTTCCAGGCTCGCTTCTCGGCGCGCGTTCTGGCCCTCACCACAGGCACGGGCATTCTGACGCCTTCGCAGAACACCGCCCGATGGGAGCGTCGGAGGGGCGAGATCGACCACGCGATCGTCGCGGAATCGGCGCGATGGGGGGACAGCCGTCAGACTGTTCCGCTGAAGCGCAGCGACTGGCTTGCCGAGATGAACTGGATGCGAATCAGCTACTGGCCGCTCAACCACGACATCGCGTTGAACCGGTTCCGCTCCGTGGGGCTTTACGGCTCGCCGGCGACCCGGGTTCTGACGATGACGCCGATGGGGGGGATCGTGATATCGGGGAGTCTCGCGCGAATCACCGGCGTCGCGCCGATTTACTACAGCACCAACGGCGAAAACCCGCTCACGCCCGCTGGGCTGGTCGCCCCGGGCGGCATTTCCTACACCGGACCTGTTCGCGTTGCGGGCCCGATGGAGATTCGCGCGCAGCGGTTGGTCAACGCCGCGCCATCGCCTCCGCTGTCCGGCCGCTTTCTCACGACGGCGTACGTCGCGCCCTCCAACGCCGTGGTCGTGTCGGAGATTCATTACCACCCTGCCCGGACCGAGGATGAGGAGTTCGTGGAAGTGTGGAACTCCTCCGCCACGCAGTATGCGCCGCTGGGCGGCGGGCGCTTGTCAGGGGGCGTTGATTTTGCCTTCACCAACGAGACGGTTCTTGCTCCCGGGCAGCGGGCTGTTGTCGTGAGGAACCGGGCCGCGTTCGAGGCGCGCTACGGGACGGGGCTTCCCGTGATGGGGCTGTTCGACGGGCAGTTGTCGAACTCGGGCGACTGGGTGCATCTGCTCGCGCCTTCGGGCGTGATGATCGCCCGGTTTCGATACGACTCCACGCCGCCCTGGCCCGCCGCCGCGAGCGGAGGAGACCGCTCGCTGACGTTGATCCACTCCGATCATCTGTCGGATCCCTCGGATCCCCTGAGCTGGCGCGCGAGTTTTGTGGCGGGCGGAACTCCCGGCGCGGATGACGGCCTTGCTTTTCGTGGAGATCCGCTGGCTGACAATGACGGCGACGGGGTGTCCGCGTTGGTCGAGTATTTTCTGGGGACGAGCGATTCGGATCCGCGAGCCGGCCCTGCCGGCGGCGCCGAGCTGGCGGCCGATGGCCATGGCGCGCTGCGTTTTTCCGTGCGACATTCTGTCAAGGCGGACCAGGCGGAGTGGTTCTGGGAGACCTCGGAGAATCTCTCGAGCTGGCTCCCGGCGACGGGATGGCCCGCTCCGGAGTCCTCCTTGGTGGGGGATGTGGAAACGCTCAGGTGGTCGGTGGACCCTCAGTGGCGAGGGCGGATGTTTTTTCGGCTTAGAGTTCGGCTTCGATGATGACACGGACGAACTTTCAGACCGTCTACCGATTACTCGCTGACGCGTCGGCGGTTTATGACAATTCAGGCCCCAGACCCCGACCAACCCAGGACTACCGATGAAACAATCGTTCGAGAAGAAGCGCACGGAGGGGTTTGTCGCCAGTGTGGGACAAGCCTTGCGGCGCGCCGCGAAGGCCGCCCGCAAAGTGGCGCGAGCCCATGGGACTCCGATATATGTCGTCAAGAACGAGAAAACCGTGGCAGAAAAGCCATGATCGTGTTCTCAGAGGTTTCCTTTCCGTCGGTATAGTTGCGGACCTGGATCCGATTGGGCCGCCCCCTGGAGCATTGGGGCAGGAGGTAAACGTTCCACGCGGCAAGCCTTCGCGGGCCGCATCCCCCCGGCTTGGCTCCTATGCGCCGAGCAGGGGGAGGTCGCGGTCGCGGTCGGAGAGGTCGGTGACTTCCAGCGGCCATTGGATCCTCAACGCGGGATCATTCCACCGCACGCCCCGGGCAAGGTCGGGGTGGTAGAACTCCGACATCTGATAGAACAGCTCGCAGTTGTCCTCCAAACACTGAAACCCATGCGCGAAGCCGGCGGGAACATAGAGCTGTCGGGCGCCGGCCGACGAAAGCTCGAACGCGGCGTGCTGGCCGTACGTCGGCGAGTCTTTCCGGATATCGACCACGACGTCAAAGACGCGTCCCGCCACGCAACGGATCAGCTTGCTCTCCGAACGCGGTTCGGCCTGGTAGTGAAGCCCGCGGATGCTCCCGCGCCGGCGGGTGAGCGTGCTGTTGCACTGAGCCCATCGGGTGTTCAACCCTTGCGCCTCGAACTCCCGTTCGCAGTACGTGCGCGCAAAGCTCCCCCGCGCGTCGTCGCGAGGCTCGAGCTCGATCAGGCGCAGGCCTTGCAGATGAGAGGGGATGAACTTCATGGGATGGCGCGCGACCCGCTCACACTTCCCTCACTTCGGGGATCGGGATGATGAACCGGCCGCCGCGCTCGCGATAAGCCGATTGCTGCGCCAGGATCTCCTCCGCGAAATTCCAGGTCAGCAGGAGGGTGTAGTCGGGCATGCGCTCCAGCAGGGCGGAAGGAGGCACGATGGGCAGGTGGACGCCGGGCGTAAGCCGCCCCTGCTTGTGTGTGCTTCGGTCCGCGACGAAGTCCAGCGATTCCGAGCCGATGCCGAAATGGTTCAGCAGCGTGCTGCCCTTCGCAGACGCCCCGTACGCCGCGATCGTCCTGCCCGACGCCTTCAGCCGGGCGAGCAGCGCGCGCAGATCCATTCCGAGGCGGGTCACCTCCGCCTCGAAGCGACCATACGGCGCGGGGGTGTTCAACTCCTTCTTCAGCTCTTGATCCCGCATGGCGCCCACCGTGGCCTGAATCGGCCGCGCCCCGGCATGCGACGCGAAGAGCCTCAGGGATCCTCCGTGGATGGGCAGGGCCTCCACGTGGTCGATCTGCAGTCCGTGCCGTTGGAAGAGCGGGATCAGCGCGATGAGGGAGAAATAGAAAACGTGCTCGTGGTAGATCGTGTCGAACTCGCGCCGCTCGAGAAACTCCACCGCGTACGGAAACTCAAGGATCACGCGGCCGCTGGGACGCAGGAGTTCCTTCAATCCACGGATGAAGTTCTGGATGTCCGGAGCGTGCGCGAACACATTGTTGCCGAGAATGAGATCCGCCTTTCGCTCGCGCTCGGCCAGCTCCGCGGCGAAGTCCCGGCCGAAGAACGCCGTCTCGGTTCGAACGCCGGCTTCGCGCGCGACTCGCGCGATGTTTTGAGCGGGTTCGACGCCGAGGCAGGGGATCCCGGCGGCGACAAAGTTCTTCAGCAAATAGCCGTCGTTGCTGGCGATCTCGACCACGAAGCTCGACGCGTTCAGCTCAAACTCCTGACGATACCTCGTCGCGGCGGCCGCCGCGTGGCGCAACATCGCGTCCGAAAACGAGGAGAAGTAGAGATACTCGGTGAAGAGCTTCACGGGGGGGACCAGCTCGCCGATCTGGATCAGCCAGCACCCGGGGCAGACGCGCAGCGCGAGAGGGAACCGGGGCTCCTTCTGTTTGAGGTCCTCGGGACGCAGGAGATTGTTCGCGAGAGGCTGGAGTCCGAGGTCGAGGACCGTTCGGAGCTCGGAGCCTCCGCAGCCGCGGCAGGCGATCGACGCTCCCGCGCTCACGACGCTCCCTGGGCCGCCCAAGGCAATCCCTGTTCGCGGGCGGAGGACTCATAGGCATGGATCTGTTCGAGGGAGAACGCCGCCATGTCGTCGTGTTTGGCGGCGTGTCTCGCATGATACCACTCAACGGTCTTGTCCACGGCGACGCTGAAGCCCCAGACCGGACGCCACCCCAGCAGAGCCGCCGCGCGATGGATGGAGAGGTTGAGCTTCGAGGCCTCGTGCGGCGCGCCGGGGGCGGCGAGGTTCTTCCAGGTCCCCGGCCAGGCCTTGAGGATGCCCTCAATGACGTCCTTGACCGGCTTGTTCTCCTGCGGGCGAGGGCCGAAGTTGAAGGCGCCGTGGATGGGGTCGATCTTGGTGGTTTGC
Source organism: Verrucomicrobiota bacterium (assembly GCA_016199985.1). GTDB lineage: Bacteria > Verrucomicrobiota > Verrucomicrobiia > Limisphaerales > UBA11320 > UBA11320. The sequence goes on along the minus strand of JACQFQ010000001.1, from coordinate 44,998 downwards.
GCGAGGCGGGCGCCGAGCCAGAGATATCCGCTCAGGCAATCCAGGACGTGCTGCCAGGGGCGGGTCGCGGACGGGTTGCGGACGGGGATGGGCAGGCCCGCGATCAGCGCGCGAATCGCGTCGGGCACCAACCGGTCCTCCGCGTAGTCGCCGCCGCCGATGACATTGCCGCCGCGCGCGGTGGCGATTCCGCCGAGGCCCGGATCGGTTTGGAAGAAGCTGCGGCGCCAGGACTGCGCGGCCAGCTCCGCCGCGGCCTTGCTCGAGGAATATACATCGTGGCCGCCGAGCGGGTCCGTCTCCGCATAGCCTTCGGCCTTGCCCACGTTCTCGTAGCATTTGTCGGTTGTGACCACCACCACGCTCGCGGGGCAGCGATTCAGTCTTACGCCCTCGAGCAATGTCGCTGTGCCGAGGGCGTTCACCTGGAAGGTGAGCAGGGGCTCGGCGTAGGATTTTCGGACCAGCGGTTGCGCGGCGAGATGGAAGATCAGGTCGGGCGAGGCGTCGCGCGCGGCTTGGCGGACCTCCGAGAGGTTGGCGATGTCGGCGTCGATCTCCCGCGCGAACGCGCGCTTGCGAATGATCTCATGGAGGGAGGGGGATGTCGGCGCCTGAAGCCCGCAGCCCCACACTTCCGCGCCGAGCGACTGGAGCCAAAGCCCGAGCCACCCGCCCTTAAAGCCGCGGTGCCCGGTGATGAGCACCCGTTTGCCCTGATAAAAATGTCGCAGCGCGCTTGTCACCGTCACCAGATCTTCCAGGGCGCCTGCCCCGCTTGCCACATCTTCGAAAGCATCTCCTGCTCGCGAGCGGTGTCCATGCACTGCCAGAATCCGTGGTGCTTGTAGGCCTGGAGCAGCCCTTTCTGACAGAGCGTTTGGAGAGGCTGGCGCTCGAAGACGCAGCCATCGCCGTCGAGGAAATCGCCGACTTTGCGATCCAGGACAAAGAACCCCCCGGAGACAAACACCGCCTCTCGGTTCGGCTTTTCCTGGAACGAGGTCACCTTGCCGCCGTCAATCGCAAGCTCCCCGAAGCGTCCCGCCGCGTTGATGGCGGTCACGGTCGCGAGCCCGCCGTGCTTGCGGTGGAACTGCACGGAATCGTTGATGTTCGAGTTGGTGACCCCGTCTCCGTAGGTGAACAGGAACGTGTCGTCCTTGATGTGCTTCAACGCGCGAAGAAGCCGCCCGCCCGTCTGGGTTTCCTGCCCGGTGTCGAGGAGGGTGACGTTCCAGTCCTCCTCATCGTGGGTGTTGTGATAGGTGATCTGGGGGCGCGCGCCGAGGCGGAGGGTGACATCGCTGGTGTGCCAGTGGTAGTTTCGGAAGTAATCCTTGATGATCTCCCCTTTGTAGCCGAGGCAGAGGATGAAGTCCTTGTGCCCGTAATGGGCGTAGGTCTTCATGATGTGCCACAGGATGGGACGGCCGCCGATGGGGACCATCGGCTTCGGACGAAACTCGGTCTCTTCGCGCAGCCGCGTTCCGAGACCTCCGCAAAGGATGACGACCTGCATAAGAGGATGAATGAATCGAATCGGGAGTCGAGGCTAGGTAAGGGCGATTCCCGTCACAATAGATTTCTTTGCGCCCGAAACGGCGCAGGAAACGGCTTGCATCGGAACCTCCGGCTGAGAATAAACAGGCGCGCTCGCGAGCGGGCTTCCCGCGTCGTTGCGAGCCACTATGGCAAAACGCGCTCTCATTACTGGAATCACGGGCCAGGACGGCTCCTACCTCGCCGAACTTCTCCTCGAGAAGGGCTACGAGGTTCACGGGATCATCCGCCGCGCCAGCACCTTCAACACGGGGCGGCTGGACCACATCTACTCGGATCCACACAACTCGAAGACGGCCCTCAGGCTGCACTATGGCGACCTGAGCGACGCGAGCTCGCTGGCGCGGCTGATCGGAAAGATTCAGCCGGAAGAGATCTACAATCTCGCGGCTCAGAGCCATGTGCGCGTCAGCTTCGACAGCCCCGAATACACCACGGACATCACCGCCACGGGCGTGATCCGGATCCTGGAGGCCGTGCGCGAGACTGGAATTCGCCCCCGTTTCTACCAGGCGTCCTCGAGCGAGATGTATGGGAAGGTCCATGAAATTCCCCAGAAGGAGACCACGCCGTTTTATCCGCGCAGCCCTTACGGATGCGCGAAGGTTTACGCCTACTGGATCACCGTGAACTACAGGGAGTCCTATGGGATGCACGCGAGCAACGGCATCCTCTTCAACCACGAGTCGCCGCGGCGGGGCGAAACCTTTGTGACGCGCAAGATCACGCGGGCGATCGCCCAGATCAAGGCGGGGCTCCAGGACAAGCTCTACCTCGGAAACCTGGACGCGAAGCGCGACTGGGGTTACGCGAAGGAATACGTGGAGGCGATGTGGTTGATGCTCCAGCAGCCGGATCCGGACGACTATGTCATCGCCACGAACGAGACCCACAGCGTGCGCGAATTCTTGGAGGAGGCCTTCGGCCATGTCGGACTCGACTGGCGGCGTCATGTCGAGATCGATTCCGCCTACTACCGTCCCGCCGAGGTGGATGTCTTGATCGGAGATTACTCGAAGGCGAAGGAGAAACTGGGCTGGCAACCGAAGACACGATTCAAGGATCTGGTCCGCATCATGGTCGACGCGGACATGGAGCGCTTACAGCGGCATCTTGCCGGCAAGGGCAAGCTCGTCGATTAGCGAAGGCCCGCCCGCGGCCCGTCACTCAAGGCCGAGCCAACGCATGCATTCGGCCCGACGGGTCCGGCTCAATCTCACCTCCGCCCCGTTCCTGAGGAAGAGGGTTTGGTCGCCGTGCAGGCAGGGTTTCAGGGAGGCGACCCAGTGCTTGTTCACCACATGCGAGCGGCTCACCCTCATGAATTGATCCGCGGGGAGTCGCTCGAGGACAGCGCCCAGCGACTCATCCACGACAAGGGGTTCTCTGGCGGTGAACACGAGAGAGCGGTTGTTCGAAGCCTGGATGCGATGGATCTGCCGTAGGTCGACGATCAGGCGTCGTTTACCGGAACGGAACCCGATCATGAGCGAAGGCGAGGAAGAACTCGCGTTCATAGTCCCGCGTGGGCGGGATGCGCGTGTTTCGTTTTGCTGTTGGGATCGATTTGGAATCGCTTCAGCGGGATGGGGGCGGCGCTGTCCGCGCCCTCCTGGATGCGGTAGGCGCGGTCCAGCGCGAACCCTGTCAGCTTCTGGCGCTGTCGGGTGGCGGGCCAGTAGACTTCGATCGAATCGATGGAAGTGGCCTGGCCCAGGCCAATCTCCTGACGCAGCGGCGAGCATCCAAAACTGCCGCCGCTGTTCACGGTCTTGTGGATGCTGCGAGCGACTCCGGCTGTGCTGACGTTCACCTGGATGCGGGCTCCGATGGCGGCCCGGTTTGACGTCACGCCCTCCAGCTTGAGCTTGAGCCAGTGGTTCGTGTTCCCGGGATTCAGGAAGAGCGCGTTCCGGTAGTGGTCGCCGGGATACGCGCCTCCGACGACGAGGTACACATCCTGGTCGCCGTCGTTGTCGAGATCCGCAAAGCCGACTCCGTGGCCTTTTTGCAGGTGTCCAAAGCCTCCCGCCGTCGTGACATCCTGGAAGGCCTTCCCTCCCGCGTTCCGGAGCATTCGATTGGGGATGAGCGTCATGAAGTCCGGATCGCCTGTGCCCAGGTAGAAATCGAGCCACCCATCGTTGTCGAGATCACCGAAGTTGGCCCCCATGCTGTGATAGACATGGTCGAGATGCATGTCGACGGTGACGTCGGTGAAGGTGCCGTCGTGATTGTTGTGATAGAGCTTGGGCTTCGTTCCCTGGTTCGGGAGACCGAGGTAATCCGCGGCGACGTCGGCGACGTTCCGAATCTTGTATCCGGAAACAAAGAGATCCTCCCAACCGTCGTTGTCATAATCGAAAAACCAGGTGGGAAAACTGTAGCGAGGACCGCCGACGCCAGCCTGGCCGGTGACCTCAGAGAATGTCCACTCGCCGGTGGCCAGATCGGTGACCCCGTCATTGTGGAAGAGCATGTTTTTTCCGTCGCGACAGGAAAGATAGAGGTCGGGCCGTCCGTCGTTGTCGTAGTCCGCGGCCGCGACTCCCTTGACGAAGCGGGAAACTTGAAGCCCGCTGACGGCGGCGCATTCGGTGAAGGTCCCGTTGCGGTTGTTGCGAAAGAGCTGGCAAGGGTCCGGATCGTTCGGATCCACGGTTTCGTTCCCCACAAACAGGTCGAGCCACCCGTCGCCATTGTAATCCAGCCAGACCGCGGTCTGCGTCGGATGGAAGCTCAGCAGGCCCGCCTCCTCGGTCACGTCGGTGAACGTTCCGTCGCCATTGTTTCGAAGCAGCGAGCTGGGCATTCGTCCCGCCTTGAAGAGCCATGCTCCACGCATCACCAGCAGATCAAGCCACCCATCATTGTTGTAGTCGGTCTGTTGGACATTCAACCCCCCCACCAGTCCTATCAGGCCCGCCTCCCGCGTCCGCTCGGTGAACTGTCCATTCCCGTCGTTGTGAAAATAGCGCAGCTGGCCGTGAAGGCTCATGGACGACGTGACGACATCGATCAACCCGTCGTTGTCGAAGTCATCCAGGACGCATCCGCCCGCCAGATTCTCAGTGTCGAGCCCTACGGCTCCCGCGACATCCGGGAATCTGGGCATGTCGTATTCCGAGGCGAACACTTTGGGGGGTATGACCCAGCGCGATGGAACCTTCTCCGGATACTCCCCCAGCGTCATATGGGCGATGTTCAGGAGCCAGCGCGAGGCCAAATCAGAGGGAAACTCGGTCAGCTGCTCCTGCAACAGGGTCACAGCGCCGCGGGATCCCCGCGGCAGTTGGTGAAATCCTGACGGACGCAGGGGAAAGATGCAGGAATCAGCGTTGTGATTGAGCAGGCAGTTCTCCTCCTCCCCGAGCCGCAGCATCGTGACGGCTTTGCGGAGACGTAGATCAATCCTGCCCTGTTCGCTGAAGTGGCCTCCGTTGGAGTTGACGAACTGCTCAAGCGACTCGAGTTCATGGAGCGCCTGCGCCGTTTCGCCTGCTTGGAGCAGGCTGACGCCCAGGTCGAACCGAAGCTCCAGCTGCGCCTGCGAGTTGGTTTCAACCCGAACCTGCGAGCGCAGCATCTGGACCATCCGTTCATCCTGAAAGCGCATGTTGCGCGGATCGACGTCCCGCTCAATCTTGGCGAGGCGCTCCACCATTCTGCGAGTGCTCGCGGCCTGAGTGAACGAGGGCAGGCGGAGGGAAAGGGAGCTGATCTCCAGGTTGGTGACCGCGCAAAAGGGGTCTTTCTGGATCGTGTCCTTCTGGACCAGGGCCGCCGATCCAGAAGTCGGAAGGAACAAAACGCAGAAGAGACCCAGGACGAAACTGAAGGTGAAGGCCCTGGTCCTTCGCCCGCACAACCGTTGCGGCGGCGGGGCGGCTGAAACAATACACATACTTTCATGAACGCTACGGCAGCTTTTGCAAATGGAAGAGAGCGATAGGGACGGAGGCATCCCATTCGCTTGTGAAATGGGCCAAAGTGGTGGCGAAATTCACACGCGCTTCGAAATGACACGTGGGCGACACGCAATCGTCATCAACGATGGAGCGCTTCCTTTGCGGCGCCTCGTTTATTCTTTCGCGGGGCCGCCGTCGTCCGAAATGACCGAATCGATCACGGTGGAGGCCACGTTCTGGGGAAGCCCAATGTGGCGCCTTTGCAGTCGGCAGGGGTGGAGAAAGCTTGATCTCAGCCCTGAAATCGCGGGTTGGCGGGAGTTCGCGGGGAATCCCGGCGGGCCTCGACTGGACGGGGCATCGGATCAGTCTTTCATCTTTCGAGAGTCATCCGCGGCGGGTCCGCGTCCGTGAGGGGATTGCGGGCATACGACCCTGCTTCGAGAAACGACACCCAGTTCCGCCCTTGCTCAAGCACCGCGCCCACATTCAGGCTCTGCCGCCAAGGCGCGTAAGGCTGCAGATACTTTGCGGAGAGGCGGAACAGGGCCGCCGCGGGCGACAGCCTGTTCTTCTGAAGATGAACAAACGCGCCGGCGAACTGGATCAGCCCTTTGTAGAAGCCGTCGTCCGGCCCGCCGCGTCCCTCCAGCCAAAGATCCTCCAACACGTCATGCGCCTCGTAGAAAAGCCCCTGGTTGAAACATTCGAAGTATCCCAGGTATCGGGCGTCCAGGTCCTGTCCCTGGAGGGATGCCGTGATGGCGGCGACCTTGGCGGATTTATGAGTCACACGCGCGATCCGGTGGGGGGAAATGGAGACCGCTAGTTCGATCTGAATCGTCCCGTGATTTTCTTGAACGCGTTCAGGATGCCGCAGAGGAATCCTTTGCGAGTGTTCCCGTGGCCTGTGTAGGGGGAGCAGTGATTGTGGCAAACGGGACAGAGGTGGTGGCGCTTGCCTCCAATGAGCCCTATGACGTGGACGCAAGGACGGCAAAATGTTTTCTGACAATGCCCGCACTCCATTGCCGCCGGGGACTCCGGGTGATTGTGGCAGCAAGCGAGTCCGTTCGACAACGTGGTGGGACGCGGGGCGGCGTGATTCTCCAACTCAGGCATCACGACGCGATGGGTTTCCATCTCCAACTGCAGGCTGAACGAGCCCAGTTGAAGCAGTTGGCCATTGCCCAATTCGGATTTCTGGATGGGCGAGCCGTCGATGAAGGTGCCGTTGGTGGATCCCATGTCCGTGACCATGACCATCATGGGGTCGACGTAGATCTCGCAGTGAGATTCGGAGATCGAGGGGTGATCGATGCAGAGATCGCTGTGTCGACTGCGACCGACACGAACTCGACCGTTGTTCGGCAGTTCATACGAACGTTCGTCTCCATTTCCTTGCGCGATGAGTCTAGGCATAACCTGGCGTCTGTGACCGATTCACCCTATCGGACCTCGGCGAGGTGGTCCAGCCCAGTTTTGGGCTGGAATAGCCTGCGGGGCAATCGGCCTCTTGACCGCAAGTCAGACACGAAATGAGGTCGAAGGTTTCAAAATATGATTCGGGAATCTCGGTCCCCGCGTGGGTAAGGCCTGCCTGGCTGAGGCGGGAGGGCTCGTTTCGCGGGCGCGGCGGCGCCGGAACGCCGCGACCGGATTCCCCTCGCGGATGCGGTTCGTTTTGACAGACCCTTCCGGGTTCCCCAGTCTTCGCTCCATGGCGAAACCCGCACTTGGTCGAGGCTTGAGCGCGCTGTTGGGAGGGGTGTCTCCCGCGCAAAGGCCCGCCCCGCTTTCTGTTCCTTCAGCCCCGCCGGAGACGGCGGACGCATCGGTCGTGTCCGCCGTGATCCGAGTCGCCGCGGGGAACCTGATTCCGTGTCCGTTCCAGCCCAGAAAGAGCTTCCCTGCCGAAGCGCAGGCGGAACTCGCGGACTCCATCCGGACGCAGGGCGTGATCCAGCCGCTGATCGTCCGGAGGCGCGGAGATCAGTTCGAGATCATCGCCGGCGAGCGACGGTGGCGGGCGGCCCAGGCGGCGGGGTTGACGGAGCTGCCGGTGATCGTGCGCGAGGCCGATGATCGCGCCGTGCTCGAGTTGGCGCTGATCGAGAATCTTCAGCGCGAGAACCTCAATCCGATCGAGGAGGCCATTGGATACTCCGAGCTGATCGAGAAGTTTCAACTCACGCAGGAGGACGCGGCGATGAAAGTGGGGAAGAGCCGCGTCGCTGTGACGAACGCGCTCCGGTTGCTCCGCCTGTCCCGGGAAGTCCAGGACTTGTTGCGCGAGGGAAGGATCTCCACCGGACACGCCAAGGTGTTGCTCGGGCTCCGGAGCGATCTGGGGCAGGCGCGCGCCGCGGACCAGGTGGTCGCAAGGAGCCTCAGCGTGCGGCAGACCGAAGCCCTCGTGGCCGCGATGCTTGTCCCCGCCGTCGTTCAGGGCGGCGGCTCCGCGATCGCCGCGCCGGCTCCGCGAGACCCGAATGTGTCCGCCGTTGAAACGAAGCTGCGGGAGCGTCTGGCCACCAAGGTTCATTTGAAGTATTCCCATGGGAAGGGCGCGATCGAGATCCGCTTTTTCTCCGACGATGAGCTCCAACGCGTTCTTGACGCGCTCGGCGTCACCATGGACTAACCGGCGCGCTCCACCCTATTGCCGCGCGGTTCCCATACCGCGCGGACGCCACCCACAGAAGACTGACCAGACAAATCATGCCAACCCCCTCCGAACTCAGGGAACAATGCGCCGCGTCCCTTCAGGGCGCCATCGGCGTCGCCAGCCGCACCTCCGCCTTCATCGGCCTCGACGGCTTCGTGGATGAGATCATCCGCGTCGTGGACCAGCGGCGAACAGCGCTGGACTACGTCCCCATGGCCACGATCAGCGAACTCGGCAAGCGGGTGATGAACGCCGCCGCGAAGAGCACCAACATCGAGCTCGTGGTGGAGAGAACGAAGATCGGAGGGAACGGCCCGATCATGGCCAACGCGCTCGCGCAGCTCGGCATCAAGGTCACGTACGTCGGCACGCTCGGGTACCCGAACCTGCACCGCGTCTTCCACGAGTTCGCCCATCGCGCCGAGGTCCATAGCATCGCCGAGCCCGGTCACAGCGACGCCCTCGAGTTTCAGGACGGCAAGATCATTCTGGGGAAGCTCGAGCCGCTCAAGGAGGTCACCTGGGAGAATCTCCAGCTCCGCTTCGGCCGGGAGAAGTTTCTGCAGCGCTTCTCGTCCTGCGATCTGGTGGGGCTCGTCAACTGGACGATGCTCCCGTTCATGAGCGAGGTTTGGAAATCGCTCCTGGCGGAGGTCTGCCCGAGCCTGAGCGGGCCGCGGCGCAAGATCTTTTTTGACCTCGCCGATCCCCAAAAGCGGACTGTGGCGGATATTCAGGGCGCCCTCGAATTGATCACTCAATTCGAGAAGCACTTCGACGTCATCCTGGGCCTGAACGAGAAGGAGGCGTACGAGATTGGCGAAGTGATGGGGCTTCCGTGCCAGAAGGACTCTCGGGACGCCCTGGCGGCGATGGCTGTGCGGATACAGCAGCGGCTGGCGATCGGAACGCTTGTCGTTCATCCGGTCAGCTACGCGCTGGCGGTGAGCCATGGCTCGGTGTCCTTCGCCGACGGACCCCACGTGCCGAAGCCGAAGATCACCACCGGCGCGGGAGACCACTTCAACGCGGGCTTCTGCCTGGGCAAGCTGCTCAACCTCGACAATGCGTTCAGCCTGTTCACCGGGGTGTCGACGAGCGGGTTCTATGTGAAGGAGGCGCGCAGCCCGGCGATTGACGATCTGGTTGATTTGTTGCGAGATTGGCCCCTGCCAAAATGATTCTGCCCATTGTCAAATATGGTCACCCCGTGCTCCGGCAGAAGGGAGCGCGCGTCGAAAAAATCACTCCGGAAATCCGCGAGTTCATCGCGAACATGCTGGAAACCATGTACGACGAGCGCGGCGTCGGGCTCGCCGCGCAGCAGGTGGCGCGGGCGCTCCAGATCACGGTGATCGATGTCCGGGAGGCCACCGACAGGCCCTCGACGATGGAGATCGACGGCCAGCCCGCGGACATCAACGAATGGATGCCCCTGGTCCTCATTAACCCGGAGGTCAAGCCGGCCGCGGATCCGGTCATCGGAGGGGAAGGGTGCCTCAGCTTCCCCGAGATTTTTGCCGACATCGCCCGGCCCGCCGCGGTGGACGTCACGGCGTTGAGCCCCGCCGGCAAGACGCTTTCCTTTCGGGCGGGCGGCCTGCTGGCTCGCGCGGCGCAGCACGAAACAGATCACCTTCACGGCATTCTCTTCATTGATCGGATGACCAGCGCGAAGAAACGCGAGCTGCAGCCCGAGCTCGACGCGCTCATGGCCGACACCAAGGACGCGCTCGCCCGCGCCCCCCGCCCCTCGAAACGCTGACTCCGCTTCGCCGCCCCCCGGCGGCGGTCCTTTTCACCATCGACCCCGAACCAACCATGAGCTCAAGACTGAAGGACAAATGGGTTTTGATCACCGGCGCGTCCAGCGGGTTTGGCGCCGCGGCCGCGCGGACCTTTGGCGGCGCTGGAGCGCGCTTGCTGTTGGGAGCGCGCCGTGTCGATCGGCTGAAGGCGGTCGCCGAGGAGGCCCAACAGATGGGATCGCCCGTCGCGCACGTTCACGCCCTTGACGTTTCCAACACGCGGAGCGTGGAGGAGTTTCTGCAATGGACGCGCGGCCACACCGATCGATTGGATGTTCTCATCAACAACGCCGGCGGCGCCCTGGGGATCGATTCCGTGGCCACCGGGAAGGATGAAGACTGGGAGACCATGATGCAGACGAATGTGCTCGGCGTCCTGCGCGTGACCCGGTCGGCTTTGCCGCTGCTGACCTCCAATCCGGGGAGCGTCATTCTGAACGTGGGATCGATCGCCGGGCATGTCGCCTACGAGGGGGGCGCGGCGTACTGCGCCGCGAAGGCCGGCGAGCTGCAGATCACCCGCGCGCTCCGGCTGGAGCTGAACGGAACCGGGGTTCGCGTCGGCACGCTGGATCCCGGGCTGGCGGAAACGGAGTTTTCCGTGGTGCGTTTCAAAGGAGACCGCGCGCGCGCCGCCAAGGTTTACGAGGGCGTCGAGCCCTTGACGGCCGACGATATCGCGGAGGCTCTGCTCTGGATGGCCAGCCGGCCGGCCCACGTGAACATCGATGAGATGATCATCAAGTGCACCGACCAGGCGGCGATCCACAAGGTGAATCGGAGGCCGAAGGCCTGACAGCGCCTCAGGCTCCGCGGCGGTGTTCGGGCTGGCGCGCGGCGGAGGCGCGCGGCAGGTGGCTGCGGTAGAGCGTGGGGGATTCTCCCATCAGCTTTCGGAACACGCGGTTGAAATGGGTGAGGGACTGGAACCCCACGTCGTAGGCGACTTCGCTCACGCGCAGATTCCGGTTCAGCAGCAACTCCTTCGCCTTCTCCACCCGCAGCCGGTTGACATACTCGGTGAAGTGAATGCCTGTGGCGCGGCGGAACAGCTTGCAGAAGTAAAATCGGCTCGTGTTCACCGATTTCGCAACCGCGTCCAGCGTCAGGTTCTCGTGGATGTGGTCCCGGATGAATTGCTTTGCGCGGGTGATGACTGGCGGCTCCATGCTCTGGCTCTGAAGGGTGATCTGGTTGCTGCGAAGGGCGAGGTGATCCGCGAAAACGACCAGCAGGTCGCGTGCGCTTTCGAGCTTTGGGAGCGGAACCACCGGCGAGGCGAAATACAACGCCTCCAGCTGCTCGGCCGGCAGATCATGCCCCTGCCGTGCCAGCGTGTCGGCAACCTTGGCGAACTGGGCCTTCGTGGGCTTTTCGGGAAACACCTGACCTGTTTGCAGAAACGCCACCGTCGTGTCGCCGACGCGCACCGGCACGGCTATCTCCACGAGGCCATGGGGGCAGGTCAGGGAGCTCGACGCCGTTGCCGCCTCCCGGCAAACACGCTCTTGAACTTGGAGGCATCCGGCGCAGCTTTCGTTCTTGCGCGCCATGACTTCACAGAATGGATTCGCCTTTCGCTGCCCCTGCAGCGCGAGCTGCCAGTGCTCCATGGGCCGCAGCGTGAGCGGAAGCCCGGTTGCTCCCGTAAACGCCCGCTCGAAGTCCTGATAAGTCCGGGAGCCAGCCAACGCGTCCACCATCATTCGATTAGCATTCATTGGTATTCCTTTGCTGTTTGTGGCGACTCATTAGGGTTGCCGGAAAGCAACCTAGGGTCATTCCGCTCCTCGCGAAATGGGATGACGCGCTGATCCGATCTGCGAAGAATCCCCCGCCTGGATAGGGGAAAACACCTAGCAGCCTGTCGGCCGTTCCCCCGTCCGTGATTTGCTGGACCGTCCGTTGAGGGCTTGCGCTGGCATGCGCGTCCTCTTCAGGATCTTGGCGCATGGTTGCTTCCGCATCGTTCCCTCTCTGGGCTCGCTTCGCCGTGGCCGAGGTCGGCCCGCATCCCGCTGGGGCTCTGATGCTCCCGTTCGCGCTGATGCTGCTCGCCATCGCGCTGCTTCCTTTCCTGCGCCCGGAGTGGTGGCAAAGGCATCATGTGAAGGTCGCGATCGCGCTTGGCGGAGTCGTGGTCGCGTCCTACCTGGCGCGGGGGAACGGGGCCAGCCGCATGCTCGAAGCCGGCTGGGACTACTTCCGGTTCATCTCCCTCGTCGGGTCTCTCTATGTCGTGGCGGGAGGGATCGTTATTCACGTCCGAGGCGAGGCCACGCCGGCGCGAAACTGCGTCTTCCTGTTCCTGGGGTGCGCTTTGTCGAACCTCATCGGCACGACCGGCGCGTCGATGCTGCTGATCCGGCCATGGATTCGAATGAACCGCTATCGGATCACTCAATTCCACATCGTCTTCTTCATCTTCCTTGTGAGCAATGTGGGCGGCTGTCTGACGCCTATCGGCGATCCGCCTCTCTTTCTCGGGTACTTGAGCGGAGTGCCGTTCTTCTGGACGGCGACCCGATTGTGGATTCCCTGGCTCATCGCCATCGCCGCGCTCCTTGTGGTTTTCCTCGCGCTCGACCGCGCAAACTTTCTCCGCGCGCCCCGGGAGGTCCGTGAGGCCGAGACCAGCGGAGCGCGATCGAACGTGGAGGGATTGCGGAATGTTTTCTTCCTGGCGTTAATCCTCGCGGGCGTGTTCGTTCGGTCCGTCCCGGGTCTGGGCGAAGGGATGATGATAGCCGCCGCCATCGCGTCGTATCGGCTGACGCCCAAGGCGCTCCACGACGCCAACGAGTTCAGCCTCGCTCCGATCCGCGAAGTGGCGTGGGTGTTCGCCGGCATCTTCGCCACGATGCCTCCCGCGCTCGACTACATCGCAATCCACGCCGGCGAATTTGGGCTGCATTCCCCGGCGCGGTTGTATTGGGGCGCCGGCGTCCTCTCCGCGGTTCTCGACAACGCCCCCACCTATCTCGCCTTCTTCACCGCCGCGCTGGGGCCGGAGCGCGCGTCGCTGGCCGATCCCGCGCTTTCGGCCGGATTCCTGGCGGCCCATGGACCCCAGATCATGGCGGTTTCGCTGGGGGCGGTCTTTTTTGGCGCGATGACCTACATCGGCAACGGACCCAACCTTATGGTGAAAGCGATCGCCGACCACGCGCGGGTCCACACGCCGACATTCCTGGGTTACTTCTTTCGATTCGCGATCCCGATCCTGGCGCCGATTCTCGCATTCATCGGGTTGCTGTTCTTCGCCCGGTGACAGGGTTGGGGGCACGATGAGCGAGGGACGGACGCCGAAAGCCCAAGGCCGTTCCACGCTTCTTACATGGCGATAAATCTAAAGTTGATTTTAGAAACAGGCGATATTACTAAAGCGCATGTTTGATCGGTGGTATGCCAGCGCGCTGCAATCGAAGTTGGGCCGACCCTTCGTGCACCTTTTGTTTGGCGCACGGCAGACAGGCAAGTCTACGCTGCTCAACAGCCTGATGCCTGAAGACGTCTTGCGTTTCAATCTGGCGGACCCGCATGAGCGTTCGCGGCACCTGGCCAACCCTGGTGAATTTGCGCAAGCCTGCCGCAGTCTGCCGTCCGACAGGAAGGGGCAGTTCGTTTTTGTGGACGAGGCTCAATCCGTGCCTTCGATTTTCGACGCGGTGCAGATGCTCTATGACGCGGACAAATCGCGATGGCGATTTGTGCTGTGCGGCAGTTCAGCCAGAAAGCTGCGGTTGACCGGTGCGAACCTTCTGCCGGGCCGCAGCTTCGTCCATCATTTGTTTCCGCTAACGTTGGCCGAGCAGCCTGTGAAGGAAGCCAGACTAGCGCACGCCGCGACACCGCTGCCGTTTCCTTGGAGCGACGGCAACGCGGCGAAACACCCGTTTCCCGCATGGGATTTGCTGACGCGGTTGGCTTATGGAGGGCTGCCGGGAATCGTGACAGCAGACCAGCAGGATCGGGCAGGACTTTTAAGGGGTTATGCATTTGTGCATTTGGAGGAGGAAATCCGCCGCGAAGCGCTGGTAAGAGATTGGGGCGCGTTTGTGCGGTTCCTGCAACTGGCGGCCGCCGAATCCGGGCAGATTCTCAATTACGCGAACATCTCGCAGGAAGCGGGCATCTCGCAACCGACAGTGAAGGGATACTACCAATTGCTGGAAGACATGTTCGTGGGAGTCCGAGTGTCCGCCTATGCGAAAAGTCCCCGCAAGAACCTACTCGCGACGCCGAAGTTCCTGTTCTTCGATTTGGGCGTGCGGCACGCCGCGGCGGGATTGAATCCCTCGCCGGATCTCGTGAAGGCGAATCCCGGGGCTGTGTTTGAGCAATGGGTGGGCATCGAGTTGTGGAATCGCCTCCAATACCTCGGCGGAGGAAAGTTGTATCATCAGCGCACGCGCGATGGCGCCGAGGTGGATTTCATTATTGAGCAACGCGGCCGGTTGACTCCTATTGAGGTGAAGTGGACCGAGAATCCCTCCGTAAGCGATGCGCGGCATCTGCTCGCGTTTCTGAATGAGAAACCGAAGGAGGCAAAGCACGGCTACGTGATCTGTCGTTGCCCGCGTCCGCTTCAGCTGCATGAACAGATCACGGCTTTGCCGTGGTTCTGCCTATGAGCAGTTGAGAGGCCATGACGAGCTCTAGCTGACAACTCCGCGGCATTCTTCAACGGCAACCTCTCCAACGCGCCGTCAACGCGCGCGGTCGGGCTCAGTTCTCACCTCTCGTGAGGCGCTGGCTCAGCAGAGTCTCCAGTCTCTGCAGCCGGGCCTTGAGCTCCTCGTTCTCGACGTCGCGCCGCTTCAACTCCTGCTCAAGACGATCCGCTCGCTTTTCCAGTTTTTGATTCAACTCCTGAATCGCGCCAACGGTGACCGGCACCAGTTCCGAATAGGACAGGCACTTCATCCCGTCGTGTTCACCCACGACCTCCGGAAACAACGGCTCCACGTCCTGCGCGATCAGGCCGATTGTCGGCGGCGCGGCGTCCGAGGCGGACTTGAATCGGTAGGTCACGGGCCGGAGCCGGAGCACACGATCCAAAACGCCGCGTAGGCCGTTGATATCCCGTTTGAGGCGCGCGTCCGAACTTGAGAAGTAGTTGCCGCTGGATTTTTGGATGAAGCCGTACGTGCCGGCCGGTCCGGGGGCGAAGACAAGGTTGCCGGAGATGAGCGCATTGGGATGGTTCTCGGTGAAGATGTGCCAGAAGTTGCCGCGCGCCGAGTCGTGTAGCCGGAGGTGGGAGTTGACACCCTGCACATGGAGCGTCGTTTGCGGCGTCGACGTGCCGATGCCCACCCGGCCGGAGGCGCGATAGACGTTGTTGGCCGCGCGCGTCCAGATGCCAATGCTGGAGTCGAGTTTGTCGAGCGTCACCGCGCCGTCCTGAAGTCGCGTGGTGGTGACGGAGCCCGCCCTCACCGCGTCCGCCACAAGGCCCGGAGTGTATGATTCGAGCGTGAACAAATACACCGCCCCGGAGTCCTCGGCGCCAGCGTCCGCTTGCGGAGCTCCGACGAGAATCTTGTCTGTTCCAACGCCGGCCAACGCACTGCCGAAAAGATCGCCGTTAGAGAGGGGGGAACTGTGGAACGTGCTCAGGAGAGCGCCGCTGGCGTTATACAGATAGGCGGAGCCTGGCTTCGTCCCGCCACTATCACCGGCCGGCGCGCCGATCGTCATGGTGTTCGCGCCTACCGCCGCCACGGCAATCCCAAACTGGTCGCCGCTTGCCGCCGCGGGGTTGGTGACGGTCGCTAACAATGCGCCACTGGTGTTGAAAAGATAGGCGGCGCCGCCGGCGTTGCCGTTCGAGTTGTCTCCCGGCGCTCCAATCAGCACTTTGTCCCCAGCCACCCCGGCCAGCGCGGCGCCAAAAGCATCACCCGGCGCCGGGGTTGGGTTGGCAATTGTGGCCAGCAGTGCGCCGTCGGTATTAAACAGGTACGCGATGCCCGCGTCGGCCGCGGCCGTGTCGTCCCGATCAGCCCCAATAACAACCATATTCAAACCCACTGCCGCCACGGCGATCCCGAAACGGTCGCCGCTTGCCGGAGTGGGATTTGTGAACACGGTGAGGAGAGCGCCGCTGGTGTTATACAGATAGGCCGCGCCCCCAACATTCGCGCCGGAATGGTCGCCATGGGCGCCGATGAGCACTTTGTCCACGCCGACCGCCGCCACTGAGAAGCCGAAGAAGTCAGCGGCCGCTGGTGTCGGATTCGTGAACGTTGCGATCAAGGCGCCGTTGGTGCTGAACAGGAAGGCTGCGCCCGCGTCCGCTGCGCCGGTGTCGTCACCATCGGCGCCGATCAGGACCTTGTCCGGGCCCACGGCCGCCACCGCAGAACCAAAGCGATCCTGAATCTGTCCGCCAGGCTTCAGGAACGTGGTGAGAACTGTGCCGGCGGTGGTTAAGAGATAGGCCGCGCCAACATTGTCGCCGCCAGTGGAGTCCTGAGGCGCGCCAACGAGCAGTTTGTCCGTCCCAACTCCCGCCACAGCCGCCCCGAAGTGCTCCAAGGAGCCGATGCTCGGATTGGAGATGCTGGTGGAAAGCTGACTGCTCCAGGATGCGGTTAGCTTGTCCGGGCTGACCGCGCTGGCGGCCAAGTGATTGGAATGGATGCTGCCGATGACCAACGCGCCTGAATCAACGCTTCCCGCCGCCAGATGGTTGGAATGGATAGTGCCATCGGCTAGGGCGAGGGCTGTGACACTGCCAAGAGCCAACGCATTGGAATGAACACTCCCTACCGCCAGGTGATTAGAGTGAATGCTATCGTCCGCCAGCGCGAAGGCCGTGACGCTCGCGAGGGCCAGCGCGTTCGAATGGACGCTTCCTACTGCCAGATGGTTGGAATGAATGCTGCCATCGGCTAGGGCGAGGGCTGTGACACTGCCAAGAGCCAACGCATTGGAATGAACGCTCCCCACCGCCAGGTGATTGGAGTGGATGCTATCGTCCGCCAGCGCGAAGGCCGTGACGCTCCCGAGAACCAGCGCGTTGGAATGAACACTGCCGTCGGCTAGGGCGAGGGCTGTGACACTGCCAAGAGCCAACGCATTGGAATGAACACTCCCCACCGCCAGGTGATTGGAGTGAATGCTATCGTCCGCCAGCGCGAAGGCCGTGACGCTCGCGAGGGCCAGCGCGTTCGAATGGACGCTTCCTACCGCGAGGTGGTTGGAATGAATGCTGCCATCGGCTAGGGCGAGGGCCGTGACGCTGCCAAGGGCCAACGCATTGGAATGAACACTCCCCACCGCCAGGTGATTGGAGTGAATGCTATCGTCCGCCAGCGCGAAGGCCGTGACGCTCCCGAGAGCCAGCGTGTTGGAATGAACGCTGCCGTCGGCGAGGGCGCCGGTTGTAACACTCGCGAGGGCCAGCGCGTTCGAGTGGACGCTCCCCACCGCCAGGTGATTAGAGTGGATGCTATCGTCCGCCAGCGCGAAGGCCGTGACGCTCGCGAGGGCCAGCGCGTTCGAATGGACGCTTCCTACCGCGAGATGGTTGGAATGGATGCTGCCATCCGCTAGCGCTGCGGCCGTCACGCTCCCGAGGGCCAGATGATTCGAATGCACACTCTCCGGGGCCAGCATAACGCTGGTGATGGAGGACTCGCCGATGTTCCGTGCCTGGATCGTCCCGGACAACTGCGCCGCCGAAACCAACCCGTTCACGCTCGCGGCGACTCCGGCGTTGGCGGCCTGAATCGCATAGGGCGTGGGGCTGAGCGGCTGTCGCGGAAGTAGAGTGGTAAAGGCCCACGTGTTGTTCGTGCGCACGCCAAGCTCCAGCCAGCGATCAGCGCCGGGAAACGCCCCTGCGCCGAAATCCAGCGTGACGGTGAATAGCCCATTGGTGACGGCGGTCGCAGAATTGGTCAACGGCGGAGCGACGGCAGGGCCGCCGCCAGGGGCGCCAACAAGCGTAAAGACCAGATCATACGAACCATTGGCGGGCGCGCCGTTGTGAATCAGCTGACCTTGGTAAGTGAAGCTGCTCGTTTGGGCCTGCGCCGAGATAGAAACGACGCAGAGCAGAAGAAGCGCGAAGCGCGAGTGCATGAGTTTCATGGGTGGATTTGTTGTGGGTTAGTTGGCAGGAGGGGGATCAGAGTTCATAGGGGTTGAGACCCCTGCATCGTAGCAGCCCTTTGGACGGAAGCGAGGACCAACTAATATGGCAGGTGTGCTGGAGATCGGCCTACGGCTCCCCCCGGACTGGCGCAACAGCTCAGTGCGCGGTCCATCCGCCGTCGACGCTCAGTATGGATCCGGTGCAATAGCTGGCGGCGTCGCTGGCGAGAAAGATGGCGGCTCCTTGAATCTCTTCCATTTTTCCCCAGCGTTGCAGAGCCGTCGCGCCCACGACAAATCGCTTCCCGTCCTCGGTGTCCGCGATCGCGACGTTCATGTCCGTGAGAAAAGGCCCCGGACAGATCGCGTTCACCGTGACTCCATGGCCCGCCATCTCCAGCGCGAGCGTGCGAGTGAGCTGGATGACGGCGCCCTTGCTGGAGGCGTAGGGGGTTCGTCCCGCGAGCCCGACCAATCCCAGAGCGCTCGACAGATTGATGATGCGCCCCCATCCCGCTCGTTTCATCTGAGGCGTCACCGCCCGCGAAGCCAGCCAAGCGCCCGTGACGTTGACCTCCATGACCTGGCGGAATTGCTCGAGCGACAAGGATTCAATGGGGCCGCGGATGTTGATGCCGGCGTTATTGATCAGGATGTCGATCTTGCCCATTCGTCGGGTCGCATCGGCGACCATCGCCTCCACTTGGTCGGAGGAGGTCACGTCCGCCTGGCATCCGAACGCATCGGCGCCAAAATCGCGCGACACTTCGGCGGCCGCGTTCTCCGCTTCGTCGAGGTGTCGGCTCACCAGGCACACGCGGGCGCCCGCCGAGGCCAGCCCCGCCGCCATCGCCAAGCCCAGTCCCTTGGATCCGCCGGTGATGACGGCGGTCCGTCCCTTGAGGCTGAACAATTGGATGCCTGGCAACATGGCCTGTGGTGAAAGTTGAATCTTCCTCTAGTTCGAAGCGCGTTTCGGATCCAGGGCGAGGGTGATGCGACCCAGGAGGTCGCTCACATGCATGCCCACCAGTCCGGACTTGGCGTTCGCCGCCACCAGCGCGCCTTGGATCGCGACCAGCTCGCCTCGGGCCAGCGCCGGAAGGTCGGAGTCGGAGGCGGGGTTTTTCACCTGCTGCGCAAGAAGAGAGACATAGGTGCGTTGCAGGTTGCGGCGATAAACATCAGGCGCCGGCGCGGGCTGGCTGAATTCCTCGAACAAGCCGCCCCGGAGGGTTTCGAACAGCTCGGAGACCCGCAGCGAGTCCGCTCCCTGCAACTTTTCGTTCTCGGAGGCGCGGTTGATGCGCCGTGCGCTCACGATCCCTTCCAACACCTGCCGCTGGGCGCTGAGAACGCGCTCCGCCACGCCCTCGGCTGTGAGGCGCAGGACGAGATTCGACGACGTGAAGATGTCCGGCGTGTGGAGGGCGTTCTTCACGAGGAAGGAAAGAGCGCTGCGTTGATAGTCGGCCGGAAGCGGATGGAAACGGGTTTCGGCGTCGCCGTAGTTCAGGTTGATCTCCTCCACCCCGCCCACGACGTTCACGACATGCCCCATCTCGCGCGACCACTGGCGAAGGAGTTGTTCATGCATGTTCGCGAGCAGGCTGTAGTCCTTGCCCGGGGCGCAGGTCGCGTTCACCAGGAAGCCCGCGATGCGGTTGAGATTCTTCAACCCGAGCTCGGTGGCCTCCACCGCGTTCGCGCCAAGGTCCTCGGTTTGTTGCGTGGGATCGACGACCGGATTTGGATCCCCAAAGCGATAGATGCGGTCTTTGACCTGCACCTTCACCATTTTCTCAAGCTCCTCCTTCTCGCTCGCGTCGTCCGCGAACTGCCGATAACCCCAATTCACCGCGAAGGTGTCGTAGGGTCCGATCTTCGGCATCATCGACGCCTTGTCCTCGGGCTGCGCGACGTAGTTGAACCGCGCGTAGTCCATGATGGAGGGCGCCGTGCCGTTCTTCTTCGTCCACTCCGGATCCCGCAGTTGGGCGATCGTGTAGCTCGACGAAGCCTTCATGTTGTGAGGGAAGCCGAGGGAATGTCCGACCTCATGAGCGACCACGAATCGGATGAGCTCGCCGACGAGGTCGTCCGGCATGGGAAGCTTTTGGGCGCGGGCGTCCGAGGCGGCGGCCTGAACGAAATACCAGTCTCGAACGAGCTTCTGGACGTTGTGATACATGCGCACGTCGGCCTCGAGGATTTCGCCGGTGCGCGGATCATGAACATGCGGGCCGAAGGCGTTTTCGACCTTGGAGGGAACCCAGCGGATGCTGGAGATCCGCGCGTCCTCCGGATCCCAATCGGGGTCCTCGCGGGGATCGGGCGGCAGCTTGCCCTGGATGGCGTTTTTGAAGCCGGCCGCCTCGAAGGACGGCTGCCAATCGTCGATTCCGGCCTTCACGAACTTCTTCCACTTGTCCGGAACCTCGCGTCCCACGTAGAACACGATGGGCTTGACCGGCTCGGAGACCGCGGCTTTCGGATCCTTTTTCTCAAGACGCCATCGGGTGATGTAGCGGACCTGCTCGGCCTCGTGCCGGGAGTCGTCGGCGTAGTCGATGAACCCGACGGTGAAAAAGCCGACGCGCGGATCGTGCTTCCGCGGTTTCATCTTCTGTTTCGGCAGCCGGACCATGCTGTGATGCAGGACGGCGGTGACGCCGCTGCTGGAGCTGTCCTTGCCGGCGTCGGCGTAGCTGGCGAGCACCTTCACCTCCACGTTTTCGGGGAAGGCCTTCACCTCCTGGATGAATGTCCGGCCCGAGTCCATCGCTCCGGCGCTGAGCGCGGACTTGGCGTTGAACTCCGCGACCTCCTTGGTGAAGAGCTCGGTGACCTCAATCACGGGCGCCTTGTCCTTCCCGTAGGCCTTCACATCGAATGTGCGGATGATGGGCGCCAGGTTGGAGGCTTCGACCGCTTCGGAAATGGAGTCCTTGGTCTCGGCGCGAACTCCGAAATGGACGCTTCTCAGCAGCACCCGTTCGCCGAGGAGCTCCCATCGGACGACATGGTCCGCAACGGGCATGCCGGCGTAGGAATTTCCGGCGGTGGTCTCCGAGATCTGCGTGACCCACAGCAGGTCGGCGCCGAGCAGGTCGGCGGGGATTTCATAGAAAAGCTTGTCCTCGATGCGGTGAGTTCGGATGAGGCCCACCTTGGTCTTGGCGTCGCTGGTGATGATGTCGTCGTAGGGCTTGATCTTCTTTTCCTTCTCCTTCTTTTTTTCGTCGTCCTTCTTGGTTTCGGCGACGGGCTTGGCCGCGTCGGCCGCTTCCGCGGCTCGCGCGAACGTTCGGTTGAGCGGGCTGTCCGGCGCCAGGCTGAGGAGCGCGCAGGCGAGCGAAAGTCCGGATGCGAGGAGGGATCGGCGAGGGGTGGGGGAGAATCGTGCAGTCATACGCGATGAATGCCGGACCCTCACATAAACCTCTTTCGGGAACAACGGGAATTCCATCCTCGAGAAACTTGCAAACTTGCCCCGCGCTTCCTGAAGTTGTGGACGCCTTTGCAGCGCAGGCTTGGCGGCGCTACGCCACAACATCGGGAGCATGGGAAGCCTGTCGACTGGCGGCCTGTAGGGGTGGATGCCACTGTCCGGAGGGTGAATGGATCCCGATCAACCGGCCCAGGAGCTGCCCCGCGTCCACGGAGGCGTCGCCCCGGGAACGAAAACACCGCAGCCAGGCGCTTGGGGCGCTGACTGCGGTGTTGGGCGAAAAGGAGCGCGCTCCGGATCAGCAGGCCACCTTGATTTTGCCGCCGTAGACAGCGTTGGCCCCGAGCTCCTGCTCGATGCGCAGCAGTTGATTGTACTTCGCGACGCGATCGGTGCGGCTGAGGGATCCGGTCTTGATCTGGCCGGCGTTCGTCGCCACGGCGATGTCCGAGATCGTCGAGTCCTCCGTCTCGCCTGAGCGATGGCTGATGACCGCGGTGTAGCTGTTCCGATGCGCCAGCTCGACGGCGTCGAGCGTTTCCGTCAGCGATCCGATCTGGTTCACCTTCACCAAAATGGAGTTGGCTGTTTTGCTGGAGATGCCCTTCTGGAGGAACTTCACGTTCGTGACGAACAGATCGTCGCCCACGAGCTGGACCTTCGAGCCGAGCTTGTCGGTCAGCTTCTTCCAGTTGGTCCAATCGCCCTCGGCGCATCCGTCCTCGATCGAGATGATGGGGTACTTCGCGCAGAGCTGCACATAGAAGTCCACGAGCTCATCGCCCGTGAGCTTTCGCCCGCTGCTCTTCTTGAACACGTAGTTGCCGTCGCCCGTATAGAACTCGGAGCTCGCGACATCGAGCGCGAGGAAGATCTGTTTTCCGGCCTGGTAGCCGGCGTCGCGCGTCGCCTGGAGGATGACCTCGACCGCCGCCTCCGCGCTGTCGAGCTTCGGGGCGAACCCGCCTTCGTCGCCGACGGCGGTGCTCAGCCCCTTCGACTTCAGGACTGCTTTCAAGGCGTGGAAGATCTCGGTGATCGCCTGAAGGCCGGAGCTGAAGGTCTCGAAGCCCACGGGCATGATCATGAACTCCTGGAAGTCGATCGGGGCGTCGGAATGCGCGCCGCCGTTGATGACATTCGCCATAGGGACGGGCAGGACTTTGGCGTTGGGTCCGCCGAGGTACTTGTAGAGCGGAACGCCGGCATGCGCCGCGGCCGCCTTGGCGTTGGCGAGCGAGACCGCGAGAATCGCGTTCGCGCCCAGCTTGGATTTGGTTTCCGTGCCGTCGATCTTCAGCATCGCGCGGTCGACGGCGAGCTGGTCGTGAGGATCCATTCCGCGGAGAACGGGAAGGATCTGATCCGTGATGTTGGCCACGGCCTTGGAGACGCCCTTGCCGAGGTAGCGCTTCTTGTCCCCGTCGCGCAGCTCGATGGCTTCGTGCTCGCCCGTGGACGCTCCCGAAGGAACGGCCGCGCGGCCCATGGTGCCGCAACAAAGGAGGACGTCGGCCTCCACCGTGGGGTTGCCGCGGGAGTCCAGGATCTCACGGGCTTTCAGATCAACGATTTCACTCATTTTTTTTTTCAATTGTTCAATGTCAATGTCGCAATGCGGATACTACAAACAGCGCTCGGTAAAAGCGGCCGAGATTACCGCCTGTCGGCCATGTTCCGTCAAGCTTTGGGTGGGGCGTCGGCGCGGCGCCCCAAGGTTGTGGGGCCGGGAAGGTTGAACCGCAACGAACGCTAAGGACGCGACGAGCGCGGCGAATGCGGGGCGAGACCCATGGCCCTGCGGCGAATGAGACCCTCGGCTCCGGATCTTGAGTTGGCGTCGCCCCGACTCAGCCGGCGCGGGCGTTGAACTCCTCGGCGTGGTAGGAGCTGCGAACCATGGGGCCGCTCGCGACGTGGAGAAAGCCCATGCTCCGCGCCCGCTCTCCGTACTCCTCGAATTGTTCGGGCGGAACGAAGGCCGCAACGGGCAGGTGCTTCAGAGTGGGCTGAAGATACTGTCCGAGAGTGAGGATGTCGCATCGCGAGGCGCGCAGATCGGACAGGGCTTCCATCAGCTCCGATTCGGTTTCGCCGAGCCCGAGCATCAAACCCGACTTGGTGAACACGGCGCTCTCCGCCCGGTCCTTCACCTTGCGCAGCACGCGCAGCGAGCGGTCGTAGGTCGCGCGGCTCCGGACCGAAGGGGTAAGGCGGCGGACGGTTTCGAGATTGTGGTTGTAGATCTCGGGCTTGGCGGAGAGCACCTGATCGATGGCGTCGTCCTTGTCGAGGAAGTCGGGAACGAGCACCTCAATCACGATGCCCGGGTTGGCCTCGCGCACGGCCACGATGGTTTGGCGAAAGTGTTCCGCGCCGCCGTCCGCGAGATCGTCGCGCGCCACGGCGGTGATCACCACATGCTTCAGCTTCATCCGCTGGGTCGCCTCCGCCACCCGTCGGGGTTCGTCCGCCTCGAGCGCCAAGGGCTTGGCCGTCGACACCGCGCAGAACCCGCAGGCGCGCGTGCAGCGATCGCCGGCGATCATGAACGTGGCGGTGCCCCGGCTCCAGCATTCCCAGTGGTTGGGACACTTCGCGCTCTCGCAGACTGTGTGAAGCCGCAAACCCTCGAGCAGATTTCGCGTCTGGGCGAAGGTGTTGCTCGTGGGCAGCGGGAGCCGGAGCCACTCGGGCAGCCGCGGGCGCGGCGGGGTGATTGTCTCAGTCGAACTCATGTCGATCGGTTGTCGCGCGTCGACGCCACACTGGCTCCGACGAGCGGGTATTGAGTAAAGCGGATGCGCGACGATTTGAAACCTGAAATTTGGAGAATCACTTTTCTGTGGCCAGCATGGCGCGTTTGCGAGTGAAATACGGCCTGACTATGCAAGCCACCGCGCTGTTGCAGTTGACCGATGTCCACAAGAGCTTCCGTTCGGGAACCGAAGCCGCTCCTGTTTCCGTCCTGCGCGGCGCCAACTTTTCCATCGCCGCCGCCGAGACGGTCGCGATCGTGGGGCCGTCGGGCTCCGGGAAGAGCACGCTCCTCAACCTTCTCGGAGGGCTCGATCGTCCCGACCAGGGCCGCGTGTCGTTCGAGGGCAAGGATCTCGCCACCCTGAACGAGTCGGCTCTCGCGGCGTTCCGAAACGAGAAGATTGGATTCATTTTCCAATCCCACCACCTCTTGCCCCATTGCACCGTGCTCGAGAACGTCCTCGTTCCCGTGCTCGCCCAGCGCTCGACGGCGCCGTCCTCCACGGAGGCCCGGGCTCGACATCTGTTGGAGCGGGTCGGCCTTCGGGAGCGTTTGTTCCACTGGCCGGGGCAGCTTTCGGGGGGCGAAAGGCAGCGCGTCGCGGTCGTGCGCGCGTTGATCAATGAGCCGCCGCTGCTCCTCGCCGACGAGCCCACAGGCGCCTTGGATCGCGAGTCCGCGTCGGAGCTGACGCGGCTTCTTCTCGAACTGAACCGCGAGGAGAAGGTGGCCCTGGTCGTCGTGACGCACGCCGCCTTCCTGGCGGAGCGGATGGGTCGGATCCTGACGCTCGGCGACGGCCAGCTGCGCGAAAACCCGACGGCGGCCCGCCCATGAACCTCCGAACTCTCGCGTGGAGAAGCCTCCAGCGCCATTGGCGATTGCATCTCGGCGTTCTGCTGGGCGCGGTCCTCGGCAGCGCCATTCTTATCGGCGCCCTGATCGTGGGCGATTCGGTTCGAGGCAGCCTTCGCGACGGTGGACTGCGGCGCTTGGGACCCTTCCATCTCGCGCTGTCCAGCGGCGACCGATTTTACCGCGCCGAGTTGTTCAGCTCGTTGGAGCCCAATCACACCCTCGCGGGACATCTCCCCGCAAACAGCCCCATCGCCCCCGGTCGTCTCGAACTCACGACGCCCCATGCCTCCCTGCTGCAGCTCTCGGGCGCGATCTCCCGTCAGGATCGCTCGGCGCGCGTGAACCACGTGGAGGTGTTCGGGCTGCCCGCGACGGCAATTTTTCGTCGCTCCTCCGATGTCGACGGCGCGGCCGAGTCCCAGGATCCGCTTGCTGAAGCGGTCTGGGAGGCGCGCACGCAACCTCCTGTCGGGCGGATGCTGTTGAACGAGGAGTTGGCCGGACGGCTCCACGCGAAACCCGGGGACGAGATGGTGCTCCGGCTTCCAAAACCCAGCGCGTTGTCGCGCGACGCGGTCATCACGCCTCGCGAGGACGCGTCCATCGCCCTGCGACTTGTCGTCCACGCGATCATCCGTGGCGACGAAGGCGGCGACCTAAGCCTGCGCTCCAGCCAGATTCCCCCCGCGAACGCCTTTGTTCGCAGAGAGGATCTGGACGCCGCCCTGGGGCTGGAGGGGCGCGCCAATCTGACATTGATGCCTCCATGGCGGCTGCGAGAGACCCCGAGCTTCCTGGTCCGGGCGCGGCAATGGATCGAGGATCTCGTTCGCGGACGGGCCTCTTCAGCGGGGCTGGCGCTCGAGCCGGGATCGACGTGGGCGCCGGGTTCCACGCAGGCCGCGATGCTGAACGGAGCGCTCGGACATTTATGGGAGCTTGCGGACGCGGAGCTCGAGTTGCGGAATCCACCCGTCGAGGCGGGCGGGTCGATTGAGCTCATCACGCGTCGCATCTTTCTGGACGACGCGGTTCTCGAGGCCGCCACCACGCCGATGCGGACGAATCGCTGGCGTCCCGGCTTCGCGCTTCCGGACCCAGGTTTAGTCGCGGGAGGCGCGCCGATTCTCACCTACTTCGTGAACGAGATCCGGACGGGAACCAACGCCACGCCTTACTCGATGGTCACCGCGGCGCCATCGCCTTGGGTTCCCGCCGACCTGGCCGACGATGAGATCGTGATCAATGAGTGGCTCGCGGCGGATTTGCTCGCGCAGCCGGGCAGCGTTCTCGATTTGAGCTACTACCTGCTCGACACCGGGTCGCAGCTGGTGGAGCGGACGAATCGCTTCCGCGTTCGATCCGTCGTTCCGATCCGAGGGCTGCACGCGGACCGTACCCTGATGCCTGAGTTCCCCGGCCTGTCGAAGGCCGAGAGCACGCGGGACTGGGATGCCGGCTTTCCTCTCACGCACTCCATCCGCAAGCAGGACGAATCCTACTGGAAGCAGTATCGGGGCACGCCGAAGGCGTTCGTGTCGCTGCGTTCCGGGCAGAAGATGTGGGCGAATCGATTCGGGCGCGCGACTGCTATTCGGTACGTCGCCCCTCCCGCGGTCGCCCTGGCGGCAATGCGAGATTTGTTGGAGTCGACGATTCTCTCCAACCTGGACCCGGCGGCGGCCGGCCTGCGCTTCGAGCCCGTCCGGGAGCAGGCGCTGCTCGCCGCCGAGCAGTCCCAGGATTTCGGTGGGCTCTTCATCGGGTTCAGCTTCTTCCTGATCCTCTCGGCGCTAGTGCTGATGTCCATGCTCTTTCAGTTCGGCGCCGAGGAGCGCGAGCAGGAGGTGGGCGTGTTGCTGGCTTTGGGTTTCACGCCGAGGCGGGTACGGCGACTGTTCTTTAGAGAAGCCGTGATCCTCGCGAGCCTGGGATCCACGCTGGGGCTTCTCGGCGCCCTGGGTTACTCCCGGGCGATGCTCTGGGGATTGGGCACGCTTTGGAAGGACGCGATCGGAACATCGTCGCTTCAGTTTCATGCGACTCCGCTGACCCTCGTCGCGGGTTGGACAGGCGCCGTCGTCGTATGCTCGGCGTCCATGGGCTGGGCGTTGCGAAAGCGGGGCAGGCGTCCGCCGCGCGAGCTGCTCCAACGATCTCCCGAGGCGGCGGCGGCCATCCATTTGACGTGGAGGCGAAGGGTCGCGCCCATGATTGCGGGACTCACCCTGGGGTTCGCGCTCGGTTTGTCGGCCTGGTCGCTCTCCTCCGCCGATTCCAATCGCGCCGGGGCGTTCTTCGGCGTCGGTGGCCTCCTCCTTGTTGGCGGCTTGGCCGCCATGAGCGCGTGGCTGGGCTGCGTCGCTCGCCGGACTCACGCCCCCGTCTTCGCGCGCAGCGCCTTCCTCTTCCGGGCTATGGCGCGGAAAAGGAGCCGGACCCTGGCGTCCGCGGGGCTGCTCGCCTCGGGCAGCTTCCTGGTGTTTGCGATTGGCGCCAACCGGCTCGATTCATCGCGGCATCCGGAGCGGAGATCCTCGGGAACCGGCGGCTTCGCCTTGGTGGCGGAGAGCTCTTTGCCCTTGGTGCGCGATCTGAACGCGCGCTCTGGACAGGAGGCGCTCGGACTCGACCCCGTGGCGTTGAAGGAGATGTCGGTGGTTCCGTTTCGCGTGAGAGCGGGCGATGATTCCAGCTGCCTGAACCTGAACCGCGCGCAGCAGCCGAGATTGCTCGGGGTCCGATCCGAGCTTCTCGCCTCGCGCGCAGCGTTCCAGTTCGCCGGCGCCGCGTCGGGTCTGGATGTTTCCCTGGGCTGGAAGCTCCTGTTCCCCCCCGCGTTGGGCGGCTCGGCTGGGACCGTCGACGCTCCCATCCCCGCGATTGGCGACGCGGCGTCCATTGAGTGGGCGCTCGGACGCAAACTCGGAGATCTGCTCACCTTCGTCGACGAGCGCGGAAAGGACTTTCAGGTGCGTCTCGTCGCAGGCTTGGCCAACTCGGTTTTGCAGGGACAGCTGGTCATCGACGAGCGCGAGTTCGTGAAGCGATTTCCGAGCTCCGCCGGCGCGCAGTGGTTTCTCATCGATTGTCCACCCGCCTCGGCCGAAGCCGCGTCCGTCCATCTCTCAAAGGCTCTTCAGGATTATGGATTCGAGTCGGAGCCGGCGGCCGACCGCCTGGCCCGCTTCAACGCGATTCAGAACACCTATCTCAACACGTTCCAAATGCTGGGAGGGCTCGGGCTTGTTCTCGGGAGCCTGGGCTTAGGGGTGGTGCTGCTCCGAAACGCGCTGGAACGTCGCGGCGAACTGGCCACGCAGCTGGCGCTGGGATTCTCGCCCCGGCTCCTCGGACGTTTGATGCTTCGGGAGCATCTGCTTCTCCTGCTCCTGGGGTTGGGCGTCGGCGTTGTCTCGGCGCTGGTCGCTCTGCTGCCCCAGATGGTCGCCTCCGCGCAGGATGTGCCCGTCGGCCTGCTGTGCGGCATCCTCTTGGGGATCGCGGGTTTCGGCTGCCTGGCGACGATCGCGGCCGCGCGCTGGGCGATGAGCGGCCGCTTGCTGGACAACCTCCGGACGGAATGATGATGTCGGCGGCGCAGCGACCGCGGATCAGATCTGTTCCGACGCCACGACGCGAAACACCTCCTCGAAGGTGGTGTCGCCGACAAGGGCGCGCTTAATTCCCTTCTGCCACATGGTCACCATGCCGTTGTCGATGGCCACTTTGGTGATGGTTCGCGTGGGAGATTTTTGAATCACGGCCTCGCGCACCGGCTCGTCCACCACGAGCAGTTCTGCCAGCGACGTGCGGCCCTGATAGCCGGTGAACAGGCAGTGCTCGCAACCCGGGCTTCGAATAAAATTCGCGTCGGCGAGAATCTCCGCCGGGAGGATCTGCGTGTACGAAGGCTCGACATCGCAGGGCAGGCCGCAGTTTTTGCAGTTCAGACGGATGAGCCGCATGCCCATCACCCCGATGACGCTGGAGGCGAGCAGAAAGGGCTCGATGTCCATGTTGATCAATCGCGCGAACACTCCCGCGGGCGTCCCGCTGTGGATCGTGCTGATGACCAAGTGTCCGGTGAGGCCCGCTTGCACCGCGATCGCGGCGGTCTCCGGGTCGCGGATCTCGCCGACCATGATGACCTGAGGGTCCTGCCGCATGAGGGACCGCAGCGCGCGGGCGTAGGTGAATTCCTGGGCGGGATTGATCTGGGTTTGCGCGATGAGGGGCAGGTTGTATTCGACGGGATCCTCGACGGTGCTGATGCTGACGGAGGATCCATTCTGATTCACGATGTGCTGGAGCGCTGAATAGATCGCGGTGGTTTTGCCGGAGCCCGTCGGCCCGGTCAGCAGCAGGAGGCCGCTGGTGCGCCCGAGCAGTTGGATGAACTTGGCGAGGCTTGTCGGGTCGAAGCCCAGCTTGCTGAGGTCGAAGCTGCGGTTGCGGGGATCGAAAAGGCGGATGACGAGCTTTTCCCCGCGGGTCGTGGGGAACACCGAGATGCGCAATTCGACGTTCCCGAGCTCCGGTCCGCCGGAGGCGTGTCCTTCCTGAGGCAGCCCCGACTGGTAGGTCACCATCTCGCCGAGCACTTTGCATCGGCCTGAGATCTTGTCCATGTGCTCGGATGGGATGTGGATGTGCTCCTTCAGCACGCCGTTGATCCGAAGCCGCACCACGATGCTGTGCTCCCAGGGTTCGATATGGATGTCGCTCGCGGCGGCCTCAATGGCGTCCAGGAACACGAAGTGGAGCAGTTGTGGAATGTCGATGTTCGCCTGGGCTTCATCGGACTGCAGATAGACTTGCGCGTGAGTCATAGGAATCCCCGTCGGGGCGGATTAGAGGCATGGGACCGGCGCTTGGCTAGCTCAGAATCGGCGGACCGAAGCGACGGGAACGTGGGAGACAGAGGGGCAAGCTTGGGTGAGCGTGGAGTTGCGCCTGGAGTTCCCGAAAGGTTTTTAAAAGATCCGCTGCGGATTCCGGGAGCCTCGTGCTAGGTTGCGTCTCCGTCGCCGCGACAAACGGTCTTTCTGGCGACGCGATCAGGATTCTTGTGAAAGCTTTGGTCAATCATGCGGGGCGTCGGTCGGAACGGGTTTTTCTTGTCGGAGTCGAGTGGAAAGCCGGCGCCGAGTTCGACTGGCAGGAGTCGCTTGAGGAATTGGGCGAGCTCGTCGCCACGGCCGGCGGGGTGGTGATCGGCAATGGCGTGCAGAAGCTCGAGGCGCCGTTCGCCGGCACCTACATCGGCAGCGGCAAGGCGCAGGAGTTTTCCGACAAGTGCCGACAGGACGAGGTCGACACGGTTATCTTCGACGACGAGCTATCGCCCGCGCAGTCCCGCAATCTGGAGGTGGTCTTCGGATGCAAGGTGATCGATCGCACCTCCCTCATTCTGGACATCTTCGCCCGCCGCGCCCGGACCCGCGAGGGCAAGCTCCAGATCGAGCTCGCGCAGCTGGAGCACCTGCTGCCGCGGCTGACGAGGTTCTGGGGACACTTGTCCCGGCAAAAGGGCGGCATCGGCATGCGCGGCGACGGCGAAACCCAGCTCGAGACCGACCGACGCCGTGTGCAGGATCGGATCGCTCGCATCAGCCGCGAGCTCGACGAGGTTCGTCAGCATCGGTCCACGCAGCGGGAAGGACGCCAGCGGCGCCTCTGGCCGCTGGCAAGCATTGTGGGCTACACGAACGCCGGAAAATCCACGCTGCTGAACAGCCTCACGGGCGCCTCCACCCTGGCGGAGGACAAGCTGTTCGCCACTCTCGATCCGACCACGCGCCGGCTCCGCCTGCCCAGCAACCAGAACGTTCTGCTGACGGACACCGTGGGTTTCATCAGGAAGCTGCCCCACGGGCTGGTGGAAGCCTTCAAGGCGACGCTCGAGGAGGTGGTTGTCGCTGATCTTTTGCTGCATGTCGTGGACGTGAGCCATCCGAACGCCGACGACCAGATCGAAGCCGTGGACCTGGTTCTTAAGGAAATCGGGGCGGCGGGGCATCCGACGCTCATGGTCTTCAACAAGGTGGATCGCTTTCAGACCCGGGATCGCGCCGGGCAGTTCCTCCAGCGTCACCCGAAGTCCGTGGTGATTTCGGCGAAGACCGGCGAAGGGATTCCCGAGCTGCTCGCCGAGTTGGGCGCGGCGTTGCGTCCGATTCGGCAGTTCCTGGAGCTGCGCCTCCCGCACGAGGCGTCCGCAATGGTTGCGAAGCTGCACGAAGTCAGCGAGGTGGTGGAGTGCGATTACTCGGGCGCGACCGTCGCGATCAAGGCGCGGATCCAGCCGCACCACCGCGCCGAGTTCGACCAGTTCGTCGTCCAGGAGCTCGCCAACGGCGACGCCAGCTGAGGGAAAGGCCCGTTCTTCTTGTCCCTGCGGCTCGCTTCATCTTTCGTCTTGGGCGGTGTGTCGGGACGAGGAGATTGCCTGATGCGCTTCGACTCTTGTTGGGTGGCGTCGCTTTCAGTCTGTGCAACGGCCTGCCCAAGGCTATAGTTCCGCGCATGCCGATCTACGAGTTTCATTGTGGGCAATGCCAGCGCGACAGCGAGATCCTCGTTCGCTCCAGTGATTGGCGTGGCGCCGCCTGTCCCCACTGCCAGTCCAAGAAGCTCACCAAGAAGTTTTCCACTTTCTCCTCCTCCACGGGCGATGCTTCCGGCGGCGACTCCTGCAGCGGCGTGCCGAGTTCCTGCGGACGCTGCGGGACCGGCAAGCCCCATACGCACTAACCCTTGACCGGAGTCCAGATCGCGACGCGGCCGGATTTGCTGAAGATCGCGAGATGACCTTGAGGCGTGGGGAGCGCCGCTAGAACATCTCCCGCGGGCGCGGAGAAGCTCATGACTTCGCGGAGCGGATCCGATGTGTCTTCCACGAGTTGGAACTGACGC
Source organism: Verrucomicrobiota bacterium (assembly GCA_016199985.1). Taxonomy (GTDB): domain Bacteria; phylum Verrucomicrobiota; class Verrucomicrobiia; order Limisphaerales; family UBA11320; genus UBA11320. The sequence continues at coordinate 12,957 of JACQFQ010000001.1, read as the reverse complement.
GCACGATCGCCTTCCACCACCATCAGCGATGACTCGGACAGCCAGGCGGCGTGCGGGGACTTGAGGTCCGTCAAGCTCAGCGACGTTCTGCGCAGGGGACAGAAAAGATCCAGGCCCTCACGCAGGCAAACGCCGAGTCGTTTCCGTTTTCCGGGCAGGGAGCGGGCGTAGCGAACGAAATCGCTCTCCAGCCGGACCAGCGTGATCTCGCCCTCGGGGTGGACAAAAACCACCGTGCGTCCCAAGGCCGCAGCCACCCCATCCTCCGTGGCGCAGAGGCTGGGACGTCCGCCCCACAGGTCCCACATCTCCACCGGCAGCGCGTCCGACAGATCCACCGTGCGCCGCAGCCGTCCCTCGTGCGAAAAGCTTGTGAGGATGGATCGCCCGTCCGCCCGATGCAGGGTCCACGCGCCGCCGGGTTCGAACGCGAGCGCGCAATCCGGAGCGGGCAGCCACGACGGGGTTTCCACCCGGCACTCCAAGGGAAAAAACAAATCCTGGCTGGCAAACTTTCTGGGGGGAATGGCGCCGTGCCGAGGATCGACAATCGAGAGCCGGGCGCCCTGCTGATGAGTGGGTTGAACCAATAGGTCGTGGGATCGTTGAGACGCGTCCCACCCAAGGCTCAGCGTCTGCACGTCCCCGGCCCATGTTCCTCGCACGGCGATCGCCCGCGCTGAATTGAATCCAACAGCGAAGAACCAGGAGTCCTCCTGCTGGGCGTGGGTCCATTCGAAGGTGGAGGGCAGGGTAAAGTCGAGCGTTCGTCGCGCGACGCGTCGCGCCGCCCCGGCGTCGGCCGCGTCCGCCCTTGTGCTCAGCCCGGAGGCCGCCCGCGCCGCCGCGATCTGCGCGGTGTTCCGGCGCTGCAGGTAGCGAGCGAGGTCGCGCGAGAGCAAGGGGTCGCGCGTCCAGGGCAGCGCGAGGCCTTCCGTGATGAGAACGGCCTCGTTCATCGACAGCTCCGGCGAGGCCAACCGTCGCGAGGCGAGCACGCGCGACGCGTCCTCGGCGCGGGCGCCCGCTTTGGCGTCACGGGAGTTTCGCGCGATCCCGTTCATCACTCGCAGCACGCTAACGACCTGATCGTCCCGCCACGCGCCGTCGCGCGCCTTCGCGACTAGGTCCATCAGGCCTGGGGTCGATCCAGTTCGCTCCAGCAGGTCCGACTCCGCTTCCAGGCATCGGACGGCCTGAACGGACCCCGGCCAGCCTTCGCGAAGAACCGCCGCGGCCTCTCCGGGGACGCGCAGCCGCGATTCCAGGAGCTGCGCCGCGTGGAGCCGATCGCCCGTTCGCAGCGCCTCCGCCACCAACCGCCTCCACAACAGGGCCGCGGCCTCGGGTTCGCCCAGCTTTTCGTGCAGCATCGCGACCTCGAAAACATGCCCGAGCCGCTCGAAGCGCTCCATCGCCTCCCGCAGCAATCCTCCCTCGACCAGGCACCGAGCCGCCTGCAGCGGGTTGCCCAGCCGGGTTTCGTACAGCTCCGCCGCCTCGCGAAAAAAGCGGCCCTGCATCAGCGCGTTCGCGGCCGACGAGAAATCTCCCAGAAGGTGAGCGTAGATGTAGGCGGCGCGACGGAAACGTCCGAGGACGACCTCGCGATTGGCGAGGTCGAAGTAAATCTTCCTCAGCTTGGAGTGAGTGGATTCTCCGAGGGTCCACACATCCGCCGCGCGGCTTCCGTCGTGGCCCGAAGCGTAGTCGACGGATCGGGCGGGCAGTTTCGCTCCCGGCTCGGAAATGCCGCGGTGAGGCTGCGGCGTCAGGGGAATCGCGTGTTGGAGCCCGACTTCGGGGTTCTCCTCGAGCTGCCGCGTGAGCAGCTCCAGCTCGCGTTCGCGAAGGAGCCGAAGCTCATCCTCCCGCGGATGGGGCACGCCGTCGCGCCCGAGGCGATCCAGGGCCCACTCCCGCAGCCGCTCCATCCAGCTCGCGCCGGTTCCCGGCGACGCGCCCGACACCAGGCGCGTGAGATGAACCAATCCCTGCGCCACGCCATCCAGCACCTGGGGTCCAACGCTCCCGGACTTGTCGCCCGACTTTTTCTTCTCGCGCGCCAGATCCGACGGCGGCGACGCGCCGATCTGATTCGCCTCCTCGCCAAAGAGGGTTTCCCATGATGCCTCGCCCTCCGGATCCGGGCGGACGAATTCGATTTCGCAGCGATCCTGGAGCAGGCGGTCGGAAAAGCGGGCCCGATTCCAGGCGTCGTCGCGGGGGGGCGGAGTCGAGAGAAGGTCGTGGAGCGGGCAGAGGTCGGATTCGCCAAACGAGAACACGCCCAGCGTGGGATGCAGGAACACCAACCCCTCCGCGCACAGCTTGTCGGCTTCGTCGGGAGACAAGGGCGGAGTGAGCGCGGCGTCCGACGGAACGCAGAGTCGGCGTCCGATGAAGGAGCAAGGGATCCCGGCCAAGGTCGCCGCGAGAGGGCCTCGATCCGACCGCATGACCAACGCGCCTGCGGGCGGGTTGGCAGGCCCGTTCCGACCGACGATGCCCACCCGCGCCGAGTCGTTCGCGAGGCCGGCGCGGGAGAGCTCCTCGAGCCAGCACGCGGGATCGGATCCCGGCAGAAACCATGCGTCCACCGCGGCGACGCCGCGATGCGAGGGCTTCACTTGAAGAACGAGGTTCACAATTCGGCGATCAGCTGCGAGAGCGTGCGCGCGGCGAGCTCAGGATGGGCCGCTCGCGATCCGGGAGGCATGAAGAAGGCCGGGCCGCAGACGCCATCGGCGGTGGTCCAAATCGCAAGCCGTCCGGGGCCCAATGAGAGCGTCGCTTCGGGCGCGTTGGAATTCGCGCTCCGCAGATGCAGCAGCCCCCGGCTATCCAAGCATACGCTTCCTCCGCGGGCAGTGGCGGCCGCTTGCAGGTGACAGCCGTGGATCTCTGGATGAGATCTCGCGATCGGCTCGAATGGCAGCCACGGCGCGTCGCTCGCGTTCGGGTCCGGCGTCATCCGCCATCGGTTTTGGTCGTCGACCTCGATCGCGAACCGGTCTCCCTTGCGTGAGCGCAGGAACAGGGTTGAGGCGACAATCGCCACGGCGTCGAACGATCGCGTCAGCGGGTGGGCGGGCAGCGTCGGCCAAGGATCCGTGAGGTCGGATTCGCCCCCTCGGCCGGGCTTGGGCAGAGCGCGCCCCGATTCCAGATCGAAGACCTGGCTCCAGCCCAGGTTGGGAATGGTTAGTTGGATCCGATGTCCGTCGCGCGAGACATGGACGTTGCGGGGATGCGCCGACTGGCCCAGGGGCAGGGGGATTTGAATTTTTTGGTCTCCCTGCAACGGGAACGCCTGGCATAGGTGATTGAGCGCCCACGGGCCCTCGAGCCCCGCGCGATCAAACAAGGCCACGATTCCGGAAAGGCCGAGTTGGGCCGGAACCGGCACGGGTTGGAATTCGATGCGGCGGCCGTCCCAGTGCGCGAGATGAAACTGCTGCAGCGATGAAAAGTATCGACCCCGGTGCCAGCGGCTCGGGCTCACTTTGCGATCGAGCAGCTTCGCGTCGTCCAGCCCGTACGCGTACACATCATGCTCCCGGATCACCAGCAGCACGCGGTCGAATCGGATCACCGCGCACGCCGGTTCGCCTCCGCACAAATCGATCGCCTCCGCGGGGTCGCCCCTGCGGCAGCGGACCCATCGGTTGGGTCTCCGTGTGCTTCCCGCCTGAACCAGAAACACCGCGCCGTCGATCTCCTCCGCCCATAGCTTGCGCCCCGGCGGAAGTTTCGGGCACAGAACGCGGCCTCCGATATGGCTGTCGCGCGGATCATATTCCACGAGCTTCCTGTCGCTGAGCGCGGCGATGCACCGATCGTCGGCCGCGAGAAACCAGTAATCCACCCGTCCCGGAATGGGCAGGAGCATCGGGCAGGGATCCACCTTGATGAACGCGGGCAGGTTTTCGGCTTCGGCGCTTGCGCCCCAGAGTCCTCGCGCCGAAGGCTCGAGGAAGAGGCTCTCCACATCGAGGAGCGACTCCGCGATCGGCGCCCTCGAGTGGAACGGGGCCGCGTGCAGCGTGAAACGTCCTTGGCGATCCAGGGTGCAGATGAAGTCGGGCGGCCGTTCCGCCTTGTCCAGCCGCCTGCGGAACACGGGGTCGGAGAAGACATCGGGATGCGTGAGCAGAATCGATTGCGCGGTGGGATCGGCGTCGAGCATTCCCGCGAGCGAATCCAGGGCCTCGCCAGGATGGGGATCGATGTCGAGGGCCTCGAGATGTTCGATGAGCCCCTCGCGGCTCAACAGATTCACAGGGACCCAACCACGACCGCTGGGCCTCCAGGCCCGAAGCGACTCCAACTTCAGGTCCTCCGCGACGAAGGCCAGCGCCGCGGCGACCAGGATCAGGCGGGGAAGACCCCAGAGCCTGATGCCGGAGTCGATCAGCAGGCAGCGCGAGAGCGGAGGCTGATGCTCGGGCGGCTCGTGCCGCAGATACAACGCCTCCCGGAGCGCCACGCGCGCGGCGAGCGTGAGATCATCATGGGCCAGCTCGCTCAGCAGCAACCGGTCGATCGAGCCCCGGTTCGAGATGTCCGACACCCCGCCCACGGCCAGATCATCGGAGACGTGGAGATGTCGCGGGAGCTGGGTCGCGGCCATGAGCTGACGCGCCGCCATCGCGAGCGGCCGCAGCTCCGGATCATGAAGCAGCTCCTCGAGAAGCCGGCGCGCCTGAACGGCGGGGAGCGAGACCGCGCCCGGAGACGCTTCGGGGAGGGCGTCCAGCCCTGTGCGAAGCCGAATGGTCAGGGACTCCACCGTGTGCCGACGCAGCCCGGACGCGACCAGGTGCAGGCATCGGTGCTTCTCGTCGTCGGTGGGATCATCGTAGCTGCTGAACTCGGAGGGATCGACCTGATCGAAAACATCATCGCGGAGGTTTTGGAGGCGCCCGAAGGGTTGCGGCGGCGCGGACTCGAACACCGCTCTGGCGAGCGCGCATTTCGCCGCAAGATTGGCTCGCAGCGCGTCCGGCAGCGAAGCCACCCGCTTGAGCTCAGCGAGGGACGCGTCAATCGAGGCCCGTCGCGCGGAGTCTTCGAGATGCCCCGGCGTGCCGGGATCCCCGGGGAAGTCCTCGGCCTCCGGGATTCTACCCCGGCAAGCCGCGAGAAGGAGAACCACGGCGCCGAACGGGGGCAGGCGATCCTGCGGCAGCGCGCGGAGCACCTGCAGCGCCTCCTGTCGAAACGCGATGGTCGCGCCGTCGGACCACGCCAGCACCGACGCCCCTTCCTTCCAGTCCCAGAGGTCGGAGGGTCGCGAGCGCAGATACTGCGCGGTCATGCGCTGCTCGGCGTTCATGGGTCCTCGCGAAGTGATGCGTCCGTGGCCGCGATGTTGGGCCGCGTCGCCTCGATGAAAAGCTCCGACCGCACCGGGCTGACGGTGTTGTCCAGATGCCAGAGCACCAGGCAATCCGACGCGACAGCCAGCACCCGTCGCGCGACCTCGGCGCTCACCTGCGGAAACCAATCGTAGCCGGCCGGTGTCGCGATGCCCGACTCCTCGACCCACAGAGCTCCCGGCAGCGGCGGAAGGGGGAGGCCGCGAACGAGAGCTTCGCGCGACGCGCTCACGGCGAACTTCCATCGTTGCAGCCGAACCTCGGGCGCCGCCTTGGCGTAAAGGCGCCACTCGACCCAGGGGAGCTGGAGCAGGTTCGGTTCGCGTTCATCGACGCTGCGTCGAAGCATGAGCGAAACCCGCGGAGGCAAAGGCGATGCCGCCTGGGGCGCGTCGAGCGAGACTCCCAGCCAGTCCGACAGCGGCGTCCATTTCGCCGAAGGCATTTCTTCGGACGGGATGCGCGATTGAGCCGGCTGGAGACGATTGCCCGGGCTCCATTGATACCGGGCTTCGGCGGGCACGCCCCTCAGGATTTCATCGAACGCCGCGTGCGTTTGCCTCCCGCGGACCCAGACAGCGTCGGCGGTTTCGGTCACCTCAATGCCGGGGTGGAGTCGAATCCGAGCCAGGGCCGACGCATGGGCGCGAGCCAACCTCATGGCCCAACCGGAGCTCATGGGGAAAGCCGGTTGGGTTGAAGGCGCGAACGGATCTCGGTGATCAGCTGCTGCAGCCACTCGCGCTTGGCGGCTTCCTGCACCCACTGGCAGCGTCCTTCCAAAATGCCGATGCGGTCGCGGATGAACGCCCGCTCCGATTCCGGCAGCCCCGGAGTCTTGATCTGCGCGCTGAGGTTTTCCAGATCGCGGGCGAGCGACTCGGGATCGGGGCCATCGGTCTGGCGGGCGCGGTGGTGATCGCCCTGCGACGACGCTTCGGCGGCGATGGCGTGGTTGACCAGGCTGGCGAGCACCTCCTGTTGCTCCTCAGTGTCCCAGATGTGTCGGACGACCCAGAGGTCGCTCAGGCGCGCGCGAACGCGGTTGCAGAGCAGCGCGCTGGCGGCGATGACCTGCTGAAGCTTCACGGCGCGCCGGTCGCTGACAGAAATGCCGGCGTGACGGATCCGCTGGATCAGCTCGGCGAAGGGCAGTCGCACCGCGCTGAGATCCACGCCTTCCAGCGCGGGCTGCAGCGCCTTGAGGTCGTCGAGCCGGAGGCTCGATTTGGTCGGAGGCTGATGCCGCAGCCGCCAGCCGGCGTCGAGCACCTCGCAAAGACGTTCGGCGGGGACATTGTCGCAGCGAACCCGGAGCAGAAAGCGATCGAACAAAGCCTGGAGGGAATCGTCTTCGGGGAGATGATTGCTCGCGCCGACGAAGAGCAGCGCGGCGAGAGGCCGGGTTTCCTTCCCGCGTCGGAACACGCGCTCGTTCAGCGCCACGAGGAGCGCGTTCAGGATCGCGCTGTTGGCGTTGAGCAGCTCGTCGAGGAACACGAGCGACGCCTCGGGCATCATGCCCTCGGTGTTCGTCACGAGCTCGCCCTCGCGGAGCTTTCGGATGTCGAAGGGGCCGAACAGCTCGTTGGGCTCCGTGAAGCGGGTGAGGAGATAGTCGAAGGTGCGGCCTTCGAGACGGGCCGCGAGATGGTGAACGATGGCGCTCTTGGCCGTGCCTGGGGGTCCCAGAATAAAAAGATTCTCGCCGGCGACCAGGGAGACGCCCAGTAGATCGATCACCTCGTCCTTGCCGACGAAATCCCGTTTCATCGGCTCCAGGACTTCGGACACCAGTCGTCCTGCCGTGGCGGGTGCTTTAGTCATGATGGTTTCTGCCTCAATGCCTGCACCAATAGTCGGTTCAATTCCCGCTTGCTTTAGGATTTCCCGGCGAGACGCATGGAAACCTTTGGCGCGAGCTCCGGATGCGCGCCCAACGCGGCGCGCACGGACTCCGCCACCGCGGGGTGGTCCAGGCGGGACAGATCCTCGCGTCGGATGACCCGGTCAACGTAAAGCTGCCACAGGCAGCGATGAGACGCGAACGACGCCACGTCGGGCGCGATCTCCAGCGGCATGCCCACGGAGGAGAGTGGCCAGTCGGCGCCCAGCACGGCAAGCTCCCTCACAAGCGGATCCGAGGGGCTCAGATGCCGCGCCTGGCGAAAGACATCGGGCAGGTGCCGCAGCACGAGGTCCGCGGACCAGTCTGTTTCCGGGGAATGCGACTCGGGGCAGGGGGATTTGAGGAGTCGAACAATCTCGTCCGCCGGGGCCTCCCGGCACACGACAAACTGGCAGGCCGAATACAGCAGCGAAGCCGCCCATTCGGCGACCAGAGGACGATAGCGCGGAGGCTGGCCGATGAGCTCCTCGCGGGCGATCGCCTCGGCCTCCGCCAAGAGGGCGCGCGAGGACGCGTCGATCACGGGGGGCGGGCCGCTCCGCACCTGCCCCTTGCCCTCATCAAAGAGTCGCCGCAGAAACTCGGTCAGTCCGCCTGCTGGAGTGGGCTGGGTCATGATTTCAGCTTGCGCTCCAGGATTTCGCCCGCGAGGGCCGGATTCGCCTTGCCCTTGCTCAGCTTCATCACCTGACCCTTCAGGAAATTGAGCGCAGCGCCTTTGCCCCCCTTGAAGTCCTCGACGCTCCTGGAATTCGCGGCGATGACCTCGTCGCAGATCTTCTCGATCGCTCCGGTGTCGCTCACCTGCGCCCAGCCCTTCTGGTCCACGATCGCCGCGGGAGCGACGCCCGTGGTGTAGAGCTCGAGGAAAACATCCTGCGCGATCTTGCTGCTGATCTTCCCGGACTCCACAAGGTCGACGAGCTCGCGCAGATGTCCGGGCGGGAAACGCAGATCGGAGAGGCCCTGCGATCGCTCGGAGAGTTGGGCGCGGAGGTTGTTGATCACCCAGTTGGCGACGCCCTTGGGGTCGCGGGCGTTTTGCGCGGCCGTGGCGAAAAAGTCGCCCAGCGGAACATCGTTCTTGAACACCTCGGCGTCGGAGGCCGGCAGCTGGAACTGGGAGATGAATCGCTGCTTCCGCTCCAGCGGGAGCTCGACGGCCCGGGCGCGCACGCGTTCCAACCAGGCGTCATCGGGCTCGAAGGGCATCAGGTCGGGCTCGGGGAAATAGCGGTAGTCGTGGGCGTCCTCCTTCGAGCGCATCGGCTCGGTGACGCCGGCGACATCGTCCCATCGCCGGGTTTCCTGTCGCGGCGTTTGGCCGGCCTTGACCGCCTCGATCTGCCGCGGGATTTCATAATCCAGCGCGCGTCGAACGCCGGAGAAGCTGTTCATGTTCTTGATCTCGATCTTCGCGCCGAGGCGGGTCTGGCCCTTGGGGCGGACGCTGACGTTCACGTCGCAGCGCACCATCCCTTTTTCCATGTCGCAGTCGGACACCTGGCCGTAGATGAGAATGGCCTTGAGCGCGTTGAGATACTCATATGCCATGTCGGAGCTCGTGATGTCCGGCTCGGACACGATTTCGAGGAGCGGAACGCCGGCGCGGTTGAAGTCGACGCCGCTGTGGCGATCGAAGTGGGTGCTTTTGCCGACGTCCTCCTCGAGATGGGCGCGTGTGACGCGGACGCGCGCGATCCGGCCTTCGAACTCGAAGTCCACGTAGCCGCCCTGGGTGGAAGGCCGGTCGAACTGGGTGATCTGGTAGTTCTTGGCGGAGTCAGGGTAGAAATAGTTTTTGCGATCGAACTTGGCGAAGCGCGGGATGGAGGAATGGAGCAGGAAGCCGGCGAGGACGGTGAGCTGGAGGGCCTCCTCGTTGGCGACCGGCAGCACTCCGGGGAGGCCGAGGCAGACGGGGCAGACGCGGGTGTTGGGTTCGGCGCCGAAAGCGTTGGCGCATCCGCACCACATCTTGGAGCGCGTGCGCAGCTGAACATGAGTCTCGAGCCCGATGACCGCTTCGTATTCCATAAGACCCCGCTTTCATGCCACAGGAGCGGCGCGAAGAGAAACCCGAAATGCGCGCGTCCCTGCGTTTCCAGATGGCTGAGAATCCCTCGAGGGTTCGGAACCGGGGTCTTTGGAATTGAATCTCGCTGGGGTTTCCGCAAACTCCTCCGCGTCGCGATGGCTTTGGGGAACGCGAGACTCCGCGGTTCAACCCTCATGTCTTCAAGCGCGGCGCGTATGAGAAATCCAGGATTTTCCAGATCTTTCCTCGTCGGGGCTCTGGCGTTTGTTTCGGTCATGCTGATCTCGGGCGCTGGTTGCCGCCAACAAGCGAGGTCGACGTCCAGCCCCCAATCCTCGGCGGTCGAGCCTCGGGCCGCGGTTGTGAAGGACCCAGAGGATCCGGACGTGAAGCGGGAGATCGAGGAGCGGTTTCAATGGAATGTTCGGACGATCGTGGGCGATTATGGCCGTGTCGGGAGCCAATCCGCGCGATGGGACGAGCCCGTCAGGAAAGCCCTCGAGCTGATGGCTCACTTCCGGGTTCATGGCGCCGTCGATGCCTCGAGGGCCTCGTACAGCGATTCCATTCGAGAACTAATCCGCGCGGCGCGCGCGGCAGGATGCGACGATCCGCTGGCGCTTTACCTCTACGCGAGGCTGGGCGTCCCCGAGACGATGACCGAGAAGGATCGCGCCCAACTTTACGCCGAGGCCGCGGACGGGATTGAGAGCAGGGGCTATTCTCCGATCCGGAAGTTTTACGCTCATCTGAGAGCGGCGGAGCGCCTCAGTGCCGCCAACGAAAGGCAGCAGGGACAGGCGGCGGTGCACAAGCACTCCACGCGGGCCTGGGATCTCTGTATCGAGTTCATCGGCGACAAGGCGGCGCCTTCCGAAGATGTTCGCGAAGCGGTCGAAGAACTCGTTAAGTACTGGAGCGGTCGCCTCCAGCCCAAGCGTTACGAGGCCTTGGAGGCTGCGCTCCTTCGTCACTGGGGGAACGAGGCCTGGGTTTATCGTTTTAAGGGAACTCACTTTAAGGAGTTCGCCTGGGAGGCGCGCGGGAACGGCTATGCCGACACAGTGTCCGAGGAAGGGTGGCGCCTATTCTCAGAACGCCTCGAGATCGCGGAGCGCGCTCTACTGAAGTCGTGGGAGATGAACCCCTCCGACCCCGAAACGGCGCGAGCATTGATGGGGGTCGAGCTGGGGCAGGGACGGGGTCGCGATCGTCTGGAGCAATGGTTCTCGCGAGCCATGAAGCTCAACACGAACTTTTACGAGGCCTGCTCTATCAAGCTGACTTATCTTGAGCCCAAGTGGCATGGATCCGCCCGGCAGATGTTGGAGTTCGGCCGTGAATGCGCCCGATCCAAAGAATGGGGCTGGAGCGTCCCCCTGATCATCGCCGAGGCTCATCAAAGTCTTGCGCGCTATGATCAGCGTGAAGGCCAGGACTACTGGGCCGATCCTTCAGTCTGGCCGGAGATCGAATCCTGTTTTGAGGCATTCTTCGCACGGTATGGAGAGCAGGGCTTGGGGTGGCGCCACAACTACGCCCGGTTCGCCTACAAATGCCGAAAGTGGTCCGTGCTACGCAGAGAGCTGCCGCTTTTGGGAAAAGTGAACTACGACTTCTTCGGAGGGCGTGAAGCATTCGAACAGATGAAGAGAGAAGTCGAGGAACACCTGTCCGAGACAAAGTGACCTGGGGAACTGTTGTCATGGACCGGTGGGGCTGTCGCTCTCTCCTGGGTCATTTCGCTCGCGAATGGCGGTTAGTTTAGGCCCACCCTCTTTTTGGAGAGACGTTTGCGTCGAGGCGGGTTGGGGAGGTTTTTGAGCATGTATTCGGCGGTGATCTGCTGCATCTGCATCAGGATATCCCAGACCTCGCGTTGATTGGCGACGGCCTTCTGCAACCATTGAAATTGCTCGAGGCTCAGGGCGACAGTGACCGTCTTGGGACCCACGCGGCGGGACCACTGGTAGCGAGGTCCTCCCTGACCTGGCAAGCCCCGCTCCAAGAGGCTTCCCAAGGCAAGCCACCCGGTTTGGGCCAGTTGCTTCTGCAGCCTCTCATACTCCACGGGAAAACATTCTGCCGATTGTGTCTTTGACATCCCTGGACTCTATCACCATTGTCAATAGGACAGCGCACGCGCTGTCCTATTATGACCCCTGACTTCCCTGCTTTCTCAAACCTCCTGGCCACGCGCCTACACACCCTACGCTCCTCCACCGCCTCCTCTGTTCATCAGTTTGAGGCTCTCTTGGGTCGCTGGATCGCCCCAGGCCTGCTCTCCCAGGCCGATGAGGGGCCTCACTCTCGGCAGCGGCGCTGGCCCTTGCGCCTGGTCTTCTGGACTTTCTGTTGGCAAGTCGCTCAGGCCGGAGCCTCTTGCCGGGAAGCCATTCGCCAAGCGCAGGCCTTGTGCTTGACGGCGGGGCAACGCATTCCACCCGATACCACCAGCCCGTATTGCCAGGCGCGCGGCGCGTTGCCCCAGGAGCGCTTGGAGCAGATCCACAACGCCGTGGTGGCCGAGGCTGAGCAGGCAACATCGCAGGCAGACCTGTGGCAAGGACACCGGGTGCTGGCCGTCGATGGCACCACCGTTACCGCGGCCGATACCCCAGAAAACCAGAAGTCCTTTCCTCAGCAGTCCGTTCAAGCTCCGGGATGCGGGTTTCCCATTCTACGGATCGTCGCGCTCATGAGCTTGGCCACTGGAATGCTGGTGCAATGGACCCTCGGGCCGTGGAGGTCTAGTGAACTGGGGTTGCTGCAGCGCTTGTGGGACCTGTTCAATCCAGGGGATGTTCTGTTGGGGGACCGTGGCTTCTGCTCGTGGGGGATTCTAGCCCAGTGTCAGCAACGCCACGTGCATGCCGTATTGCGAGTCCGAGGCAAATTGCGAGCGGACTTCCGGCGCGGTAAGCGTCTGAGCCCTCATGAGCGCCTGGTGACTTGGTCCAAACCCAAGGAACTGCCCAGGACGATTGCCAGTCGGCAATGGAAGAAGTTACCCGAAGCGTTGATGTTGCGCCTAGTGCGTTGCCGCGTGGACATCCCGGGCTTTCGCACCCGGCAGGTCATTCTGGTCACCTCCTTGCTGGACCGGGTCAAATATCCGCCCTCCTCATTGAGTCAGCTCTACCTTCGCCGCTGGGCCATGGAACTGACACTGCGCAGTCTTAAAACCACCCTGCAAATGGAACACTTGAGCTGCCAGAATCCGCAGAACCTCGATCGAGAAATGCGAATGCATTTTCTGGTTCACAACTTCACGCGCAGATTGATGCTGGAGGCGGCGCGTCGACATCGCGCTCGTCTGGATCGCATCAGCTTTGCAGGGAGCCTGGCGGTGGCTCGGCGATATGCGGAGGCGCTCTTGCAAGCACGTTCAGCCAAAGAGCGCTCGGCGTTGATCCAGGAACTCTTCCGAGTCATTGCCGTCGATCTCGTGCCCGATCGCCCAGGAAGAAGAGAGCCACGGGCCGTCAAGCGCAGACCCAAGCCCTACCCACGTCTGATGCGTCACAGAAGCCGCTTCCGGGAGATCTCCCACCAGAATCGCTACTACCTCAACAGTATCTTCGGACCCAAATACCGCAAATCGTCGATGCCTTAACTAACCGCCATTC
>JACQFQ010000071.1 GCA_016199985.1 Verrucomicrobiota bacterium | reverse complement strand
GAGTTCCGTGAGCGCTAACCCATCGTTCAAGTTCAAGCCGCTCAGGCGGCTCCAAGCAAATCGGTGTGGCGATACGTGGCACGGAGCCAAAATACTGGGTCAAAATAATAACTCCAGTCATTTATGAGACAGAACACTAGGTTCGCTGCTAGAACGGAATACTGCCGGATTGTCGTGCGCTTACCCCACTCATCTTCCGCTCCCCAGTCGTCCAGCAACCGATTGAAATCCCGCACCCGGTAAAGCGCCGCCACCTGTCGGTTGCCAGGTCGCGTCTGCTCCACCAGTTCCCGCTCGATGAGATCGCCCAAGGTGAGCGATACCGAGGCCCGCGAAATCCCTGTGCGACTCTCCAGCTCCGCCTGCGTCCACTCCTGCGTCTGATGCGATAGCAGCACCCGCACGACCCGGGACGATTTCAACGTGAACGGATTCAAGGTCACTCCTGGATTCCGGTACACCTTGCGCTTCGGCTCCCGATCCAAAAGAAACGACGTCGTCTTGATGAACAACCGTCCGTTCAAATCCGCGTGGTTGATGCCCGCAGATCTCAAGTCCGCTGCCAACGCATCGGTAGTCTGTTCGATCCGGCATCGGACGGCGGAACTCTTGAAATCAACTTTCTTGCCGCCAGGCCCGGGGCTAGCCTCCTGGACATGTCGGGCGCAAGCTCCAGGTCGATCGCCGTCCACCCGCGGTACCGTGTCCTGCGCGGACGCGATGTCGCGCTCGGTCCCGGCAAGGTGGAACTACTCCGCCACATCCAAACTGAAGGTTCGATCCAGAAAGCCGCGGCGCGCATGGGTATGTCCTACATGCGGGCGTGGACCTTGATCCGCGTCATGAACAAGTGCTTCCGCCATCCGTTGGTCTCGACGCGGCGCGGAGGAGCGCGACAAGGGGGGGCGGCGCTGACGAAGACAGGAACGTCGGTGGTGGATCTTTACGCCCGGATCGAACGAGAGAGCGCCCTGGCCACCAGCGCTTGCCGCGGCCAGCTGACCCGGTTATTGCGATCCTGACTCCGCGGTAAGATGCATGTTCAATCTCGGAGTTCTGGATTCCGCGGCGCTGGGTCCAATATATGTGACAAAATATATCGAGATCGCCTGAATGACCTCCCGATGCCCGCCTCCTCATCTCCTGTCACAAACCGGCCTCTGCGAACCCGCATCGCGCTGGCGATTCTCCTCCTTTCAGTGGCTCGTTCTTCGGCCGCTGAAATCACCGTCTTCGCGGCGGTCAGCTTGGCGGATGCCCTGAAGGAAATCGGCAAGTCTTACGAGAACGCCTCTGGCGACAGGGTCAGGTTTAACTTTGCGGCCTCCAGTCTTCTGGCGCGACAGATCGCTGAAGGCGCCCCCGCCGACATCTTCTTCTCCGCCGACGAGGCAAAGATGGACGATCTTGCCCGGAAGGGACTGATTGTTGCGGACAGCCGCCGCAGTCGGCTTGGGAACTCATTGGTGATCGTCGTCGCGGCCGATAGTCCGATCGCCCTCGGGTCCGCCAAGGATCTCGCCACTGAGAAGGTGAAGCGGCTGGCCCTCGCGGAGCCTAAGACGGTTCCTGCCGGCATCTACGCCAAGGAGTACCTCTCGACCCTGAAGCTCTGGCCTGCAATCGAGCCGAAGGTGGTGCCGACGGAGAATGTCCGCGCGGCCCTCGCTGCCGTGGAGTCTGGGAACGTGGAGGCGGGCATCGTGTATCAAACCGATGCCAGCATTTCCAAGAAAGTGAAGGTGGCGGTTGCGGTTTCCCCCGCCGACGGGCCCAAGATCACCTACCCGGTCGCCCTGTTGAAGGAGTCAAAGCAACCCGCCGGCGCGAGTGGGTTCCTGCATCACCTCAACGGAGCAGCGGCTGGCGCGGTCTTCAAGCGTTATGGATTCATCGTGCGCGACTAAAGGGGAGGCTCGTCGGCGCGGAAGAACGGCAGGTCCTCTTGTGCGCCCGCCGGGCATCCTCTCCGCGCGACGAGACACGGACCTTCGATCGAGGATGGGCGTCAGCCGCGGCGCCTCCAGACCAGCTGAACATCCGAACCCCTGTGTGGCTTGAGCAGCGGAGCGGACGACCACCTGGTGAAACCGTTTGCCTTCGCCTCGTGTTCGGGCGCTTCCGCGTCGAATAGGGGAGACGGACTCGCTGTATCTGGCGGTCGCGCGCCTTCGAGACCAGCCTGCTGAACTTCGCGTCTTCCGGCCCCGCGAGTCAGCAAGTCAGTAAACGGTCCTCCATACGACATTGCAATTTGGCGCGCCTCTGCGACGATTCCGTCTTTCCGTGTCACATGAACGCATCGCTCAGCGCCGCTTTGATTATGATTCATCCGATCCTACGCATTAGTCTCACGCTTTGTCTCGTTGCCTCCGCCCTGGTTGTTGGCGGGCAGCCCGTCAATCCAAACCCCGCTGAGCACGTCGTGCTGGTGGTTTGGGATGGCATGAGGCCGGATTTCGTGGCGCCCCAGTTTTGTCCGAACCTTTACTCACTCGCGACCAACGGGGTCTTCTTTCGCAACCACCACCCCGCGTTTATCAGCTCCACGGAGGTCAACGGCGCCGCGCTCGCAACGGGAAGCAATCCCGGTCGCAATGGCATTCTCGCGAACACCGAGTATGGTCCTGAGTTCAGCTATCTCTCCTCCTACGCGACGGAGGGCATCGACGCCGTGAGACGGGGCGATTCCATGACAGGCGGTCATTACATCCTGACTCCCACCGTCGCGGAGATTCTGCACGACGCGGGGATTGCGACCATCATGGCGGGAAGCAAACCTGTGGCGCAGTTCCATGACCGTTCGCGCGTCAAGACCACTTCAGCGCAGAAACAATCGGTGTTGCTGTATGAGGGAAAGACCATTCCCCGGGATCTCGTGGAGAGCCTCAAGAAGGTGAATGACGACAAGGTGTTTCCTCCAACGATCACCCAGCCCAACACCCCCCAAGACAACTGGACGACGCGCGCACTCACCAAGTCGCTTTGGAAAGGAGGCGTTCCCAAATACACGCTCCTCTGGCTGAGCGATCCGGACAAATCGCAGCACGAGACCGGAGTGGGATCGCCGACATCCCTGGAAGGAATCGAGTCGAGCGACAAGAACCTCGGCGAGGTGATCAAGGCCTTAAAAGATAAAGGCGTCTGGGAGAAGACGGACCTGATGCTGGTTTCGGATCACGGGTTTTCAACAATCAATCGGACCCCAAATGTTCAGGGCATCTTGAAGAAGGCGGGCTTTTCCGCGTTCACCAAGCTGGAAGATCCTGAGAGAGGCGATGTGATGGTGGTGGGGCTGGGGGGGAGCGCTTTGCTTTACGTCGTTGAGCGCGATGACTCGGTGACTCGCCGCTTGGTTGAGTTCCTTCAGACAACGGATTTTGTCGGCGACATTTTCTGTCGCCTGCCTGTCGAAGGCACGTTCCCGTTCGAATCGGTCGGCTATGCCACAACGACCAACGCTCCTGATATCATTCTTTCACTTCGTTGGAGCGCGGAGACGAATGCTTACGGAGCTCCGGGCCTGATGACCACTGTGGGCGGCACCGCGGGCAAAGGCTCTCACGCCTCTCTCAGTCGTTTCGACATGAACAATACGCTGGTGGCTCATGGCCCGGACTTCAAACGGGGCATCGTGAGCCGCATACCCAGCGGAAACGTGGACGTCGGCCCTACGATCCTCTGGCTTCTGGGGATAAAGCCCGCCGAAACAATGGATGGCCGCGTGCTCCATGAAGGGTTGAGTCGCTCGATCGCGCCTATGCCCAGCGCTGATGTGAAAACTCTCGACGCGGAGCGAGATATTGGCCTCTTCCACTGGCATCAGTATCTGAAGTTCAGCACGGTCGGAAGCACGCGCTACTTCGATGAAGGGAACGGCGCCGCCTCTCATCGGTAGACGTTTCATCGAGCAGCCAACAGAGAAAGAGAAGCGCGCGGCGAAAGCGGTTTGAGAGAAGGGCGAAGGGATGCCGTGGCATCCAGCGCCGGCCAGGCTTGTAGGGAAGCGCGCGCTGCCTCGGCGCCGCGAAAGTCTTCACGACAGCCATTCATCACGATGTTCCTGGACGAACTGGTCGTCGTTGAGGTGGGGATACGCCCGATGGACGCGCTCAATCTCGTCCGCCTGACCGGGAGACAGCGACTCGTGGGGATCAAGGCACCAGGCGCCCTCCAGCAATCCCTGGCGGCGGAGAACCTCGTGAATTCCGGGGATGCAGCCGGCGAATTGATTCGCGGCGTCGAAGAAAGCGGCGTTGCAGTCCGTGATTTGCGCCGCGAGCGTGAGCAGACGCGCCGGAAGGGTCTCCAGACCGCGCCATCGTTTGCAATCGCTCAGGAGTTCGACCGCCCGGCGCGTCCAGCAGGCCCAGTGGCCGAGCAGGCCGCCCGCGATGCCCAAGCGCGTCTCGCCCCGCCCGGTCGGCGCCGTAAATTGGGTGAGCAAGTCGATGAGGATGTTGTCGTCGTTGCCCGTGTAGAGGGCGATTTCGTTCGCGCGTCCGGATTCGGCGACGGCGCGGATCACATCGAAAGTCTGGTAGCGGTTGAAGGGCGCAACCTTGATCGCGATGACATTCGGGATCTCCGCGAAGCGGCGCCAGAACGCGTGGCTCAGTCGCCGCCCGCCCGCGGCCGGTTGCAGGTAGAAACCAAAGAGCGGAGTCTCGCGGGCAACGGCTTCGCAGTGGGCGATCATCTCTTCATCACCCTGGCCCGTCAACGCGCCGAGCGAGAGCAATCCCGCGTGATAGCCGAGCTCCCGAACGAGGGCGGCTTCCTTCACGGCTTGTCCGGTGAGCCCGCAGATCCCCGCGACGCGCAGCGTCGCCCGCTGTTCACGCGCGTCGCGCGCGGCGATGGTTTCGGCAGCGAGCTGGAGCACCGGTTTGAGCAGTCCATGTTGCGCGTCTCGAATGCGGAATTGCGTCGTGTGCACACCCACAGCCATTCCTCCGACGCCGGCCGCATGATAGTAGCGCGTCAACGCGCGCTGGCGGCGCTCATCGAGCTTGCGCGACGACGTCAGGGCCAGGGGATGGGCGTTGATGACCTGGCCTTCCCGAAGCCTCCTCAAAACCCACGCGGGCGGGAACGGATAGTCGGGCATCGTTAGTAGGCTCCATCGCGCGTCTCGAAGCGCGTGGGCTTGTTGAGTGATCTGCCGCCGCTCCTTACCCAGTGCGCCGTCCAACGGATGACGGCTTCCAAATCGGTCGGAGGCCGGCCCAGCGCGGTCCGCATCCGATTCGTATTGCTGAGAAAGGCGGAACCCGACTCCGCCCCAACGAATCTCGCCGGACGGCCTAAGAGCTTCGCGAACTGGGTCGCCAACCCGCGGACCGGGTAGATGTCCGGTGAAGTCAGATTGATCGCCAGCGGAGGACTGCCGGCCAGCGGCAGCGAGCGAAGAATCATTTCGTTGGCGTCCCCTTGCCAGATGCAGTTGAAGTGGCCGGAGGTCACGTCGATCGCCACGCCGCCATGGACTTTGCGGGCGATGTCCGCGAGCACGCCGTACCGCAGCTCCGTCGCGTAGCTCAACCGCAACAGCGCGACGGGCGTGCCTTGCTTGCGGCTGAAGTGCTCAAAGAGGCGTTCGCGGGCGACGGCGGCGTTCGCGTACTCGCCCAAGGGGGTGAGCGCGCGCTCTTCGTCGGCTCCGCCGCGCTTCACCTCGACGAGCGGATACACATTGCCTGTGGAGAGCGCGACGATTCGCGACCCCTTGTAACGCTCAGCGGCGTGCGCCGGCGCCACGATGTTGACGGCCCAGGTTGCGGCGGGATTCTGTTTCGTGCCGAACTTTTGTCCCACCAGATAGATGATGTTCGTGGAATCCGGCAGGCGTTCGACCTGCTTCCGTTCCAGCAAGTCCGCGCTGACAGTCTTCACTCCCTGCTGTTCAAGCCAATGCTTGGCCGCCGCGTCGGAGAAGCGGCTCACAGCGATCACTTTGAGGGCGTGTCCCGCCTGCTTGGCGGCGCGCTGGGCCAGCGCGGCGAGGGTGGGCCCCATTTTTCCACCGGCTCCCAGGATGACCAGGGGACTGCTCACGCTCCGGATGAACTCCACCAGCACGGGCCGGGGGCGGGTCAGAACCTCATCGAGTTCGGCGTCCGTATTGATGACTTCAGGAAGACTCGGGTTGTCGCGCGGGTGGGCGTGGCCCCGGCGTCGCCGCGTGACGGGCAGCGGTTTGGATCGATGCGTTGTCATTCGCCTCGGTTTCGCCTGGATGCGTGGCCGCGCGTTCCTGGCCCGTAAAGTATTCGGCCGGGTCGAGCGGCCGTGATCTTGTTGTTATCGACGACCAATTGTCCGTTGACCGCGACGTAAGGGATGCCCACGGAGTAGTGCAGAGGGTCCGCGAAAGTAGCCACATCGCGCACGGTGAGCGGGTCGAAGGCCACGAGATCGGCCGCAAGCCCTTCCTTGACGAGGCCGCGATCGCGCAATTGGGCCCGGGCGGCAGCCAGGGAGGTCATCTTGCGGATAGCCTCTTCGAGCGGCAGGAGACGCTGGTCGCGGACGTAGGAGCCGAGAATGCGCGCGGTGGACGCCCAGGCGCGGGGGTGAGATTTCTCCTCGGAAAAAATGCCATCTTCCGCAGCGGCGCCGGAATCTGTGCAAAAAGCCACCAGCCGATGCTTCAGGGCGGCGACGACGTCGTCCTCCCGCATGATGAAGGTGATGCAACTGGACCCGGCTTGATCCTCAACAACCAGGTCGAGCAGGGCATCCTTCGGATCCTTTTCCTGAAGTTTCCCAATTTGCTCGATGGTCTTTCCTTCGTAGCGTTTCAACGCGGGATTCAGGACGGAGGCGAGAAGCACGCCGGGCGCGCCGCCCGCGCCCCACCACTGGTTTTCCCAGCTTGCCTTGGCATCATCCATGTCCTGCTTGGCCCGCGCCCGCAACGCCGGGTCCCGGAGTCGCTTGAGCAGCGCGTCCCGGCCGCCTTCGCGAATCCAGGGCGGAAGGCACGCGTCGAGCCCGTTGGACGCCGCGGGCCACGGATATTGGTTGGCCGCGACGTCGATCCCTTGCGAACGGGCTGCTTCGAGCCGTTCGAGCACTTTCGGCATGCGCCCCCAGTTCGGACGGTTCGCTGTCTTGAGGTGCCAGATATTGGCGGGAATGCCGGCTTCCTTCGAGATCCGGAAGACTTCATCCAATGAGGAATCAATGCGATCCTCCTCGGATCTTTGGTGAGTGAAATAGACTCCGCCGTAGCGCGCGGCCACCCGGGCCATGGCGATGATCTCCTCCGTGGAATTGTACATATCCGGGACGTATTGCAATGCGGTGGAAACACCCAAGGCGCCCTCCTCCATGGCTCGGGCCACTTGGTGTTCCATCGCGGCGAGTTCGGCCACGGTGGCTCGACGGTCCTGCTGGCCGATGATGAGGTCGCGCACGCCTCCCAGTCCCACAAAGGTGCCGAGGTTGATCGTCGGGGGCGACTTCGCGAAGTAGGCGAAATACCCCGCCAGGTTGGTCCAGGTGGGGGTAAGCCCGTATCGTTTCCACGTCGCAGCTCCGTCCGCGACCATCCGCGCATTGAGCGGGGCGATCGACGCGCCCTCGCCGGTTATTTCAGTGGTGATGCCTTGGGTGATTTTCGACGCCGCCCGGCGATCCACCATGGCGTTGTATTCAGATTGTCCGAGGAGATCTATGAAGCCAGGGGCGACCACCAACCCAGAAGCTTCAATCCGCCGTCGAGCTTTGGACTTTCGTTCCTCCGACAGTTGTCCGACGGCCGCGATGCGTCCATTGCGCACCGCCACATCCGCCTTGAACGCCGGCGCCCCGGCGCCATCCACCACCCGGCCGTGTTCGAAAACCAAGTCATCGACCCCTTGCGCGCGAGCGGGAGGAGCGACAAAGCCGTCGATCCAGACAAGAGAAAGCAGGGCCCACAAGAGAACGGATTTCATGACGGGATTCTGGAACCCGATCCTTTCAAGTCAAACCTGTTCCCAGGCGCCATCCCCTTCAGCTTGTTTTGGAGGCAACCCTCTCCGGCGTCGCGTCGATGTTGCCCTTATGCATCCACTCCAGGTAGGCTCGGACGCCGCCCTCAAACAGGTATGCGATCCAAGAACCGAATGGCGTCAGCGCAAACGATCCCGCGTCCGCAAGCCGTGGTCGCCGCCATCGCCGTTTGGCTTGCGAACGCCGCCGTGGGAGCCGCGCCGGATTTTGCGCGGGAGGTGCGACCCGTGTTGGAAGCTCACTGCGTCCAGTGTCACGGGCCCGAGAAGCAGAAGGGCGGCCTGCGGTTCGACACGAAGCAGGGCGCGTTCAAACTCGGCGAGTCCGGTGAAAGGGCGATCGAGCCGGGCCACGCTTCTCAAAGCCGGGTCATCCGCCTTGTCTCCTCGAAGGATGTCGGCGAGCGGATGCCTATGAAGGCCGAGCCGTTGACCTTTGGCCAAATTGATCTTCTGAAGCGCTGGATTGATGCGGGCGCGGAGTGGCCGGAGAGCGCGTCGCCGTCCGGCGCGGCGGGGCGGTCTGAGATGGTGGTGACGGATGACGACCGAAAGCATTGGTCCTTCCTCCCTCTGAAGCGAGCGACGCCGCCCGCGCCAAGAAGAATGGACTCCGTGCGCTCGCCGGTGGATCGTTTCATCGTCTCCGCGCTGGAGGAGAAGAAACTCGCGCTTTCGCCCGAGGCCGGCCCGCGGCAACTCGTCCGACGAATCTACTTGGACCTCGTCGGACTGCCGCCGACGCCCGGACAGGTCGACGCTTTCGCCCGGGCCCAGGCGCGGAATCCGCGCTCGGCCGTCGAAGCGCTGGTTGACGAGCTGCTGGCCAGTCCGCGGTACGGCGAACGTTGGGCGCGGCACTGGCTGGACGTCGCGCGTTACGCCGACAGTGATGGACAGGAAGGCGACGCCGACCGGCCCACGGCCTATCACTACCGGGATTTCGTCATCCGCGCACTTAACGAGGACATGCCCTTCGACGCGTTCGCGCGCTGGCAACTGGCAGGCGACGAGTTGGAGCCCGACGATCCGCGGGCCGTCGCCGCCACGGGTTTTATCGTGGCCGGCGCTCATGCGGAGCTCCCGGCCAACCTCATGGAAGAGGAGCGAACCCGCACTCGCTTCAATGAGCTGGACGACATGATCGCGACCACAGGCTCCGCGATGCTCGGCCTCACGCTCGCCTGCGCCCGTTGCCACGACCATAAGTACGATCCCATTCCGCGGCGGGATTACTATCGGATGCTCAGCGCATTCAATGGCGGCGACCGCGCTCAAGTCCCTCTCGCGTCGCTGGCCGACGTCCGGCTCGCTCGCGCGGCGGAATCGGAATGGAGGATGGAGTTTGACGCGGCGAAGCGGCGATGGGACGACTGTCTCAAGCGGGTTCGCAAAGCGCACGAAGCAACCGCGCGACGCGCCAAAGTGGACGCGTTGAAAGTGAGCGACACGGAGAAGGCGCTGCTCAAGGACGATCCCGAGAACAAGCAAGCCCGAGAGCTGGCGAAGAAGTTTTCCAAGCAGCTTCAAGTGGAGGAGAAGGATTACCGCCAGTTTGTTTCCGACGCTGAGCGCGCCGAATGGGACGCGAGCGAAATGGCGATCAAGGCGGTGGAAGCCCGCAAACCGAAGCCGTTGCCCGCGGCGCTGGCCTTCGCGGACTTTGGCGCGAAGCCGCGCGAAACCTTCCTGCTGGCCCGCGGCGATTTTCGCGCCAGAAGCGAGCCGGTGGAGCTGGGCTTTCTCACGGCGCTCACCCGCGGCAAGAGCCCCGCGGAGTATTGGACCGCCGCGCGCGCTGAAGTCCGACGGCCCGAATCGACGCAGCAACGGCGGGCGCTGGCCGAATGGATGACCGATATGGATCACGGGGCCGGCGCGCTTGTCGCGCGTGTGATCGTGAACCGCGTCTGGCAACATCACTTTGGCGAAGGGTTGGCGCGCACGGTCAATGATTTCGGGGCGCGCGGCGACCCGCCGACGCATCCTGAGCTGCTGGAGTGGCTGGCGCGCGAGTTCGTGAAGGGCGGATGGAAGCTCAAGCCGCTCCACAGGCTCCTCATGACAAGCGCGGTGTATCTCCAGGACGGCGCGTTCGACCCGGCGAAAGCCAAGTCTGACCCGGACAACCGTCTGCTCTGGCGTCACCGACCACAGCGGATGGAATCCGAGATTTTGCGCGACTCCATCCTGGCCCTCAGCGGCGCGTTGAATCCGGAAATGTTCGGCCCCGCGTTCAAGGCCCCCATCGCGTCCGAAGCCATCCAGGCCCGCAACATGAAGGATCCGTATCCGAATGACCTGAAAGACACTCCCGCCACGCGCCGACGCAGCGTTTACATGTTCCACAAACGCGTCGTGCAGTATCCGCTCATGCAGGCCTTTGACGGCCCGGACGCGACCGCCAGCTGCGGCCGTCGCGTCAACACCACCGTGGCGCCTCAGGCTCTGGCGCTGCTGAATGACCGCTTTATCCGCGCCCGCGCTGAGGATCTCGCGCGCCGTCTGGCCCGAGAAGCGGGCAACGAGCCCGAGGCGCAAGTCCGGCTGGCTTGGCGACTCGCGCTGGCCCGCGAACCCTCGGCGGGCGAACTGAAGCCCGGCGCGCATTTCATCCAGGCCAGGTTCTTCGAGCGCTCGACTCGGGATGCGGGAATGACAAAGGACGAGGCGCGCCATCTGGCGCTGACCGATTTCTGCCAAACGCTCTTCGCCCTCAACGAATTCATTTACGTGGATTGAAATGCGCCCAGCCATGAACCATTCATCACATCACTGCGGACGCTACGAGTCGTTCACGAACCGGCGGGACTTTCTGATGAAGGCGGGCGCGGGATTCGGCATGCTGGCGCTCGCTGATCTGCTGAGGGGCGACGCCTTGCCGGCCGCGGATTTCGAAGCGCCGATTTCTTCGCCGATGACGCCGCGGCAGGCGCATTATCCGGCCCGGGCCAAGTCGATCATCTGGCTGTTCATGGAGGGCGCGCCCAGCTCGGTGGACTTGTTTGATCCGAAGCCAGAGCTGACGAAACGCGACGGACAGCGGATATCCATCGACGTGTTCAATGGGAATCCCGGGCCGCTGATGAAGTCCCCGTTCAGCTTCAAGCAACATGGGCAATCGGGCGCGTGGGTTTGCGAGAAGTATCCGAATGTGGCCAGGCATGTGGACGATTTCGCGTTCATCAAGTCGCTCTACAGCGAGTCGAACGATCACGTGCCGGCGCTCTACCAGATCAACACCGGCATCGCGCGGCCCGGATTTCCGAGCGCGGGCGCGTGGATCAACTACGGGCTGGGGAGCGAAAGCCAGAACCTGCCTGGCTACGTAGTGCTCGGCAACAACCAGGGCGTGAAGGGCGGCCCGCTCAACTGGAGCGCCGGTTTTCTTCCGACCAGCTATCAGGGCACGCTCTTCCGTTCGTCCGGCGCCCCGATTCTCAATCTAACCCGGCCTGAGCGCGTCACGCGCGACGATCAGCGCGCGCAGCTGGATTTTCTCAAGCAGATCAATAGCCGTCACCTCGCGCGGCGCCAGGGTGAACCGGACCTGCTCGCGCGGATCCAAAGCTTCGAGCTGGCCTATCGGATGCAGATGGAGGCGGGCGACCTGGCGGATTTCTCATCCGAGTCGAAAGAGACGCTGGAGCTCTATGGTATGGGCCAGGACGTGTCGAAGAACATTGGCGCCAAATGCCTGATGGCGCGCCGGCTGATCGAGCGCGGCGTGCGCTTCGTGCAGGTTTACAGCGACGGCGAGTGGGACGCCCACAGCGACCTCAAGGGGAACCATTCGCACCACTGCGCCTCGACCGACCTGCCCATTCACGGATTGCTCACCGATCTAAAACGCCGCGGCCTCATGGACAGCACTCTCGTCATCTGGGGCGGCGAGTTCGGCCGCATGCCGGTGTCTCAAGGCAGCGGCGGCCGCGACCATAACCCCAATGGATTCATGGCGTGGATGGCGGGGGCTGGCATCAAGGGCGGCGCGAGCTACGGGGAGACGGATGAAATCGGCTACAAGTCCGTGGTGGATCGGGTGAGTGTCCACGACCTGCACGCGACGATGCTTCACCTGCTCGGCATGGATCACAAGAAGCTGACCCACCTTCACAATGGCCGCCGCTATCGCCTGACGGACGTAGCGGGCGAAGTCATCCGGAAAGTCCTCGCCTGATCATCCAGCTCCCCTTTGCCGCCGGAACACGCGTGGACCCATTCCGACGGCCTGCTAGGGCCGGTAGGCCTTGCTCCACAAAACATAAACCTCGTGGATCGCGCGGCGCTCGATTGGGGTCCACTCGCTGGACCGTTCGTTGAGGGTTTTGAATTCTCCGAACCGCGGATCGCGTTCCACCGCCAGCTGATAGTTCTCCAGCGCCCGCTTCATGTCCTGGACCCCCCAATACCCAAGCACCAGCGAGTAGTAATCATAATGGGCCTTCCGGTCGCTCAGTTTGGCGGCTGTTTCCATTTCGCGCTTCGCGTCGGCGTAATCACCCAGGTTGAAGTAGGCCCAACCCACTCGATTGTGCATAGGCCCATTGTCCTTCAGGGCAACCGCCTTCCGGAGATCCGTCCGGGCTTCAGGCTTTCTCCCTAACAACGAGAGCGCATATCCTCGATTCGAGAGGGCTTGCGCGTCGTTGGCGTTGTTCTTGATCTGTTGGTTCAGGATTTCCAGCTTTGGCGTAGTCTGCACGGACCAGAGCCCGTGTTGCGCGCATCCAACGGCGGAGACCATCAAGAGGAGGCAGAACCAGATTGAACGTATGATTGGCATAATAAGAGCGCTGGGGCCGCGGATTCCATACCGTTGGTTGGTTGGGATGGCAAGGAAGCAGGCGGATGCGTCGCGCAGACTGATTTGGCGAATGCGCGCGGAGGACTCTTGCAGGGTCGTCAGGATGAACAACGCGAATCTCCTCGGGCGGTGGATCGCCACGCGTCGTGGATGTTCGCCTTGCGCCCCTTTCCTCAAAGCAATCCGGATCATCCGGCCCAGTGGTCGAACCGCGCCTCTCACGCCAGCAGATCTTGGACGACTTCTCCATGCACGTCGGTGAGTCGGAAATCGCGCCCTTGGAAGCGATGCGTGAGCTTGGTGTGATCGAAGCCGAGCAGGTGAAGCAGCGTCGCGTGCAGGTCATGCACATGCACGCGATCCTTCACGACATGGAATCCGAAATCATCCGTTTCTCCGAGGGTCAGCCCGGGCTTCACTCCACCCCCCGCCATCCAAATCGTGAAGGCCTGCGGATGGTGATCGCGTCCGAGGCTGCGCCCAAGCTCCACGCTGGCTTCCACCATGGGCGTGCGTCCGAATTCGCCGCCCCAGATGACGAGCGTGTCGTCGAGCATCCCGCGGTCCTTCAGATCCCGGATGAGCGCGGCGTTCGCGCGATCGGTCGCCGCGGACTGAGCCTTCACGCCCCCTTTGACATCGCTGTGATGATCCCACGCCTCGTGAAAGAGCTGCACAAACCGCACGCCGCGCTCGACCAACCTTCGCGCGAGGAGGCAGTTGTTGGCGTAGGACGGCTTGCCGGGCTCCGCTCCATAGAGCTCGAGGATATGCTTTGGCTCGCTCGCTATATCGACCAGCTCGGGCGCGCTGAATTGCATGCGATAGGCCATTTCGAAGGAGTGGATCCGGGTGGCGATCTCGGGGTCGCCCACGACGGCGAGCCGGCGCTCGTTGAGCTCCTTGATCGCGTCGAGAGTGCGACGCTGCATCGTCGCGCTGACGCCGGCGGGGTTGGCCAGATAGAGAACGGGATCCGAGCCCTTCCGGAACGGCACGCCCTGGTAGACCGTGGGGAGAAACCCCGAGCCGAAATTGCCGGAACCTCCGCTGAGTCCGCCCGCGGAGTTCAACACAACGAACGCCGGGAGATCCTGCGACTCGCTGCCCAGGCCGTAGGTGACCCAAGCCCCCATGCTGGGGCGTCCGAATTGTTGCGAGCCCGTGTTCATGAAGATCTGTCCCGGCGCGTGGTTGAAGGCGTCGGTGGTCATGGATCGCACAAAAGCGACGTCATCCGCCACTCGGGCGAGCGCCGGCATTGCGTCCGAGATCTCAGCTCCGCTTTGGCCGTGCTTGGCGAATCGGAACTCGGACGCATAGAGCGCGGCGTCGGGCTTGATGAACGCGTACTGCTGGCCCTTCACAACCTCGGGAGGCACAGGCTTGCCGTTCCATTTGGCCAGCTCGGGCTTGTAGTCAAACAGGTCGAGCTGGCTTGGCGCGCCGGCCTGGAAGAGGTAGATGACGCGTTTAGCTTTTGGCGGATGATGGGGCGCCTTCGGCGCGAGGAGAGGGCGCGAGGAGGCTCCTTCCGCCGCCTCGGCCCGCCCCGAGCCGCGCAGCAAGGCGCCCAGAGCCAGCGATCCGAGCCCCAGTCCGCAATCGCGAAAGAACCACCGCCTTGTTTGATAGCGGCTGTGCTCGGCCAGATAATCGTGAAGCATCGACATAGAGCCTCTCATTCCTTGGTGATGGTTTCGTCCAGGTTCAGCAGCGCGCGAGAAACCGTGGTCCAGGCGGCGAGGTCCCGCACTGTGGCGCTGGGCGGCATGGGGGGCGGGTTCTTGGGATCTGAGAACGCCACCGTCGCGGCGTCGCGGCCCGCCTGTTCAAACTCGGCGCGCGAGGAGGCGAGCAGTCGGAGAAGCGCGGCGCGTTCGAGTTCGTCGGGCTGACGGCTGACGCAGAGTCGAAACGCGTGGTCGAGGCGCGCTTCATCCGTCGAGCCGCCGTCCCGCAGAGCGCGCCAGCCGAGCCATCGCGCGGCCTGTTGGAAGGTCGGCTCGTTGAGCGTCACGAGCGCCTGCAGCGGGGTGTTGGATCGCACGCGACGCACGCAGCTCTGCTCCGCGGACGGTGCGTCGAAGGTCGTCAGCGCGGGATAGGGCACCGAGCGCTTCCAAAACGTGTACATCGCGCGTCGGTATCGATCCTCGCCCTCGCTTGTATTCCACGGAATGGGGCCATAGCTGAGCTGCATGACGCCGTCGGGCAGCGGAGGGAAAACGCTGGGCCCGCCCACCTTCGGATTGAGCAGCCCGCTTGCGGAGAGGGCGATATCCTGAACCGACTCGGCGTCCACGCGCGTCCGGGCTCCCCGGGCCAGGAGCCTGTTGTAGGGATCTCGGCCGAGCAGCTCAGCGCGCGCGCGCGAGGATTGGCGATACGTCGTGGAGCCGACGATCAACCGATGCAGCTCCTTGAAGCTCCAACCACGCCGCATGAATTCTGTCGCGAGCCAATCCAGGAGCTCTGGATGGGACGGGGTTTCAGACCGTGTTCCCAGGTCTTCGACGGTGGGGACGAGCCCCTGTCCGAAGTATTGCTGCCAGACGCGATTGACCAGAACGCGCGCGGTGAGCGGATTGCGCAAATCGACGAGCCATCGCGCCAGACCGAGACGGTTGAGGGGCGCGTGGGCGGGGAGGCGGGGGAGGATCGCCGGGACATCCGGCGAAACCGCTTCCAGGGGACGCTGCCAATCGCCGCGCTTGAAGAGGCGCGTGACCCGAGGCCTCGGACGCGCTCGAAGCGCAAGCGTCGTCGCTTCCGCCTTGGGCCAATCCTTCCAGAGATCATCCCAGGCCTGCCATGTCGTGGCAAAGGCTTGCTCATGGGTTCGGAAGACATGCAGGAGCTCGCGCCGCTGGTCCGCTGTTCGCTGAGCCTGGGGGATCTGGAGAATGCGTCGTTGCTTGCTTGAGAGAGGGTCGACCGCGAGCGGCGCCGGATCGGTGGTCATGCTCACCCGCACGCATCCCAGCATGAAGTTCGGGAGCGGTGATTCCTTGGGCTTGCAATGGAGCGAGATCAGCATCCGAGTGCCTCCTTCGAAGCCAAAGGGCTTCTCCGCCTCAAAGACAATCCTGCGCTCCTCGTTCCGCCTGCCGAAGGTGAACGCGCTCGCCCAGCCGCCCTGCGTGGTGTTGCCGTCGATGGTCGCCATCGCGGGCCAACCGGGCGCTTCGACGTCGGCGATCGCTTTGTGGAAGTGGACGAGATTCGTGCTGGAGGCCGTGTTGGTGGCGGTCAGCGTGGTGGACTTGGACGTCGCCAGCGGGGTGGCTTCCACGGTGAATTCGCAGAGCTGGAAGCCTCCGTCCGCGTCCACGCCCGGGCCGTTGAACGGAAGGTTGGCATTGTTGAGCGCCTCAAGCCGGAAGCCCGTGATGTGGGTGAGGGGCGTCTCGACCCAGATCCGCAGGACGGAGTTGTTGTAGATGTCCCCGCCTCCCAGGAGGGAAAGGTCCTCCTGCTTTTCGAACTTGAGCGGCTGACTGTGCCACTCCTTCGCGTCGAGCGCCTCCCAGTGGCCGACGGGTTCCGCCACGCGCGCTTCCCATTGCGCTTCCAGGGCACTCCAGTCTGGCGTCGATCGCGCCCAGTCGGTCTCGAAGTTGTTCGCGCTGGCGACGATCTCTTCCCGGCGCCGCTGTTGGGCGGCGTTGGGAACTTCCAGCTTGGGCTCATCATCCTGATTCAGGAGTCCGTAGAAACCGTAGTAATCCGTCATGCGGATCGGGTCGTATTTGTGATCGTGGCATTGCGCGCAGGCGATGGTGAGCCCGAGCCAGGTTCGCCCCACCGCGTCGACCCGATCAATGATCGTCTCCACGCGAAACTTCTCCGGTTCGATGCCGCCTTCCATGTTGACCATCGAGTTTCGCAGAAAGCCGGTCGCGATGCGTTGATCACGGGTGGGCTCGTCCAGGAGATCGCCCGCGAGCTGCTCGATGGTGAACTGGTCGAAGGGGAGATCCGCATTGAAGCTTCGGATGACGTAGTCGCGATAGGGCCACACGCTGCGGGTGCGGTCCTTCTCGAATCCGTTGGAGTCGGCGTAGCGCGCTGTGTCCAGCCAGTGGCGCGCCCACTTTTCCCCGTAGTGAGGAGAGCGCAAAAGTCGCTCCACAGCCCGGTCATAGGCGTCCGATGAGTTGTCGGAGACGAAAGCGTCGAGCGCGTCCAGCGCGGGGGGGAGGCCCGTCAAATCGAGGGAGATTCTACGCAGCAGGGTGGTGCTGTCCGCGTCGGGCGAGAACGCCAATCCCTCCTTCAGCAGGCGCGCCGCCACGAAAGAGTCGATAGGATTGCGGATCCGCGCGTCCGTCGATCCTGGGATCGCAGGTGACCTCATGGGCCGGAATGCCCAGTGGGTCGCGCCTCGCTTTTGGATTTCGGTGGGGCTGGCGCCCTGGCCCCGGGAAACGAAGAGAGCGATGAGCAACGCGATGACCGGAGGAAGGAGTCGGCCGCGTCCGGATCGGTTCAGGGCGTTTCCCGTTTGGGGCTCTGTCGCCGGCGGATTGCGCTCACTCGTCATCGGATCCTCCAGGCTTTCGCTCCCACTTCCGCACCGCCTTCTCGGGCTGGCGAGTGTCGACCCGCGCGTAGTAGGTCTCCTCGCCGAAGAGCTCGTCCGATTCCTTTTCGAGCTCGCGCGATGGCCTCACGTTCCATTTCTCATGAACTTCGATGAACACTCGCTCCCCCGCGATCCGCCGGATGCACAGGAACAGCGGCACTCTCCCGGGGTGGCGCTCCAGCAGCTGTCTCACTTCCTCCAGTCTCGTCGGAGAGAGGTGCGCCTCGTTTAGCTTGAGATGGACTTGGGTGGTGTATCGCTTGGGCGCGTCTTCCAGGGGCATGATCTCCTGGGGAAAGAGCTTGGGTTTGTCCTCGTCGTTGTTGACCTCGGCGACAATCAGCAACGCCTTGTTGGGTGTTAAAAGATCGCGGTATTTGTCATGGTTTTCGTTCATGCATAGGAGCGACATGCTTCCGTGCAAATCCTCCAGCGTGACCATGGCGTAGGGCTTCCCGGTTTTCTTGCTCAGTCCGCTTTGCACCGTGGAGACCATTCCCCCGATGCGGGTGACGCTGCGGGACGGCAGCTGCTTGGCGGTGATGGAGTCGTGGAGGCAGAAACGGCCGAGCAGATCGGCGTAGGGGGTGAGAGGGTGTCCGGTGACGTAGAATCCGAGGAGCTCCTTCTCCGCGGCGAGCAGTTCGTGCTGCGGCCACTCGGGCAGCGCGTGGCCGGCATTGGGCGTTTGAGGCTGCGAGAACGCTTCGGCGCCGCCGAAGAGGGACGTCTGGCCGCGGGCTCGATCCGCGGCCACGGAGGAGGCTCGGGCGAGCGTGCGCTCGATGGAGGCGAACATTGTGGCGCGATTCGCTCCCAGGCTATCGCAGGCGCCGCATCGCACGAGGGCTTCCAATACGCGCTTGTTCACCACGCGCAGATCGACGCGCTCGCAGAAGTCCTCGAGGCTGTTCAATCGGCCGCCTTCGCTCCGCGCCTTGAGAATGCTCTCGACCGCGATCTCTCCGACGCCCTTGATGGCCGCGAGCCCGAACCGGATGCTGTCCTTGCGATTGCCCTCGGGGTCCGGCGTGCCCGGCGCGGGACCGAAGAACGCGTCGCCCTCGTTCACGTCGGGCGGAAGCACCTCGATCTGCATGGCCTTCGCCTCGTCGAGGACGACCTGGAGCTTCTCCAACGATCCCATTTCGTTGGTCATCATGGCGGAGAGGAACTCCACCGGGTAGTTGGCCTTGAGGTAGGCGGTTTGGTAGCTGACGATCGCGTAAGCGGCGGCGTGAGATTTGTTGAAGCCGTAGCCGGCGAATTTTTCGAGGAGATCGAAAACCTGGTTGGCTTTCGTGGCTGGGATTCCGTTCACCGTCGAGGCGCCCTTCACAAAAATGGCGCGCTGCTTGGCCATCTCCTCGGGCTTCTTTTTCCCCATCGCCCGTCGCAGAAGATCGGCGCTTCCCAGCGTATACCCTGCCAGAAGCTGCGCCGCTTGCATGACCTGCTCCTGGTAAATGAGCACTCCGTAGGTCTCGCGCGAGATGGATTCCAGAAGCGGGTGCTCGTACTCAATCTTCACCTCCCCGTGCCTGCGTTTGATAAAGTCGGGGATGAGGTCCATCGGGCCCGGGCGATAGAGCGCCACGAGAGCCGTGATGTGCTCCACCGAGCTAATCTGGAATTTGCGGCACAAATCCCGCATTCCCCCAGATTCCAGTTGGAACACTCCCACTGTGTTTCCCTTGTTGAGAAGGTCGTAGGTCTTTTGATCTTCAAGAGGAAGCCGGTCGATGGGGATGGTCGTTCCGTATCGTTTCTGGACAAGCTCGCACACGTTGCGGATGACGGTGAGGGTCTTGAGCCCCAGGAAATCCATCTTGAGCAGCCCCAGGTCGCCCACCGGCCCCATGGGGTACTGGGTGACGATGGTGCCGTTCTCGTCTTGCTTCAACGGCAGGAGATTCACCAAGGGCTCAGGGCCGATTACGACCCCGGCGGCGTGAACGGACGCGTTGCGGACGATGTCCTCGAGAACGAACGCGGTATCCACAAGCTCCCGCGTGACTTCCTCGGAGTCGTAGGCCTGCTTGAATTCGGCCGAGACTTTCAGCGCCTTGGCCAGATCCATCTTGAGCTCGTTTGGGATCATCTTCGCCAGGCGATCGCCGTCGGAGAACGGCAATCCGTTGACCCGGCAGAGATCCCGCAGCACGGATTTTGCCCCCATGGTGCCGAACGTGACGATCTGCGCCACGCAGTCGTTGCCGTACTTTTGGCGGACGTATTCAATCACGTCCGCCCGTCGGTCGTCGGCGAAATCGATGTCGATGTCGGGCGGATTCACGCGCTCGGGATTGAGGAATCGCTCGAACAGCAATCCATATCGGATGGGGTCGACGTTGGAGATTTCGAGAAGATAGGTGACCAGGGAGCCGGCCGCTGAGCCGCGCGCCACGCAGGCGACGCCGCGCTCGCGTCCGTGTTGGACGAAATCTCCAACAATGAGGAAATACGAAACGAAACCCGTTTTTTCGATGACCTCCAACTCGAGATCCAACCGCTGCATGACGGCTGCCAACGCGTCCGCGACACGGGGATCGCCTATGGAGGTCAAGGGGTGTTCTGCGTCCTCCTCGTTGTCATCGGGCGATGTCGGGATGAATGTTGGGAGTCGGCGTGGATCATGGAGCGAATCGACGACAAATTCCTTCCCTACCGCTCTTGCCGCGATTCCGTAGCGACGGCCGAGCCCTTCGGCGAGGAGTTTCCGGAGGTAGCCTTCACGAGTGAAATGCTCCGGTGGGGCGAAAACCGGATAGTGGAGCTTGCCGAACTCCAATTCCAGATTGCACTTTTCCGCCACTTCCAGCGTGTTCGCCACGGCTTCAGGGATCTCCGTGAACAGCGACTTCATCTCATCGGCGGAGCGCAGGAAGAACTGCTCAGGCGCGTAACGCATGCGCTTCTGATCTTGAAGCTGCGTTTGGGTTCCCAGGCAGATCAGGCAGTCGTGAGCGTGGGAGTGAGATTTGTCGATGTAGTGCACATCGTTTGTCGCAACGACCTTGAGACCGAACTCCTTCGCCCAGGGGATAAGCTGTCGGTTGACAGCGGCCTGCTCCGCGATCCCGTGGTTCTGTAGTTCCAGGTAGTAGTTCTCCGGAGTGAAAACCTGCTTAAACCAATCAATAGCCTCGCGCGCCCGGTCAAGTTGGCCGGTGTGGATGAGCTCCGGCACCTCGCTGGCGAGACATCCGGAGAGCGCAATGAGGCCGTCCGCATACAAGGCTAGGAGCTCCTTGTCGATTCGAGGCTTGTAGTAGTAGCCTTCGAGGTGACCGGCCGTGGCTAGGCGAAGCAGGTTTTTGTAGCCCTTTTCGTCTTTGGCCAACAAAAGCAAATGTCGGTAGGTGTCGCGGGAGCCGCTCGTCGACTTCTTGTCGAATCGGCTGTTCGGCGCCACGTAAACTTCGCATCCAACGATGGGCTTGATGCCCTTGCTTAAGGCGGCCTGGTAGAAGTCGATTGCGCCGTAGAGAACCCCATGATCGGTGATTGAAAGCGCGGGAAACCTCAACTCTTCGGCTCGCTCCATAAGCTTGTCGATCCGGCAGGCGCCATCGAGCATCGAATACTCAGTGTGCAAATGCAGATGAACAAATTCGGCGTGAGGCATCTACGCCAATCTGGAAAGCGCCTGAAACCTTGTCGAGCGAAGAAATCGGACCGACTCATGGTGTCTGCTGTCGCGGGGCAATCCCATCTTGCATGACTCGGTGAACCACGGTCTCCCAGTCCCCGTCCGTCAATGGACGGTGATTTGGTGGCAAAGAGCATTCGCCTAGGCTTAAATGTCTTATTCATCGATTTAATGTCTATATAAGTTATTATAGTTACGGATCTTATGTATATTCTCTAGCGCTACTTCCGGATGCGCTATCTCCGGCATCATTAGGGCGGAAGGTGGGGAACTAGCGGGTCCTAGGTGTCAGCGCCAGGCCGACCGGAGCACGTGCGCCTACAGCCCTTCATATCCGTAGAGCGAGGGGAAGGGAGCTAACGATCTCGAGAGTGGTTTCTTTTCGAAAAGATTGAACGCAAAACACAAAAACCTGTTGACATGCGCCTCCTGATTTGGAATAGTGCGCTTACACACAGAACAAAACCAAAGCCACATGAGAACAAAAACACTACTTCTTACGGCTGCTTTTTCCGCAGCAGGCGTTATCGCCTCGATGGCTGCGGGAGTCTCCTCGGTGAACGTGGTTGGCTACATCAATGCCAGCGTTCCTCCTGGGTTCTCCTTCATCGCCAATCAGCTCGTTGGAGCCAGCAGCAAACTGTCTGATCTGATCCCGAATCCCCCGTCGGGAACCGTACTGTATAGCTGGGATGGCGGCTTCGTTGCCGATCCCTTCGATCAGTTGGGTGACAGCACTTGGGGCAATGGAGACTTGACGCTGACCCCTGGTGGTGGTGCTCTGATCTTCAACCCTGACAGCAAGAACTTCACTGTTACCTTCGTTGGTGAAGTGAAGCAGGGAACCCTGACAACGACAATCCCCAAGGGTTTCTCGTTCGTTAGCTCCCAGGTTCCGCAGGACGGCGATATCGACGCGTTGAGCTATCAAGGCAAAGACGGCGATGTTGTTTACCTCTGGGACAACGGCTTCGTTGCTTATCCTTATAATCAGTTGGGTGATGACTCCTGGGGCGCTGTCACTCCTCACCTCGGTGTTGGTCAGTCTGCTTTGATCTTCTCGGCGAATGGTGGATCCTGGACTCGCAACTTCACGGTTCAGTAATCACTAGGTCCTAGTTTTCAACCATAACAACCACAACCAAAATGAAAAAACTGTTCGTAACATTGGCATTTGCTGGTATCGCCGCGTCCTCATTCGGCGGAGCTGGCAATGTCTACTTCTCCAACATTAAGGACGTCACTCACACTGCTAGGATCTACGGTGTTGATTCGACGGACTCTACGAAACAAGCGGTCGGCAATTCCGCTGATTATAGCAACCGCGGGAAACTCACAGGCACTGGTTTCACGGCAGAGCTCTGGATCGGTACCTCCGAGGCTGATCTGCATGCTGTCGCCAAGTCTCAGGTTACTTTCGCGTTGGCTCCGCTTCCCGGGAAGACTGACCTCACTGGTACCTTCCTGAAGGGTGGTATCTCCAAGGTCGACGTCGACATCGGTGGTGGTCACGCGGCCGTTGTCCAAGTTCGCGCTTGGGATAACGCCGGCGGCACGGTGAATACCTGGGCCGATCTGCTCAAGAACGATAACCTCGCTCGTGGTAAGTCCAAGCTGGTCAACTACAATGTCGCTGGCATTGATGATGACGGCAATCCGACTTCTCCCGCGAAGAACCTCGTGGACGCTGGTCTCGAGTCGTTCGGGCTCTACATCGTTCCTGAACCCTCTGTGGTTGCTCTCGGTGCGCTCGGTCTCGGAGCTCTGCTCCTCCGCCGCCGCAAGTAATTAGTCAGTGTGTTCTCATAAGGCCGCCCACAATGTGGGCGGCCTTTTTTTTGTTTAGCCTCGAAGTGTCTTTATGGCGCAGGATCTCGCTCCATTCTTGAGTTTAACGATTGTAGGTTGAAGCTCGTGAATCTGATCAAGGCCACGCATTAGCCCCATGCCTGCGACGAAACCTGCTAGAGCGACTTTGACCCGAAGCAGTCTGGTCGGGGCTTTCATTTGTGTGCTCCTCTCGTTGCTTGTTGCGGCCGTCCATCAGTTGGCAGGTGTGTGGGACGGATGGAGCTACGACCTCAGCTTCTTATTCAAGGAGCAAATGGTCCCGAACGACGTAACCATCATCTTCGTCGACGATGAGACATACCAGGATTACGCTCCCTATGGTGCCACGGAGAAGAGTTTCGATCGAACCTACTACGCCCGTGTTCTGGATCACCTCACGAAGCTGGGCGCAAAACAGGTGATGATCGACGTGTGGTTTGACCCGCACGAAGCCGTGCCTGGCGCCAGCAATCTTGCCGAATCCATTCGACGCAACGGATCAGTCTTTCTTGTGGTCGAGGTGGATAAGGCGGGGAGAGAGTTGGAAGCTGAAGCCCAGCGCACTCCGTTGAAGTTACTCGTTGATGCAGGCGCTCGGCATGGGGTTTCCACCCTTGAGAAGGGGGGAACATCTGGTGCTGTGCGACAATACAACCACGGCGATATCCAGTGGCCGGGTTTTGTCTGGAGCGCGGCGCGTGCCGCTGGGGCAGATATACCTCAAGAACCCGACAACGGCCTTTACCTCAACTACTATGGTCCACCTGAGAGCTTTAGGCACGTCAGTCTTTCGCAGGCGACCAACCAATACCAGGACCCTGCGCTGTTCAAAGACAAGTATATCTTCATAGGAAGCCTGCCCAGGACCATACAGTGGCCTCAGTCGATTGTTGACGGATATCGAGGGCCAGCCTTCAGCCTATTCAAGCCAAGAACTCAATACGCGGGTGTAGAGATCGTAGCCACTTCTTTTGCGAATCTGATGCAGGGGGCTTCTTTGCGCCGGATGGAGCGTGTTCGTGAAACTTCCCTCCTGATACTCACGGGCGTCCTTTTTGGCGCCGGTTTGGTCTGGTTTCGTCCGTGGTGGGCAGCGTTGGTTTCGGTATCATTAGCCATTTCCATTGGAGTGATTTCATGCGTTATCGTGTGGCGCTTCCATGTTTGGTACGCCTGGACTCTGACATCCGGCCTCCAGATCCCAACGGCCCTCTTGTGGAGCTTATTCACTCATACACGGGCGTTGGACCGGGAGAATCGGGAATTGGAGCAAACCCTGAGCAGGACACTTCAGAAGGTGAAAGAGACCGCGGCGACCTCGAAGCCAAGCCCTGCAGAGCTAGGTCAGCCTTCTGACGATCAGACGCCCAAAGTCGCTGATCATGTCTTGATAAAGCGTATCGGAAAAGGCGGCTATGGCGAGGTGTGGTTGGGCCGCAATGCAGTCGGCCTCTACCACGCGGTAAAGCTGGTTTACCGCAAGGACTTCGAGGACGATTTGCCATACGAGCGCGAGTTCAAGGGAATTCAGAAGTTCATGCCCATCTCTCGGTCTCACCCTGGTTTTGTTCACGTTTTGCATGTCGGAAGGAACGACCAGGTAGGCTTTTTCTACTACGTCATGGAGGCTGGTGATGATGAGGAAGGAGGGGCAATTATCGACCCATCCCGCTACTCCCCGATGAACCTGAGTTACGTGATTCGAAAGAAGGGGTCGCTGAAGGCAAAGGATTGTGCGCTATTGGGCTTGGCGCTGGCGGATGCTCTGGCCTGCCTCCACAAAGAGAACTTGATTCACCGTGACATCAAGCCCTCGAATATCATTTACGCTCACGGCAAGCCGAAACTTGCTGATATCGGGCTTGTGACGAACATCGAGACCACCCTTCATGATGTCTCTCGGTTAGGGACCGACGGATACATACCGCCAGAAGGGCCGGGCGCCCCGGGCGGGGATTTATACAGCCTTGGGAAGGTTCTATACGAAGCTTGCATGGGGCTGGACCGAAGGCGGTTTCCTGAGTTGCCAACATCGGTTTATGAGTCTGATGAGAGCTCAGAGAAGCTGCGCATCAATCGGATTATCCTCCGGGCATGCGAACCGAGGCCCGAAGACCGCTACGGCACAGCTGACGAATTAGCGGCAGACCTGCGAAGCCTCCTTGAGGAACTCTGATAGCGTCTATTGGTGGCGTTTTGCGCCTCTTCATGCGCCGCAAAAGCCTGCAATTAAGTACTTTGTAAAGGTCACCAAGTGCGACTGATAACACCACATGCCTTCGGACCGCCTTCCGGGGCTGCTGGAGGCGTAATTCAGCAGTCTCTCTGCGAAAAAACCACCAGAAATAACTTGCTCTCGCCGTCGGTTTTCATTATATGTGTATGCATCACTCAAGATCGACAGGTGCATTGAGCTGTAGTTCTGCTGAAAGCGAGCGGCGATGTCGTTAGCGGCTTCTAAGTGCTCAGTGTGCCAGTTGGATGGAGCAGTCGATGGCCCGACTGTCTGTTCATTCACAACGTGCACGAACGATCCTTGTGATATAAACAACCAACATCGCCGTGAAGTGGAACCCATGAAGAAGATCCTTCATACAAGTTTGATAGCTGTTCTGCCTATGGGCTATGCATGGGCGGACACGGTGTCGAACTTTACAAACGACAAGAACGGCCTCTGTGCGCCGTTTGCCGTTTCTCAGAGCATCCTCTATGCTGGCAGTTTTACGACTGGCAGTTTTGCGGATGGTTACAAGCTGGACGACGTCTTTTGGTCTGTCGTTTCGGTCAATGTGTTTGATGCAGTCGGCATTCAGGCTGGCGCAACATTCCAAGTTCAATTGTGGGGCGCCGATGGATTAGGGAATCCGAAGACACCGCCTCTTGAAACTTTGAGTGGGCCCTCGAAGCCTAAAGTCTCGGGCGGCACCCTGGCGCCCGGCATCATGGACTACAAGTCTGCCGGTTCGTTCCTCAAGCCGAATACCACTTACTGGGTGTCGGCGACCGTGATTGGTGGGAATGACCTGCGGGTAAGACTGGAACGGACAAACCTGTCGGACGAGAAATCGAACCCTGCTGGTTGGACCATTGGCAACACAAGCTACATCTTGGACACAAGTGATGTTTCTATTCCTGATCCCGTGATCACGAAAGACTCCTCCTGTCTGCCGTATCTGACGATTGTGGCAACACCTGTTCCCGAGCCTTCAACAGTTGCGCTGTTGGGCCTGACGGGAGCTGGATTGCTGCTTCTCGCCCGTCGCAGAAAGTAAGAGAAGCGCTACAAGTTCATCCGAAAGAGGGCCGAGCGATATCGCTCGGCCCTCTTCTTTTTTATTGCGCCGTTTGCGTGGGTCCTGCGAATCATTGGTGGCATGCAGAATCCTGACCAGTTGCGTGAGTTGTTCGAGATGCAGCGCGCGCTGAACCTGCGGATAGGCGTCGATACGGAAAAGATGGACGATGAGTCGCAGGTTCAGTGGATTTTGAATTACACCCGGGCGATGTCCCAAGAGTTGGCTGAATTAACCGACAGCGTTCCATGGAAGTGGTGGGCCAAATACCAGAAGTTCGATCAGCAGAACGCGAGGGTGGAGGTAGTGGATCTCTTTCATTTCTTAATCAGCCTTGCTCAGGTTCTCGGCATGAGCGCGGACGATGTCTACCAGGCCTATCTCAAAAAGAATCAGGTGAACCTTCAACGCCAGGACTCTGGCTATCAGTCCAAGAATCCTGATGACTCCAAACACATCTAGTCCAAGGGATCATCTGGAGGCGATGTCGCTGGGTTTGTGTTCCTAATGCGCGACGAACTCGCGCTTACGCCCTTTGACCTTGCAGCGCAAAAACGTCGCGCCAAGCAATCACGACGGCGAAGTTCCCCGCCCGTGGCGTCGGGATCTCGCCGAGGTTCTGGTCCTGGAGAGCGAAATCAAGCGCAAGGTGCGTTTGCTCGCCCGCAGGATCGAGCAAGATTTCAAAGGGAGGGATCTGGTGGTTGTCGCCCTGTTGAAGGGGACCGTTCTCTTTCTTGCGGATCTCGTCAGGCATATTCGAGCTCCACTGCGACTGGGGTTCATTGGGGTTTCCAGCTACAGGCAAGGTTCGACACGCGGTCGGACCACCGTCACCCAGAAGTTGGCCATGGAGCTTCGAGGGCGCGACGTGCTGTTGGTGGACGATATTCTGGATACGGGCAAGACTCTGACGTTCGTCATCCGAATCATCAAGCGGTGCCGACCCGCGGGGATTCACGTCTGCGTGCTCCTGGACAAACCGTCGCGCCGCACGCATCCGGTGAAGGCGGACTACGTGGGGTTCCAAATACCCGATCATTTCGTCGTGGGTTACGGCATGGATTACGAGGAGCGTTTTCGAAATCTCCCATTTATCGCTGTCCTCCGAGCTCGTGCCTTCCCTGAGAAAACGCGCCACACAAAACTGTGACAATTCAAGTCCGCTTCTTCTCGTTCCTCCGGGATCTCACAGGCGATTCGCAAGTCGCGGTGGATGTTCCGGATCTCGCAACGGTGGAGGTTCTCATCAATATCCTCATGGACAGGTATCCCAAGTTGAGGGAAGCCCGGCGCTGTTTGTTGGTTGCGGTCGATCTGGAGTATCAAGCTCTGGATTACAAGCTTGCTGATGGAGACGAGGTCTGTCTGTTTCCCCCGGTTCAGGGGGGGTAATTGTGGGCCACAGCGACGAATGAAGGCATCCCTTGAAATAACTGAAGCGCCGATCGAACTGGGGATCGGTTCCGACGGCGGCGCATTCAGTGGGGATTCTGGAGCCGTTGTTCGGTTCTTGGGCGTGGTCCGCGGCCGCGAGGGAGGAAGGTTGATCTCCGCCATAGACTATGAGGTGTTTCCAGAGATGGCGAAGCATCAGTTCGACCTGATCTTCAACGAGGCGCTCTCGCGCTGGCCGGTTCAGTCCGTTCGCGT
Organism: Verrucomicrobiota bacterium; assembly: GCA_016199985.1. Taxonomy (GTDB): domain Bacteria; phylum Verrucomicrobiota; class Verrucomicrobiia; order Limisphaerales; family UBA11320; genus UBA11320. The sequence continues at coordinate 19,327 of JACQFQ010000071.1, read as the reverse complement.
GATTCACCGGATCGGAGTGGTTCCGGTCAACCATCCCTCGCTCTGGATCGAGGTCGTTGGCTCCCACCGAGGCGAGGCATTCGCGGCCTGCCAGTTTGTCATTGATGAAATGAAACGCCGAGTTCCCATCTGGAAGAAACCGATGTTCTCGTGACAAATTGGTTTGATGAATTGGGTCGCGCGTTGAAATGATCGCGTCGCGCTCATTTCAATAATGATCCGATAGAACTCATGAACACCCTGAACTCTTTGAGAATTGTCTCCAAAAGCACGCGCAGTCTTGTCGAAGCGACGCTTGCAGAAACCGGCGGACTGCTTCGTTTGGCCCCTTGCTGGGTTCCTAGATCATTCCTGCAACCGGGCAAGCGGTTGAAGCTGCACCCTGATGATCTCTACGCTTTCGGCCTCAATCGCGGCGGAATCGACGAGCGCTGGTTTGCCTCAACGACGCCCGCCGCAAATGACAATCGCACGCCCGATGAGGGCCTGAGCTACTGCGTAGTGGGGAATCAGCGTTTCACGCTGGCGAAGGCCGTCCAGGATTGCGGTGAGACGTTGATCGGGCGTCGTCTCTGGAAGAAGTATGGCAAATGGCCTGTTTATTCCAAGTTCTTCGACAACATGGGGCCCATCCCGCACCACATGCACCAGTCGCAAAAGCAGGCGGCGCTGGTCGGGCAGGAAGGGAAGCCGGAGTCTTATTACTTCCCGCCGCAACACAACAACGTTGGAAACAACTTCCCCTACACTTTCATGGGGCTCGAGCCGGGAACCACAAAGGCTCAGGTGCGTCGTTGCCTCGAAAACTGGAACCGAGGGGACAACGGGATCCTGGATCTCTCTCGTGCGTATCGCCTCAAGCCTGGGACAGGTTGGCTGATCGGTCCCGGAATCCTCCATGCGCCCGGCAGCCTCTGCACATACGAACCGCAATGGGGCAGCGATGTTTTTGGGATGTACCAGAGCTTGGTCGAGGGCCGCGAGGTCCCTTGGGGGCTCCTGGTCAAGGATATGCCCAAGGCCAAACACAAGGATCTGGATTTTATCGTCGATCAACTGGATTGGGAGGCGAACATCGATCCCTCATTCAAGGAGAACCACTACCTCGAGCCTGTGCCCGTGGCGGACACTCGGGAAGAAGGTTATGTGGATCGCTGGATCGTCTACGGCGACATCAACGGTCAGCAATGCTTCAGCGCGAAGGAACTGACTGTCGACCCTGGCGCTAAATGCACCATCCAGGATAAGGGCTCTTATGGCCTGATCACCGTTCAGGGCAAAGGCCGGATGAATGGATTGGCGCTCGATTGTCCCAAGCTGATCCGATTCCACGAGCTTACGGAGGACGAAGTGTTCTGCGTTGAGGAGGCGGCCCTGAGTGGAGTGACTTTCGAAAACACATCCGAAGTGGAACCCCTCGTGGTGCTGCGCTACTTCGGTCCCGATGTCAATCCCGACTACCCCAAACTGGGCGCCTACAGGAAGAACAAGTTCTGAGTGTTCCTGAGCGGGATTCAGTGACTCTCCCGCTCACCGTGGCGCGGCCCGATGCCACAACCTGCTTATCAGAATTATTACTCCACGCGAATTCGTGAAAAATTTCACAAACTTTCTTGCGACGGTCATGGGCGCTTGGCTAAACACATCGCTGGTGAGCGAAGTGGCGGCAAAGCATGGGCTCAAACGACCTGCGAAAGCTCCGACGAGTTAGCCGGTCTGAGAAATGATTTGACGGCGGGGTGGGGTTTCGGTTCTTTGTGGCCGTCGTTAGCCCCGTTCGGGCCTTTGTCTTACCCAAACCAAACAATCAACTATTGCCCAGCGGCGATTTGGTGAAATGTCCGACATTTTTCCTAAATGGACGAATCGACTTCCGGCTATGGCAGTTCTCGTTCTGCTTTTATTCGGCGGAGGGGCTGTAGGCGGCATTTGGTACTATTTTAGCCCCAAGTATACCCGTGTTGGCTACTCCCCAATCCAACCGGTCCCTTTTCCTCACAGCGTGCACGTCGATCAGGTGGGGTTGGACTGTCGCTACTGCCATTCCCAGGTCGAGAAGAGTTGGTATTCCAACATTCCTTCGGCAACGACCTGCATGAACTGCCACAACCAGATCCTCAAGGAGGATCCCCGCCTTCAGATCATTCGAGACTCCGCTCAGGACGGAAGGCCCGTTCCGTGGGTGCAGGTGCATAAGGTTCCGGACTACGTCTATTTCAACCACTCGGTGCATGTGAACCGCGGCGTGAGTTGTGTTCACTGTCACGGGGAGATCAACAAGATGGACGAAGTTTACCATGCGAAGCCCCTCAGCATGACCTTCTGTCTGGATTGCCATAGGAACCCTGGACCGAATCTTCGTCCCTTGGATCGAATAACGGATCTGGGCTGGAAGGGCGCAAATCCCGACGTCCAGAAGTCCCAAGGGGAGCAATTCGCCCACGACTGGAAAGTAAACGCATCCCAAAACTGCTCGGCCTGTCATCGATGAAAACAATCCCGCCTCCCTGTCCCGAGCCGGAGATCGGCCAAAAGTACTGGCGCAGCTTGGACCAGTTGGCCCATACCCCTGAGTTTCAGGAGTTCCTCCACCGCGAGTTCCCCGCGGGCGCAAGCGAGTTTACCGATCCCGTGGGACGCCGCCATTTCATGAAGATCATGGGCGCGTCGTTCCTTCTCGCTGGGGCGGGCCTGACGGGCTGCCGCCGGCCCGAGGAGAAGATCATGCCCTTCTCGCGGCTTCCGGAAGGCTACGTGCATGGGACCGCTCAGTACTACGCGACCTCAATGCCCACGCGGTCCGCATCGATCCCCCTCGTCGTAAAATCCCATGAAGGGCGGCCGACGAAAATAGAAGGAAACTCCGAGCATCCTGACAGCAACGGCGGGACGGACCTCTACACCCAGGCTTCGATCCTGAACCTGTACGATCCCGATCGTTCACGGAGTTTCACGCAAGCCGGCGCCTCCACGACACGCGAGCAGGGGCTCGACATGCTGTCGATCGTCTCCCGCAAGTTCACCACGGCCAACCAGGGCGGCCTCGGACTCGCTGTCCTCGTCGAACCCTGCCAGTCGCCGTCCCGTGATCGGCTGTTGGCCGATTTTGCCCGCCGTTTCCCGCAGGCGCGTGTCTACAGCCACGACCCGTTGGATCTCGAGGTTGCCCAGCGCGCCGCGATTCGAGTCCTCGGGCAGTCCGGGGTTCCCTATTACAAGCTGGATCAGGCCAACGTGATCGTCTCCCTCGATTGCGATCTTCTCGGCGCCGAGGAGGATCGACATCGCAGCATCCGCCTTTTTGCCCAACGGCGTCGTGTTGAGAACACGGAAAGCGGCATGAACCGGCTTTACGCGGCCGAAGCGCTCCTGACACTGACGGGCGCCAATGCCGACCATCGGTTGCGCGTGGCTTCGAGCGCGATTCCCGGCGTCGCCGCGGCCTTGGCGACCGAGGTCATCAAGGCGTCGGGAACCACTCCGGCGGCAGGACTGCTTGAGGCTCTTTCCAAGATCGCGTTGCCCGCGGGAGTGAATCCCAAGTGGATCCAGGAGTGCGCAAAAGACCTCGCGAAACCTGAGAACAAGGGGAAGGCTTTGGTCGTAGCGGGACATCGCCAGCCTCTCGCGGTTCATGCGATTGCTCACGCGATCAACGCCGCGCTCGGTAGCCTCAGCAGCCTCGCCGTTCTCAAGCCATCGCCGCCGCCTGTCGCTCTGGGGATTCAGGAGCTCGCGCAGGACCTCAGCGCCGGCAAAGTCGACACATTGGTGATCCTAGGGGGGAACCCGGGCTATACAGCGCCCGCTGAATTGGGATGGTCCGCGGCTCAACGGAAAGCCAGGACGGTCATCCGTCTGAGCTACTACCAGGAGGACGAGACCTCCGCGCAAATCGACTGGCAACTGCCGGCCGCCCACTTCCTTGAGTCCTGGGGCGACGGCCGCACATCGGATGGTTCCTACGTGCCCGTTCAGCCCTTGATCGATCCGCTCTTCGGCGGATTGACTGAGCTCGAAGTTCTGGCGCGATTGATGGGCGCTCCTGTGGTGCGTCCTCACGAGATCGTTCAGCAGACTTTCCGGAGCATTGCCGGAGCTTCCGCCGCCGATTTCGACGCGCGATGGGGCAAGTTCCTCCACGATGGCTTTCTCCCAGGATCGAACAACCAGAGCGTCGCCGCCTCGGTCAACTACCCCGCGGTGATCGAGGTCGTTTCGGCGGTTGCCGTTCGCCCGGCCCCTACGCCCCAGACTTTGGAAGTCATCTTCCATCGCGATTACTCCCTGGACGACGGGCGCTACAATAACAACGGATGGCTGCAGGAACTTCCCGATCCCATCACGAAGATCACCTGGGACAATGTCGTCCTGATGAGCAACAAGACCGCCAAGGCTCTGGGCTTGGCGAACAAGGAGCTCGTTGAGATTTCTGTGGGCGACCGCAAGGTGCGAGGTCCTGTCTGGATCCAAGCCGGACTGGCTGACAATGTCGTCGCCTTGGCCCTCGGATACGGTCGCGAGAAGAGCGGCCGCGTTGGCGGGTCGAGCGCCAAGAATCGCGTGGGCTTCAACGCCTATTCGCTGCGAACCTCCGACTCCCTGCACCTGGCGAGCGGCGCCAAGCTGGCGCGCACTGGCGAGACTTTCCCGATCTCCATCACCCAGGAGCATGGGTCCATGGAAGGTCGGCCGATCATTCGCGAGGCGAACCTCGAGGACTTCAAGAAGCACCCCGATTTCGCCCGCAATTTCGATCTCGATTCCCCGCATCACTCCGGGCACATCAAAAAGGAGGATGGCGTTGACGGACGTTTGGCGAACCGGCTCTACAAGCATACTTACGTTGAGTATGAGGATGAGAAAGCCAAGCTAGGCGCCAAGCCCCCTGGCCCGATGCTGCACAGCGATGTGCATCAATGGGGCATGACCGTGGATTTGAACTCCTGCGTGGGCTGCGCCACCTGCGTTGTCGCTTGCCAGAGCGAGAACAATATTCCCATCGTTGGAAAGGATCAGGTCAACCGCAACCGCGAGATGCAGTGGATCCGCATTGATCGCTATTACAGCGGCGCGATGGAGATGAGCCCTGAGGATCAAATCGATGATCCGCAGACCGTGGTTCAGCCGATGTTCTGTCTCCACTGCGAGAACGCCCCGTGCGAGAGCGTCTGCCCCGTCAATGCGACGGTTCATGACGAGGAAGGCCTGAACGTGATGGCCTACAACCGCTGTGTCGGCACTCGCTATTGCTCGAACAACTGCCCGTATAAGGTTCGTCGCTTTAACTTTTTCGATTACAACAAGCGTCCGCTGGAACAGCTCAAAGGGCCGTTTTACAAGACCCCGGTCCTCAGCTCCACCGCCGGCGAGTGGGATGTCATTCGATGGTTCAAGAACCCCGACAAGGGATATCGGCCTGAAGAGGAATGGGAGCTGATGAAGCTTTCCAAGAATCCGAACGTTTCCGTCCGGATGCGGGGAGTCATGGAGAAGTGCACCTATTGCGTTCAGCGGATCGAGGAAGCCAAGATTTCGCAGAAGGTGAAAGCCCGAGCCAGCGGCAATGTTCAAGTGCCCGATGGAGCCTTCAAGACCGCGTGCCAGCAGGCCTGTCCGGCGGAGGCGATTGTCTTCGGAAATCTTTTGGATCCGAACAGCCAGGTTTCGCGGCTAAAGAAGAGCCAGCGGGATTACTCCGTTCTTGGATTCCTCGACACCCGTCCGCGCACGACGTATCTGGCAAAGGTGCGGAACCCGAATCCGCAGATGCCCGATTACGAACGGATCAAGATTCCTCTCACCACGAAGGAATACATGGAGACGGAGCATGCGGACCCGTTCGCCGCTCCGCATGGGGCGGCGCACGCCGGCGGGCATGAAGGCGCGCCCGCTGAGAGCCACGCTGAGAAGAAAGGGACCCACTAATGGCCAACCAAGCAACCACGCTATCGCCATCCGCCGTTCTGCCTCCTCCGAAAGAACTGGAGCGGCAACCATTGATTCTCAATCAGCGCCCGCTGGCTTGGCTCTCCAATGCGATCGCTGGAATCGCGGAAGGGGACACGCCCAAATGGTGGTGGGCTCTCTTCATTCCGAGCGCCCTCCTCGCGACGTTCATGTTCTCCCTGATCTTCTATCTCATGACGACCGGGGTCGGCGTCTGGGGCTTGCAGATTCCGGTGGCTTGGGCATGGGACATCACGAACTTCGTGTTCTGGATCGGCATCGGCCACGCCGGAACGTTGATCTCGGCGATTCTCTTCCTCCTGCGGCAGAAGTGGCGCACTTCGATCAATCGCGCCGCCGAAGCGATGACCATCTTTGCGGTCATGTGCGCCGGCATCTATCCGCTGATTCACATCGGGCGCATCTGGCTTGGCTGGTGGCTGCTGCCGCTGCCCAACGCCAATTCCATCTGGCCCCAGTTCCGTTCCCCTCTGCTCTGGGACGTGTTCGCGGTCTCCACCTACTTCACGGTGTCGCTTCTGTTTTGGTATATGGGGTTGATCCCCGACCTCGCGACCATGCGCGACCGCGCCAAGAGCCGCATCCGAAAACTTGCCTACGGCCTCTTCGCGATGGGCTGGTGCGGATCCAACCGACACTGGCGAAATTACGAGAAGGCCTATCTGCTCCTCGCCGGCCTCTCCACCCCTCTGGTGCTGTCCGTCCACTCCATCGTCTCCTTCGACTTCGCGGTCTCACAGCTCCCGGGATGGCACACCACGATCTTCCCGCCGTACTTCGTGGCGGGCGCGATTTTCTCCGGCTTCGGCATGGTGCTCACGCTGATGCTTCCCCTGCGGACGATCTGCAAGCTGGAGGACGTGATCACGGTCCGGCACGTCGAGCTGATGTGCAAGGTCATCCTGGGGACGGGTTCGATCGTGGGATACGCCTACGCCATGGAGTTCTTCATCGCGTGGTATAGCGGCAATCCTTACGAGCGCTTTGTGTTCATCAATAACCGCGCCGCGGATCCCTGGATCTTGTCCAAGGTTTTTGGGGTCAAGCCCGCGCCCTACTGGTGGGCCTATTGGACCATGATCAGCTGCAATGTCATCTCTCCGCAGCTCTTTTGGTTCAAATGGTGTCGCACAAAGATTTGGTTCGTCTTCATTGTGACCATTTTTGTCAACATCGGGATGTGGTTCGAGCGCTTTGTCATCATCGTGACCTCGCTGCACCGCGACTACCTGACATCAAGCTGGGCTTACTACAGCCCCACCTGGGTGGACATCTGGACGTTCATCGGATCGTTTGGACTGTTCCTGACTTTGTTCCTGCTCTTCATGCGTTTCCTTCCCGTGATCGCTCTTGCTGAGGTCAAGGGAGTGACGCCTCAGGCCGATCCGCATCATCCTCTCGGGGGTGCGCAGGCCCACTAACCGCATCTGACGCCATGCCTGAATTGAACACCGATTATACCGTGAAGCTGGGCCTGCTGGCGGAGTACGCCACGCCGGGCGAGCTGATGCGCGCGGCAGAAAAGTTCCGGGACGCCGGGTATCGCCGCTGGGATGTCTACACGCCCTTCCCTGTCCATGGGATGGACGACGCGATGGGCTTGGGCAATTCGCGCGTGGGTTGGTTCACCTTCATCGCGGCGCTTACGGGCTACACCTGCGGGATGATCATGATCTGGTGGATGAACGCGTCGGACTACCCGATCGCGGTCGGAGGCAAGCCGCTGTTCAGCCCCATCTATTCCTTCCCCGTGGCGTACGAGTGCACGATTCTGCTGGGCGCCTTTGGTTCGCTCTTCGGCATGTTCATCATGAATCGACTCCCTAGGCTCTATAACCCTCTGTTCAAAATGGAGCGGTTCGCGCGCTCCACGGACGACACATTCTTCCTCTTTGTGGAGACGGCGGACCCCAAGTTCTCCGACGCTGAGACCAAGAGGCTTCTTGAAACGACAGGCTCCAAGCGGATTGAGGAGGTGAGAGACTAATGCGCTACATCTTTATAGTCTGGGTGGTCTGCGTGGCGGTTGTCGTGGGCTTCGCCGGGTTCAAAGGCGACAAGACGCGCCGACCGCCCATCGAGCTGTTCCCCGACATGGATCGGCAACCGAAGCTGAGGCCGCAGGCGGAGAACGCTTTTTTCAAGGATGGCCGCAGCAGTCAGCTGCCCCCCCAGGGGACGATTGCCCGCAACTCGCGTTGGGAACAGACCGCGGAGAACACCGGCCGCATCCCTGGCGGCACGAATTTTGTGAACGCAATCCCGGTGCCTGTGACTAGCGAGCTCATGGCGCGAGGGCAGGAGCGCTACACCATCTACTGCCTGCCGTGCCACGGCGCTTCGGGAGACGGAAAGGGCGTCACATCGAAGTTGGGGATGACCCTGGTTGGCGACCTGCACGACCAGAAGGGGCGGAAGCTCGTGACCGCGTCGGACGGTCAAATCTTCGACACCATCACCAACGGCAGGAATTTGATGGGAGCTTACGGTTCGGTGCTGGACCCGAAGGATCGCTGGGCCGTGGTGGCGTATGTGCGCGCGCTGCAGTTGTCGCGACTGGGGCTGTTGGATGACATCCCTGCGGCGGATCGGGCTTCAATCAAGTAAGGCTATGGATTCGAACTCTGGAACCACTCTCAGCGCCGGGGCGGCCGGCTTCGCGGCCAAGCACACCAAGAAGACCCTCGCCGTGGCCGGCATCGGCGCGGTGATCGCGGTCCTGGGCGCTCTGGCTTCGAAGACGCCGGAATCCGGCTTCGCCCAACAGTTCGGGCCGTCCTACCTCCAGGCGTTTATGTTTTTCATGAGCCTCTGCCTGGGCGGACTGTTCCTCACTCTCGTCCACCACCTGTTCGACGCCAGTTGGTCGGTTCCGCTGCGTCGCATCAATGAGAACCTCGCCTGCCTCGCGCCGACGATGTTCGTTCTGTTCATTCCGATCCTGGCGCTCGCGAAAACCATTTATCCGTGGATGACCATCGACCCGCCCGAGTCCGATCACGCTCTCCACGCGAAGTATCCTCTGTTCACGATGGGCGGCTGGTACGGCGTCACCATAGGCGTCTTCGTCCTCTTGTCGTTTCTCACGTTCCAGCTTCGAAGGCACTCCGTCGCCCAGGACGCCGACGGCGCGGCCTCGCATACCCGCAAGCTGCGATTCTACTCCGCGTGGGGCATCTTTGCCTTCGCTCTCTCCACGACGATGGGCGCGATTATGTGGATGAAGGGACTGGAGCATCAGTTTTTCTCCACGATGTATGGCGTGTACTATTTCGCCGGGAGCGTTTGGACCACTTTGGCGACGGTTTACGCTTTGTCGCTGGTTCTCAAACGCGATGGGGTTTTGGGTCAGGTGATCCAGCGGAAGCAGTTTCACGACACCGCAACGCTTTTCTTCGCCTTCACGGTCTTCTACGCCTACATCAACTTTTCCCAATACTTCATTATCTGGAACGGCGCGATCCCCGAGGAAACCTTCTACTACGTGAAGCGCGAAATTGGCGCCTGGTGGGGGATCTCGATGCTCATCGTGTTCGGCCATTTCGTGATTCCATTCCTCGCTCTGCTGCGCATCGACGCGAAGCTCTCGCTGCCCGTCATCCTGCCGGTCTGCGCATGGGCGTGGCTTATGCATTTCTGCGACATGAGCTTCAATGTCATGCCGATATTCCGCCCCAAAGGTTTCGAGCTCACCCTGACGGACATCGGGTGCTTTCTTTTCATCGGAGGCGTCGCGAGCGCGGCCTGGCTCAAGGGTTTCGGGGCGAGCGCTCCCTATCCTGTGAGGGATCCGCGTCTGGCCGAGGCGCTGGGTGTTCATTTTCACGACCATGACGCCGGCGATCATGGCCACGCCGCGCCGAAAGCCGTGAAATAGGAGTCATCATGAGAACTGACAACGATCGATCCGTGGTTCCTTACGCTGTCGCCTTGCTGGGCGCGTTCGCCATCGTGGGCGTGTTGGCGGTCGCGATGAAGAACGTCTCCGCGCCGCCTTCGCTCAACGCCGCACGCTCGCAGGAGCGATCCAAGGCCTTGACCGAAACTCGCGCCGCCGCGGAGGCCGAGATCAACAGCTACGCGAAGATCGACGGGGCGAAGGGCATCTACCGGCTCAAGGTTAGCCAGGCGGTCGCGCTCACAGAGCAGATGTACCGCGCCAATCCCGACGCCGCCCGCAGCAATCTTGTGTCGCGCTCGGACAAGGCCAATTTCATTCCGACCTTCGAATAAGCGAAGACCCGATGGGCGATACCAAACATATCTCGCAGAGCGCGTCGGTCGTCGATCCAGATCGGATCGATCGCTCGTGCCGTTGGCCCGTGGTGTTGCTTTTCACAGGGGCGATGTCGTGGTTGATCATCGGGCTGACGATGGGTCTCTTCTCCTCGATCAAAATGCACGCCCCGGGCTTCTGGGCGCAGTGCGAGTGGGTCAGCTATGGCCGGTTGCGGCCGGCGTTCATGGACGCCGTGCTCTACGGTTTTGCCGCTCAAGCCGCCCTGGGCTGCTCCCTCTGGATGATTTCAAGATTGTCCCGCGTCGAGCTCCGGTTGTCCGGGATCGCGGGCATCGGGGCGCTGGCGCTCAACGCCGGGGTCGCGTTCGGGGTTCTGCAAGTGCTCGCGGGCCAGACCACCGGGTTCACATGGATGGAGATTCCCCGCCAGGGCGCCTCCATCATTGTCGGAGGCTACGCCCTCGTCGCGCTGAGCGCCCTCTACACGTTGCACAAGCGCGAAGAGAAGCAGCTCTACGTTTCCGTCTGGTTCCTCCTTGCGGGGCTGCTGGTCTTTCCCTGGCTGATGTCGCTTGCCTACATGCTCGCGGTGGTCGAACCCCTGCGAGGCGTGATGCAGGCCGTGGTGAACGCCTATTTCGTCAACGGAATGACCTACCTTTGGCTGACCTCCATGGCGATGGCGGTCGCTTACTATCTGCTTCCGAAGGTCACAGGCAAGCCCCTCCGCAGCCATGATTCCGCGCTGCTGTGCTTCTGGACCCTGGTTGTTTTTGGCGGATGGAGCGGATTGAGCCTGATGGCGGATGGTCCGCTTCCGCGCTGGCTCCTGGGAGTGGGAGTGGGCGCCAAGTGGCTGATCATCGTGCCAGCTGCGGCCTTTACCATGGATTGCCTGTACACTTGGTTCGCCGGCAAGACCTCCGCGAACGAGGGCGTCGCATGGCCCTATGTTCTCTTTGGTTCGCTGTCCTTCCCGATTTTCGTGCTGTTGGACATTCTTTCAACGATCGGCCCCGCTCCCCGCACTTTGCTTTTCACGACCTACTCCCAAGGGATCTTGCATTTTGCCGTTTTCGGCTTCGCCGGTCTGCTCTTCATGGGCGCGATCGCCCACATCTGGGAACGCATTTTGGGTGGGCGCTTCCCGAAACGTTTGCCCTTCATTGCGCACCTGCTGCTGAGCCTTCTTGGCATCGTTCTCATCTCGGGGAGCTACCTGCTTGGCGGGGTGTCTGTTGGTGGAAAGCTGGCGGATCCTTCGGTGGCTTTCACGGCCGCGTCCAGCACGATGACCCTTTTTATACGCTCAGCCACCACCGGATACCTTGCCCTGCTTCTGGGCCAGATCATTCTGGCGGTCGCCCTCCTCAAGTCATTCGCAACCAATACCGCCACGATCCGGGCGGAATTTTTCCAGTGGTGTTGCGGAGGGCGCAGCCCCGGATCGGACAAGAAAGCGAGGGCCCGGGCATGAATCAAGTTCCGCTTGTTTTCCTGGGGTTGGTCGCGGCTGTTGCCGGCTCTTTCTACGGCGCGATCTTCCTTCCTCACCATGCGGTTGGGCGCGCGGAGTTGGAATACGTCGACGACACAGGCGCCTACTATCCCGCCCCGCGCAACGGACTGGCCCAGCAGGGCGCCGAGGTCTATCGCGCTCAGGGATGCGTCGAGTGTCATACGCAGCAGGTTCGACCCAAAACTTTGGGCTCGGATGTCGCGCGAGGCTGGGGAAGACGTCGGACAATCGCTCAGGACTACGCCCAGGACAACCCGGTGCAACTGGGCTCGCTGCGGCTCGGCCCTGACCTGACGAATGTCGGCAAGCGGCAGCCCAGCTCCCTTTCGAACCTCCGGCATCTCTACAACCCGCGCCTCGTCGTGAAGGAATCCTACATGCCGCGGTACGAATACCTGTTCTTCAAGCGCAAGCTCGAGGCCAACGAGAAGCCCTCGCTGAACGCCCTCCCGGCGGACACCGAGGCGGGATACGAAGTCACGCCCAAGCCCCAGGCCCTCGCTCTGGTCGCCTACCTGCAAAGCCTGTCCGCGGACGTGCCCCTGTTCTCCGCTCCGCTCCCGGTGGCCGTCACCAACCAAGTCAAGGCGCCCAGCCTGACCCAGAAGCCATGAGTAAGAAGAAGAAACCCTCTCAGCCCGCTTCCAGCGCTCTCTCGGAGCGCGTCGGGAGCGGCTTGGACAGGATCGACTTTCTCGACGAGCACGCCGAACCGCGGGCGGATGGCCATCCGATTCCGATGTTCCTCTTCATTCTGATCCTCATGGTCATGTACGCTTCTGACATGCACCTGATGGCGAATAGAGGCGCTTTTGACGCGAGGATCTACGCCCCTTACTCCAATGAGGACGAGCTCGCCAACGACAAGCCCGTGGATCCCGTGGCCGAGAAACGGAAGCAGGGCAAGAAGGTCTACGAGAGCGCCTGCGTGGCCTGTCACCAATCCTCCGGCAGTGGCCTTCCCGGACAGTTTCCTCCTCTGGCCGGATCCGATTGGGTCCAGACAGATGGGGCGAACCGCGTCATTCGCATCGTTCTGAGCGGGGCGCAGGGGCCCATCACCGTCAGCGGCATGGCGTTCAACAATCTTATGCCGCCGGTCGGAGCCTCATTGAGCGATACCAACATCGCCGACGTGCTGACGTATGTCAGGAGCGAGTGGGGCAACAAGGCGCCAGCCGTCACGCCGGAACAGGTCAAGGCCGTGCGGACCGAGATCAAGGATCGTGGCCCTTGGACTCCCGAGGAGCTGCTCAAGGTCCCGCTAAAATAGAAGTCACACGCAAGTCGCGCGCGATTTCTCTATTGCGTTCTTCGCTCCCAACCGTCCTCCCTGTCCGTGGTTTCGGTCCGACCGGGACGCTGGATCCTCCGATCTCCCCGTCCCCCCTAATTCTAGGGAATCTCTCCCGCCCTTTCTTCATCGTTCCACTACTTCAAGCGATTGCCGGGAGCCATTCTTCCGGTATTCTGTGACGCGTTATCACGGTTGCGCGGTTTGTTGGCTCAATGGCTGAAGGCAGCTGGTTGTCGCTTCGTGACAAGGAGCATGAAGCGGGTTTGGATGAGCGTCGACCCGAACGTTTGTAGAGGAGGTGTTGGGGTCGGCGTCCTTCGACAACCAAAGTTGTAAAAGCTGCAGGGGAGCATGGAGCGGATGATCCTCGCGCTGAGATGACCATTTCACGGTGCTCTTCGATCCGATCCGAAGGACACCGTGACGCCGCCGGAGCCCGATCCGTCTGTTCGAGGATGGGCTTCGGCGGCTGTGTTTTTGGATCGAATGTTCAGGATCCGCCGCTGGCGTAATACGTTTCCACCCGCGTGGCCACGTCCTTGTAGCCGATATCCGACTCGTAGATCTGCTTGAACTGTTCGATCGCCTCCCCCTTCTTTCCCAGCGCATCCAGCGCGCAGCCCAGATGGTAGATCAGCTCCTTTTTCACGTCGTCGAACTCCGGCTTTTCTTTCAGCGCGTCCTGGAACTTGCGAACCGCCATGTCGTGCATTCCGCGACGGCTGAAGCACTGACCCAGATAGCTCACGCATTGCAGTCTGCGGTTGGGATTCGTCTGCGCTTTCTGAAATTCCTGAATCGCCTCCGTGACTTTCCCCGCTTTGAAATAGAGCTCTCCCAGCTCGAACTTGATCTGAAGGTCCGTGGGATACCGATCCGTCCGGTCTTTGCACTCCGCAAGGATGAACTCGGTCCGCTGACGTTCCAGCTCCCCCTTCTTCGTCTCGTAATCGGGATCGGTTGCGTCCAGAAGACTGAGCTCATGGTTGAGTCGTCGAGTGCGGGTTTCCGCGATGGCTTTGTCGAGCGACGGGTCGTTGCCCGACGGCGAGTTCTTCATCCGCTGATAGCACTCCAGCGCCTTCTCGAACTCGTTCTTCTGGGTGTAAAGCTCCGCCAGCCCACGGACCACCTTCATGTTGTCGGGCTCGCGCTGCAACCGCGCGAGGCTTTCGATGATGAGCTTGGCGGCCACGTCCTCGGTCTTCACTTGGCGATTCTCCTGCTCGATGGAGACCGCCTCTTCCTTGTTCTTGAGAACGTCGCGATAAGAACCGGAACCATCGGCCAGCGCCTCATAGCCCTGCTGCACAAGGGTCTTCTTGGCCGCGAGATTCTTATACTCCATCAACAGCTCCGGGTCGTCCGGATTCTCGGCCACAAGCTCCTGATAGACTTCCTCGGATTTGTTCTCCAAGCCCGCCGCGCTGAGCGCCCGGGCGTAGCAGCGGCGGATCTCGGTGTCCTTGGGCGCCTGCTTTTTTGCCAGCTCCAGCGCGAAGCACGCGGTCTTCGGCAGCTCCGCGGCGAGCGCCGCTTCGGCCAACAGCTTGTTGGCGGATTGGCTGTTCGGCTCGCTGGAGAGCATCTGCTCAGCCACGGCCATGGCTTCGATCGGATTCTTGCGAAGCGCCAGATGGCCTTTCGCCAGGAGCGGGGAGTTGCTCGCGCTGCCAATCATCTTCTTGAAGAACCCGCCGCCCGAGCCATGTTTCTTGATCTGCGCGGCGCGAAGCGCCTGTCTTGCTTCGAGGAACCCGGGCTCGCGCAACACCACCTGCTCAAGGATGGATATGGCGTAGTCCACATTCTGTCGCTCCAACGCGGTGGCGCCCTTCTGGTAGAACTCTCGAAGGTCCCGGGGGACTTGGGCAAATGGCTTTTCTGGCATAATGGTCGATCAATCGTCGGCCGCTTCTTCCACGGTCTGCATCCTCCGACCGCAGGGGCGGTAGGACTGGGTCGGCCCTCCGACAGGCGACGCGCCCCATTCAACACGCATTGGCGTTCGGAGCCAATGCCAATCATGATGTGGCGGGGGCGTGGACCCCCTCAGGTTTGGACCCCAACTCCCTTTCGAAGGTTTCACGCCAAGTGGCCTGACTTTTCAGGATTCCGCATTGCGCCGCCTTTCTCTCATCCTATACTGACGTCCGCGTTCGAGTCCGCCGCCCTGTTGAGCCGTGGTCCTCGAACTTCGATCAGCCGCTGGCAATTGCATGGACTACCTAAAACCGATCTTTATTGGCCTTGAAGTGCTCGTTCTCTTCAACGTGCTGATTTTTGTCCACGAGCTCGGACACTTTCTCGCCGCACGGTGGAGGGGCCTGAAAGTGGAGCGGTTTGCCATTTGGTTTGGACAGCCCATCTGGAGCCGGAAGTTCGGCGATGTGGAATACGCCCTCGGGTACATTCCCGCCGGAGGCTATGTGTCCCTGCCTCAGATGGCGCCGATGGAGGCCTTGGAGGGCGCGACAGAAACCAAGGAGATCCTGCCAGCGATCTCAACGCTGGATAAGATTATCGTCGCATTCGCCGGTCCTCTGTTCAGCTTCCTCCTCGCCTTTGTTTTCGCCTTCACCGTATGGCAGGTCGGTCGGCCCGTCCACGAGTCTGAAACCACCACGATCGTGGGCGCGGTGATCAAGGGGGGACCAGCCGAGCGAGCGGGTTTGAAGCCCGGGGACAAACTGATCGAAGTCGACGGAAAGCCCGTGACCAAGTTCATCGGAATGGGCAGCAGCGTTCAGTGGCGAGTGGTTCGCAGCGAAGGGACTACGCTTTCGATCCTTTTCGAGCGGGATGGAAAACGCCAATCCGTCGAGGTGACTCCCACCAACGCGGTGACGAAGGTTTGGCAAAGGAAGGCGCTTCGCGATATTCAAATCGAGCCTGCCCAGACCCCGATCATTTTCAATGTCGTGACAAACAGCCCGGCTCAGGTCGCCGGCCTCCGACAGTTCGATGAAATCGTATCCGTGAACGGCCGGGCTGTGGCGCATTTCGCCCAAGTGGCTGAGATCGTCGGCGAGGGCGGAGAAAAGCCCGTTTCGATGAAGGTGCGCCGCGGGACTTCCGAATTCACTGTGCAGGTGACTCCGGAGCGCCCCGTCGATCCTCCCGATGAGAAACCCAAGCTGGGACTCGAGTGGACCGATGGCGGCAGGATGCAACTCGCCTATCCACTCCCCGTCGAGCAGATCCGGGCCAGCCTCAACGCGATGGCGGACACTCTCGAAGCGGTCATTGCCCCCAAGTCCACGATCTCGGTGCAGCAGCTGGGCGGCGCGGTGAAGATTCTCAGCAACTATTACCTGCTCTTCAAGACCGACCAGGGATGGCGGCTCGCTCTCTATTTCAGCGTTCTGTTGAACGTCAACCTGGCCATCTTGAACCTGCTGCCATTCCCTGTTCTGGACGGCGGCCACATCACCCTCGCGCTCATTGAAAGCATCCGCCGAAAACCGGTCAGCCTGAAAGTCCTCCAGCACGTCCAGTCGGCCTGCGCCATCGTGCTGATCGGATTCATGCTGTTCCTTACTTTCTTCGACACCCAGGACCTCTTCCACGGCAGGGGCGGCCGCGGCAAGCCCCCGCAGTTCTCGCCCAAGACCGCAATGCCATCCTCGAGCGCCCCCGCTCCTGTCGCGCACTGATCCGCCGCCATGAAGTATTGCCCATCTCCTTACTCTTACCAACGACGCCTTTCCCGCGAGATCGTCATCGGAACCCTGGGTCGGGGCGGCGTGGCGCTGGGCGGCAGCGAGCCGGTGGTCATGCAGTCCATGCTGACCTGCGACACCATGGACACCGCCGCCTCCGTGCGGCAAACCCTGGATCTCGTCGCCGTGGGGTGTCAGCTGGTTCGCATCACGGCGCCCACGGTGAAAGACGCCGCCAATCTCGAGAAGATCAGCGCTGAGCTTCGTGGCCGCGGATGCCTCGCGCCTCTGGTGGCCGACATCCATTTCAAGCCGGACGCCGCGATGGAAGCCGCGAGGTGGGTGGAGGTCGTGCGCATTAACCCTGGGAATTACGCCGACTCCAAGAAGTTCAACGAGCGCGAATACTCCGAAGACCAGTACGCCGCGGAGCTCTCGAGAATCGAGGAGCGCTTCACTCCTCTCGTGAAGTTGTGCCTTGAGAAGCATCGCGCCTTGCGCATCGGAACCAACCATGGATCGCTCAGCGACCGCATCATGAACCGGTTTGGCGACACGCCGCTGGGAATGGTGGAGAGCGCCCTCGAGTTCGCCCGCATCGCGCGGAAGCACGACTTTCACAACTTCAAGTTCTCGATGAAATCGAGCAACCCGAAGGTCATGATCCAGTGCTACCGGCTCCTAACCGCCAGGCTCGCTGAGTTGGGCTCGGACTGGGCTTATCCACTCCACCTCGGCGTCACCGAAGCCGGAGAGGGCGAGGACGGCCGCATCAAGAGCGCCATCGGCATCGGATCGCTGTTGTGCGACGGCATCGGCGACACCATCCGCGTGTCGCTCACCGAGGACTCGCCCAACGAGATCGCCGTGTGCCGGGACCTGCTCGACGAGATCCCCAAGCTCGTTAATCGTTCGGTGGATGTCCCGGCGATCGCGCCGTCCTACGACCCCTTCACCTTCGAGCGGCGGCAAACCCCCGAGATCGAGCTGGGCATGGATGGAACACGCTGCGGGGGAGAGCAGACGATTCGCGTTGTTGTCACTCGCGCCACATGGGACAAGGTCGCGGGCAAGATCCGGCCCGGCGACGACGTCCGGCCGGAGGCGGTGTACGAGGATCTCAATGTTCTCGAAGTGGATCCCTTGGACTCGTTCGAGGTGAATTGCGACACCCAGCTCATCACAGTGAAGGATGGGGTCAGCCTTCCCGCGATCAGCGCGTTTCGCCTCCTCGCCGCGAAGCTCCGATCGATGGGGCGGAGCAATCCGATTCTCTTGAAGGATTGCCTTCGCTTCGACGCCGTCCCGTTGTCGCCGGAGGCCGCGCTTTTGCGGGCGTCGGTGGTCATCGGCGCGCTGCTCTGCGATGGCATCGGCGACGCCATCCTGATCCGAGGCGAGTCGGGCGCGGGACTGTCCCTCCGGTTGGCCTTCAACATCCTCCAAGCCGCGGGCTGTCGATCTTTCAAGACGGACTATGTCGCCTGCCCAAGCTGCGGCCGCACCCTGTTCAATCTCCAAACCGTGACCGCGCGGATCAAGGCGCGGACGGCGCATCTCAAGGGCGTCAAGATTGCGATCATGGGTTGCATCGTGAATGGGCCTGGCGAGATGGCCGATGCGGACTTCGGCTACGTCGGAGGCGCGCCGGGGAAGATCAATTTGTACGTCGGAAAACAAGCGGTAAAGTTCAACATCCCCGAAGTCGAGGCTGTGGAGCGTCTCGTGGACTTGATTCGCGACCACGGGAAGTGGGTCGAGCCCGAGGCGGTCGGCGCCAACGGATGAAATCCCTCGCTCCGCACGCATCCCCGCGCCCTGGACTCGCTTTCTGGCTTCTTGTCCTCTTCCTCTTCCTCCCGTCGTTCTCTGTCGAGGCGGGCGCGCCGCCTGCGGTCAGCCCGA
The DNA here is from genome assembly GCA_016199985.1 of Verrucomicrobiota bacterium. Classification (GTDB taxonomy): domain Bacteria; phylum Verrucomicrobiota; class Verrucomicrobiia; order Limisphaerales; family UBA11320; genus UBA11320. Next base: position 734 of record JACQFQ010000071.1, on the reverse strand, counting down.
AGCGCGTTGTTTTTCTCGGCGACAGCTTGACCGCCGGGCTGGGCGTGGATGTCGAGGAGGCTTATCCCGCGTGCGTTCAAAGGAAGATCACAGCCGCGGGACTTCCGTTCGTCGTGGTCAACGCCGGGGTCAGCGGCGACACAACCGCGGGCGGATTGCGACGCGTCGATTGGATTCTGCGTCAGCCTGTGGATGTTCTTGTGGTGGCTCTGGGAGGCAATGACGGCCTGCGCGGGCTGACTCCGGCTCTCACACGGTCGAATCTTTCGGCGATCATCGACAAGGCCCGTTCCCTCTATCCGAAAGCCCGGGTGCTGGTCGCTGGCATGCGGATGCCCCCGAGCATGGGCCCTGACTACACGAAAGAGTTCAAAGCCACCTTCCCCGAAGTCGCGCGCGAGAAACATGTCGGCCTCATTCCGTTCCTGCTGGAAGGCGTGGGAGGGAATCCTGAGCTGAACCAGGCGGATCAGATTCATCCGACTCCCGAGGGCCATCGACGAATCGGCGAAACGGTTTGGGCGACTCTCAAGCCCTTGTTGGAGGCCTCAGCGGCCGCCGTCGCGACTCCTTCTGGTTCGTCTCCCTAGAGGCAATGCCTGTAAGGCATCAAAAAGTGGGAGTTGATAGCAGGCAATGTTTACGGGGCTGAGATCGATGTTTGAGATAAGCTTAAGAAAGTAAACCTGGTACTTTTTGCCGGGTTGTTCAATAAGCTGGGGATGCGAAAAGCT